>NZ_JAWMQR010000009.1:0-245427 GCF_033283405.1 Halioxenophilus sp. WMMB6
TGTTGGTGAGCAAAGCTGAACTCAATACGGGCGGCCCGTCGTTGGTACGTTCCGGCGAGAGCGTAGTAATTCGTGAGGGAGTTGATCTCAACCTGGATGTCACGGTAACCGGTGACAGCATGCACGGCGATCAATTCAGTTACTACCGCTATGTGGTTTCGAATACCGGCAACAGCAGTTTGGCAGATGTAGTCTTGCGGGTGGTGGCCCCGAACCGGGCCGCGTTCAGCGCAGCCGCCTCCTTGCCTGTGCCCACCGGCTGTTCTGCGTCGGTTTGTAACGGCAGCGAAGCCGAGTGGGGAGTCTATACCATTGGCCAGCTGGATGCCGGTGAAACCCGGGTGATCGTCTACCCGCTATTCGATCAAAGTCCCATCGATGGTGAACCGATGGTGACCCACGCATTATTGACCGAAGGCAGTGGTGACTACACGCTAGGAGTAAAACCCACTGTCCTTTATGAAACCACCACTGGCCTGGACTTGAACGTCTCAGCGAGTAAGCAGGTAGTTGCGGCTGAAGAGGTGTTCGACTACGAATTGAGCTTCGGCAATCGAGGCGGCAGCGCAGTTCAAGATTTGGTGTTAGCCATGACCTTGCCAGCCAATACCACATTTGTGTCAGCCAGTGATGGCGGTACAGAGAGTGGCGGAGTGGTGAGCTGGCCTTTAAATACCTTGAATGCCGGTGTGGCCGGTAAGCGTTTTGTCACTGTGCAAGCCAATACTGGATTAGGTGACGGTGAAGTACTGGTCAGCAAAGCCGAGCTCAATACCGCTGGCCCATCGCTGGTTCGAGCTGGCGAGAGCGTAGTGATTCGTGAGGGAGTTGATCTTAACCTGGATGTCACGGTAACCGGTGATAGCATGCACGGCGATCAATTCAGTTACTTCCGCTATGTGGTTTCGAATACCGGCAACAGCAGTTTGGCAGATGTAGTCTTGCGGGTGGTGGCCCCGAACCGGGCCGCGTTCAGCGCAGCCGCCTCCTTGCCTGCGCCCACCGGCTGTTCTGCGTCGGTTTGTAACGGCAGCGAAGCCGAGTGGGGAGTCTATACCATTGGCCAGCTGGATGCCGGTGAAACCCGGGTGATCGTCTACCCGCTATTCGATCAAAGTCCCATCGATGGCGAACCCATGGTGGCTCATGCAGTGTTGATGGATGGCAGTAATGATTACACGCTGGGTACTACGCCAACTATCCTCTTCGAAAGCTCTCTTTCACCAGAGTTGGTAATTGAGTCTGGTGAGTTCCACGTCACACCCGGGCAGCAGCAAGCCTTTAAAGTCTCTGTAGGTAACCCCACAGCAGAGGCGATAGGCAACGCGTTGTTAAAAGTCGCAATACCAGCGGGTTACAGTTTCACCTCGGCCAGTGGCCGCTACGAGATGGTCGACGGTAAGATTCTTTGGCCGCTTGGTAATATCAGCCCCAATACCTGGCGTGATGAGACATTCACCCTTAGCGTGGCTGGCGATGTTGTCGATGCACAAGTACTCACTATTGATGCGCAGTTGGTGGAAGCCAGCACAGCCGGTGAGGAGACCCCCATTGAGTGGGCAGGTATCTCATCGGTGGTGGAATCCAGTGGTGTGATGACCCTTAGCACAGCCCAATCGTTTACTTCCCCATTGGGTGAAGACAGCGCCATTAACTTTACGCTCACGGCCGATAACCAATCCGGTGTGGAGAATGCTGATGTCGGGCTTTATCACATGGTTTCGACCTACTCCATTGCGCCGGAAGCAACCGCTGGTGTTACCAACTGCTCGGCGTCAACGTGTACTTCAGGCGAATGGGCGAACTGGGCTTTAGGTAATATCGCCTCCGGTGGCTCGGTGAATTCCACAATCATCCCGGCGCTGACCGGCACTGTCCCCCCCGATGGCTTCCTGTTGGTGTTTAACACCTATCTGAATCACGCTTCGACCCCCCGTCACGATCAAATCCTGGTCGATACTCTAGGCGTCGGCAATGAGTTTAGCGTAGATACCAACCACGACAGTGACGCCGATGGCATCCCCGACTGGTGGGAACTGCGTTGGGGTTACAACCGTTGGGATGATTCGGATGCAAGTTCGGACGATGATGCCGATGAATCGACCAACCTGGAGGAGTATCAGGAGGAGACCTCACCTGTAAACTCTGATACAGACGGTGATGGCATTCTGGATGGCCCAGATACCAATGATCCGCTTGGTGACCTAACACCTGTAGCGGATGCTGGCGCTGATTTTAACGCCGCAGAAGGGGTAGACGCCTGTTTGGATGGTACCGGCTCTTACCAGCCAGATGACCCTGATCATACTCAAGCGTTGCTCTATCTCTGGTCACAAAGCAGTGGCACAGGTGTAACTCTCGATGATGCCACGGTAGCAGAGCCCTGCTTCACGGCACCCAATGTGGCGAGCTCCGAAGCGTTGGTCTTCTCCTTGGTGGTAACGGATCCGGGCGATAATGCCTCAGCACCCGACACAGTGACGGTAACGGTTGCGCCGGATGCAGCGCCGACAGCGGATGCCGGTGTAGACCAAACTACCGATTGCGGTCTTTTGGTAACCCTTAATGGCTCCAACTCTTTTGATGATATCGATGCGTTGGCCGATCTAACCTTCGCCTGGCAGGAGACCACCAGCACCGGTGTGACCCTCTCGGATGCTACGGCGGTGTCGCCAACCTTTACCACTCCCTGCTTTGGCTTAACCGGTGGTGCGGTTGCATTTGAGCTGACGGTGACTGATAGCGCAGGACAGCCCGATACCGACTCGGTAATTATTAATGTTGGCGCGCAGTCTGCGCCAATTGCGGCGTCTGGGCCGGACCAAGGCGTGTTGGAGTTTACCGAAGTGACGTTGGACGGCAGTGCCTCCTTTGACACTGACGGTACCGTGGTCAGCTATGTCTGGAGTCAGGCGATGGGTGATACGCCAGTAACTCTCTCGCCCAATGCCAACAGCGCGGTGGTCACCTTTACCGCGCCGGCAGCGACTGACACGCTCACCTTTACATTGACGGTTACAGACGACGACGGTTACATGGATGATGATGCCGTTGTGGTCAGTGTGGGGGATGTGCCTGTGCCCGTTTGTGTCGCCGGCCCGAACCAGAATGTGACGGAATTTTCTGATCCGGATAATGGTGTATTGACCGTGGTTGCCATGGATGCAACGGCAGGATCATCGATCCCATCGGGCAGCATTGTTGCATACGACTGGAACCAGCTTAGTGGGCCGGATGTTGTGTTAACGCCTCCGGATAATGGTGCAACCCAGTTCACCGTGCCTTCGGTGGGTAGTGGTGGTGCGTCGCTGAGTTTTGAGGTGGTCTGTACTTCGGACCTGGGGGCCTCTACCACCAGTGCACCGATTATCATCAATGTCTCTAACGTCAACCGTGCTCCAGATGCTGAAGCCGGTGTCGGACAAAATGTCGATATTGATGAACTGGTCACTTTAGATGGCGCCGGGTCTTCCGACCCTGACGGGGATAACCTCTCCTATGGCTGGGTTATGAGTAGTTCCACGCAGGGGTCAACTGTAGCCTTGGATAATCCTACAGCTGCCACACCAAGCTTCACCGCACCTGAGGTTGACCCGGTGACAGGCGAATCCTTTACCTTCACCTTGACGGTGACCGACGACGGCGAGGGTAACTTGATGGATAGCGACACGGTGATCATCAATGTTGCCCCCTGCGCTTGCCCACCGGTGGCGTCCGCCGGTGCAGATCAGTCGGTAAATGAGGAAGATGTGGTGATGTTGGATGCCTCGGCCTCGAGTGATCCCAATGAAGACACCTTAACCTACGCTTGGACGCAATTGAGTGGGCCAGTGGTGACCATAAGCGGTGCTAACTCGGCTACGCCCGCATTTACAGCACCAGCAGTGGGAGCGGGAGGCGCGGTACTTGAGTTCCGAGTGACTGTCTCTGATGGTTCACTTCAGGATTCTGACCAGGTGGTAGTGAGCGTTGCGGATGTGCCGACCACGCCCGCCGCCGAGGCCGGCGCCAACCAGACGGTATTGGTGGGTAGCCTGGTGTCGCTTAGTGGTGCCGCTTCAAGCGATGCCGATGGCGATATCGACAGCTACCTGTGGACGACCGATGCGGGCTTTACCCTCTCCGGTGCCGGGACCGCTGAGGTTAGCTTTACAGCGGATTCAGTGGGCACTTTCACCTTCACTCTGACGGTAACCGATGCCACTGGCCTCGCGGATAGTGACACGGTCACTGTGACTGTAACGCCGGATGGCGACCCGGTCGCCAATGCCGGCAGCAACCAGACGGTTAACGAAGGTGCCAGTGTTACCCTGAATGGCTCGGGCTCCAGCGACGCTGAAGGTAGCGTCACCTACCAGTGGCAACAGGTGAGTGGCCCTTCGGTTACCTTGTCGGGTGCCAACTCGGTATCGCCCAGCTTTACGGCGGGTACTGAAGGTAGCTTGGTGTTCCGGTTAACGGTGACCGACACTGCTGGCAATACCGATACTGACGAGGTGGCGATTACCGTTAACAAACCTTCGTCTGGCGGCAGTGGCGGTGGTGGCTGTACCATCGGTGGTACGGGTGCCTTTGACCCAACCTTACCGCTATTAGCCCTGTTGTCGTTGCTATGGATAAGCCGTCGTCGAATCAAGCGTTGCTTACTGTAAAAAAGATTTGTTGTGATCCAATGTTTTGGGCGGCACTCTGTGCCGCCTTTTTTATTGATATTGTGATTGCCTTCAATAGCCATTTCCCGGAGCGCTCTGTCTCTGGTTGGCAGGTTTTACTGCTGATTTTGGTTTACCCGGTGTTAGAAGAGATCGTCTTTCGGGGCTTATTGCAGTCTTTGCTACTAAAAGCTACCGGCAGTCGTTATTGCCTCGCCGGCGTAAGCTACGCCAACCTGATGGCAGCACTGCTGTTTGCCTTGGCCCATCTGCCCAGAGTGGGCGGGCTATTCGCGCTTTGGTTTTTTCTGCCCGGGTTGGTGTTTGGCTTCTTTCGGGACCGCACCGGTAACCTGTTGCCGGCCATCCTGCTGCATATTCTCTTCAATAGCATCTGGTTTTTAGTGGTCGAGCCGCTGAGGCTGGTGACTTTAGTTTGAAAAACCATCGAATTTAAATCACTTATTTCAATCTGTTATTTAACCCTGCATTTCGTGCGGGTAAAGGCGCCGTTCGGCCGTTTTCCTCTACCGTTAGCCCGCTGCCTGCTACTTTTGAGAGGTGTGCCCTGAGATTGCAGTAAACGGAAAAACACAAAGCAAGGAATCTTGCCAAGATTGATCGCTAAGCCTCCTGGAGGCGGTCCCAACAACAAAAATGGAACGGTTTAAGGGTTATGTCAGCAATCTACTTTTCTACTGAAAACTTAATTGCCCTCAACAAATTGGAAGCCTCGGTTCGCAAAGAGTCGGGGGTTCGTCATGTGCTCTCTGAAGAGCGGTCGCTGATCGATCTGATTAAAATGGCCAGTGTCAGCAGCAGTATTCAAATTCAAACGTCGTTGTTTAATTTTCTGCAGGGACTATCTTCAGAGCAGAAAAACCAGTTGGTTTATCGTGGTGTGAGTTTCTCTCGCGCCGAACAGAGGCCTGTGACGGAGAGTGATGGTCGTGTGGTTGAGCGCACCTATCGCGGTGTAAAAGTTGCCACACAGGCACCGGCATCAG
This sequence comes from Halioxenophilus sp. WMMB6, assembly GCF_033283405.1. Taxonomy (NCBI): domain Bacteria; kingdom Pseudomonadati; phylum Pseudomonadota; class Gammaproteobacteria; order Alteromonadales; family Alteromonadaceae; genus Halioxenophilus; species Halioxenophilus sp. WMMB6. Next base: position 5,660 of record NZ_JAWMQR010000009.1, read on the forward strand.
TGAAGGCTGAAGAACCTGCCGTGAAAAAACCGGTGCGTATCTATCGCGGCCGGGTTATTACCGATTAATCAGATTGTGGTTAGTTTACTGTTGCGGCGTTAAAGCATTTGCCATAAACGAATAAACCAATAACGAATCTGCTCCAATTGTTTCCGGTCACACTGGCTAAACCCGCAGTCCATTTCTGGCAGATCCAGCCAGTCGAACTGTGGGTGGCCAAGCCCCGCGTATTCCCAATCGATGATCTGCAGCCCGCTACCGGTTTCGATGATGTTTTCCGGGCTTAAGTCGTGGTGGGTCAGAGTTTTTGGCCAGGCACAGCCTTGCCAATCTTCCAGGTTTTTGAGAAAAGCTTTTAAAGTGAGTCGTTCAGCTTTGCTGAGTAGGGCGCAGGTCCGGTCGGCATAATTTTTTATATGCCGGTAATAGTTGAACGGCTGAAGCTCGGTCAGCTCCAGTTGCTGGTAGCGCTGAATTATCTGAGCCAGGGCCTGCCGTTTATCGGGGGATTCCAAATCGGCCTGGCTCCAGGTTCTGCCGGGAAGATATTCCACCACGCTAAAGCCCAGGCGATTGTCCCAATAGAGGATGGCCGGGCTGATGCCTTGCTCGGCTGCAAGCTGATGGATTGTCTGCTCATGACAGCGGTTGATGCCGTACATTTTTGTCTGTGGCGAAAACAGTCGCAGCACCAGGTGCGGATAATTCGGATGGGGGGTGGAGAGCAAAAATGCGGTGTTGGTCAGGCCACCGGTAATAGTACCTTCTATTACCGGTGGTTTGTGCAGGTCGAGTGGCCAGAGCTTCCAGGTTGACGCTGCCAAGCGGCACGCTTCCAGGCCCTGAGTGGCAATGAAACTAATCAACCTGCACTAACCAAGGCTGGATTCTCCACAGCTTGTTGTTGCCGATAAATTTGCAGCCACTTGTAATAGCCAACCACGCACATACCCACATACCAGGCGAACAGTAGTGCGGTGAGGTACAACCCGCGATCAATGTAGAGGGCAATGGATACCGAGTCGATCACTATCCAATAGAGCCACTGCTGCAACACTTTTCTGGCGGCCAAGTAGGTGGTAAATACCGCTGCCCAAGTGGTAAAGGAGTCGACATAGGGCCAGGCGGCATCGGTATTTAATGAGAGCCACCAACCACTGGTGACGGTGGCGAAGGCGATAACCGCAAGCCACACCGCATTTTGCCACAGCTGCCACTGGTGAATCTCTATCCCTTCGTGCCCCTGGCCGCCATAACGCCACTGCCACCAGCCAAAGGCCGCCATCAACACATAATAGATATTGAGTGCGGACTCCATCAGCAGGCTGACGTGCCAAAACAGTAGTGTGTAAATAAGCGAGCTGAAAAAGGCGCAGTACCAGGCTTCGATGCGCTCCTTGACCATCAACCATAGATAGGCGACGGCCAATACCACCGCCAAAAGCTCCCAGGGGTTGATCTCTGCCAGCCAGGAAACGAGATTAGTCATAACTCAGACCCCTAATTCGGGGCGCTCTCCAGAACGGTAGAGTTAGGCAGAAATTTAGCGACGAATACCGCTTTACCGTGGGTTTCTTGGCTCCAGCGCAGCAGCATTTTTAAGCTGTCCATTACCAGATCGTAGTCGCCCATCATGATGGTGGCGGTTGGAAAAGTCTGTGTGGTAAGCCCTGTGATGGTATTTAATTTCTCAATAAAACCTTTAATCGGCGGAATATAGTCGCCGTTGAAGGGATACATAGTGAGTTCAACCGATATTTGCATAGGTGCCCCCTGGTCTAACGATTGTTAACTATTTGAATTGGTACTCGGCACTGATGCCAACCACTCTGGGTTCGCCGTACTGAACGTACAATTCGGGTTCGGCGTAGAAATCACGAGGGTCATTGCTAAAAGAGCCAAAGCCGCGCACGTAATAATCTTTGTCGGTTAAATTACGGCCCCATAGGCCCAGCTGCCAGTTGCCCAGGTCGTAGCTCAAGCGGGCATTGAGCAGTTGATAAGCCTTGGATTGATACTCGTGGTCGTTGGAGAAATAAAATTTATCCTTGCCCACCAGGCTCATCGCCAATAGCAGATTTTCGGTCAGCTGAGCCTCGCCACCCACGGTGTAGGTGTAGCTGGGAGCGTGGGGCAGTTCGTGACCGTCCAGATCCACGCCGATATTATTTTCCGGGTCGGCATCCACATGGGTGTAGCTGATGAAATCGGTAAATTCGCTGTGCATCAAGCCCAGGTTGGCAAACACTTTCACGGTGCTGGTAACCTGCCAATCAAGTTGTCCTTCCAAGCCGTAGGTGGTGCCGGCCGAGGCATTGCCGGTGTAATCATTAAAGACGCAGGGGAATCCCGCCGACGGGCACTCAACAAAGGTATTGGTGATCTGAACATCGCTGCGGTCCTGCCAGAAGAGCGCCACCTGGCTAAAAATTTTGCCCTCTGCCATTACGCTTTTTAATCCGAGTTCATAGTTGGTGAGGTATTCGGCATCGTACTCGCGAAATTCTGCGGGCACCTCGTTATTGGGGTTAAAACCGCCGAACTTGTAACCGCGCGAGGCAACACCGTAGAGCGTTTGCTCGTCGGCCAGGGCGTATTGCAACGCAACTTTACCACCCCAGGTATTTTCACTGGTGTCTAATTTGGTGTTGAGGTTGTCCTGGTAATCGGCATCGCGGTTCTCATAGCGCAGGCCGCTGGTCAGGCTTAAACGTTCATTTAAGGCAATGGTCACCTCGCCGTAGAGCGCTTCATTTTCTGTCTGGTAGCTGCTCTGAAAATCGCTGTCGTAGGTGTAAATCCGTTTTAGGTCGACCTCCTGGTCGCGGTAGTAAATGCCCAGCAGCCACTCAATATGGCCCGGTGCCGAGAGATAGCGCAGGTCGATCGCGCTGTTTTTGTTATCGCGCAGATACTGGTCGAAAGAGCTGTAGTCCCAGCCCTCACAAGGGGTGCCGTCACAGAAACCGGCGTAGACCCAATCCTCGTCGTAGCTGTATTCGATATCGGAGTCGGCGAGGCTTAAATTGGCGATCAGTTGGCTCGCGTTGGCAAATTGATAACGGCCAATGAGGGCCGAGGCCAGGGTCTCTTGCGCATCGGTGCCGGGTTGGTCGGAGAGGGTGGTGCGTTTATTGTCGAGGGAGAAGCCGTCGTAGCCGTTGTCGGCGTCGGCGTAAAAGGTGATCCAATTTAACGAGAAGGCATCGCTCGCCTGCCACTGCAGATTGGCCCGCAGATTGGTTTCGTCAATATTGGCGGTGTCGTCGCGCTGCAGGTAGGCGTTTTTGGTATAGCCGTCACTGCTGTTGTTTTGCGCCGCCAGGCGCAACCCCAAACGGCTGTTAATCGGCAGGTTGATAAAGCCGCGCACGTTGGTGGTGTTGTATTCGCCGATATCGGCTTTTATGTCCGCGTTCAGTTGATCCGTCACGGGGTTGCTGCGCACATTAATTAATCCGGCCAGGGCATTGGCGCCATAGACGGTGCCCTGGGGTCCGCGCAAGACTTCGATTTGGTCCACATCCAGGCTGGTGACTGCCGTGCTGATACCGGTGAAATCGATCCCATCAACAATCACGCCCACCGAGTAGTTGGTGGGTTCGATAAATTCACTGCGCTCACCAATGCCGCGAATTTGAATGAAGCGGCCGCGCGAGGCGCCACTGGAGAGGTTAACGTTGGCGCTCTGGGCCAGCACCTGCTCCAGGTGGGAGATGCTCTGTTGGTCCAGTTGTGCCTGATTGTAAATGGTGACGCTGGCCGGGTATTTAAGCAGCTGCGCTCCGCGCAGGTCGGCGGTTACCACCACCTCTTCAATGGCTGTATCAGCAGCCTGCACGGCGGCGGCCAGGGGCATCAGTAAGCTGAGAGAAACTAAAAAGCGAGCGTGTTGCATAGAGCCTCCATTAGAGAATGAACTAAAAGGAGACCCGGTAAGCGAGTGCGCAATAGGCGGAAGGTAATGGATTTCCTATCCCTACGCCGGCATTAACCGGATCAGGTCATAAGGGTTCGCACAGTCAATTGGTGCATCTCAGGCGTTCATTGCCACCCCTTAGGATGGGGGCCATTTTAACGACACGCGCAGAAATTTCTAGCGCTTTAGAGGCGACTTAGCCCATGTGATGGGCCAAAATGAGAGAAAATTGAGCGCAATGGTCATAAGCGTGGCGTACTGTTCGTATTACACTGCTGCGCTTGTCTTTCACACCAACAATAAATGAGGGTAAGCAACATGTTTGCGGGAACCGTCTTATCGGTAAAACCATTGGCCAACGGCATTGCAGAGCTCTGCTTTGACCGCCCGGGCGATGCCATAAACAAGTTTGATAAAGCCACTCTGGCAGAATTCCAACAGGCATTGACGGAGCTCTCCACCGCGACCGACGTCAAAGGTTTGCTACTCACCAGTGCCAAGGATAGTTTCATTGTCGGTGCCGATATCGGGGAGTTTGGCGAGATGTTCGCGCAAACCACCGAGGCGCTGATTGCCAATCTGGAAGATGTCAATTTCAACATCTTCAATCTGCTGGAGGATCTCCCTTTCCCCACGGTGGCGGCCATTAACGGCATCGCCCTGGGTGGCGGTTTGGAGGTGGCCCTGGCCTGTGATTTCCGCGTTTTATCCGATAATGCCCGAGTCGGCCTGCCAGAGACGCAATTGGGTATCTTCCCAGGCTTTGGTGGCACCGTGCGCTTACCGCGATTGATAGGCGTCGATAACGCCGTCGACTGGATTGCCAGTGGCAAAGAGAAAAAGGCCGCGTTGGCTTTGAAAGATGGCGTGGCCGATGCGGTGGTTGCGGGCGATCTGCTGCGCGACGCGGCACTGGATATTATTAGCAAGGCCATCGCCGGCGATTTCAACTGGCAGGCCAATCGGGCCGCCAAAAAGGCACCGCTGCTGTTGAACGACATCGAATCGTTGATGGCCTTTGAAACCTGCAAGGCGGTGGTTGGCCAGGCAGCCGGGCGCAACTACCCGGCACCTCTGGCGGCGGTTAACTGCATCCAGGAGGCCGCCAAACTCGACCGCGATGGTGCACTTAAGGTGGAGGCGAAAAACTTTGCCGCCGTTGCCAAGACGGAAGTGGCCAAGCAGTTGATCAACCTCTTCCTGGGTGACCAGCTGCTGGTAAAAACCGCCAAGGGTTTTGCCAAAGCGGCCGAGCCGGTGCAGCAGGCGGCGGTGCTGGGTGCGGGCATTATGGGTGGCGGTATCGCCTACCAATCGGCCTACACCGGTACCCCCATTATCATGAAAGACATCGCCCAGGCCGGTATTGATCTGGGCGTGACCGAAGCCACCAAGCTACTCAGCAAGCTGGAAGCCAAGGGTAAAATCAACAGTACGCGCATGGCGCAGGTGCTCAACAGCATCCACCCGGCCTTGGATTATCACCAGTTTGGCAGTGTCGATATGGTGGTAGAAGCCGTGGTGGAGAACCCCAAGGTTAAGCACGCCGTGCTGACCGAGGTGGAGTCAGTCATTCCTGAGACCGCCATCCTCGCCTCCAACACCTCAACCATCTCTATCGATTTTCTTGCCCAGCCACTGAAGCGACCAGAGAACTTCCTGGGTATGCACTTCTTCAACCCGGTTAACCGCATGCCCCTGGTAGAGGTTATCCGCGGCAGCAAAACCAGCGATGCCGCCGTCGCCAAAACCGTGAGCTACGCCCTGGCGATGGGTAAAAAGCCGGTGGTGGTGAAAGACTGCGCCGGCTTCCTGGTCAACCGCGTGCTCTTTCCCTACTTTGCTGCCTTCACCCAGCTGCTGCATCAGGGCGCCGACTTTGTCGCTATTGATAAGGTGATGGAGAAGTTTGGCTGGCCTATGGGCCCCGCCTACTTGCTGGATGTGGTCGGCATGGATACCGCGCACCACGCCGCCAGTGTGGTGGCTGAGGCCTACCCCGATCGCATGAAACACGAGTTCCAGGATGCTGTAACCGCCCTCTACCAGGCCAATCGCTACGGCCAGAAGAACGGCAAAGGCTTTTACCAATATGTGGCCGATAAAAAAGGCCGGGTTGGCAAAGTGGCGGATGAGTCTGTGGCTGAGTTTTTGGCGCCCATCTGTGGGCCGGCTAAGGAGTTCTCGGCCGATGAGATCTGTGAGCGTTTGATGATCGCCTTCTGCCTGGAGTCGGTCCGCTGTCTGGAAGAGGGCATCGCCGCATCACCCACCGACCTCGACATGGCCATGATCTACGGCGTTGGCTTCCCACCCTTCAGGGGTGGGCCGATTCGCTACCTGGAGACTATCGGCGTGGCCGAGTTCGTCAAGCTTGCCGACAAGTACGCTGAACACGGTGGCCTGTTTAAGGTAACCGACCAGCTGCGCGCCATGGCTGCTGCCGGCAAAACCTTTTACTAGGGGCGGGCGTTTGTCTCTCCTTAACCAGAATAAAACCTAATACGAGATGATTGGAGGCTAGCCATGAGCTACCAACCGAGAGATGCGGTGATTGTCGACTATGGCCGTACCGCCATGGGCCGGTCCAAAGGCGGTATGTTCCGCAACACCCGCGCCGAAGATTTATCGGCGGATCTGGTCAACGGGCTGTTTGCCCGCAACCCCAAAATCGACCCGGCCGAAGTGGAAGATGTGATCTGGGGCTGTGTTAACCAAACCAACGAGCAGGGCTGGAATATCGGCCGCATGTTGTCGTTGCTGACGGTAATTCCGCACACCGCCGGTGGCCAAACCGTAAGCCGCCTGTGTGGCTCGTCGATGTCGGCCCTGCACACCGCCGCCCAGGCGATTCAAACCAACAACGGCGACGTGTTTGTGGTCGGTGGCGTGGAGCACATGGGCCACCTGCCTATGGATCACGGCGTTGACCCCAACCCCCGCTTGAGCAAGTACGTCGCCAAGGCTGCCGGCCTGATGGGCATGACCGCCGAGATGCTGAGCCTGCTGCACGGCATCAGTCGGGAGCAGCAGGATCAGTTTGCCGTTCGTTCCCACCATCGCGCCGCCGCGGCGGCCGCCAGTGGCCACTTCGACCGCGAAATTATCGCCATCAATGGCCACGACGCCCGCGGCTTTAAGCAGCTCTGCAAGGCGGATGAAACCATCCGTGCCGAGACCAATATGGCCGATCTGGCGAAGCTGGCGCCGGCCTTTAACCCCAAAGGGGGTTCGGTAACGGCGGGCAGCTCCTCGCAAATTACCGACGGCGCCTCGGCCATGATCGTTATGTCCTACGAGCGCGCTCAGGCCCTGGGGGTGACACCTATCGCCCGCATCAGCGCCATGGCGGTGGCCGGCTGCGACCCCTCCATTATGGGTTATGGGCCAGTGCCTTCCACTCAAAAAGCGCTCAAGCGCGCTGGGATGAGCATGGACGATATCCAGATGGTGGAGCTCAATGAAGCCTTCGCTGCCCAGGCGCTGGTGGTTCTAAAAGATCTGCAACTACTGGATGCCATGGATGACAAGGTGAACCTCTACGGCGGTGCCATCGCCCTGGGCCACCCCTTTGGCTGCTCCGGCACCCGTATCACCGGTACTCTGCTAAGCGTGATGCAGGAGAAGGGGGCCACCATAGGCCTGTCGACCATGTGTATTGGCTTGGGGCAGGGTATCAGTACCATTCTGGAACGCTGTTAGCCCCTTGCGCCTGTGCTGGTAAACCAGCGCAGGCGTGCCCTCTATTCCTCTCCTCAAACTCTCCCTTCTAGTAAGCCCGCCGCTAGTGCTTGGGTAGTACAAAACCGCCACCATCTCCCAGTTGAATCGCCAAGGGCGAGCCGGTAACTTGGATTGCTGCCAGGAAATATACCCCTGCTCGCCCAGCCGGCAGCGGTATATTTCTTAAATTAAGGGTACTCACATGAAAATTGTCATTGTTGGAGGTGGCGCCGGCGGCCTGGAACTGGCCACAAAACTGGGACAAAAGTTGGGTAAAAAGGGGCGGGCGGAGGTGGTCCTGGTGGATCGCAGCCAAACCCACATCTGGAAGCCCCTGTTGCACGAGGTGGCTTCCGGCTCCCTGGATGCCGACGTCGAAGGGGTAAGTTATCGCGCCCACGGCCATATCAACGGCTACACCTTCAAGCTGGGGGAGTTGAGTGGGGTGAATCCAGAGACCCGTACCATCCAGCTGCGCGCCATGCAGAACGCCCAGGGCGAGGAGTTTCTGCCGGCCCGCATCGAGAGCTATGACCTGCTGGTGCTGGCCATCGGCAGTGTCGCCAATGACTACGGCACGGCCGGTGTTGCCCTGCACTGTATCTTTCTCGACAGCCTGAAACAGGCCAAGCGCTTCCATCAGCGGTTGCTGGAGAAGTTTATTCAGCTGAATAAGCGCCTGGAGGAGGGCGATACCCAATCGGTGTTGCGAGTGGCCATTATCGGTGGCGGCGCCACCGGGGTGGAGTTGGCGGCGGAGCTGCACCGGGCAAGGGAGTGGTTTGCCACCTACGGTTTGAAAAACCTCACCGCGGAGCACCTGCAGTTAACCCTGATAGAGGCCGGGCCCAGGCTGCTGCCGCAGTTGAACGAGCGCATCAGTGGCGGCGCGGCGGCGGAACTGGTTAACCTGGGAGTAGATGTGCGCACCAACACGGCGGTGACGGCCGCCACCAATGAGGGCTTTGAGACCGGCAGCGGCGAGCTGATTGCCGCCGATATGATGGTCTGGGCGGCGGGGGTGAAGGCGCCGGAGTTCCTTACCCAGATTCCCGGTTTGGAGTTTAACCGCGCCAATCAGATTCTGGTTAAGTCAACCCTGCAATCGACCCGCTACGACAACCTCTTCGCCCTGGGCGACTGTGCCGGTTTCTCCCTGCCCACTGCCGATGGTAAGCCGCGCTGGGTGCCGCCCCGGGCGCAGTCGGCCCACCAGATGGCCGACACCGTGGCCTGCAATGTGGTGCGGCTGCTGCAGGGCAAGTCGCTGCAGGAGTTTCGCTACCAGGATTTCGGCTCGCTGGTATCACTCAGTGACTACAGCGCCTTTGGCCGCTTGATGGGTGGCCTGGCGCGGGGCGGGCTGAGCCTGGAGGGGACTCTCGCACGCTGGGCCTATCTCTCCCTCTACCGCATGCATCAGCTGGCAATTTATGGCTGGTTCCGAACCCTGCTGATCACCATCAGCGACCGCCTCAATCGCTTTATCCGCCCCAAACTCAAACTGCATTAACTCGGTTTTGCCGGCCACCACGGCCGGCTTAAGCCCTGGTAAAAGTTAAGGATTTATGGTTTGGGCTTGAAAAAGCGCGGCGCGGCTGCAATGGTTAGCAGTTATCTAACTAGTGTAGAAAGGCCTAAGCCCGCTAATTTTTATCAGGAATTGATTTTATGAATGAGTTTCCCCACCACTACCCCGTCACTGCCAGCGTCTCCAGCGACAGCTACGTAACCCTGCAGAGCCCGGGTATCAGCGCCACTATTGAGTCGGCCGCCCCCGCCCAGTTTGGTGGCCCGGGTGACCGCTGGTCGCCCGAAACCATTCTGGTGGCCGCCGTAGCCGACTGTTTTCTGTTGAGTTTTAAGGCTATTGCCACGGCCTCCCGTTTTGAGTGGTTGGCGCTCGAGTGTTCGGTTGACGGTGTGCTCGACAAGGTGGAACGCACCATCAGATTCACCGAAATGCACATCAAGGCCAAGCTCACTGTGGCCGAGGGTACGCCGGTGGAGAAGGCCACCAAACTGCTGGAGAAGGCCGAGCAGCACTGCCTGGTCTCCAACTCACTCTCCTCCCAAGTGCACCTCGAAAGCGAAGTCATCTTTAGCTAAGCGCTTGAAATTCGAGGATTTGCCCCCAGTTTCCTTGCCAACCCCCGCCGGGTGCCAGCAGGCGCCCGGTAATAATCCATAAATGGCAAAATAACCTTCGCAAGCACTTGGAGGAGCAACCCTCGATGACCACCAGCCAGAAAGAAACCCGTGGTTTCCAGACTGAATCCAAGCAACTACTGCACTTAATGATTCACTCCTTGTATTCCAACAAGGAGATTTTCCTGCGGGAATTGGTTTCCAATGCCTCAGACGCCGCCGACAAACTGCGCTTTGAGGCACTCAAAAATGACGCCCTGTTCGAGGGTGACAGCGACCTGAAAATTCGCGTCGAATTCGATAAAGAGGCCAAAACCGTCACCATCAGCGACAACGGGATTGGTATGTCGCGCGATGAGGTGATCGACCACCTGGGGACCATTGCCAAATCCGGCACTGCCGCCTTTTTGCAAAACCTCACCGGCGACGAGAAGAAAGATTCCCACCTGATTGGCCAGTTTGGTGTTGGCTTCTATTCGGCCTTTATCGTTGCCGACAAGGTAGAGGTTTTCACCCGTCGGGCTGGCTTGCCGGCCGCGGAAGGTGTTCACTGGGAGTGTGATGGCGAGGCCGAGTACACCATCGAAAGCGTGGATAAAGCCGATCGCGGCACCCGCATTGTGCTACATCTGAAGGCTGATCAATTGGAATTTGCCGATGATTGGCGCCTGCGTTCCATCATCAAAAAGTACTCCGATCACATCTCCCTGCCCGTGGTTATGGCCAAGGTGTTGCCACCGGCCGAAGAGGGCGAAGCGGACGCGGCACCGGAAGATGAGACCATCAACACCGCCACCGCCCTGTGGACTCGCTCGCGCTCTGAAATCAGCGACGAGGAGTATCAGGAGTTCTACAAGCATATCTCCCACGACTTCTCCGAGCCGCTCAGCTGGAGCCACAACCGGGTGGAGGGCAAGCTCGACTACACCAGCCTGCTCTACATTCCCGGCCATGCGCCCTTTGACCTCTACAACCGCGATGGCGCCCGAGGCCTGAAACTCTACGTGCAGCGTACCTTTATCATGGATGACGCCGAGCAGTTCCTGCCCATGTATCTGCGCTTCATTAAAGGGGTGGTCGATTCCGCCGACCTGTCGCTCAACGTTTCCCGCGAAATTCTGCAGAAAGACCCCAACATTGATGCCATGCGCTCCGGCCTGACCAAGCGGGTATTGGATATGCTGGAGAAACTGGCGAAGAACGATTCGGAAAAATACGCCACCTTCTGGCAGGAGTTTGGCCAGGTATTGAAAGAGGGGCCGGCGGAGGACTTCGCCAACAAAGAGAAGATCGCCAAGCTGTTGCGCTTCGCCTCCACCCACACCGACTCCGACGAACAGAACCAGTCTCTGGAGGCTTACATCGAGCGCATGCAGGAGGGCCAGGACAAGATCTACTATGTCGCGGCCGAGAACTTTAACACCGCCAAAAACAGCCCCCATCTGGAGGTGTTCCGCAAGAAGGGGATTGAGGTGCTGACCCTGTTCGACCGCGTTGATGAGTGGTTGATGGGCAATATGTTCGAGTTTGACGGCAAGAAGTTCCAGGATGTCGCCAAAGGCTCATTGGATCTGGGCAGTCTCGACTCCGACGAAGAGAAAAAGGCTCAGGAGGAGAGCGAAAAAGAGCTGGCGGGTCTACTGGAGCGCGCCAAGGAGGCCTTGTCGGAAGAGGTCAACAATGTCCGCCTGACCCATCGCCTGACCGATTCCCCCGCCTGTTTGGTGGTGGGTGAAAACGATATGGGGGCGCAGATGCGACGCCTCTTGGAACAGGCTGGCCAGGCGGTGCCGAGCAGCAAACCCGATTTCGAGCTGAACCCGGAACATCCACTGGTGAAAAAACTGGATATGGAGCCCGATGAGGACCGTTTCGGCGAGCTGATCAAGGTGCTGTTTGACCAGGCCTGTCTGGCCGAGGGCGGCACCCTCAAAGACCCGGCCTCTTATGTGCGTCGTTTGAACAAACTGATGTTGGAACTGACCAACTAAGCGGGGATTACCGCTACCGAAAAAGCCAAGCCTCTGCTTGGCTTTTTTGCTAATGTGAGTAGTAATCTGCGCCAGCGGGGTGACTGATTGGCCAACGGACGAACAATCTACCGTTTAAAACAACAGTCACTTTTAACCGTTAGGGTGGTAGAAATAGAGTTTTTACGGGGCAATTTGACTGACAGGGGCCCTCAGCAACCCCGATAACTCCAAGCCACAATAACTTCAACAGAGAAAGGAGCATCATGCCGGATTCGCAAAAGATCGCAGTGTTGGGCGGCGGCAGTTTTGGTACCGCCATCGCCAACTTTACTGCGACCAACGGCCATCAGGTGTATCAGTGGATGCGCAGTGCCGATCAGGCCGCCGCCGTAAACGCCACGCGTGAAAATGAACGCTACCTACCCGGTTATCAGCTGCACCCCGCCTTGCAGGTAACTGCAGATTTGCAGCAGGCGCTGGACGCTGCTGAGATCGTCTTTGTCTCTATTCCCAGTAAATCTTTCCGTGCGGTCGTGCGCCAGATGAAGCCTTATCTGGCGCCTACAGCCATGGTGATCAGTACCGCCAAGGGTCTTGAGCCTGACGGCTTCGTGCTGATGAGCCAGATTCTGGAAGAGGAGCTGCCCGGGCAGGCCATAGGTGTACTGAGCGGCCCTAACTTTGCCAAAGAGATAGTGCAAAAGCAGCAGACGGGTACTGTGATCGCCAGTGACAACGACGCGTTGATCGAGAAGGTACAGGCCGTGCTGAGTTCGCCCAGCTTTCGGGTCTACGCCAATCACGACCGCTATGGCGTGGAGCTGGGCGGTGCGCTGAAAAACATCTACGCCATTGTCACCGGTATGGCCGCTGCCCTGGGCTGCGGTAGTAACACCCAGGCCATGCTGCTGACCCGCTCGCTGGCTGAAATGGGGCGCTTTGCCCAAGCACTGGGGGCCAACCCCATGACCTTCCTGGGGCTCGCGGGGGTGGGTGACCTGATACTTACCTGTACCTCCGACCTCAGCCGCAACTACCGGGTGGGATTCGCCATTGGCCAGGGGAAAAGCCTGGAGCAGGCCATTGCTGAGATTGGCCAGGTGGCGGAAGGGGTGAACACCCTCAAAATCATCAAAAGCAAGGCCGACCAACTGGGTGTATACATGCCGTTGGTGTCGGGCTTACACGCGGTTTTGTTCGAGCACAAGCCAGTGGCGGAGGTAGCCGCCAGCCTGATGCAGGGGGAGCAGAACTACGACGTTGAATTTACGGTGCCAAAACCATGAGCTCTGAACAGTATGGCTGGAACCGCCAGGCGTTTTGGCTGCGGTTATTAGTAATGCTGCCGGTGGCGCTAGTTGCCTACCTGGCGATTATTGTGGCGTGGCTGTTAATCGTGTTGCAGCTGTTTTATACCCTGATAGCCTGCGAACGTAGTGAGCAATTAAGCCTCTGGGTAACCGGGCTCGGGCGCTTTATTGGGCAGGCGTTCTCTTTTCTCTGTTTTGCCAGTGAGTCCAAACCATTCCCCTTTGGGGACTGGCCTTCTTCCGACCCCTAGTGTACAAAGCGAATACATCGCCTTTTCACCGCAGCACCCGATGAGTTGTTGCACCAGTGTAGGGCGGTTTGGCTGTGGTGTGGCTGAAAAGCAGTCGTTTTTAGCGGGCGAGAATGGATCTGAATTACCCGGAAAATCGTTCTGGCGTTGAGCTGGTTTGATCTCAACCTAGGTGCAAAACCATAAGTTGGCTATAAAAAAAGACCAATACAGATAAGGAGTTCGAGGATGCGTATTTTCCTGTTACGGCACGGTGAAGCGGAACCTCATGTACAGCCGGATAGTGCACGCCCCCTAACTGCACGGGGTATTCTGGAGACAGAAGCGATTATCGAGCGTGAGCTGGATGCGTTGAGGTCGGTTTCGAGTTTGTGGGTGAGCCCCTATACTCGCGCCCAACAGACCGCTGAACGGGTTATCCGCAGGCTGCCGGAACTGGCGCCGCAAACTACCGACCTCTTGGTACCAGAGGCCAATCCCCAACGGCTGGCAACCGCACTGGAGGCGGCGGCTGTTGAGAGTGTGCTATTGGTGAGCCACCAGCCACTGGTGGGGGTGTTTCTGGATTGGCTGGTTGGCTTGGAACCGGGTTGTCAGCGCCTGGGTACCAGTGCCTTGGCAATGATCGAAACCGAGGTAATTGCCGGTGGTTGTGGCGAATTGCGCTGGGTGGTACAGCCCTAGGGGCTTAGCGAAAGCAGGTCTGCAGAGCTTAGATGGGCGAGCGGAATGACAAACCCCAGATACTAGAAGGGCGATTTAACCGAGTGGTTAAATCGCCCTTTTAATTCTGAGCAGCTTCCATTGACCTTACCTGGTCTTAGTAGTTTTCCTTCGTGCGTCCTGCCAAAAAAACATCCTGTGTGCGAGTCCATTGCGGCTGGTAACTCCTTACCAGTACTCCTGGCCCTACCTTGAGCTATTAGCATCCTGCCAATTGGCCGTCCTGGCGAAATCCCTTTACCGAGATCCTTAAGCCCTCCTTGGGCGAGAACAGATTCCTCTTGAATCAGTTCATTGCGCAACTCCTTCGCGCATCACTCCCTGGTTTCGCGCTCCTCGCGAATGAAGCATCCTTGCGCGTCCGTGCAAGCGTCCTGGCTTAACCTTCCTGGTTAAAATTCCCTGCCGGTCTCCCTACCGATATTGATCAGATGATCAATTCTTTTTGGCTTAGGCTCTGCAACTCGATCGCACTTATTTGCTATTCGAAAAGCATTTTCCGTGCCTAATGCCTGTTTACCGCTGTTTAAACCCTTAGACCGCTTTCCCTGTGTTGCTTTAGGGTTTCTGCAATTAAGAGTGAGGGTTTGTGTTACACAATCTCACTCTGTTTTACATTTTTGCTACCGCCCCAGCCGAGCTGTTGGTTGACCTTTGGGTTGTTGCTAACTTTGCCACGGGGGCTTTACAACTTAATGACTCATTGGCGGCGGTTGCCGATACTCCAATTTTGGGTGTACCGGTTAAGTTGAGGTAAGTATGGATCAGGGCCTGGTTGTTATCTGTAGGAGAAAGGAGAAAGATTTGTGAGATATATCGCACACGGCTGGCGTCAATCGCCACATTTTGGGGGCTGAGGGGCCACTGCCTGGCTTCGTCTGCACTTGATAAACCCATGGGCTTTATTTGGCATGACTTTATTGGAGACCCGCATGCAGCCATTATCCAAGGCGCTCTATACCATAACCCTTTTTACCTGCTGGCTGTTGATTGCCTGTTCCCCCAAGCAGGAGGCTCTATCCGAAATGCAGAGCGATGCCAGTGAGGTGCCGGCCGAGGCCTTCTCTGCCTTGCTTGACCGCTACTACCAGGAAGACCTGACCCGTTCTCCGGTCTACGCCTCTTATCAAGGGGTGAAAGAGGGCTATGGCTCCTGGGATGAGGTCAGTGAGGCAGAAGAGGCACGGGAGTTGGCAGTGCAGACCGCCCGCCAGGCGGAGTTGGCTGCCATCGACGAAGCCACGCTGCCCGAGCAGGAGAGAATGGCGCTGGCCATCGCCCGCTTGAATGTCCGACGTAAGATTGAGGGTTACCCCTACCGTAACAACGATTATGTCATGCAGCAATTTCGCGCCTGGCACACCTCCGTGCCCAGTATTTTGATCAATGTGCACAAGGTGAGCAGCAAGCAGGACCTGCGCGACTATCTCTCCCGGCTGGCCAATACCGAACCGCTCTTTGCCCAGGTGCGCAAAAAAATGGCGATACAGGCGGAGTTGGGGGTCTTTCCGCCGCGCTGGAGCTATCCGCAAATGATTGAGGCCGCCGGCAACGTGATCAGTGGTTACCCCTTCAGCGACTCCCCCGAGCCGGTTAATCCCATCTATGCCGATTTCCAAAGCAAGCTCACCAGCTTGGCGCTGGAGCCGGCGGAGAACGAGGCCTTTCTGCAAGAGGCGAAGACGCTGCTGGTAAACACTGTGGCGCCAGCCTATGTGGGGTTGATTGATGATCTTAAAAAGTATCAGGCCGAGGCCCCCGAGGGGGATGGTGTCTGGCGTCTACCCAATGGCGAGGCCTACTACCAATATCTGCTCCGGCTCTACACCTCTACTGATTTAAATGCCGAGGAGATTCACCAGCTGGGGCTCGATAACGTCGAGCGGATTCACGCCGAGATGCGCGCCATTATGGCGAGGGTCGGTTTTGAGGGGTCGCTGCAGGAGTTTTTTCTCTTCATGCGCGAGGAGCCGCAGTTCTATTTTGACAACAGCGATGCTGGGCGAGAGGCCTACCTACAGCAAGCAGTGGCGGTTATCGATACCATGCGCGCCCAGTTGGACGGTTGGTTTGGCATTCAGCCCCAGGCGGAGTTAATGGTGAAACGGGTTGAGCCCTTTCGGGAGAAGAGTGCCGGTAAGGCGTTTTATCAGCGCCCGCCGCCGGACGGTAGCCGCCCGGGTATCTATTACGTAAACCTCTACAAGATGGCGTCGATGCCCAAATACCAGATTGAAGCCCTGGCCTATCACGAGGGGATACCCGGTCACCATCTGCAACTGGCCATTAACGCAGAGTTAAAAGGCATCAGTAACTACCAGAAAAGCGTTCGCTTTACCGCCTTCACCGAAGGCTGGGGGCTCTACAGTGAGTACCTGGGCAAGGAGATGGGCTTTTATCAGGATCCCTACTCCGATTTTGGTCGCCTGGCCATGGAGTTGTGGCGTGCCTGCCGTTTGGTGGTCGATACCGGCATTCACAGCCAAGGGTGGAGCCGCGAGCAGGCCATTCAATATTTAACCGACAATACGCCCAACCCGATTGCCGACCAGGAGAAGGCCATCGAGCGCTACATTGTTTACCCCGGCCAGGCCACCGCCTACCTGATTGGCAAGATAAAAATATTGTCACTGCGCGAGCAGGCCCAGGCCGCTTTGGGTGAGCAGTTCAGCATGGCGCAGTATCACGACCTGGTGTTGAAAAATGGCCCCATGCCGCTGTCGATGTTGGAAGCACGGGTTAACGACTGGATTGCCAGCTATCAGTAGTGGGTACTGGACCGCAGAGACAAAATCCGCAGAGTCAAAAAAGCAGCCCTTTGGCTGCTTTTTTATTGCCGGTTTGTTACTGCCAGAGATCTGTTTCGCTTACTTTAAGTTCATGCAATTAGCGTAGTAGGTGGTGGTGGCCGGCCAATCGGAAAAGACACCAATCACCCCTACCTTTTGCGCCAGGGCATCAAGCACCTTGTATTGGTCACTATCTTTGTTAACTGCCTGGGCCAGTGGATTGATATCGAAGCCATAGTAGAAGGTTGTCTGCGGTCGCCCCTCGGCATCGCTGCCGGTACGTGAACCCCGGCGCAGGTCGGAGCGCTCCAAGGTCCAGGTGATAATTTTCAAGCCGGCCTCCCGGGCCTTTGCTGCGTAAACGGAGGGCACAATATCGCCGTCGTCGGTCACTCGCAGCAACAGTGGTATGGGCGGTGCAATGATATTGACACCGGCCTCGGCCAGTGCCTGCATGCTGGGTTGGAAGGTGCTGGCATCGTTGGGGTTTAAGCCGTTTTCATAGCGCTCGTCCAGAAAGACCGCCTGCTTGCCGAATTTCGGCGCCTTGGCAATCCAGTAGTGAATATCGTCCAGATTAAATGATTGTGGCCAAACCTGGTTTGGATTGACTCCGGCGGCAATGTAGTCGTCGACCATCTTCTGGGCATAGGCCTGCTGTGAGCCAAAAACATCGTCGATGGTTGTCTTCGCACCCGGGTCGCCCACTTTTAATTCCGGTGTGAATTCCACGCCCAGCTGTTGGAAGAGTTCGATGCTCTCTTTGTGGGTCATCAGTGTGCCGCGGGCATCGTAGAGCTGGGTGCGCCAATCGGGCACGCCCCCTTGGTAGGCTTCGGCGCTGGTGGCGGTAGGGTCGAAGGAGTCCATCTTGCCTTTCAGGCTTTTAAACTCCGCCAGGGTCAGGTCACTGGCGCAACACTTAACGGTATCGGGGTTGGGGTTGTTTGGGTCCCAGGGTTGGGTGCAATGGCTATTTAACTCGGTGGTAAGAATATTGGTGGTGGTGTGCAGGTCACACTGGGCATGGCGACAGACCAGTTCGCCATCTGCGGTGAAGGTGACATCACACTCCAGTATGCCGGCTCCCATGCTGGCTCCGGCGATGTAGGATTCGCGGGTGTGTTCAGGGAATTGGGCGGCGGCGCCGCGGTGGCCGATGGAAAATGGGGTTCGGTAAAATGGCTGGTTTTTGCAGGCTTCGAGCTTCTCTTTCAGCTCGCCGTCATCCATGCCGTCGACCAGATAAAAGGGGCGGGGGCCCAGATCAGCCGGGATGTTATTGTGTTGTTCGGGTGTGGCTTTGTTGCCGCCATAAGCGGTTTGCATGGTGCACACTAGCAGCAGAGTGATCGCCAGTCTGTGGGCGACCTTTTGCGCTTTCTGCATTGCTGATCTCCTATCCGGTCATTGGAAAGCGAGCAGGCTATACCAGAAAGTTTGCACTTTTATTAGCAGCGGTTTTGGTGAAAGGCGTATGGCTTTCGGAGTGATTCACCCGTTCACCCATTCCATGGGCCGGCTCGCACCTCTTACCTGCGATTATCTTTCGCTCGCAAAACCTTCCGCTCGCAAAAAAGGGGGCCTATTAAGCCCCCTTGTCGTCACTCTGCGCGTCATTAAATTTGGCCAACTGCTCGGGCGTGGCTTCCGTTTGGTAGCGCGCCTTCCATTCGTTGTAGGGCATGCCGTAAATAATCTCGCGCGCCTGGTCATAATCGAGTTCAACACCCTGCTCGCCGGCGGCGGCCATATACCATTTGCTGAGACAGTTACGACAGAAGCCCGCCAGGTTCATCAGCTCGATATTTTGCACATCTTTTCTTTCGTCGAGGTGTTGCAGCAGGCGCTTGAATGCCTCTGCCTGAATTTTCATTTCGAGTTCGGGGGGAATATTGTTCATGGTTTATAAAAATGCGTAGTCGTTTAAAAGAATTACCTGCAACGGCTCGCCGGATTGAACCGTTGCGCCGGCAGGAATGATGGCCAAACCATCGGCCCAGGCTACCGAAGACAAGACGCCGGAGCTCTGGTTGCCAAAGCGGCTGATCTGGCCCTCGGTGGTAATTTTTACGCGCAGGTAGTTCGTGCGATCGGAGCTTTTGCTGGTGCTGAATTCGGCAGCAAAGGGCCGGGTTGGCAGGGGCTCACGGTTGTGGTTTAGAGCCCGTATAAAGGTTTTTACGGCGAGTAAAAAGGTGATAAATACCGCCACCGGGTTGCCGGGCAGGCCGAGCAACGGTGTCTCGCCAATACGGCCAAAGGCGAGGGGTTTGCCCGGTTTGATGGCGACTTTCCAGCTCTCCAGTGTGCCCAGGTTGGTTACCGCGGGTTTAACAAAGTCAGCCTCGCCGACACTGACACCACCGGTGGTAATTATTAAATCGGCCTCCTGGCCACGGCGCAGGGCGGCTTCGGTGCCGGCCAGGGTATCTTCGGCGGTGCCGAGGTCGATCACCTCACACCCCAATGCAGTGAGGGCGGTGTGCAGCAGATAGCGGTTGGAGTTATAGATTTGCCCGGTCGCCAATGGCTGCCCCGGTTCCACCAACTCGTTGCCGGTAGCCAGAATGGCTACCCGCACCCGCCGAAATACGGTAATGGTTGGCAGGCCGATAGCGGCGATTACCGCCACATCGACGGCGGCCAGCCGATGGCCGGTGGCAAAGATTAACTGCCCCTGGTGGATATCCTGGCCACAGCGGCGGATATTGTCACCGACCTGGGTGGCTGCCAATTTCACCTGCCTGCCATCCGTCGAGCGCTCGCTATTTTCCTGCATAACCACGGTATCGGCCCCGCTGGGGATCTCGGCGCCGGTGAAAATGCGGGCGGCGCTACCGGCGGCCAATGGTTCTGGTGCGGAGCCTGCGTTAATGGTTTGCGTAATCGGCAGCCAGGTATCACCACTGGCGATATCTTCGGCTCGCACGGCGTAACCATCCATGGCGCTATTGTCGGCTGGGGGCACGTTGATAGTGGCGTGCAGATCTTCCGCCAGGTAACGGCCCGCGGCGGCCAGCAGGGGGATGCTCTCTGTGCTGGTGAGGGGCTTGGCGGCGGCAACCAGTATGGCAAGGGTATCGGCTAGACTTTTCATGCCGGCATCTTACCCGCAGATTGTTGGGAACAAAATAGCGCCACCGGGCTGCCGTTTGAGATCGGGGGGCTGCTTACTGCAGCTGGCCGACAAAGTTACAGGGACGGTGGCGGCTGTCGAGCTGCTCTTTGATGATGCGGGTCCAGCCGGTGGTGCAGGCGTTGTTGGAACCCGGCAGACAGAAGATCACCGTCTTGTTGGCAACGCCGGCCAGGCAGCGGGATTGAATGGTGGAGCTGCCAATCTCGTCGTAGGAGACCTGGCGAAAGAGTTCGCCAAAGCCGGTGATCTCCTGGTCGAACAGGGGGGCTATGGCTTCCGGTGTGCTGTCGCGCCCGGCGAAGCCGGTGCCGCCGGTGGTTAAGATCACCTGTACGGCCGGGTTGGCAATCCAGTCTGAGATCACCTTGCGGATCTGGTAAATATCGTCTTTCACGATCACCTTGCCAAAAAAATTGTGCTCGGCTTCCAGCAGGTGCTGTTTCAGCAAGTCACCGGAGGTGTCGGTGCTCTCGTCCCGTGTATCGGAGATGGTCAGTACCGCAATGGCGAGCGGTGTGAAGTTGTCGGAGGCGGACATGGGGCTTAATCCTTGAAGTGGGGGCGGGACGGTGGCAGCCGCTTGAGGGGGCTGTTGGGCTGCTTAGCCGCCGGTGGTGTTCATAAAGCGGACGATTTGGACATCGTCCGTGTGGTCAAAGTGGTGTTGTTCCGGTTTTTGGCCGATGGCCTCAACAATGGCGGCTTTTAACCGCTCACGGTCACCGGGGTGGGCGCGCAGAACCGACTTCAGATCGGCGGCGTGATCATTGCCCAGGCAGAGCAGCAGTTTGCCCTCGGCACTGACGCGTACCCGGTTGCAGCTGCTGCAGAAATTGTTGCTGTGCGGCGAGATAAAGCCAACCCGGGTGCGCTGGCCGGCAACCTGCCAATAGCGGGAGGGGCCGCCGGTTTTGTAGTCGCTGGGGGTCAGGGTAAAGTGCTGCTCCAGTAGGGCTTGCAGCTCCTCGCTGGCAACAAACTCCTCGCTGCGCCGGTGCTCGTCGATCTCGCCGAGGGGCATCTCTTCAATGAAGCTGATATCAAAACCATTGGCTACCGCGTAGGCCACCAGTGCTGGCACTTCATCGAAATTGCGCTGCCGCAAAATAACACTGTTCAATTTGATGGCTTCGAAACCCACCTGGCGGGCGTGGGTCAGGCCGGCCAGCACCTGGTTCAGGTCGCCGGTGCGGGTAAGCTGGCGAAAGCGCGCCTCCTGCAGGCTGTCGAGGCTGACGTTGATTCGTTTAACGCCGGCCTGGTGCAGCCCCTCGGCATAGTCCAGTAGGTGAGAGCCATTGGTGGTTAAGGTCAGTTCTTCTAACTGTGGAATCTCGCCCAACTCGTTAAACATCTGCATCACGTTGCGGCGCACCAGGGGCTCGCCGCCGGTCACTCGAATGGTGTTCACACCCAGCTCGACAAAGGCGCGGCCAATCTCCGCCAGCTCTTCCAGGGTGCAGAGTTGCGCGCGTGGCAGGAATTTCATCTCCTCCGCCATGCAGTAGACGCAGCGAAAATCGCAGCGATCCGTTACCGACAGGCGCAAATACTCAATGCGGCGGCCAAACGGGTCGGTAAGGGCGGGTTGATTGGGCTCGCGGATAGACAAAGTCAGATTCTTCACTAAGTTATAGACGGCCGATAATAAGCAAATTTAGCGGGCGTGGCGAGTTTGGCGAAGCGCGCCGGGATTGGCCGGGCCTAGCCGCCGGCGGGGAACTGTTTCAATATTTCGCCCAGCTCCGGCAGGCAGGAGCCACAGCCGGTGCCGGCATCGGTGGCCAGGCTTAACGCCTCCACCGAAGTTAGCCCCTGTTCGCTGATGGCCCGCTGCAGGGTTTTCAAGCCCACCTTTTTACAGGCGCAAATCTGCTTGCCGTGGGCCAGATCACCCTCGGCGATGCCGCTCAAAATGGATCGCTGTACGCTGGTGTCGATGCGACTGACCAGCAGATCAGCCAGCCAGCCATAGTCTTTGTCGGCCAGGCGGTCGGCAACCACTAAACAGTCCACCAGGCGGCCCACACGCACCCGGGCGCAGCGGGTAAAGCCCCGGCCGGTGTCGGTAAAGCCCAGGGCGTTGACCTGGAACTCTTCACCCAGCAGGGCGTTGAGTTGTGCCGACAGCTCAGCCGGGCTGGCGAGGCTGGCGATGTAGTAGAGCAGCCCTTGTTCCACAGTCTGTTTTACCCAATAGCACTCTTCGGGCAGTTCCACGGCAACCCGGGTAACCAGCATGGCCTCGCTCTGGTAGGGCCAGGGCGACATCTGCACTGGTGTGAACTTGGCCTCCGGCTGCCCCGAGATGGGGTCGTACTCCGGGCTGACCACGGCACTGATTCTGCCTTTGGAGGAGTTGGTGTCGTTCCAGTGAATGGGCATAAATATCTGCCCAGGGCTGACCTCTTCACCAATGCGTACCCGTCCCAGGCAGCTGCCGTAGGGGCTGTCGATCTGGGCGATATCGCCTTCGTTCAGACTGTGGGCCTTGGCATCCATAGCGCTTACGCTGACAAACGGCTCCGGCCGATGGCCACACAGGCGGGGGGCGAGCGAGGTGCGGGTCATGGTGTGCCACTGGTCACGGATGCGGCCGCTGTTGAGTACCAGGGGGTAGTCGACGCTGGTGGCGGTTTGCGGTGGCCGATAGCCGACGGCGATAAACTGGCCCCGTTGGTTGGCGGTGTAGAATTTACCCTCGGCAAAGAAGCGTTTGGGCAGGTGGGCCGGGTCGGGTGCCGGGAATGGCCACTGCAGGGGTTCCAGATTTTGGTACTGACGGTCGCTGATATCGGTAAGGCCGCTCAGGTCGAGGTCGCGCCGGCAGCTGGGTTCATCCTGGCCGAGGGTGGTGAGTTGGGCGTACTCGCGAAAGACATCGGCTTCACTGGCGTAGTTGAACTGGTCACCGAAGCCCATGCGCTTGGCCACCTCGGCCACTATCCACCAGTCAGGTTTGGCCACCCCGGCCGATTCAATCAGCTGTCGCTGGCGGGAGATGCGGCGCTCGGAGTTGGTCACCGTACCCGATTTCTCGGCCCAACCCTGGGCCGGCAACAGCACATCGGCCAGACGGGTGGTGTCGGTATCGGCGATGCAGTCGGAGACCACAACAAAATCGCAGTTGCTCAGCGCTGTTTTCACCTTGTTGGAGTTGGGCAGGCTGGCGGCCGGATTGGTCGCCATAATCCAGAGCGCCTTGATTTTACCGTCGGCGACGGCATCAAACAGCTCAATGGCCTTTAAGCCTGGAGCCGTGGCGAGTTGGGGCGACTGCCAAAATTCGCTGATGAGTTCGTGCCCGCGCGGATTATCAAATTCCAGATGGCCGGCCAGGGTATTGGCTAGGCCACCCACTTCCCGGCCGCCCATGGCGTTGGGTTGGCCGGTTACCGAAAAGGGGCCGCAGCCGGGTTTACCGATGCGGCCGGTGGCCAGGTGGGTGTTGATAATGGCATTAACCTTGTCGACGCCGGCACTGGACTGGTTGACCCCCTGGGAGTAGACCGTCAACGTCTTCGCCGTTTGTGCCACCCAGCGGTAGAAGGTGGTGACCAGCGATGGCGGGACCCCCAGGCGATCGAAAAAGGTCGCGTCGTTGAAGTCGGCCGTGGCGCACGCTAACGCCTCTGGGAAGCCCTCGGTGTGGCTTTCAATGTAGGCGTCATTAAGGCATTCCTGCTTGGCCAGGTAGGCCAGCAGGCCGTTATAGAGCAGCACGTCGGCACCGGGCTTGATGGGCAGGTGGAGATCGGCGATGGCACAGGTATCGGTGTGGCGCGGGTCGATTACCACCACTTTCATATTGGGGCGTTGGGATTTGGCCGCCTTCAGCCGCTGAAACAGGACCGGATGGCACCAAGCCAGATTGGAGCCCACCAGTACCACCAGTTCAGCCTGTTCAAAGTCGGCATAGACATTGGGTACGGTGTCGGTGCCGAAGGCGCGTTTGTGGCCGGCGACACTGGACGACATACAGAGCCGGGAATTGGTATCGATGTTGCCCGAGCCGATAAAGCCCTTCATCAATTTGTTGGCAACATAGTAATCTTCGGTGAGTAGCTGGCCGCTGACGTAAAAGGCCACGGAGTCTGGCCCGTGCTGCTCGATAGTCCGTTGGAATTTTTGCGCCACCAGGTCTAGGGCCTGATCCCAATTGCTGGGCTCACTGCCTATAAAAGGCTGTAACAGACGGCCCTGGTTAACGACTGTCTCCCCCAGTGCCAAGCCTTTGGAGCAGAGTCGGCCGAAGTTGGCCGGGTGGGTTTGATCGCCCTTCACCTGTACGATCAAATCAGCACTGTGCATGGAGGTTTCTACTTTGGCTTCAATGCCGCAGCCAACGCCGCAGTAGGCGCAGGTAGTCTTGATCCACTCTTGTTTGCCGTGTTGACCGTAGTTCACCTATTTCCTCCGGGAGAGTTGGCCGGGTAAGCGGACAGGCTTACCCAGGCGATATGGAATTGTACTGCAATAAGCGAACCAATAATCCTAAAATGTTTCATGTTGGTGCTTTATCTGGCGGGATCAACCAAGTATGGGGTCTTGTTACGCATTTTTATGGCAATATAAAGGGTCACAAGGTATTAAAATGTATATATATGCATATATATGGTGCAATATTGATAGCTATAAAATGATCTAAAATTGACCATTAATAATTAAAATGATTTATATTGGTTCAGTATTCTTATCTCAGAAATTCATTTAGGGTGTTAATTTTGGTGCCATTTGCCCTGATAAACGGTTGTTTACTCAGGAATTATAGCGAGCTGTAGTGGCTGGAGGCCTAATCTGGCACCCGCATTGCTAACCACAGTAGAGTGCTCGATGACGGCCAGTTACTTGGGCTGAGTCGGGCTGGAGAACTCAATTTTACTGAGGTGGCTTTGGGGTAATGGCAATTTCCTGCACTAAAAAGAGACCTGGAACCGTCACAATCGTCGGTGCCGGCCCGGGTGATCCCGATCTACTCACCGTTAAGGCGGTTCGCACTATCACCAATGCCGATGTCATTCTCTATGACGCTTTGGTGAGCGAAGAGATCCAGACTTATTTTCCCGCCAGTGCCGACTGCATCTACGTTGGCAAGCGCAAAGGCCGCCACGCCATTCCCCAGCAACAGATCAATCAGATGTTGGTCGATCAGGCCCAGATGGGGCTTAACGTCTGCCGTCTGAAGGGCGGTGATCCCTTTGTCTTTGGGCGCGGCGGCGAAGAGGCGCTGGCCGTGCGTGCCGCCGGCATTGAGGTGCAGATTGTACCGGGAATTTCGGCCGCCAACGGCTGTGCCGCTTATGCCGGTATTCCCCTAACCCATCGCGGTTTAACTCAGGGCTGTACCTTTGTTACCGCTCACACCCGTGCCGAATCCGGTGTCGAGATCGACTCTTCGGTGAATTGGGCAAGCCTCGCCAGCAGCGGTAACACGCTGGTGTTCTATATGGGTTTGTCGCGCGTCGACACCATTCAAAACCAACTACAGAAACATGGTCTCTCTGGTGCCACCCCGGTGGCGATCATTGAGCGTGGTTGTACCGAGCAGCAGCGTGTCCACGTTGCTCAGCTCGCCAATCTTGAAGCGCTTGTTGCCACCAACGAGGTGGCGGCGCCAGCGCTGATTGTCGTGGGAGAGGTGGTCTCTCTGCACAGCCAGTTAAATTGGTTGGCAGAGGTTGGTACCAATCAAGTAGAACAACTAACAGCCTGATATTGGACGAGGTGATGGCAATGGCTAAACAGCGAGTGTTAGTCGTCGGTAACGGCATGGTAGGACATAAATTTATCGACTGTTTGTTGGATGCCGGCAACGGCGACTACGAGATAGTGACCTTTTCCGAAGAGCCACGCTTGGCTTATGACCGTGTCCGTTTGAGCGCCTACTTCTCTGGCGCCAGCGTCGATGACCTGATGCTCACCAGCGAGGGTTATTATCAGGAACAGGGGGTCAATTATCTGCTCAACGAGAAGGTGGTGGAGATCGACCGCCTGGCGCAACAGGTGGTGACCAGCTCCGGCCGCGAAGAGTATTTCGATAAGTTGGTCTTGGCTACCGGCTCCTATCCCTTTGTGCCACCCATTCCCGGTGGCGACCAACCGCACTGCCTGGTCTATCGCACCATTGAAGATCTGGAGGCGATTACCGCTTCGGCCAAGGAGTCGAAAGTAGGCGTGGTGGTGGGTGGTGGCCTGTTGGGGCTGGAGGCGGCCAACGCGCTGAAAAGTCTCGGCCTGGAAGCCCATGTGGTGGAGTTCGCGCCGCGCTTAATGGCGGTGCAGCTGGATGAGGGTGGCGGTGCCCTGTTGCGCAGCAAAATTGAGGCCTTGGGGGTGGGGGTACACACCGAAAAGGCGACCACCGAAATCGTTCCCGGCGAGAGCTGTCGTTACCGAATGAACTTTGCCGACGGTTCCAGCCTGGAGACCGACATGATTGTCTTCTCGGCGGGTATTCGGCCTCAGGATGAACTGGCGCGCAAGTTCGACTTGGAAATTGGCGAGCGCGGCGGCATTACCATCAATAACCATTGCCAAACCTCCGACGAAAATATCTACGCCGTGGGCGAGTGTGCCTTGTGGAGTGGGCGCATTTTCGGCCTGGTTGCACCGGGCTACACCATGGCCAAGGTGGCCGCGGCGCATATCACCGGCGCGGCCGATGAGTTCACCGGTGCCGATATGAGCACCAAATTAAAATTGCTGGGCGTCGATGTTGCCAGTATTGGCGACGCCCATGGCCGCACCCCCGGCTGTTTGAGTTACACCTACAGCGATGATGTCGGCCAGGTTTATAAACGGCTGATTGTCTCCGCCGATGGTAAAAAACTGGTGGGCGCGGTGCTGGTGGGCGATGTGGAAGCCTACGGCAGCCTGTTGCAGTTGATGCTCAACAATATGGATCTGCCCGAGGCACCAGAGGCGCTGATTCTACCCTCGGTCGATGGTGCCAGTGCCGGCCTTGGCGTCGATAACCTGCCTGAAACGGCGGTGATCTGCTCCTGTTACGACGTCACCAAGGGCGAGATAGAAGCCGCTGTTGCCGCCGGTGCCACGGATATATCGATGCTGAAAAAGGCCACCAATGCCTCGACCGGCTGTGGTGGTTGTTCGGCGCTGGCCAAGCAGGTGTTGGATGCCAAGTTGCTGTCGTTGGGTTACGAGGTGAATACCGACCTCTGCGAACACTTTGCCTACTCCCGGCAGGAGCTGGCCGATATTGTCCGAATTAAAAAGATTAAAACCTTTGACGAGCTCCTGGCCAGCCATGGTAAAGGCCATGGCTGCGATATCTGTAAGCCCGCGGTGGGTTCGATACTCGCCTCCTTCTGGAACGAATATGTGCTCAAAGATGAGCTGGTGGGGCTGCAGGATACCAACGATGTATTCCTCGGCAACATGCAAAAGGATGGTACCTACTCCATTGTGCCGCGCATCGCTGGTGGCGAAATCACCCCGGAAAAATTGATTGTGCTGGGTGAGGTGGCCAAGGAGTTTAATCTCTACACCAAAATTACCGGTGGTCAACGAATTGATCTGTTTGGTGCCCAGTTGCACGAGCTGCCGCTTATCTGGAAAAAACTGGTTGAGGCCGGTTTTGAAACCGGGCATGCCTACGGTAAATCGGTGCGTACGGTTAAATCCTGTGTTGGCAGCACCTGGTGCCGTTACGGCGTGGACGACTCGGTTGGCCTCGCCGTGGCGATAGAGAACCGCTACAAAGGGCTGCGTTCTCCCCATAAGTTGAAATTTGCGGTATCGGGTTGCACACGTGAGTGTGCCGAAGCGCAGTGTAAGGATGTGGGTGTGATCGCCACCGAGAAGGGTTGGAATCTATACGTGTGTGGCAACGGCGGTATGCGCCCCCGCCACGCCGATTTGTTGGCTTCCGACCTCGACCAAGCCACGCTGATCAAAATGATCGATCGCTTTTTAATGTTCTACATTCGTACCGCCGATCGCCTGCAGCGCACCTCGGTTTGGTTGGAGAATTTAGAGGGCGGCCTCGATTATCTGAAAAAAGTGGTGCTGGAAGATTCGCTGTTAATTGGTGAAGAGCTGGAAGCCGAGATGGCCAGCAATATTGCCAATTATCAGTGTGAGTGGAAGTCCACGATCGAGTCTCCGGAAAAACTGAAACGTTTTGCCCACTTTATTAATTCCGATAAAAGCGATAGCCAACTGGCCTATGTGGTGGAGCGGGGGCAGCGTCGGCCGGCGACTGCCGAAGAGAAGGCCAACAACATTACCGTTATTGAGCTGGTGAGTTAGCAACACCGAACTTGAAACGTTTATTGATTGCTGAATCACTTCTGCATAAGTGATGCGGTATAGAGTGTAAAACCGCACAGAGTGAATACCGGTTGGGTGTTCATCATCGACGAATTTAAAAGGGTGGTTGTGTTTATGTCAGAAACTTGGGTGGCAGTGTGTCAGGACGATGACCTTATCGCCGGTACCGGTGTTTGTGCGTTGGTGGGTGAAGAGCAGGTGGCGGTATTTAAATTGCGCGCCACCGGCGAGCTGTTTGCCATTGGTAACTACGATCCCATTGGTCAGGCCAATGTTCTCTCGCGCGGTATCACCGGTTCTCTTGGCGACGCCCTGGTAGTGGCCTCGCCACTCTACAAGCACCATTTCAATCTGCAAACCGGCCAATGTCTGGAGGACTCAAGTATCGAGGTGAGCACCTATCCGGTACGACTCCATGAAGGCCAAATTGAGGTGGCATTAGGCTAAGTGGTTTGCTAACACGGCAACGGTGGGCTGCTTCTGGCAACGCCTACCAATGCCGTTTGTTTATCAATTCTTCAGTTGTTCTCTGTGTGTTCGGGTAGCCTGGCTACCCTTTTTTTCCAGTGTTGTTCTCATACCGCTGGTGGTTGCCACTGCGCTTTCTCTTACCTCCTTCCGCTTACCCCCTCTGATTGAATCCTCGGTTCGAGTGTGGCCTGCTTCTCGCGCTGGCGCCTCGTGTCTGTCTTCTCCGGTGATAAGTGCTAGGCTCAAATGGAGCAAAAACGGGAATGGACACGATGAAACCGATTCACTATAGAACTCTCGTCCTGGCCTTGGTGGCGGCCTGTGCATCCGCCACGCTGCGGGCTGAGGGCTATGGGATATACGATGCAAAGGTGATGGCCCTCGGCGGCAGTGGCACCGCCATTGCCGATTCCGGTGCAGCGGTCTTCTATAACCCGGCGCTGCTGGCGCAGTACGATTACGACGAAGACCGCGGCCACCACGGCAGTTTCTATTTTCCCACTCTGGCTCTGCAGTTGGCGGAGGTCGCCGAAGATATTCAGGATATCGACGACGACCAGTTGGCCGATAATCTGAGCGACTCCGTGGCCGCGTTTAATGCCGCACCGGGGGCGGCCAATGCCGGCGGCGTGGTGGATGCCAGTTCGGCGTTGCTCTCTTCGCTCAACCAGATCAAGGGCAGCAGCCTGTTTGTCGATGGCTTTCTGGGTGTGGCAATCGCCGAACCCGGCGAGCGCCAGGGGGGCGCCTTCTACTGGGGAGCTCGGGTAATCGGTGATGGCGATCTCTCTTCAATCGAGCAGGCTGACCTCGATCTGCTGGCCGACTATGTGGAAGGGCTCGATTTTATTGCCACCGGCGGGCAGAGCGGCACTGCCCATCCGGAGCTGTTCAATGCCGATGGTACTTTGGTTGACCCGCGCGATAACCTCATAAGCAGTGCGCAGGCCGTGGGTGCCGTGGCCAATGAACTCGGTGTGGCGGTGGCCAAAGAGGTGAGCCTCTGGGGGCAGCCGGTCGCCTTTGGATTCACACCCAAAATCATGGTGCTCAAGACCTACGACTCCTACCTGGATGTGAGTGGCAATAGCGTGGAAACCGGCGAGAGTAGTGCGTGGCAGCGCAAACTCAGTGCCGATTTAGGGGTGGCGACCCGGGTGGGCCACTGGAATTTTGCCTTTACCTGGAAAGATGTCGCCCGCCATGTGCTCGCCACGCCGCTGGAGCGTGAATTGACTATCGACAGCAAACCTCGCCTGGGCATTGGCTATTTCGGTGATCGATTTAAGCTGGGCTTTGACTACGACCTGGTGCCCATCACCTCCGCTGCTGGCCACCGCGAAATCCAGGAGTGGGCGCTGGGTGCCGAGTGGCAGGTATTAGCGCCGCTCGCTCTACGCGTTGGCTACCGCCAAGACCTCGAAGATACCCGGGGAGATGTCATCAGCTATGGGGTTGGCCTGGAGTTGGGGCGCTTTCTTATGGATGCTGCATTCGCTGAGAGTGACGATCTGCTAGCGGCGGCGCTGCAATTCGGTTACCGAATTTAACGCTCGTTGCCAATTTACCCGCCTTTCTAAGCTCTAACGCTAGGCCTCGGGCAGATGCCCGGGGCTGAGCAACTATCCTCTCTTTTTAAATAAGTTAACCGGGTAAACGCTTTCTTCTTCGTCTGAGTCTTACTGCCCGGTAAACCTGAAAATCTTTCTACCTGACTGGCGCTAATTTCAACATTTTATAGAGAATTTCGCGACAGAACAGGCCGCGCATGCCGGTATCGACCACTCGCCTCGTAATTTGGACAGGTGATTTCCCAGTGGGAATCGCGCAGCGTGCTGATTTTGGTGAACCGCATTGACTATGGATGGCGCCAGCTAATTTTCTGGCTGTCGCTGCCGGGCATTCAACGATAAAAAGAGAATGGATGGAGAGGGTTATGTCTCGGCTGCAAAAGATTGTTGTGCCGTTGGCAGTGGTGCTGGTGACCGTCGCCGGCATTTGGGGTTTATCGGCCAGTAAGCCAGAACCGGAGAGCAAGCCGGAGGTGCCCCGGCCGCGTACCGTTTATGTGGAGAGTGTGCAGGAGAGCGTGCGCCAATTAACGGTGACCAGCCAGGGTGAGGTGAAAGCCAGAACCGAGATCGACCTGATCGCCGAGGTGAGTGGCAAGGTGGTCTATGTATCGCCGGAATTCACCGAAGGCGGGGTCTTTACTCCCGGTCTGGTTCTATTGCGCATCGAAGACAGCGACTACCAGGTGGCACTGGCCAATGCCAAGGCCGAGCTTGCCCGCCAGCAGGTGCAGGTCGATCAGGGGTTGGCCGATGCCGAGGTGGCTCGCCAGCAGCTGGCGGGCGTTAAAGCCTCCGCCCTCGGCCTGAAAAAACCCCAACTGGCTGAGGCACAAGCGGGCTTGGCGGCCGCCAGGGCGCGTCTGCAGCAGGCGGAGATTGACCTGGCGCGAACTCAGGTTGCGCTGCCATACAGTGGCCGGGTGCGGGCCGAGGCCGTGGGTCTGGGGCAGTACGTTACTCAGGGCACGCCGCTGGCCAAGGTCTTTGCCGACGATGTGGTTGAGGTCCGCCTGCCGCTCACCGATTCACAGTTGGCCTCGCTGGGGTTGCCCATCGGTTACACCGCCCCCTTGGGCGATGGCCCCTCGGTGGCCCTCTCGGCCAAGGTGATGGGTTTTACCCGCTACTGGCAGGGACACCTGGTCCGTGTCGACTCCGCCTTCGATCCGCTTACCCGGGTTATATACGCGATGGTGCAGGTGCCCAACCCCTACAGTGAGGAGACTTTGCAGGCCAGTGGTTCGCCCCTGGCGGTGGGGCTGTTTGTCGATGCCGAGATCGGCGGCCAGCAGTTGGCCAATGCCCGAAGCATTCCCCGGGAAGCGCTGCGCGCCGGTAATCGGGTATTTGTGGTTAAAGATGGCGCTCTGGATATCCGGGTGGTGGATGTGCAACACACCGATAATGACACCGCCGTGATCCGCGCCGGCCTGGCCGTCGGTGAACAGGTGGTGGTCTCGCCGGTGCGCGACCCCATTAACGGCTTAAAGGTGGAAGCGCTGGCCCCGCAAGGTTTCGCCGGCCCTGATACCTCTGTTAGCCCAGCGGCCACTGCCCGAGGGGATCGCTCATGAAAGGTTCCATCGCCTGGTGGGTAAACAATCCGGTGGCCGCCAATATGTTGATGATTGGCATCATCATCGCCGGCATTTTGGGCTTCTTTCGTATGGACCGCGAGTTCTTCCCCACCATTCGGGCGACTGCGGCGACCGTGTCGGTGGCTTGGCCGGGTGCCGCGCCCCAGGAGGTGGAGGAGCAGTTGGTGATGCGTATCGAAGAGGCGCTCACCGATCTGGACTCCATCGAACGGTTGCGCTCCACCGCCAGCGAAGGGCTGGCTGAGATCTCTATTGATGGCAAGCCCGGGGCGGACCCGGTGCAGTTCATGAACGACATTCGTGCCCGGGTCGACTCCATTCGCAGCTTCCCCAGTGATGTTGAGCCGGCCCGCATCCGCCAACAGGTGTGGCGCAACGAAATGCAGCGTGTCGCGGTACACGGTAACGGCTTCAGCGAACGTGAACTCAAGCGCATGGCGGAAAAGCTGCGCGATGAGATTACCCTGTTGCCGGGAATTTCGGTGGTGGAGCTGTTTGGTGTTCGGCCTGAGGAGGTCTCGGTCGAGCTCTCCGAAGAGGCGATGCGCCGTTACCGCGTCAGCTTTGATGAAGTCGCCCGGGCGATTCGGGCGACCTCGGTGAACACCTCCTCCGGGCGGGTAAAAACCGAAACCGGCGACGTACAACTGCGCACCCGCAACCTGGCGGAGAACGAAGATGAGTTTGGCGATGTGATCGTTCGCCAAACCGAAGAGGGCGCTATTGTGCGCGTACGCGATGTGGCGCACGTGGTCGACGGCTTTGAGGATAATGAAATCCTGGCCACCCTCAACGGTGAGCCGGCGGTGTTGATTCAGGTACTGACCACTGAGCAGATCAATATTGTGCAGGCCAGTGAGTCGTTGCGCGCCTGGTTGGCAGAAGCCCAACCGCGGATGCCGGAGGGTATGAGCCTCACTCTCTGGACGGATATGGCCGACGCCTACAACAGCCGCATGAAAACCATTATGGACTCCGCCTTTTATGGGCTGATTCTGGTGTGTGTGGTGCTGCTGTTAACCCTGCGTCCGAAGGTGGCCTTTTGGGTTTCGTCCGGCATTTTTACCGCCTATTGCGGTGCCTTTATTTTGTTGCCCTACACCGATGTCTCCATCAACTTTATCTCCACCTTCTCTTTCCTTTTGGTACTTGGCATTGTGGTCGATGATGCCATCGTGGTAGGCGAGAGTATTCATCACGTAGGCGCTAAAAAAGGTGGGCCGAAAGCGGCGGTGCTGGGTACTCAGCTGGTTTTAAAGCCGGTTATTTTCGCCGTGTTGACCACCATGATCGCCTTCGCCCCCTGGTTGTTTATCAGTGGCGAGGATGCTCAGTTAACCCGCCAGGTCTCCATTATTATTATCTGTGCGTTGAGCTTTTCGCTGGTGGAGGCCTTTTTTATATTGCCGGCACATTTAAGCAAATTGCAGCCGGTAGAGCCCAAAGGCCGCTTTGGTAAATTGCAGTCGCGCATTGAACATGGCCTGATCGATTTCGCCGGCGGCCCCTATAAAAAGTTTCTGCTGTTATCACTGCATAACCGCTACACGGTGTTGGCTATCTTTTTTGGCATGCTGGCCTTGAGTGTTGCACTGTTGACCAGTGGTTGGCTGAAATTTGATTTTATGCCCGATATCGAAAGTGACGAGGTGGTGGTTAATGTTGATCTACCCGATGGCGTACCCTACACGCGTGCCTTGGCCGTGCTTGATCAGTTGCAGGAGGGGGAGCGCAAATTGGTGGCGGAAATCGAACAGCTGGCCGCCACCGAAGGGGGCAGTGGCAAATTAATTGAGAACTGGTATACCCGCTCCCGCCGTGAAAGTGTGATCGCCATTGTTAAACTGGTCCCGCCTGAGAGTCGGCAGATCTCCGCCAAAGAGGCGGCGGAGCGGTTGCGGGTATTGGTGGGCGATATTCCCGATGCCGACGCCGTCTCTTATCATCACTCCTTGGGTAACTGGGAGCCGGATATCGAATATTCCGTCAGCCACAGCGACTTCGATGTATTGAAAGCGGCGGTGGCAGCACTCGAGACCCAGCTGCGCAGCTACGATAATTTGTACGATGTGCGCAGCGATCTGCAGGCGGCAACGGAAGAGTATCGCTTGAGCCTGTTGCCCGGCGCCGAGAAGTTGGGGTTGACCCTGGCCGAGGTGTCACGCCAGGTACGCCAGGCCTACTACGGTGAAGAGGTACAGCGTTTAGCGCGCAGTGGTAACGATGTGCGCGTGATGTTGCGCTACCCCGCCACCAGCCGAACCAATTTGGAGAGCCTGAATCATTTTCGCGTGCGTCTGACCGATGGCAGGGAAGTGCCGTTGTTGGCAATAGCGGAGATCGATACCTATCCGGGCATTAATCGCATCGACCGTCGGGAGCGCAAACGTTCCAGTGTGGTGAGTGCGGAGATGGTGGGCGATGATCGCCATCTGATCGCCGCCGACCTGGAAGAGAATTTCTTTCCCGCCTGGAAGGCACAGTTTCCCGGTGTGTTTCTGGGGGCGGTGGGCGAAGCCGAAGGCGAACAAAAATTTCTGGAGGAGTTAAAGAGCCTCTACGTGATGGCCCTGTTTGCTATGTATGCGCTGATCGCCATTGCCTTTAAATCCTACTGGCACCCGGTGTTGGTGATGACCGCTATCCCCTTTGGTTTTATGGGGGCTGTGTTCGGCCACATGCTGTGGGGTATGCCGATGGCGATGTTCTCCTATTTGGGGATAGGCGCGGCGGCAGGGGTGGTGGTCAACGATAACCTGGTGCTGCTCGATGCTCTGCATCGCAATCGCGATCAGGGGGCAGCGCCCTTTGAGGCGATTGTCGCCTCGGCGGTGGGGCGCTTTCGGCCGATATTGTTAACCTCGGTAACCACTTTTGTAGGCCTGTTACCGATGATGCTGGAACGCTCCATTCAAGCCCAGTTTTTAATTCCAACCACTATCTCGCTCTCCTTTGGTGTGCTCTTCGCCACCTTTGTAACGCTGCTGCTGGTGCCTTCAATGTATCTGATAGGTGAAGATATTCGGCATGGCTTTGCCAGGTTGCATCAGTGGCTGACTGTAAAACTGTTGGGGCGGGAACCGTCACCGATGACCGACCAGGAGTCCACTGGCCACTGAGTCCTAGCGAGCTTAATTGGTAATCGGTTTTCTTCGGGCAAAAAAAAGCCCTCTTTCGAGGGCTGCAGGAGAGATCACATGCCTCACACAATTGGAGCTGGAGCTAAACAAAACTGGCAAGCCATACTTACCAGCACATTATTCCAGCCCCACGATTGCCACTCACTGTGGTTGTTACCGATGGCAATGACTGGCTTAGTGCCTGGCAAATTTAAATTGGCGCTACCTTAATCTAGACAACGATTGAGCATTAAAGCTACTCAATGAAAACTGATTAAATTGAAGAAATTAATTGCTGAAATGGTGAGTCCGTTCAGCGGTAAATTTCTCTGTCCTTAACAGCGTCGCTGGTTAAGAGGTTATTCCTTGGCAGCGACGTTACAACGACTATCTTCTTCAAGGCACATCCTTGTGCGCTATGGGTTGTTACTAATTAAAATTTGTAATTGACGCTGGCTTCATAACTACGTGGCAGTTCTGGAAGCACAATCTGACTACCGAACAGATCCGGGAAGTTGGAGCGGTAGTAGGTTTCGTCAGTCAGGTTTTTGCCGTTCAAGCTAATGGTGAATTTATCGTAGTTAAAATAGATTCCCGCATTAACCAGGGTGTAGCTGGGTAGCTCAACGGATTGTGAGAAGCCGGAGTAGACGGAATCGACATTGATGATAGAGGTGTTGAACGCCAGACCATTACCAAAATCGTAGGTGCCAGTGAAGGTGTATATATTTTCAGGCACACCGGCTTTCTCGCCGTTACCCGCAGGTACCAAACCAATTACCCGACCGCCGTAGACCAGTGAAGGATCGGTAATGCCATAGTAGGTGGCAATATCGTCCGCACCAAAGAAGCTGAATTGAGTACCCTCTTTTTCTGCCGTGAGGTTGGTTACCGTCACGTTGGTGTAACCGGCGGTGAGTACCAGGTGTTCGTTCACCACCCAACGCAGTTCAGCTTCGACACCTTCTGTTTTAGTGGTGTTGTTGGTGACCGTGTTTTGCGCGCTGTAATCAATACGTTCCTGTTCGTAGTAATCCAGAGCAAAATAGAGCGAGTCTTCCAGGAAGCTGCCTTTCACACCAAATTCCTGCAGCTCGGAGCCTGAGAAAGCCACGCCATCGGTAATATTGGAGACGGGAATCTCAGCACCTTGGCCCGCGACAGTAGTGACCTGTTCTGAGAAGGTGACGTAGGGGATCAGGCCAACGGGAGAGTCGTAACTCAAGCTCACTGTCCAGGAGACATCGTCGTCGGTGTCTGAATCCGTTACGTCGGGAGCATCATCAGCCTCGCCAAGCAGTTTATTGGTAACCGAGGTTGATTCCATATCGATAACGTCGTATCGAACACCGATTAAGGCACTAAAGCCATTGGTGAAGCTCAAATCGACCAGCGCGGCCGCGCCATAGTTGGTGTAATTACCGACATCGTAATTGTCAAAATCGTCGTTAATTTGTGTTGCCAACAAGCGGGTGTCGACTGCAGAGGCTGGGCCCGTTAAATCGCGACGATCAAAATATTCATCGGCAAAGTCATCACCGTGTTTGAAGTCGGTGTAGCGAACTGAAGGCGACAGCTGAATGGAGGTGGTCAGTGTCTCACTAGAGAAGCTTTTGGCGAAGATCAGTTTCTCTTCGAGCGCATAGCTATCGTGGAACTGGGAGAAGCCGTAGGCGTTTTCATTGAGGTTATCGTAGCTATCGTAGAACATTTTGTTGGTGATTTCCCAACCGCTGCCCATGGTGTAGATAGTATCGAAATAGAGTGTGACCGCTTCGTTTTCCAGGGTATCTTGTGGTGCCACCAGTACGTTGCTGCCATCCAGTTTGGCAGTGCCTGGGTTCTCCAAGGCCATGGCGTCACTGACGGCAGGACCAAACACGCCGGGAATGCTGAATTGGCTCAGGCCGCCGTCAACTGCGCCATACTCCTGGTGGGAGATGACACCGTCCTGAACGCCATCGAGTATGCCGTCGATGGCTTGCGCGCTGCCGGTGACATAAGTGCCGTTGTCAATCAGATCCTGGCTTAAGCGGTTCCAACCCGCAACCTGGTTGCCTTCATAGTCGTGGTACATACCGCCCCACTGGAAACGCAGTTGGTCGGTGACGTCCATATCAAATGAGGCTTGTACGATATTTTGCTTGGTGGCGGTGTTGTCGTAGTAGCTGTCGGAGTCTTCAAATTCGCCGTACAGGTAGAAGCCAACTTTATCGGCGATTGGGCCGCCCACTTCAGCGGTGATAATACTTTTATCCCAGGAGCCAGTGGTGTAACCGATTTCTCCTTCGTAGCTCTCCAGATATTGGCCGCCGTTGGCGCGGGCGGACTTCGGATTAAAGTTCAGATAACCACCAATTTTTGACGGACCAAAAATGGGTGAGGCTGGGCCACGCACGATATCAATGCGGTCTGATGCGCCGATGGGGGTGGGGTAGTTGCCGGGGTTATCCAGGCGGCGCATGCCTCGGAAATAGGCTTCGCCAGGTGTGCCGCGTACATCCAGTGAACCGGCTACACCAAAGAAGGACTGGGTAAAGGTACCGGGCGCAAAGGCGACGAGCTCATCGATATCGGAGACGCTAAAGCGCTCCAACTGCTCGAAACTGATGGTGGAGGCTGAACGTGGGGTCTCCAGCAGTGATTTGCCGAAACCAAATACCTCTACGTCTTCGCCGGGCAAGCTGCCCAGTGAACCCTCGACGATAACCTCTTCCAGACCGCTGGTGTCATCTTCTGCCCAGGCAGTGGTGGCTGCGGTGGACACGACAATGCCATAGGCGACAGCGGCTGCCATAGGCAAGCGTCGGAAAAATCTGTTTTGCATAATTCCTCCCGAAGGAAATAAGGGCTAGGCCCAAGACCTGAGTGTGTGGAAAGTAAAACGAATGGTGATGGTTGGGGGATAGCAGGATTGGTGCCAATAACCTGTCCAGTTGGTCAGATAATTAACGGATTAAGTTGATCATTAAATTGAAGGCTGAATGGTGGCTTAATCGAATTAGCTGTTAGATTGCTCAGGTGCCCAATTTGGTTGGTTTGGCAGAGTTGGTGGCGGTCAACTTGGCGGATGGCCATCGTCCGCCAGGGGCCGCATTCGTGCCATGGCGTCACAAATCCTATTTATAACCCGGCCTTGCCCCACAATATTTTTGCTTTTCTATGGTGCGTTGCCATTAGTTTGTGCTCATCAATGAAGCGGTGCTTGCCGTGCTCGATCAGCCACTGCCCGGCAACCATCAATTTATCGACTCGATGAGCTCCGCAGGTCACCAGTGCAGCGATGGCATCAGCTGCACCGGAAAAGCGCAGTTCATCCAGCTTAAATATCGCCAGGTCGGCCTGTTTGCCGGGGGCAATCTGGCCCAGCTCTGGCCGTCGATAGATATCGGCGCCTCCCTGGGTTGCCCAGCTGAGAACAGTTTCGGCAGTGATGCGGGTGGCGCCGTAACGCAGGCGCTGTTGCAGGAGCGATTGCCTGGCTTCCTGAATCATATTGGAGCAATCGTTGGAGGCGGAGCCATCCACAGCAAGGCCCACCCGGCAGCCGGCCGCCTGCAGCTCCAGAGTTGGGCAGATACCGGAGGCCAAGAGCATATTGGAGCTGGGGCAGTGGGCGATGCCGACACCGGCCTTGCCCAAGCGGCTGATTTCAGCTGGTGTAAAGTGGATGCCGTGAGCCAGCCAGGTGCGCTCGTTGAGCCAGCCGCACTGCTCGAGGTAGTCCACCGGCCGGGCACCATAGGTTTGCAGGCAGAATTGGTTTTCGTCTTCTGTCTCTGCCAAATGGGTGTGCATCAGCACATTGTGTTGGGCGGCGAGAGCGGCCGTCTCGCGCATCAATTGCGCGGAGACGGAAAACGGGGAGCAGGGCGCCAGAGCGACCTGCAGTCGGGCGCTGGCACCTTTCTGGTGGTAGCGCTGAATCACCCGCTCGCAGTCGGCCAGTATCTCATCTTCGCTCTGCACCACGCTGTCGGGTGGCAGGCCGCCATCCTTCTCGCTCAGGCTCATGGAGCCGCGGGTGAGCTGAATGCGGGCACCCAGCTGGGAGAGCCCCTCAACCTGGGCATCAATGGCCTGTTGCAGCTGGCGGGAGAAGACATAGTGGTGGTCGCCTACCGTGGTGGCGCCGGAGAGCATCAACTCCAGCACGGCCAGTTGACTGGCGGTGGTTAACATCTCCGGGGTGATGTGCTGCCACACTTGGTAGAGGGACTTTAACCAGGGGAACAGCTCTTTGTTGAGCGCTGTGGGCAGGCAGCGGGTTAAGGTCTGATAAAAGTGGTGGTGAGTGTTGATCAGTCCGGGGATGAGCACGCAGCCCGACAGATCAACCTCCTCCCCATAGCGGGTTTCAGGTGTCTGGCCTGCGGCCACCAGTTCGACAATTTCACTGCCGGCGACCACCACACCGCCAGCGGCGTTTTGATCGTTACCCGTGAAGGTGGCTTGTGGGTTTTTCAGCCAAATAGCTTTGTGTACGGATAAACGGCTCATGGTGGTCAACTGGCAATGGGGTGGACAACAATTCTGAACAATTACAGGCGGGCTTGCCAGTCTCTAACAGTCTGCAGGCTCAACCTTAGCCACATTGCTGGCGTCGCCTGGCTCCGGCAGCAGCAGTGATAGGAGAATAGCGGTCAAACCGGCCACGGCCACCGATGAGGAGAAGATCACCTGCATTAATTGCGGAGTTTGGGTGAGGAGCTCGGGCACCATCATACTGCCCAGGCCCAGCCCTAAGGACGAGGCGACGATAATGGTTTTGCGACGGTCCAGCCGTTCACGCGAAAGAATAGAGACGCCGGCCACAGCCACTGTGCCAAACATCACCAGCGTGGCTCCTCCCAAAACCGGTTTGGGTATCAGCTGCAGCAGCGCGCCGACAATGGGGAAGAGCCCCAGCAGTGCCAAAATGCCCGCTACGTAGAAACCCACGTAACGACTGGCAACCCCGGTCATCTGAATGACAGCATTGTTCTGGCCAAAGGTGGTGTTGGGAAAGGTGCTGAACACAGCCGCCACCATGGAGTTAAAACCATCGGCCAGAACCCCACCTTTAATGCGCTCCAAATACTCCTTGCCCTGTAACGGTAGGCCGCAAAAATGGCTGACTGCGGTCAAATCGCCGGAGGTTTCAATGGAGGTTAACAGGTAGATAAATGCCACCGGCAGAAAGAGTTGCCAGTCGAAGTCGAAGCCGTATTTAAAGGGGATGGGTAGGGAAACCAGTGGCAGGCCGGGGATGGTGTGGGGCTCAAAAATACCCAAGCCATAGCCAACCAGGGAACCGGCCAGCATACCAATCAGAATCGCCGACAGGCGCAGCCAGGGGTTGCGCATCGCATTCAGTACAATGATCAGTAAGAAAACTGAGATGCCCACCAGTAGGTAGGCGGGCGCACCAAAATTGGCGGCGCCAAAACCGCCCGCCATATCGGTCATGCCCACCTTAATCAACGAGATACCGATGGTGGTAATGACTACTCCAGTCACAACGGGGTTGATCACTCGCCCCAGTTTACTGATGAACTGGCTGACGAAGATTTCGATAAACGCACCGGCAAAACAGATGCCCACCAGCATGGCTATGATCTCTTCGCTGCTGCCACCGCGTTGTTTCACTATCGAGCCGGCGGTAATCAGTGCGCCCATAAAGGCGAAGCTGGTGCCTTGGACTGCAATCACACCGGAGCCAAGGGGGCCAATGCGCTTCACCTGGACGAAAGTGGATACCCCGGAGACCAGCAATGCCATGCTGAGCAGGTAAGGTATTTCTGTTTCTAAGCCGAGGACACTGCCAATTACCAGGGTGGGGGTAATGATGCCGACAAAGCTGGCCAGGATGTGTTGCACGGCAGCGGTAAGTGCTAATTGTGGTTTGGGTTTGTCGTTAAGACCGTAAAGAAGGTTGGCTTGCATGTCGGTTGCATCTAAGAAAATCAGCGTCAATAGAAACAAAATTTCTCATTAAAAGATAGGTGTAACTAATGGCGCAGGAAAACTGTGTTTGCACTTTAATGTTGCGCAATCACAAATGGTTGCACTCTATCGTTAAGCGGATTCCTTGCCAAAATGCCGTGCTCCGTAAAAACGACCATCAATATTCCAAATAATTATTCGGCTTATCGTGTTGTGTTGCCGCTGGGCGGCCATGAGTTGTTTGGCGATAAAGGGTAGGTTTGCCGCTCGTCTCGCCCCAAGCCCGCCTTGCTAACAGTTGTGCTGCCGCCACTAATCTGCAGGCAGCGATTATTCTACAGGCAGCGATTATATGGTTCGATGCAATCACTAATAGTGCAGGGGTTGTGGGCTGTGGTCCGGATTTGGGCATCTTGCTTTGAGTTTGCCCCTTTCCGCCAGTGGGTTGGATTGATACTGGTGGCCAGGCAGACTGTGGGCGATAAGCTTTTGCGTTGCTACTGAGAAGAGTGAGTTCGTTATGAACGGATTTTTTGCCTCGGCTGCGCTGGTGGTTCAATAAAAATTTGGTGATTAGCACAAATTCCAGAGGTTGGCATACTCTGTGCTGTACTGAAATTGCCCGTGAGTCCGTTCTCATCGGGTATTCTCTCATGAAGCTTGCTCTTAAGGGGCTGTGCACTGGCCCCGTTTTTTCTCGACCTCTCTTGTTGAATCGGGCTTAACGCTTTTTATGTAAGAACAGCGGCCGTGCAATTGATTGTTGGCTAACAATGCTGGCGGATCAACTCCCACCTCTAGGCTTATGCTCTCCTCTGCGATTAATTGTTATTGAATTCCCGGCACATTCGTTATTGCTGTTTTAAACAGTTGGCTTAATGCGCTCGACATTACAACCTGTGAATTTGCTGAATGATCAGGCTTGCCAGGTAACTGTTTAAACCCCTTGCATTGGATGACTGCGATACTGGTTTCAGGGCGCTTTCATTGGATATGGCTTACACTAAGTTACGAGGGTTGCTGGTTGGGTGATCAGTTGCAGAGTTTTCTATTGTGAATTGATTTGTGGGCGCTAACCATTCGCCAGGTCTGTGTCTCGACACCGCTTGGTAACGACCGGAGGGGCGCCGAATTTGGGCACGGTGGAACCATTGTGATGCGTTACGGCGTGACCTCGCAATCCGTTGGCAACAAATCAATCTGAGCCGCTTATAACCTGCAGACGGTGTTCAAATAGGTGGTGTTATCGTCAGTTACTATGGCTACAGCGGTTTGGGTATAACAGCTTGTCATATCATTCGGGAAAGATCGGTAATGAACGCTGTTAGGCATGGAACCTGCAAACACTCTATGGCTGACGTGAAAGTGTCTAGAGGCTCGCATTGAGGCCCACCGTGATAATAGCGAGCGAACTATTTCTTGCATTTAACAGCCGATAAATTGGTTAGGTTAATATATATACAGAAAAAGTCTGCGCTAAAATTATTGGGAATTGAGTTGTTAAATATTATCTGATGGTGGTATTTGGCAATCACATAGGTTAGGGAGTGGTACCGATCAACGATAGCTTAAGCAACAGCATAAAAGAGTAAGTAAAAGAGGACAGGGCTTTGCAAACAGCTGTATACAATCACATAGAGGATGTGCTCAATCGATTTTTAGCGGAGCAAAAACTGCCGGCTGCTTATGGCACAATTGCACTCACTTGGTTTTGGCCAGTACTTGAAAAAATCGTAAATTTTCAGGCGGCGGAAAGAAGACCAATTGTTGTTGGTATTAACGGCTGCCAAGGATCCGGCAAGAGTACACTGGCCGCATTGGCAGTGGATATTTTTACCAATATTCACAATAAAACAGCTGTCGCTATTTCAATTGATGACTTTTATTT
This sequence comes from Halioxenophilus sp. WMMB6, assembly GCF_033283405.1. Lineage (NCBI taxonomy): Bacteria > Pseudomonadati > Pseudomonadota > Gammaproteobacteria > Alteromonadales > Alteromonadaceae > Halioxenophilus > Halioxenophilus sp. WMMB6. The sequence goes on from NZ_JAWMQR010000009.1 coordinate 48,505, forward strand.
AACGATCGCTGAACGGGAATCGCTTGCGCAAACCGTTCACCCTCTGCTGCTCACCCGCGGAGTACCAGGAACCCATGACATGGCATTGGCCAACAATACGTTGGCGGAGCTTATGGCTGGTAAGTCACCGGTAAAAATACCACGCTTTAACAAAGCCATTGATGATCGGGCGGCACCCGAAGAGTGGGTAGCTCATGATGCTCCGGTGGATATTATTATCCTTGAAGGCTGGTGTATGGGCTCGGTCGCACAGACGGAAGGGGAGTTGGAAACACCGGTCAATGAGCTGGAAGAGTTTGAAGATCGCAGTGGTATCTGGCGAAAATACGTTAATGAACAGTTGGCGACCAGCTACAAAAGTTTTTTTGATCTGGTCGATATGTGGATAATGTTAAAGGCGCCTTCCTTTGATTGTGTTTATCGGTGGCGTTTAGAGCAGGAAGAAAAATTAAAACTCTCATTGCAAGGACTTAAATCTGGGCGCGCGGATTATCGTGTAATGAGCCCGCAGCAAATTAAGCGGTTTATTCAATACTATCAGCGGGTCACTGAGCATACTTTGCAAGCACTGCCGGGTAAGGTTGAGTTTTTATATGAGATGGACGGTGATCGTAACATACTAACCCTGCATGAACGCTTGTGACTTCATGATTGTAATTTGCTGGTAACAGAAGGTTGGTCAAATTTATTTCGGCACAGGATTAAGCTATAAGTTATAGCTGTGGTTTGCTGTTTGAAGTAGTGCTTATTTCTCAGTAGGCCGCCTTTACAGCCACACTGTTGGCCAATTAAAGGTTGTGCCCTGTGCGGCCTGCACATTAGAATGTGATTTCGTTAGAAACTGCTAGTTAAAAATATAGGTTGGGCCTAATAGAGATATTGGTAAACCCAACGAGAGCCTCATGAGTCAGCTATTAATATTTACGGATATGGATGGTACCTTATTGGACCATCATACCTACAGCCATCAGGCGGCTGATCCTCTCCTGGCGGAATTATCCCGTCGTTCCATCCCTGTTATTCCATGCACCAGTAAAACGTTTGCCGAATTGGTTGAGCTGCGCAGTGAATTGCAAAACCGCGAGCCCTTTATCGTTGAAAACGGAGCAGCGGTGTATATCCCCACTGGTTATTTCTCAGCGCAGCCGAAAGACACCGATTGCGTGGCTGGCTACTGGCGAAAAGCCTTTGTCGAACCCCGTCAATATTGGTGCTCCCTGTTGGATGATGTGGGTAAGCAATTTAGCGAATATTTCGACTCCTATTCCGAGCTGGGCGTTGCTGGTATTGCCAGGTTAACGGGGTTATCAGAAGCCGAGGCGGAACGCTCTGCGCAACGGCAATTTGGTGAGCCGGTGCACTGGCACGGCCCACCGGAAGTAAAGGCTGATTTTGTCCAGGCGTTACAGGCAGCCGGTGCCCAGGTGTTAATTGGTGGCCGGTTTATCCATATTTCCGGTGCGGTTGACAAAGGCCAGGCACTACTCTGGTTAAGCCACTGCTATCAGCGACATTCGCACGCCTCTGTGACAACTGTCGGCTTAGGCGACAGCGGTAATGATGTCGCAATGCTGAATGTGGTCGATAACCCGATTATTGTGCGTTCTCCGGTGCACGAGCCACCGGCGGTGACGCCGGCAGCGGTCGCCAATTCATTAATTATTACAAAAGCCACTGGTCCCCAAGGTTGGGTAGAGGGCGTTACTCTCGTGCTGTCTCGACAGTGCGGTTCAGTTTAAATACGAGGCAGCGACATGGCAGATTTCCACCAGAACGGGATAATTACCACGTTACATAATTTATCGCCAAGGCCCTTGGCGGATATGGAATCTGAGCTTACCAAGTTCAGCCGTAAGCGGTCCATGGCGTTGGTGCTGCCGTGCCTCTATTCGGAGCTGGAAGGCCCTGCCATGCCCAATATCCTGGCGGAATTGAAGCAGGTCCCCTATTTGGGGGAGGTGGTGGTTGGCCTTGATCGAGCCAGTCGGGACCAGTACCGCAAGGCCTTGGATTTCTTCTCAGACTTGCCACAGTACCACCGTGTGTTGTGGAATGATGGCCCACGTTTGCAGGCCCTGGATAATGATCTGCGCAGCATGGGCCTGGCGCCAGAGGAGAAGGGTAAGGGCTGCAACGTCTGGTACTGTATGGGTTATATTCTGGCGGCCACCAAAGCCGAATCTATTGCCCTGCACGACTGCGATATCGTTACCTACTCGCGCGAACTGCTGGCTCGTCTGATCTATCCCGTTGCCAACCCGCTGTTTAACTATGAATTTTGTAAAGGCTTTTACGCGCGTGTGGCCGACGGCAAAATCAATGGTCGCGTCTGCCGGCTATTGGTGACACCGTTATTGCGTGCACTGAAAAAGGTGCTGGGTGATTTGGAGTACCTGGAGTATATGGACAGCTTCCGTTACTCCCTGGCCGGAGAGTTCTCTTTTCGGCGTGATGTATTGACCGACCTGCGTATTCCCAGCGACTGGGGATTGGAGATTGGGGTGTTATCGGAAATGCACCGTAACTATGCCCACAATCGACTCTGCCAGGTGGACATTGCCCAGAATTACGATCACAAGCATCAGGATCTCTCCCTGGAGGATAAAAATGCGGGCTTATCGCGTATGTCGATCGATATCGCCAAAGCCCTGTTTCGCAAGCTGGCGACACAGGGTGAAGTATTCAGCCCGGAAACATTCCGCAGTATCAAGGCCACCTATTTTCGAATCGCGTTGGATTTTGTCGAAACCTATCACAACGATGCGGTGATGAATGGCTTACACCATGATCTGCACGAAGAGGAGCGCTCGGTGGAGATGTTTGCCGAAAACATCATGGAAGCCGGCAAGATTTTCCTCGAGAGCCCAAAGATCACCCCCTTCATTCCCAGTTGGAACCGGGTTGTCAGTGCTATGCCGGATGTTTATGAACGCCTGCAGGAGGCCGTTGAACAGGATCACCAGGAGTTTATGGCCGGATGATAAGGCCCTCTCACTCATTCCGGGCATAGGTTTGGATCGGTTGCCATAGGCTCTAGCGTCTCTCCGGTGAACTATGGTAGAAAGTGGTTTTATCTGCTAGCGCGTGGTATTAACGAGTGATTGATAAGCAGTTGCTGGCCGTGGGCGAAACTACGGCCGTGCAGATCAACAGCCACGCAGATTCTCGCCAAATAGCCGCAAGCCACTGTTTGACGGTTGGCACAAGGATGAGTTGTTTCTATTTCTAATGGTTGGCATTTAGCGGAGCACTAACGCCATATGAGTGAATTACTTGAATACCTGCGTCCGAAGATTCTTCACCACTTAGAGCTGATTTACGCCGAGGTGGAATTGCCCGAGCCGCTGGAGGTGCTGGCGGACAATCTGATCGATGCCATGCGGTTAAACCACTCTGTGTGTGAGCCGACTGCTCACGCAAATCATTGGGATGAGTCCGATGTGATCATGATCACCTACGGCGACTCCATCAAAATGGAGGGGCAAAAGCCCCTGCACACACTGCACGAGTTCCTGAATCACTGTTGCCAAGGTGTGATCAATTCTGTGCACATATTGCCGTTCTTTCCCTACAGTTCGGATGATGGATTCGCGGTGATCGATTTCTCCACGGTCAATGAGAGCCTTGGTGATTGGGACGATGTTGCCGCTATTGCCAGGGATTATCGCTTGATGGCCGATCTGGTGATTAACCACTGCTCCAGCCGCAGCTTATGGTTTGAGAACTTTAAGCAGGGCAAGGATCCTGGTTCCAATTATTTTGTTGAAGCTTCGCCAGAGGATAACCTGGAGGGTATTGTCCGGCCGCGAACCAGCCCGCTGTTGCGAGAGACGCAAACATTGGCCGGGACGAAGCATGTTTGGTGTACCTTCAGCCACGATCAGGTCGACCTGGATTTTAGAAATCCGGTGGTACTGCTCGAGTTCGTGCGTATTATCCGCCTCTATCTCGACAAGGGGGTACGGATTTTCCGTTTGGATGCGGTGGCCTTCCTTTGGAAAAAGCTGGGCACGAGCTGCATTAATCTGGACGAAACCCACGAGGCGATCCGGCTGTTGCGTACGCTCATAGAGCACTCCTGTGAGCACGCCATGATCATTACCGAAACCAATATTCCCAACCGGGAAAACCTGACCTATTTCGGTAACGCCAACGAGGCGCACTGCATCTACAACTTCTCTCTGCCGCCGTTGTTGGTCAACACACTGGTGACCGGCAACTGCAAATATTTAAAACAGTGGATGATGAGCATGCCCCCGGCGCAAAACGGGACCGCCTATTTTAATTTTATTGCCTCGCACGATGGTATTGGCCTGCGCCCAGCCGAAGGGCTGTTGAAAGATGAAGAGATAGACACGCTTATCAATACCATGCAGATGTTTGGTGGGCGTGTCTCCTGGCGGGCCGCCCACGGCGGAATGAATAAAGCCTACGAGATCAACATCGCTCTGTTTGACGCCTTGCAGGGTACCACCAAAGGGCCGGATCGCTGGGGTAAGGAGCGATTTCTCTGTGCCCACGCCATCATGTTGGCGTTAGAGGGAATTCCCGGTATCTATATTCACAGCCTGCTGGCGACCGGTAACGACTACGAGAAAGTGAAGCACACCAATCAGAACCGCTCCATCAATCGTCATCAGTGGGACTATGGAATGCTCCTGGAAAAACTGGAGGGGGAGTTGTCACAGCATAATCAGGTATTTGAGGCGATGAAAAACCTGATAAGCGTCCGCTGTAAGCAGCCCGCCTTTCACCCCAATGCCACCCAGTTTACGCTGCACCTGAGTGAGAAGCTGTTTGGTTTCTGGCGGCAGAGTATCAATCGCCGGCAGAGTATATTCTGTATCTATAATATTTCCGATGAGGTGTGTGAACTGTCATTATCCGATATTAATCTTATCGGCACAGACAGCTGGAAGGATCTTATCAGCGGCGTAATTTTCCAGTCACTGGAAGAGGTGGTGACGATTCATCCCTACCAAAGTTTATGGATCACTAACCAATAGCGGTTCCACTATTAATGAGGCAGGCTGAGGTATGCTTGATCAGACGCTCTTGGTATTCGGGTTGCTATTAAGTGTCGCTCTGCTGGGCGTGGTTGGGCTATTCACTGTTCGTCACTTTCGCCGAAAAAAGAGCCTGCGCCGCACTGGTCTGTCGGCTGTGCGTGGCCTGCAGCAACTGCTCACGCTTATTCAGCAACACCGCGGACTCTCCAACGCTATTTTACATGGCGACCACTCCTTACAGACGGCTATTGTGGCGGTGCGGCCCAAGGTGCTCACGCAGATTGAACACTGTGAGGCGACTTCTGTCTGGCTGAAGGACGATAACCAGTGGCGGGAGATCACCCTGGCCTGGGCGAAAATCACCGCAGACTTTTCTACGTTTACCTCAGAAACCAGTTTTCAGCGGCACTGCGATTTAATTGCCATGGTGCTTAATATAATCGTCACTACCGCCCAGCGAACCTATCTGGTCGGTATGCGGGGTGTCAGACAGAAAAACGATTTGGCTTATTTGTGGCAGGATCTGTTGGTTGTGGCTGAGAAGATTGGCCAAGTACGCGCGTTGGGAATTGGTATAGCCGTTGATGGCTATTGCTCGCCGGACAGAAATGAGCGGCTGCAGTTTCTGCTGGCAGAGGTGATTAATGCCTCCGAGCAGCTGCTGTGTGTGATTCCCAACCCGGAGGTGATTGCGGCGAACATCGCCCGTTTTGTCGCGACCGTTGAGGAGCGAATACTGCTTGCCAGGCCGACAATATCGGCCTTGGACTATTTTCAGATCGCCAGTGATGCTATCGATTCACTCTACGAGCACTACCAGTCAGAGATGCGCCTACTGATGGCGGCTGCCTTTCGCTAAGGGTGCCAACAGGCACTCTTTCCGGCAACTTAACTTTTGATAAAGGCGTCAGCGTTGATGTTGCGCATCGGGCAGCCTTTCATGAAGGCAGTTTTTTTCATCTTCTGCACAAAATTTTCGGACCCGGCTAAAAATAGGGCTGCGCGCGAGAAGTCGATATCCAACGAACGTACAAACTCATAAATATCGGCCTGTTGCCATGGCCCGCTGGGACCGGCTTCCTGCACTAACAGCGACAAGTGCAACTGTGGGTTCTGTTGTGCCAGCTGCTGCAGTTCGTCGATCAGATAAAGCCCTTCAGGCTCGCGGGCGGCAACGATCAAATGCAAGCTGCCCGAGTAATTTTGCAGCAGTGCTCTGCGCACAATTCCCCATAAGGGGGCCAGGCCGGTGCCGATGCCGATGAGCAGCAGGTGTTTGCTCTCCAGATGCTCTTCTGTGAGAAAACAGTGGCCATGGGGGCCTTCCAGGGTGACGATTTGCCCAACGGGAGATTGTTGCAGCCAATGGCTGAACTCACCGCCTTCAATCACCTTAACTTGGAGCTCCAAGTGTTCATCCAGGCCGGGTACGCTCGCCAGCGAATAGCTGCGCTGCCAATGGCCCTGCTGGTTGGTGATGCCCATATTGATGAATTGACCTGGCTGATAGTCAAACCCAGTGGTTAACGAGAGCCGTACCACATTGCCATTGAGAGGCTCGATGGCTTCTACCTTGGCTTGATGGCTGGGGTGCTGCTTTTCACTGGGCAGGTAGACGTTGATAGGAGCGGTGAGTTTGGCACAACAGGCCAGAAACATCCCCTGTGCCTGTTCGGCTTCGGTGAGTGGCTCGCGCGAGGCAATTGGCAGGGTTACCAGCGCGCTCTGGTCGGTGACCAACACACAGGATTGGCAGGCACCGGCGTGACAACTGTTGGGTATTGGAAAACCCGCACCCAACAGTGCATCCAGAACCGTCTCTTCAGAGCCAGGCGTAATTTTCTGGCCCCGGAACATTAAGCTGGGTGGTGGTGCCTGGGTTTTAGGTTGACGACTAAAAAGCCCTTTGACCAGTTTTGCAAACACCACCCAAACTCCTTAGCTGCCAATGGCATTAACGGTTCAATACATCATCTTTGACACTGACGGCGATAGTGACCACAGCATCGATATCGGCCTGAGGCACTTTCAGCTCTTGCAGGGTACCCACCAACGCCTCGGCCACCGCGCCGAAGTGCTCCTCGGTTAAACTCAGGTGCTTGTGTGCCTCGCGCATATCCTTGCCAGTGTAGGCATTGGGCCCGCCAAACGCCATGGTCAAAAAGGCTTTCTGTTTAGCGTGTTGGTTAGCCATGTCGACGCTGTCGAAGAAATGGCTAATACGATCGTCGGCTAATACTTTGCGATAGAAAATATCCACCGCTGCGTCGATAGCAGCGGCTCCGCCGAGCTTTTCAAATACTGACTTTTCAACGTCCTTTTTCTTTTTAAATAGGCCAAACATGGTGATCTCCCGAGGGCTGTGTTGTGTAACGTTTTTAGTTTTATGCTCTGGCCCAGTGATCCAAGCGGTGAATCCGCAGCTAGCGCTCGCGACCATTGGTGCTATTGACAGCAGTGCCGCCGGTAGCGGGTCAGTTCACAGTCGACTGACTAGCCCAGGTTCATGGCTTTGGGTATTTGGTCAGAGTGCTATGGTCAGCTTGCTTTCAGCTGTCTGCTTTGGAGCAAGCCGAGTGCCAATCTTAGCATTAACATGCAAAATAAATGAATCTTTTGTGTTGATGGCTGTGCTGCAAGGTACTGTGAACAAATTAAACGGCAGAATCGGTGGTTCTGCCGTCAGGGGGACGAACGTGGCCAACGATGTTGGTGAGCTGTGCCAGCAAAGCGATGGCCTGGTACTGGCGCGGTGCACAAGAGTGCGTCACTGCCGAATAGGGTGCGCCTGCATCGAGCGGTGGGGAGGGTGGTGAGGAGGGTGGTGGGGATAGTGGTGGGATAGTGGTGGGATAGTGGTGGGGATATATCAGGGGCGTGCCGGAGCTTTTTAAGCCCGGAGGAGCTTGGTATCAACCCGTTTGAGTTCGGGTTGATACCAAGAGTAAATTTTAAAACTCGATTTCGGGGACTACCTCGGGCACGACCAGTTCACCGGCGGTTTTAGCCACGATTTCATCCACGGAAACGCCCGGCGCCCGCTCTTTTAACCAGAACTTCTCGTCTTTGATTTCGAGATAGGCCAAGTCGGTTAACACCTTGTTAATGCAGGCCGCTCCGGTTAGGGGGAGGGTGCAATGCTTTAACAACTTGGATTCGCCATGCTTACTGGCGTGGGTCATGGTGACGATAATATTGTCGGCACCGGCCACCAGATCCATCGCGCCCCCCATCCCTTTCACCAGTTTGCCGGGAATCATCCAAGAGGCGATGTTACCGTGCACATCGACCTCGAAGGCGCCGAGCACGGTCAGGTCGACGTGGCCGCCGCGAATCATGGCGAAGGATTCTGCCGAGGAGAAGATGGACGCTCCTTTAATCGCGGTGACGGTCTGCTTACCGGCGTTGATCATATCAGCGTCGAGTTCGGCTTCGGTCGGGAAAGGGCCCATGCCGAGAAGGCCGTTTTCCGACTGCAGCATCACCTCCATGCCTTCCGGGACATAGTTGGCGACCAGAGTAGGGATACCAATACCGAGGTTTACGTAGTAGCCGTCCTGCAGTTCGCGGGCGACTCGTTGAGCGATCTGTTCTCTTGATAGTGCCATGACTGCCTCCTAACCTGCACGAACGGTGCGTTGTTCGATGCGCTTCTCAAAGGTGCCTTTGATCACGCGGTTAACGTAGATGCCGGGGGTGTGTACATGGGCTGGATCCAGCTCGCCGGGTTCGACGATCTCCTCCACCTCAACCACGGTAATTTTGCCGGCGGTAGCGGCCATGGGGTTAAAGTTCTGGGCGGTATGGCGGTAGACCACATTGCCGTAACGGTCGGCCTTCCAACCTTTGACTATGGCGAAGTCACCGGTGATGGACTCCTCCAAAATGTAGTGGCGGCCATTAAATTCGCGTGACTCTTTGTGTTCGCCAACGGGGGTACCAAAGCCAGTTGCGGTGTAGAAGGCTGGAATACCAGCACCGCCAGCGCGCATTTTTTCGGCCAGAGTGCCTTGCGGTGTAAGCTCCACCTCCAGCTCGCCGGAGAGCAGCTGTTTCTCGAACAGTGCGTTCTCACCCACATAGGAGGAGATCATCTTTTTAATCTGCATATCTTCGAGCAGAATGCCCAGCCCGAAACCGTCAACACCACAGTTGTTAGAGACTATGGTCAGGCCTTTAACGCCCATTTTCTTTATTTGCTTTATGCAGCCCTCGGGGATACCACAAAGACCAAACCCGCCGGCGAGTATGGTCATGTTATCCGTCAGACCGGCCATGGCTTCTTCGTAGCTGTGCACTACCTTATCAAAACCAGACATGCCGCCTCCTAGTGAATGACAGTGTCGAATGGGATGTATTGATTATTAAGTGAAGATGCGGTGGCACGTTGTTTATCAGTTTCTTGGCCACTCACCATGCCCCCTGGAGCGGGCGCATTCCATCTAACCGAACAGAGTTTTGCTGATTTGGTTATATTTATCAATTAGAAAAAATATAAAGATTAATTTATAAAGTAAAACAATTGTCCATTCTCCCATACCAATGCTGGAGCCGCGATGAATGTATCCATTAAACAGTTAAGTGCGTTTGTGGCTGTGGCTCAAAGCCAAAGCTTTGCCGAGGCGTGTGAGCGGATCCATCTGTCGCAACCGGCGCTCAGTATCAGCATCAAAAACCTGGAAGATGCGCTGGGCGGGGCACTGTTCACCCGCTCCACCCGGGCCGTTTCATTGACTCCGGAAGGGGAGCGCCTGTTGCCGATGGCTAAGCGCTTGCTGGCCGACTGGGACCAGACCCTGGGCGATATCAGTGATCTGTTTACCCTGGCTCGAGGCCGTTTGAGCATCGCCGCCATGCCCTCATTCGCTGAGGCGAGGCTGCCTGAGGCCCTGGCCGACTTCCGCAGCAAATTCCCCAACATTAAAATCTCCTTGCATGATGTGTTGAATGAGTCGGTACTGGAGATGACCCGGGCCGGGCGGGTGGAGCTGGGCATATGTTTCAAGCCGGCGGTTACCGATGATCTGGAATTTACCGAGTTGTTCAGCGACGAGATGGTGGCGCTGCTGCCAGTGGGGCATGCGCTCTGTGAGCAGACGGAGATCACCTGGCAGGCGCTACAGAATTACCCAATGGTAGCGCTGGCACCACCCTCCAACGTGCGCGCCTATATCGATGACATGCTGGCTGAACACGATTTGAGTTTGGGGGTCGAGGTGGAAGTGAATCAGCTGGCCACCATAAAGCGGCTAGTGGCGCTGGGGGTGGGGGTCAGTGCCGTACCGCGTATGTGTGTTGATACCCGGCTGGATGTCGATGTTGTCTATCGGCCGCTCAGTGCGCCAGTGCTTTCCCGTAGTATTGGCCTGGTGGTGCGTAAGCGCTACACCCTCTCGAGTGCCGCGAAAGCGATGCGCGAGCATATTTTGCAGCGCTGCAAGGGTGAAAAAGGCGGCGCCCTATGCTAATTTGCAGCCCTCACCGGTAGTGGTTTTGGTATTCCGCCTGCCTTAACCCTTTGAATGACAAGGGCAAAATCAGAGACTCCAGAGAGAGTCGTCCTCGCTGCCCACTTAGGAGAACACTATGATCGACCTCAACAGACCAGAACTGCTTCGCTGCCAGTCATACATTAATGGCAAATGGGTGGACGCTGACAACGGCGATACCCTGGCAGTGACCAACCCGGCAACGGGCGAGGTGATCTGCGAGATTGCCAGTTTGGGCGTCGATGAAACCCGCCAGGCGATTCAGGCGGCCAAGGATGCGATGGCCGTTTGGTCGAAAAAACCTGCCAAGGAGCGCGCCAATCTGTTGCGTGCCTGGTTCAACCTGATGATGGCCAACCAACAGGATCTGGCCAAAATCCTCACTGTCGAGCAGGGTAAGCCTTTGGCAGAAGCGGCCGGCGAGATCGCCTACGGTGCCAACTACATTGAGTGGTTTGCCGAACAGGCCAAGCGTATCGACGGCGATATTATCCCGGCCCCGTCATCGGATAAGCGCCTGCTGGTGATCAAACAACCGGTGGGGGTGGTTGCAGCGATCACCCCTTGGAATTTCCCCAACGCCATGATTACCCGTAAAGCGGGCCCAGCCCTGGCGGCTGGCTGTACCTTTGTCTGTAAGCCCGCCAAAGAGACACCACTGTCGGCGCTGGCCTTGGCGGCTTTGGCGGAAGAGGCCGGTATTCCGCCAGGTGTATTCAATGTCGTGGTTGGTAAGAGCTCACGGGATATCGGTGGTGAGATGACCTCCAATCCGCTGGTGCGCAAAGTGACCTTCACCGGCTCCACCCCGGTGGGCAAGGTGCTGATGGCGCAGTGCACCGAAACCGTGAAGAAGACCTCCATGGAGCTCGGTGGCAACGCTCCGCTGATCGTCTTTGATGATGCCGATCTGGATGCCGCCGTAGCCGGTACTCTGGCTTCCAAATACCGCAACTCCGGTCAGACCTGTGTCTGTTCCAACCGTATTCTGGTACAGGCCGGGGTCTACGATGCGTTTGCGGCCAAGCTGGCCAAGGCGGTTTCTGAATTCAAGCTGGGTGACGGTGTCGCCGAGGGGGTTACCCACGGCCCGTTGATCAACGAAGGGGCAGCCAATGATGTGGCGGCTATGGTGGATGATGCTATCGCCCACGGTGGCAAAGCGATTATCGGCGGCAAACGCTCCGACCTTGGAGCCTGTTTCTATGAGCCGACCATTCTCACCGACGTTAACGACAGCATGCGCGTGTTCCGCGAAGAGATTTTTGGCCCGGTGGCACCGCTCTTTAAGTTTGAGACCGAAGCCGATGCCATTGCCATGGCCAACGATACCGAATTCGGTTTGGCCTCCTATTTCTACACCAAAGACCTGGGTCGTATCTTCCGGGTGGGTGAGGCATTGGAGTACGGTATTGTCGGCGTCAATGAAGGGATCATCTCCAACGAAATGGCTCCCTTTGGCGGCATAAAAGAGTCAGGCTCCGGCCGTGAAGGCTCCAAGTACGGTATCGACGACTATTTGGAATTGAAGTACATGTGCCTCGGGGGCTTGAACTAAGCGTTCAAGCCCGGCCGGGTTCAGATAGGTAGTTCGGTGGTGAATTTCACTTGTTTGAGGGCAAAGATGGAATTCACCGAAGCGACGTTCGGCAGGTTGACCAACTTGTGTTTTAGCAGTTTTTCATAGTGGTCGACGCTGTTCACGATGATGCGCAACAGGTAGTCTTTTTCGCCGCTGGTTGAGTAGCATTCAACCACTTCGTCCAGGTCCATTACCGCCCGTTCAAAAGCGGCGAGCGACTCCTCTTCGTGGCTCTTGTTGGTGATATAAGCATGTACACTAACGCCCAGGTCGAGTTTTTGGGCCTCCAGTAGTGTTACCCGGCCTCGAATAACGCCATCCGCTTCCAGCCTTTTTATGCGGCGCCAGCAGGGGGTGTGCGAGAGACCAACTTTTTCGCCCAATTCGGCCATTGAGTAGTCAGCATTTTCCTGCAGTGCTCGTAGAATCTTTCGATCGTAATCATCTATTTCGATAGTCAAAGACATTCGCGGTCTTCCATTTCTTGAACCATACCCTCTAATGATAGAAGCAGTTTTAAAAAATGCTTAACATGAGCGGCTTTTTGTGAAAAATGCCTGCCTCTTTTTTGTCAGGGCGCCGTAGCCTGGCCTGGGCCGGGCTACGTGAGTGTCTATATTAGCTGTGCTGAATGCTCGGAGATGTAACTATGTTTGAATTATTGCCAACCTTACCCGCTGACCCAATTTTGGGGCTCACGGTGGAGTGCCGTGCAGATACCAACCTCAACAAGGTGGATCTCGGTGTTGGCGTGTTCAAGGATGAATCTGGAAATACACCCGTGTTGGCGGCCGTGAAGGAAGCCGAACGTCAATACTTTGATACTGAACAGTCCAAAGCCTACCTGCCTGCCGGCGGAACGCCGAGGTTTATCGGGTTGGTGAATGATCTGGTATTCGGCAGTGGCCACCCGGCCTTACAGCAGCAGCGGGTTGTCACCATCCAGGGCACCGGCGGTTGTGGCTCCCTGCGCGTGGCGGCAGAGCTAATTAAGCGGGCTAACTCCTCGGCGCGGATCTGGATCAGCGACCCGAGCTGGCCTAATCACTCGGCGTTACTCGGCAGCTCGGGTCTGGGTTTCTGCCAATATCCCTACTACGACCAAAACAGCAATAGCATACCGTTTGAGCAGATGCTCGCGGCCTTAGCTGAGGCCGAGGCCGGCGATCTGGTTTTGATCCATGCCTGCTGTCACAACCCCAGCGGCGCTGATTTGAGTGAAGCACAGTGGCAGGCGGTGACGGAGCTGGCGAAAAAGAACGGTTTCATACCCTTCATTGATATGGCCTACCAGGGTTTTGGTCAGAGCTTAGAGGCCGACGCCTATGGTATTCGCTATATGGCTGAACAGCTGCCTGAATTAGTTGTTGCTAACTCCTTTTCGAAAAACTTTGGCCTCTATCGGGAGCGGGTCGGCAGTGTTTCCATTGTTGTTAAAGATCCCAATTTGGTAGCCACTGTCAATGGGCAGATGATGAACATCGCCCGCACCATCTACTCTATGCCCCCAGCCCATGGTGCTGCTCTGGTGGAGACGGTTCTGGCCGATACCCAGTTGCGTCAAAAGTGGCAAGAGGAGTTGGGACAGATGCGCGATCGCATTAAGAGTTTACGTAGTGCCTTAGTACAAGAGCTCAAAAATTTAGGCTGTTCTAGAGATTTTAGTTTTATAGAAGCGCAGCAGGGGATGTTTTCCTTCCTGGGTTTGAGCAAATCCCAGGTAGAACAGCTCAAAACCGCCTATAGTATTTACATGGTGGATTCGAGTCGGATCAGCATCTGTGGACTGAATTCCAAGAATATGAATTATGTTGCCCGAGCAATTGTTGACGTTGTAGACAAGTAATCTCACCAACCAATTATATCCGGCTACCGCCGAACGCTCGTCACTACTGATTACACCGCCACTGCCGCGCCTGTTAACGCAGGTGGTGCAGTGGCGACTTTATAGTGACGAACTGTTGCTGCAGGCAAGGAAGCACAGCGTGGCCGGCTTTAAGGATAATTGAATGTATTGGTGGGGAAACAATGGGTGCAAAAACTCCCAGTAGTGGTCGATTTGTCTCTGAACGGCGCAGCCACAAAATCCATGTCTCGGAGCTGCAAATCGGTATGTGGATTTGCAAGTTGGATCGGGATTGGCTGGAGACCCCCTTTCTATTACAGGGCTTTATGGTTGAATCCATGGCCGATATTGAAGTGGTTGCCGAACACTGCCAGTACGTATGGGTCGATGCGGTAGAAGAGCACTGGGTTGGTAATCAGCGTTTGCAATCAGCCAGCCCGGCTGCGAACAAAAAGAATATCTTTGTTAATCAGGTGGGTTTTAGCGAAGAGACCAACCATGTTCTGGGGGTTTACCGCGAAGCCCGACGCATCACCAAATCATTACTGGATGAAGCGCGCCTAACCTCTGTCATTAATACCCGCCAGGCCAAGGAGACCGTTAACGAATGTGTTAACAGTGTCTTGCGTAATTCCGATGCGCTCATGTGGTTATCAAAAATACGCAGCCAGGACGAGTACACCAGCGAACACTGTTTAAATGTCTGCATCCTGGCCATCGCCTTCGGCCGGCAACTGGGCTACACCGAAGAGGAGCTGCACGATATCGGTATTTGCGGCCTGTTGCACGATGTCGGCAAGATGCGAGTGCCGCCGGAGGTGCTCAACAAGCCAGGCAAGTTAACCCCCCAGGAATTTAAACAGATACAGCGCCACACCGTGTATGGCCGCAACCTGTTGATGTCCGCAGGCAGCGGTGCCGCGCAGGCGGTGGACGTAGCCTGGGCTCACCATGAACGTCTCGATGGCAGCGGTTATCCGCGCGGCCTTAAGGACAGCAATATCTCCCGGTACGCACGTATTATTGCCATCGTTGATGCCTTTGATGCGATGACGGCAGACCGCTGTTATGGCCGGGCAATGACCTCAACCGAGGCATTGAAGAATATCTACCGGGCCCGGGGCACGCAGTTTGACGGCGAGCTGGCCGAGCAATTCCTGAAAACCATCGGCTTGTACCCACCGGGCAGTTTGGTGGAGCTGGTTAATGGCGAGGTTGGTTTGGTATTTGAGACTAACCAACGCTATCGGCAGTTGCCTAAGATTGTGCTCCTGCGCGATGCCAATAAAGCGCCGATTAATGAAAAAGTGCTCGATTTAGCGCTGGTTGAACAGGGCAAGCTGAGCCGTGACTATCTCATCCGCACTGTGCACCCCGATGGCAGTTTCGGGGTGAGTGTGCGCGCCTACCAGCAGCAGGGTTTAATGTTTCGCCACCGCTAGTGGCTATTTGGGCCGGGCAACGGTGGTGATGCCACCCATCAGCGCGTAGTCGTTGCCGCCCAGGCGGGCGATCGGATCCAGTGCTTCTGCATTTACGGTCAAGCGGTTGCCATCCTGTTGAACGATGGCATCGTCGATATAAACCAGCTTAATCTCTCCCAATATCATCGCCTGGGTCTCGGTAATCTCCTCCACTCGATAGCATTCGCAGCCAAAGGCCACTCGGCAGTCGTTTAGACGCGGCAACGGAAAGCCATCAAACGCCACCGTCTGCAAATTTTGGGCACTGATTTCAGATTCGCCATAGTTGCGAGTGCGAGAGCTTTCGGTAACGGCTGGTGCCAATTCCCGGTGGGCGATATGAACCACAAAGTGGTTGCGTTCGATAATATTTTTGCGCGTGTCTTTGATAGTGCCGTCGGGCTTCTTGCCAATGGAGAGCATCAGTAGTGGTGGATCACTGGCGACGCCGCCAAAGTAGGAGAAGGGTGCCAGATTCAAGCTGCTGTCGCTGTTTTCTGAAATAACCCAAGCCACGGGCCGCGGAACTAAACACTGGGTGATGGTGTGATAACGCTGGTTGGGGGAGAGTTGAGCTAGGTTAGTGATCATATTGGTACATCAAAGTTTATTGAGGATCGAACTGAGTCAAAAAACTGAAACTGCCCGGCCAGTTACCAAAACATGGTTGCCCACAAACAGCTTTCTAAAACCAGGTAACTAAAGCCGGGAACGATGAATTCAGACGCTCAGTAACAGTGAGCCGTTGCCCGTTTTAATAGTCGTCATCGGCGCTTTTGTGTTTGAGCTTTTTCCACATCGCACTTAAGCCGTGGAAAAATTGGTGTTTGGCGTTGGCGGTGGTGTTGGTCAGAAAATTTATTTGAATGGACTGCCGTTTGCCTTCAAAGCTCGGGTAGCCATGCCAGCCGTTGTCGGTCACTTTAAAAGCGAACAGGGTACCCGGGCCCGGGGTGACCTCGGCGGTGTAGTCGTTCATGTCGGTTTGACTGCGCAGTACCCGCAAGCGACCGGTTTCGGCTGGCCAATCTTCGTTCATGTAGATCAGAATGGTCAACACCTTGGTTTTGGAGTCGGAGTGGATACGCCCGTCTTTCTGCCGGGAAAAGCCGCGCAGTGTGATCATCATGGGCAAATCCATAACGTCGACATCAAATTTGTCGCACAATATTTTCCGGAATTCGGGGGTGTCCAGGGAGTCCAATAGCAGCTTGAAGTTGGGGCCGTAAGAGACGTCACTTAAATTGAAACTGCCGCCCATATTGATGTTGGGGAAATCTTCAATGACCTTCGCTTCACTGCCTGATTGCAGAGCCCGGTCCACAATAAAGAAGGGGTAGGGTTCCTGTTCCACAGGGGCGGCCTGTAGGGCATCCAGGTTGAGTAAATTGTTTTGGAGGTTGCTCATACTGTCACTCTCTTTGCGGCGGTGCTCGTCGCTGGTTGGCTCGCCGCCGTTGTTTTGCTGAAGGCGTGTGGCTCGAGGTGAATTTTCACCTCTGGCTTAAAGGCTTTGTTGGCCCATCGCCATTACTGTTTGCCCAACTGTCTGTTGGGCCTGTTCTTGGCTGCGCTATGGCTGAGCCTGTTCCTGGTTGGCTGGTGATTGGTAGGCTATCGATTTTACGTACCAATAAAATTCACCGGCCTCTGTTCTAACGGATATTTCGTCATCGACCGTTTTGCCGAGCAGCGCCCTGGCCATGGGTGAGTCGATGGAGATGTAGTCCTGGGTGTTGAAGATTTCATCATAACCAACGATTCGAAAGCGTTTTGTTTCGCCCTCTTCGTTTTCTATCTCGACCCAAGCGCCGAAGTAGACTTTACCTTCCTGCTGCTTGGCGTAGTTGACCACTCTCAATTCATCCAGACGTTTGCGCAAATAGCGCACCCGGCGGTCTATCTCGCGCAATCGCTTTTTATTGTATTGGTAATCGGCATTTTCACTGCGATCCCCGAGGCTGGCCGCCCAGGAGACTTTCTGGGTAGTCTCCGGGCGCTCCACCCGCCACAAGTGTTCCAGCTCATCTTTCAGGGCACGAAAGCCATCTTCGGTAATCAGTGCGGTGCGCATTTGCCTATTGGTATCTGTAGGGCTGGTTGGTAGAGCCAGACTATTCGCAGGCCCGGTTACTAATCGGGGTGGGATGGTAAAGCCTTTGACCGTGTATGCACTACCCCCATTTTACTATTACCCCTGTTTGTCCATGACGATTACCCCGTCGGGGATGGTAAACCAGGACTGCTTCTGGCTCACCCAGATGTGGGCGGTCGGTTGCAGTATGCTGGTATCGTCCAGATTGGCCGGTTTCAGCTTTATCTGATCGGGTTGCTCGGGATTGTAGTGGTAGATGCGATTGCCACAGGTTGGGCAGAAGCGGGCGGCGTTGATATTGCCGCTGTCGGCGGTGCGTCGCCACTCCTGCATTTCGCCTTCAAATTCAACGGCGTCGGCACTGACAAAGGCGGTGATGCTGAAAGCGCTGGTTGATTGCTTTTGGCACGCTTTGCAGTGGCAGGCCACCACTTTCTCTGGTGCGCAGAGCAGCCGGTATTTTACACCGCCGCATTGGCAGGACCCGGTAATGGGGTAACTCATGGGTGGCTCCTCTGAATTTGGTTCCGGCCGAGCTTAGCGTGGCTAAAGCCAACCAAGCGTGGTTGCCGCGTTATGCACCTTAGGTGGCCATAACCGCCACTGCTTAGTGCCTGAATTGTGAACAAGTTTTGATAATAAACCGCTATCAGCCGCTCATGTGTGTGTTTAACCGTTAAGCGCATGAGCAGCTGAGGTCAGCTGCCCACTGGATCTTTGGTTAGATTGCGAATGTGTACTGGTGTTAGCGGTTCATGGGGTTGAAAGTGGAAGATTTGGCTGTAGAAGTAGAGTTCGGCCTCAATGGCGCGGACGATATTTTCCCCCTGCCGAAAACCGTGGCCCTCACCTTGAAACAGCACATAGGCGACGGGCACTCCCTTATCGGTTAATGCCTGTACCATGGTTTCGGCCTGGTTGGGTGGGACAATCTTATCTTCGTCGCCCTGGAAGAAGATCACCGGACAGTTGAGCTGCTCGACATGGTAGAGCGGGGAGCGGGCCCGGTAGAGGCTCAACTTCTCCGGGTAGGGCCCCACCAGTGAATCCAGATATTTGGCTTCAAATTTGTGGGTGTCGCGTGCCAAGGTTTCCAGGTCACCAATGCCGTAGAGGCTGGCGCCGGCTTTGAAGGTATCGGTGAAGGTGAGAGCTGCCAATACCGTGTAGCCGCCCGCACTGCTGCCTTTTATCGCCAATCGATCGGGGTCGGCCAGACCCTTTTCCACCAGGTAATCGGCGGCACGACAGACGTCCTCCACATCGCTGACTCCCCAGCGACCATTCAATGCCAATCGAAAATCCCGACCATAGCCGGTGCTGCCGCGGTAGTTGACGTCGACCACGGCGAATCCGCGCGAACACCAGTATTGGATCTTGATATTAAACGCGGTGCTGGCTTGGCCGGTAGGCCCGCCGTGAGCAAGCACGATCAGTGGCGGTTGTTCGTCGGAAAGGCCGCAGTTTTTGCCGTTGAACGGCGGATAGTAGAAGCCGTGCGCGGTTTGATCCAATGGACCAAAGCTGATTGGCTGGGGACGGCTGAGTTGGTCAGGGGTCAGGTCGGAATCGATGCTGCGAATGATTTGCCAGCGGTCGCCGTTGTCGGCCTGCCACAGCGCCAGAGTGCCGGCCTGGTGATAATTGGCCGCCAATACCACCGCTTTGCCTGGCGCCGTGGCGACGGCGCTGAATTCGCTCCAAGGGGTATCGAGCCGCAACCAGCGGCCACTGGTAACGTCAATGGTGCACAGCTGGTTGATGCCGTCCTGATTGAAGCTGGCGAACAGGGTGGTGGCATCGACAAAGCCCCAGGTAGATAGCCCAAATACCCACTGGGGGGTGGCAAATTCGGCATCGATGGGAGGGTGGTGCAGCACCGGTTCGGGTAGGGGCGGCGATTCGCCATCGCTCTCAATATGGTAGATACGCCACCAGTTGTCGCAATCACTGATAATGTACAGTTCGTTGTCGGGCGACCACTGGGGTTGAAACAGGGATTGGGTCGGGTCACCTGCGCCGCTGCCCAACAGGGTTTGGCTGCCCTGCACGGTGCCGTCGGCATGCAGTTGCGCCACCACACAGCTGCTGTCGGTCCAGGGCATGGCCGGGTGATCCCAATAGAGCCAAGCCAGGTATTTGCCGTCAGGGGAGAGTTTGGGAGAGGAGTAGAAGTCGTTGCCTTCCACCAGGGTGAAGCAGTCCCGGCCCTGGTTGTCCAAGCTGATGATGCTGGCCGCTGGCTCCTGTCGCGGATTGCTGTGATCTTCGCGCACCGCCAGTAATCTTTGGCGGCCGGCATCGAAGGCCAGATCGCCATAGCGATAGTCGCCTTCGGGCGAAATAACCACAGGTAGCGGCTGGGGGTCATTGGTATTGAGGCGATAGATGCGCTGATCGTCGGCCAGCACAAAATAGACCACGCCATCGGCAACACAGTAGCAGCCGCCGCCATATTCATTGGCTTTGGAACGGGCGTTGAGTGGCTGAGGTAGCAGGTCTTCGGGCGCCTGGCCTGGGCGGGCCCGCACGATGCAGTTGCGGCCTTTTTCGGCGGGGCGCGACTCCAGCCAATAGATGTACTCGCCATCGAGCCTCGGTTCGGCCAGGCGCAAACTTTGGGCGACTAACTGTTCGGCGCTGATGGTGGATGGCCAGCTGCCGTAGGCTAAAGGTTCCATAGGCTCTGTTTTGTCGGTTGCTTTGCGCGGCTTAGAGTAGCCCCAGAGCGATAAGGTCGCAACTGCTTAACTCTTGGGTACAATGCGCCACTATGAGCAACACTATTGTCGAAAAATTTCTTGCCGCTACTGCCTCCATTCCGGCAGCAGCACCCTTGCGAATTGGCTTTAGTGGCGGCTTGGACTCCACTGTGTTGCTGCACCTGGTGGTCTCCCATTTGCCACATACCGAGGTGGCCGCCATTCACGTGAACCATGGTCTGGCTAAAGAGGCTGCGGCCTGGCAGGCCCATTGTCAGGCGCTCGCCAGCAGCTGGCAGGTTGCCTTCAGCACGGAATCGGTGGTGGTCACCAACCAGGGGGCCGGGGTGGAGGATGCCGCCAGGCAGGCGCGACGGGCCGTGTTCAAGCAACATCTACCGGCGGGTGGAGTACTGTTATTGGCGCATCACCAAACCGACCAAGTGGAGACTTTACTGCTGCGCCTACTGCGAGGCTCCGGGCCGTTGGGGTTGGCAGCCATGGCGCCGCGAGCCCCTTTTGCTGAAGGTGATCTACTGCGGCCACTGCTGGCTATCAGCCGGCCTGAGCTCGAGCACTACGCCGAGCAGCATGGCCTGACCTGGGTGGAAGATCCCAGTAATCAGAGTGTGCAATTCGATCGCAATTTTCTTCGCCAGGAGATTATTCCGCATCTGCAACAGCGCTGGCCAAGCCTGGAGGCCACCGTCAGTCGGGCCGCCAACCTCTGCCGGGAGAGTGTGGTGCTGGCAGCCGAGCGCGCGGCAGAAGATCTGGTTGCACTCGAGCTGCGCCAGGAGCTGCTTGGCGTCAGTTGCCAGTTGCCACCGCTGCTTGCCTGGTCGCGCTTGCGTCAGGCCGATGTACTGCGCCACTGGCTACAGACGAGTGCTGTCGAGCTGCCGGCCCAGGCGGTGCTGACGCAGATCTTCCAGCAGCTGCTGGTGGATGATTACCAATCCGATAACCAGCCCTGTGTAAGCTGGCCGGGCGCCAGCCTGCAGCGATTTCGCAATCGCCTGTATCTACTGCCCACGCTGGCGCCTGTTGCGGCGATCGATTGCAGCTGGTCCGGGTTAGAACCTCTCGTCTTACCTGGTGGCGGGCAGTTGAGCTTGCAACCGGGCGGGCCTCTGCGTTGGCAGGGTGAACCGCTGACGGTTCGCAATCGCCAGGGCGGCGAGCGGGCGCACCCGGCCGGGCGTGGTCACTCGCAAACCCTTAAAAAACTGTTGCAGGAGCACAAGGTCGAACCCTGGTTACGGGAGCGACTGCCGCTCCTCTATCTCGGCGACCAGTTGGCTGCGGTAGCCGGCTATTGGGTGGAACAGCCGTTTGCCTGTAGCGACCAACAACAGGGCTATCAACTGGTCTGGCAGCCGGCTTGGGTTGCTGGAAAGAATTGAGCGGAAACCGGGTTTCTGGTAATCTGGCTTCCCATCTTGAGATGGGTGGAATGGCCCGCTTTGGCAATGGCGGCGAACCGTCCCAAGACTATTCGCCAGCCGTCATCGCGCTGTCTTAGAGTCTTAAAGATTGGTTGTTATGTGTTGTTATTTATAGACATTCGCCAACCCCACCCCGAGACCGGCAGACCTGTAACTCTCAGTGATTTCGCCGTTTCCGCTCCAACTGCTGGATACGACAACTACCCCAAACCCAACAACAGACAGCGCTAACAGGGCACTTGATGACTCGTTTTCTTTTCGTAACCGGCGGTGTGGTTTCATCGCTGGGTAAAGGTATTGCTTCGGCTTCTTTGGCCGCCATTCTGGAAGCCAGAGGTTTAAAAGTCACCATCCTCAAACTGGATCCTTACATCAATGTGGATCCAGGCACCATGAGCCCCTTCCAACACGGCGAGGTATTCGTTACCGACGATGGCGCCGAAACGGATCTGGATCTTGGTCACTACGAGCGCTTTCTGCGCACCCGCATGACCCGCCGCAACAACTTTACCACCGGTCGCGTGTACGAAACCGTGCTGCGCAAAGAGCGCCGCGGCGACTACCTGGGTGGTACCGTGCAGGTGATTCCCCACATTACCGATGAGATCAAGCGCCGTATTTTGGAAGGCGGTAAAGGTTTCGACGTGGCCATCGTAGAGATTGGTGGCACCGTTGGTGATATTGAATCCCAGCCCTTCCTGGAGGCCGCCCGGCAGCTGAAGGTGGAGCTTGGCCGCGAGCGCGCACAGCTGATGCACCTCACATTGGTGCCCTATATCGCTACTGCCGGTGAAACCAAAACCAAGCCGACCCAGCACTCGGTAAAAGAGCTGCGCTCTATCGGTATTCAGCCGGAGATTCTGTTGTGCCGCTCAGAGGTTGAGGTCGACGAAGATTCCCGCAAGAAGATCGCCCTCTTTACCAATGTTCAGGAGAAGGCGGTGGTGCCGCTGGCTGATGCCCGAACCATCTATGCCATTCCCCGTATTCTGATGGAGTACGGCCTTGATCAGATCGTTTTGGATAACTTCGGTATCGAGGCGCCGTCGGCGGACCTAAGCGAGTGGGATAAGGTGGTCGATGGCAAGTTGAACCCCGATAAAGAGGTCACCGTGGCGATGGTGGGCAAGTATATGGATCTGCCCGACGCCTACAAATCCCTGATCGAGGCTCTCACCCACGCCGGTATTCACACTCGCACACGCGTAAAGATGCAGTTCATCAACGCCGAGGATGTTGAAGAGCAGGGGTTGGGCCTGTTGGAATCAGCCGATGCCATTCTGGTTCCCGGCGGCTTTGGTGAACGCGGGCTGGACGGCAAGTTGGCCGCGGTGCGTTACGCCCGGGAGCACAAAATCCCCTACCTGGGTATCTGCCTGGGCATGCAGGTGGCGGTGATTGAGTACGCCCGCAATGTGGTTGGCTGGGACGACGCCAACAGTACCGAATTTGACCGCAATACCAAACACCCGGTGATTGGCCTGATTACCGAGTGGCTCGACTCCACCGGTAAAAAAGAGACGCGCGATGAAAGCTCCGACCTGGGCGGCACCATGCGCTTGGGCGCCCAACAGTGCCGCCTGGTCGAGGGCAGCCAGGGGCGTGAGATCTACGGCCACGAGATGATTGTCGAACGCCACCGGCACCGCTATGAGGTGAACAACAACCTGGTCGATGGCCTGCAAAAGGCGGGTTTGAAAGTGTGTGGCTGGTCCGCAGACGATACCCTGGTGGAGATGGTTGAACTGCCCGACCACCCCTGGTTCCTGGCCTGCCAGTTCCACCCGGAATTTACTTCAACTCCGCGCGACGGCCACCCGCTATTCACCGGCTATATTTTGGCGGCTATTGAGTACAAAAAGGGCCGCGCTCTGTAGCTGGCAAGCCAACCAGCAGCTCGCAATATAATGAGAGAATCGATAAGTGATGAATTGTAAGACTGTTAATGTCGGGGCTATTTCGGTGGCCAACAACCTGCCGATGGTCCTGTTTGCCGGCATGAATGTTTTGGAGAGCCGGGACCTGGCCCTGCAGGTGGCCGAAGCCTACGTTAAGGTGACGGAAAAACTGGGCATCCCTTACGTTTTTAAAGCCTCCTTCGATAAAGCTAATCGCTCCTCCATCCACTCCTATCGTGGGCCCGGTATGGAGGAGGGGCTAAAAATATTTGAAGAGATCAAGCGCACGTTCAATGTGCCCATCATCACCGATGTGCATGAAATCGAGCAGTGCCAGCCGGTGGCCGAGGTGGTTGATGTGATTCAGCTGCCCGCCTTCCTGGCTCGTCAAACCGACCTGGTGGTAGCCATGGCCAAGACCGGTGCGGTGATCAATGTCAAAAAGCCGCAGTTTGTCTCGCCGGCCCAGATGAAAAACATCGTCGACAAATTCCATGAGTGCGGCAATGAGCAGGTGCTGCTGTGTGAACGGGGCAGCTGCTTTGGCTACGACAATCTCGTAGTCGATATGCTCGGTTTCCGCATTATGAAGCAGGTCAGTGGTGGTGCGCCGCTGCTATTTGATGTTACCCACGCGCTGCAGTGCCGGGACCCAATGGGAGCGGCCTCCGGTGGCCGCCGCGAGCAGGTGGCGGAGCTTGGCCGGGCCGGTGTCGCTGTTGGTATCGCCGGCCTCTTCCTGGAGGCACACCCAGAGCCCGAACGGGCCCTGTGCGATGGCCCCAGTGCGCTGCCGCTGGCCATGCTTGAGCCATTCCTGGCGCAAATGAAAGCGTTTGACGACCTCTACAAATCGATGCCGGAGTTGGAAATCCGCTAGCAGAGGCAGGTGCTGCGGGTGCTGGCGAGAAGTTAATGCCGGCAAAGTTGCCATTTAGCGCAAACAGACAGCAATACCGGGTAAATTTCAGTAAAATGCAAAACGGCTCGCGGAAGGAACTCAGCGGGCGTTTTTCTTTCCTTAGACACAATGCTTGGAGCGAACGAATGAGCAAGATTGTTGATATCAAAGCGTTTGAAGTGCTTGATTCCCGCGGTAACCCCACTGTTAATGCCGATGTAATTTTAGAGTCTGGAGTGGTGGGCTCCGCTTGCGCTCCTTCTGGTGCCTCCACCGGTTCACGCGAGGCGTTGGAACTGCGTGATGGCGATAAGAGCCGTTACCTGGGCAAAGGCGTTTTAAAAGCCGTTAACAATATCAACACCACCATCAAAGCGCTGTTGGTTGGCAAAAACGCCGCCGATCAGCGGGCTTTGGATCAGACAATGATCGACGCCGATGGTACCGACAACAAAGCCAACCTGGGTGCCAATGCCATTCTGGCGGTATCACTGGCGGCCGCTAAAGCCGCCGCCGCGGACAAGGGTATTCCCCTCTACGCTCACATTGCTGAAATCAATGGCACGCCCGGCCAGTACTCCATGCCGGTACCGATGATGAATATTCTCAACGGTGGCGAGCACGCCGATAACAACGTCGATATCCAGGAGTTTATGGTACAGCCGGTGGCTGCCAAGTCTTTCTCCGAAGCGCTGCAAGTGGGTGCCGAGATTTTCCACTCACTGAAAAAAGTGTTGGTGGCCAAGGGCCTCAACACCGCTGTCGGTGATGAGGGTGGCTTTGCTCCCAACCTCTCCTCCAATGCCGACGCCTTGGCGGTAATTAAAGAGGCCACCGGAGCCGCCGGCTATACCTTGGGCAGCGACGTTACCCTGGCTCTGGATTGCGCCTCTTCTGAATTCTACAAAGACGGCAAATATGACCTGGCCGGTGAGGGCAAGGTTTACAGCTCTGAAGGTTTTACCGATTTCCTGGCGGAGCTGTGTGATCAGTACCCGATTATCTCCATCGAAGATGGCCAGGATGAGTCCGACTGGGATGGCTGGAAGTACCAAACCGAAAAGCTGGGTACCAAAGTACAGCTGGTTGGCGATGACCTGTTTGTTACCAACACCAAAATATTGAAAGAGGGTATTGAGAAGGGCATTGCCAACTCAATCCTCATTAAATTCAATCAGATCGGTTCACTCTCCGAGACGTTGGATGCCATCAAAATGGCAAAAGATGCGGGCTATACCGCAGTGATTTCACACCGTTCCGGTGAAACCGAAGATACCACCATTGCCGACCTGGCGGTGGCAACCGCTGCCGGCCAGATCAAAACCGGCTCTCTGTGCCGTTCTGACCGCGTAGCCAAGTACAACCGTCTGCTGCGCATCGAAGCGGAACTGGGCAGTGCCGTTGCACCCTACAAAGGCCGGGCTGAATTCAAAGCCTAAATGCATTGGGCCGGTGTGTAGCCAATGGCTGCGCACCGGCCCAAGCGCTGTAATTGGAGTTGCTAAACAGGGAGGACGCCTACCCCAATTACCCACATCTCGCTGAAAACAAGTGTTTTTGTTGGGTATTTCCCTGAAATAGACATACAATCAGCCTTCGCGCACCTACACTCAGTGGATCGAATTGGATATCGGGAGCTTGTAACCACCCATGAAGTGGATAGTAACCACATTGGTTATTCTGCTTGCAGGACTGCAGTTACGCCTATGGGTAGGCGAAGGCAGCCTGGCCGATATTGCTCGCCTGAAATCAGAAATAGAGCAGCAGGAACGCTTTAACGCACGTGATCGTGAGCGTAACCGCATGCTTCAAGTCGAAATTTCCCACCTTAAAAATGGCCTTGCTGGCGTTGAAGAACTGGCCCGTGAAGATATGGGTATGGTCAAACAGGGCGAAACCTTCTACCTGGTTGTTGATCGCAATAACCGCAAATAACTCAGCTGTTCATGGTTAAGACTCCTCAAACTTGGGTGGTGGTTCCGGCCGCGGGAATAGGCTCGCGTATGGCCGCCGCTACCGCCAAACAGTACCTGCCACTCGCTGGCAGCACAGTTATTGAGCAAACATTACAGCGGCTTCTACAACTGCCTAATTTGGCTGGGATTGTCGTTGCATTACGCGCGGGTGATCCTATTTGGCCAACGCTGGCCGTCAGCCGACAGCCACTTATCACCGTTGCCCCCGGTGGCGACGAGCGCGCCCATTCGGTCTGTAATGGACTGGTTGCGTTGCAGGCAACCGCGGCGGAAGATGATTGGGTATTGGTGCACGATGCTGCCCGCCCCTGCCTGTCGCCGCAGCTACTGACCGAAATGGTCCAGGCGCTTTCGCCGCTGGCTGTCGGTGGCGTTATGGCGGTGCCGGCGGCCGATACACTAAAGCTTGATCGAGGCACCCTGAACGGGGATGGCTTGCCGTCGATTGAGCAGACCTTGGATCGTCGCCGAGTGTGGCAGGCACAAACGCCACAGATGTTTCGCTATGGATTGTTAAAGGCTGCGCTAGAAAAAGCGCTGGCGGAAAATTTTCTGGTCACCGACGAAGCTTCAGCGATGGAGTATTGCGGTTACGATGTTGCCCTCTTTGCCGGTCGCCGGGACAATATTAAAATTACCACCCCTGAAGACTTGGCGTTGGCCGAGTTTATTCTCAGCACGCTGCAGTAGCCCAGCGGCTGCTGCCTAACCCAGTTATTACTTAACCTGTAGTCAGATAGGTATTTCTATGCGAATCGGACAAGGCTTTGATGTGCACGCCTTTGGCCTCGGCGACAAAATCGTGATTGGTGGGGTGGTTATTCCCCACAGCCAGGGTTTGGTCGCCCACTCAGATGGCGATGTCTTACTGCACGCTCTGGCAGATGCGCTATTGGGAGCGGCTGCTCTGGGTGATATTGGCCATCACTTCCCAGATACTGACCCGCACTACAAAAATGCCAATAGCCGCGAATTATTGCGCTTGGTGTTAGCCAAGGTAAAGCAGAAAGGTTGGCGCCTGGCCAATGCCGACATGACCATTATTGCCCAGGTACCGAAAATGGCTACTTACATTCCCCATATGCGTGAATGTATTGCCCGTGATCTGCAAACGGAGGTTGATAACATCAACGTTAAAGCGACGACCACAGAAAAGCTCGGTTTTACCGGCCGGGGCGAGGGTATCGCCGCACAAGCGACCGTGTTGTTGCAGCCTCTCTAAAAGCCCCCATTCAAGTTTACGCCCACTATGACACTCACCAATCAAGCTACGCCGGAATTTTCATTAGAGTTTGCCTATGCCTATGGTAAGCCTGAAGTGGAAGCCCAACTGAAAGCCACCAACGCAGATTTTAAAGTGGTTGAAAACTTGGCTATCGATTTTTCCGGTGACGGCGAGCACCGATACCTCTGGCTGGAAAAAGATGGCGAGAACAGCCACTGGGTGGCCAAGAAAATCGCTGAGTTTGCCGGCATAGATGTTAACAGCGTTGGCTTTTCCGGAATGAAAGATCGCAATGCAATTACCCGGCAATGGTTCAGTGTGCACCTGCCGAAGTCCGATATCACCGACTGGTCCACTTTTGATTGCGCAGGCTACCGGGTGTTGGAATCTCACCGCCATCGACAAAAATTGCGGCGGGGCCAACACCAAAGCAACAGCTTTGAAATTCTGTTGCGTGGCGAATTTCCTGATGCTGATAAAAACGAAATAGAACAACGCCTGCTTTCAATTCAAAAGAGCGGTGCACCCAACTATTTTGGGGAGCAGCGATTTGGCCGTCAGGGATCAAATCTGTTGGCGGCGGAAAATTGGTTGGTGCATGGCAAAAAAATTAAAAACAAACGAGAAAAGGGTTTGGTGTTATCGGCAGCCCGCTCCTATCTTTTCAACCAACTGCTTGCCACCCGGGTTAAGGCCGGTAACTGGAACCAACTTATTACCGGTGACGTTGAGCTGAATGGCCTTGCCACCGGGGCTTTATGGGGGCGGGGGCGCTTGGCCAGCCAAGCAGAAGCCCTGGCCATTGAGCAGGCATTAGCAGCCGAGTGGCCCGAGTGGACTCATCAATTGGAGCACCAGGGTCTGAATCAGGAACGGCGCAGCCTGGTATTGCAACCATTGGCACTAACCTGGCAATGGCTGCCAGAAGGGTTAATGCTGCAGCTGCAATTGGCTGCTGGTCAGTTCGCTACCACGCTGTTGCGGGAGCTGGTCTGCTTGGTTTCCAAAGACCATTAATTTTTGTTTGATTAGGTGGGATTGCTTTGTGGGGCAAGCTCTGCCTCGCCCCTTTGTAGCGGTGTAACACGCAAGCGGGTTAACCACATCAAGGTAAAAAGCAGTAGCGCCAAGTAACCGAAAAAGGCGAAATCGTAGCTGCCGGTCTGATCAAAAACCCGGCCAAAAATCGGTGGCGATAATAACGTAAAGGGCATAATTACAAAGGTCATAACCCCCATCACCTGGCCAATTCTTGCAGGGCCGTAAACCCGCGAAAGCACCAAGCTCCAAACGGGTACTGCACCACCACTGGCCAAGCCACCCAGCAGTGCCATGGCCATCATCAATGGGTAGTTATGAGCTTGTTGCATGCCCAGCATACTCAGCCCCAAGGCAGAGAGCATAACCGCCAACACCACCCGCAAACTGGCACGATCAATAATCGCAGCACAGATTAGCTTGCCGCCAAAGTTAGCACCCGATAAAACCGAAATTAGAAACGCAGCTTCCACTGCAGCGATGCCTTTGGTATCGGCCAGTTGCATCATATTGGAGACTACCGCCATCGGCCCAGCGAACAGTGTGCCGAGAATCAAGGCAATCACCCAAAAGGTAGGGTGTAAAAGAATATCTTGGCTGGTTAATTTGGCCGTGCGGGCGATGGCACTTTTCGGTTCCGTTGAAATGGTAGCCCCTTCCACCTGAACATTGATCTTTTCTGGCCGGTCGACAACAAACAGCAGAATTGTTGGGCAGGTAATTAGAAATAGTAAACCACTATAAATTTTAAGGGCGATACGCCAATCAAATCCGCCCATCAATGTTTGCATCAGGGGTGGCAGAATTAACCCGCCCACTGCGCCGCCGCTGGCGGCGATCCCCAAGGCCAACCCCCGGCGCTGAGTAAACCAGCGGGAGAGCAGTGCTGAGCCCGCAATTGGCCCCAGGAGCACCGTGGCAGGGGCCATGCAGAGCCCATAAATGATGACGACCTGGTTCATAGAACCGGCAAATGAGAGGGCGAAAAACCCGCAGCTGATCAGCCCCGCACCAACCATCATCAGGCTGCGGATAGAGTAGCGATCAATTGCAGAGCCCAGCAGAGGGCTTAAAATGCCCGAGGCCAATGAGGTAATGGTGAGACCAAACATCAGCACCATATTGCTGGGTTGAAATTCAGCTTTAAGGGGTACAGCAATGATGCTGTAGGCAGTAAATACACTGGCTGCGGCAACAGCCTGCATGAGGAGTGCGATGGCCACCTGCCACCAGCCGGGATAAAAGGTTCTCTGCATGGCAACGGTAACCTTAATTATTGTTATTGAATAATTTTACCGAGCTACAATAGCAAGCCACCGGGAGTAATAAAAGCATTCTGTACTAGTGTTCGAAGATGCGAACATGAGTACAGGCCTGCGTTTACAAACTATATTGTTGTCATGCGTCGCTGTACCGGGTTTGCCGTAATTACCTGTGATTGATCACGCTATCTGTATTGCTTTGTAGGCCAACATGGAGTTGTCGGCCTGTCGCTCAACGATAAATTGGTACTGCTCGTAATTGGCATCGAATACGGTATCGCTGTTGTTGCTGGTATCTTTCGCCTGCCCGGTATAGTCAGAGTGGTTTAAATAGATATCATTACTTAAATCGTCGTCAAAGCAGAACTGAGAGACCAGTAGCTCCAAACCATCCTGTACGATTCGAAAATGTATATGGGTGGTTCGGCTGGGGTACCAGCCGGGGAAACAGGCCTTAAAATAGACGTTGCCATCGGCATCTGTGGTCTGTACACCACGAAACCATTTGGCGGCCAGCGCTTCGCTGTCATTGTCGGTACAGAAGCCACTGTTAAAACTGCTGGCGTCCGCACTGTCGGATGTATCGCCAGAATAGAGCCCGGCATAGTTGCAAAACCAGATTTCAATATCGGCTCCACTGATAGGATTACAACTGGCATCAACCAGTTTCAGTACCAGAGCCATGGGTACTCCAGGCTGCCCCTCGGAGATATCCTCTCGATACTCATCTGGGCTGTAGTAGCAGGGGCCGAGGGTATAGGCGCTGGTGGCGGTGCAGAGATTGCCCAGGCCACTGACAAATGGGTCGCTGGGCGGATAGGTGGCCGTCATGACAGCTGTGCCGCCAGCGGCCCACTCTGTTGTGTTGGTACCGGTGGAACTGCTGTCGCTAGAGCTGTTAGCGCCCGTATCCGAATTGGTGTTGTTGCTGGTAGCAGAACTCGTAGTGGTGTCTCCGCCGCTGCCGCCTCCGCTGCTTCCTCCGCCACAAGCTAATAGCGATAGCGCTGGCACAGCGACAACGCTGCCGCCCAGCAGTTTTAATAACCGTCGTCGGTTGACTTCATAATCGTACAGCTTCACGTTTGCCCCCTGGCTGCCAATTTCAATCGGGCGTCAGTAAGCCACAGCTAAACTTAATTGAATCTGAACGGAAATTTGGAGTTGTGACTGGCAACAAAAAAGGCCTCCACTTGGGAGACCTTTTTTGTTGCAGTTACTGCTCAATGGGCGGTTGTCTTAGAACTCGTAGACAACCTTCACCGAGCCATCGACTTCACCGGAATCGATATAACCAATCAGCGCGGGATTTTCCGCTACCAATTTTTTAACGTCACTTGCTCCACCAACCGATTTGGGGGGGGTGCCCTTCCCGGTGAACAGCAGCTGAGCCCAGTAGGCTTTAATTTGCTGGTCGTTCTTTTTCAGTACGGTGCTGACAAACGCGCTGCGGGTAGCTGATCCTTCGTTCTGGTCAACTGGAATTGCTTCCGAGCCATCAGGAAAAGACTTCTTTTTACCGAGGAAAACACGAGAAATGTCGTCCTCGGTTAGCGCATTAGTGTTACTTGGGTGAACAATTACGGCGGTACCAGCAAAAACAGCCGTGGTGGCGATTAAGCTAAGCCCAGCCACCGTGGCAGCGAGCACTCTTTTGATTTTTAAAATAGTCATCTAGTGTGCCCCTTCGATTAAAAAATAACGTCCACAGAAAACGAAACAAGGTCTACTTCCAGTGAGTCACCGAAGCCCTGTCCGAATATACCGGCGTTGTTTTTGTAAAAATCGTCACTTTCATCGGAGCGGGTTAAATATTCAAGCTTGAAAGCCGCACTTGGGTGGAAGTCCCAGCGAACACCTACAGTAATCTGACTAGATTTCTGGGTAGTCTCAATTAATGTAGAGGGATCGAAGCTACCAGCTGAGAACACATAGTCGTGTTCACGTTCGCCGTAGGTAATATGTGGTGTGAAGGCTCCTAGACGGTAACCGGCAGAGATGTACCAGGCGGCGTCCGTATCACTACCACTAGGAGTAACCGGTGCGTTCGTATCTGGTGTGCCGTCGTTATCGGTGTCAGCAAAGACGAAAACACCCGTAGCGTCTTCTGGATCGCCGTAGGTGTATTCCGCAACGACAAAGGCATTGCCGAAGTTTACATTGGCGGCAAGACCAATGAATGTGTAGTTTATGGGGTCTTCTTTGCTCAATTGAGGTTGTAAGTCTGGGCCCAGAAACACGCTTGATTCACCCGGGATTTCAACATAGGTATCAGTGTTGAGGAAAGAGGCTCGCAGTACTAGCCAACTGTTACTGGCCTTGAGTACCGCCCCGTACATGTCTACGGAGTAGTTGGTAGCTACCAGATCGGGGGTTACCAAATCCTCCTCACCTTCACCGTAGCGTACGTCGGCATTAAAATCCCAACTTCCTGCAGCTCCATGCCAGCGCAACTGTATACCATCGAAGGTGTCACCACTGTTGGCAGACAAATCTTGTGGCGGACGGATCCAGTGGTAGGCGTAACCAACGTCAATAAAATCAGAGTAATAAAATAGTGGTTGGCGTTGGCGGCCTACTTGAACAGAGACATTTTCGTTGAACGCATAGGAAATGTAAGCCCAAGAGATAACGGCTTCGAAGCTCTCACCGCCGTTACCGGTGACCTGGCCGGTGGCACTTAGGCCGTTGCCGAGATCTGCTGAAATCTGAAGGCCGTAGTTACTGTCTGGGCTGAAGGTGATGTCATCGCCGTAGAAACCCTCAGTCACGGCATCCGCTGTATACTCGACATCGTACGCGTTGCCCAGGGCGTCTCGGGCTTTACCCTGACTGATTGCCTTACCACCACCTGCGGAGAGGAAACCATTAAGTCGAATGTCCGCAGCGTTTGCACCACTAGCCGCTGAAACTGCAGCAGCCAGTAGGCAGAGTTTGATTATTGGTTTTTTCATGGAATGAGTCCTGTGCTCGATGTTCAGATACATTAATAGACCAACTTTAATTGCTTGCAAATTTCTACAGCTGGGATGTGGGGTATGGATAACCGCTCAAATATCCGCTTTGCTGCTGTCGCTAAAATCTTTTCCATTGGTTTAAAAGGAATAGTACAAATCCGCGCTTTAGCAAGATTTAGGCGTCATTAAGATATCGATGACCATAATCGACTACCGATAGGGACAAGCTTGTTTGAGCCAAGCGTGGATTCGTTGATGCTGATGAGTGTTCGCAAGTGCGAACATCTTGGAGGGGGCCTCTGTTAAGTGTTCGCGATTGCGAACATTGGAGCAGTGGCCGCTACTGGCTGTCCCTATTAGTAGCGTAATATGCGAGGTCTGTTATATCCCTGACTAAATAAATTCCTGGTTTTGTGCGACGTAATTAATATGAGACTATTCTAATTTAAACGTCGTGTAAACCCCGATTACCCAACTACTGATCGCATCGGTTGGTATTGTATTGAAGGAAGGAGGAGAGAAGATGAAAGGTAGCTGTCTGTGCGGCAAGGTGACTTATGAAGTCGCGCCACCGATAAAAGTATTTCAGTATTGTCATTGCTCCCGCTGCCGAAAGTTTACCGGTAGTGCCCATGCATCCAATTTTTTTGTACCGCCAGAGCAGTTTCACTGGCTGCAGGGGGAGGAGTGGGTTGGTCGCTACGAGGAGCCCAAAGCCAAATACTATGCGACCTGCTTTTGCAAAAATTGCGGCTCTTCACTGCCTTGGCTGGTGCAGGGTGGTAAGAACGTGGTCATCCCAGCGGGCACTTTGGATGAAGATCCGGGTATCCGGCCCACTCAAAGTGTCTTCTGGGGGTCGCGGGCACCCTGGTACGAGTCACCCACGAATCTACCCCATCATGAGGATATGCCCCCCAGAAAAGGTTAGTGCTGCTCTGTTGGAATAGTCTGGTTGCGTTGAGAGGGGCGCCAGGCTATTACCAGGCAGGCGATCGAACAGGCCGCCTGGCTGAGCACAATCGTTAACAGCGATTGTGGCAGCCAAGAGGAGAAGCCCGTAATAGCGGCGCCTATGGCAAACTGGCTGGCGCCAAGCAGGGCGGCGGCGGTACCACCGTGTTTGGCGAAGAAATCCATATAACAGGCTTGGCTGTTGGGGGTGATCGCCCCCATTGAGCCAATCGTCAACACCATCGCCGGCAGAAAAAGCGCGAGCGTGGGGTAGAGCAGGCTAACCAGTAGCAGGCAGGTGATGCCTATACCCTGCACAGTTAATCCCCAGCGCAAAATAGTGGGTGACGGAAAATGATTTAACAACGCCCGATTGATCAGGTTCATAACCAGCATCAGGCCAATATTGGCAGAAAAGAGCAGGGAAAATAGCTGTGGTGAGGCACCAAAATGGGATTGATAAATAAACGCCGAATGGGCAATGAATATTAGCATTACGGCAAAGGAGAGGGATTGCAATAACAGATAAGGCATGGCGCGTCGAGTAGACAACACCGTAGCGTATCCCTGCCAAATGCTCTGGTGAACTGTTTTATGGGGGCTGTGAGATGGCTTGCTGAACAGTCCCAGCCAAAGTAGCGCCAACAGTACGGCTGCGTAACCGCTTAAAAATAGAAAAATAGTCCGCCAATCTGAGACCGATAAAATAAGAGTGCCAATGTTTGGCGCCACGGCTGGCGCAATAATCATTATTAAACCAATAGTACTGATAAAACGGGCTGCCTGATTACCGAAGAAGCGATCCCGTACCAAGGCCGGTACACAGACGGCGGCCCAGCCTCCGCCAAAGGCTTGCAATCCCCGCAGTAGCAATAGCATTTCAAACGAGTGGCTTAGGCTGATACCCAGGCTCGCTAAACCAAAGATGGCGAGCCCGGATAACATAACCACCTTGCGTCCCCAGCGATCGGCCATGGGGCCTCCAATCAGCTGCCCCAGGGCCAGTAGCAGCACATAAACGGCGATGGTCAGGGAGATATTGGCAAGCGTTGTATCCAAACCCGTTGCCATGGTTGGAAAAGCGGGGAGGTAGGCATCTATCGCCAGTGGCGCCAGGGCCATAGTCATTGCCAGCAGTACTGCGGTTAATGCCGGGGTTTTCGAGTCCAACGTGGTTTCCTAAATGGCGGGATTCTACAAGGTGTGGTTTGCTGAAGTTCTCTTTATCACGGCCAATCGTTCAAGGTAAAGCGGTGTCCGCGACGTTTTTGATCCTGCTCTGAGCCTGTGTTTTGAGGGAATACGTCAAATTATGAGACATTGGCTTTGAGTTGGCATTCAAATTATTACCAGCAACGATTAGAATTCTTGGGAGAACTGCGTACTCGGGACCAACTCCTGCTTTAGGCTCCTACGACAGGCAGCACAAAAGATCAAATAATAATCACAATAAAGAGACAGGGCCGGTTGACCTCTAACGAGACGCGGTTAGATGCGCTAACCCATAGGGAAATGGATTTGAACGTAAGCACCAGGATATTAGCCGTGCTGCCCCCACAGTTAGGGAAGAAAGCCCTTCTAACTCTGTGGTTTCTCTTCTTGTGTTGGCCCGTGTGTGCCGATACTCCCGTCGCGACCGTCAATGCCAGTATTACCCCAATTGATGTCAGCACCGTTAACCGTTATACGCGCTTGATGGAAACGGTCTATATCTACCACGATCGCGAGCGAACCTTGGATATTAACGCAGTCGACCACCTGTGGCACGAGGGCTTGTTCCAACCGGTTAACCGCAAGCGAGCCGGGCAGGGAATTGTAAAGCATGATGTCTGGGGCCGGTTTGTATTAAGCAATAGCTCTTCACAACCGGTCACCGTGGTACTGGAGTATCCCGATCACGCCCTGGCTCATATCGAACTTTATCAACAGGTGGGTGAGGGGCTTTTTCAAAGCCTGGGCCAGCAAAGCTACTTTCGCCCCTATGTCGATCGTTCCGTGGAGCACTCCCGCTACTCCTTTCGGGTCACTGTGCCGGCACTCACACAACAGACCTTCTATCTCTTTTGGGGGGTAGAGAACGCGGGTACCATCTATGCCGATATGAGGGTTTGGAAAGACCGCGCCTTTGAGCGCTTCCATTCCAGCGAACTCTACGCTTACGGAATTTTCACCGGCTACTTGACGCTGGTGGCGATCCTCTCATTTGTGTTTTACCTGGCCACACGCAACAAGGGGTTGCTCTACTACGTCGGCTTTGTGGTGAGCAATATTATTGCCTGGGGCTTCATTTTTGGCTTCCTGCCGGAGATGTTCCTGCGCGAAGGCTCCCATTGGCGCTATATGGTGATTGGTGGCGCGGCTAGCATCAGCTTTGCTGCACTGTTTACTCAACACGTATTGCGCACCCGCCGTTTCCTGCCTCGACTCAATTACTGGATTAAAGGGCTGGCCTGGTTTGGTCTGTTTCCCATTGTCTGTGCCATCTTTAACTGGTCGTTACCGGCCCTGCTCGGGGTGGAGATTAACCTGCTCGGCATGCTGTTGCTGGCTGCCGCTGGGGTGATTCGGGCACGCCAGGGGGAGCCCATTGCCATTGCTTTCAGTCTTAGCTGGGC
This sequence comes from Halioxenophilus sp. WMMB6, assembly GCF_033283405.1. Taxonomy (NCBI): domain Bacteria; kingdom Pseudomonadati; phylum Pseudomonadota; class Gammaproteobacteria; order Alteromonadales; family Alteromonadaceae; genus Halioxenophilus; species Halioxenophilus sp. WMMB6. The sequence goes on from NZ_JAWMQR010000009.1 coordinate 84,965, forward strand.
CTGTTACTGTGCGGGTATGGTTATCTTTCCATTTCGCGATTTCGCCATTATCGATCACACGCCACTGACCTATTGGCTGACCCCCGTCGGTGCTCTGTTCGAAGTTAGCCTGCTGTTTACCACCATCTCAGTATTAATACGCCGGGGGGAGCAGGCCAAGCAGAAGGCCCGTAAGAATTATGTCTGTGCCCTGGAACACCAGCGTTTTTTGTTGGAGGCGACCGTGCGCGAGCGCACCCAGGCACTTCAGAGTGCCAAAGAGATGGCCGAGCGCGAGGCGCGCACAGACAGCCTGACCCAGTTGGCCAACCGACGCCTGTTTATGGAGCGTTTTAGCGAAGAGCTGTCGCGCTGCCAGCGGCTGGGCAATCCGTTATCGCTGTTGCTGTTTGATATCGACCACTTTAAAGCCATTAACGATCAATACGGCCACGAGGCGGGTGACCGGGTGTTAACGGCTTTGGGGCAGCAGATTCGCAGCCATATCCGGGAGTATGATCTGCTGGCCAGAATCGGCGGGGAGGAGTTTGCCCTGTTGATGCCCAACGCCCGGCTGGAAGAGGCAAAAGCGCTCAGCGAGCGGATTTTGGGAGAGGTGACAGCCGCCTCAGCGGCGCTCTCCGGGCTGCCCATTGAGATCAGCTTCACCGGTGGCGTGGTGGAAGCGAGCCCCGGTGATGAACCGACCAAACTGCTCTCCCGAGCCGATGACCTGCTCTACCGTGGCAAGAACGCCGGCCGCAATCGCATCTGCAGCGCCGAGCCCGATACCACCTCGGCTTGATTCCCCTTTCCCCATTTAGTCTGGCGTCTCGCCGGCGGTTGCGTTGCGCCGCCAGGTTGGCTAGTGTATTCCACCTCGGTTTGGGCAACCTGTAGACAGAATCACAATAAATCCTTATAATCGCCCCCCGTTTTAGGCGGTTCTGGCAAATATTGTCGACAATCTTTCGCGATAATCATCCAGGCAACCGCTATCAGAAGAAGTGTAAAAGACGAAATTGGCGTAACGAAGCCTGGGTTTAACGCAGTGAGGCGAAGGGTTAATGGCAACTCCGGAACACTCTCTCGAGGACACTCTCGGTAGCCACATCACCACCACATTACGCAATGCCATTGTCTGTGGCGACATCAAACCCGGAACCAAATTGAGCGAGCCCAAGCTCGCCCGCGAGTACCATATCAGTCGCGGCCCCCTGCGTGAGGCAATTCGACGCCTGGAAAGCATGAAGCTGGTTAAGTATGTACCGAGGGAAGGTGCGCGCGTTATCACCTTGGATCTTCCCCAGGTAATTGAGATTTACCATATTCGTGAAGCCCTGGAGAGCAAAGCCGCCGCACTGGCCGCCCATAACATCAGCGAAGATGGGTTAAACAAGCTCAAGCATCTATTAGCATTGGCCGAGCAGCACATGGCCACCAGTGGCGGCGCCTATATTCAGGCGGATGTAGACATAGACTTTCACTACCAGGTTATTCAGAGCAGCGGTAACCAGATGTTGATTCATCTGTTGTGTGAAGAGCTCTACTACCTGATTCGGATGTACCGATACCAGTCCAGTCTGCAACCTAATCGATCTCACAATGCATTGATTGAACACCAGCAACTCATCATGGCGCTGGAACAGCGTGATGAACAACTCGCCGAAATGATTATGCGCAAGCATATCGTTCGGGCCCGACAAAACATTGAACAACAAATCCTAAAGAGCTGAGGCAACTATGGCGACATTAACTTCCGCAGGAGCGCGTTTTCGTAAAGCGCTTGTTGAAAACAAACCTTTGCAGATCGTAGGTACCATCAACCCCTACCATGCAATGATGGCCACTCAAATTGGCCACCAGGCGATCTACCTGTCCGGTGGCGGCGTGGCTAATGCATCCTATGGCCTGCCCGACCTGGGTATGACCTCCCTGAACGATGTACTGGTCGATGTGCAGCGCATTACCTCTGCCACCGACGTGCCCCTGCTGGTCGATATCGACACCGGTTGGGGTGGTGCTTTCAACATCTCCAAAACCGTCAAAGATATGATCAAAGCCGGCGCAGCCGCGGTACATATCGAAGATCAGGTGGCGCAGAAGCGCTGTGGCCACCGGCCGAATAAAGAGATCGTCTCCACCGATGAGATGGTTGACCGTATCAAGGCGGCGGTCGATGCCAAATATGACCCGGACTTTTTCATCATGGCGCGTACCGACTCCTTTGCTCAGGAAGGTCTGGACGCCGCTATTGAGCGCGCTAAAGCCTACGTCGAGGCCGGTGCCGACGGCATCTTCGCCGAAGCAGTGAAAACCGAAGAGCACTACCGTGCCTTCTCTGAAGCGCTGGATGTGCCGATTCTGGCCAACATCACCGAGTTTGGCCAAACCGAACTGTGGAACCGCAAAGAGCTGGGCGAGTGGGGCGCGGCGATGGTGCTCTACCCATTGTCTGCTTTCCGAGCGGCCAACAAAGCGGCCGAGACCGTGTTCAAAGCAATTCTTGCCGATGGCGACCAGAAAGCTGTGGTTGATCTGATGCAAACCCGTATGGAGCTTTACGAGTACCTCGGTTACCACGACTACGAGCGCAAGCTGGATGAGCTTTTTGCCCAGGGCAAAAACAAGTAATCGAGAGACGATTGCCCTGGCCGGGCGCCGGGGCAGCATTCGTCAAATTTAAATTTAAATTTAAAAGTGCAAATAAAGGGGTAAAACAATGGCAGAAGGTAAAAAACTAGAAGGCGCCGGACTGCGCGGCCAGGTAGCTGGTAAGACAGCGCTCTCAACGGTAGGCAAATCTGGTTCTGGCCTGACTTACCGCGGCTACGACGTGAAAGATCTGGCCGAGAATTGTGAATTTGAAGAGGTGGCGTACCTGCTGTTAAAAGGTAAGTTACCCAACCAGGCTGAATTGGACGCCTACAAAACCAAACTGAAAGGCCTGCGCGGCCTGCCGCAAGCATTGAAAGATGTGCTGGAGCGTATTCCCGCCGATGCTCACCCAATGGATGTTATCCGCACCGGTTGTTCCATGCTGGGTAACCTGGAGCAGGAAGACACCAGCGTTATGGGTGAATTCCCCAATCAAATGGATGTGGTTGAGCGCATGCTGGCCTGCTTCCCATCCATCATCTGTTACTGGTACCGCTTCAGTCACGACGGTGTGAAAGTTGAAGCCGAAACCGACGACGACAGCATCGGTGCCCACTTCCTGCATATGCTGCGCGGCGAGAAGCCCAACGAGCTGCATGAGCGCGTAATGAACGTCTCTCTGATTCTCTACGCAGAGCACGAATTCAACGCCTCTACGTTCACTGCCCGCGTCTGTGCCTCTACTCTGTCTGACATGCACAGCTGTGTGACCGGTGCGATCGGTTCACTGCGTGGCCCACTGCACGGTGGTGCCAATGAAGCAGCCATGGATATGATCGAAAACTGGACCTCTGCAGAGCAAGCCGAAGAAGAGATGATGGGCAAACTGGCTCGCAAAGAGAAAATCATGGGCTTTGGCCACGCGATCTACTCTACCTCTGACCCACGTAATGAGATCATCAAAGGTTGGTCTGAGAAGCTGGCCGCCGACGTTGGCGATACCACCCTCTACCCAGTGTCTGTGCGCTGTGAAGAGGTGATGTGGCGCGAGAAGAAACTGTTCTGTAACGCCGACTTCTTCCACGCCTCTGCCTACCACTTCATGGGTATTCCCACCAAGCTGTTCACGCCCATCTTTGTGATGTCGCGTTTGACTGGCTGGGCGGCTCACGTTATGGAGCAGCGGGCAGACAACCGTATTATTCGTCCGTCTGCAGAGTACACTGGTGAAGATCTGCGTAAAGTTACGCCGATTGCTGAGCGCGGTTAATTAACCGCTTGGCGTCCGGGGTTTGTTCTGAGCCCCGGGGGCTTGCCAGCCTATTCACCCGCCAATCATTGTCGGCAGGGATAAAATAGGTGGCCAAGGTGGCTACTGAGTTCTCATGGCACAGCAGTTACCAGATTTCTACCTAGCTCAGCTCGCGCTGAGCTAACCCTTCAAATACACTCAACTACGAGTAGTAAAACTATGAACACTGATTATCGTAAAAAACTGCCAGGTACCGATCTGGACTATTTCGATACTCGTGAAGCCGTGGAAGCCATTCAGCCAGGTAGCTACGCCAAGCTGCCCTACACCTCCCGTGTTTTGGCTGAGCAGTTGGTACGCCGCTGCGAACCGGAAAGCCTGACCGATAGCCTGAAACAATTAATTGAACGCAAGCGCGACCTGGACTTCCCCTGGTACCCCGCGCGTGTTGTCTGCCACGATATTCTCGGCCAAACCGCACTGGTCGACCTGGCCGGCCTGCGTGACGCCATTGCCGATCAGGGCGGTGACCCCTACCTGGTTAACCCAGTGGTCCCCACCCAGTTGATCGTCGACCACTCCTTGGCGGTAGAGTTCGGTGGCTTCGACCCCGATGCCTTCCAGAAAAACCGTGACGTGGAAGATCGCCGCAACGAAGACCGTTTCCACTTTATCGAGTGGACCAAAACCGCCTTCAAAAACGTGGATGTGATCCCTGCCGGTAACGGCATCATGCACCAGATCAACCTGGAGAAGATGTCTCCGGTTATTCAAAGCCGCGACGGCGTTGCCTTCCCCGATACCTGTGTCGGTACCGACTCCCACACCCCGCACGTGGATGCCCTGGGTGTAATCGCCATTGGTGTGGGTGGTTTGGAAGCGGAAACCGTTATGCTGGGCCTGCCCTCCATGATGCGCCTGCCGGATATCGTCGGTGTGAAATTGGTTGGCAAGCGTCAGCCTGGTATTACCGCCACCGATATCGTCTTGGCCCTGACCGAATTCCTGCGTAACGAACGCGTGGTGGGTGCTTATCTGGAGTTCTTTGGCGAGGGTGCCAAGAGCCTGACCATCGGTGACCGCGCCACCATCTCCAACATGACACCGGAATTCGGTGCCACTGCCGGCATGTTCTACATCGATGACCAAACCCTCGATTACCTGAAGCTGACCGGTCGTGAACCCGAGCAGGTTGCTCTGGTAGAGAACTACGCGAAAACCACTGGCCTGTGGGCAGACACCCTGGTTGAAGCCGAATACGAACGGGTATTGGAGTTCGATCTCTCCACTGTTTGCCGCAACATGGCTGGCCCCTCCAACCCACACCGTCGTCTGCCGACCTCTGCCCTGCATGAGCGCGGTATCGCGGTAGACCTGGATAAGGCGCTGGCAGAAGAGCAAGAGGGCAAAATGCCCGATGGGGCTGTCATCATCGCCGCCATCACCAGCTGCACCAACACCTCCAACCCGCGCAACGTGGTTGCCGCAGGCCTGTTGGCGAAAAAAGCCAATGAACTGGGCCTGGTACGTAAGCCCTGGGTTAAATCTTCCTTCGCGCCTGGTTCGAAAGTGGCCAAGCTCTACCTGGAAGAGTCTGGCCTGCTGCCGGAACTGGAAAAACTGGGCTTTGGTATTGTCGCCTACGCCTGTACTACCTGTAACGGTATGAGTGGCGCGCTGGATCCAACCATTCAGCAAGAGATCATCGATCGCGACCTCTACGCCACGGCGGTGCTGTCCGGTAACCGTAACTTCGATGGCCGTATTCACCCCTACGCCAAACAGGCGTTCCTGGCTTCACCGCCATTGGTGGTGGCCTACGCCATTGCCGGTACCATGCGTTTCGACATTGAACAGGATGTATTGGGCACCGACAAAAACGGCAACCCAGTCACCTTGAAAGACTTGTGGCCGAGCGATGAAGAGATCGACAAGATTGTCTCCGAGTCGGTTAAACCCGAGCAGTTCAACCAGATCTACATTCCGATGTTCGACCTGGGTGCTATTGAAGAGGCCAAGAGCCCCTTGTACGACTGGCGTCCGATGTCTACCTACATCCGTCGTCCTCCCTACTGGGAAGGTGCACTGGCGGGTGAGCGTACTCTGAAAGGGATGCGTCCGCTGGCGGTGTTGCCCGACAACATCACCACCGACCACCTGTCGCCTTCGAATGCGATTTTGATGAACTCCGCCGCCGGTGAATACCTGCATAAAATGGGCTTGCCGGAAGAGGACTTCAACTCTTACGCCACCCACCGTGGTGACCACCTGACCGCCCAACGCGCCACCTTCGCCAACCCCAAGCTGATCAACGAGATGGCTGTGGTTGATGGTGAAGTGCAGCAGGGCTCGCTGACTCGCCTGGAGCCAGAAGGTGAAGTGATGCGTATGTGGGAAGCGATTGAGACCTACATGAATCGCGGTCAGAACCTCATCATCGTGGCCGGTGCCGACTACGGCCAGGGCTCTTCCCGCGACTGGGCCGCCAAAGGCGTACGCCTGGCCGGTGTTGAAGCCATCGCTGCCGAAGGTTTCGAGCGTATTCACCGTACCAACCTGGTGGGTATGGGCGTACTGCCTCTGGAGTTCAAAGCGGGTACCACCCGTAAGACTCTGGGCCTCGACGGTACCGAGACCTACGATGTGGAAGGTGATCTGTCCCCCCGTGCTGAATTGACCCTGGTGGTTCACCGTAAAAATGGTGAAACCGTGCGTGTACCGGTGACCTGTCGCCTGGATACCGCCGCTGAGGTCTCTATTTACCAGGCCGGTGGTGTACTGCAGCGCTTTGCCAACGATTTCCTGGAGTCGGCAAACGCTTAAGTGACTTTATCCTGAAACGGCATTATCGCCATGGAAGGCGTGTATGCAGCTGGCGCAGGAGCAAATAGCGGTCCTGCCGTTTCGCGGAGTCGGATTTAAAAAGCGTGGTTTTTAAATCCTCGCGCTAGAAAAAGCTTCTGCTTTTTTAGCGGCGGCACTTCCCTGTGCCGCTATTATTCCAACTCCGTGGCGAGTGATAGTTACAACACGCGGGCTAGGCTTTTTTCTCGGTAGTTTCGAAAAGCCTGCCCGGCCCGCAACCCGACGCAAGTGACTTGTGTCGGGTTGCGTGTTTTAGTTCGACTCACTTTTATCTCTCTATTTGGAATCGATTATGTCTTCAGTTCCACAAATAAAAATCCCCGCGACCTACATGCGCGGTGGTACCTCGAAGGGTGTTTTCTTTAGCCTGACTGATCTGCCGGAAGTGGCCCAGGTGCCGGGTGAAGCGCGCGACAAAATTTTGCAGCGCGTGATTGGCAGCCCCGACCCTTACGGTGCTCAAATCGACGGTATGGGTGGTGCGACTTCCAGTACCAGTAAAACCGTTATCCTGGCTAAGAGTGAACAGCCTGACCACGATGTCGATTACCTGTTTGGCCAGGTCTCTATCGATAAAGCCTTTGTCGATTGGAGCGGTAACTGCGGTAATTTAACCGCTGCCGTGGGTGCCTTTGCCATTAACAACGGCTTGGTGGATGCCGAGCGCATTCCTGAAAATGGCATTGCTGTTATCCGCATTTGGCAAAAAAACATTCAAAAAACCATTATCGCCCACGTGCCGATTACCAATGGCTTGGTGCAGGAGACCGGTGATTTTGAGCTGGATGGTGTGACCTTCCCTGCGGCTGAAGTGGAAATTGAATTTATGGATCCGGCCGATGGCGAAGGCTCCATGTTCCCCACTGGCAACCTGGTGGATGACCTGGAAGTCCCTGGCATTGGCACGCTAAAAGCGACCATGATCAACTCCGGTATCCCCACCATTTTTGTTAACGCCGAAGCGATAGGTTACACCGGTACCGAGTTGCGCGACCAGATCAACAGCGACCCGAAAGCGTTGGAGATGTTTGAAACCCTGCGCGCCTATGGCGCCGTAAAAATGGGTTTGATAAAGGATATCTCTGAAGCGGCCGGCCGCCAGCACACCCCGAAAATTGCCTTCGTAGCCCCGGCTACCGACTACACAGCGTCCAGTGGTGCCAAGGTGACCACCGATGATATCGACCTGTGTGTGCGGGCGCTCTCCATGGGTAAGCTGCACCACGCTATGATGGGTACTGCCGCGGTTGCCATTGGTACCGCCGCTGCGATTCCCGGTACCTTGGTTAACCTGGCTGCGGGTGGTGGTGAACGTAACGCCGTACGCTTCGGTCACCCCTCCGGTACCTTACGTGTTGGCGCGGAAGCGGAAGTTCGCGATGGTGAGTGGACGGCAACCAAGGCCATCATGAGCCGCAGTGCACGGCGTTTGATGGAAGGGGTTGTTTACATTCCCGGTGACTGCTTCTAAGCAGTGAAAAAAACGGCGCTTAGCGCCGTTTTTTTATGCCTGGACGGCAACAGTCATTCTAACGTTTGCCGTTTACTTGGTTCGAATAGTAATGAATTGCGAGGCTTGCTGGCCGGCAGTAAACTGCCCGCTCCTCCATAGTGAAATCAATAGCCGTTTATGCTCCGCAGAATAATCTACAAAATAAAACGGTCGGTGCAAAGCCACTCTCGGCTCTATCACTTTATCTATCTCTTGGTCACGTTTAACCGCGACTACATTGCAGTCCGCTTAAGCGGAGTTCGCTACCCATCACGATTTGGTGGCTTGTGGACCGATAAACCTGGGGCGGAAGCCGAGATCCAACATAAATATGCCCGGGGTGAAATTACCGCCGAAGAGATGGCGGGCTTGCAGCAGTTCCGGGAGCGGGGTTTCCTGGTGACTCCGAGGGCCATTGCTGAGGAATTAATCGAGCAGTACCTCAACGATTTAGCCCGCTTGCAGCGGGAGGATTCGCCATTATTGGTGACTTCGATTGGCTTGCCAGAGCCCGCCCCCTATCGACCGGGTATTGATGCTGAATACCTGAGCGTGAGAACGGTGGATGACTATTTCCATATTGAATCGGCTCGGCGGCTTCTCTTTGCCAAGATTATCAATCGCTGGCTGAGCCTACTGCTCGAGCGGCCACCTATGTTGACGCAGTCACTCAACTTCTTTTATGGCTCTGAACAGGCGCTGCACCAAGACACCGCCTTTGTCACCATGAATTCACCCATGAAATTCATTGGCGTATGGATCGCGTTGGAAGATATTGAAGAGGGCGCGGGAGAGCTGCTCTACATTCCTGGTAGTCATCTATGGCCGGACTACCTGTTTAGTGGCTGTTTTAAACACTACGATGCCGAGCGAGATGGCTTGGATCAGTTGCATCAGTGGTACGACTGGATTCAAAACCAGGCGGCTGAGCAAGGTAATGCTGTGGAGAAGTTCCTCGCTAAAAAAGGGGATGTGCTCTTCTGGCATGCCGGGTTGGTGCATGGGGGGGCGCCTGTCACCAAGCCTGGGCTTAGCCGGCGAAGTTTAGTTGGCCACTACTGTGCGGAGGGTGTACGGCCTTTGTATCACTACTACAAACCGGCTCAACGGATGATCTACACCAACCAGGATCAGCGCTACACCTCATCGTATTACTCCTGATTGACTCTGCACTCCGGGGCGTGAGCCGCAGAAACTAAGGATTTCTCTTTCTCTGTTTATCGGTAATTGCACAATGATGAAAGCACTTCTGCGTCTGTTTATTGTGGGCTTGTGTTTGGTAACTGTCAGTGTGGTCAAAGCACAAGAAACTAATGAAGCGGAGCCGGGCGCACTAGAGGCACAGAGTATCGATGCTGCGCCTCTGCCCGAGGAAGATAAACCGGGGCAGGAGTTACTTGGCTTCCTCGCTAAAATCCGCCAGTTGCAAACAGAGATTATCGCACTGGATGATCAGTTTAACTCGGCGGAGGGTGATCAGCAGGATGCCATCGCCCTGCAGCGCAATGAGAAATTCCAGCTTTTGCTGAACGAGTTGAAAGAGTTCAATGCCAAGGCAACCAACTACATCGATTCCGGCGAAAACCTCTCGCAGCTGCTGCAACCCTACCGAAAAGAGATATTGGCGGCCGGGGTATCGCTACGTTCCAGAATAGCTGCCTATACGTTGCGGGTAGAGAACAGCTCACTGGACAAAACCGGGTTAACGGCTGAGAGCTTGCAAAAGTATAAAGAGGATAACGATATTCTGGATAAAGCCTATTCACTGTTGTACAGCTACATCCAACTGGTGGAGAAACTGGATTTCGACCCGGCCCTATCGCGCAACTATCTATTGGAAAATCTACCTATACGCCTCACTTATCTGGTGGGCAGAATCCAACTCTCGGCAGATAGAAAACAGGCCTATGAGAAAGTGCTTGGCGTTAAAAAAGATGATATCGATACGAAAAACCTACTGGCACTGATTGAAGATAAACTGGATCACGATACCGCCAGCCTACGTGGTGCCGTGGCGATTGCTAACAAGTTGGAACTGGATACCTCCAGCTATCAAACGGCACTGGTGCGGACAACGGGGCAGATCAGTACCGAGGTGCTTAATACCCAGGTGCTGAGCGCACTGTTTGAAGAGTGGTGGCTGGAAGCCAAACACTCCGTTCGTGCTAATCTGATGGGGGTGGTATTTAAGGCTGTGGTGTTTATCCTGATTATTGTCGCCTTCAAGCTGCTTGCCATCTTACTTCGGAAGCTGGTTAAAAAAAGTGTGCAATCCTCTCGTGTGAATATCTCGCAACTGTTAAGCGAGGTGCTGGTCTCCTGGATTTCACGTTTCGTCATTCTGATAGGCCTCCTGGTAGCGCTCTCACAGTTGGGAATCTCACTAGGGCCACTACTGGCAGGGCTTGGTGTGGCTGGCTTTATTGTTGGCTTTGCCTTGCAGGATACATTGGGCAACTTTGCTTCGGGTATGATGATATTAATTTATCGCCCATTTGATGTGGGTGATGTGGTGGAGGCAGGTGGCGCCTTCGGCAGGGTGCGTAGTATGACCCTGGTTTCAACCACCATTCTTACCTTCGATAATGAGACATTGATCATTCCCAATAACAAAATATGGGGTGACACCATTAAAAACGTGACCGCCCAGCGGGTACGGCGTGTGGACCTGGTGTTCGGCATCGGTTATAGCGACGATATTGAAAAAGCGGAAGCGATCTTGCAGTCCATTGTTGATGACCACGAGAAAATCCTGCCAGAACCTGCTCCCTTAATAAAACTGCATACCTTGGGCGAGTCGTCGGTCGATTTTATCGTGCGTCCCTGGTGTAAAACCGAAGACTATTGGGATGTTTATTGGGATGTTACCCGGGCGGTGAAAACTCGGTTCGATGCCGAAGGGGTATCCATTCCCTTCCCGCAGAGAGATATCCATATTTATCAGAACGGATAGGAGCGATTTAATCTCTCCGTTCAGCACGCTTGTATTCAACTAGCACTGGCCCAAAAGCAGTGAGTCAAAAGTAATGGCTCCAAATAGAATTGGGCCTATGCGTGAGGGTTGCTGCTTCGGTAAAAGCTCCTGCCGAATGATTTCAGGTTATTAATCATGGCAGATGGGCATTTCAGCCCAGGCCGCTATCATTTTATGGCGTGGGCAATAAATTGTTTCACTGCGTCATTCTCCACGGGGTTGGCGATGGCAGGGCTGATATACATTGGTTCGCTTAAGTACCCTTTGTTTATTAAGTTACTGACGATTCCGAGGTAATCAATCGAAACCTTACCACCCAGCAGGTTGATAAAATCTGCTCGCGTCTCGTAGGCATTGAGCATTTGGTGCAAGCCCTGTAGATATAGATAGTCTTTGGTGAAACCGCCGCCACGATAGACCCGAGAGGTTATGGTGAACGCAGTATCGACGCTGGTTTTATGCTCCTCCACCAGCATGGAAAATGTTGTCTTAAAATCTTTCTCCTTGATCATTGAATCCACGGCCAATACCCGCAGAGCCAATACTTTTAGCCGGGGTAGATCCATATAACCCGCTAAATATTCGCACAATATTGCCAGCCCTTCCTGGGTCATGGTATTCACTGGGCAGCCAAGGGAGAGGATTCGCAGCGGTTGTTGTCGGGCGTTGAGTGTTGTTGCCAGATGCACACCCACTTCGTGGTGGGTGAGCGCGTTCATCTCCACGCTGGAAATTTTAGCCCCGCGGTTTACCTTGATAGTTGTGCCAGAGACAAGAATGTTGGCGATCATGCTGTCGCTTAAACTGATCTGATACTGGTAGCCCTGCTGTTGGGCAAAGGCTTCCAGCTCCGTCACTATTTTTTCTGAGGGCAGCAGTTCATCAGCGGGTGTCTGTTGGCCATCTGGTAAATGCATTATAAAGTTGGCGTTACGTAGATCCTTTTCACTGGGCTCGCCATAGTAACGCATGGAGTCGTAGAGAAAGTCTGGGCTACCAATGGATTTACACTGATCAATTTTATCGACGTAGGATTCAATCACATCGCTGTAGAGTTTAATTATGTCGTCATCCTGCAATGACTCTACCGGTAGATTAAACAGCGCGCGTTTACGTTGGAAGGTATCGATATTCTGTTTGCCGTAGTTAAACTCCGGGTTGCGAGTGAAGTTACTGTTAAAGAAAGCGATTTTTTGCTCTTTGTAATTGAGTGGTGTTACCGCATCGAGGATATCAACACCTTTAACCAGCTCAAATAGATCATTATCGAGCTGCTTCAGGATGGGTGAGATAGATTCCGGTTGGCTCATAATGCAAATACCCGCGGTGGTGAATGAGTCAGTGGCTGGCTTTTTTAATGGCAACCGCCGTGCGCAACCGGCTGCTACCATAGGTAGACATATTGGCGAAGTCCTCGCGCGCTATTGGCACATACTGATATTCGACAGCGGCACTTTCGTCGTCGGGCAGGTCGGGGTCGTGTACGTAGAAGCAGCGCTCGTCCATCCCCGTAATCACCACCCAGTGCGGTGCCTTTTTACCCTCAAGCTGATAGGTGCTAATTAACACCAATATTGCAAAATTGTCACGCAGCATTTGTTCTATCTGCTGTTGATCAAACTCCTGGTAGTGGATGGCCACATTTTGGTTCTGGCAAGCCTGCTGAAATTGATTGTGAACGACGGCCATAATCTGCTTTTTGTGATCCGAGCGCACTCCATCCAGGAACAGTGGTTGTTCGCTGTTTACCCAGATGTTCGCCTCAAAGCCTCGCCGGTGGGCGGCCAGGGCCAGACCAAATGGGTGGCAGCCTCCGTGTCCGGAGGTCATAAAGACCGTGGTAGCTTCCCGCCAGATATCGAGTTCGTTCTCCTGGCTGCAGGGAACGTTGTTGTCGAGGCTGTTCATGGCCATCATCAATGCTGCAGGACCGCAGGTGAACTCCATGGTCTGCTTGTACCAAGGGGTAATACGGTTGATACCCGAGGAGGTAATGCGTTGAATTTTCTTCTGCATACGCAAGGCATCGGAGTGATCTTCGTAGTAATCGCTGTATTCCCCAAAAACTCGATAACCCTGCTGCTGATAGAGTTTAATTGCAGCGTGATTGCTTTTGGCCACTTCCAGCCGCATGTAGTGTCGACCTTCCGCCACCGCCAGCGATTCCAATTCACTCAGCAGCCGTTGGGCTACACCCAGGCCGCGCGCGCTGGGTAAAACTGCCAGGGAGTAGAGTCGGGAGAGGCGAGTTCCGCGTCGACGGAAGGTGAGCCCATAGCCAATCAGTGAGCTGCCGGCGGCAGAACTCTGTTCGGTGACCATCAGATCGCAGTGCTCTGAGTTAAGATGCCGGCGAAAACTGCGTTTACTCAGTCGGTCTGCTGAAAAACAGGTTTGCTCAATGGTGAGCAGACCATCGAGATCGTGGTTTTCAGCCCGGCGAAAAATGAGCGCATTCATGACTTGCCAATCGTTAGTGATAATGACCCATGGTGTGGTGTTAACTCACTACCTGGGTGTTACAAATAATAAATAAGGCTGTGCCACTCATAATTGATAAAGCTGGCCTATTGCCCTCGAAGCTCCAGACGCCGCAGAAATTCCGACATAATTTGCATGTAGAGCTCCTCTCCTAAATATTTATCCTCTACACCGTGATCAATGCTTGGGTTGTCATTGACTTCCAATACATAGGCCTTGCCGTCCAGCTCTTTGATGTCGATGCCGTATAGTCCGTCACCAACCACGGCGGCAGACTTCATGGCGGCTTCCAAAACCACCCGCGGGACCTCAAATGTGGGTAGGGTATCGAAACCGCCGGAGAAGAAACGCTTGGAACCGTGGTTGTAAATCTGCCAGTGGTTGCGTGCCATAAAATAGCGGCAGGCGTAGATGGCCCGGTTGTTAAAAATGCCAATACGCCAATCAAACTCGGTAAACAGATACTCCTGGGCGAGAACTAACGCCGAGTCCGCCAATAATTTATTGGCAACCTCCTGTAGCTCGTCTCTGGTGGTAACCTTGAATACCCCTCGGGAAAAGGAGCCCTCCGGCATTTTTAACACCAACGGGTAGGTGAACTGCGCTTCCACCTTGTCGACGGTATCCGGGCTGATATCGCTCAGGATCAGCGTTTTTAAACTCGGCACTTTGCGATAGTTGAAGGCGTCGTGCAGAAAGACTTTGTTGCAGCAGCGCAAAATGGAGTTCGGGTCATCAATCACCACCATGCCGAGTTCTTCAGCTTTGCTGGCCAGCCGATAGGTGTGATGGTCGATGGCGGTGGTTTCACGTATAAACAGGCCGTCAAATTGATTGAGGCGGTAAAGTTCCGCCGCTTCCAAGGGTTGCAGATGGATGCCCAGTTTCTCGGCGGCACGTACAAACCGTTTTAGTGCGCCCTTGTCACTGGGTGGTACCGCTTCGTCTTTGTCGACCAGCATGGCTACCTCCCAGCGGTATTTTTTACTGGCCCCTTTTTTGGCCCAGGTTTTCTGGGAGTAGTCCTCCAGCACGCGCCAGCAGAAGGCGGTCTGCTCCTCGCTGAGCTCGCTGAGGCTGGTGTTGCTCAGTTGTATTTTGAGTGCTGAGGCCTCTTCGACCACCGTCATACTTAACAGTGGAGCCGGGAATTCGTTAAACAGTTTATAGGCGAGTTTTTTATAACGGCTGTCGGCTACCTCACCCATACATATAAGCAGCGTGGTGCCCGGTTCGATATCAATCTCCTTGCCGGTTGCCAAAGTCTCCAGCCATAGATTACTGCCGTTTTCACGCAGGTCGTTAATCACCTTGATTGTCGGCAGCACCTGGTGTTGTCTGGCCTCGGCCAGCAGCGAACAGTAGTAGCCGGCACTGAGATAGCGTTGGGTATCACACAGGTTGATAATCCGCATTTTCGGCTCCCCCAGTTTGGGGTAGTCATGCAGATAATTTTTAAAACTGATGGTTTTTAGAGTGGTTTGTTCGACGGGTAAGGCTTCATCGGTAACAAAAAGGGTGGTCAGCACGGCTCAGTCCTCCGGACTGGGATAGAAATAGAGCAGATTGACCAAGCCGGTCGGCATAGGGCAACTAAAGCCGCTATTTACACCCTTTTTGTGGCTTAGGCAATTTATAAATTTGCTGGCAGATTGCGTCTAAGTGGGAGGTGCCGGTTGCTGCTGGGGGGTGGTGGTTACGAGGGCCTGTTAACACTAATTTAGCACCTCTGTTGAGCTTGAAATGAGCTTGATCTAAGCGCGAGCCGCGTAGTTTGGTGAGCCCAAATCAGCGGTGAGCAACAACGAGCGAGCTCATTTCAGGCTCAACCCTTCGGGCTGGGGCCAGTTTTTTGCCCAGTGTTGTTGCCAGCCGCTTATGTAGGCCCACTACATGGCACGTCTGGCGCCTAGCTGGACAAAAAGCTGACCTCCAGCCGTGGTGCTAAATTAGTGTTAACAGGCCCTAGCAAATACCAAATGAATTGTAATTGTTAATGGTTTTCTCCATCTGCTAATTAAAATAATTTAATGGGTGGGTTAATTCTCTGGGTGCCGGCATCGACTATTTAGCTCAGACACGGATTTACTGCTTTAAACCCTCTATTGGCTGGTTGCAGTGGTGGCTAGGGCATCTCGTAAATTGCCAATTGGGCGTCCCCATCAGCGTTCGACCTATTACCCCGTCGGTTGCCGGACCAAAATTTCTGGCCTAAAGTCGCTTGCCTGTGCTGGGGCAATGGCCAGCTTAAAATAGTGTTGCTTGAAATCTAGATTGTTTGGTTCTGTAGTCTGTTGATGTTTGCTTTACAATAACTACCTTTATCAATTGTGTTGGCGGCAAGCTCAGGCCTGCGACTGGAGTTAATCAGATAGCTGGCCTGCTCGGCTATGATTGCCACTGGTATGCCATAAACTCGGCCAGCCGCTGGCTGACTGCAGCGCAAGGTAAAATCAGTGAGCCTGGTAGCGAAGTGCCAGCGTTTGCATTCAATAAGAGTAGGCTTCGCAGGGAGACCAGAAATGTCGAAAACTATTGTGATCACCGGTGCAGGGTCCGGCCTGGGCAAGACCTTTGCCAAACATTTTGCCGAGCGCGGTGAGCAGGTGGTGCTGTTGGGGCGTACTTTATCGAAGTTAGCCACCGTGGCAGAAGAGATCGGCAACCGGGCAACGGCCATTGAGTGTGATGTGGGCAATGCGGCATCGGTTGTCGCCGCTTTTCAGGCCGTCGCTGAGCAGTTTGGCAAAATCGATGTATTGATCAATAACGCCGCCTATGTTGATCGGGTGCTGTGCGAAGAGGCCAGCGATCCACAGATTATCATGAGTTACACCACCAATTTGATTGGCCCAACCCTGTGTGCACGAGAGGCGATTCCGCTTATCAATGCCGGCGGCAGTATCGTTAATATCAGCAGTGGGGCGGTCGACAATAACTATCCAGGCTACGCCATCTATGCCGCTTCCAAGGCGGGTTTGGAGCGCCTATCCCTGGGCTTATATGAAGAGTTAAAGCCACGTGATATCTGCGTCAGCTATGTCCGTTGCGGGCAGATGGTCGAAGAGGTGGGTAATTGGGAAAACCTCGACCCACAAGTACAGAAAATGTTGGAAGAGGCCATAAAGATGGGGCAGGACCCACGCCAACGGCCCAGCTCGGCGTTTAGCTCGGTGGCGCAGGCGGTGGACAATTTAATCAATTTGCCGCCCGACCTGCGTTCTCCCAGCCTTACCTTAAAGCCGCGCGCATTACCCTGATACTAGCAGGGCCAACTACTGACGGGAGTTGCAGGCCGGTGCTCTGCTACTGTCTGGCGCGGGCCCGACGATGTTTGCCGTCAAGAGTGTTTGGTAAACAGCGGGGACTAGTCACCGCTTTCAGTGTGCCGCACAAACGGCAGCAGGTACGCCATAAAATCGGCTTTGCCGAGGGGTGCACCCAGCTTGCGTAATATGGCGTAGGCGGTGGTGATGTGGAAATAGAAGTTGGGCATTATAAAGTCGTTTACATATTGTTTGCCGGGCAGCTCACAATAGATCTCCGGGCTTAAAACAATTCGCTTAATCTCTTCCAGTTTTTTGTCGTCAATATCGATAGCCGCAATCAGGGCTTTGGTCTCGCTGAGGTGGGCCAAGGCCATTGCTTTGGTGGGCACCTCGGCGGGTAGATTTTCTATCTCTCTATCCGCTGCCCAGTAGGCAAAGGCCCTAGGTTGATTACAGCTGAATGCGATCTGGGTGCCCAGTGGATACATGTCGGGGGCGAGTCGCTCTGCCAGTAACGGTTCAAGGTCGCCAAAGTGTTCTTCGGCTTTGGTTAACAGCTGGTCTAAAACCTCCAGGCGGGTGGTAAACAGTCGTTTTAATTCATTAATTTCTTTATTGCTCATATCAACTCCGGTAGCACTGGTTGGTAGTTTCTGCGCTGAGGTGAATACAGCAGGGGTTGGTTTTATTACGGCTGAATTGTATGACGCTTGTGTTAACAGGCCCTACAACCGCATCACACTTCTCAAGCGGCAACCGGCAGTGCCCACAGCGCCACCATTAACATCAGCAGTGCCAGCAGAAGATAGGCGCCGGTTCGAAAATTTCGTCGCCAGCCGCGCAGCATACCAAATGCCAATGCTGCAGCCAGCAGCGACTGCAATCCGTAGTAGAGGGCAAAGGCGCGAGAGGCAAGGGAGACCACTTCAAATATATTACTGCTCCACACCAGGGTAATGGCAAACAGGGCGATGATTGGATAAACAACCCGGGCGGAGATCGCTTTCCGGCTCTCCAGTTCAACAACGCCGCCGGCGCCAATGGTATCGGCAATGGCGGCACTGAATTGGCTCATGGCGGCGGCAATAATTAACAGCAGTGGCAGCACCAGAGTAATTTTATGAGACATCTCAATAATGGCGGTTTCGCTGGGTGGGCGGCCGCCGAAGTCGGTCATTAACGGCGAGGCGAGGGTGACAAAGGCGATGTAAATCACCCCCGCCAATAGTTGCGCAATTAACATGGTGCGGCAGCGTAGTTTTGCGGAGTAGGCATCGGCCAGATATTTTGAGGTTTCAAAACCCTGCACGATTAACAGCATGCCCGCCAACAAACGCAGGCTCTGCCACAAGCCGGCATCGCCGGCGTGCACCTGGCTGAGGTCATAGCCGTGCACGCCGTTGTAATGCACCAGGCCGAGCAGCAGCGCGGCGATGATCGCCAGTTTAATGGTCACCGAATACTCTTCAAGGCGCTCCAGGCCAAACAGGCCACGGCTAATACCGATCAGCCCGATAGCGGCAATGACCAGGGTGGCGAGAATGTCGGCATTAAAGGTGGAGTAGGCGTTGACACCGGTCAGCAAAAAGCCGCTCATCAGGCGAAGGTAAAAGGTGACCGAAATAATATAGGCCAATGTCAGGGCAAAATTGGACGAGCGCTCAAAAAACTGAATGAGCTTCCCGTGGGGGCTGGGTGCGACATGCTGTTCGTGCAAAATATTGAAGCGCACCGCTGAGCCCAACCAAAAAGAGAGCAGTACGATAGCGGTTACTGCGATGGGTGAATATTTCCCGGTAATATCCGAAAGCAGCGGCACCACCACCAGAAAGCCGCTGCCAATGATTGAGGCCAGTGGTGTTACCGTTGCCCGCCAGATATCGGCATCGCGTATTTTTTTGGTGGTCAGTAGGCCAATAACCAGCAGGGTCACCAGTAGTAGAGCGCCATCAAGCAGACCAAAATTATTTGCTGTAGCCAAACCCTTTCCTTAATTAATAAGCTGTTTTGTTGTTTAACCCAGAGGTGGGATTATTGCGCGGGCAGAGCACCATACACCGAGTGCTGGCCCCGAAACAGCGGAATAATTTCGGTTAACTTTTCATTTAAAAATGCTTTGCAGTGGTTAATGCGCGCGGTGTTGCGCAGATCCACATGATTTAACAACCACACCCCCCAAGTTGACAGCGCCTGTTCGATAGGCAGCCTCACCACACTCGCCTCCTGCACTGCATCGGCATAAAAACAGGGCATACGAGCGACGCCAAAACCGGCTGCCACCGCCGCGTGCATACTGGCCAAATCATCCACCCGCAAGCCAAACAGCGGCTGCGTGAAATGGTCATGGGCCCACTGCGGTATGCCGTCATCGCCGCCCCAAATAATTATCGGAGTGCCGCGTGAGCAGTCCAACTGCGTGTGGGCGTAAAGGCCATGCTGCATGGGGGTGATGCATTTGCCCACCAGGTAGTCCGGCGGCTTGGGGGTAAAGCGTACCGCGAGGTCGGCCTCCCGGTTGGCCAGGTCGCGCAGGCCAGGGGTTACCGACAGATGCAGGTCGATGGCGGGGTGGGCCTGGCAGTAGTGCTGCAGGTGCTGAACCATGCAGCTCTTAAAGAGATCGTGGGGCATGGTCAATTTGATCTTGCCCTCCAGCCGCGCATCCTGGCCCAACAATACCCGCGATGCTTTCAGCGTGTCGTCCCTGACCGATTCGATAATCTCGTAAATAGCGGCACCGGCATCAGTCATGGCGTAGCCGTTGCGTGTGCGCTCGAACAGGCGCACGCCGTGGCGCTCCTCCAGGGACTGAATCCGGCGGGAGACGGTGCTGTGGTTGACTCCCAATTTCTGTGACGCCACGGAAAAACTGCCGTGGTCCGCCACCGCCAAAAAATAGCGAAAATCGTCCCAGCTGTGCATTTTTGCAAAACCTTGCTGCGTAATGTGTGAATTTATCGGGAGTCTAGTGGCAATTACACTGCCTGTCGATGCTTGGCTGGTGGCCGCTTGCTCTGCCTCAGAGTGTCAAACCGCCATTAGTAGGCATCAGCAACCGCCATTTCCCCACAATCGACAGCGGAGGTTCATCATGCCACTCGTTACCATTCAAATTACGGATGAGGGGGTAACCCCAACTCAGAAGGCGGCGCTTATCCAAGGCGCGACGGAGCTATTGCAGCGTGTATTGGATAAAAATCCCGCCACCACCATGGTGCTGATTGACGAGCTGCCGTTGGCGAATTGGGGTATCGGTGGCTTGCCGGTGGAGATTTATCGGCAGCAACACCGGTAGTGGGCGGCGCCAAGTTAACTCCCTTTAACCTTTACAGAAGAGAGATGTTATGTATCAACTTTTTACCATTCCAGGCAGTTGTTCCACCGGTATACATGCTCTGCTCAATCAATTGAACCTGCCCTATAAGATGACTCTGCGCGACGACGTTGAGGATTACACCGCCCTGGTGCCCACCAATCAGGTGCCGGCGCTGCGCACGCCAGAGACGGTGTTAACAGAGGGGGCGGCCATTGTGCTCTACCTGCTGGCGAACCACGGTGAGCAACAGTTGGTGAGCGAGCCGGAATTTCTGCGCTGGCTGATGTTCAACTACGCCACCTTACACCCCGCTTACGGTAAGTTGTTTGCCAGTAATGGCCTGCTACCGGCCGGGCCCGAGAAGGTGCACCTGATGCAGACCCTGGCTGCCAAAACGGCTGATCTCTGGGCGATAGTCGATCAGCACCTGGCGGGGCGGGAGACGATGTTTGGCAACCGGATTACCGTGCTCGATTATCTGATCTCGGTCTATGTGCGCTGGGGTAACGTCTTCCCCGAGCTGGCCATCCCCGTGGGCCAAAATGTGCTGAGATTGGTGGATAAGGTCTGCCAGCTACCGGAGTTCCAACAGGCGTTTGTGCGTGAGTCGGTGACCTATGCCATTCCCGACAACGCCCTGGCCGCGTAAGAGTGATAGCCGTTACCGGGCTGGCCCGGTAGCGGACTTTTCGAATTCCCGCTCATGATCAAAACGGTTCTCAATAGCCTGGTGATGTTCGTCGCCGGGCTGGGTATTCCGGCCATGGCTGCCCTCAATGGTGGCCTTGGTGCCCAGGCTGCAGAGCCCGCCGCTGGCGGCGGTTGTTCTGCTGTTGTTGGGCGCCTGCCTGGCCGCACTTTACCTGCTGCTGGCCGGTGGCCTGCCTAAAGTGTGGTTCAACAATCCGGTGCCCGGCTATTTTAACTGGCCGGCATTTTCCTCGCCTTTTAACTCTTGAGAATCACCGCTGTTGTGCCGCGTTTCGGTGTGGTCAATGCCATCGCCTGTGTGCTGCGCGGGCAGCTGATCGCCATGACGTTAATCGATAGCCTGGGTTGGTTCGGTGTTGCGCCTGTGTCGTTCACCGGTCGTCTGTCGGGTTTGCTGGTGCTGGGACTTGGTATCTATCTGGTGTTGATTGCCAGCGCTGGCCAAGCGCTATAACGCGCAGCTCGATTTAAATTGATCAGCAACTGGTGTAACCGGGCGCAGGAGCGCGGGGATAACGGTGAGGGGGCGGAGAAAGTTGATTGCGCGGCGGGGGAATAAAAAAAGGTGGGCTTTTTAGGCCCACCCTTTAAGCGATTAACGCAAGCTTTCGTTAATGCTGTTTAACACGCCGGCACCTGGGCAGAGATCTTTCTCATCCAACTGGCGCAGGGGCTTTTTGCAGGTGTCGATGTTTTCGTGCAACTCCTGGGAGTCGGCATCCATGTAGAGCAGGCCGGTCAGGATTTTACCTTCGGCTTTGTAGGCCGCCATGCGGTTCAGCGCAGAGTTGCGGCTGTGCACATCCAACTGGTTATCCATTTTACACAGGTGTACCACAGAGCCATCGTGCAGGGTCACCTCTTCCGAGGTTTGATCCGGATAGCAGGCGGTAATCTCTTCGCGCATCGGCACAAAGTCGACGGTTCCGGTGGCCGCCAGGTGTTCACGCACATACTCGTAACCCTTGGTGGAGCCCGGGTTGTTGTTGAAGGTGACACAGGGCGAGATGACATCGATAAAGGCAAAGCCGCGATGGGAGATGGCCGCTTTGATCAGGGGAATCAACTGCTGCTTGTCGCCGGAGAAGCTGCGTGCCACGAAGGTGGCGCCCAACTGCAGGGCCACCGAAGCCAGGTCGATGGCTTCAAAGGGGTTGGGTTCACCTTTTTTGCTCATGGAGCCGGCGTCGGCGGTGGCGGAATCCTGGCCTTTGGTCAAACCGTAGCAGCCGTTGTTCATGACCACGTACATCATGTTCAGGTTGCGGCGTACGGCGTGGACAAACTGGCCCATACCGATGGAGGCGCTGTCTCCGTCGCCGGAGACACCGATATAGATCATCTCACGGTTGGCCATGTTGGCCCCGGTGGCCACCGACGGCATGCGGCCGTGGACCGAGTTAAAGCCGTGCGAGTTGCCCAGGAAGTAGGTCGGCGTCTTGGAGGAGCAGCCGATGCCCGACAACTTGGCGATGTTGTGCGGCTCGATCGACATCTCAAAGATCGCCTGCACAATCGAGGCGCTGATGGAGTCGTGGCCACAACCGGCGCACAGCGTGGAGATGGCGCCTTCGTAGTTCTTCTTGGTGTAGCCCAGATCATTAACCGGCAGATCGGGATGACGGAATTCGGGTCGTAAATAAGTCATGGTTGAGTACCCCGTTACGACTTGGATTTAGCGGCTCGTTTCGGGAGCGGCTTAACGTTGTTAGCGGCGACGCCGAGCTGCTGCTTGATCTTATCGACCACAAAGCGGGCAGTGAGCGGCATGCCATCAAAGTTGAGTATTTTGCGCAGACGTTTCGGGTCGATTTCGCACTCGTTAACCAGCAGCGAACGCATCTGAGCATCACGGTTCTGTTCGATCACAAACAGGGTGTCGTGGTCAGCAATAAACTGCTCGATATCGCTGTTGAACGGGAAGGCACGAATACGACAGGTATCGACCGCAATGCCCTCGGCGGCGAGCAGATCGGCCGCCTCCAGGGTGGCGTGCATGGAGGTACCGAAGTGGATGACACCGATGCGGCTGCCGGAACCGATGATCTCCGGTGCCGGTACGTAACTCTTGGCGGTTTCCCACTTCTTCAGCAGGCGCTCCATGTTGCGCACATAGGCACTGCCGTCTTCCGTGTAG
The DNA here is from genome assembly GCF_033283405.1 of Halioxenophilus sp. WMMB6. Taxonomy (NCBI): domain Bacteria; kingdom Pseudomonadati; phylum Pseudomonadota; class Gammaproteobacteria; order Alteromonadales; family Alteromonadaceae; genus Halioxenophilus; species Halioxenophilus sp. WMMB6. The sequence continues at coordinate 108,039 of NZ_JAWMQR010000009.1, forward strand.
ACCGCATACTCGTCGCGCGAGGTACCGCGGGTAAAGAAGGAGCCCTTGGTGGGGTGGGTACCCGGGTAGGTGCGGTAGGGAATTCCATCGCCATCGACATCCAGGTAGCGGCCAAAGCGCTCGCTCATATTCTCCAGCTCCTCGGCGGTGAACACCTTGCCGCGGTTGTACTGGCGGTTGTCGTCCCACTCGAACGGGTCGGACATGGTGTCGTTCATACCCAGGTCGAGGTCGGTGAGCATGATGATGGGTGTTTGCAGGCTGTCGGCCAGGTCGAAGGCCTGGGCGGTCATGTCGAAACACTCTTTCGGCGTGGCCGGGAAAACCAAAACATGCTTGGTGTCGCCGTGGGAGGCGTAGGCACAGGCCAGCACGTCGGACTGCTGGGTCCGGGTTGGCATGCCGGTTGACGGGCCGGCCCGTTGTACGTCGATCAGTACCGCCGGAATTTCCGCAAAGTAAGCCAGGCCCAGGAACTCGCTCATCAGGGAGATACCGGGGCCGGAGGTGGCGGTAAAGGCGCGCGCACCGTTCCAGCTGGCACCGATCACCATACCGATGGCTGCCAGCTCATCTTCCGCCTGCACAATGGCGTACTTCTTCTTGCCGGTGCCTGGGTCGATACGCATGCGTTTACAGTATTTCTCGAACGCTTCCACCACCGAGGTCGATGGCGTGATCGGGTACCAGCCGGCCATGGTGGCGCCGGCGTAAACCGCGCCCAGACCACAGGCGGCGTTGCCTTCGATCAGAATCTTGTCAGACGCTTCCCGGCGCTCCACGGTCAGGTGCAGCGGGCAGTCGAAGTGGCTTTTGGCGTATTGGAAGCCGAGCTCCAGCGCGTGCACGTTGGGGGCGATCAGCTTCTCTTTGCCTTTGAACTGATCGGCAATCAGGCCGGTCAGTACATCGAACTCGATGTCGATCAGCGCCGCCAGGGCACCCACGTAAATGATGTTCTTAAACAGCTGGCGCTGACGGGCATCTTTATACTCGTTCAGGCAGATTTGTGTCAGCGGCAGGCCGATAAAGTCGATATCGTTGCGCATCAGACGCAGATCGAGGGGCTTGCTGTTGTCGTAAACAAAGTAACCGCCGGGCACCACCTCGCGGATATCCTTGGCCATGCTCTGCGGGTTAACCGAGACCATGATATCGGTACCATCGCGACGGCCCAGGTAGCCCTTGTCGTTGACGCGGACTTCATACCAGGTGGGCAGCCCCTGAATGTTGGACGGAAAGATGTTTTTCGGGCTAACGGCCAGGCCCATGCGGAACAGGGCCTTGGCGAACAGGTTGTTGGCACTGGCAGAGCCGGTACCGTTGACGTTAGCAAATTTGACTACCAGGTCGTTAACCTTGGCTTCTCGTTGAAATTTGGTACTCATGTTGGCAGCAGGCTCCTGACTCATGATGACTGCTTAACTTCGGCCACCGGCTCGAAGTATTTGACATTGCCAGCTTTGCTCACGTTGTAGGTGAACTTCTGCATGTCCCAGGCGGCCGTTGGGCAGCGCTCGGCACACAGGCCGCAGTGCAGACAGACGTTTTCGTCCTTGACCATCACCCGTTGGGTCGCCAGCAGATCGGAAACCAGCAGCGCCTGGGCGCTGTTGTTGGCCGGCATCTTCAGGTGCTGGCGCAGGTCGGTTTCCGCTTCGCCCTCTTCCACGGTGGTGAAGGTGAGACAGTCGGTCGGACAGATATCGATACAGGCGTCGCACTCGATACACTTCTTCTCTTCGAATACGGTCTGCACGTCACAGTTGAGACAGCGGTGGGCCTCGCTCAGCGCGGTTTCCACGTTGAAGCCGAGCTCCACTTCCAGCAGGCGGTCTTTCACCGACTTGGCGACCTCCTGGTGTGGCACCAGGAAGCGGTGGTCGGTGGTAACGGCCGATTCGTAGCTCCACTCGTGGATACCCATCTTCTGGCTGATCAGATTAACACCGGGCGCCGGGCGCTCGGAGAGGGCTTCACCCTGCAGGAACAGGTCGATGGAGATTGCCGCCTGGTGGCCGTGGGCGACGGCGGTAATAACGTTTTTCGGGCCAAAGGCGGCATCGCCACCAAAGAACACCTGGGGCAGAGTCGACTGAAAGGTCACCTCATCCACCACCGGCATATCCCACTTGCCAAACTCCAGGCCCAGATCCTTTTCGATCCAGGGGAAGGCGTTGTCCTGGCCAACGGCGATACAGACATCGTCACAGGCCAATACCACATCGGGTTCACCGGTGGCGACCAGGGAGCGTTTACCGTTGGCGTCGTATTCAGCACGCACCTTCTCAAAGCGCATGCCAACCAGCTTGCCCTCTTCGATGATGAACTCTTTAGGCACGTGGTTTTCGAACATCTCCACCCCTTCGCGCTCGGAATCTTCGATCTCCCAGGGCGAGGCTTTCATTTCGGCGCGGGGGCTGCGCACCACCACCTTCACCTCTTCGGCACCCAGGCGCAGAGCGGTACGGCAGCAGTCCATGGCGGTGTTACCACCACCGAGTACCAGCACTTTCTTACCCACAGCCTTGGTGTGTTCAAAGGCTACCGAGGCCAGCCAGTTGATACCCAGGTGGATATTGGTATCGCCTTCGGCGCGGCCAGGCAGCTGCAGGTCGCGGCCGCGGGGGGCACCGGTGCCGACAAACACGGCGTCATAGCCCTTGTCGAGAATCGCCTTAAGGCTGTCGATGTAGGTGTTGTAGTGGGTGGTTACGCCCATATTGGTGATGAAGTTAACCTCTTGGTCGAGGACCTCATCGGGCAGGCGGAAACTGGGGATCTGGCTGCGCATAAAGCCGCCACCGGCGGGCTGGTCGTCATACAGATCGACACTGTAGCCAAGCGGCATCAGATCGCGGGCAACGGTCAGAGAGGCGGGGCCACCACCAATCAGGGCAACGCGCTTGCCGTTTTTCTCTGTCGGAATCACCGGCATAGCGGCGGTAATGGCGTCGCTGTTTTTGTTGTCCGAGGCCACCCGCTTCAAACGGCAGATAGCAACGGGCTCTTCTTCCACTCGGCCGCGACGGCAAGCGGGTTCGCATGGGCGGTCACAGGTTCGGCCAAGCACACCGGGGAATACGTTGGATTCCCAGTTGAGCATATAGGCATCGCTGTAACGACCGGCCGCAATTAAGCGAATGTATTCCGGCACGGGGGTATGCGCCGGGCAGGCATACTGGCAGTCCACTACCTTATGGTAGTACTCCGGATCACGGGTATTCGTAGGCTTCACCACTTCCTCTCCAAACAACAACTGTACTGGTTGATTGCAAGCCGGCTACAAGTTTGATGAGTAGAGTGATAATGAGTGATCTGGAAACTCGTCAACGCGGGCATGGGCAGCCTGATGCGTCGGGTAGGGTTTCTCCCATCTGAAGTTGATACGCGGGTACACGCCAGAGTCAGTTGACTCGCATACTTCTTATAAGCACTGTCACAGTTACATCAGACTCGAAGCCAAATCTTCTGCTGAATTTATGTATCGTTATGTCAAAGCCGCCCTAATTTACTGATTTTCGATCAAATAACAAGGAACTTTTTTGGGTTCTGCCGGATATTTCCGGGTTGGCCGGGGCTCGTCTGCGCGCCGGTCACTAACAAGTGGAAAGTAGGTGACCACTTTTCGGAAAAATGGCCGAAAAAGTAATCAGGCTGGAGAACAAAAATATGGCCGGATAGGTGATTGATGGCCCTATATCGCCAGGGATTTCGCTTTCTTAATCCATTAATTAAACGCATATGCGGTCGTTAATTTCCGGTAGTTATTTTAGCTTGATCAAGATCAAAAAAATTGGAAGTGTTCTGCCCGTGGGGGAGGTACTCTCTTTGCCAATCTTTACTCCCGTCTCTTCACGGGTTTCTGCTTAGATTTCTGCACTGGGTCCACGCTATTAGGCTCGTCCAACCGCTGGCCCTAAGCAGCTTTGTTGGTTACCCAAGATTAAAACCATTAGCAGAGGCTGGCGATTTCGTTGACCGTCCAGTCTGGAAAGCTGCTGGCAGTAGGTGTTTAGAGAGGCTCAACTTGCGCCGATCGCAGCCCCAATTTCTCGTCTTATTGCTCGTGGCCGTTTACCTCTTTCCCCGGCCTCTTTCGCCTTGCCTCTTTCCTCTTTCCACTTGTGACTAGTCACTAGGCACTAGTCACTAGGCACGAGGCACTCGCCTCGGACTTAGCAGGCTTCTGTGATTAGGTGCTGGGCGGGGGCCCTAGTCGGCCCCGTTGCGCTTGATGGTGGCCTCGTCTTATGAAAAATGTTGGTTATGCCGTGCTTGGGCACTCATTAAAGTGCCGGTGTTCTGGTGGAGAACTTCTCCACCGTGCTCTGCCACCAGGCGCTGTAGGCGCTGCCAATGGCATTCAAGGTGGCGGCCTGTTGGCTCAGGTCCTGCTGCAGCTGGGTGTAGCTGTCGATCTTCTGGTTGATGATGCGGGCCAGATTCTGCTGCAGGCTCTGCTGCGGCTGCAGGCTGGTGAAGGCCTGCTGCAGGTCGCTGAGGCTGTCTTTCAACAGCTGCTGCTGTGCCTGAGACCAGCGCGTGGTGCCAGCCTGCTGAATATCGCGCAGTTCGCTCAGCGAATCCTGCACATCCTCCTGGCGGTTTTTATCAAACAGAATATTGAGCCACTGGCTGTTGTAGAGAAACTGGTTCATCTGCAGCCCCACCGCCACCAGCGATTGCAGCGGATTAAAGGCATTTTTCAATGTATCGAGCTCCGACAGGGTCGTTTGGCCAAGGCTCGCCAGACGTTGCAGGGCGGCTTTAAGGTCGGCATCCAGGGCCAGGGGTTGGGTGGTGGCAGGCAACATATTTTTATTCTCTTAGCGTTAGCGATTTATAGGTAGCGTTGACGAATTGTGGTTAGCGATTGCGGTTTGTTTGTAGAAAGAGATAGCGATTTGTAGAAAGCGATAGCGGTAAATGGTGGCCGTGAATGACATCAGTCAACGGCCTGACCGAGACGATCGATCATGGCGCGCAGCGCTTTTAGCTGCGGCGCCTGCTTGCTGTAGTAGTCGGGTTCGGCGCTGTCGGGCTGGGAGTAGCCCCAAAAATCCCAGCAGCCTTGAGGGTTGAACGGCTCCTTAGAGGAGGGCTGCACCTGCGGGTAGAGCACCACAATATTGTTGGCGTCGGCCACCGGGTTGTAGCCGGTTTGGGTGTAGTAGGCATCGTCGATCACCTTGTAGCCCTGCAGGCAGCCGTGAATGGCAACGTGCAGCCGGCAACCGCCCTGGTAACACTGGGCGGGAATATAGACGAACGCATCTTCGCTCATGCTGGTGTAGTCGCTGTCGATAAACTCGGCTTGGTCGAAGGTGACGATATCGCCACTCAATTTATGCTTATCTTTTTTGGCGGGCTTCAGATCGGGGTAGAGCTGTTTGAGCAGTTGTGTGGCCTGGTCGAGGTCGCAATCGTTGATAAACGGCGACTGGGTAATATCGCAGGCGTTTTCGTTGCCGTTGTTGGTAATAAAGGCATGGCCGGCATCCACGTTGGTAACATAGTCAATCGACTCCGCCGGCAGCCCCAGCCCCAAAAAATATTGGTAGGTCTGATCCATCACCAGGCGGGTCACCACCTGGTCGGCTTCACCGCTAAACAGGTAGAGGTGGTCGTTTCTGAGGTTGCTAATCGGGTCGATACTGCCGTTGGCGGCGAGGGTTTCGGTCAGTTGTAAAAGTGCCGGGGTGTTGGGGCCAACGGCGGCGGTGAGCGGATTCATACAGGAGGTGGTGGCGGTGGTGATATTGGCTTGCAACTCCCAGGAGCGGGCGCAGAGGTAGGGGCCGCCGGCAATCACCGCCGCGCCGGTCATAATGCCGGAGTTGGCAACATAGAGCTGTACCGTCATAAAGGCGCCGGAGGAGAGGCCGGAGACCGAGACATCACTCAGGTCCACCTGTAGAGCTGGCAATGGCTGGGCGGAGTCGTGCACCGTGTCGGCCAGAACATTTGCGGTTAGCAGATTCACCAAGAGAAAAAGCAGCGCGTTAAAACGCAGTGGGGCGCGGTTGGGCATCGTCTCAGTCCACAGTAATTATCGGTTTTATGGTGCGCCCGAATGGGCAGTGAAATTGACAACAACAGCAAGGCGAGAAACAGCGGCGAGTATAAAGCGCATCGCGGCTGGTTTGCTATGGGTCTCAGGCGCCATCGGGGAACCTGCTGCAATGTTGGCGTCTAACTCGGCAGCCAAGCTGTCCTCGGCAAGTGTTGCTTAGCTTAGCTGAATACCAGTGGGTCATATTTATAACGCCGGTTAATAAAGCGGAATCCGACTGTTAATACCATCCAATCCAAGTTGGCGTATACTTGCGCCATTTTAAGCATGAGGGAAGCCAAGACTATGAAGCGCATTGTCGGAATTGTGTGTGCGGCTATCACCGCCACATTGATTGTTGCCTGTACCACCAGCCCCACCGGGCGCACGCAGTTGATGATAATCTCGCCCGAGTCCGCCATCGTCGAATCCAAGGCCGCCTACCTGAGCACCATGCAGTCCCTCGATGAACAGCAGAAACTGGTCACCGACCCAACCACCGTCAAACGCATTCAGACCATCACCGGCCGCCTGGTCACCGAAGCGGTGGCCCGCTACCCAAGTTCGCGCAATTGGGAGTGGAGCGTGGCCATTATCGATGATGCCGAGACCCTCAACGCCTGGTGTATGGCCGGCGGTCGCATGGCGATCTACACCGGCATTATCTCCAAGCTCGATCTGAACGATGACGAAATTGCTCAGATCATGGGCCATGAAATCTCCCACGCCCTGGCCAACCACACCGCCGAGCAGATGTCGCGCGCGATTGCCATCAATATGGGCGTGACCGCCGTGGGGGTGGCCTCGGATAACAGCGGCATCGCCCTCAGTGCCACCGCCATTGCCGCGCAACTGGCCCTGCAACTACCCAACAGCCGCACGGCGGAGTCCGAAGCCGACCGCATTGGCATCGAGCTCGCCGCCCGCGCCGGCTACGCGCCGGAAGCGGCGGTCACGCTTTGGCAGAAGATGAATAAACAGGGCGGCGACCGGCCACCGGAATTTTTAAGCACCCACCCGTCACCGGGCAACCGGGAAAAAACCCTGCAGGCGCTGGTGCCAGAGATGAAAGCGCTCAACCCTCAGCAGGTAAAAGCGGCGGTGCACGCGATTACCATAGTGCAGTAAGGTCAGCGTTGGATTTTAATCGGAGGTTGGTGCGCCAACCTCCGAGCCTCCGTTAAATATCCCCTCGATTTTTGAATTATTGGCGCATTAATTTTTCGGCTCACCTCCTCCCTTCTTTCCCTCTCTTTTCTTTTTTCCTCTTCCTGGATGGTGTGGCTCGCACTATCGGGCTCCACTTTTGGGGTTTGGTATTTAAATGGTGGTGTTGGCGCCAGCCGATTACTGCGGCTTGTTCCTAGTGTTTCTGCCTGTTGGGGGTGGTTGCCTTTTTTAGCTTCGGCGTTTTTGGTTTGAGTGAATTAAATAGGTTTTGGAGTGAGTTAAGTGTTTCCTGTTGTTAGTTAAATGCTTCCTATTGTTAGGTGAATGTCTCTATTGAGCAGAAAATTGCTGCTTGCCCGTAGAAAAATGGTTGTCAAAGATCCGGCATAGTCGCTGCGAAAGGCAATTTGCCGGTTGCTTGACTACTTTTGCTATTGGCTTGGGGAAAATTGCGGGTGGGAGAGGCATTTTTCTATCTGGTAGTAGCAAATTGCTGGTTGGACAGGCCTTTTTGCTGGTGATAAATAGGAATTTTCCTATTGGTCGGGAGAATTTTCTGGGTTGAAGAGGCAATTTTTCTACTTGTGTGGGCAAATTGCCTGTTGGGGGGGATTTTGTTTTTGGTGTTTGGGAATTGTTTTCTTGTTGAGTTTGTTTTTTCGATGGCAATCGAAACAAATAAAGCCTAAATATTTCGCTGTTCATAACAGCACTGCTCTCTGCCTTCTCACCAGAAGGGTGAGCAACACAACTCAGCAGAGGCAGTCTTCAGTCAATTTATCTCACTGCGGTAAGCCGCAACGCAAGGCCCGCCCAAAGCCAACCACTAAACCGATTTACACTCGCCAACAATAACCTGCACTCCATCCCGCTCCTCTTTGCGAATCACAAACCAACCATGCTCACAAAAGCCGGTACTCTGCAAGCGCTCGCTTAACCGCTCGAGCACCCTCTCGCCGTCATCCCGGGGACGACCGCCGCCAGCGCGCATGCCGCCTTCCGGTGGTGAACCGCCCATGCCGGGGCCGCCGCCAGGGCTTCTGCCGCCCGGTGCACCGCCGCCTGGTCCGCCGCCACCCGGTCCACCACCAGCAGGGCGCCCGCCGGGGCCACCGCCGGCGTATTCGTAGGTAAATTGTTTGAGGCCGTCGTCGGTGATGTTGGTAATCAGCGCTTCGGCCAGGGGCTGTTCGTGTTTGGGTGCGCTGGAACAGGCGCTGAGCAGGGCCAGGCTCAGCAGGGCCAGACTGGGCAGTGAAGGGGTTTTAAGTCGCGACATTTTCAATTCTGAGTTGATGAACAATGCGCCGTGAGGCGGTTGGCCTTACGGCAACTAAGGAAGAGCTAGGGCCTGTTAACACTAATTTAGCACCACTGCTGGAGGTCAGTTTTTTGTCCAGCTAGGCGCCAGACTTGCCAGGTAGTGGGCCTACAAAGCAGCTGGCAACAACGCTTGGCAAAAAACTGGCCCCAGCCCGAAGGGTTGAGCCTGAAATGAGCTCGCTCGTTGTTGCTCACCGCTGATTTGGGCCCACCAAACTACGCGGCTCGCGCCTAGATGGAGCCCATTTCAAGCTCAACAGTGGTGCTAAATTAGTGTTAACAGGCCCTAGGTTAGTGGCCGAATGTGCAACAAAACAGGGGGCAAATGGGGAAAGAATGTGCAAGTTGATTTTCGATTGAGGAGGGGGGCTGTGTGGCTATCTGTTTTGGCGGCGACGCCGGAGATTTAGCAGAGGGGTTCGACAAATAGGTTTTGAAAATTAGGTTTCGAAAATTAGATTTCAAAAATTGGTTGAGAGAAACGGCTTCCGCGAAATGGGTTTTGGGAAAAGGGTTTACTGAGTGGCTTTTCCAGAGCGAATGTTCGCCGCTGGCGGGTCGCATCTGCGTGTCAAAAGAGGGTGGGTCTCTTGGCGACAATTTAAAATTTGGGGGAGTGGACGTTAGCGCTGAGCGGCCAGCTATAGCCCGCAGTTGGCGGACGTCGATGTTGGCTAATCCGAGTTGGGCAATCGCAAAATTTCAGCCGGCCGCGGTTATCCCGCGCCCAGCCTCCGTCAATTGGTGGGTGGGGCTTAAGCCAGAACCTGCCGCTTAAACCCGCACGCGCCTTTTAACTTGCCAGCACCAAGGTCTGCACGCTTAAAACTTGCCGACCGCATTGATAAAGATGCCTTGGCTGTCGTAACTGAGATCGGTCAGATCGTCGGAGAAGTCGGTGGCGTTGTAGCCGACCCCTACCTTCAGGTGATCACCCACGTGGCGGTAGATGCCGGCCAAGAGTCCGGCGCGTTGGTCCTGGGCGTCGGGCAGGTCGAGCAGACGCGCTTCGATCAACAGATCCCACTTGTGCAGCAGGTGCCAGTCGGTGCGGAAGATGTAGAGGTAGGCATCACTGCTGAAGAACTCCGGGTCGACCCGATCCAGGCTCAACTCGCCGCGGCGCAGGGCGTATTTGCCGCCCAGGCTCAGGTGGCGGTTAAGGTCGTAGGTGATGTCGGCGGAGAAGATGTTGCTCTTCTGCACATACTGCACGGCGCTGCCGGCCAGGGTCACCTGGTCGGTGGCGGGCAGGTTGTAGAAGTAGGTGTACTTCAACAGGGCGTTGAGTCGATCGCTGCTCACCGGACGATAGGCGTAGCCGACCACCGCCTCGGTGAAGTTGCCGTCGTAAAACTCACCCAGGGAGCTTTGGCTCTCGGAGATATTGAGTTTGCCGATCAGGCGCCAGCTGTCGGTCAACTGCAGTTTCAGGCTGCTTTTGCTCAACCAGGTTTTGCGCTCGGAGGTGAGTCCGGTGGTGGCGCTTTCGGTATCGTCGGTGCGGTACTCCAGGGCGCTGGTGATGGTGGTGTCACCCCACAGGTAGCCGACGTTGGCGCCAAAGGCGGTACGCTCGGTCTGGGCGGAAGTCTGCCAATCCTTGAGGGTGGCGATATCCAGGTTGAAGCCGTAGTTCCAGCGGTCGTTGGGGGCCAGGTCGATACCGGCGGAGTGGGTCAGGCCGGTGGGGGTATCACCGTGGCTGTACTTCTCCTCCATGTAGACGCTGGCGCTGTCGGAGTAGCGTGTGCGGAAACCGGAGACCAGATTGCCACTGCGCGAACGCACGCCGTTGTCGGCCCGTTCATTCTCCACCGCGTAGGTGGTGTAGAGGCTGGTGCGGTCGGAGTAGAGGAACTCGCTGCCGATTCGGCCCAGGGTGCCGAGGTCGCCACCGGACACTTCGCCGTCCATGATCAAGCGCTTACTTACCCGCAAACGCCCGCCCACACCGGCGCGGTTGTTGTCTTCGCGAGTGTCGGTGGCTTCCAGAGTGCCCTGCAGGTAGCCGTAGCTGCTCCAGCTGCCCAGGGAGTCGTACTCGCCCTGCAGGCGCAGGTCGGTGCGTTGACCCTCCTCCTGAGTGACCGGCACCACCACCGAGTTGTCGGTGCGGTCATCCAGGCGCAGGCCGCTGCTGAGCGTCCAGTGGTCGTTCAACTGGTAGTCGCCATCCAGCGCCAGGGCCATGGTCTCCAGGCCGTCGGTCTGGTCGCGGAGATCGAGCTTGCCGCGCATATCCAGGTTGTCGAGCACCGGCACCGCCAGGCTGCCACCGTACTGGGTGACGTCGCGGTTGGTCTGCAGGCCGGGGGCGGCGTAACCCGCCTCGACACTCTGCAGGTAGGCGGTGGCCTGGCCTTTGAGGCCAGCGTGCAGATCCTCCAGCGCCACTTTGCTGTCGAGGCGATAGGCGCTGGCACTGGCGTTTTCATCGGTTACCGACTGGTTGTCGAAGCTGTAGCCGCCATCGATGGAGGCGAGGGTGGTGACCCCGGTGCCATCGCTCTGGGCGGCTTCCAGTTTCACCCAGGTGGCGGCGCTCTTACGCCAGGTGAGGTCGAAGCCATTGAGGCTACCGTCTTCGTCGTCGGTCTCGTTGCTGTGCAGGTTAACCCCCAGGCGTACCTGCTCGTTCAGCCAGTAGTGGACCTGGCCACCCAGGGCCAGGGTATCCAGCTCGCCAAAGGCGGGGGTGTACTCGTAGCGGGTTACCAGGAATACCTGGTAGCCGATGCCGGTGTCGTTGTTGACCAGCATCTCCGAGGCGCGGCTGGCGGAGAGCGGTTCGCTGAGCAGTACCCGGCCCTGCAGGTAGTCGAGCTCGTAGTCGAGGCCGGGCACCAGGTTTTTCACCGCCACCACCAGCCCGGAGTCGGGGTCGCGTACCTCAATGCGCACCGTCTCTGAACCCTGCAGCAGATCCTCGTGGCGCAGGAAGTAGAGCGAGCCACCGGTGCCGCGGAACTCGTCGCGGCTGGCGACGGTACCCGGGTCGGCGACAAAGCCGTCGACGGCGATGCGCTCATCGCCAAAGCTCAGCACGTTGTCTGACTGCCAGTGGCCGTTGGCACCGTAGAGGGTGCGGTCAACCAGGGCCAGGCTGTTATCACTGTAGTCGACGTCGAAGTTACCCCACAGGCCGTAGTCGTCCTGCTTCTGTAACTTGACGTAGAACTTGCCCTGGGTGGGCGCCATCTCCTCCACCGTGCTGTCGTCGCCAAAGGTGGGGTAGAAGTAGTCCGGGTCCAGGCGCCGGAAGAGGGCGTCCGGGGTTTTGTCGAGGAAGTTGGAGAAGAGGTTGTCGAGCTCATCCTCACGGGTGTCGGCACTGCTCACCAACTGCCAGTTGTCGCCAAACTTGCCGTTGGCGTAGTAGGCCAGACGCCCTTCCAGGGAGACGCCATTGTCGTAGTGGATATCGTCCTGGGTGACCAGCTTGGCCGGGCCGTTGGTGCTGTCGGTGGCCAGGGTGATATCGGCCAGGCCGACGTAGAACCAGTCGTTCTTTTTCAGCTCCAGGTCGCGCAGGAAGAGTTCGCCATTGCCCTGTTCATCGAGTACCGCCACCTCGACGGTGTGCAGGCCCGCGGGCAGCAGCTCTTCGGCGACAAATTCACCCTGCTCATTGAGCGGCACCGGGTGGCCGGCGACCCACACCGAGTGGCCAGGGGGGATGGCGTCGCCAGAGACCTGGATGGAACCGCCCGAAAGGGGAATGTTGTTCAGCTCCAGGCGGTTTTCACCATAGCCGGTCAGCAGCTCGCGCTCGGCGTCGGCGGCCTGCAGCTCGTCCGGGTCGACGCTGTCGACCAGCCACAGGGACTGGGCCTTGGTCTCATCGAACAGGCCGTCGCTGTTGTAGACCCGCAAACGGTAGTGCAGGTGGCGGCGGACACCGGAGAAGTGCTCCTGCTCAGCGCTCCACTCGCCCGCGCCGTTGGCATCCAGCGGAATCACCGCCAGCGGCTCGTCGCGGCTCGACTGGCCGGCCTCAAACAGGCGTACTTCGGCGTGGTCGATGCGTTCGCGGTAGTTGCTGTAGAGCTTGAAGCGCACCTGGTTTTCGATGGCGCTGGTGTTGAAGTCATCCTGGAAGCGAATGGTGGTCGGCCAGGCGGTGACATTCAGGCGCGGTTTGAAGGCCAGGTTGTCGTACTTCAGTTGAATATCGGTCCGCTCCAGGGCGACGTCGGTACAGCGTTGGACGTCGGCGACACTTTTGCCCGGGTCATCCACTGGCACACCGTCGACGGTGATACGCATCAGGTTGAGGGCAAAGGGATTCTGGGTGGCCACTTCGCGGGTGATGCGGGTGATATCCAGCGCATCCAGATCGTCGAGGATGGCCAACTCTTCGTAGAGCACATCCACCACCACCCGGGAGCGGTCGAACTCGACGAAGCCTGAGTTGACCACATCGTCGGTCTGCACATAGCCGTAGCCTTCAACCAGCACCTGTTCATCACTCAGGCCGATAGCGTTGCGCACCTGCTCCATTACTCGTCGGGCGCGGGCGGTGGAGAGGCCGACATCGTCGCCATAGACGGCGGCGGTACGTCGCTCCAGGCGCTCGTTGGCGATGTAGCCGCGAAAACGCAGGCGCACCCGGGCTTTGTCTTTCACCTCGTCCATCAGGCGCACCAGGCGCTGGCTGTAGCCGGGCGGGACAATGGGCTGGCCGCCGTCAAACAGCACCGGCGGAATCGCCCCGGACGGGGGATCGTAGACCCGGGTGACGGTCTCGGCGCCGGACTGCTCGGGGCACATCTGTGGCTCGTCGGGCAGAGCTTGTAGCTGGTCGTCGTACCAGAACTCCACCTCGATGCGGTTGTTGAGCATGCGCCCCTTTTCGGTGGCGTTGGAGGCGATGGGCTGATCGACCCCCTTGCCGAGACTGTCGACCGCGCGGCTGGGCAGGCCCAGCGCCTCGGCCACGGCCAGGGCCACCCGGCGGGCGCGGGCGCTGGCCAGGCTCTCGTGATTGCCGTAGAGGCGGGCATCGCGGCCGGTCAGCGGCAGGTTGTCGGTGTGGCCGATAAAGCGCACCACCACATTCTGTTTGTTGTTGAGGTTGGCCAGCCCCTGGCGAATCTGCTTCAGGAAGTTGGCCGAGATCTCGGTGGTCTGCTCGTCGTAATGCAGAGGTACCACCAGGTTGCGTACCTTGGCGCGGTGATCGTGGCCGGCCTTATAGGTGAGCTTACAGACGGTCTCCACCCGGCACACCTTGAGCCGGTGCATCTGTTCGGCGACCAGTACCTCTTTCTCCACCTCGACATCGGTGATCTCGTCGTACCACACCTCCACCTCAACCCGGCGGTTTTTGGCGCGGCCGGCGTTGTTGCTGTTGCTGGCGATCGGCCGCGATTCACCCATCCCCTCATAGGAGATGGATTCCGCCGGCAGGTCGAGGGCCTGCTGGAAGAACTCGGCGGTGGTACCGGCGCGCTCGCGCGACAGCCCTTCGTTGTCGCCATAGATGGAGGCGAGTTCGGGACTCAGGCGGGCGTTGTCGGTGTGACCGACAAAGTGCAGGCGGACATTGGCGCGGTCTTTCATCTTAACCAGCACATCGCGCAGCAGCGCCACGTAGCTGGGTGGAATATCGGCTTCACCGGAGGCGAAGTAGATCGGCGGCACCACGTTCTGCAGCTTGACGGTGTTGATGTTCTGCTCGGTGACCTGCTGGGTCTCCAGGCGGTCGCCCTGGCTGTTGTCATCGTCGGGCATCAGCCACTGCCGGGCGTAGTCGGCGCTGTTCATCTGCTGCTCGGTGTTGTCACCAAAGCGCTGGTCGCGGTAGACAGGCTCGGCGTAGAGCGGTGTGGCCGCCCAGTCGACGGCGCCCAGGCTCCAGTCGAGGGTACGGCCCATCCAGCCCTGGGCCCGCTCGGGGTTGGACTCTTCAGCGTAACCCTGGCCGGCCAGCAGGCCGAATCCCAGGGCAATTAGCAACGGTTTTTTCATCAAGGTGATCGGCTTCATTTCAACACCCTCGACTTATCCGGTGGCCCGCCCCGGCGCCAGAAGATCTCCGTCTCGACGGTGAGCTTGTAGCAGCAGTCGAGTTCGCGCCACTGCTCGGCAATGGTGGCTTTGAGGGTGGCGACACGCTCTTTCACCAGGCTTTCGTTTTCCACATCGGCCAGGTAGGAGAGACGCAGGATCGCGGGTGACTTTTGCAATTCGTTAAGCAGCATGGGGATGCGCGGCAGCCACTGCGGACGCATCTCGGTGGTACCCGGCTGGAAGACGCCATCGGCGATATCCAGGCGCACCACCCGGTGCAGGGAGACCCCAAAGTTGAATTTCACCGCTTTACCGCGGGTCAGGCGCTGCACCCTTGGGTTCTCGCTGATAACCCGATAGCCCGAGGGCAGACTGCGCTCGTCCAGCTTGAGGATAAAGTTGGAGCCACGCAGCTCGTTGGGCACGGCGGCACAGGTGAGGTGGAAGCGGCCGTCGGCGTCGCTGGTGATCACCAGGCCGGTGGCGCTGACCACGCGGGCGTTAGGGATCCCCACTTCGCCGCTGTCCTGATAGCCGTTGGCGTTACTGTCGTTGAACACCTTGCCGTAGACATCGGAGCAGTCGAGGGTCGGGTCGGGCACCACGCGTACGGCGGCGCTGGCGGTGTTGGAGACCGGCTCCTGGGTGAAGAAACTCTCGACGTGGGCGCGGTTGATGTATTCGCCTTCACCGACGCCGGCACCGGGAATGAACAGCAGCTCGATGGTGCTCTCGGCGTTCAGCTCCAGGTCGATCTGATCCCAGCGCAGCTGGCCACCGACCAACACCGGCTCCAGCGGCAGGCCGTTGTAGCGGGCGGAGCCGGGCACGTACTTGAAGCCGGGCGGGAAGGTGTCGACCACGCTCAGGTCCTGCAGCGCCGACAGATAGTCGTTTTCAATGGTGAGCGTGTAGGGCACCAGATCGCCGCGCGAGACGTTCACCTTGCCGGCCACCTTGCGGATGGCGACAGCGGTGTCGAGGATCGGGTCGAGCGGGATGTGGTTGTTAAACAGCTGGTTGTCGCCGGGCACAAAGCTGTTGCCGAGTGCCAGGTGCAGATAGTAGTTGGTGCCGGCGCTGCGAATCGCCACCGAGGTTGGCGGTGCCGTCTCCAGGGCCACCACTTCACACAGGTCAGCGGTGGTGGGGAAGGCGTCGTTGGCACTGCCGGGACAGGAGGGCACGTCAAAGGCGGCCGTGGTCTCGTCGTTTTGCGGCGGAATCAGGCGCGAGGCACCGGTTTCATAATCGGCCGTGGGCGCGGTGACGCGAATCAGATAGCTGTCGCTGGTGCTACAGGCGGCCTCGCTGAAGTTGACGTCGAAGCGGTAGAAGCCGAAGTCGGTGGTGACCTGGCTCTGTTGCGCTTGGTCGTCAAAACAGGTGGCCGGCAGCGGCTGCAGGCTGCTGCCGTTGAGCAGCTCGACCGTGGCGCCAACAATGGGGGTGCGGATGATCGAGTCGTAGATGACGCCGTTGGGCAGCAGCGGAAGATTGAGGTAATCGAGCACGCTGTTGCCGGCCACCACAATCTGGTCAATCGCCTGCAGACTGTTGACGTAGGGCGAGTCGGCGATGCCGAGCTTGGCTGTGGTGACGGTGGCGTTGGGCTGAATAAAGCGCAGACCATAGACAAAATTGGCGGTGTCGTTGGGCGGCAGGCCAATAAAGCCGTAGAGACCGTCGGCGTCGGTGAGGGTGGTGGCGATCAGCTCGCTGCCGCGGTAGAGCTCCACCGTCCAGTTTTCAAAGCGGGTCTCGTTGCTGTCGACCGCCTTGTCGTCGTTGCTGTCGCGCCAGACGCTACCACCCAGGTTGGCGGTATAGGTGGGCGGCGCGCCGATAACCACTGCCACCGAGGCGGAGTCGGTCTGGTTGTTGGCCTGCCAGTAGACCTGAGCGGTGTTGATCACCGTGGTGCCGGTGGTCAGGTTGGCATCCAGGCTGGCTCGAAAGCGCAGGGTGATCGAGTCGCCCGCGGCCAGGTCACCATAGTTGGAGCTGTAGTCGGCGGTGACGGTCGGGTCGACAAAAGTGACGCCAGTGGTCACGCCATTGAGGGTGGCCGAGTTGGCGGTGTAGAGCAACTGGTCCGGGTCGGGCAGATCGAGATTATCGTAGATGATCACATCCGTGGCTGGCAGGGAGCCGATGTTCTGCACGGTAATGGTGTACTCGAGCTCATCGCCGGCCAGTACCAGATCGCCGTTCAGGTCGGCCACGGTTTTGACAATGGCGAGCAGCTGCGCCGGGCCCACGATACTGACGGTGGGCTGGTCGCCGTTGCTGTCGATGCCGTCGGCGTCGGTCGGTTCATCGGCCTGTTGGTTACTGCTGACCACACCCTGGTTGACAATCTGGGTGCCGGTGGTGGCGGTGGCGGCGACTATCACGTCGAACACCACGGTGGCACTGCCGCCGGCGGTGATCACCCCCGGTGCGGCGCCATCATTGGAGTAGACCATAATGCCGGCCGCCAGTGGCGACTGGCCGAGGTCGGGTTGATTGACCGGCTGACCGTTGAGGGTGGTGCTGTCGGCCACATAGAGGCTGTTGGCCGGCACCGCATCGACCAGGCTGACGCCGCTGGCGTCGACGTTACCCAGGTTGCTGATAACGATGGTGTAGCGCAGGGTATCGCCGGCATCGATCACTCCCGCCGAGCCGTTATCAACCACCAGGGCCACGGTTTTGGTGGCGTCGAGCAGTGGCGCGTAGCCAACCACATCGACGGTGGGGTCATTGGCGGTATCGGTATCCGGGTCATCCGAGGGTACTTCGGCAAAGGGTCCGCTGCCGGCGCCACTGCCGTAGACAAAGCCCTGGTTGGCAATGGCAGTGCCGCCCACGGTGCGCAGATCGATCACCACATCGAAGGTGATGGTGGCGGTGTAGTCGCTGCTGGCGGTGTAGTCGCTGCTGGCGGTGGCGTCGGCCGGCATAAAGCCGACCGTGCCATCCGCCGGCGCGTTGATGGCCAGGCCATCGCGCAGGGGCGATACGCCCGCGGCCGGGTCGGCCACCGGATTGCCGTTAAGGGTGGTGGAGCCGGCCAGATACTGGGTGTAGGTGGGGATCTGGTCGCGCAGGGTGACGTTGCTGGCGTTCTCATTTCCGTAGTTGTTGACGGTAATGGTGTAGCGCAGGGTGTCGCCCGGCTGCAGTACCGCCGGATCGCCGCTGATATCGTCGGAGACCTTCTCCACCCGCCACAGCGGCGCCGAGCTGATGGTGGTGACGGTGGTGCTACTGGGCGTGGTGGGCAGGTTGTCGGCGGTGATGGAGCCGGTGTTAAGCACCTGGCTGCCGCTGGTCAATACCGGCAGCAACTGCGCGCTGAACACCACGGTGATGCTGTCGTTGCCGTTAACGTCGCCGGTGGCGGCCAGGGTGATGTTGCGCAGGTCAATCAGGCCGGTGCCGTTGGCGCCGCCGGTGGCGTCGCTGTTACTGCTGTCGATGCTGGCCGGTAGGCTGATGAACTGCAGGGTGCCGGGCACAAACTGTGCGGCCAGGCTGTCCTGCAGCACACCGTTGGTGATGGGCACGACACTGTTGTTGGTCAGCACCAGGCTGTAGCGCAGGCTGTCACCGGGGCTGGCGTCGAGGCCTGGGTCCTGGCCGGTGCTGTCGTTAATCACACTCTTGGTGAGGGAGACATCCAGGCGCGTGGTCACCGTGGTGGTGACCGGGCCCACGTAGTAGTCGTTATAGGCGGGGCTGTTGCTGCCGTCGCGCTCATAGGGGTTGGCGCCATCCTGGCCGCTCCACCGGCTGCTGGCGCTGTTGGTCAGATCCTGGCCTGGCTGCACGCCAGCCAACACCAGCACATCGTAGGTGATGGTGATGGCGGTGCCCTCAACCACATCGATATCGGCGGTGGTGTTGGCCAGATCCCAGGTGAGGGTCTCGGCCGTGGCCACGCCATCGCCACCGTTGGTGAGCGGGTCGTTGATGGTGTTGCCGTTGCCGGTGACAGTGGCGGTGCCGGTCTGGTAGAGCAGTCCCAGGCTGAGGGCGTCGTCGATGGTGAGATCGAAGGCGTCGCTGAAATTATCGGTAGTGGCGCCGCCCTGGGCGGTGAGGGTCAGGGTGTAGCGCAGGCTGTCACCGGGCAGGGGGGCCGCACCTGGGGTGGTGAGGTTGGCCACCGCCTTGGCGATCGTAACACTTGGCTCAATGATGGTGACCGGGCCGCTGCTGCCGCGGGTGTCAGCGGCGGGGTCGAGGCCGTCGTAGGTGTAGTCGGCCGTGTTGCTGAAGCTGACGCCGGCATTGGTGTCGTCGCTGTTTACCACGCGTGTGGTGAGGGTGATCAGTAACTGGTCACCGGCCACAATTTGCGGCACCGCCAAACGCACCTGGCCGGGGGCGGCGCTGTTGTCGGTGAGAGCGACCGGGTTGCCTTGGAGGTCGACCGCCGTGGCGCTGACGTACTCCAGCGCCACTGGCAGGTCGTCGTTGATCTGGACGTTATCGAGAGTGGCGTTCTCCACCACCGCCGGCACGCGCAGCTGGTAAACCACCTCGTCGCCGATGGTGGCCTGGTCGGCGCTGACCAGGGTTTTACTTAAGCGGGAGATGCCGATCTGGTTGGTCATATAGACCTGGGCGACATCGACCGGTGTGTAGAGGCGGCCATCCAAGGCGAGTGGTCGCGAGCGGTACTCAGCCAGGGTGGCGCTGTTGTTCCAGGTGGAGAAGGGGGCGATGTCGCTGTGGAAACCGATGTTGTAGGTGACCGTGACACACTCGTTGACCGGAATCGGGGCGGAGTCCTGCAGGGTGATCTCTAACACGCCACCGCGGGCGGGCAGTAACTGGCTGTAGTCGACCCCTTGGTTGAGGGTGACGCCGGCCACACTGACCACCGGTGGGCTGGCGACCAGGTCGGTCTCATCCAGCTCCATGGGCAGCTGATCGCGAATAGTGGCGCCATAAGCCGGGGCCAGGCCGTTATTACAGGATTGCACCTGGAAGCTCATGCTGTCGGCCAGGATATCCACCTGATAGGGGTCGAAGGCGACGCCACTGCCGGTGCGGCCGCCCTGCACATCGACCTTGGTGATGGCGCTCATGGCCGGTTGCAGTACGTAAATGGTGGCGCTGTCGGTGAGACGGGCGGGGTCGAGCAGTGGGTCGCCGCCGGTGTAGCTGAGCGACGCCTGGTTGGTGAGGCTGTTGCTGGTACTGGTATCGACCCCGATGGGGGCGTCATCGGTCACCACCTTGGCGCGGTACTCAATCACTAATTGATCAACTGGAGTGTTGTCTCCGCTGGGGGTGTTGACGATATCGCCAAAATTCCACACCAGGTTGCCGGTATCGCCGTTGGCCGGCTGGCTGCTCAGGCTATAGGTGAAGGTGCTGGCGCCGGAGGCGGGGCTAATACTGACCAGGGCGTCGTAGGCGAGGCCGGCCGGCAGCACATCGCTCACCACCACGCCGCTGGTGGTGTACTCCTGCAGGTTCAGGGTGAGCTGGTAGTTGACGGTATCACCGACGCGCAGGACCGGGTTACCGGCGCTGGCCGGGTTCTCACTGAAGCTGTCGCTGACCACACTTTTCGTGAAGCTGGTGTTGTCGGCACTGCTGACGGTAACCGTTACCGGGCCGGCGCAGTAGTCGTTGGGGGCGGCGATGGCGGGGCAGCCGAGGCCGTTACGCTCGTTGGCGGCGCCCTCGTCGAGAGAGGTCCACTCGGCCACGGCGTTGTTGATCAGATCGCCGGTGGAGGCGTCGTCCACCTGCACCTGATAGGTGAGCACCAGGGTATCGCCGAGGCCCACATCCAGGCTCGAATCTTCGTTCAGGTCACCCCAGATCAGCTCACCGGTGGCGAGAATATCGGGAGTGGCTACGAAGCCCACCATATCGACACCGTTGAGCTGGGCGCGGGCCGAGCCCGGTACAAAGCTGAGGGCGGCGGCGGGGCTGTCGGTGATGCTCAGGTCAAAGGCGCCGGAGTTGCTGCCCACGGCGTGGCTTAAGGTGATCTGGTATTGCAGGATATCGCCGACGGTGGCGGTATCGGTGGCGGCCTTGCCGGCCGGGGAGACGTAGCTGACGCTCTTGGCAATGTTGAGGGTCGGCTCCAGTACCACCATGGCATCGGCGGTGTCGCCAGTGCCGGCAATCTGCGAGCCGGCGACGTTGTTGATGCGGTTGAAGGTGTAGCTGGCGGTGTTGCTGAAGGCCAGGCCGCGGTTATTGGTGGTGGTGTTGAGCAGTTCGGCGGTGATCTCAATCACCGCCTGACCACCGGCGGGGATATCGATACCGGTGGAGGCATCGACAATCACCGCGTTGCTGCTGGTGCCGGCGTTGCTCAGCGCCCAGCTGCCACCGGCGATCACCCGCGCACTGACGTAGCGGATATCCGCCGCCGAGGCGCTGAAGTCATCGAGAATCCGAACATCGTAGATGGCGGTGTTGATCGGCGTGGCCGGTACGGTGATGGTGTAGGTGAACTGCTCGCCAATGGTGGCGGAGGTCTGGCCGTTCTGCTTCAGCAGTGGCCCGGGCGTTTGGATGGTCACCGGGGTCGGGTCTTCATCGCCCAACACGCTGGGGTCGGAGACGCCGTTGACGAAGGGGTCATCACTGACGGCGAAGAAGTCGTCGCCGATGGCGGGGGTACCCTGGTCGGCGTGCAGGATGGCCCGATTATTGACCACCCTGGCGTTGGCCAAGGTGGACAGCAGATCGATCTCAAAGACGATATTGAGCTCGGTGCCGGTGCCGACATCCAAAGAGCCGCCGCCGCCGTTGATCACCAGTGAGCCGGTGCTGGTGTCAAAGGTGTAGCTGGCGCCACTGGCATTGACCATGTTAAAGCTGTTCAGGTCGAAACTGGCCGGGTCCAGAATATCGGTGACCTCAATGCCGTTGATGGTCTGGTCGACGTTAAACAGACGCAGGGTGTAGCGGATGGTGTCGCCGGCGATGGCGACGGTGGCCGGAAAGTCACCGGTAATGGCATTGGTGGCGGTCTTCTCGAAGAAGTAACCGGTCAGTGCCGTGGTGACAATGTAGGCATCCTGGAAATCGTTAACGCCAACTGTGCCATCGGTGATGGTGGGGTCAAACACCCGGCGGTTGGTAGTGCTGCTGTCGCCGCTGTACCAGATATCGGCACCGATAATATTTTTGAGCGGTTCGGTGTCGCCGGTGGTGTCGGCATCGAGCTCGCTGACGTAGGTGAGGATTAACATCTCGCCGGCGCCGATACTGGCGGCGGCAGAGGTGGTGGTGAGGGTGAACTCACAGGCCGGGAAACCGGAGTAGGTGAGGGTGTAGTCGGTATTCTCCACCAATACCGCGCTTACCGGGGTGACGCCATCGGCGGCGAACACCTGGGCGGTGAGGGTCGCGCCCGGGTCGGTATCACACATACCGGCCGGGGCCGAAGGCACATCGGGCAGCAAGTCGGTGAGGGTGATATCCCAGGCCGGGCTGCCGCCGACATTCTGTACCTCGATGGTGTAGGTGACCGGTACCCCGATGTTAACCGCGGTCTGGTTGGCGGTTTTGCTGACAAACAGTGACGGCTCAGAGATGGTGATGGCCGAGGCGATACCGCCCTCACCGGGCAAGGGGCTAAAGAATTCATCTTCCAGCAGACCGTCGCCGTCAGCGTCGAAGCTGCCATCCTCAAAGATGCCGTTTTCATCCAGGTCGACCCAGCGCGAGAACTCCCAGTTGGCGGTGTTGATAATCTGGGTGCCGGCAACGTTGGCCACCGGGTCGTTATCCACTTCGACGGTGATATCGATATAGATCTGCTGGCCGGCGTAGATGGTGTCAGCAAACACAAAGGTGAGCAGGCCGCCGACATTGGTGAAGGTGTGCGGTACGGTGAGGCCACTGCTGGCGAAGGTGACCGACGGGGTGCCAATCAAAGTGAGCGAGGCACCGGTGGCGTTGAGATCGTCAGTGAGGGTGACATTGCCCAGGTCATTGGGTGAGGGCTCGCCCGCCGGTACATCCATGGAGGGCAGAATCAAACGGTAGGTAAACTGCTCGCCAATACCCACTGTCGCTATGGGTGAGCGTTTGTCGATGGTCTCGTTGGGCAGAAACAGATCCTGACAAACGCCGGAGAAGGCATCCTCCAGAGAGTTCACCACCCACAGTTTGTGGGGGATGTTGGCACAGGCCATGTTGCCGGTGTAGTAGACGTTGTCAAAAATGATCAGGTGGATGGACGGATCATTGGTCTGGAAGTTGATGTTGGTGCTGAGCGGATTGGTGATCGGCCAGTTCTGAAAAGTACAGGAGACGTCGATGGTGATTTGCGTCGGTGCCGTGCCGATGATGTTGCCGTCGATAAGACCGCCGTAATCAGAGCAGAACTTCTCCGCCGCTTGCACAGGGGCGGTAAACAGGGCTGCGCTGGCCAGCAGCAGGGCGAAGGCCAAAAAAGCCCACAGGCTGCGCTGATGGTTACCGGCGGAAGCGCCGAAAGCGGTGCAGGTTGAAGCGTGATACCTACGCATAGTCATGGGCCGCAAACTCACTGGTCACTCGTTGATAATCGAACTGCGATTAATTTTTTCTTTTCGGCTGTTGAATGCATTTCGTTAGCCTGCTTCCTTTCCAATCGACCCAATAAATTTCGTGCGGCAGTTACGGCAAAACAACGACTTATTGGGCAAAAAAGTTGTCTACAATCCGAAATTCAGAGTGCCAAAAAAGGCGGCATTCGTTTACCAAAAAAGCGACAAAAAATAGATAAAGTTAATCCAAAAGTAGACGCTGGTTTCGAGCTTGGCCATTGTCCTGGAAGTAATCTTTGGACTTTTTTTTAAATCGTAGAACTGTTACTCAAATTTATCCCGCGCTGCTAAAGAAATATCCCAATCGACATCTTCAGGAAATTCTAATAAACAGCGCGGGCAAAGGGGTGTTGGCGGCCTGGCCTAGGCCGCTGGTAGGAAGTCGATGGGATAGAGGATGGTAATTTGGGGCACGCCGTCTTTCGGCCCGAAATTAAAGCGTTTAACCCGCTCCAGAACTTCAGCCACCAAGGCCTGGGAATCCATATCGGTATTCTCCAGTTTGGCCACTGACACGCTGCCATCGGGCTCAATGGTGATACGCAATACCATCTTGCCTTTCAGGAATGGGTTCTGGCGCAGCTCGCGGTTGTAGATGCGATAGAGCGAGGCTTTGTAACGGTCGAAGACAATTTGAATCTCTTCGTCGGTACGGGTGGGGCCGACACCATCGCTGAGCGGTCGGTCATCGGCCACCATATCGGTACCAATGGAACTGTCCACCCTGGCGAAGGAGACACCGGTACCCAGCTCGTTGCCGGCGGTACCGCCCACGCTGCGGCTGATGGCGGCGTTGTTGATACCGCCACTGGTGGCCGTGGCCTGGGACATCACCAACGCGCGGCTGGCATTGCCGGTGGAGGCGGCCGCCGTGTTACGCAAATTGGCGGTAGCGCCCAGTTTCTGATCGATATCGTCTTCTAAGAGCTCGTTGAAACTCTCTTTGAAGGCGAGTACGCCAGAGGTTTCGGCTTTGGTGCGCGCCGCTTTTTTCTGTTCCGGAGTAGGCTGTGGTTTCTCCGTGGTATCGGCCACTTTTTTCTCTTCTTTGCGCTCTTCCACCGGCTCCGGTTCATCTTTCTTCGGCCGCTCAATCGGCGGCTGGGGTATCGGCTTATCTTTCTTGACCATCTCTACCAAGTATTCGGGTACTTCCACCTCTTCCGGATCAAATTCCGGCAATTGCCAGAACAGAATCAGGAGATTGAGCAGCACCAAAAAGACCGCTGCACCACCAAAGGATTTACGACTGCGGACCTTATCTTCGCGCAGTGTGTGCCAGGGCACAGTCATGGCGCGGAAGGGCAGTTCGTGCTCCTCCCGCTCGATGATAAAGTCGGATTGCGCGCGATCTTCCTGATCTAAGACTTCATCAAGTTGATAGCTTAAATCGTCGACAATTTCGCACTGCTGGTTGAGCTTATCCTGCAGCGACTGCTTGGCTTGTTGCAGGTCGTCGTTCTGCTTTTGGAAGTCGGCGATTACACCCTGAATGCGGCCCAGCTGGGCGGCTTTCTGCTCTGGGCTCTGTTCTTCACCCCAAAACAGGGGGGCAGCATCCATCGCCTCCAGTTTATCCAGCGCACAACAGATATCGTCCAGTAGTTTGAACTTCTCGTCCGATTGCTGTAACTCGGCAATGGCTTGGTCTTGATCGCTAATCTGACTGTTGAGCTGGCTGATCTGCTCTTCAACGGTAGCTATTTGCGATTCAAGCGCTAATTTTTCTTCGGCTATTGAACTGGTCACAAAACTGCTCTAGCTCTGGGATGCTTTTTGGTTAACAGCGAGTGAAATTTTGGTGTAACCGGCGTTGGTGCACACAGACATGATGCCCCGCAATACTTTAAAGGGGACCTCCTTGTGCGCCATGATGGTTACTTCGCTGCTCTTGTCGACGCCCTCGTTGTTCAAACCGAGTGCGTTGCCTTTAATGGAGGCGAGTTTATCTTTCAGTACGTCCGCCGTAGTGGCGTCGGTATTGAGCACATCCATGGTCGGCATAATCGGCTCGCCGGCGATGGAGATAGTCTCCGGACTGACAAACACCACCACCGTCTGCCGGGGTTTGGCCTCGGCGACTGAATCGGGCAGGGTCACATCTTTGGGCGGTTCCACCACTTCAACGGAAGATTGGTTGACCAGCAGATAGAGCACCAGAATGGTAAATACATCCATCAGCGAGGTCAGGTTAAGGCCGCCCACCTTGTTGCGTTTGGCTCGCGCCATGCGCTTAATGCGACGGGAGTTTTTCATGGGGCATCGCCTAGTGATAATTTGGGAAAGAGGGCTCTTCGCTCTAACTCCGTCTGGCCATCGTGGCGGATCTCGGCCACCTTGACGGCATCCATCACACGAATCAGATCGTCATATTCGATGTCCGGCTCGACCAGAATGACGGCGTCCTCTTTCTCCTGATATTGGTTTTTCAGGGCCACCAGTTTTTCCGAGAGCGTGCCGATGTCCTGCTGGCCATCGATCTTGTCGATGGTGGCGGTAATCTTGTCGCCGTCGGTCATCTGCAGGCCGTTGTCCCGAATAATCACCTCGATGGTGATTAATGGCTTATCCGGTTGCTCGCCACCGGCGGCCTGCGCCGGCAGGTTGAGCTCCTGAATCGTGATCCGGGAGAAGACCGCAGTAATCAGCAGAAACGGAATCAGTACCACCATCAGGTTCAAAAAGGTGGTTACGTCGATCTCGACCGGATCGCTGGTGCGCCGATAGTGGTGTTTTTTTGCCATCGTAATTGTCGCTTAGGCTACTTGTTCGAGTTCAGCTCGCTTGGCTTTCTTGGTGATGACGTTGAGCGTGCGCACAGAGATCATCTCTAAACTGTCAACGATGGTGCCGGTTTTGTAGTTCAGGAAGTAGTGCATAAACAGCAGCGGAATCGCCATTACCAAACCGAAGGCAGTGGTGTTCATGGCGATAGAGATTGAAGCGGAGAGCAGGTCAGCCTTTTCCGCCGGGTTGGCGTTGGCGACCGCGTTAAACGCTGCAATCAGACCGAGAATGGTACCGAGCAGACCGAGCAGGGTGGAGATGTTGGCGTACAGGGCGATGGAGCCTGTGCGTTTTTCCAACAGCGGGATGATGCCCATCATCTCCTCTTCCATGGCGATCTCAATGTCGTCGCGACGGCGCACGGTGCCTTGTCGCTCCAGACCCACCTGTAACAATTTGCTGACGGTGGAGGTATCGTCGGCGGTCATTTTACGGGCGGCTTCAAAGTCGCCTTTAACCAGTACCGGCTCCATGCGCGACCACATCGATTTATTGGCCCGCTCGATTTGTGTGAGTTTAATGAATCGCTCAATGCCGGTGGCGGCACCGACGGCACCAACGATCATGATTGGATACATCCAGAAACCACCCTCTAAAAAGAAAGCGACGATGGTATTGATAACGCCCATGGTTTATTCCTCTCCCGTGTGCTTGCTAGGCACTGGTTTACAAAAAAAATTACTGATCAAGTTTGCCGCTGCGGATATCGAAATAATCCAGCTCGCGATTAAAAACATCTTTGTCCAAAGGCTTGAGTGAACCATCCACCAGCGCCTGCGCGGCCAGCTCTGATTCAAAGCCTATCTCTGAGCTTTTCCAGGGTACGATGAAAAGCGATTTGGGCGCTTCATCGTTACCGACAATCGATATACCGGAGACCGTTTTTACCTCGTCCTTTTTACTCTCTTGCGCGAATGCAAGGGGGCTTAATAGGATTATCGGCAGTAATAAAAATTTTTTGAGCATGGTAGTTATCTCACCTGCTTTTGGCGCAACGTGGCGATCCAGATTTTTACTGTTTCATCTTCCGGGTTGGCCTCGCTGTAGGCCTCGTATTGTTCCAGCGCACAGTTGACATCATTTAGATATAAATCACATAAAATGCCGTAATTTCGGCGCGCCGGCATAAATTCCGGGTATTTATTTACCACTCGCTCATAAAGTAAGCGGGCATCTTCAAAGCGGCCGATGCTGCGATAGAAAATACCCATCTCATTGAGTGCCGCCGGGTGGTTGGGATTGATCGCCAGGGCTTTTTGAAAGCTTGCTTCCGCCAACTCATTCTGGCCGGTTTTAGTATAGGCGATACCTAAATTGATGTAGGGCGCGGAATTATTCTGCGTGCCGTTGGCAACTTCATTTAACAGTACAATGGCCTGCTCATACTGCTGATCACGCAAGAGCTCAAGAGCGTTATCGAATTTGCGGCGAATGGAGAGATCGACGCTGCGGTTTTCCACCACTTTAATGCCGTTGTTGGCATCGTCCTGGCCTGACTGCTTCGAGGTTGTCGCACAGCCGGTACAGAAAATAACCAGAGCTATTGCAGGCAGGTACAGGCTGCGTAGCAGCGCGCTGCTGCTACGGTGCTGCTTAATTGAAATGAAGGGTGTCGCCATAGGTCTGATGGAAAATCCCGCCGTTAGGTTACTACTATAAACCTAGCCTAATTTAGCTTCAGCGTAGTTCAATTTTCCGAATCTGATAACGCGATAACATTTTTGTTATCCAGCGCTTGGCTTTGATCGTGGTTGTCGTTCTCTGCTGTTGATTCGGGTATTTCTGTGCTACTGGTGCCAGCATTAGTGGGTGCTGAATCAGCTGCGGACGCTTGACTGCTCTCGGCGCCGGGTGCTGGAGCCACCGGGGCGGCCTCGGGCTCTTTAATGGCGTAGAAGTAGGAGTCGATGGTCTCGACAAAGCCGGTGTGCTCCTCGTCGCGGGCGTAGATGGCCGGGAAAAGATCAGCGAGCTTGCCGATACTTTTATCGATCCAGTTACTGTAGACGCCGATGTAGAGCAGCTCGATATTTTTGCGGTGTACGCTAATGGCCTTCTCTTCAAACGGGAAGATCTGATCCTCCAGCGCCAGCTCGTACTCTTCCAGCTCCAGATCACTCAACCCTGATGGTCGTTCGGAGTTGGCCAGGGCGCGGGAGAAGTCGTAGTAGATCTCGGCCATGTAGTAGGTGGCGGCGGCGGTGATGTCGGCCACTTCGTAATCAACCAGGTCAGAATAGGCTTCGATGGCAATTTTCATCAGCTTTTTCTTTTTATCCAGGTTTTTCTTGATCGGCTCGACAATGGCCACCGCTTTAAATTTGTCGAAGTTGGGTTTGGCCAGGGTTAAGGCTGCGCCGGCCGCCAGGTAGCGGGTGCGATCGGTGCGTTGTTTGCCGGCACCTTTGTCGAGGGCGACAATTTTCAGCAGAGTGGCGGTGTGGCTTTTGCCATCGCCGCTTAATTCGTAAGCGCCGGCCAGTTTGCTGTAGACCTCCAGCACATTTTCGATGGGCGCCGGGAAATAGCTAATAAAGCGTTTGTAGACCGCCACCTCTTTGTCGGTGACCCCGGCCTCCTGATAGAGCTCGGCGGCCAACAGCAGCGCGCCGCGACGCACCTCTTCGTCGTCGGCTTCCGACTCGATGCGCTCATACTCACCGGCAGCCAGCTCCAACTGACCGCTCGATTTATAAACGAAAGCGATCTTTTTGGTGATCTCTTTTTGCAGGTCGTGTTTGGGGAAGTGGTCGCGGAAGGCGAGCAGCACATCGGTGGCTTGTGACCAGTTCTGCAGTTCGATTAACGCGCTGGCAGCATCAAATTCAGCGGTGGGGCGGATACTGGAGGTGGGCGCCAGTTTACTGACCCGCAGGTAGTGGTCGGCGGCCAGTTGGAAGTCGCCGGCGGTGCGCGCCTGCTCACCCTGGTTGTAGATGGCTGCGGCCAGGTTGTCGTAGAGACCAGTGCGCGACTCATCATTGCTGGCGGTTAATGACAGCACTTTGCTGTAGCCTTTTTCCGCCTCGGCGTAGTTGTTCAGGTCAAATGAACCGTGGCCGACCACCAACCAAGCGGCACGGGTTAAGGTCTGCTCAGCAGTGGGGTGGTTGTTGATCAATTTGTAAGCCGTGTTCACCGCCAGCTCATAATTTTTCATATCGTAGAGATCATCGGCGGCGGCGCTCAATACCAGCGCCACTTTTTCATGTTCCGGGTAGGTATCGGCAAAACGCAGAGAGGTGCGAATCACCTCCTGTTTAACGCTGTCAGTGGCAGCGGATTCCGGTGCCAGGCTTTTCAGATACTCACGGTAGGAGTAGACCGCGTTGTAACCGGCTTCGGAGGATTGCTCGTGCGCGGGGTAGTTGTAGGCGGTGAACTCATAGGCAACGGCGGCATCGCGGAAATCCTGGTTTTCCAGCATCAGGTCAGCCATTTGGTAGTTGATATGGGGCGACTCCTGCTCACTTGGGAAGGAGGCCAAAAATTTGCGATACCACACCAGCGCCTCGGCGTAGTTGGCCGGCTTCTCTTTTTCAAAGCGGGCATCCTGGTAGAGGGCGTGGTAGTGGTTGGCCAGGTCGGTCAGGTTGCCTTTCAGATAGTCGACCACTTCCGGGCGGCTGTGGTAGTCGTAGTATTGCCAGTAGGCGGCGTTCAAGGCGTAGGTTTCGGCGAACTCTTTCTTGGCGTCGATCACCAGCTGCGCAAAGCGGCCGGCCTTGAATATCTCAATGGTGCGCATAAAGAACTGTGGCGCAACCTCGTGGTAGGGGTGGCCGGCAATAAAGGCTTTGTAGGCGCCGGCGGCGTCGGCGTAGCGACGTTTGTCCAGATAGAACTCACCCAGGTTGCTGTAGACCTTGTCTTCGTAGGTGCGCCCGCCAATCTGGTTGAACAGATCGACCACTACCTCTGGGCCACCTAAGTTGGAGAAGCTGAGCGAGATGACGCGGAAGGTGTCGTCTACCCGTTTGCCTTCGATCTGGTCGTGTTCCTGGTTGAAGTCGTAACCGGTGCTCACCTTGTAGTCGAGCACAGCGATAAACTGCTCCAGCGCCTCGTCGTACATCTGCTGTTTGTAAAAGCTCCAACCCAGCTTGTAGAGCGCCAGCTCGTAGTAGTAGGAGGTGGAACCCATCTGCACGATGGAGTTGTAGGCCTGCTCGGCGTCGTAATATTTTTTGCGCACAAAAAAGAACTCCGCCCGGCGAAATTGAATTTCATCCAGGTAGCGGGAGTTGGGATAGGTTTCGATGAACTGATTCATCACCGCCATGGCGTTGTCGTTTTCACCGAGCTCCTCATAGGCGCGCGACATCTGGTAGAGCACCTGATCGTTGCGGTCGTAGAGCGGGTACTCTTTTAACAGCTTGGTGTAGAGGGCGATGGCCTGGCGGGCACTGGCGTTTTCCAGGTCGGAGGCGGCGCCGGGGTGTTCGGCCAGGGTTTCGGTGTCACTGTTGGCCAGCGCTACGCTTTGCGACGCCCGCTCCTCAAACTGGGCGACACTCTCGTCGCTGTTGGGATTGCTGATGTTGGAACTGGGGGTATCGCTGTTGGCACTGGCGGCGGCGGTTACCGTGGGCGAGGCCATAGGCTCGGCGCTGCGGGCGGTGTGGTTGACCGCGTGGCTGTCATCGGTGCCAACGTAGCCGTACTCGCGCTCGATGGAGAGGTCGGCAATGCGGCGGATGGCATCTGGGGTCATGGCCGTTTCCGGGGTCTCTTCGAGAAACACCCGATAGCTGTCCATGGCTTTTTCCAGGCCATCCTCAACCGTGGCGTCTTGCAGGATAAAGTCAGTATTGCGCAGCGACGCCAGCGTATCTTTGCCGTCGGTGATGGCACAGCCCGCCAGGGCCAGCGGTGCGGTGACTAAAATCAGTTTGTGAAGGTGCTTCATGGCTGCTGCCTGCAATGTCTGTTGTCAATCGATTACACAAGCGAGGCCAACTACTTGGCCTGGTGCTCGGTAATGTCAGCTTCCGTTTCTGAATGGGTTGAATCGGTCGGTTCGGTCGGCGCGACTGGCTCGGGTGGCGCGGTCGTCTCGGTTGGTTCGCTCGGCGCAGATGGTTCGCTCGGTGCGGCCGGATTGCTTGGTGCTGCAGTCTCAGTCGGCTCGTTCGGCGCAGCCGTTTCGCTCGGGTCGGTGGCACTGTTCAGGTCGCTTGACTCGGCCGGTTTGGCGTTGTCGAGTTTGCTCATGGTGGCCCGGTCATAGCTCTCGGCTAGAGCGAAGCGGGCTTTCACCTGGGCGGCTTCCAAGCGCTGGCTGCGCTGCATCAGTTCGTTGATGGCCATCTGCTCCAGCATTTTGCCCTGGCGCAGCATGAGGGTTTCCACGGTTTCAATGGCGCGTTGGGTACGGTTGCGCAGATTGTTTATCGTCTGGTTGTAACCCTGGTAGCTTTGCGTGGCCGCCTGGCGGGTGCGCACAAACGACTGGTAAATGGCCTGCAGCTGGGCGATCTCTTTGTCCAGTGCGGCCAGGTGTTCGAAGGTGGTGGTGAGGCGCTCGTCGTACTCCACGGTCCAGTTGTAGTGGATAAAACCGCGCAGGCGATCAACCCGCGCCTGGGATTGCGGGTTGTTGTTTTTGCTGCTGTTGGCGTAGGCCTCGATCGACATCAGCGACAGGCGCTCATCGGCGGTGGCCAAAAATTCCGGGCGCGGCGAGATCAGCATCGCCTGCAGGCGGTTGTCGATACGGTCGCGCTGTTCGAGACGCAGCTTGATCAGCGAGTCGAGCTTGCGGAACTGCTCGTCGATGCCGGGCAGCAGTGGCTCGTAGTAGTTTTTGCGCAGCTCGATGATCTCGGCGTAGGCGTCGTAGTTGGTGGCCCACAGCTCCAGCCGCTTGCGCAGCTGCTCCAGATCGAAGTAGTTCTGCAGTGACGACTGGAAGTCATGGGAGGCCATGAGATCCATCAGGTAGTAGGTTTCCGGGGTCTCTGGCAGCTCGCGCAGTTTGATCACCCAGTTGCGGTCGAGCTTGATCTCCTCGCGCACCAGGGCCTCGAGAAATTTGCCTTCGCGTATGCTTGCGATGGAGGCATCCAGGCGATCGAGCTCGCTGTTCATTACCGACAGCACATGGCCATAGCCGAGCGCGGCCTTGCCATACAACCCCAACTGGCCGTAGGCGTAAGGCACACCCAGCATCGCCTCCTGCACGGCGGCGTCGGTGACGTGGCGCTCGCTGAGGATGCTCCAGGGTACCAGTGCGTGCTGGTAGTCATCGTATTTCACCCGTGTCCAGCCAAGCCCCAACAGGGCCGAGTTGGAGTAGGGCCCATCCATGCGCACCCGCTCCAAAAACTTGGCAGCGTTCTGGTATTCACCGGCTTCCATCAAACGGCTGCCGAGGGTGAGGTTGGCTTTATCGCGAATGGCCAGTACGGCGCGGTCTTTGGTGTTTAACTGGCCGACGTCGGCCAGGGTGGTGGCGGCGGAGGCCAGGTTGCCCTGAGCCAGACGGGTCAGCCCCAGGTTGTACTCGGCGTAGCCCAGGTGGGTTTTGGAGCCGGACAGGGATTTAAAGATCTGCTCGGCTTCGTCAAAACGGCCGGTAACCATGAAGATCTGGCCCTTGAGGAAATGGATTTCGTTTTCCATCGCCTTGGGCAGTTGCCCTTCGATACGCTCAATAGCGTGCAGCGCGTTGATATTCTGCTGCTTTTGAAAATAGATTTTTGCCAGCCGGTAGAGCGCTTCGTTGCGCACTTCGGGGGCGACGTTACCTTCGATAACTGCCTTGATCGCGCGGCCGGCCTTGCGGTGCATGCGGTAGGAGAGTTCGAAATCGCCCACCGAGAACTCGGCTTCGTTGATGTGGTAGTGCAACTGGTCCAGTTGCGGCTCATCCACGCCGTAGTACTGCCGAACCTCGGCATCCAGGCGGGCGATCGCATCAAAATACTCATCCTGATTGGCGTAGTAGAGCGCCTCACCGAAAAAGAGATCGCGGTGGCGTTCGTTGCTCTCGGCGCTGGCTGCGACACTGTTGCCGGCAATCAGCAGAGCAAGGGGTAGGAGCAGAAGTCGGCGCATTGGTTAGCGGTCGAAAAATTGAACGCTCTTGCCACCAATGGCAGAGCCGGAGAGTTTGATTTCGACAAAGCCCGGGCCTACACCCTTGTCATACTGGTAGTCGGCCACCTCGACAAACTCGGTACCGAGTGCGGCTTTGCCGCGGAAGCCGACTTTAATGGCGTGGGCGCCGGTGCGCATATTGCCGGTGAAGATACGCTGCAAGCCGCCTTCGCGCAGGGCATCCAGCTCTTTAAAGGAGTAGATGTGGTGGGCAACATCCTGGCCATCGATGGTGATCTCCACCGAGTCCAGATCGACCTTGTCGCTGGCGGTGAGCGAGATAAACAGCGAGACCTGGGTATTGGAGGGGAACAACAGCTTCTCTTCCAGCAGACTCAGTTCAGTGGAGATGGCCAGAACATCCTGTTTAATATCCTGCACCTGTTCATCCAGCCCGATGATCTGTTCCCGGGAGACCTCCTGGGCCAGGGTTGGCAGGGAGAGGGTCACCATTAGCATGGTCAAGAAATAAGCAATACGTTGCATTGTTACAGCCTTAAGTAAGCCAAGCACTATCGAAACAGTTAAACAACCACAATGGCATTAGCGAACGCTGCATCGCGAACGGCGTTATCGTTGTTGAACAGGGGTTTGGGCGAAAGCCAAAGTTTAGGGTTGGTCCTATGCAGTGAAGTATAGTGCTGAAGAGTTTAGTTGCCGGTGATCCGACAAGAAGTGTGAAAAAAATTTGATATGAAGCGACAAAGCGATAACTAAATCACAATCACATATAAAAAAGTGATCTAGATAATTTAAAAAGATGGCCACTCAAGACTAAGCGGCAATTCAGTTCAGTTAAACCTTATATTAGCTGAAGGTGTTGGTTGTTGGCTGCGATTTTCCGCTGTACAAATATTGCTCCGTAGTGCGGAAAACTTATTCTTGAAAATTATAAAATTAAAATTTTAATAATCACCACCACTGTTCTATTGTAGCGAGCTGCTCTCTTATTAAAACCAAATAAAAATTGTGGGTTTACGCTTTTGGGATTTTCCTCACTCTGGCAATGGCTGTGCTTGACTGAAGATTATTTGATCGGATTTTTTGAGCCGGGTTTTTAGCCCTATTTTTAAGTTGCCTGAGTGCGCGGGTTACTTTTTGAACGATAGTAAAGGGGTTTTTATTTTTCCGGGTTTCGATAGCGTGCAGGGTAAACCGTAAGGTGTCCATAGAGAGTGATGACCATACAAGTGAAAGTCATAGAGAGCGATAAATAGCGGGTTATAAGTGCGTGGCCTATGGCAAAGGCGATGGATTGGAGTTCCCCGTTTCTGAGGCTGCAAAATACTTTTTGTGAAAATTATTGGTTGATTGGCCCGGTGTTAGCCGAGATGGCACAAGAGTGTGCGATAAACCATTTCCAATTTGGACCAAAGGCTGGCGCTTGCTTAGAAAACTGTCGGGTTAAAAAGGTAACAACGTTAACCCCGTATCTGACTGTACGTTTTCTGATCGTAGTGTTCTTCTTCTTATTTTTAGTGTGCACTGCCTTTTTGCTGCGCTCTGCTTAATGTTCTCTTTTAATATTTTCCACTGTCTATTTAAAGCCTGCCAATATCGCGCCGCTTGCGCGATATTAGTTTTGGCCTTTCTGCATCGCCGCAGCTGGGCTGCTATTTTTTTGATCGACACAGTTGTTCAGTTTAATATTTTTCTGGCCGAGGGTAGAGGGCGTAAATCTGCTCATCGTAGAGCACACCGCGCAGATAAATATTCTGTTTAAACACCCCCTCCAGTTGAAAGCCCGATTTCAACAGAGCCTTGGCTGAGGCCTGGTTGGCGTGGGCAACTGAGGCATAAATTCGTTTTACCGGGTAGTTGCTAAAAACTGAGTCACAGAAGGTTTGGGTGGCGGTGGTGGCAATGCCTTGCTGCCAGTAGGCTTCACCCAGCCAATATCCGAGCTCGGCGCTAAAGCGATACTCGTTTTCCAAAAAGCGTACACCGATAGCACCAATACATCGATCCGCTAGCGTAATTGCTTGATTGCACGTCGGGCCCTGCAGGTGACCCTCGGTCACCCACCATTGGCCGTCGGCCACTGTGTAGGGCGAGGGAAAATGGTCGCGAAGGTATTTGGCCACCCTGGGGTTGTTGGCCTGTAGCACGATGGCGTTGACATCTTCCGCCCTGAAATCCCGCAATTGCATGGTTGCTCTCCTGGATTGGACCAGCCTGATCGGCGCGGATTGGTCGACCGGTTCGTCTGCCATTGCTGAGTGGCTGCTTTGTCAAACAGAGCGACGCTGCCGGTCTGGCCGTGTGAAAATTTTCCTGGACGCTCTCGATGTACAAGGCTGCGCCGGCATCCGAATGAATGGCAGTGGCGGCCTGCAGGCCCGGCCCCGGCTTTTGCAATATGGTTTTAAATGCGTAGTATAAGGCGCTCTGTTAAACGATTTTTAATAATTGCCGGCTAACATCAGTTGCTCGCTGATTAGGTTGGCTGCAATCGATTTAGAGCGAATTAACGGGGGTATCAATGGCGCTTCGCAACCAGGTTCAACTGATCGTTTATCCCAATCGTATCGGTGATAACCTCGCTGATCTGGCCGACTTTCTGGAACAACATTGCCTGGGGAAAATCGGCGGTGTACACCTGTTACCCCCTTATCCGAGCAATGCCGATGGCGGCTTCTCTCCTCTGACCCACAAAGAGATCGATCCCATCTACGGCAGCTGGCAGGATTTTGACCGGATCTCCCAGAAGTTTGATGTCTGCATGGATCTGATGATCAACCACATCTCCGATGCCTCGGTGGAGTTTCAGGATTTTCTGCAGCACGGCTACGACTCGGACTACGCCGATCTGTTTGTGCACGTTGACCAGATGGGCGAGATCACGCCCGATGATATGGCCAAAATTCACATTCGCAAGGAGAAGGAGCCGTTCCGCGAGATCACCTTTGCCGACGGCAGTTCGGGTAAGGTTTGGTGTACCTTTACCGAGCACCAGATCGATCTCAACTACAATTCGCCCAAGACCTATGCGCTGATGGAGGATTACATCGCTTTCCTCACCAGCCATGGGGTTAATCTGTTTCGACTGGATGCCTTTGGCTACACCACCAAGCAGATAGGCACCAGCTGTTTTCTGGTGGAGCCCGATGTTTACGATCTGCTGAAATGGGTGGACGACACCGCGCGTGAATACGGCGCCGAGACTCTGCCCGAGGTCCATGACCACAGCAGTTATCAATATGCGATTGCGCTGCACGGTATGCACCCCTATGGCTTTGCCTTGGCGCCGCTGCTGCTCTATTCGCTGCTCGATGGCAACAGCACCTACCTCAAGCAGTGGCTGCGGATGTGCCCGCGCAACCAGATCACCGTGCTCGATACCCACGACGGTATCTGTATTCCCGATGTCGAGGGTGTGCTGCCACCGGATAAGATTCAGGCGATTATCAATAATGTCTCTGAGCGTTCCGGCGATCCAATTCTGCGGCGCTCGGCGGCCAACGTGCACAGTGTCGGGGCGATTTATCAGCTCACCTGCACCTACTACGATGCCTTAAAACGCAACGACGATGCCTATCTGGCGGCGCGGGCGATCCAGCTGTTTGCCCCGGGTATTCCCCAGGTTTACTACGTCGGTTTACTGGCTGGAGAGAATGATCACGAATTGATGGACGCCACTGGCGAGTTGCGCGATATTAATCGCCACTTCTACACCCCGGATGAGATTGCAGCGGCGCTGGAGAAACCGGTGGTAAAGCGGCTGTTTAAATTGATGGAGTTTCGCTCGAAATACCCGGCCTTTGATGGTGTCTTCCATCTGCAATACGCCAACAACACCAGTGTCGCCATGTGTTGGCGAACTAATGAATACTCCTGCGAACTGTTTGTTGATCTGCTGTTTAAAAAATCGACCATTCGCTATATCGATGTTAAATCCCGTCGCTGGCTGACCATGCGGGTGTAGCGGCCGGCGCTGACATCGCCGAGACCAATTTTTTCTTTTTGTGAAACAGTGTATGGCCAAGCAAAATTTTGATGTGGTGGTGATCGGTGCGGGAATTCACGGCGCGGCCGTGGCACGGCAGGCCGTAGAGGCGGGTAAAAAGGTCTTGATTCTGGAGCAGTTCGATCGCCCAGCCAAGGCCACCTCCAGCCGTTCGTCAAAATTGATTCACGGTGGTCTGCGCTATTTGGAATCGTTTAATTTTGGTCTGGTGCGCGAGTGCCTGTTGGATCGCCGGCGCCTGTTGCAGGACTACGGCGACCTGGTGCACATGCAGAAATTTTATATTCCCATCTACAAAGATACCTCGCGCACGCGGTTAACCATTCGCGCGGGTTTGAGCCTCTATGGCCTGCTTGGCGGCCTGGATGAGTACAGCCGGTTTAGCATGGTGCCGCAAAGCGAGTGGGCCAATCTCGACGGCCTGGAGCAGTCGGACCTGCTGGCGGTATTCCAGTATTGGGATGCCCAGACCGACGATGCCAAATTGACCTTCCGCCTGTTGGAAGAGGCGGTGGGTATGGGCGCGACCCTTTTACTCAATACCCGCTTCAGCCAATGCCGAGAGCAGGGTGAGGATCTGCAGGTTAGCTTTCAGCGCAACGATAAAACGCAAGCGGTAACCACCCGTGCCGTGGTGAATGCCACCGGCCCCTGGGTGAACGAAACGCTGCAAAAATTCAAGCCGGCCATTGCCAGCCTGCCCATGGAGTTAGTGCAGGGGGCACACCTGGAGTTACCCGGCAGTTTGGAGCAGGGGGTCTACTATCTGGAAGCCCCCCAGGATAGGCGCGCCATCTTCGCCATGCCCTGGTACGATCGCATTCTGTTCGGTACCACCGAAACCCTATACCAGGGTGACCCCAATCAGGTGCAACCCACACCGCAAGAGATCGATTATCTGCTCACCGTGTACAACTATTACTTTCCAGATAAACCGCTCGGCAAGGGCGATATCATCAACGCCTGGGCCGGTTTGCGGGTGCTGCCAGCCGGTGACGGCAATCCGTTCAAACGCTCGCGCGATACCATTTTACAGAGCAATCGCGCCAAGCAACCCACTGTGGTCTCCATCTACGGTGGCAAACTCACCAGTCACTACTCCACGGCCAAAAAAGTACTCAAACTATTGTCATGAACAAGCACACCTATCTGCTGGCGATTGATCAAGGTACCACCTCCAGCCGGGCCATTGTCTTCGACGAGGCCGGCACTATAGTCGCGCTGGCGCAGCAGGAGTTTGCGCAGCACTACCCGGCCGATGGCTGGGTGGAGCACGAGCCCCAGGCGATCTGGCAATCGACGCTGGCGGTGGTCAACGAGGCGTTGCGGACGGTGCGCAGCGGTGGCGGTTCGGTGGCGGCCATCGGCATTACCAACCAGCGTGAAACCACCCTGGTGTGGGATAAACAGACCGGCGAGCCAATCTACAACGCCATTGTCTGGCAGGACCGGCGCACCAGCAGCCTTTGCCAGCGGTTGAAAACAGAGGTGGATGAGCGCGAGGTGCAGCAGCGCAGTGGCCTGCTGTTGGACCCCTATTTTTCGGCTACCAAGGTGGCCTGGATACTGGACCAGGTGCCGGGCGCCAGAGCGCGGGCCGAGCGCGGCGAGCTGG
Source organism: Halioxenophilus sp. WMMB6 (assembly GCF_033283405.1). NCBI lineage: Bacteria > Pseudomonadati > Pseudomonadota > Gammaproteobacteria > Alteromonadales > Alteromonadaceae > Halioxenophilus > Halioxenophilus sp. WMMB6. The sequence continues at coordinate 146,633 of NZ_JAWMQR010000009.1, forward strand.
CCTTCGGTACCGTCGACAGCTATCTCATCTGGCGGCTGACCGGTGGTCGCAACTTTGTCACTGACGTCACCAACGCCAGCCGTACCAATCTGTTTAACATCCACAGCCAAACCTGGGATGACGAGCTGCTGGCGCTGTTTCGGGTACCCAGGGCGATGTTGCCCGAGGTGCTCGACTGTACCGCCGAATTCGGTATCACCGAGCGTGAACTGCTGGGCGATGCCATACCCATCCTGGGGGTGGCCGGCGACCAGCAGGCGGCGACGGTGGGGCAGTGCTGTTTTACCCCGGGCACAGTAAAAAGCACCTACGGTACCGGCTGCTTTCTGGTGATGAATACCGGCGAACAGGCGGTGCTCTCCAACAACCGCCTGTTAACCACCATCGCCTATCGCATTGGTGGCACCACCCACTACGCCCTGGAGGGCTCCATCTTTGTCGCCGGTGCCGGCGTGCAGTGGCTGCGCGACAACCTGGGGGTGGTCAAATCCGCCGCCGAGACCGAAGCCCTGGCGGCGGGGCTGGCCAGCAATGAAGGGGTCTATTTTGTGCCGGCCCTCACCGGCCTGGGGGCGCCGCACTGGCAACCCGATGCCCGTGGTGCGCTGTTTGGCCTGACCCGCGCCACCGGCCCGGCGCATCTGGCCAGGGCGGCGTTGGAGGCGGTCTGCTACCAAACCTATGATCTGGTGCGGGCCATTCAGGAGGACGGTATCGCCTGTGAGGGTTTGCGGGTGGATGGCGGCATGGTGGCCAATAACTGGCTGATGCAATTTTTAGCCGATACCTTAAATGCCCCCGTCTTGCGCCCCAAAGTATTGGAAACCACGGCATTGGGCGCTGCCTATTTAGCGGGTTTGCAAATGGGGTTATATCGCTCGCTGGAAGATTTGAATGGTCAATGGCAACGGCAACAGGAGTTTAAACCGGCAATGGCCCTGGAACTCCGTGATGCTAATTTAAGCGGTTGGCAGCGGGCGATGGCGCAAGTCATTGCTTCCTCCGCCGGTTAAAGCGGCGCCAGTGACTGTTCTTTGATAAAACCGGATTCATTGGTATCCAGCCGTGTTATTAATATGGAGAACCAAAAGGGAGAACTCTCGATATATACAACGGGAGAACGCTCGCAGGTGGGTACCGGCGAGCCAAAGACCCTAGAGGAAGGTGTTTGAATAATTAATTTATAGGTTTAACGACTCTTACTGAGTCTGTTGTTATCGGTTTTGCGGCAAGTTCGTGAGTGTCTAGACCCTCACACACTCACGGTCAAAAGAACTGCGACAAAATTTTAGCCATATCATTGCTTGGCTGATCATCGGTTACCAGGCTATTGGCGAAGGCTGGTGGTTGTCCGGAAGGCGGCGCCGGTGGCAGGTCATTCTCCGACATCCAGGCTACCAGCTCGCTAACCTCCATCCCGCGCGCTTGGGCCATGGTCACGACACTCTCAGGAGCCGAGGCTGCCAGGCTCGCTTCGTCATAGCTACCGCTTTCAACACTGGACAATACCTGCTCATGAAATCCTCTCACGGCCTCCATGTCTGCCGGACTCATGGGTGGCGGCGGGGGCGGTGGTGAGTTGCTCATGTCTGCCAATTGATTGACCAGGTCACTCATTTCAATGCCCAGTTCCGAGGCCAGTGTTTGCAGAAACTCGGGGGCCTCCTCAGCTAAAGCCTCCGCATCAACGGCCCCCGATTCACTCGCTTGCTGAATCGACCGCAGGTAGTCCGCAAGTTCTGTTTGCTGATCTTCGGTCAATCCAGACAACGCCTGTGCGGCGCTGCTGAGCGAGACAGTCTCTTCGGATTGTGGCGGCGGCGGGGGTGAACCTTGAAATTGCACATTTTGGTTGCTGTTGATGCTGTTAAACGACAACTGATAGTTGCTTTGTGCACTGCTTACATTCATAAATTCCTCCTCTTGGGTTTTTGATGTAGCGGTGTCACTTTTGCAAACGCTAATCCACTATTTTGGGCAAATGTGCAAACAATGTGGAGAATTGCCCCAGTCATGATTGGCAGGCAGATGCGTGCTTTGGGAAGGTGTGTTGGGGCGCTCACAGGGCAAGGCGGAAACGTTAAATTCAAGGGGTTATTGGCGATAGGACAGCTTTTTTTAACTCCAATCGCCCACACAATTCGGTTGCTGGTAATGCTGCGCCCGAGCAGGGGTAAATTATTACCGTATGGCTCAACAATAAATGTCAGCGGCGGAAAAAGGTTGCCGCCTAGCTTAACTGGAAGGCGCGCAGCAGGGCGGCGCCTAAACTGGTGGTAATCAGTGAGAGCAGGGTGGTCATCACAATGGCATTGGCCGCCAGGGTGGCGTTGCCGCCCATGGCCCGGGCCATCACATAACTCACCGAGGCCGACGGTGCTGAACTCATCAGAAAGATGGTGCCCAACTCCATTCCTTGAAAACCGAAAGCGACCGCAGCCAGGGTAATCAGCAGTGGCGCCACCAACAGCTTACCGATGGTGGTAATCAACGTATTTTTCATATCGCCCATAGCCTTGAAGCTCAGGCTGGCACCGGCGCAGAGCAGCGCCAGGGGCAGTGTCATCTGGGCAAAGTAGTTACCGGTTTTAATGGCCAGCGGCGGTATGGGCAGGCGCATGGCGCTGACCAGCAGGGCGGCGGCAATGGCTATGATCAGCGGGTTTTTGGCCACCCCCCAGAGCACGCTCTTGCTGATCTCTGCCACCGAGCCAGAGGCCGAGAGCCAGCGGGTGAGGGTGATCACCGACAGCACGTTGTAGGCGATGGTGACAATGGCCAGGTAGACCGCTGCGGTGGAGTAGACCGCCTCGCCGTAGGCGTTAACACAATAGGCCAGGCCGATAATACCCATGTTGGAACGGAAGGAGCCCTGAATCACCACGCCGCGGTCGGCGGCGGGCGTTACCAGTTTGGGAATGATCAGCTCCAGCAACAGGTAGATCACCAGGGTGGCGGCGACACCAAAACCCACCAGGCCAAGGCTCTCGCGCACGTGTACATCGGCCGTAACAATATTGAGGAATAACAGCGCCGGCAGGGTGACGTTAAACACCAGCTTGGTGGCACTGGCGACAAAGGCATCATTAATGACCTGCAGGCGCATCAGTAGCGTGCCGATAAACAGCACAATAAAGATCGGCGCGGTAATCGAAAGGGCAAAGCGGAAAACTTCTAAAGTCATTAACGGCGGTAACTCTCAGCTGGACTGGTGGCCTTTGGAAAGCCAGGTAATTCTTGAATCGTGGTGGCTAAACACAGGGGCCAACGAAGCTAAGCGCAGGCGATGGCCCCCTTGCCAATCCCCTCAAACGCTTTAACGCGCACTGCCGCTGTGGGCTGCTGCGCCTTGATCTCTTGGCAGAGGTGCTGGGCCAGGTTCTCGACGGTGGTATCGCACTCCAACAGGTAGCAGAGGCCTTTCGGCAGCCTGATCTGAAACCGGCCCTGGGCCGACTCATAACCAAAAGTGTATTCACTGGCGCCCTCATCGATCAGGTCATCGCGGGTGGCCAGGTAGACATCGGCCCAGCGCTGGCTCCAGTCGGCCTCCTGTTCGGCGGAACGCTCGCCATCGAGCCAGATGGCTATGGCGGAGCGGTGACCGTGGGCGATGCGCTGGCAGTTGCCAGTGTGCTTTTTCAGGCCGTGGCTGTAGTGGTAGTAGCTGCCGGCTATGGCCTCGACACTGAACTCCAGGTCGACTCGGGCAATGGCACCGGGCAGTTGGCCGCGCAGTTGGGCAACCACCCAGGTGGCGCAGGCTTGTGGGGTGATGGCTGCGGCTGGAATCAGCGCGACCGCCTGCGCCGGCACTCGTAGCTTGATGGTGCCGCGCAGGCTCCGCCAGCTCAGTTCGATCTCCTCGCCGAAGTCATTTAACTGTAATTCTGGCGCTAAGGTTGGCACCAGCAAGCGGTGGTCCAGTTGGCTATCCAGCCATCGGCGATAGAGCGCTTTTATCTGGCCAAAGTCGCAGATCATACCGGCCTCGTCCAGGTCGCCCTCCAGGCCGAAGTTGGCCAGCCAGGTCTCGCCCACCAGCCCCCGGGCCGGGTCGAGATAGCTGAAGTCGACATTGGTTAACTGATCTACAAATAGGTACATGATGATTTACGCAAGTGGCAGGCTATCGGCCGATAGCAAGGGGGTAGTGGTTAAAAATTTGCCAGTTCAAAAAAGGGGCGCATCCTAACACAGGTTGACAGGCCTCCGCACAGCCACTTTGGTAGATGGCCCTGGTGAATTGGTAGTCGATAAAACTATTGCTGAAAAAACAGGCACTTGCAGTTAGGCGCCGGGAATTTGGTGGTGCCGGTGAAGGGCTTGCAATGGCCGGGCAAACCCACCATAATGCGCCGCTCGTTATGGTGACCCTTTTCGGTCCCCTCGCAACGATCAGCTGCGAACCCCGCCAGGCCCGGAAGGGAGCAACGGTAGTGGTGACATCGTGTGCCGGGGTGTGGCTGGATTGGGTCGCCACCCTATCTCCCCTCTGTAGTTGTTCTTTGCCTGCACTTTCCCGTTCATCGCGTACCACAGCGACTGCCGCTTAATTTTTCCTCTATCGCGCTGGTGCTATTGCGTGGCTGCGCAATCTTCCGGTCAAGTGATATTAGTTTTGGCTAATACTGCTGGTGGTTGTTACTGCGTTGGTTAATTCTTTGGTTTTAAATTTGGCGGGGATGGGTAGCCCGGGTGAGAAGGGGGTTAGAAGGCGGCCAGAAACTCGGTGAGTGAGTCGCTATCGGGCAGCGCGACAATCTGCGCCAGCAGTGCATTTTGGTTACCAAATCGCCGCTCGTCGTAGTAACTGCTATGCCACTGGGGGAGGCGGTTGGTCGCTTTGGTTTTCGCGGCCGGCACGGCGGGTGCTGGCTCGATGGTGATCAGATCGGGGCTCTCTGCTGAACTGGATATGGGCGGGCTGGACGAGGGTGGAGTGGGAGTGAGCTTAATGGCGGCGGGCGGAGTGGGTGCTGGCGGCAGGTCGGGCTCGGGTTCGCCGAACTTGTCATTGAATTGGTGCTGGATCTGTTGCCGCTCTTCGGGGGAGAGGTCGTCCGCCGATATTCGTTCCAACAGCTGAGAGAGCAGGGGGTAGGAGAGCTCCCTGGGGATAAGTGGCAGCTCCTCCCGTTCGTCGGTGTCGTGGTTGGCCCTGGCCACCAGTTTGGGACGCCCGCTCGGCAGGGGTAGGGGCGACACCTTCTTACTGCTGGCAGGTGAGGCCTGCGCGGCGATCAAAGCCTCCGCCAGCCGCATAAAACTCTTACAGGAGGGATCCTGGGTCGGCAGGGTGGCAACCGGTTTGCTACTCAACGCCGATGCACGGATGCTCTCGTCCATCCAGACGCTGCCCAGGTAGTTGCAGGTGAGGCCGAGCTCCGCCGAGACCTCCTCCTGAAAGCGGGAGAATATCTGGTTGGAGCGCTCGCCGGGTGCCACCTTGTTAACGATTACCTCAACCCGCCGGTTGATGCCCAATTTTTGCAGTGCCTGCAGCTGTTGCGCGGCCTCCCGCTGGGTGGCTAACTCCGGGGTGATGACGGCAATCAGCGTTTGGATTTTGGGCATGCGCCTGACTGCCACCGAGGGCACATCCAGTATCAGCCAGTTGCTATCCGCCGCTATGGCTTGCCAGAACTTCTTAATTTTATTTAATTGGGTATCGAAAGCGACCGCGTGCAGCCGGTGCAGCTCGGGCTCGGCTGCCAGCAGGCGGATATTTTCCGGGCCGGGGATGAGAACATCGTCAACCGGAAGCTCGTTGGCCAGCGCCTGCCAGAAGGTGTGGCGCACTTCTTGGCCGGTCATGGCGATGGCGCCATGGCCGTTAAACTCGCCGTCGACCAGAGTGACCTCTTCCCCCAGGCGCCCCAATGCGACGGCCAAATTGAGGGCAATAGTCGACTTGCCAACGTTTACGCGACCGCCGGTAATGGCAACCACGTGCTGGCTGTGTGCTTCGGAATTTAGGCTGCTCCTTGGCGTGTGTCGATCCATGAGGTCACTTGTGAGTTATTGCCGACGTAACTTTTGAGCACTACTATACAATTCAATGAAGAAATTTGTGCCAAGCTTTGCAAAATTAACATTTTTCTTAGCTTTATGAACTATCTTTCTATACTAGAGCTACTGCTTTATATACATTCCTGATTATAAATTGGTAGAATGGCGCGTAAATACACATTTGTATGAGGTATAGGAATGCCGGGCTTCGGGAGAGCCGTCCAGGAGGAGATCTCAGCCGCAAACTTGCCCTCCATGCCACACATATTGGCGGAGTTGCTGCGGCTCTGTCAGGACCCAGCCGCTGACTTTCAACACATGGCCCGCATGGTTGAACGCGATCCAGTACTGTCTTCTCAACTTATTTCCGCCGCCAATTCCGCCCATTTTTCCCGACACGGTCACGTCAATTCCATCGAGCGCGCTCTGCTGCTGATGGGCACCGACGCACTTAAGACCATTGCCATTACCGCCTCTGTGCAGCAACTGGCGCGCTACTTTAGCAATGTCGAAGCCAGTTTCCTGAAGAGCTTTTGGCGCCGATCTCTGTACGGTGCGCTGATTGCCAAATCCCTGGCACTGATGACCAGCTATAGTGCCCCCGATGAAGCCTACCTGTTGGGATTGGTGCACAACCTGGGTGAGTTGGTGTTGTTGGTTAATTATCCGGAGCAGTACCCCCACCTGCTGGTGGATCCAAAATCCAATCCAGAGCCGATGGAGCAGGCACAATTTCACACAACTCACAGTGAATTGAGTGCCTATATGGTGAATGAGTGGGGGCTCGGCAGTCTGGCCGCCGACGCGGTGCTCTACCACCATGCGGCCCTGGAAGAGGTGTGCGATTCGCATCACCTGACCAAGATTATCTGCCTGGCAACACAACTGGCGGCGGAGCCGATCAGTGAGCTGCACCCGATCGACCCGGTGTGCGCTGAAGCCTCGGAGCGGTTGTTTGGTATGAATGCCGCCCTAACCGCGCAAATTGCCGCCAAGGTAACCAAAGAGGTGGTGAAAATCGCCGGTTCTTTGGGCATCGATCTGCAAACCGGTAATCACACCGACCTGCAGCGGGTGAACTCAACTCTCGGCCAGCGTCTGCAGCGGCAGATGCTGACTCCGGACGGCAACGCCCTGGCGGAGATCACCCTGGATACCGAAGAGCAGAGCGCCGAGACCCTGTCGCGCACCATCAATCTGCTGTTTGGTTATCGCAACAGTCTGTTTTTGCCCTATCTGCCGGAGCGTAACTGTCTCAATTTTCTGGTGGAGGGGGATAGCGCCGGGGCCATTGAGGTGGCGCTCACCACCAGCGACAGCCTGGTGGCCAAGGCGGCTCGCAATCGCGCCATTGTCTGCTCGGCGGATATGGCCAACGACGGTGATACGCTCAAGATTTTAGATCGCCAGCTGATGCGACTGTGCGACGCCAGCTCCCTGGTCTGCCTGCCCGTGGTTGAGGATGATGTGCTTTTAGGCGTCATTGCAATGGGCGATACCCGCGGTACGCCGCCGGATGAGATCAAGCGTTCCATGCTGACTGATTTCGCTCATCAGGTCGCCTCCGCGCAGAAACATACCCTCCTCAATGTCGAGGCGGCGAGTGAGCAGGTGGATCATTTGAAAGCCCAGGTGCGGGCCATTGTGCATGAAGTGAATAATCCGCTGGCGATTGTCCGGAATTATCTGGATGCACTCTCGGCCGGCGGAGATATGCCCCAGGACTCACCCCAATTTCAGGTGTTGAAAGAGGAGGTGGATCGGGCGGCACAGATTCTACTGCGCTTGCAGGATCTGGAGGCACAGTCAGATTCCAGCTCGGAGATGGGGCTGCTCAATCAGGAAATTCGTTCTTTAGTGGCGGTTTTACAGGGCTCCATTTGTAAAACCAATGGTACTGAATGTGTATTGCAATTGAGTCCCAAACTGGAGAAGGTTAAGGTGCCACGTAATCAATTGCGCCAAATCGTCTCCAATCTGGTGAAAAACTCCGTTGAGGCGATGACCTATGGTGGCAAGGTGATGATCGCCACCACCTATGCCGGGCCGGCACTGGAGCTGATTATCGCCGACAACGGCCCGGGGCTGCCGAGCGAGGTTTCCCGCTCGCTGTTTCGGCCGGGCATTACCACCAAAGGCAAAGGTCACTCCGGCCTGGGGCTCTCCATTACCCGCAGCCTGGTGGACGAATTAAAGGGCACCATTACCTGCCAATCAGGTAAAGCGGGGACCAAGTATCGTATTACCTTACCGGCGGAGTAAGCGGTAAGGGGTTGTATCGGCTCAACCACTATGGGAGTTGAGCGTATGATTTACCCAACATAAATCAGGCATTTTTACTTTTGGGGTGTAGTACTGAGGCGCCAAATTTTTTGGGGGTTAACTGGCCCTGGGAAGAGACAAGCGCTGTTCATGGACGTGATTGCTCTTTGATCATGAAATCAGCTGCGGATTGGCTGATATTCCTAAGAGGTAAAGCGATGGTGAAAATGACACCGACTCTATTGTGTGTGGCCGTTTTCGCCCCTGGAGTGAAGTAATTGGGATGACTATGGGGAACGAGCCAAATTACGCTTTTCAAGCGACCGCCGGCGCGGCGATCTTAGCCGTCGACGATGAGCCAAGAATGCTCGATAGTTTGGTGGCAGGCCTGCGTGCCCGCCAGTTAAATATTGACTCAGCGCTCGGTGGTGAACGCGCCTGTGAGAAGTTGCTAAAAAATCAATACGACCTGATTCTACTCGACCTCAATATGCCCGATAAAAATGGCTTTGAGGTGATGGATTTTGTCCGCTCCCACAATATTCAAAGCCCGGTGATCGTCGTTAGTGGTGAATCCTCCTTTGAGTCAATCACCAACGCCTTCAAGTTTGGCGCGACGGATTACCTGAAAAAACCCTATTCCATGGACGAGCTGCTGCTCACCGTGGAAAATGCCATCAAAAAAAGCCGGCTGGAGCGGGAGTACAACCTGGTTCAAGAACGCCTGCAGCACTCGGAGAGCCTGCACCGCTATATCGTCAACAGCTCGCCGGATGTGATCTTCATGCTCGATCGCAAAGGGCGCTTTACCTTTCTTAACGATAAGATCAGCTACCTGCTCGGCTACGACAAAAACGATTTCCTCGACCGCTCCTGCCTGCCGTTGATCGAAAAGCACTCGCGCAGTCGCGCCGCTTATCAGTACCGAAAAATCGTCAGCGGCGAGATGCAAAGCGCCAGTTTTGAGCTGTGCATTAACCGCAAGGGGCGCACTCTGTTCCCGCGCTATTTTGAGGTGAACCTCTACCGCGTTGATAACAACCAGTTAACCCAGGACTTCTTCGGTGCCAGTGACACGAGCGTGGTCTACGGCACCGCGCGCGATATCACCGAACAGAAAGAGGCCGAGGAGTTTATTAGCTTTCAGGCCTACCACGATACGCTCACCCGGCTGCCCAATCGCACCCTCTTTAAAGATCGGTTGAGTCTGGCCATCAACCAGGCGGCGCGCAGCAAGCAGAAGCTGGCGGTGATGTTCCTGGATCTCGACCGTTTCAAGAATGTGAACGATTCACTCGGTCACTCGGTGGGCGATGTGCTGCTGGAGAAGGTGGCCCGTCGCCTGGAGTTGGTGCTGCGTGCTGGTGATACGCTGTCGCGCTTTGGCGGTGACGAGTTCACCCTGCTGCTGCCGGCCCTGGCCTCTGAGAACGACGCCCGGACTATTGCCGAAAAGGTAATCGAGACCATCAAGCAGCCGTTTCATATAGGCGGCAAAGAGATGTTTTTGGGGGTCAGTATCGGCATTGCCATCTACCCGGATTGCGGCGAAGACATCGAACAGCTGATCAAAAATGCCGACCAGGCTATGTACCACGTGAAGGGGGCTGGCAAAGATGGCTACTGCTACTACACCCCCTCTATCAGTGATGCCCTGGCGGAGCAGCTGCACCTGGAGCAGGACCTGCGCGTGGCGGTGGCCCAGAAGCAGTTTGTAGTGCACTACCAGCCACAAATTGACCTGCGCAACGGCAAGATTGTCGGTGTCGAGGCGTTAGTGCGCTGGTTACACCCACAGCGGGGGCTAACCAGTCCCGCGGAGTTTATCAATTTTGCCGAGAAGAGCCGGATCATCTGCGACATCGATCGTCAGGTACTGCGCGCCGCTTGCATAGAGGTGAAGCGCTGGATGGAGGTGGCCAAGTGCGACATTCGTCTGGCGGTTAATTTCTCTCCTATTCAAATGCACGAACCGAGGGTGATCACCAGCCTGCTGGAAGTGCTGGCCGAAACACAATTCCCGAAACACCTGTTTGAGCTGGAGTTGACCGAAAACACCATGATGAGTGACTTAGACCGCGTTGCCAGCAACATCTCCATGTTGGTGGATGCCGGGGTCTCCGTGGCCATTGACGATTTCGGCACCGGTTACTCTTCGCTTAACTATCTCAATAAACTCCCCATCCGCACCCTCAAGATCGACCGCTCCTTTATTCAGCAAATTCCCTACAGCGAAGGCAATGCCGCCAGTGTGGTGAAGGCGATTACCGCCATGGCCAAGGGGCTGGATCTCACCATTGTCGCCGAGGGCATTGAGACCAGAGAGCAGCTCAACTATGTGCGTAAGCTCGGTTGTGATGTGGCACAGGGCTACTTCTGTGGCCGCCCTGTGCCCGGTGAGGAGATTTTGAAACTGCTTGCGCCAAAGCGGGAAGAAGCGGTGGTCACTCGTCTACCTAACAGCGGCGCCTCTGCCGGCTAGGTACCTCTTAAAAGGCGTGCCGCAGTAACAGCCAGACCACCCAGAACTCGGCTCAGATTTCCCCAGCTCCCTCCCTCTGCCCAACAATAGCCACACTTAAAACCTGTCTCTTAACCGATTAATTACTCGGATGTCGGGGGGTGTCATTTAAATCACTAATACTCGACATGTTTCTTGGGTAGAATCCGCGCCCGCAAGGCTTCCATCCATAAAAACAACCCAATAGAGGTGGTTTGTGAACAATACTTTGAGTTACCCAGATTCCAATACCGGCCGCGAGCTGCAGCTTAACGGCAACAGCAGTTACCAACTGGCCGATCAACAAGTGCAAATCCATGTCGACGAAATCGCCAACAATCGTCAGTTGGGCAACCTGAGTGGCACCCTTGCCCTCGAGTTGTGGGCGTTGCCAGAGCCTTACCGAGGTACCGGTTTTAGCGGCCAGGCCTTGGCTGCTGCGCAATTGAACCCCGTCGCCGGCCAATACTGCCTGCGCGACAGCAGTTTCCAGCTCGATTTCCAGGCGCCCAGCCCAGGCAGCTGGTGGCTCTGTCTGATGCTGCGCGAGTGGGAAGCCGGCCAATTTATTACCCGCGACTACATCAATTTTGCCAACCCCTATGTGGTTGCTGCCGGCAAGAGCAGCGAGCGTGCCGTGCGCAGTAACTTCGATAACGTGATTGAGGTGGCCTTCCGCGAGCCGGAAACTGGTGACGCCAGCAAGACCGAGCTGGCTTCTAAGCCCGCTACTCAAGTACTTGAAAGCAAAGCAGCTACCACCAGGGAGCCTGAAGCTAAAGTAGCTCAAGCCAAAGCACCTGCCAGTAAAGTGCCTGAACTCAAAGGGCCTGCAACCAAACCCGCGGCTCGGGCAAAAAGTGTTAAGTATGAAGCCGCGGCGGCCGTTGGTGCGGTATCGGTTAACCGTGCCAGTTGCGATCAGCTGCACGCGGTTAAAGGGATCAACAAGAAGCTGGCGCAGGCAATTGTCGACGGCCGCCCTTATAAGGCATTGGACGATCTGCTGGCCGTAAAAGGCATGGGTAAAAAGACGTTGAAGCAGATCGAAAATCTGATTTCGCTCTGATAAGCGCGCCAATCTATGCAGTAACGAAAAACTGGAGGCAATGCCTCCAGTTTTTGTTTCGCTGCCGAGTTCGGCAAAGTGGCGTTAGCCGGCGGCTACTTTAAGATGTTGCGCGAGATAATCATGCGCTGAACTTCGCTGGTGCCCTCGTAAATGGAGGTGATGCGAACGTCGCGCGCCATGCGCTCCAATGGGTACTCCTTGATGTAACCATTGCCGCCCAGCAGCTGCAGGCCGGTGTAGCAGGCGCGGTTGGCGGTTTCACTGGCGAACAGTTTGGCCATGGAGGCGGCCTGGGCAAAGTTGCCACCGGCCTCTTTGATTGAGGCGGCCTGCATGAGCAGCAGGCGGGCGGCTTCCAGCTCGGTCCAGCCGTCGGCCAACATCCACTGCAGGCCCTGGAAGTTGGCCAGCGGCTGGCCAAACTGCTCGCGCTCTTTAATGTAGTCGCGGGCGTACTCCAGGGCGGCTTGGCCAATACCCAGCGCCAACGAGCCAATACCAATGCGGCCACCGGCCAACTCGCCCAGGGCCACCTGGTAACCGCGATTGAGCTCACCCATTAAGGCCGACTCCGGAATGCGGCAGTCATCGAAGAATACCTGGTTGGTTTTGGAGCCTTTCTGTCCCATTTTGTGTTCGGCGGGGCCGATGGTAACGCCAGTGGTTTCGCGCTCCACCAGGAAGCAGGAGATACCCTTGCCGCGTGGTGCGCTGGCGTCGGTGACTGCCCACACCACAAACACGCCGGCGAACTCGGCGCTGGTGATGAACACCTTGCTGCCGTTCAACACCCACTCGTTGCCATCCTTAACGGCGCGGGTTTTCATCGCCGAGGGGTCGGAACCGGCGTTGGATTCGGTCAGGCAGAAGCCGGCGGCCTGGTACTCACCGGAGCAGATCAGCGGCAGGTACTTCTCTTTCTGTTCGGTGTTGGCCACCGCTTGAATCACCTCTGCCACCATGTTGGTGACCGATACGGTAACAGCGGTGGAGGCACAGGCGCGCGCGATTTCAGTGATGGCCAGGCTGAAGGCGGTGCTGCCGACACCAGAGCCGCCGAATTCGGGATCGACATTGAGCCCCATGAAACCAAGCTCGGCCAGGCCTTTTAAATTGTTGAAGAAAGCCTCTTCAGAGCCCGCTTCGCCGGCATCCAACTTAGCGGCGTTGGGGGCCAGTTCCCGCTCGGCGAAATCCCGGGCGGTATCTTGGATTAGGCGTTGCTCTTCGGATAATTCAAAATTCATAGGGTCTCCTCAAGGTGCTTCTTGTTACCCGCGATCCAGGTTTTTTACGTGGTGTGGTGTAGTTAGTATTTCATTAGCCGGTTTTTGTCTGTCTGTTTTGCTTGGCTTTTACCACTGCTGCCGGTGCCATAACGGCCTGCCGGCCCCGAACCGACTGTTGTTAAAAATCTGTTTAATAGCCCGCTTTACGGGTAAATCGGGGCGCAAGTGGCCGGCTATCTTACCATCAACTTTATGCCGGTCTTAAATAGTTTTACCCGGTCAACCGGGTAGGCCTCTGCCATCGAACATGGCCAAGGGCGGAGCCTTGTGTATACTTATTTGCGCCGAAGGCACCTTATTGGCTGGCTGAAGGACGAGGTTTGGGCAAGTTGTTCGTTTGCCCGCAATGCGATGGCAACGACTAACCGCTGGGATTGCTCCGGCCTGGCAGAGCCCGGGCCGTACGACAAATTGTCTATTAGAGGACTTGAATGCAGATCGATTGGCCAGCGCTGGTTTTTAATCCGCAATGGATGAAACAGCTTGATGTTCTGGCCGCCAAGCGCTTTCACCACACCGGCGATGCCGAGGCGGCCACCACTTTTGTTATTGAAAAACTGAGCGAAGAGAACTGGCAGCGCCTGGCTACCTTCAGTGGTTCCTCTCGCCCGGAAACCTATCTCTACACCATCGTTAACAATCTGCTGGAAGAGTATTCGCGCAAACTCTACGGTCGCCCCCGACCGCCTCAGTGGTTAAAGCGGGAAGGGGATCTGTGGGTGCGTATCTGGAAAATGCTCTGCTTGGAGCGGCAACCGGTGATGGCGGTGATCGACAGCGTCTGTTCCCGGCATCGTCGTGAACCGGAGTTTGCCCAGGCCATCATTAAAACCATTCGCGGCAAGGTGCCCGACTGCGGCCTGAAAAGCCAGTCGCTCACCATCAACCATACCGACTCCGGTGCCGAGGAACATTTCGACGACTATATTTTGAGCGACACCCGCACCCTGGAGCAGTCCCTGGATGTGGCCGAGTTTGAACAGCGCATGCAGCTGTTTGCCGAGGTGTTAGAAAATTTAAATAGTCCCTCTAACACTGCGATGAACGCCCCCACAGCCGATTCCCGCTCGTCGACCCTGTTACAGGTGGTTGGCCAGCTCGATCTCAGCGAAGAGGAGCTGTTGATCATCAGGATGGTTTACCAAGAGGGACTCAAACTCAATGTTGTCGCCAAGGCGCTGAATATGCCGTCGTATCAACCCGGCCGTTTACTGAAACGGGTATTTGCCCAATTTATTGATGCACTGGGGAGTGCCGGAGTGCCAGTGGCTGACCTGCAACGGCAGCTGCAGGAGGTGGAAATTTGAACTCACTGCCCGAGATTGCCAAAAAGATACTGCTTGCCCGCCAGGGCCACAGTGCGGTTGCCGACCCACAACCGACCCTGGAGGAGCTGGCCCTGTTGCTGGATGATAAGCTCAGTTTTCAGCGCAAGCAGGCGGTCTACGCCTGGTTGAACCGCAGCCCCGAGCTGTTTGCTCAGTGGATTCGGCTGGTGGAGGCGCAAGAGGAGGTCAGCCAGCTGGCCGCTGCCAAGCCGCCGCTGGGCCTGTTGGCGCGCCTGTCCGTCTGGTGGCAACAGCTGCCGGTGAAGGCGGCCACTGGGGTGGCCGTGTGTGGCTTGGCGGCGATACTGGTTTGGCAGTTGAACCCCACCGAGCAATTCAGTGCGCTGCCGGCGTCGGAGCCGGCCCAGGCATTTACCCAGCCAGCTGGCGAATCCGCCTCGCCCTGGCTGACCCTGGCTGAGGAGGTAAACAGCCAGTGCCAACAGCCGGGGGGGCTCAGCCCGGCACGCTTGGCGCTCTATCAGGCCTCGCTGCGCCGGCTGGTGGCCGACACTGAACCCGAGTCGCTGCCCGGGCCGGTACAGGCTCTACCCGAGGGGCAGCTCAGCGCGCCGGCTCTCTGTCTATTGGCCCAGCAGCTGCTCGCCTCCTCCTAAGCGGTTGCTGTTGGGTTTGCACCAAGGCCCCCGGCCTTAATGCAGGCTGGGGGCTTAAGCCCCCGGTTTTCAATACGGTTTAAAGCCAGCGGTGTAGCCAGCTGGGCTAGCCCTGTTCGCCGCCTTCCACCTTTAACTCCACTCGCCGTTGCGCCGCGTTGTTGGCCACCTCCAGCGGCAGTGGTTTGGTCTCACCGAACCCGCGCGCCAGCATGCGATCACTGGCGATGCCCTGGTCGACGAAATAGTCCCGGACACTGGCGGCACGCTGTTCGGATAACTTCTGGTTGTAGTCATCCGCCCCCACCGGGTCGGTGTGACCATCGATAATAATCAGGGTGTCGTTGGACTCCTTCAGCACCGCCGCCACCTGGGAGAGGGTGCGCTGGGAGGTGGTGTTGAGGGTGGCTGAGCCGCTGGCAAAGTTGAGCGCCTGCTCGGAGATATTCACGCAGTAGGCCTCGTTGCCACTGTTTTCCGCCTCGCAGGGGGCGGCGTCGACATTGGCGATCTGCTTCATTTTGTTGGCCTGGTTTTTCAGATAGGCGTAGGTGATCAGACCGGCGACCCCGGCCACCGCCAGGCACTTGCCGGACTCACCACCGGCCTGTTTGCAGGCCAGGTAGCTACCGAAGCCGACAATGGCACCACCGCCGCCGGAGCCAACCGTCTCGTTCACTGACTTGGTGAACTCCTCCATGGTTTTACAACTGGTTAAGCCGAAAGTCATTACACCGGCAGCGACGGTGGCGATGATTTTTTTGCTGCGTGCGTTCATGTGCAGTCTCCTGCGAGGCTCGGATATTTTTTAAGTTAAAACGGTTATCGGTTAAAACTGCTATCTCTAAAACTGCAGGGGATAGACATGGGGTGGCTGATCCACTGAGTAGAAACAGGCTTTGCCCCGGGTTGTGCGTCCACCGGCACTGGCGCTGTAGTCGAACAGGCCAAAGTTGTAGCGGACTTTATAGCAGTTACTGGTTTTACAAAATGTGTGGTACTGGTCGTTAAAGGTGACCGGCAGCAGCTCTAGCGGGAAGCGGCCCACCTTAAACTTCACGCTATCGGCGCTCAGCCCGGCGGGCAGTTCAAAGTAGGCCTCGCCAGTACCGGTGCTGGTGGCCGTCGCTTGGCAATTTTTCCAGGCCAAGCTGCCGCCGGCTTTTTGCAAGGTGACGCTCAGGCGCTGATCACGCTTGCTCAAGTTGGCGTTGAGTGTGGCGGTTTCATAACCGGGGGCGGAGATCTTCAGCCGGTAGTCGCCGGCCGGCAGTGTCATGCCCGGCCGGTAGGGGGCACTGACTCCGGCGATTTTCACCTCGGCCGTGGCGGGCTCGAGGGTCAGCCAGAGCTTGTGGCTGGCCTGCTCAGGTTGCAGCTGCACGCTGATGGTCTGATCGCTGCGGCTGAGATCGATGGTAACGGTTTGAGTCTGGTAGCCGGCTCGGCTCACCTGCAGGTGGTAGGTGCCGGCCGGCAGTTCAATACCCGGTACATAACGGCTGCTGGTGTTGGTGAAGGCCACCTGGGCATCAAAGGGTGAGGCCTTAACCCAGAGCCGATAGCTGGCTGCTGGTAGTGTTTGTGCCGGTGGGTTAGCGCTTGTGGTGGTCTCTGCGGTAGAGCCTGTGCTTGAAGCAGGCGGTTCGTGGCCAGTGTCAGGCGCCGGTTCGTTAGGGGTATCCGCAGGCCCAGCGCTTGACGTTTGGGCTGTGGTGGGTGGCTGTGCGTCGTTCGCGACTTCAGGATTCTGGCCGGTCATCACAACTATGGCGACAATCAACAACAGGGCGATACCCAGCAACAGGCCAAGTACTGGTAGCGCCCGATTGGCGCTGGTCGGTGGTGATGGGGGCTCGACCTCGGAGGCAGTTGTGCCGGTTTGGCTGGTTTGCTTGGCGGGCTTGGCGGATTCATTTAGAGCCGCGATCAACGCTTCGGCACTCTGCCAACGATCCTCTTCGTTGATGCACAGGCAACCGGCCACCGCCTCCAGAAAGGCATCGGAGTAGGCTTCGGTGTCGGTGGCCAGAGCCGTTAGCATTGGGTCAGGCTGGCCGCGCATGATGGCGTTCACCCTAATATTGACATCAGGTGGATTGGCGCTCTTGATAATACGCCAGATCACGCCGCCGATGGCGTGCAGGTCGGTCCAGGGGCCGAGCAGTCCTTCGTTGTGCACCTGTTCGAAGGCGGCGTAGCCAATGGTGTAGGGGGCGTTGGATTTGCTGTGTTGGCTGAAGTCCTGTTTGGCAGCACCGAAGTCGATCAATACCGGGGCACCGGTGTCGTGGCGAATAAAAATATTGCCGGGTTTAATATCGCGGTGCAGTACCTGCTTACGATGGATGGTGGCCAGACCGTCGAGCAGGGGCAGCATAATGGCCAGGATTTCGGCTTCGGAGAAGGGCTCGTCGGCCAACTGCCGCTGTTTGAGGAGGTCGCTAAGCGGCACACCGTTTTCGAAGTCCATCACCAGGTAGGCGGTGCCGTTGGCTTCAAAAAAGTCGCGGCAGCTGACGATGTTGGGGTGGTGGTTAAAGGCCACCAGCTGCTTGGCTTCGGTCAGAAAGCGCTGCAGGCCGGCTTCATAATCGTCCTGTTCGCCGTTACTCAACGGCACCACATCGCACCCCTCACGGGTGGAGATCTCCTGCGGCAAATACTCTTTCAGCGCCACGACAATTTCGTCGAGGTGGAGGTGGCGCCCTTTATAGACAATACCGAAACCGCCGTACCCCAACACCGATTCGATTCGGTACTGCTGTAATACGGTGCCGGTTGCCAACGCCAGCCTGTGGTCCGTACTCGCCAATGTAAGCTCCTAGCCCAGGCTCACGGCTGTGACCGCCGCCTGGTGGGTGGTGATACCGGATAGCCACCGCCAAACGGGCGCCATCGTGAAATTTTTTGGTCTGCTGCTCAATGTCGTCGGGCCGCTGGTCAATCCTGCAAAATCGCCAGCAGAATACTGGCCAGCAGCGACTGGCCATCAATGGAGTTAACGAACTCCCCCTGGCCGGCCTCGGCCAGGGCGTTGAGGAATTTTTTGGCATCCTCATTGCGCACCATCACGGTTGAGATGTAGTGCTCCTCAACGGCTGAAAAATCCTTGGCGCTCTGTAGGGCGACGCTGATCTTTTCCGGGTAGGCGGGGGCATCGGTAATGGCGACGATGTAGCGCACCCGGCTCTGCTCCCGCCAGTTCATGGCCACCGCCTGGTCCAACGCCGCCGCGATCATTTCCGGGACATCCGGATTGCTGCCGCCGCCAACGCCCATGTTGGGTTCAATGGCATCGATATACTCTTTCAGGCCCGCCATCTCAGTGGTGTCGGTAATGGGGTGTTGACTGATGGGCTCGGCCCACAGACGATCGCCATAGGTGACCACGCCAATACCGACACTGGGTGCCAGCCGGTTGAGTACGTCGGCCAGGTCGGCGATCTCCCGTTTCAGCTGGCTGATCTCCTCCTCCATACTGGCCGAGACATCCAGCACAATCACCAGGTCGAGATCGGGAATGGTGACCTCGGATTTGCCGGTGTTGGGAAAGAAGGGCAGCGAGATGACCGACAAAAAGATAAAGGCACCCAGCGCTGAAGCGAACAGATCCAGCGCCGACATGCTAAAGATATTGATTTCTCGATTGGGTATTTTCATAGCGCCTGGGCTCTGCTTGCCGCGACTGAACGGCTAGTCCATAAAAAGGACTTGGCAGTTAACGGTACCAATGCGAATCTTGTCATTGGCCCGGATCGCGGTTGGGCTGAACGGCTGTAGAGGCTGCTCATTCACCGCTGTGCCGTTGAAGCTCTTCAGGTCTTCCACCATGACCGTGTTGTCCACCAGGGTGATTTTCAGGTGCTCGCGGGAGACGCCGGCGACGTTAATGACATAGTCGGCCTTCTGTGCGGAGCGGCCCAGTAGTTGGCCATCCTGGGCTTGGGCCAGGGCCTTGCCGATAATTTTTACCCGACATTCGTTACCATCTTCGTCGGTGCCGAGCAGCAGAATATCGGGGAAGGTGGCCGAGGCCTGGGCCAGTTCGGCCTGAGCGGCTTCATACTTGGCCTGCTCCATAGCCAGGCGCTGACGGTTGGCCAGCGCCTCCTGCTCGGCGGCGGCCAGGCGGGCTTTTTTACCGCGGATCAGAATAACGGCAATGAGCGCCACCACGACTACCAAAAGGCCAAGGGCGGCGGCGATATAGAGCTGCTTGCGTTGCTCATTGGCTTTCTCCTGCTCAATGCGCTGGCGCTCCTCTTCCGCCTTTAAAATAGCCTCCTCTTTTTCGGCGAGCACCTCGGCCTGGCGCTCGAGCTCGGCATTTTTGCTCTCCAAATCCTCGCTGGCGGTTTTGATCTCGTCACCGGCGGTTTGCAGATTTTCGTCCAGCTCTTTGGTGCGGGCCTCCAGCTCTTTGCGGGCTTTTTCCAGCTCGGCGCGCTGTTTTTCCAGATCCGCCTTGGCCTGTTCCACCTCTTCCAGCTCTTGCTTGGTGGCTTGGCTGCTCTGCTCGGCCAACTCCGCGCGCTCTTTATCGGAGAGGCAGGTGGCAGTGGCGATGGTGGCGGTGACGCCGTTGGCGGCCAGGAAATCGGAGACGGTTTGCAGCTCGCTGACCACGCTTAAGTTGTCATCGGTGGGCTGCAGGCGGGAGCTCATCAGCGCTTTTGGGTTTTGGCTGACGCCGGCCAGTTCGCCACAGTTATTAAGCAGTGGAGCGCCGAATTCGTTGTCCAATACCTGCTGGGTGTGGCGTACGCGCGGCAGTGGATTTTTAGAGTCGGCCACCAGCAGGGTGTGCACTGTGCCTTCGCGGCGGTTGTCGTTACTTAGTTGCAGGTAGACCTTACGGCCGACAATCAACCCCGCTTTGGCCAAGGTGAAGGGTTCACCGGTGAGCCCTTTGGCGCTGATCAGGGCGAGGTCGGCCTCTTTATCTTTGGCGATCACCTCAGCAATAATTTTGGCGCCGGTGGTTTCGTCGTAAACCATTACCTGATCGCCCTGTTCGATCAATAGGTCGTTGATTAACAGCGTCTCTTTGGCAACCAGGGCGGCAACGCCACTCTGTTGTTGCAGACCTTTTCTGAAGATTTCGACCTTGGCGACAGTCGCAGCTTGCAGCTGGCCAAAGGCGGTCCCACAGAGTACGAGAGCCGCAATCCATCGCGCAAAAAAGGTGTTCATTACAGAGTTCTCCAAAGACTTTTCTCAGTCGATTTTTAATTCATTTAAAACGCCCGCTGACCAGGCCCTGGGTGCGGGCGGCAGCCATTGCTAAGCGGGCGGGTTCCTGGTTGGCTTGGACCACCGGCCTAACGGGATTTGGGTTGTGCGGTGATCACTTCGCCCGACGCTGGCTGGGCGGTACTCGGCTCCTGGTCACTGTTCAATACCCGCAGGGCGATCATAGAGGCGTTGTCCTGGGACGGCCGGCCGATACTTTCAATACTGTCGAGCAGGGTGGAGATAAACGCTTCCGAGCTGTAATCGGCGCTGCTGCTCTGTTCGGCAATGGTGCGAATTTGCGGCTCACTGCAGGTCTCGACACCATCGCTGGCTATCACCAGCCAATCGCCGGGGTAGAGCTCCATGGCCGTGGCTGGGGCATCACACAGCTCAATGGTCTCGCCGAGAATGGCCTCCAACAGTTGCGAGCGCTCCGGTGCCCGCGCCGCCTGTTCGGCGGTCATTTCGCCGGCGGCGACCCGTTCGGCCAGCTTCACCGCCATGGAGTGATCTTCGTTCAGACGCGCAATATTGCCTTGGCGAATCAGCCACATGGGGCTGTCGCCGACACTCAGCCATTGGATGGCGGTGCCATCGAAGGCCACCGCCACCAGGGTGGTGCCCATGCCGGCCAGTTCCGGCTGCGCGGCAACCGCCTCGGCCACGGCCAGATTGGCGGCGTTCATGGCGGCGATCAGGCGGCTGCGGATATCGGCGGCGCTGCTGTTTTCGGTGAAGTGCTGTTTGAATCTATCCACCACCAACTTGCTGGCGATATCGCCCCCCACCTGGCCACCCATACCATCAGCCAGCAGCAGCAGCCGAAAGCCATTGGGCCAACTGAGTATGGCGGCGGTGTCCTGCTGGCTTTTGCGGGCGCCCTGCATCTGCCCCCAGGCCAGGTCAATGTCCAACATAGAGTGGCTCCGCCATTAATCCCAGGTGAAATCGTCGCCACACAGCGGCACAAAACGCAGGGTGGTGTCGCCCAGGGCGATATGGCTGAAGGCTTCCAGCTTCTGAGCCCCCATTACGGGTATATCGTTGATGTAGGCCATGTTGGTGCCGGTACCCTGTTGCACGTAGAACTGCTTGCCGCGCGGATCGAAGGTGATCATCAGGTGGTTGTTGCGCGAGATGTTGCCATCGCCAAAATCGAGGCTGACGCGCTCATTGGGGCTGCGGCCAACGCTGTTGTGGCCATAGCCAAGCTTGACGTAGTGCCCCTTGCCGGGACCGTCGATAATTACCAGCCAGCCGGAGATGGGGTCGGCCATGGCATCGGTTTCCACCGGTGCCGCGGCTGCTGCCACAGCATCTGGGGCGGTGGCTGCGGGTTTGGCTTTATTGCGGTAGATCATGGTTTTGGGCTCATCCAGGTCGTCGGCGGCGGGCGCGTTTTCGACACCGGCGCTGGCGGTACTGGCCGCGCCGCCGGCTTTTTTCGGCGCCTGGGTAGGCGGTTCATCGGGGAAGAGACTGCCGCCAGGCACCTGCATGGTGAGGCCGCTGTCGTCTGCGGCGGTGCGCGGACGGGTGGCTTGCTCACCACCAAAGCTGCCGCTCTGGTCTTCGAAATCCATCAGCGAGCCACCCGGCTTGTTGCGCGCCGGTGACTGGTCGCGGTTGATTTTGGTTGGCTCCTCGTAGGGGACGCCGTCTGGGCCTCGTTTAATCGACATAGCAGTACACCTCCGGAGTTACTTCTCTTCGTATAAGCGGTTAACAAGATTATCAATGCAGTATTGGCCGGCACCGTTGAGTGCCATCTCTTCGCGGCCCTGATCAATGTGCAGCAGAAAAACCAGGATGGCCGACATAATCAGGGCCACCAGGGTGGTGTTGAAAGCGATACCCAGCTTGGTGGTTAAACCACCCAGCCAGACGCGGATGGCGTCGCTGTTGGAGACGTCGGGCATGGATGAGGCGTCCGACAGCGCCAGGGCAATACCGATTACAGTACCAATAAAACCGAGCGTGGGAATTAACCAGACCAGGTAGCGCAGCATGTTGTACTTGAGGTCTATCTCGTGCTGCATCAATTCCATACTGGAGTTGAGCAGGGAGTTGGCCTGGTCGATGGAGCGGCTGCTTTGGAACTGCAAAATGACCCGCTGCGCCAAACGCTGCACAAAGAAGTGCCGGGACTGTTTGCGCTCGATAATGGTTTGAAAAATCGGCACCAGATCTTTGGCGCGCAGCATGGTGTCGTCGCCTTCCGGCAAAATATTAAAGCGCAGCTGCTGGGCTTCGCGGCTGGCCCGCGCGTAACGCACCCAGAGCTCGCCCAGGCCGATAAAAAACATCACCCACATGACGTTTTGAATGGTGAATGGGTAGAGGCCGTTACTGCGATCGAACAGTACATCGGGAATTCGGATTTCGCCGGTGGCGGCGCTGGACGCAGGCGTTAAAAACGAGCAGATGCCAATAAACACCAGCGCCACCAACAGTGCTCCGAGGGCTGTAATTACCCGTGTTTTTTGTTCATCCAATTCAAGAGGGTTCATTCAGTTTCCTTAGTCAGGTTCTGTAACTGACAAATAGCGTGCGCGACTATTTTTCGACTTCACCGGTAATGGCATTGCGGCGGGGTTTTACCGAGACCGGATCAAAGTGGTTGTTGGGGGAGGGGGGAGTGCGCTTTTTTGAGCGCTCCAGACAGAGGGCGTCGAGTGTTGCCACCGGCACCTTCTGTTTACCAAAGGCGAGTGTTTCGCTGTGTTTAATATAGCCTTGTTGCAGTTTCTGCCACTGCTCATCGCGCCAGACATAGGTGCCCCAGGTGGAGCCGCAATCAATCAGGTAGAGTCGCCCGCTCTGGCTGCGGGTAATTTCGGCGTGGGTACGGGAGACAGATTCGTGGTCGATGACGTAATCTGCTGAGCCGGAGCGACCGGCGGTGATGGTCGTAAACAAGCGTAAACCCCTTTATTTCCTTTCCATGTGCTGCGTGCGCTCTGTTGCCCGAGTATTGGATAGTAGTGCGGAGAGCCAAAACGGCGTTCACCACAATGTTCATCCTTCTCAAGAGCTAAAGTATAGACAATGCTCAGCTTGGATGGACAAAGAAAAGAATATAACAGCGTCAGCCACTGTCCAGGCGAACGGCCGGCGATAATTACCAGCGGCGTAGCGACACTGCTGGTCAATTTGCGAACAGTCGTGAAAATTTCTGTCGCAATTAGTGGGCTGTCCCTCCAATCAGCGACTAACCTCTATCTAATTCGCTTTAGATAATATAGGCGCCGATTGGATGTTTGGCGCCGGGCAATATAGGCTTTCTGCATTACAACGACATGAGGGGCAGCTCACGCATGGCAATTCATTTTTCTTCGATCGGCTTTAGTCATATCGGCCAACGCGATGAAAACCAAGATCGCTTCCAGGTATTTTCCGCAGCGGAAAATGAGGAGTGGCTGGTGGTTGTGGCGGACGGTATGGGCGGCCACAAGGGGGGCAGCATTGCCGCCCAGGCGGTGATCGAAGCGGCCCAGCAGTGTTGGCAGGCGCGTCAAAACCAGACAGAGAATGAAGCTTTTCTACACCATTTAGTGCACTCGGCGCAGGCGACGGTCAATGTTGCCGGCAATGCCGTCGGCCTGCAGCCGCGCTCGACCATGGCTGCGTTGCTGGTGCGTGATGGCCAGGCGGTATCGATTCATGTGGGAGACTGCCGGGTGATTCAGCTGCGCGGTAACAGTTATATCAAACGCACCACCGACCACTCCATCGCCCAACTGCATGTGTTACAGGGCCGAATCACTGAAGATGAGATGGCCACCCATAAAGATCAGAACAAGCTGACCACCAGTGTCGGCGGCGACGATGAGCCGGAGCCGGAGATCGAGCACTGGGATTTAAGTGGCATCAACACCTTTATTGTCTGCTCCGATGGCTTTTGGGAGCTCTACACCAAGCAGCAACTGACCGAGCTGCAGTCCACCATCAAGAGCCAAGCGAGCCTCGAAAAGCTGGTGACTGAACGCATCGCCCGAGAAGAGCGGCACGATAACACCACGGTGGTGGTGGCACGCATTGCCGGCCCAGGCGCGGTGGCTGAGAGCAGCAGTCGCAAGCCGGCGCTGATGCTGCTGTTGGTGGGTGTGCTGCTGTTATTGGCGGTGCTTGGCTTCTGGTTCTTCTCCGCCCCGGCCGACAAAACCCGGTCGTCTATGCCAACAGAGGCGGAGGCGCTCCCCTCCGAACCTTCACTGCCGGCAGAAAAACGCAGTAACCAGGCGCCGTCGCCTTTGGAAGCCAGTGCGCCAGCGTCAACCGGTAGCAGTGGCGGCGGCTCAAGTGAAGGTGGCGGTGCCTCAGGGCTGCCCAAGCCACCCCCCTCCGGTGAGAAGAGCAGCACCGCCAAAACCGAGGGGCCAGACGCCACTA
This sequence comes from Halioxenophilus sp. WMMB6, assembly GCF_033283405.1. NCBI lineage: Bacteria > Pseudomonadati > Pseudomonadota > Gammaproteobacteria > Alteromonadales > Alteromonadaceae > Halioxenophilus > Halioxenophilus sp. WMMB6. The sequence continues at coordinate 171,343 of NZ_JAWMQR010000009.1, forward strand.
CCGTGGAGGCTGGTCAGCCGACTCTGCCCGAGTCGGAAACGGTGCCAATGGAATCTGAAACTGTTGAGCCCGCAGAGCCTGCACAATTACCGGAAGCGTTACCAGAAGTGCAACCGGAAGAGCCTGCGCCCCATGAACCCAAAAGCAAAGCCTCGCAGAACCATCCACTGATGATGGGCTTCGCCGTGGTGGCACCGAAAGAGGAGCCGGCCTCCGAGGACTCCGGTGAAACCAGCGGCACCAGCAGCGGTGGTCAGCCCGGGCCGATCACCACCGAACGCCGCAAGGTGGATGTGCCAGTGGCCGATGAGTCGGAGGTGCCGGGTAAAGCCGCCGATATTCTGCGCGACTCCGGTGCCATCGGCCCGGATGACTCCGTCGCCAACAGCGGTGCTAATCCACCGGCGCTGGGGTCGGCGAAAGTGATTCGCATGCAGCAGACCCACAAGGAGATTCCGGTGTTTGGCGCAGAGGTTCTGGCGATTGTGAAACAGGGCAGAATGATTCGCCTGTCTGGCAAAACCGTGGCCGATATCGAGTTAGATACCGAGCCCAAGCTCTCCTTCGAAGAGGCACTTACAACAGCGGCTGCTAAACTGAACAAGACCATCACCAGCGAAGAGCAAGGCACGTTGATCATCTTTAAAGACCCTTATGGCTACGAATTGGCCTGGCGTGGATTGGTAAGCATCGACGGCGAGGAGTCGGAAACCATCTTCAGCGCCACTGACGCCACGCTGCTCTTTACCGAACCCGTCATTCACCACCGCGGTGGCGGCTTTTAAAAGAGCTCATCAGGCAAGCAACCCACAGACCATTCAACAGCCCTAAGGAACGGGAAGATCAACGTCGTGAAAAGTTTATCGAGATTACGCTATCGCCTGGTTTTACTGGCAGTGTTAGCGGTGGCCGGCCAAGCCTGGGCGGAGGGGGAAAACGCCGATAGTCGCCATCCGGCCAGCTCGATCGCTTCAACCCATTTAGCCTTCGATAAGCAGGCGCCGGCACTGCGCAGCCAGGCGCAGATCAACCAGTGGTTGGCCGACACCCTGGCGCCGCAGCTGGGCTTGCTTGCGGGCGACCAGCTAATGGTGAGTGCCGCTGGCCGAGCGATCGGCGGTTATGCCGTCTACCCGGTACAGCAGAGTCATCAACAGCGGCCGGTGGTCGGTAACGATTCGCGGCTTATTATCGGCCCCTCCGGGCAGCCCACCTATTTTATGGGCAAACACCAGGGCTATGGTGAGGCGGCAAGTATTGCCAGCCTCTCACTGGCTGAGGCACTGGTGCTGGCCAAGCCGGTGGATACTGAAACGGTGGCTGAGCAGCTGGTCTATTGGCCGGCGGATGATGGCCGGCTGATTCTCGCCTATCAACTGACCGGTGAATTTCTGGTGGCAGACCAGATCGAGGCACAGGCGGTTTTTATCAGCGCTGAAAATGGCGAGCTGTTGCAGCGCCAGGCGCTGGAGCACACCGCTCGCGATCGCCATGTGGCCGACTTTAACGCCGCCTGCCGCGACAACGACGTCGACTCACTGGTGATGCCCGATACCAGTGGGCAACTGCAGCAGATCGCCTACGATGGTTTTTCACGGTTGGAAGGGCAGGGCAACTCCGGCTCCAAAAATGTCGACGAGGTGTACGACCTGCTCGGTAACGCCTACGACTTTATCGCCTCGGTCTACGACATGGACAGCGTCAATAACCGCGGTGCGGAGTTAACCGCCTTCACCAACGTTCGCTTTCACCAGGCCTCGCCAGATCCGCAGTGTATCGGCGGTGAGTTCAACGCCTTCTGGCGGCAGGATGTGGAATCCCTCTATCTAACCGCCGACGGCCACCGCTTTGTTGAGGTAATGGCCCACGAATTGGGCCACGGTATTATCGGCTTTGGCAGCGGCCTGGTTTACCAGCGGGAGTCCGGTGCGCTGAATGAGTCCATCGCCGATGCCATCGGCGTTGGTTTTCGCGGATGGTATGAGTTGGGCCACGCCAGCAGCAATCTGCCGGCCCATCTGCCCGATGATATCTGGCGCCTGCGTGGCCCCGACGGTGACCTGCGCAATGTTAAGGAGCCCAAGCGCACCGGCAACTACCCTGATCACTATCGCGATTTTGTCTACATGCAGGCCGACAACGGCGGCGTGCATATCAACTCCTCTATTACCAACGTCGGTTTCTACCTGCTGGCAGCGGGGGGCACGCACCCGCGCCTTGGCACTGGTCCCAGTGTCGAGGGGATAGGTCTGATCAAGGCGACCCAGATCTACGCTCTGGCCGGTGCCGCCACGCTCTTCTCCCAGGCCGATTTCAGCGATGCCCGCTGCGCCTTTGCCGAGGTGGCGGAGATGATCTACGGCGCCAACTCCAAAGAGCACCGCGCCGTGCATCAGGCCATGGATGCCATCGGTATTGCCAATGTCTGCCCGCTGGCGGCCACACCGGAGCCGCCCGCACCAACGACTACCGATACGCAAAAGCCCACCGAACCCGAACCCCAGCCGGAGCCAGAGGCAGAGCCACCCGCTGACCCCGGCCAAACACCTCCGCCGCGCACTAATCCCGGACCCAGCGGCAGTGGTGGGCTGCAACTGGATGGCCGCACCCTGGTGTTGCTGATCCTGGGCCTGGCCGGCCTGGTGGTGATCATTGTCGCTTTGGTGAAACTGCTTGGCGGCTCGAAAGAGGGACAGGATCCCTCTTACGGTGCCAACCAGCACTACCGCAATAAGCCCGCGCCTGCGCCGACTCCAGCCCCGACGCCGGAGCCCGACTATCGCGCCTCGGGCGGCAGTTATGGTCAGGTCGAGGCCACGATACCGGTACCGAACAAGGCGGGCTCGCGATTCGGCCGGCTTGAGGCGCTCGATGGCAGCGAATCAATACCGCTCTTCACCGAGCTGTTGCAAGGCCCCGAAGGGCAGGTGCTGGGCCGGGCGGCGGAGCTGGTGCATGTGGAGATGGCCAGTGACATGGTCTCCCGTCGTCACTGTCGTTTACGACTGCGCCAGGGTGTGGTGACGATTGAAGATCTCAACAGCAGCCACGGCACCATGGTCGATGGCGTTGACCTGAAACCGTTCCAGCCACAATTGGTTAGGAGTGGCCAGCTGATCCGAATCGCCGGCTACTCTTATGTATTGCACTATTAACTCGGTAAACACTTACCGCTTAATACTTATTTAACGCACAGCAGAAAATAGAAAGGAACAGCTATGGCCAGCGACGCGAACAGCAACTTCGCATACAAGTACACCGGTTTTTGGGCCAGGTTCGGGGCTTTTATTATCGACTACGTCATCCTGGCGGTGGTAACCAACGGTTTGGTGTTGGCTATATACGGGCTCGACTACTACAGTGCTGGAGAGATACGCGCCGGCGCTCTGATTGTCTCCTATTTTTTTCAGCCGTTTATTATTTTGGGATTTTGGCTCTACCGCCAAGCGACTCCGGGCAAGATGGCAGTGACTGCGAAAATCGTCGATGCCCGCACCGGCGAAGAGCCCTCCTTCGCACAATATTTTGGCCGCTTTTTGGGTTACATCGTCTCCTCGGTGCCCTGTGGTTTAGGCTTTTTATGGGTGGCTTGGGATGACCGCAAGCAGTCCTGGCACGACAAGATGGCCGGCACTGTGGTGGTGACAAAAGTGTCGAGAGTGTAAACAGAGTCTGTTTTTCGCCACTGGCAAAAAATTGGTTATTCGGTAAACGGTGTGGCTGTTGTGTTTGCGTATTTGGCCATCCAATGGCTGCACTAGCGCCCAACGGGAAACAGACAGGACAGTCGCAGGCTGGTAATTTTTTCAACTGTATTGATCAGGAAGAGAGTAGGGGATAGCAAGTGGATGACTCGGGATTAAAAAATGCATTGCCTATCGGCACGATGTTGCAATCCTATCGGATTGAAGCCGTGCTCGGTTACGGAGGCTTTGGCATCGTCTATAAGGCCGTGCATCAGCATCTCGATTCACACGTGGCCATCAAAGAGTTTTTACCTCCTGAAATTGCCGTACGCGAGGCTACCTCTGTCCACCCGATGAGTACCTCCGCCGCGGTCGATTTTGAGGCGGGGTTAAAACGCTTTCTCGATGAAGCCAAACAGCTGGTGCGCTTTAAAGCCCACAAAAATATTGTCAGCTGTCGCGATTTTTTTGAGGCCAATGGCACCGCCTACCTGGTGATGGAGTTTGAAGATGGCATGCCGCTGTCGGATCTGCTCGCCGCCCGCAAACGCAGTAACGCCCCGTTAAACGAAGAACAAATTTACTCCATTATTCTGCCCTTGCTGGATGGCTTGAAAACCATTCACGCCCAGGGGGTTCTGCACCGCGATATTAAACCGGCCAATATTTTTATTCGCCGGGAGTCCGAAGAGCCGGTGTTAATTGATTTTGGCGCTGCCAAACAGAACTTCTCCAAACACAGTAAATCCCGCGCACCCTACAGCCCCGGCTATGCCGCTATTGAGCAGATTGAGGAGGAGGGCAACCTCGGTCCCTGGACCGATCTCTACGCCATTGGCGGTGTGTTGTGGCGCATGGTCTCCAGTGAAAACCCACCACCGGTGGAGAGCCGTACCAACGCCATGATTCGCGGCAAGCCAGACCCAATGACTCCGGCTACCGAACTGGGCCGGGGGCGCTACTCGGAAACACTGCTGTCGGCCATCGACCACTGCCTGAAATTAAACGAAACCGACCGCTTTCAATCGGTGGATGAACTGCTGGCCGCGCTCTCCCGTGAGGCGGGCGCGCGGTCCACCGCACAATCGGCGCCAGAACCGGAGGCGATTCCCGCTTACTTTGTGCCGGTGGCGGAGTTTGCCCGTCAAACCCGGCAGTCCACAGACTCGGTTATCGCCTCCATTCGGGCCGGGCGGCTGGAAGCGCTTCATCAAGGTAGCGAGGTTTATGTCAAGTCCCACCACGCCAGTACTGGTGCGCAGGCTGCCTACGCGCCGCCGGAAGCCAAATTGACTGATGGCGAAGATTTTCTGGAGAGCCTGGTCGTCAAAGATCGATCCGACCAGTTGGCCACCCGCCCGGGTAATCAAAAGGCGGGCCTGGTGCTGTTTATTCTGGCTGGCGTGACGGTATTAGTTACGCTTTTGGTCGGCTTTAAGGAGACTGGCGGCTTTGCCGTCGCTGAAGCCGATGAGCTTTATGTCTATGCCAATGTTAGCGATGCCCGGGTGTGGATTGATGGTGTCGAAATGGGAGACGCCGGGCGCAGTTACTATCTGGATTCAGGTACACACGACGTGACAGTCAGCCGCGATGGTTACCAGGACTACGACGAAACCGTCTGGGTCGATGGCTATACCTACCTCGATGCCAACCTGGCGTCGGTCGCCACCGGTGCACTGGTTGTGCGTTCCAATGTCTCTGGCGATGCGGTCTATATCGATGGCGATTACATGGGCGCCACGGGGCCCAAGGCCTACTCCCTTGATCAGGGTTACCACCAGGTGAGGGTGAGCAAGACCGATTACAACGATTGGGAAAAAGAGGTGTGGGTGGGCGATTCTACGGTTACTGAAACCGCAGAGCTGACCCACCAGGGGCGGGTCTACTTTGTCAATGAGTGTACCGAGAATGTCGAAGTGGCTTTCCACTTTCAAGATGCCATCAACGGCCAGTGGTACGACGTTGGTTGGTGGAATTTTGAGCCCGACGAAGAGAATTATATGCGTGTGACGGATCTGGACCGGGTGATTACCGTGGGTGATGGCACGCTCTATTTCTACGGCCGTATCCCGGATCACGACTACTCATGGACGGGCGATTATGAGTACACCGTGGCCGGTGAAACCTTGTCGATGCGCTATCTGACGCTGACCGACATGGGCAGCTACAAAAAGCTGCGGATTACCTGCGATAACCTGGAGTAACAATTTTGGCCGCTTATGACTGAAAACATCCAGTCGGGTGGCCAATTGTTTCTGCCTCTACTATTTATTTAATTCAAGCAAAAAATTTCGGGTATCAACCTGCCCTTAGGCGGCTTATTGCCCGTTTGTTGAAACCCTGGGTGTGTTAGCACAGTGACACCCCAAAAAGCCACACAGTTACAGCAGGAGAGAGACGCTTGTCGGGTCAATCTGAACTGAAAAATGCCTTACCGATAGGCACCATGTTGCAGTCCTACCGCATCGACTCGGTATTGGGTCATGGCGGTTTTGGTATTGTCTACAAGGCCGAGCACCACCTTTTGGGGCAGCTGGTCGCCATTAAAGAGTTTCTACCGCCCGATATTGCCGTGCGCGAAGGGACCCAGATTCACCCGTTGAGCCAGGCTTCGCGCAGCGACTTCCAGGATGGCCTGGGGCGCTTTTTGGCGGAAGCCAAACAGTTGGTGCAGTTTAAAGATCAGCCCAATATTGTTAGCTGCTACGACTTTTTCGAGGCTAATGGTACGGCTTATCTGGTGATGCAGTTTGAAGATGGTATGCCGCTGTCGGATCTGCTCAACCAGCGCAAGCGCGCCAACAAGCCGCTTAGCGAAGCGCAGATTCTCAATATTATTTTGCCGCTGCTGCAGGGTTTAAAAACCATTCACGCAGCTGGGGTGCTGCACCGGGACATCAAGCCCGCCAATATTTTTATTCGTCGGGATAGCGAAGAGCCGGTGCTGATCGACTTTGGTGCCGCCAAGCAGAACTACAGTAAACACAGTAAATCGATGGCGCCCTACAGCCCCGGCTATGCCGCCATCGAACAGATTGAAGAGGCGGGTAACCTCGGCCCGTGGACCGATCTCTACGCCATTGGTGCGGTGTTGTGGCGCATGATCTCCGGGGAGAACCCACCGCCGGTGGAGAAGCGCACCAACGCCCTGGTGCGTGGTAATCCCGACCCGTTAACGCCAGCGGCGGAGCTCGGCCGAGGCCGTTACAGTGAGCCCTTCCTGCAGGCGATTGATCGCTGCCTGCAATTGACCGAAGAGAACCGTTTTCAGTCGGCGGCCGATCTGATCAACCAACTGGCCGGTGGCGCTGAACCCGTGGCGGCCGCTACCCGGCCAGCAGCTCCAGCGCCCAGCCCCAGACCGGCTGCCAGGCCTGCGCCCAGACCAGCGCCCAGACCAGCGCCGACGGCGGCCAACCCCGGCGGCAGCGGCGGCGGCAATAAAGCGGTGATCTGGGTGCCCATTTTGGTGGTGGCCCTAGCCGTAGTCGCCGCAGTGGTGTTTGCGGTGCTGAAGGGAATCGGCGGTGGCGTACAGCATCAACTGTGGGTGGAGGCTCAACCCGCCAATGCCAAGGTGGAGATTTTAAGTACCAGCGCCAGTTACCGGCCCGGTATGCTGCTTAATGCAGGCCGACACCAGGTGCGGGTCAGTGCCGATGGCTACAGCACGGCCACCGAGTGGGTCGATTTAAGTGGCGGTAACCAAACACTGCAAATAGAGTTGGCTGTGCTCGACAGTGTTGGCAGCCATCGCTTGTGGGTGGAGGCGTCACCCGCTGGCGCCCAGGTGGCGATCATCACCAGCTCAAAAAGTTACGCCGACGGCGTTGCTCTGGAGGCCAAGCGCCACCAGATTCGCGTCAGTGCCAGTGGCTATCAAACCTTTGATGAGTGGGTTGACCTTACCGACCGCGATCGCACCATCAACGTTACTCTGCAGCCGGCGGTGGCCAGCTATCGCTTGTGGGTGGAGACCACGCCTAGCAATGCCCGCATTGTGTTGCCGGATATTAAGCCCAGTTACAGTGCCGGTATGAGCCTGGAGGCGGGCCAGTACCGGGTAACGGTTAAAGCCGATGGCTACCAATCGAAAACCGTCACCGCTGACCTCAGCAGTAGCGATCAGCGTCTGCAGGTGAGTCTGCAGCAGGCGGTGCAATACAGTGAGCTGGTGGTGACCGCAGACGTTAGCGGTGCCAGCCTTTACATCGATGGCGACTACGTGGGTTATACCGGTTCCAGCCCCTATCGGGTCGGCCAGGGCAACCATGATATCCGGGTGAGCAAATCTGGCTACAACGACTGGACCAACTCCGTCTATGTGGGCAGCTCGCGGGTAAACCAGGAGGCGGAGCTTACCTTAACCGGCCGGCTCTACTTTATTAACCACTGCCGTAAAAATGTTGAGGTCGCGTTCCGCTACCGGGATGCCACCGATGGTAATTGGTATAACGTTGGCTGGTGGAATTTTGATCCGGATGAAGAAAACTATATGCGCGTTAGTGATCTCGACCGGGTGATTGCCACCAACGAAGAGTACGTCTATTTCTTTGCTCGTATTCCCGGCAACGACTACTCCTGGCGCGGTGACTACACCTACACCGTCGAGGGCGAGGAGGTGGAGATGCGGCAATTCTACCCGGATGACGAAGGGACTTATCAAAGTCTGACGGTCACCTGCGACAACCTGGACGATTAATCTCTCCCTGACCAAGGTGGTTGGATTGAAACCAATCGCCTTGGTCTGCCATCCCCTTACTGCTGGTGGCTGTTGCATCGCTAAAAGCGCTCTGCCGGTGATGACAGCTAATTGGCCAACCATGCAGCGTTGGCAACAAAAGATAATTTTGCGTGCGTTCTTTTTCTGTAGATGTCCTTCCAAACTCTGCTGTGAATAGCGCTCCAAGCCGGGCTGATAAAGCGCGGCTTATGGCGTGAGGATGGAGCATTGCCGTTTATAACGGCGCGCACACAATTAAGGAGATAAGCTTGGTTAACGAACAACATCGCCTGGCACTGAATTTTGGCAGCCTGGTGAAACAGTATCGTATTGATGAAATTCTTGGCAGCGGTGGTTACGGCATCGTCTATAAAGCGACCGATACCAACACCGGCCGGGTGGTTGCCCTTAAAGAGTATCTGCCTACGGATATCTCGGTGCGTGAACAGGCAACGGTAACGCCCCTCAGTCGCAGTGACCAGGAACTCTACGCCGATGGTTTGCAACGCTTTCTGGCGGAAGCGCGCCAGATAAAACAGTTTGGCTCGCACCCAAACATTGTTGAGTGCCTCGATTTTTTTGAAGCCAACGGCACCGCCTACCTGGTGATGAAGTATGAGCACGGCATCACCCTGGCGGAGCTGCTCAGCCGACGCGAGGAGAAGCGCGCACCGCTCTCTGAACTGCAAATTCTGGATGTGATGTTGCCGCTGCTGGATGGCATCCGCGCGGTGCACGCCGCCGGTGTTCTGCATCGCGATATCAAGCCCGGCAATATTTTAATTCGCAGGGACACCGAAGAGCCGGTGCTGATCGACTTTGGCGCGGCCAAACAGAACTACAGTCAGCACAGCAAATCGATGGCGCCCTACAGCGTTGGTTATGCGGCTATCGAGCAGGTGGAAGAGGAGGGCCGTTTGGGCCCCTGGACTGATATCTACGCGCTCGGTGGTGTCATGTGGCGTATGATCAGCGGCCGCAACCCACAGGCGGTGGAGGCGCGCTTGTCGGCCAAGATCCGCAATGCCCCAGACCCGCTGGGCAATCCCGCCACCGCGGCGCTGACGAGCTACTCCGCAGGCCTGCTGGCCATTATTGAGCGCTGTCTGGCGTTGACCGAAGAGCAGCGCTATCAATCTGCGGATGAGTTGGTAGCCGCCCTGAGCGCGCTCTCATCGGCCAGTGCCAGCCACTGGCAGCCGGCGGCGGGTTCAGCAACGGCGGCGATTGCTACTGCCGCAGCCAATTCCGTTTCAGCCAACGCTTCTTCACCCAGGCCCGCCTCAACTAACTCAGTTTCACCAACCCTGCCCGCAGCAACAGACAAGCCCTGCGCCAAGTGGCCGTTGGCGGTTGTCGCCGGGGTGGGGGTGATCACGACCATCGCCGCATTTTTTATCGGGGCGGGGTTTTGCAATTACCAGTGTGATGACCCGATCAGCAGTGGCCCGCTACTGCCGCCTATTCGCCCGGATGGCGACTACAAAATTGGCGAGGTACTGCAGGCGCGTTTAAAAGATGGCGGTGCCGGCCCACGCTTTGTGGTGTTGCCGAGCAGTGAATTTGAGATGGGCTCGAGCAACGGCGACCAGGACGAACAACCAGTGCACAGCGTAACTATCGCTAAAACCATTGCTATGATGGAGACCGAAGTGACCTTTGCCGATTACGACCGATTTGCCCAGGCAACCGGGCGGGAACAACCTTACGACGAAGAGTGGGGCCGGCAAACGCGGCCGGTTATCCATGTCAGCTGGTACGATGCCAGCGCCTATGCGGTGTGGTTGAGTGAGCAGACCGGCAATCACTACCGCCTGCCCACTGAAGCCGAATGGGAGTACGCCGCCCGTGTCGGTACCAGCAGCAACTTCTCCTTCGGTGACTGTATTACCACCAACCTGGCCAACTACGATGGCAACTACACGCTCGATGGCTGCAGTGCCGATACCGGTAACTATCGCGAGCAGACGCTCAGTGTGAAAAGTTTCGCCGCCAACGACTTTGGTCTGTACGACATGCACGGCAATGTCTGGGAGTGGGTGGCCGATTGTCTGACCAGCAATTATGACAATGCCTCAGCCGAGGGTGCAGCCGCCAGTGAGACGGATTGTGAAAACAGCGAAGTAAAGGTGATTCGCGGCGGCTCCTGGTATTTTGAACCTGGTTTTTTGCGCTCCTCTTTCCGCAATGGCTTTGAGATGGCCAACGATGACGACGATGTCGGTTTTCGTCTGGTGCAGGAGCTCTAGCTGCGCCAGGCGTAGCTAGAGCTAAAGCGTGGCAAGGAATGAAAGGAGAGAGAAAATAAGGCCCATAAAAAAACCGGTGTGGCGATAGATTGTTGGGAACATCTACGGCCCACCGGTTAACGGGGATAAATAAAAACAACGAAACTAAATAACTAACTTGATAAAACAGGTTTGGGAAAACTGGCTTGCTGCGATTGCCCTTAAAGCCCTCGCTGAGTAGGCCACTAACTGGCAACACTCAGCCAACTGCTTACATAGACGATGTTGCCAATGGTAAGTTCCGGAAATTCACGAAAATCCATCACACATTGAAAAATAGTTTCGCCGCACTCGACGCTGGCCAGGCGAAACCGGTGGCCCGTGACGGGGTTGGCCTCCAGTTCCGTCGCTACCACCACGCCACAGAATGTGGCTAGCGGAGCAAAGGCCTGACGGGCTTCGAGCACGGCATAAGGGCCTTCGGGGAAAAACGAACCTGGGCCAATGGTCGGCCCTTGATCCTCTGCGCTCATCGCCTTTTGGAAGGCAGCCAGGTCGGGCCAAACTTCACCGCCTTCCACAAACGCGGTGATTGGCAGTGCAACGGTTTTACCCAGAGTGATCTCCTGTTGCGCTTTTTCGCAATTGCCCACGGCCAGCAGCTGTGGATAGAGCAGGTGGCCATCGGGGCTCAACACATCCACCGCCAGCAGGCTACAGAACGGGCAGTGGTTGTCGTCATCGGGCAGCCACGCCTCTGGCCGAACGTTAACCGTGTGGCCGGTGCTGAGCGTGGGGATAAAGCAGCTGGCGGCCGGGTGCAGCCAGAGCTCGGCGCGGGCGGCGGGCAGACAAAACGAGGTGGGCTCGTTGGCCGGATAGGGGCGGCAGCTGTCGCCGGCCCAGACCGTCTCCATAAAGGTGATCAACTCCTCCTCGGAGTAGATGCCGATGGCAGTTAGATGGCTGGCCATGGGGTTCTCCTTACCTGATGTTCGCCGATTAATTGATGCTCTGCGTTGGATGGCCGAAACGTGAAATGCAACGCAATTTTTTTACTTAGAAAGTAACGTAACTTTTTTACTAAGCTTGAAAGGCTGCTGTGCCGATTATTTTTTTGGGGCCTGTGCCTCTGTAGAGCAGAGGGTGGCAATCGAAAGCTGCAGGTTGCAACCTACAGTCACCGCTGTTTTGTCGGTTACACTAAGCCGTTGTTAACGGATCAATGTCGTGGAATTAAGGCGTACTAGATGAAAATCAGAAGCAGGGAGATAAACGTATTCAGCATGTCGGCACTCGACCTGTTTGCCTCGGCACTGGGTGCGTTTATGTTGCTGGCCATTATGGCCTTGCCCTTTTTTCCCAATACCGGCGACTCCCCGGAACTGGTGGCCGAGGTGCGTGATGAGCTGGAACAGGCGCAAAAAGATCTGGAGGAGCAGAAACAGGTCAACACTGATCTCGAGCAACAGAACAGCGATCTGCAGCAGCAGAAAAAGGAGTTGGAGGATGAGCTCGAAGAGCAGAAGCGCAGCACTTCCAAAGTCTCCTTCCCCACCATCGATATTGTTATCGCGCTGGATACCACGGCCAGTATGGATGAGCAGGTGGCCGGTATTCGAACAGAAATTGTGCAGCTGGCCGATCTGATTATGAACCTCTCGCCGGATGCCGCCATGGGCATTATCGATTTTAAAGATCGCTGCGAGCCCCAGGGGGCCATCCGCAGCCTGGAGATTACCCCGCTCACCGACACCACACTCTCCAGCCTGCAGAATTTCGCCAACACCATGAAGCCCGGCTCATCCAACTGCAATCAGGATGTGGAAGAGGCGGTGGACCTGGCCTTGAACAAAGCGCTGGCCATGCGCTGGCGGCCGGTTACCCAGGCCAAAACCATTATTATCATCACCGACAACCCCACCTACGCCGACAAAGTGAGCGCCACCTTTGCCAGTGCCAGCCGCTTTCACGCCCAGGGCGAGCAGAATCAGGTCTCCACCGTGTTCGTCAACACCGGCTCCAACGCCAATGGCAAAACCTATCTGGAGCGGCTGGCGCGGGAGGGCGGTGGCAAGTTTGTTACCGGTGGTGGCAGTTTTACGGCCACCATCCTGCTGGCTCTGGCCGAGTAACGGTTTTCCCCCATCTTCCTGGTGGCTCGTTGCCAGTAGTCGTTTGAGTTGCCGTTTCAAAACCCAGGCAGCTGCTCGCCTGGGGTCTCTACGGGTCTGATTTTGGGCCGCTTTCAGTCGGATAACCAACACCCCAAGCACACCATTTTCACCCCTGCTGGCGGCTATTCAGCGCCCGTTGAACAGCCCTTTTCCAGCCCCTGGACAGGGGCTGGAAACTAGACACTACTGAACACCATTGTTGACTAAAAACGGCTCGCCGTTGTACCCTTAAACCCTTTCAGTGCCTAGAAAATGCGGCTACAACAGGGGTTTAAGGACAAGCTCTCCGGGCTGCACAAACCGACAAAAACAATAGCTGGTGGGCGGCTCAAAGGGTGCCAATGCAGTGCCCGAGCGCGGCGCAACCAGTAGCAATCTTTCGGCAAAGTCGTTCACAGCGGACGACCCTTTACTTACCGGAGTGTAATCGAAGATGAATTTTGAGCTTTCCGACGATCAGCGAATGATGCGTGACTCATTCGCAGGCTTCCTGGATGAGATGAGCAGCATGGAGCGCGTGCGCGCCGCTGCCGAAAAAAATGGTTTTGATGCCGAAATGTGGGCCGGCCTGGCCGAGCTGGGGGCCTTCTGTCTGCGGGTTCCGGAAGAGTTGGGTGGCTTGGGCCTGGGCGTGATGGACGCTGCGGTGCTGATGGAAGAGGTGGGTCGTACCCTGGCCTCCGGCCCGGTAGCGGAAACCCTGGTCTCTGCCCGCGTACTGATGACCCTGGCCTCCGACAGCCAGGCCGAACTCTACGAAGCGCTGATGGCCGGCTCCAAAATTGTCACTATTGCCTACCACGACGTAGCCAGTCAGCCGAAACAGTGGCTGGCCGGCGGCGCCGTCGCCAACGCTGTGATCGCCAAGAACGGCAACTCCGTTCTGCTCTACACCCTGCCCGAGACCGAGCGGTTTGAAGAGAACCTGGCCGCCACCTGTATTGCCGAAATCGATTTCGCCAGTGCCGAAGCCACTGTGCTTGGCGAGGGCCCAGAGGCTGTTGCCGTATTTGAGCAGGGCGTGGAAGAGTGGAAACTGCTGATGGCCGTGGCCCTCTCTGGCCTGGCCCGCACCGCCGTGGAGATGGCCGCCGAGTACGCCTGTGAGCGTATCGCCTTCGACAAGCCCATCGGTGCCTACCAGGCGATCTCTCACCCATTGGCCGATCTGATTACCGAGATTGATGGCGGCAAGTATGTCACCTGGAAAGCGATTCACGATATCGCCAAAGGTGTGGCCGATGCCGGTGCACAGATCTCCATGAGCCTCTACTGGAATGCCGACACCGCCGCCCGTGCGGTCACCCAATCGCTGCACACCTTTGGCGGTTATGGTCTGGCCACCGAATACGATATTCACCTCTACAACCTGCGCGCCAAAGCCTGGCCGCTGGTATTCGGCGATATCAACCGCCTGATGGAAGAGGCCGGTCGCCGCCTGTTTGCCGGTGAAGTGGCCGCTCTGCCCGATGTGGGCGAAGTGGGTATCGACTTCGACCTGGGCGAAGAGGCTGATGCCATGGCCAAAGAGCTGGACGATCTGTTCAACGAAATTTTGACCCCAGAGCTGCGTGCCAAGGCACACTACTCTTTCGATGGTTTTGACCGCGGGGTGCATAAAAAGCTGGCTGAGAACCGCTTCCTCTTTCCAGACTGGCCCAAAGAGTTGGGCGGTCGGGAAGTAGAACCCTATGTTAAATCGGCATTGATGGGCGTTTGGGAAAAACACGGTTGGACCAGCCACCCGGTGGGAACCTCAATGCTGGTCGGTACCATGATCGACAAGTGTGGTAATGACGAGTTAAAGCAAGAGGTGCTTACCAAAATCGTCAGTGGTGACGCCATCTGTAGTTTGGGCTACTCCGAACCCGGTTGTGGTTCCGACGTATTTGCAGCTAAAACCAAGGCTACGCAATTGGAAGATGGCTCCTGGCAAATCGATGGTGCCAAGATGTGGACCAGTGGTGCCAACATTGCCCAGTATGTATTGATGCTGACCCGCACCAACCCCGACGTGCCCAAGCACAAGGGTTTGACCATGTTTGTGGTACCGCTGGACTCCCCAGGTATTGAGGTGCAACCGGTGTTCACTTTCCAGGACGAGCGCACTAACGCCACCTTCTACGATGCTGTACGGGTCTCTGACAAGTACCGTCTGGGTGAGGTGAATGGCGGCGTGAAAGTGATGGCCGCAGCGTTGGCACTGGAGCACGGCGGCGGCTTTATGAAAGCCCAGCGTGCAATGTTTGAGGATGCCGAAGAGCTGTGTGCCGAAATTACCTACAACGGCAAACCGCTAATTGAAGACGTTGATGCGCAAAAACGTTTGGCCCGAGCCCGTTTGCACACCTACATAGGTGAAGTGCTGGGTAACCGTGCGCTGTGGGTGGGTGTTACCGGCCGGGAGAATAAAGCCTATGGCCCCATGACCAAGATGTTCTCCTCCGAGAAGTTCCAGTCCGACTCCCGCGACTTGCTTGATTTGACTGCTCCCTATTCACTTTCCAAACGCGAAGGCGCCGCCGGTGAAGTTAACCTGGCTTATCGTCACGCCCACGGTACCACTATCTACGGTGGTACCAGTGAAGTTCACCGCAGCATGATTGCCGAGCGTGCGCTTGGCCTGCCGCGTACACGCTAAGGGGATATCGAGCATGAGTGAAGCACCGCATTTGTTGATTGAAGCACAGGGCGCGACCCTGGTCTGTACCCTTAACCGTCCGGATAAACTCAACGCTCTGACCGGCCAAACGATGGCTCTGTTAGAAGATGCACTACACAAATTTCGTGATACCGAAGCGCTTAAGGTGATGCTGATCCGCGCCACCGGCCGCTACTTCTGTTCTGGCGCCGACCTGCGCGATAACAGTGATGGCGCGCCACAAATTGACCGCACCGGCGTTGCAATTCGTGAAAAGCATCGCCTGAAGTTGCATGGCATGCACCGCATTTACGACGAGATGGAGCACATAGAGAAGCCCATCGTGGTCGCCCACCAAGGCACCTGCGTTGGTGGTGGTCTGGAACTCTCCCTCTCTTGTGATTTCCGCCTGGCCGCCAAGAGCGCCAGCTACTCCTTCCCGGAAGGCAAGTTTGGTGTGCTACCCGCCAGTAACGGCGTTAGTCGCTTAACCCGTTACGTTGGCCCGCACTGGGCTCGCTACCTGATTATGGCCAATAAGCCGGCCGACGCTGAGCGTGCTTTGCTGATGGGCTTGGTGCACGAAGTTTACTCAGATGAGACCTTCGACGCGGATGTGATGGCCTTTTGTGAACATCTCGCCGGTAACAACGGTGAACAGATGGGTATGGCTAAGCTGGCGATTGAACTTTGCCACGAATTGGGCCGCGATCAGGCTCGTCATATTGAACGTTTGGGCAACAGCACCTTGATGCTCAACCCGGACTACCTTGCCGGTATTGAGAAATACATCTCGATGATTGGCAGTAAAGGGAAGAGCAAAGGCGAGTAAGCCGCACGCTCACATCCTCCTAATAGCAGCGCCAAACTCCGGTATCGCCGGAGTTTGGTCGCTTTAAAAACCGCTAATTCGGATTGACATCGGATGGACTTTAACTGGACTGAAGAACAGGCGGCGTTTCGTGCCACGATTCGCGAAGTTCTGGCAAACACTCTGCCGGAAAACTGGGAGCACATAGCGCACGGCCCCGCCTCAAAAGAGCAAACCATTTTTGCCAAGAAAATCTGTGCCGACCTGGCCGCTGCTGGGTTACTCGTACCTCATTGGCCCAGTGAATGGGGCGGCCGCGATGCCGATCCATGGGAAGCGTTTATCCTCGCTGAAGAGATGTGGATGGCGGGTGAACCCCGTGGTGGCCAGTACATGAACGTCAACTGGATTGGCCCAATCCTGATGAAGTTCGGTACCGAAGAGCAAAAGCAGACTCACATCCTACCCATGGCCCGTGGTGAAACCTTATGGTGCCAGGGCTTCTCCGAACCGGAGTCCGGTTCCGACCTGGCCAGCCTGCGCACCCGCGCGGTGAAAGAGGGCGACACCTACAAAATCAACGGCCAGAAGATCTGGACCTCCTACGCCGGCGATGCCGACACCTGCTTCCTGCTGGCGCGCACCTCCGACGGCAAAAACGGTATCTCCATCTTCCTGGTGCCTATGAACACCCCGGGCATCACCGTGCGCGATATTCCCTCCATTATTGGTGAGGGTGATATCCACGAGGTCTTCTTTGACGACGTGGAAGTGCACGAGAAATGGCGTTTGGGCGCCGAAGGCCAGGCCTGGGAGATTATCGGCCAGGTGCTGTCGCTGGAGCGCGTGGGCATTCCGCGTTTCTCACTGGCCTCAAAAACCCTGCGCGATGCCGTCACTCTGCTTAAGCAAGAGGGCCGCTTTGTTGGTGGCGCTATTGAGCAAGCCGCCAAGGCCCACGCAGCCTGTGAAGCCGCTCGTTGGTTCAGCTACTTTATTATCGACAAGCGCGCCAAAGGGATTCAGGCCGGGCCGGAGGCCAGCGTTGGCCGCTTCTCCACCGTTATCTGTGAGCGATTGGTCAGCGAATTTGTGGTTGAGCACATACCGGAAGCGATCAGTGGCGTGCACCCCATGCTGCTTGCCCACCACCAGCGCGGCATTGTTGCCGGTATCGCCTCTGGCGCCGCTGAGATTCAGCTCAACATTATCGCCACCCAATTCCTGGAACTGCCGAGGGAGCCACGCTGATGGATTTAACACTCAACGAAGACCAGCTCGCGGTTGAAGGCGCCATCGATAAGCTGGCCGAAGATTTCTCCTCGTCACCGGTCGACTTCCACGGCTTTGCCCTGGTTAGCGATGATCTCGATCGTGAATTAGAAGAGGGCGGTTACTTTGAAATTGCCGCAGTACCGGAGATGGGGCCACTGTCAGCGGCGGTCTCTGTCGCCCGTTTAGCCCAGTTGCCCTACACCGCCGAGGTGGCGCTCTCCATGCTGGTGCGTCCGCACCTCGACATCGAACTGCCGCGCCCCTTTGGTGTGATTGAGCATGGTCGTCCCGGCCGCTTTGTCGCCATGGCTAAAACTCTGATTATTATCGATGGTGACTCGGTCGGTATCGCCCACCCGCAAGCGGGTGATGTCGAAGCGCTGCCGGACTCCCTGTTTGCCTACCCCATGGGTAAATTGGTGGGCTCACCCGAGGTAAAAACCCTGGATGCCGAAACCGCCGCCACCGTGAAAACTTGGCTGCGCGTCTCTAGCGCCGCTGAAATTGCTGGGCTGATGCAGGCCGCCCTCGACTGCATTGTTGAGCACGTGAGTGTGCGCAAGCAGTTTGGCCGTCCGCTGGGTACTTTCCAGGCGCTGCGTCATCGCCTCTCTGAGTGCGCCGTATTAACCGGCGGTGTGCGCTGGTTGGCTTTAAAGGCTGCTTGGTCTGGTGATGCCGGTGATGCCGCCTTGGCTTGTCTGCACGCCCAGGACAGCGCCACTCGCATCATCTACGACGTGCACCAGATGAGCGGTGCCATGGGTATGACCCTGGAGATGGATCTACACCTCTGGACCTACCGCATGAAGGCCCTTATTTCTGACCTGGGTGGCCGCGGTGGCCAGGCGCAGGTGGTGGCCGAACACTGTTTCGCCTAAACCGGCAGCTTTGGCTTTCGGTTATCGGACCCGGCTGAACATCGAAAATTAGAGAGCGGACTGTGTTGCCATGGTCCGCTTTTTTTATGCACAAAAATAAAGGCAGTGATGGCATGGCTATGGTAAGTGAGCAGGAACAGTTTACCGCGCTGGAACAGGCGGGCTGGGTAAAGATGGATATTCAACAGGGGTTCACCGGTTACATAGGCCCCTATTGGCGTAAACAGGAGGAGCAGGGCACAACCATTGGCTTGTTGGTTGCCGAGCGTCATGCCAACACCCATATCGGCAGCCTGCACGGCGGCGCGTTGATGAGTTTTGCCGATATTGGCTTGGGCATGGGTGTTGTCTTCGCCATGGGTGAAAAGGCGCAACAGTGCGTTACCACAAGCCTCAATACCCAATTTGTCGGCATCGCTAAGATGGGTGATTTTGTCACCTTGCAGCCGGAGGTGGTGCGCCAAACCCGGCAACTGGTGTTTGTGCGTGGCCTGGTAAAAAGTGGTGATAAAGTGATTGCCAATGTCGATGGCATCTGGAAATTACTGGAAGGTGAATTAAAGCGGCCGGATTGATAGCCGTGGGCTGTTCAAATGGGGGGACGCGCGAAAAATAAAATGCGAACACTATTGCAGCTTAGAAAGAAGCACAATGAGCTGGCATAGGGAGATATGCGCAACCCTCTTCTACGCCTTAGGCGTCATGGCGTTGGTGGCTCTTAGCAAAGGTAGCTCCTATGGCTCTGTACCGCTATTGGGCTCCTAGGTTTTCTGCTCAGCTATCTGTTTTGGCCCAGCAGATGCCACGGTCAAGGAGACGTTGACCGTTGGGTATTTGAAGTGGTGTTTGAATGTGTAATCGAATTTCCGGTAGCGACATTTAAGTTTTTGTTGCGCGTGTTGGGCCAAGTGTTTAGCACACGGGTATCGACCTGGATATTTAACTCAGGCCCAGGTGCAAACTTGTGTAACTTTTGATTGGCAAAAAACTGATGAGCCCAAATAGCGATCCGTCTAAATTTAAATACCACAAATATTGCGTGACCGAGGTAAGCGGATTATTGGTTGCACAATCTTTGCCCCAGGGTGACATAAAACTATTTCTGTTCGACAGCAGTGCTGCCACAGCGGCTCAACTGCTGACTGAGATCATCAGCAGCCCAGCGCTGTTGCAAAATAGCAGCGAAAAAATAGAGATCAAAGACGGCGCTCTACTTGAATTCCTATTACCCCATCTACCTGCAAGCCAAGCGATAGCCGAGCCTTGTTGTTATGAAGCCCGTTTAACGGGCACCATCAATTTTGACTCCCAGCCGATTCAATTGCTGGAGATCTCCTACGCGCAGCTCATGCGCAACACTCAGGTTTTGCGATACAGTCCTGCGCAATAGCCTGCTTTTTTAATTTTAATAGCCCGTTTTTTAAACAGCAGCCTCAGCCGGTCTGCGTGGCTGCCAATAAAAACTGGTTACTTTAGAAAACTCTACTATGCTATAGCTCGCGTGCGCATAAACTCTCTGGTTTGGCGCTTCTGTCTGTTTGCTAGGAAGGCTGCTTGTGTTCAACTCCCTAAAATCACGCTTGATATTGGCGATGTTGGCCAGTTCTCTGTTGGCGTTGACTGCGGTCGCATTGGTGACTCCGAAGCTGATTGAACAGCGCTTCATCTCTGCCGCCAAAGCGCAGCACTATAAAATTTTTCAGCAGAGCATTGCCGGCTTTTTACAACAGAATCCTCTGCCACAGGATCAAGCGTGGGGCACAGAGGCTCAGGCTTATCAGTTCGCGCGTTACCTGCGTGAATACAGGCATAGCCAACCGGGGCAGAGGTCCGATTCCGAACCCGGGCTGCCACGGCCACCGGCACCCCGCTCGGCACCCTTTGAATTTATCGTGGTGGATTACCAAGGTCATGTGCTGGTGCCTAGTAAGCATTTTGATGTGGGCGAACGGCTTCATCTGGCTGATTACCCGGTAAAAGATCCGATCAAGGTTGATGGTAAAACCCTTGCCTATGCCATCACCCAGGATGCTCCCGCACTAACCGCCATCGATAAAACCTATCTGGACGTTCTGCGCACCTCGCTCTATACCGGCCTGTTGTTTGCGCTGGTGGTGATTTTGATTGTGGGTTATTTCTGGGGGAACCGGCTCTCCTGGCGTCTGCAGCAGTTAATCAGAGCGGTGGAGGGGA
Source organism: Halioxenophilus sp. WMMB6 (assembly GCF_033283405.1). Lineage (NCBI taxonomy): Bacteria > Pseudomonadati > Pseudomonadota > Gammaproteobacteria > Alteromonadales > Alteromonadaceae > Halioxenophilus > Halioxenophilus sp. WMMB6. The sequence goes on from NZ_JAWMQR010000009.1 coordinate 191,961, forward strand.
TGGGCAATGGTCAGTTACACCAGCGGGTGGAGTCCAACTCCACCGACGAAGTGGGCGCCCTGGCAAGGGCTTTTAATCGGATGAATGAGGAGCTGGTGAATACCTACCAGCAGTTGCAGGTTTCCCACCAAACCATTGCTCAACAGGCGCGGGAGCTGAAAGAGTTGAGTATCCGCGATGAGTTGACCGGACTCCATAATCGCCGTTTTTTCAATGAACAGTTTCGTCTGCTGCACGCCAACGCCGTGCGCTATGGCCAGCCATTCGCGGTGGTGCTGGGCGATATCGACCGCTTTAAATCGATCAACGACAACTTCTCCCACAGTGTGGGTGATGCGGTGTTGCATCGGGTGGCGGAGCTTATCAGTAGCAATGTGCGAGAGGGCGATATCGTGGCTCGCTACGGCGGTGAGGAGCTGGCCATTATTCTGCCCGAAGCCGATGTTGGTGAAGCCTTTACCATGATTGAACGAATTCGCCTGCGTATCGCCGAGTTTGATTGGCAATCGCTGCAACCGGGCTTACAGGTGACCATCAGTTTTGGTTTGGCAACAGAACTGGGCAAGGATGACTGCATGACCATGCTCAATCTGGCCGACCAGCACCTCTATCTGGCCAAGGAACGCGGTCGCAACCGTTCGGTTGTCGCCCTGGCCGAAGCCGAGTAATCGCTCGCTTTAGCCACCAAGCGTGTGGCTATCAACAGCGCCCCAATTTCACTTGCTGGAAAGCTCTCTCCGGGTTGCCCGGCTTGCGACGACTGTGAGTGGGGTATACCCTAGCGGCTGTTCTATTTTTAGTGGTTAGGTGGCGCTGGCGGGTATCAGGCCGACCCTTGCGGTGTGGCCCGCGGCTGGCGCTGGCAGTTCTCTTTTCTGTTTGCCTCTGCTCGGAACACCCCTATGGCGAATACTCTGCTTCTGGGTACCCGCAAAGGTACCGTCATTTTTGATCGCACCGCCTCCGGCTGGCAGCCTCGCCCCATCGCCCACAGTGGCATCCCGGTCTGCTACGCTGCTCGCGACCCACGCGATGGCACGCTCTGGGCATCCCTCGACCACGGTCACTGGGGGCCCAAACTCTCCCGCTCCAAAGATGGTGGCCACACCTGGGAAGATGCCCCCGCCATTAAATACCCCGCCGGCGCCCGGCACATTGTGCAGTACCTGCCCAGCCCCGATTTTGATCCCACGGCGCCCATTGGAGAGCCGGAATACAAAGCCGCTTGTGTTTATAAAATCTGGAACATTACTTTTGGCAGCGCCGAGCAGCCCGGCCGCCTCTACGCCGGTACCGTTCCCGGTGGACTGTTTGTCAGCGACGACGGCGGCGACTCTTGGCAGCTCAACCGCCCCCTATGGAACCACCCCAGTCGTGGCGGCGATCTCTTTGCCGGGCCTGCTGCCAGCGAAACCCATTGGGGCGGTACTCCCGCGAGCATCGACTACGGTGTGTTTGAGCCCGGTATTCACTCGATTGTGGTCAATCCGCAAAATCCCAACCACCTCACCGTCGCCGCCTCATCGGCGGGGGTATTGGTCTCCACCGATGGCGGCGAGAGCTGGGCCGGCCGCAACCGGGGTATGTTGATGGACTACCTGCCGGAGCCGGCGGCCGAGTGGGGACACGACCCCCATTTTGTTACCGCCTGCCCGGGCCAGCCCGACCACCTTTGGCAGCAGAACCACTGCGGTGTTTTTTACAGCAGCGATGGCGCCAACAGTTGGCGGAAGGTAAGTCAGCTCTCTACCGGCGTTCACTTTGGTTTTCCCATAGCGGTCGATGAGCAGGACGGGCGCACCGCCTGGGTGGTGCCGGCCCGGGCCGATTCCGAACGCACCACCATCAATGGCGGCCTGTTTGTGGCGCGCACCCGAGATGGTGGCGAAAGCTGGCAGGCCCTGCGCGACGGTTTACCCCAGGCCAATGCCTACGACATAGTGCTGCGCCACGGACTCGATGTAGCCGGCGACAGCCTCTGTTTTGGCACTACCACCGGCAATGTCTATGTGTCAGAGAATCGCGGCGACTCCTGGCAATGCCTGGGTAATAATCTGCCGCCGGTCTATTCGGTTCGCTTTGGATAACCGCTATGCCCACTGTCGCGCTGACCACCCACCTCTACCGGTTTTTTCCGCAACTGCAGGCGCAAACCATTAGCGTGCCGGCCGGGTCGGTGGCGGAGGTGATTGGTGCGATTGATCGGTTTGCCCCTGGTTTTGCCGATTACCTCTTGGATGATAACGGCAGCCTGCGGCGGCATGTGTTTATCAGCGTTGATAAGCGGGTGGTGGTCGATCGCAAACGATTGAGCGACCAGGTTCCCGAGCAGGGTATCGTCCATATTTTCCAGGCGCTGACAGGGGGTTGATTGATCGCTACACTCAAGCGTTGGGCGCGCCAATTAAAAGCCTATACTTACGCACTCTATCTGGTCTCCAAGCACCCGGAGGTGCCTTGGCCGACCAAACTCTTTATTGCGTTGATCGTCGCCTATGCCTTGAGCCCGATCGACCTGATTCCCGATTTTATTCCGGTGTTGGGTTATCTCGATGATCTGTTGCTGCTGCCGTTGGCCATTTGGTTGGCCATCAAATTAATTCCGCACGAAGTGTGGCAGGAGTGTGTCGTCGAAGCCGAAGCGACCCTGGCGGCGCTGCCAACCAGCCGGGTGGCGGGCCTGGTGGTGGTGGCGATTTGGCTACTTATTCTGCTGGCTATTGGCTTCTGGCTGTGGGGCAAAATGGTTTAACGCCAATTGACCAAAGAGGAGCTCTGCCAATCTGCAGGTCTACCAAGCTGCGACCAGCAGGTGACAAAGTGCTAAGAGGTGATGAGTTTAATTGCCACCGGTTCACCGGCTGCTGCCTGGCGCTTGCCAGCCACCTTTAACGGCGCACACTGGTTGTTATCTTCCAGTATCACCACACACTCCAGGCACTGGATACATTCGTCGTAATCGATCTTGCCCTGTTTATCGATCGCCTGAATACCACAGCGGTGACGACACAACTGGCAGGGTGAGCCGCACTCCAGCCGCCGCTGTAACCATTCAAAATGGTGCAGTTTGCCAGCCAATGCCAAAAAGGCACCCAGCGGGCAGAGGTAGCGGCAGTAGAATTTGTGCACAAACAGGCCCATACCAAGCAGCACCAGAGCGTAGATCACAAACGGCCACTCGCGAATAAAACCCAAGGTAATTGCCGTTTTAAAGGGCTCCACCTCGGCCATCTTTTCGGCGGCGGTAATCGAGATCAGCGCCGTGCCGATTAGGCCCGCCAGAATAAAATATTTCAGCCAGCGCAGCCGCTGGTGCAGTTGGGCAGAGATGCGCAGTTGGCGAATATTTAATTTGTCCGCCGCCAGAGCCAACCACTCCTGCAGCACACCAAATGGGCAGAGCCAGCCACAAAAGAGGCCGCGCCCCCATAAAATCAGCGACGCCAACACATACAGCCATAAAATTAAAATGATTGGATCCAACAGATAAACCGAGAGGTCCATATTATTTTTCAGTGCCAGCAACAGCGGGTAGATATTCACCACACTCAACTGCCCCTGGGCATGGAAACCGATAAAAATCAGAGTAAAGGCCAAAAAGCCGTGTCGTATCCAGCTAAAATTTTTGTCCGGTTTAATGATTGCCTGCTGGCGGGTAAAGATCACCGTTAACAGTGCCAGGCCCGCCAGCAGCAGGGCGATATCCCACACCCGGCCCAGCCACAGTTTTACCCAGGGTTGGTCGCGCCAGCTCTTTTGCGGGGCGGCAATGGTTTCAAATAAATTGGCGGGTAGCTGTTGTGTGTGGTTGAACTCAACCGCTTGCGACTGCAGAAAATTCTTTGTCAGGCTGATGGTCAGGCTTAACTGAAAAGGTTCGGCGGGGTTGAAGCCTGCTTGTGAGCGAATACGAAACAGACGCAGGTTGTCGAGCTGCGGTGCGTCTGCCACCAGGGCCGGCGCGCTCATATGAAAGAAGTTCAGGTCCCTTAGGGCAATGGGCAGATCATGTTGTGTTAATGCGATACGGTCGGGCAGGGTGCCGGGGCGGAACTCCTCTCCCAGATAATCGTAAAAACCTTCGGACATTACCGCCACGGCGTGTTCGCCAGGTTCCAGTTTGCTCATTAAGCGCTGGTAGTCGGCTTCACCCAAAAAGTTGCGGCCGATCATGGGTGGGTTTAAATAGATCAAATAGAGGGTGGTGCTGGCCTGATCACTGTCGGCGACCGGGTCGGCAAAACTGCTGAGCGGTGCCCGCAGCTTCTCCTCAACGGCGGCCCGGCTCACTTGCCAGGGCTGCACCAAACCACTAGCCATTAATTCCGGCCAACTCAGTGGTTGGTAGAGATCCTGGCGGACAAGCACGGAGGTTGCCTGGGCAAACTCACCTATCACATGGCGGGCCACCTCCCGGGCGGAGGAGATAATGGTGTCGTTAATCACCATTACCGAAACCGTCGCCTTGGTAATGCCATCAAAGTAGGTGTTGCCATCCACCTTGCCTTGGCCACTTTTGGGCTGGCCAATAATAATGCGTTCCGACAGGTTATGGTTTTTGTACTGTCCGACAAAATCGATCAGAGGCTGCGGCCCCAGGCCGTGTAAAAAGATGGGCTCGTGATGATGCAATACTCTTAAGCCGGTGACCGTACCCTTGGTATCCATACCGATCAACAGATTAATGCGTTCGCCGGAAAAGCCTTTCAGGTCAACAAAATCATTACTGGTAAATAGATACCCGATAACTTCATTGAGCTGATACACCACCCAAATGGGCAGCTCGTTGTAGCCGCTCTCTACCCGCGTGGCACTGGGGAAAAAATTGGCCACATCCGGCTCAATTGCCTCCAAGCTCAACGGCTCCGCCCGCCCAGGACCCGGAACCAACAGCACAGCCAGCAGCAGCGCACGTCCAAAGGTGGTTATTTTGAAGAGTGTAGGGGCGTTCGGCGAATGCCCACCTGCGCAGCTAATCAGAGGCCAGCCGGAGCGCAACCCAAAGAACGTAGGGGCGTGCGGCGCACGCCCAAAAGCAGAGGGCGCACGCCCGGGGTAACGCACAACGGCACACAACAGTCGCCAAAAGAGGATCAGCCAAGGCATGAGCAGCACTCAGGTCAGGTTTATTATTCTTCCTCAGAGTGTTCAACGATCGCCGGGGTAAAACAATTCGACCTCCGGTGCTGGCGGTTACTACTTTGGTAGCTGTTTCGCGCGCTATAAAGCGAAACCAGAGAGAGAAAAGTAGGGCAGTACTAAAGTCGCAAAAAACAGTACGGCAATAGACCCTACTGATAATTGCCCAGCGTTTTGCAAACGCTAGCATGGGGTGGCCAAGTGATAACTGCGCAGGTGCCACATGACTATAACAATAAATTTATTCACATCACGCTCTCTGAATATTGCTCTGGTGGCTTTGCCCATTACGCTGTCGATGGTTATGCATTCAGCAATGACTCGGGCGAGTGTCGCTAATGAAAATATTTTGGAAGAGGTTGAGGTAGTCGGCAGCAGTCCATTAACGGTGGGCAATAGCGACGGCCGCGAGCCCTTTCACGTGCAAATTTTCAGCGCCGACGATATGCAGCAGGCCAATGGCTATTCGGTAGCCTCGTTGCTGGAGCAGCAGGCAGCCTCCATCACCGTCAACGATGCCCAAAACAGTCTGTTGCAACCGGACGTGCGCTTTCGCGGCTATACCGCCTCACCGCTGCTTGGCTCCTCCCAGGGGGTGGCCGTCTATTTTAATGGGGTACGGATCAACGAAACCTTTGGTGATACCGTCAATTGGGATCTGTTGCCGCAGTCGGTGATTGAGCGCATGGGGTTGGTGGCCGGTGCCAACCCGGTCTATGGCCAGAACGCTCTCGGCGGTGCCTTGATAATGGAGGGTAAAAACGGCTTTACCAGTGAGCCGGGTTCGGTAGCGGTCACCACCGGTGATTTCGGTCGCGAGCAGATCAGTGCCAGCCGGGCATTCAAGCGAGAGGATTGGGGGCTTTTGTTGGCGGCGGAAAAACTGCGCGAGGAGGGCTGGCGTGACTACTCGGCCACCGATGCCAATCACCTCTACAGTGCACTCAGTTGGCAGGGGAATAGGGCCAGCCACGAGCTAACCTGGCTCTGGGCAAGCACGCGTATGAACGGCAACGGCGCTGCCCCCGAAGCGTTATTGGCGAAAGAGCGCAGTGCGGTGTTCACCCACCCCGACCAGACGCAAAACCGATTAAATATGGTGATTCTCTCCTCCCGTTACACCTTTGCCGAAACGGGTCGTTTCTCATCTTCACTTTTTTATCGACGGCTTAGCACCGACACCTTTAACGGCGATGGCAGTGACAGCGAGCGGTGTGATGACGGTTTATGGCTATGCGATGACGGCGAACTGTTAACGGATGAGCGCGGTGTGCCGGTGGCCGAGAGCTTCAATGCCATTAATAACCTTAGCCAACGGCAGCAACAGAGTTGGGGGTTGGCACTGGTGGCGAGTAACAGTTACCCGCTGCTGGCGGTGAATCACGATATCACCGTGGGTGCCGACTACTACGCCGGGCGGGCGCAATTCCGCTCGCAGGTGGAGTATGCCACCTTAACCGAAGATCGGGCGACCACCCATTCCGGCCGCTTTAATCCCGAGGCGGCAACGCTGCTGGATACCTCGCAGAATATGTTCTCGCTCTACGCCAGTGACGCCATCGCTGTAACCGAGGCCACGCAACTGTTGCTGAGCCTGCGTTATAACCGGGTGAAAATTGGTGGCGATGATCGCAGTGGCGAGCGGCCAGAGCTAACCGCCAATCACTACTACCACCGTATCAATGGCGGGGTAGGGCTCAGCCATCAATGGCGGCAAACGGTGGCCTTTTACGGCGGGGTTTACCAATCGTCGCGCACGCCATCGCCCATCGAGCTGGCCTGCTCACACGAACAGGCGCCCTGTAATCTACCCAATACTTTTTTGGCCGACCCACCACTGGACGATATTGTTGCCCGCAATATCGAGCTGGGCGCGCGTGGCGATAGTGAACAAAATCAGTGGCAGTTGGGGCTGTTTCATACCCGCAACCACAACGATATTCATTTTCAAACCACCGGTGGCGTCTCTTCCAATGAGGGTTTTTTTCGCAACATTGGCGATACGGTTTTTCAGGGGCTGGAGGCGAGTTTCAGTCGCCACTATAGCAACTGGTTCTGGCAGGTTAATTACACCGCGCTAGCGGCCACCTATGCCGATGCCTTCTACGCCTATTCGCCCAACCACCCGGACTTTGACGGAGACGCACTACTGGTTGAGCGGGGTAATTATCTGCCCGGAATTGCCCGTCATACGCTAAAGCTGCTGGTTGATTACCAATGGTCGGAACAGTGGCAGTGGGGATTGGCTGTTAATGCTGGCAGTGGTGTCTACCTGCGCGGTGACGAGGCCAATCTCGATCACCGCACCCATGGCTATTGGCTGGCCAACGCTTGGCTCAATTGGCAGCCGCGGCCGGCCTTGGCGGTGCGCTTGGAGGTAAACAATCTCTTTAATCGAGAGTACCAGCGCTTTGGCCTTTATGGCGAAGTCGATGAGGTGATGCCCGAGCTGGATGACAGCCCCCGCTTTTTAAGCCCGGCCAATCCGCGCGCGGCTTTTCTTACCCTGCGTTATCAATGGCAGTAGTTTTTTAACGGGCCTGCCTTTTATAGATCACTGCTTATAGATCGTTGCTTATAAATTGCCGTTTATCGGTCGCGGTCGTTTGTCGATCGCTACTTTTTTTCGGCTTTCGGGTTAGCACCTTAGCAGTAGAACTCCCCAACCAAAAAGACAACCCATTCGCCCATTTGGTCGAATGGGTTTCTTCTTTTCAGCCCGGCATGCTTAGCCGGTCAATTCAACATTTGGCGCTTGGTTTCAATAGTGACTCTGCCCGGCAGGGATCACCGTTAATAACAATAATGGGCTGAATAAATTCAGGAGACCTCATGAAAAAGCTAACAATAAATCGATACATGATCTCTGGTGCTGCCGCTCTCGCGGTGAGTGCGCCGGGTTACGCCGCTGTGGATCTATACAAGCAGAACGACGCTAGTGTCAGTGTCGATGCCTCGTTCAACACCTTTTATGTGCGCAGTGATTCCGACAATGAAATTAGTGGTAACGATCGTACTCAGTCGCGGGTGAAGATGGGTTTTCTGCCCAACTGGGTCGGTTTTAATTTCAGTAAAAAAGTGGACGAGCTAACCTTGGGTGGCCGCTCCTCTTTTTGGGTGAGTATCAACGACAGCGATACCGCCATTACCTCCACCGGTATTGATGTTCGCCAATTTTACGCCACCGTTGAAGGCGGCTTTGGCCAGATACTGTTTGGTAAAGATTTTACACTCTTCTGTCGCTCCAATATTTTTCTCGACGAGATGTTGGCCGGCTACGGCATGGTCAACGACACTCTTGGTTTGATCGACGGCCAGGGCGTTTCCTTCGGCAATATCGGCAGTGGTTATTTTTATCCCTACCCCCATTCACAAATTACCTACCGCACACCGGAGATGGCCGGCCTGAAATTGGCCCTGGGCATCGTCGACCCGGGTAATGCCACCACCGACACCGGCGCCGGTCGCACCAGTGAAGAGGAGAATCCGCGTGTGGAAGCGGAGCTTACCTACAACACCAAGTTTGGTGATAACAGTACGCTTACCGCCTGGTTGGGATTTTTACAACAGAGCTCAACCAGTAATGACCCCAACGTTGATGATGTCGACTCCCTGGGTACCTCCTACGGCCTAAAAGTAAAACTGGGTGGCCTGTCGCTGCACGCCTCCGGTTTTCAGGGTGAAGGACTTGGCTTCCTGCTCGGCCCAGGCACCGATGCCGGCTTGGGATTGCAAGGCTTAATTTCTGAAAATGGCGAAGAGGTCGACAGCGATGGTTACGTCGCCCAGGCCGCCTATAGCGTGAGCGGTGAACGCTTTGTTGTCTCCTATGGCGAAACCACCGTCGAGACCGCCACCGAATGGAAGAACGAAACCACACAGGTGGCCTGGTTCCACGATGTCAATTCCGTACTGCGTACAGTGGTGGAGTACAACGTTAATACCCTGGATATCGGCGGCGCGGAAGAGGAGACCAATACCGTGGCGCTGGGGCTGATTGCCAACTTCTAAGTTGCGACAAGCGCTACTCAGCCGCAACTGTCGCTTTGGGGCTCTTGAGGACATTTTTAAGAGCCCGCTTTTTCTCTGCGACGGCAAATTCAGTCACAAATTTTTTGTGAGAAGTGCATTACCTAGCCAAGTCATCACGGCATCAGAGATCTACGACTAAAGGACTATAAGCGTGAACACCAAAGTACAGTTAATCCGTGGTCAATGCGGGCTTAGTATGAGGTTGTCGCGTTCCCGTCTGATCTGTCTTGCCACAACAGACATCAATCGAATAACAACAGTGAGGTCGCTGTCATGATCTATCAACAACCTGGCCAAGAAGGGTCAATCATTACTTTTAAACCCCGTTACAACAATTTCATTGGCGGCGAATGGGTGCCACCGACTGAAGGTAACTACTTCAAGAACATCACGCCCGTCACCGGCGAACCCTACTGCGAAGTGGCGCGCTCCACCGGTGCCGATATCGAACTCGCTCTGAACGCGGCCCACAAAGCCAAAGATGGCTGGGCGAAAACCTCACCAGCCGATCGCTCCAACGTCTTGTTGCGCATTGCCGATCGCATTGAACAAAACCTGGAGATGCTGGCGGTGGCCGAATCCTGGGAGAATGGTAAAGGGGTGCGCGAAACCCTGAACGCCGATATCCCCCTGGTGGTCGACCACTTCCGCTACTTTGCCGGTTGTCTGCGTGCCCAGGAGGGCTCCGCTGCAGAGATTGATGCCACCACCACCGCTTACCATTTTCACGAGCCCTACGGTGTGGTCGGCCAGATTATTCCCTGGAATTTCCCACTGTTGATGGCGGCCTGGAAACTGGCTCCGGCCCTGGCGGCAGGTAACTGTGTAGTGATGAAACCCGCTGAACAGACCCCAACCAGTATACTGGTGATGATGGAGCTGATTCAGGACATACTGCCACCCGGTACCATCAATATTGTTAACGGCTTTGGTGCCGAAGCCGGCGCACCGCTTGCCTCCAGCTCGCGCATCGCCAAGCTGGCCTTTACCGGCTCCACCGCGGTCGGTAACGAAATTCTAAAATGTGCCGCCAATAACCTGATCCCCTCCACCGTCGAGCTGGGTGGCAAGTCGCCCAACATCTACTTCGCCGATGTCATGGAGCACGAAGATGAGTTCATCAGCAAGTGTGTCGAAGGGCTGTTGCTCGGCTTCTTCAACCAGGGTGAAGTGTGTACCTGTCCCTCCCGTGCGTTGGTGCACGAAAGCATCTACGACAGCTTTATGGAGCGGGTGTTGGAACGTGCGCGCCTGATCAAGCAGGGTAACCCGCTCGATACCGAAACCATGGTCGGCGCCCAGGCTTCTCAGGAACAGCTGGAGAAGATCCTCTCCTACATGGAGATCGGCCGCAACGAAGGTGCCGAAATTCTGTTGGGTGGCAACCGCAATATCCTCACTGGGTCACTGGCCGGCGGCTACTATGTCGAGCCAACTCTGATGTTTGGCCACAACAAAATGCGCGTCTTCCAGGAAGAGATCTTTGGCCCGACGCTGGGTATCACCACCTTTAAAACCGAGGAGGAGGCGCTCGCCATTGCCAACGATACCGCCTACGGTTTGGGTGCCGGTGTCTGGACACGGGATATCAACAAAGCCTACCGCATGGGCCGCGCGATTCAGGCCGGCCGGGTGTGGACCAACTGCTACCACGCCTATCCCGCCCACGCCGCCTTTGGTGGTTACAAAAAGTCGGGTATTGGCCGCGAGACCCACAAAATGATGTTGGATCACTACCAACAGACCAAAAACCTGTTGGTCAGCTACAGCACCAATCCGCTCGGCTTCTTCTAAGCCGGGCGCTCCCCGCCACTGGCCGGGCGCAAGCCTGGGACAGGGGCGGGGTTCTCTCTCCGAACTGAGACCCTTCCCGCAAAATTGTCGTTACGGGTGGCGATTTTTGCGGGCTTTTTGCCGTTTGGGCAATGCCTTCCAGCTCGCTTCCTCATCGTGAAATTTCGCCTGCTTCCAGCCTTTTGGCCCTGCTGCAAAACCTTTCGACACTGGTCCCAAAACCCTGCGGAATTGCTCCCAAAGTACAGTATTCCACCCCAGGTGACTGCTTTAGACTCAATTTTAGTGGTGTTCACAGCGCCGCTGTGAAAACCCGGATCATGCCAATAATAACTGTCACAACACTCCGAGGAGATTCTTATGTGGACGAAACCAGCCTACCAAGACCTGCGCATTGGCTTCGAAGTCACCATGTACTTTGCCAGCCGTTAAGCACACGGGGTTACCGCTTCGGTAACCCCAAGCTTGCCACTCGCCGATGAAGTAAAGACCGATGAGAATACGAATTTTAGGTTCAGCCGCCGGCGGCGGATTCCCCCAGTGGAACTGCAACTGCCAAAATTGCTACGGTGTGCGCAACGGTAAAATCAAAGCCACTGCGCGCACTCAATCCTCCATCGCCATCAGCTGCGATGATGAAAACTGGCTACTGATCAACGCCTCGCCCGATATCCGCAGCCAGCTGGAGTCCTTCCCGGATATTCAGCCAAAACGTGGACTGCGCGGCACAGGCGTGCGGGCGGTGCTGGTGGTCGACAGTCAGATCGATCACACCACTGGCCTGCTGATGCTGCGCGAAGGCTGCCCGTTTGATGTCTACGCCACCGAGATGGCCCATCAGGACTTAAACAGCGGTTTTCCCATTTTTAAAATTTTACAGAGCTGGGATGGCGGCATCCGCCACCGACTGCTGCCCATTGATGGCGCCAGCATTACCATTCCCCGTTTTGACTCCCTGCGCATTACCGCTATCGCCTTGCAGGGTAAGGCGCCACCCTATTCACCGCACCGGCACGATCCCCATCCGGGCGATAACATTGCCCTCTACATCGAAGATGTGGCCGCCGGCAGAAGCCTTTTCTATGCGCCGGGACTCGGTGCCGTCGACGCCAATCTGATGGCCTACATGGCCCAGAGTGACTGCCTGATGGTGGACGGCACCTTCTGGAGTGAAGACGAGATGATTCTCGCCGGTGTTGGTACCAAGCTCGCCCGGGAGATGGGCCACCTGCCACAGTCGGGCAAGGGTGGCATGATCGATCTGCTGAGCCGTTTTCCGGGCCAGCGCAAACTGCTCATCCATATCAATAACACCAATCCGATTCTCAACGAAGAGTCGAGCGAGCGGGCTGAACTCACCGCCAACGGCATTGAAGTGGCCAACGACGGCATGGATATCTATCTCGAGACCCGCAAGCCGCACTTGGTCCACTCCGCTCGGGAGGCAAACGCATGAACGCCAAACTCAACACCCCCCTGTCCGTCGCCAGCTTTGAACAGGCCCTGCGCGACAAGGGTAAGCTCTATCATATTCACCACCCGTTTCACGTCGCTATGCACGAGGGGCGCTGTACCCCGGAACAGATTCGTGGCTGGGTGGCCAACCGCTTCTACTACCAGGCCAATATCCCCTTAAAGGACGCCGCCATCATGGCCAACTGTCCGGACCGTGAAATCCGCCGGGAGTGGATTCAGCGCATTCTCGACCACGATGGCCGTGGCGAGGATGAGGGTGGCATCGAGGCCTGGATCGACCTGGGCGCCGCCGTCGGGCTCACGCGGGAGGAGCTGCTGGATCACCGCCATGTACTGCCAGCGGTGCGTTTTGCCGTGGATGCCTACGTTAACTTCGCCCGCACTGCCAGTTGGCAGGAGGCGGTCTGCTCCTCGCTGACCGAGATGTTCGCGCCGGAGATCCACCAGCGCCGGCTCGATACCTGGCCCGAGCACTACCCGTGGATCGATGTGGAGGCCCTGGGCTACTTTCGCAAGCGCTTGAAAGAGGCGCGCCGGGATGTCGACCACGGCCTGACCGTCACCCTCGGTTACTTCCGCACCGCCGAGCAGCAGCAGCGGGCGCTTAACATTCTGCAGTTTAAGCTGGATGTGTTGTGGAGCCTGCTGGACGCGGTCACCATGGCCTATGTCTACCAGCTGCCGCCCTATCATCACTGCCAAGAGGGGGAGCTAGCATGAAAACAGCCTCTGTTTTGTCAAGCAACAGTTCGTCTGCCAGTCGTTCACCTGCCACTGGGTCCGCGACACCGCTTTCAGCAGCAGCAAGTGAACCGGCGAGTGCGCTGAGTTCGGAGATGGTACCAGTGCTCAACCGCCACTACCGCCTGCAGTGGGAGCCGGTGCAGGAGGCCTATGTGCTGCTCTACCCGGAGGGGATGATCAAGCTCAACCACAGTGCCTCGGAAATTCTTCTGGCCTGTGACGGTAACCTTACTTTCGCGGAGATCTGCCGGGTCTTGCAGGCCCGTTACCCGGAGGTTGAGTCGATTCACATCGATATCGAAGAGTTTATCGTCGGTGCCAGTGAACAGGGTTGGTTGCATTGTGACAGTCGCCAATAAGCCTGCAGCAGCCAACAACTCAGTCGCGGTCAATCCGCCACTGTGGTTGCTGGCGGAGCTTACCTACCGCTGCCCGCTGCAGTGCCCCTACTGCTCCAACCCGGTCGACTTTGCCAAACACAAGGCGGAGCTGACCACCGACGAGTGGCTGCGGGTACTGGCTGAGGGCAGGGCGCTGGGGGCGGCGCAGCTGGGCTTCTCCGGCGGTGAGCCGCTGCTGCGCAAGGATTTGGAAACCCTGGTGGCCGAAGGGCGGCGGCTGGGCTACTACACCAACCTGATTACCTCTGGCATGGGGCTCACCCGGGAGCGGGTCGCCTCCCTGAAGCAAGCCGGCCTCGACCATATCCAACTGAGCTTTCAGGATGCCGAAGAGGATGGCAACAACTTCCTGGCCGGCTCGCGCAAGGCGTTTGAGAAGAAGCTGGCCATGGCGGCGGCGGTTAAAGCCTACGACTACCCAATGGTGATCAACTTCGTACTGCACCGGCACAACATCGACCACATCGACCGTATTCTGGAGCTCTGCCTGGAGCTCGGTGCCGACTATGTCGAACTGGCCAACACCCAGTACTACGGCTGGGCCTTCCACAATCGGCAGCAGCTACTGCCGAGCCGGGCACAGTTGGAGCGGGCCGAGGCCATCACCAACGACTTCCGCGCCCGTCACCCCAAGGCGATGAAGATCTACTTTGTGGTGCCCGACTACTTCGAAGAGCGGCCCAAGGCCTGTATGAATGGCTGGGGCTCAATCTTCCTCACCATCGCCCCGGATGGCAGCGCCTTGCCCTGCCACAGTGCCCGCCTGCTGCCCATTGAGTTCCCCAACGTACGCCAGCAGAGTGTGGCGGATATCTGGTATCGCTCGCCCGGCTTCAACCATTTTCGCGGCGACGAGTGGATGCAGGAGCCGTGTCGCAGCTGCAGTGAAAAAGAGAAGGATTTCGGTGGCTGTCGCTGCCAGGCCTATATGCTCACCGGCGATGCCAGTCAGGCCGACCCGGTGTGCAGTAAGTCTGCGTATCACTACCGCATCACCGACACCCTGGCCCAGGCCGAAGGTCACCAGTGCGAAGCGCAGCCGCTGCTGTTTCGCAACCGCGCCAACAGTGAGCGTTTGGAGAACTGAGTTTTAGCAAAAAACCAAACCGCTGACCAACCCTACCCGCATCCACTCCAGAGCCCAAAAAGCGAGGCAAAAAACCTTGGGGAGGCGTGTGGTGGGGTGTGGCGCGTTAGTATAAAAACTTTTTAGCCGGTGTTAGCTCATGCGCTAAACGAATAATTATACCTGCCAAAGTCTGATAGTATTGCCAGGTAAAAAATCATAATAATAACGAAACTTTCGAGGATTTCTGGATGTTAGCGGTTGGAAAACCTGTCCTTAACCCACACCCCAATGCCATCCGTTGTGGTGGCTCGAAACAGTCCGACCCGGTCCTGGCGGCGCGGGAATTGCACCGGGACCTGGCCATGGCCAATCCGGCCTGTGTGCTGTTTTTCTGTTGTGTCGATTACGATCGCGAACGCCTGGGGCGTGAGCTGACGGCACTGTTTGGCGATATCCCGGTGATGGGTTGTACCACCGCTGGCGAAATACTGCCGAGTGGCATTCACACCGGCGGCATCACCGGCTTTAGCCTTAGCGCCGACTGCTTTGTGGTGGAGGCGCGGCTGCTGGAAGAGCTCTCCGGTGTTACCGAGCAACAGGCTCACAATCTGGTTAACCCCATGCTGGAAGCGCTTGAGCGCCGCTCTATCGCTCCGGTGCTCGACCACACCTTTGCGCTGTCGCTGCTCGATGGTTTGTCGGTGCGCGAGGAGCTGGTGCTGTCGGCCCTCAATGAAGGGCTGCAAGGCATTCCCCTGGTGGGTGGCTCCGCCGGCGACAGCCTGCAACTGCGCGACACCCATATCTATTTTGGCCAGCAGTTCTACAGCAACGCCGCCTGCATTATTTTAATTAACACCATCTATCCCTTCACCGTGTTGAGCGGCCACCATTTGCCACCCGGTGACGACAAGCTGGTGGTCACCAACGCCGACCCGGCCAAACGCATCGTCTACGAACTCAATGCCGAGCCGGCCGCGCTGGAGTATTGCCGGGTGATGGGGCTGTCGCTGGATGAACTGCAATCGCAAAACTTCGCCATGCACCCACTGGCGGTGCAGATGGGCGACTCCTTCTACACCCGCTCCATTCAACGGCTCAACGACGATCTCAGCCTGAAATTTTTCTGCGCCATCGACAACGGCATTGTGCTCACCAAAATGCTCGACGGCGACCTGGTGAGTGAGTTTGAACAGCGCATGCAGAACCTGGAAGAGGAGCTGGGCGAGCCGCCGCAGTTGATTATCGGCTACGACTGCCTGCACCGGCGCATCGAGGCCCAACAGAAAAACCAGACCGAAGCGCTGTCGGCCATTTATCAACGCAACAAGGTGATCGGCTTCTGTACCTACGGCGAACATATCGACGCCATGCATGTGAACCACACCTTTACCGGTATCGCCATTGGCGGTTTGCGATAGATCCACTCAGCTCTTGGGAGCGGCCATGCAGATAAAAGGCAGTGCAACCTTAGATGGCCAGGATAGTGTCATTGAGGCGCTGCGCTACGAAAACGAGAAGCTGAAAAAAACCAACCAGGTGTTGATTCAGCGCATCGACCAGGGCTGGGGCAACTCCGCCGAGGCCTACCGCTCGTTTCAAAATGCCGCGGTGCTGGCCGACCGGGTGAAGGAGCGCTCGTTTAAGCTGCGCAAAACCCTGTTCAAACTGGAAGAGGCCAACCAGACCCTCTCGCAAACGCGCATGGAGTCGGCGCACTCCCGCCAGCGCCTGCTCGACACCATTGAAAACATCTCCGACGGCATCGTCCTGTTTGACCGCGAACGCCGGCTGGTGCTGGCCAACAGTCACTTCTTCGATTTTTGGAAGGGCACCAACGCCCACATAGAACCGGGTATCACCACCTACCGGGACCTCACCCGTCTGGCCAGCA
The DNA here is from genome assembly GCF_033283405.1 of Halioxenophilus sp. WMMB6. NCBI lineage: Bacteria > Pseudomonadati > Pseudomonadota > Gammaproteobacteria > Alteromonadales > Alteromonadaceae > Halioxenophilus > Halioxenophilus sp. WMMB6. Next base: position 208,510 of record NZ_JAWMQR010000009.1, read on the forward strand.
AACACGGCATCTACGACAGCCAGCTACCCTCGTCCGAGAAGATGATTCAGCGCGGGGCGCACGGCGACTCGGTTATCCGCCTAACCGATGGCCGCTGGCTACAGGTCTCGGAAAGGGCCACCGCCGAAGATGGCCTGGTGGTGGCTTACAGCGATATCACCGGCCTCAAGCAGAACGAGATTGCCCGCCAGGAGAAGGTGCTGGCCGATCAGAACCGGCTGTTGCAGTCGATGATCTCCAACCTGCCGTTGGGGGTGATCATGGTCAACGCCGACAACCGAATTGAATCCTTCAACGGCCGTGTGGTGGATCTGTTGCAGATTGAGGGCGGCCCGGCGTTGGGTCGGGTAAACTTCGCCCAGATGTTGGCGCAGAGCATATTGGCCGGGGTGGATCTGCCCAGCACCGAGTCGATCAGTAAGGGTCAGCGGGATCTGTTCGACACCGACTACCTGCTCGAAGATGGCCGTATCCTGGCCATCACCTGCCATCTGATTCCCAGTGGCGGTTACGTCTATACCTTTCGCGATGTCACCGAACAGCGGCGCACGGCCGAGGCGTTGAAAAACGCCTTTATGCACATGGAGAAGCGGGTACACGAACGCACGCTGGAGCTTTCCCAGCTCAACCACCAACTGCTGGTCGAAATTGAAGAGCGGGCCCAGGCCGAACAGGATCTGCTGATTGCCAAGGGCGAGGCCGAGGCGGCCAACCTGTCGAAAACCAAATTTATTACCGCCGCCAGCCACGACCTGTTACAACCGCTCAACGCCGCCCGCCTGTTTGCCACCGCCTTGCAGGATTTCGACCTGCCGGAGAAGGTGAGTAAGCTGATCAACTCCCTCTGTTACTCGCTCAGTGATGTTGAGACTCTGCTCGGCACCTTGGTGGATATCTCCAAGCTGGAGGCCGGCATTGTTGAGCCGGTGCTCGACAACTTCCCCGTCAATGAGCTGTTGCAGAATCTGGCCAACGAGTTTACCCAGCATGCAAAGCGGGCGGGCCTCGGCTTCGACTTTATCCCCTGTTCCGCCAACGTCTACTCCGACAGCCAGCTGTTGGCGCGCATTCTGCGCAACTTTTTAAGCAACGCCATTCGCTACACCGATCACGGCAAACTGCTGCTCGGCTGTCGGCGCCACAAGGAGCAGCTGGAGATTCAGGTGTGGGATACCGGCATCGGTATTCCGGAAGATCAACTGCAGGAGATCTTTCTCGAGTTCAAGCGTATTGGTGGCCAGAAGCAGCGGGAAGATAAGGGGCTGGGCTTGGGCCTGGCCATTGTCGACAAGCTTTCCGCCGTGCTCGGCCATCAGGTGGATCTGCACTCGGTGTTGGGCAAGGGGTCGGTCTTTTCGGTCTCTGTGCCCTACGCCAGTGGTGACTTCCAGCAGAGCCAGAACAACAACCTTGACACCGAGTTGGGCGACCCGCTGGAGGGTAAACGTATTCTGGTGGTCGATAACGACAAGGCGATCTGTCAGGGCATGGCGGTGGTCTTGGAGAGCTGGGGTTGTGAGGTGGTAACCGCGCTGTCGTTGGATGAGCTGCGCGAGAAGAAACACCTGCTAAGCCCGGCGCCGGATGCGTTGATTCTCGATTACCATCTGGACGACGGCGATACCGGCTTGCAGGCGGAGCAGATCATTCGTGAAAAATTGAAACGCTCGATTCCGAGCCTGTTTATCACCGCCAACTACAACACCGATCTGCGCCAGGAGGTGAAAGCCCAGGGCTTTCGTCTGATCAACAAGCCGGTGAAACCCCTGCGTTTGAAATCGGTGCTTAACTTTCTGTTGTCGCCGGCACCCCAGTAGCACCGGCTGCGATTTCGCCAAGTGATGCGCGCTGCTCGCTTGGTGATGCGCGCGACGTGCTTAGGAGCGGTGCAGGTAGCGGTCGAAGTCGATGGCCGCGGCGCAGAGTACCGCCTTCATGCGGTTGTGTACCCGCAGCTTGCGCAGAATCGCCGAGACGTGCGCTTTCACCGTGGTTTCGGCGATATTCAACTCGTAGCCAATCTGTTTGTTTGACTCCCCCATCGCTAAACGCTCAAACACCAGTAGCTGTTTGCGCGTCAGCGACGAGATCACTTCGGCCGATACTTCGTTCTCCGCCGCTGCATGGCTGCGGTGGCTGCCGCCATTGCGCCGGATAATATCCGGTGGCAGGTAGGCCTGGCCGTCGAGCACCTGGCGGATGGCCTGAATAATATTTTCACGAGCCATGGATTTGGTGATAAAGCCCACCGCGCCGTAGGTCATGCACTGCAACACCACATTTTTATTCTCTTCGGCGGAGAGAATCAGCACCGGAATCTCCGGGTAGTTGCTGCGCAGATTCACAATGCCGTTCAAGCCATCCATACCGGGCATATTGAGGTCGAGCAGCACCAGGTCGAGGTCGTCGTGCTCCTCGATATAGGCGACGGCTTCATCCAGGGAGCCCGCCTCCTGAATCACCGCATCGGTGAACTGTTTTTGCGTGGCGTCGCGAATCGCTTCGCGAAACATGGGGTGATCATCGGCAATCAATAAGTGAATCATAACGCTACCTCTGCCTTCGTTATTTTTGTGCGCTGGCGCAGTGTTACAAACTTAGCACTCTCCCGGTGCCTGGTCACGGCCTGGCTGCCCGCGGGGCAAGCCCTCGGCTGGGGTTAAAGCCCTTAACGGCGGCCAGGGTGAGCACCGTCGTCACCGCCAGGCAGACCGTCAGTGCCTGGCCGTTCAACTGGCCGTAGAGGGCGAAGCGCACCAGCTCCACGGCGTGGGTAAAGGGGTTGAAGTGGCTGACGTGGTAGAGCCACTCGCTCGACTCGCGCAACTTCCACAGCGGGTAGAGGGCGGAGGAGAGGAAAAAGAGCGGGAAAACCACAAAGTTCATCACCCCGGCGAAGTTCTCCAATTGGCGAATCAACGACGACAGCACCAGCCCCAGGGCAGCCAGCATGTAGGCGGCCAGCAGGGCTGCGGGAATCACCGTCAGGTAACCGGAAAGCGGCGGGCGAATCTCAAAACACCAGGCGATAGCCAGAAAGGCGGCCACCTGCAACAGGGAGATCAGCGCCAGGGCGAGCAACTTGCTGATCAACACAAAAGCGCGTGGCAGGGGGCTTAACAGCAGCACCTTCATGCTGCCCATCTCCCGGTCGTAGACCATCGACAGCGACCCCTGCATGCCGTTAAAGAGCAGGATAATGCCAATCAGCCCGGGTGTGATGTAGACCTCGTAGGTGATGTAGGTCTCGTAGGGGGGGATGATGGCAACCCCCAACACCGCCCGAAAGCCGGCGGCAAATACCGCCAGCCAGAGCAGGGGCCGCACCAGGGCGGAGAGAAAGCGGCTTTTTTGCAAAACAAAGCGCAGCAGCTCGCGCTGCAAAATACCGGCGAAGCAGTAGCCGTAGCTGGCCAGAGAGGTGTTCATCAGGCGGCCTCCGTCAGTTGATCAAACAGGCTGTTAAGGCTGCCGGCGGCGGAGCCCTGCACCAGCTCCGCCACCTTACCCTGGGCCTGGCAGCGGCCTCGGTGCAGCACCAGCAGTTGGTCGTCGGCCTGCAGCTCGTCCAACAGGTGGGTAGCCCAGAGCACCGCCACCCCCTCGTCCCGGCAGAGCTCACGCACATGGCGGTTGAGCTCCCGGCGGCTGGGGATATCCAGGCCGACACTGGGCTCATCCAGCAGCAGCAACCGCGGCCCGTGCAGCAGCGCCCGGGCCAACTCCACCCGCCGGCGATGGCCGCCATTGAGGCGGCGCACCGGTTGTGTGCGGCACTCGCTCAGGGCAAAGCGCTCCAGTTGCTGGTCGATGGCGCGGCGGCCGGCCTTAGGCGAGAGGCCGCGCAGGGCGCAGTGGTAGCTGAGGTTCTGCGCCACCGAGAGGTCCAGGTCCAGGGTTGACTGCTGAAACACCACACCCAGCTCGGCCAGGGCGTGGCGCGGGTGGCGGGCGAGATCGCGGCCAAACACAGTGATGCGGCCGCCGCCCGGTTTGAGCAGCCCGGTGAGCAGCGCCATCAGGGTGCTTTTGCCGGCGCCGTTGGGGCCGAGCAGGGCCAGAAACTGGCCGCTGGGCAGCTCCAGGCTGAGCTCGGCCAGCGCCACCTTTTGCGGATAGGCAAAGCCGACCCCTTCTATGGCCAGGGCTATCTCGTTGCTGTTTGCTCTGTTCATACTCTGGCTACTCATAGTCTCCTCCCCGCTGGCCGCGCTTATCCAAAACGGGGTCAGGGTTTGATGGCCACCCCCCAGGGGTAGCGGCCAACACGAATACTCTTAATTACCCGCAGCTTATCGACATCAATTACCGAGACGTCGCCGCTGACGCCGTTGGTGGTCAGCAGCCGGCTCTCGTCGCTGTTCAAGGCCAGGTGCCAGACCCGCTGGCCCACCAGCAGGTATTTAATAACCTCCATCTTGGCGACATCGATCACCGCCACATGGTTGCTGGGGCCGAGGGCGACAAAGGCGTAGCGGTCGTCGCCGGTGAGCTGAATACCCACCGGCTGGATGCGGTCCCGGTGCACGCCCGGTATCTGAAAACGAAACAGATGCTGCAGGCTGCGCTCGGCAACGTTGAACACCGCCACGGTGCCGCCAATCTCTGATGAGGCCCAAACAGTGTCGCCCTTGTGGGAGAACTCCACATGGCGCGGGCGCTGGTCGATCAAGGTGCTGTCGACCAGGCTTTGGCTGTCGCTGTCGATCCAGTGCAGCATGTTGCTGGTCTCCGAGGTGTTCACCACCCAGCGGCCATCGGGGCTCACCGCCATCCCTTCGGGCTCAACGCCAACATCAATCTGGCTGATCACCGAGCGGCTTTCGGTGTCCACCACCGTAACCACGGCGGCATCCTCATTGGCGATGTAGAGCAGCCGGTCGTTGGGGTGCAGGGCAAACTGCTCCGGGTCTTCGCCGGAGGGGAGGTTGGCGATAATGCGGCCACTGGCCACATCCATAATCTGCACCGCATCCGAGTCGCTGGCGCAGATGTAGAGCTTTTTGTAGTCGTGGCTGAAGGTGATACCGCGTGGGCGCAGGCCAACCTCAATGGTGTTCACCACGCTCAGGGTGTCGAGGTCGATCACCGACAGGGTGTTGTCCTTCTCGTTGGAGATATAGGCCACCTCTGCCTGTGTCGCACTGGTGCAGAACAGGGTGTAGGGGAGGGCGATGCTGCTGGCCAGAAGAAGGTTGCGGCTGATGTTAACTAGGCTCTGCATGGCTATCCCGCCGCTACCGGTTGGTTCATATGGCAGTGCACCTCGGACTTATCAAAACCCAAGGTATCCAGGGTGGAGACGGGGTGCAGGTAGCCCTCCTGGGGCGACTGGCTGACCACCGCGTTGGGTTGCACCAGGGGAATGGGCTGGCGCAGCTGGCCGTTCCAGGGGCGGAAGCTCAACCCCTGGCCCTTAAAGGCGCTCAAATTGAACTGCTCGCTTAACAGGTAGTGATAAACCGCCTCCCGCGCCTGGCTGTGGCTGCGCACCACCGCCTCCTGCAGGGCGCGCATGGCCAGCCAGGCGCTGTAGTCGGTGGCGTTCATATCGCGCCCGGCGAGCTGTTGAAAGCGGCTCTGCAGCTGCGCCGCCCCCCACTGCTCAATACTCCAGTGCCAGGCCGTGGGGGTGAGCCCCTGGGTGCCGGCCACCGGCCTGGGCAGCCAGCTGTTGTAGGGCAGGTACTCGCCGATATCCCCCGGCTCATCGGCCACCAGGATGACGTCGTAGTCCCGCGCCTGGGTGAGCCGGGGTATCTCTTTTTGCGCCGAGCGGCGCAGGTCGGACTGCGTTTGCCACTGGCGGCGGTCGACCCATTTGCCGCCAAAGCGTTGGGCGGAACGCTCCAGGGCGGCGGCGAACAGTTGATCCTCCGGCTGCAGGCCAACCACCAGCAACCACTGGTTCCAGCGTTTGCTGATCAGAAACTGGGCTAGGCCATCGGCCAGCATGGCGCGACTGGGGGCAGTGTGCAGCAGGTAGGCCCGGCAGTCGTCCCGACGCAGGCTGTCGTCGCTGTTGCCAGCGTTAAAGACCAGGGCTTGGTTAGCTTTCGTCAGGCGTTGCATCAACGCTTTGAGGGTGGCGGTGGGCAGGTCGGCGACGATGTATTGGTTGCCGGCGGCGAGCCACTGCTCACTGGCGGCCAGGAGCTCGTCCGGGTCGCTGCTGGTGATCGGCGTCAGTTGGTAGAACCAGCCGGTAAAACGGCTGCTGGTGTTGTTGTCGGCCAACCCTTGGCGGGCACCGGCCAGGCCGCTGTCAGCGGGTTTGGGGCGCAGGTTGGAGAGCACCGGTTTGGCCGGCAGCTGTTGCTGCAGATAGAGCACGTCGATGGTCACCGGTTCGCCGGCGGCCAGGCTCAGGGGCCAGCTCAATAGTAGCCATACTATCGGCAGCAGTGGTGTAGGTGATCGTGACATTATCATTGTTATGGTTGCGTCGGCGGGGCAGGCCACTCGCGCGACGGCTCACTCTCGTTAAAAACTCGCGTGCAAAGTATCCGCGTGGTTACAGCATCGGCTTATGCTAAGTGGCGGCTGGCGGGAAGGGTATATGCAAATGGTCGAGTAAAAATAATACTTAAGTACTAACTTTCTCCTCAAAAATGGTGCAAATAGGGGTGCGAGTGCTATTTACATCCTGGGATTTACTACCTTCGGACTAGTCCGGTTTGACCCCGCACCCTACACCTCGTCGACACCAAAGCAGCATTGTTGGCCAGGGTCATTTTGTTAGGATTTTGGCCAATCGGTAGCCATCACGAGCGCCGAATCGAATTAATAAATTGAATAAAGATTTTCGAGGCCGGTTATGCGTAAACTTCCCTACATCCAAGCCAAACACCTGGGCCTGGCCCTGGTTCTCTCACTGCCCTTTGGCCTCACCTTCGGCCATGGCAACGTCACCCCGCAAGCGGTTAACACCGACACCCTGCCACAGTTAGGCGAAGGTTGGCGGGAAGAGAATCCCTTCCGCGGTAACGAAGAGGCGATTCGCATCGGTTCTTCCGCCTACAACCAGAACTGCGCCCGCTGCCACGGCCTGGAGGCGATCTCCGGCGGCATCACCCCCGATCTGCGCAAGCTCAACGATGAGCTCGAGTTCACCTCCAAACAGGAGTCGGACGAGTGGTTCCTGCAGCGTGTGCGCCACGGTGCCGTGGTCGACGGCCGGGTATACATGCCGCCCTTTGAAGGCATTTTGAGCCAGGAGGCGATGTGGTCTATCCGCTCTTACCTGGATACCCGCAAACTGGAAGAAGAGTAAGTCAGCGAGGTGAGTGCCATGCGCATAGCCCACGTTTTAATTGCAATAATCAGCGGTTGTTGGTTGTGTGGCCTGGCGGCAGTCAGCCAGGCGCGCAGTTACGATGATGTGATCGCCTCCGGCTACATAGAGTTTGCCGTCTACCAGGATTTTCCCCCTTACTCTTACGAGCAGGAGGGGCAGCCCCGCGGCATTGATGTGGAGCTCGGCCAGGCGATTGCTCAGGCGCTGGGGTTAACGCCCCGCTGGCTGTGGCTGACCGCCGACGAGACGGTGGAAGATGATATGCGCAATGCCCTATGGAAGGGCCATATCGTTACCCGCCACAAGGCCGATGTGATGCTGCGTGCCCCCTACGACCACCAATTCAGCTACGCCATGGATGGCTACGGCCTGCCGCGTAATGACCGGGTGGTGATGACCGCCCCCTACCAGCAGGAGAGCTGGCAGCTGGTGCGCAACCTGGACAAGATCGGCGCGGTGCGCAACCTGGCGATTTTTCAATACCAGCAGATAGGGGTAGAGATCGACAGCCTGCCCGATATTTTTCTGGCGGGCGTTTACCAGGGGCGGCTCACAAAAAATTTGCACCACTACCCAACGGTATTTGCCGCGCTTTCGGACTTTGATACCGGCCAGATAAGTGCCGTGGCCGGTATGGGCAGCCAGCTGCAGTGGTGGCTGGCCAGGCAACAGCCCAAAAACTTTACCTACGATCTCGACAGTGACGGCCTGGAGGCGATTGGCAAGTTGCAGTGGGATATCGGCATTGCCGTTAAGCAGGAGTACCGGCAGCTCGCTTACGCCATTGAAGGGGTGATTAACCCGATGATCGAAGATGGCCGTATGCAGCAGCTGTTTGGCCGATACCACATTGCTTATGAATTGCCCTCGCTGTTTCGAGACGCCCAGGTGCAGGATAGTCTGGCCGACAATTAATTGGCCTCTGAACAACGTTTCTCTTGTTGGTTATTTTTGCTTCGCCGGACTCACCTCCGGCGTTTTTTTATGCAAGTTTTTTATTTTTTATGCACGCTTGTTATTTTTTACAGCCGTTTTTTTAAATGGGCGCGTTCTCTATTCGGTTGTTCCCCCTTCGTTTTTACCTGCTGTATTCCCCTTTTTTTAATTCACGTTGTCGCTGCAAAGTGCTGGCTTAGGGGTACTGTTATTTCGCGTTTGGGCTGCACTTAGTGGTGCCAACTTGCATTGGTGGTCGGGGCAAGCAAATTTGCCAGTAGTACCAAATTGCTACCAAGGAACAAGCCAGACTGTGCCCTTGGTGAATAGTGCTGGGCAGGTAAGTTGGCGAAACTGATCATCGACTCGTAGAGCGCTATAAGCACGCTGGCTGCTGCAGTCGTGTGGTTGCGGTGGCCGAGCCAAACCTATAACAGACACCAATAAAAATAGATTATTAAGAGTAGGAGACCTCCTATGAAAATGCGATTACTGTCCAAATCGATTGGCCTCACCGCGATGGTAGGCCTGGCACTCGGCACCGCCCAGGTGGGCGCAGTGGTGACCGACAACGATATTATCAACGATGCCGAAACGGTGACCGATGTTGTCTCCAACGGTTTGGGTCCAAGGGGGCAACGCTACAGCCCACTGAAAGACGTTAACGTCAAAAACGTGAAATCCCTGGCGCCCATCTGGTCGTTCTCCTTTGGTGGCGAAAAACAGCGTGGCCAGGAGTCGCAACCGCTGGTGAAAGATGGCGTGATGTACGTTACCGCCTCCTATTCACGCCTCTATGCCGTGGATGTAAAAACCGGTGAAGAGCTGTGGCAATATGACGCCCGTCTACCCGACGGCATTATGCCCTGCTGCGATGTCATCAACCGTGGTGCCGCCCTCTACGATAACCTGGTGATCTTCGGCACCCTGGACGCCAAGTTGGTGGCCCTGGATGCAAAAACCGGCAAGCCGGTGTGGCGCAAAACCGTGGGCGACTACCAGGCTGGCTACTCATTAACGGCCGCACCGCTGGTGGTGAAAGGCAAGGTGATTACCGGTGTCTCTGGTGGTGAATTTGGTATTGTGGGCAAGGTGGAAGCACGCGATGCCAAAACCGGTGAGCTGATCTGGAGCCGACCTACCGTAGAAGGCCATATGGGCTACCTGAATGGCAAAGAGAATGGTATTACCGGTGGCGAAGCGGGCAAAACCTGGCCCGGCGATATGTGGAAAACCGGCGGTGCCTCCACTTGGTTAGGTGGTACCTACGACCCGGATGTTGACCTGCTCTTCTTCGGTACCGGTAACCCCGCGCCCTGGAACTCCCACCTGCGTCCAGGCGATAACCTCTACAGCGCCTCACGCCTGGCCATCGACCCAGACACCGGTAAGATTGTTTGGCACTTCCAAACCACCCCGCACGATGGCTGGGATTTCGACGGTGTTAATGAGCTGATCTCCTTCGACTACAAAGATAAAGGCAAAACCGTAAAGGCCGCCGCCACCGCTGACCGCAACGGTTTCTTCTACGTGTTGAACCGAACCAACGGCGAATTTATTCGTGGCCTGCCTTTCGTTAAGCAGCTGAACTGGGCTACCGGCCTGGATGACAAGGGGCGACCCCTCTATGCACCAAACTTCCGTCCGGGTAACCCAGCGGAGGCCAAAGAGGGCAGCCAGGGCAAGTCGGTATTTGCCATCCCCTCCTTCCTGGGTGGTAAAAACTGGATGCCTATGGCCTACAGCCAGGATACCGGTTACTTCTACGTGCCTTCCAATGAGTGGGGCATGGATATCTGGAACGAGGCGGTAAGTTACAAAAAAGGGGCGGCCTATCTGGGTGCCGGCTTCACCATCAAGCCCATTTATGAGGACCATATTGGTTCCCTGAAAGCGATCGACCCGGTTAGCGGTGAGATCAAATGGGAGTATAAAAACCCATCGCCACTGTGGGGCGGCGTTTTGACCACTGCCGGCAATCTGGTCTTTATCGGCAATCCGGAAGGCTACCTGCTGGCTTTAAACGCCAAAACCGGTGAGGTGGTTTACAAGTTCAACACCGGCTCCGGTATCGTTAGCTCGCCAGTCACCTGGGAGCAGGATGGTGAGCAGTATGTGTCGGTGGTCTCCGGCTGGGGCGGCGCCATTCCGCTGTGGGGTGGTGAGGTCGCCAAACGCATTAAAGACTTCAACCAGGGTGGCAGCGTCTGGACTTTCAAACTGCCTAAATCCTGATCAGTTTCAACCATGTGACATCCGCTTATGCCCCACCTGCCTGTGTGGGGCTTTTTTTTGCCCTGGCCTTGCAGCCCTTCCTCTTTTGATTATTATTGCCTGCCGTGAACCGGGCAGTTGCGAGTTCTGGTTATTGAACGATACTTAAACCGGTGCCCAGGGCCAGTCAGGCGCTACCGCTATAAATGCAGTAACCTGCGGACCTGTTCGGCAAAGCGGTGCGCTGTGGTGTGGTAAATAGAGAGAGGTAGGTTTGGTAGCCCGTTACTGGTTATTTTTATGTGGTTGCGTCAGTGTGTTTTTCACACAGGTGTTGATGGCGGCTACGGCCGAGAGCCCAACGCTGACCATTACCGTCAATGACCCGGGCTCGGTGCCTTACCTCTATTTTGATGAGCAAAGCCAAGATTATGTGGGTATTGTTCCCGACTTCCTACGGGCGTTTGCCACTGCCGCCAATTATCAGATTGAGTACATCGAAGGCAACCAATTTCGCAGTGAACAAAATATTCTCGATGGCAAGGCCGACCTGCTGCTGATAAATCCCGCCTGGCTTGATAATCCAAGGTTGGTACTGGTCTCGGAGCCACTGCTCAGCCACGACACCTACCTCTATGCCACCGAGCCTTTCAGCCCTGATTTCACCTTGGAAAGTGCTTATCACGCCCGGGTTTGTGCCCACCACCTCTATGTTTACACCGGCCTGGAAGCGCTCTTTAAAAGTGGGCAGTTAATTCGGGTTAACGCACCCAACCATCTCTCCATGGCCTCTATGCTAATCCGCAAGCGTTGCGATTTTGCCGTGATGAACAATTTCAATGCGGTCGATATCTTCTACAAACCTCAGTTTTGCAAGCAGGCGGTTTACCAATCGCCAGAGCCTACCAGCGTGGTGGATCTGAACCTGGTAATGCCTGCCGGGCGGACAGCACTTAAAAGCAGCATTGACAACTACATGCACCAGTACCAAACCAGCGGTGCATTGCAAGAGTCGATTATTCGCCACTGCCCGACGCCGGGCTTTCCAAAAAAGCCTAACTGCTCTTAACGGGCTGCTTGAATTTTGCCCAATAAGCACACTTGCCCATTCTCTTATGCTCTATTGCTAGCGCACATCAACTGCTCTGCTTTCGCGTGGTTTAAACAGCTACGGAAACATAGCTCAAAATCATTGTCTGTAGAGCTGCTTCACGCACGACTAAAAACCACGTCGTGATGTGTTAGTGCGGCCGTTAGCCGTCATAGCCTAATTACGCGAGGCGGAGCGCCTCGGCGTAAGCCAAATCAATTCAATAAATTGGAAATCACAGATGAAAACCATCGGCCTACTGGGCGGCATGAGCTGGGAGAGTACCCTCAGCTACTACAAGGCAATTAACGAAGGAGTAAAGGTAGGCCTGGGCGGGCTGCACTCTGCAAAAATCGCGCTCTACAGCGTCGATTTTGCCGAGATAGAAGCGTTACAGCACGCTGGTGATTGGCCGGCGACAGCCACCATACTGGCCCAAGCGGCGCAACGGGTGGCAGCAGCCGGGGCCGATGTGTTGTTGATCTGTACCAATACCATGCACAAGGTGGCCCCGGCCATACAGGCCGCGATCGATATTCCGCTGTTACATATTGCAGACGCCACGGCGGCGGTGCTGGTGGAGCAGGGCGTAAAGACGGTTGGCCTGCTCGGCACCGCCTTTACCATGGAGCAGGAGTTTTACAAAGGCAGGCTCACCGACCACTTTGGCTTGCAGGTGCTGGTACCCAACGAGGACGATCGGCAATTGGTACACCAGGTGATTTACCAGGAGCTCTGCCTGGGCAAGATTACAACTGAATCCAAGGCTGACTATCTGCGCATTATTAACGCATTGGCAGCCGAAGGCGCCGAGGCAGTCATTCTTGGCTGTACCGAAATTGGCCTGCTGGTTAACCAGGCCGATACCGAGGTTCCGCTATTGGATACCACAGCAATCCATGCTGAAGCCGCCGTTAAATTCGCGCTGGCGACCGAGTAAACCATCAAAAAACATTTAAGGGAAGGTTCAACTTTGCTGGCAGAAGGTAAAGGGTTTTGTGGGGCGGTAGTGGCTGGCCCCAAACTATTGTTAAGGCTGGAGGGGCTATTGGTATTGATGGCAGGCGTTGTGCTGTTTGCCCGTTTGGAGTTTTCCTGGTCGATATTCGGGTGGTGTTTTCTACTGCCCGATATTGCCATGGCAGGCTATCTAATTAATTCGCGCATAGGCGCCGCTGCCTACAACTGCACCCACTCATATATCGGACCGCTGCTGTTGTTGCTCATCGGTTTTACATTCAACATATACCCGCTAATGGCAGCCGGTTCAATCTGGCTGGCCCATATTGGTTTCGACAGAGCGCTTGGTTATGGGCTTAAGTATGCTCAGGGGTTTGGTTACACCCATCTGGGCACTATTGGTAATGCGAGCCGAAAGGTTAAGCGGACAGGTGGATAAATCCAACAACAATTTATAAAAAATCCATGGGTTACATTAAATGCTCGCTACTTAATGGAAGCATTTGAATATAGAAGGCTAAGTGATGGAGTATAGAGCGGCTAACGAGGCAGACGCAGAAAAAATGGTGGAAATTCACTATAGGTCTGTGTTGGCCATTCCAACAGAATTTTACTCTTCAAATGTGAAAGCGGCCTGGTCGCCGGTGCCTGGCAAGGACCGGGTAGATTGGCTGGCCAATGTTATTGTAAACCCGGATTTTATTTGTACGGTTGCTGTGGATCGGAGCAAAGGGGTTGTTGGGTTTTCTATTTTTAACATACCCGATAGTTTTCTTAGGGCATTGTATATTGATCCTGAGTTTAATGGGCAGGGTATTGGTTCGGCGCTGCTGTCCCAAGTTGATCAGGACGCTAAACGCATAGAGTTGCAATCCATTGCACTTAAATCTTCCTTGAACGCAGAGACCTTTTATCTTAAGTCAGGTTATTCAAAAGTTTGTGATAGTACTCAAGAGCTATCAAATGGTAGCGTAATGCAAGCTAAAGCAATGAAGAAAAACCTACATAATAGTGCATAATAGACAGTTCGATTGGGAGCGCAATAGAGATGCGCTATACCACTTTGGCTCCGCTTTGCTATAAGCTAACTCAGTTTGTTATTAAACCGGGGAATGGCTGAGTGCTTCTTTTTTCTCAAATAAGATTAATGATCGATAAGAATATTGCCGGATTGTAATAGAATAATTTTTTAATTCTGGCAGTTCCAATTGATGAGGCGAGATAGGAGGTAACGCGTTATGTCCGTTAACACCACTATTATGATCTCTTTATTTGCCAGTGTTATAGCGCTAATCGGAGTGGTTTTTACGGCTGTTCTGGGCTATCTAAGTCAGCGGAAACAGGAGGCGTTTAAAAAGAGTGCAGATAGGCAGCTGACTCTATTGCAGGGCGGTCTAGACTCGGTGCGCGAGAAGGACGTTAAGACTCTACAGGCATCGTTGGACAAAATAGCACGATTAGAGGTCGCAAGAAGCGCCGGGTACAAAAAGATTTGGAGTATAAGCGGTTCCCTAAATCTCTTTGGCCCTACAGAGGAGCCTGATGTTCGCGAGCTTTCTACTCAACTCAAGGATTGGTATTTCAGTCATGGTTTGTTAATAAAAAAAGAATCCAAGGATCTCTATTTTTTAGTGCAGGAGGTTCTCTCCTTTGCCATATTCAAATCGCTTTCGTTTAAACGTCCATCGCCAGAACTGTTATTTGGTAGTGATGAACGTCCAGTTCAGCTGCTGGATAATTTGTGTAGAGATTACTTTGGAGCCTTGGATGAGAATGGTCATTTTGAGACGTTGGCATCATTTGTTGGCCAATGGAAAAGAACAATAAATGAACAACCGGTGTTGGAAGATAAAAATTGGATTTTGTTGCAGTTGTTGTTGAGCAGGTTTCGATCCCAGTTACTGCTAGATCTTGGGCTTGCGGAGCCCGAAGAGACTCAATAAAGGTATGTGCTTGGGAGTGACTATGACTTGCTGATGCTCGAATTTATATGATGCTTTGCGTATAGCCTGGTTTTAAAAACAACCAGGCTATTTTTAGCCTTGGAAAAAGCAATTCATCCCCGAGTTGGTGCACTTATCAATATTGGCCAGAGGTACGTTGCCAAGATTTTCCTAAACTTTTGGCGCCAGCGGAAACTGATCAAAGGTTATGTTGCCAATACCTTCCCGCAGCACGCGGCGTAGATTGTGATGGTTGTTCACTTCAGGAGTGGCCAGCACGTCACGGTAATGTTCGCCAAAGCATTGTAAGGTTTGCTCTTTGGTTAATTCTAATAATTGGCTAAGGCCAAAAACCTTGGCGCTGCCCTGGTTCTGGTCGGCCTGGTTTTGTACATCACCATTGCAAAAGGCGGTAGGTGTGTAGTCATACCAGGTGTCGATAAAGGCCAGGGTTGTGGCAAACATAAAGTCGTTTGACGCTAAGCCGGCAAGAAAGGTCTCTTTGGCGGTATTAAAATCAGACATAACAAGCTCCGTAAAAATCAGTCGGCAATCATAGCAGCATAATTTGTCTCTGTCTTAACTCCAGTCAATGCGGTTATCTGGCAAGTTAGGTAACAGGCCGCTGGCAATAATTTAGGCGAGGGGAGAAAGGTGGAAGCTTACCAACAGCTTGGTAAACGGTTTGGAATGTTAATGGTTTCAGGTAAGTATAACGAAGCTTATGCCCTGCTGAGCCCCGCCTGTAAGAGCGAGTTATCTCAACAAGCATTGGCTGAGCATTACCAAGAGATGGTGGAGTATTTTTCCGAGGAGGGGCCTTGCGAAGTTACGGTAATGGAACCCCCTGTGGTCACGGAGTTGGCCGAAGACAAGGTGCTGGTCTACGTGCCGATACTGAGCAATAACGATTTTGGTGAGTCCGAGGCGCTTTCTCTGGTTATCGATGCCTCGGGTGCTGTGTGTGATATCGAATTTGGCCGGCCTTAGATGGGCCTATTCCAAACTCGGAATATGTCGCTTGTGTGATGCGGTTTGTCAACAGCTAGGTCGCGGTTGGGGGATAAATGATGGGAACCTGGAGCAACAAGCCGTTTGGTAATGATACAGCGCTGGATTGGTTGGCCGGGCTGGAAGATAGTGGTCAGGGTGAACAGATTATTGTCGACTCTCTTAATGCAGTGGTGCCGGTGAGTGAAATTGTGGCCGATATCGCCGAGGAGGCGATCGTAGCGGCGGCTATTGTGGCTGCTGCTTCTGTACCTAAGGTGTCGGGAATTGATCAGGATGCTAAGGCGTGGATTACTAAGGCTGCCTTTTCCCCCAATAGAGAGGTGAAACAGCTGGCACTGGAGGCTCTGGTTAAAATTGTTTCTGACTCTGAATTGAAAACCTTGTGGCAAGAGGGCGGTGGTCTCAATGGTTGGTTGAAAGAGGTAGAAAAAATTAGCTCCAAGCTCAGTCATTACCTGGATGACGAGCCGCCTGCAAGAGTGCAAAAAAAACAGGCCCTAGCTCTATTGCCAAGCTAATCAATCTCTATCTAAAGGATAAGGATCCAGCTGTAGAAAAGAAAATCTCTGAGAAATTGTTGTCGGTGGCAGATGTAAGCGAGCAGAGTTCGGCAACAGATTTTGACTTGCAACTGAATCTTGCTGCCAAAGCTGGGCTTGCCAATGTTATTTCTGCTCTGCTTGCCAAGGGAGCTCAGGTGAATGCCTGCTCGCCTTTTGGTTACAGGGCCTTGTCAGTTGCTTGTGCCAACGATCAGGTTAAAAGCGCTGAAGTGCTGCTCAACAGTGGTGCTGACCTGTTTGAGCGATATCAACTCCACGACGAGAGTGGTCAGGTGGTTGGAGAGCGGATGATCTGTGTTGCGCTACTGACAGCCGGCCGGCGGGGGAGCCCCGCGCTGATCGATCTGTTGGTGCAGCATGGAGCCTGCATAAAGGAGACGGATCTAAACGGTGAAACACTACTCCATAAAGCCGCTGAAGCCGGCAATGTGGCTTTAATGGCGTACCTGATTGCAGCAGGCTTGGATCTGAATCAACACAAGGGCCATTATTAATGGCAACACTATGTCTCGGGGTGAGGCGCCACTGCATTATGCCGCTAAGGCTAATCAACTGGCCGCTGTTGAACTTCTAGTCAACAGCGGGTCAGAGGTGAACGCCCTGGAGTATTTTATTGGCGCTGAATTTACCTGGTTTAACACGCCTCTGGATTTAATTGCCGAAGAGCAGGGCAGTGAGTTGTATCAGTTTCTAATGGCCAATGGCGCATTACCCGCTTCTGCCATGGATGAACCTAAGCGGTTGCTGATGATAGCTGCTCGGGAGCATAATTAACCGTCGGTTTAACAGGCGGTTGATGTGGGTCGAACGAATATATGTCTGCGTTGATATTAGAATCAGAGATAACCTGCCCAAACTGTGGTTTCAAAAAGCTGGAAACCATGCCGACGGACTCCTGTCTCTACTTTTATGAGTGTGCATCGTGTCATAAGCAACTAACCCCTGAAGCGGGTGATTGTTGCGTGTTCTGTTCCTATGGTTCTGTACCCTGCCCACCCATTCAGCAGAATGCGGGCTGTTGTAGCTAATTGATCAGCCGCTCTAATTTATGCCGCAATACAAGCAGAAAATTTAGTAAGCACCAGAAAACAGAAAACAGAAAACAGTACTACAGCAATAAGCTAAAACCCTAAATAGATACGGGATAAACAGCCATGTACGTCAATATCGCGGGCATGCCCCAGTGGCTTCAAATTGAGATGCAATCGGCAGATAACCCAGTGCTACTGCTAATCCACGGCGGGCCGGGCGCGTCGACCCGTTTTGCCAGCTCCGCCTGGCAGGCGTGGAAGCAGTACTTCACCTTAGTGCATTGGGATCAACGCGGCACCGGGCTTACCCTGGCGCAAAATGGCCCCGAGCTCTCCTACCCCATGAGCTTTAATCAAATCGTCGAAGACGGTATTGCCGTTGCGGAGTATCTGCGCGACCACCTGCCCAATAGGCCGTTGGTGTTACTGGGTCACTCCTGGGGTTCGGCGGTGGCGGTGGCGATGTGCGCGCGGCGGCCAGAACTCTTTTCCGCGTTTGTGGGAACTGGGCTGTTGGTTAACTACGACGAGAATGAAGAGATCAATCACCGTAAAGAGCTCCAAGCCGCCGAGCGGGCGGGCAACATAGAGGCGCTTGCCGCCCTTACTGAAATTGGTCCACCGCCCTTCCACGATGTGGAGCAGTTGATGGTATTGCGGCAGTGGGGCGATAAACTCTGCCAAGGCACCGGCGATACGCCTTACCCTCAAGTAATGCCGCCCAGCGATTTTACCGCTACCGACCGGGAATTAATTCAACAGGGGATGCTCTTTTCCGCACAAAGCCTGTTTAACGAGCTCTGTGCTATCGACCTGCCTCAGTTGGGTCTCGAATTTAATATTCCCATGTTCTGCTTGATGGGTGGTAGTGATCAGCAAACCGACTTTGAGTTGGCCGAGCACTATTTCGAATCCATCCAGGCGCCCCATAAAGAGGTGGTTGCCTTTGCCGGTTGCCATCACTTTGTGCACATGAATCGGCCCGATGCCTTCCTGGAGGTAATGGTCAACAGAGTTCTGCCCAGGGTTATGTAACGCTGCTTGCAAGTGCCGTTGGCTGCTCTATTTTCCTGGGAATAGGGCGGCCGACATAATTCACCATTGAATATTTTTTACACCCTTGTCCCTGTTGATGATTTGCTGCGGGGGCGGCTCCCTAGCTAATTCCCAAGCAAAGGTTTTGCTCTGCTCAATCGAGTGACCATCCATTCACATTGTCCGTTCAGCGGCGTAAGCTGCTATGCTATTGGCTTTCGCTCCCGTCACTTAACACTAACGGTTTTGATAACGTAGGGTGGTAGCAAATCAGTTAATGCTAGGAACTTTAATTTAATGCAGTCTGTTGTACTTTTGGTGGATGTGCAAAATGTCTACTACACCACCCGTCAGGCGTTTGGCCGCCGCTTCGATTACAACCGTTTCTGGGCGGCCGCCACGAACGGGCGGCAGGTGGTAAAGGCTATCGCTTACGCAATCGATCGGGGTGACCGAAAGCAGCGGGAGTTCCAAAATATCCTGCGGGCCATTGGTTTTGAGGTAAAGCTAAAACCCTATATTCAGCGCTCTGATGGCTCCGCCAAAGGCGACTGGGATGTGGGTATTACCATCGATGCATTGGAGTATGCTAATGAGGCCGATGTGGTGGTACTGGTTTCAGGCGATGGCGATTTCGATCTGCTGGTCAATAAGCTGCGACTAGAAAAAGGGAAGCGGGTTGAGGTGTATGGCGTTCGGCAATTAACCGCCGCCTCGTTGGTTAACGCTGCTACTGATTTTATTGCCATAAAAGACGAGCTGCTGTTAGCCAGCCATTGAGTAGCTCGCCTACATTACTTACCCCGCCCCATGGGCTAATTGTTGGTAACGCTGGCCTATCACCTCCGGCAATAATGCGTAGATAAGAAGAGTATAAAAAGCCGATCAATAGAGGTCTGCGATGTTAGAAGCCCGCACCGGTAATAAAATCACCTGTCCATCCGCTGATGCTGTCCGTCTCTATCAGACCGGAGTCGATTTACTATTGGGCTCGGAATCTGGTGCCGGGGAGACGTTGGATCGAGCCCTTGCGCTCGATGGTAATTTTGCCCTGGCCGCGGCTGCCCGCTACTGTGTTGCCAAGGATATTGGCGAACCGAATGCTGTGCGCTTTCGCGAACAGGCGCTGGCTGCTTTGGCAGTGGCCAGCGACTGGGAGCGGCAACATTGTGAACTGCTGATTGGCCTGGTGGATCAGCCCGCCGCTGTGCGCAAGGCGGTAGAGGCGTACGTGGCTAAGCAGCCAGCTGACTTGTTGATTATTGCCCAGTTAGTGGGTTACCTCTTTTTCTTCGATGGCCCGCAAAAATTGACCAGTGTACTGGCGCTGCTGGAGTCGGTGGAAGCTGCTCTTACCAACGACTGGGCCTTTCTGGCCCGCTTGGGATTTGCCGCCAGTGAAGCGGGCCAGCACCAACGCGGTCGCGCTGCGCTGGAGCGCGCTCTGGCCATTCGACCACAATCGCTTTATACCATTCACGGCCTGGCCCATCTGCTGCACGATGAAGGGGCGGCGATTGCATCGGCGGAGTTACTGCAAGGTTGGTTGCAACACTATGGTAGCGGTGCCAGTAGTGGGCAGATGTATGGCCATGTGCAGTGGCACTTGGCCCTGGCGGAGTTTCAGGTGGGCAACAGAGAGGCTGCCATCGAGCGCTACCTTCACTACTGTGCGCCGGCGACCACCACCTGTGGCCCCATACTTACTCTGGCCGACTGCGGTGGTTTTCTACTGCGCGACTACCTGCAAACCGGCCTGGTTAAACCCCTGCCCAATGATGTGGCGCAACATATCGAGTGTGTTTGGGGCATGATGGGCCATCCGTTTGTGGCCCTGCATGTGGCAGGCCTGTATGCCTCCGCCGGCGACCTCGACGGCCTCCAGCGTTGCCAGCTTGAGGCAGCCAGTAAACCCGAAGGGGCTCACCGCCGTGTGTCATTGCGGTTGATCTCCGCCTTAACGGATTTGGTGCTGGGGCGATACGCACAGGTTGGGCAAACTCTGTCTGAGCTCTCGGCCAGTGATCGCATTGGTATTGGTGGCAGCAATGTTGAGCGCATACTGGTCGATTTAATTGAGCGCCACTGCGAAGCCCAAAATTGAAAGCAGCCGAGCCGGTTATTGAAGAATAGTCAGCGGTTGCCATTAGGCTGAATTCGTAAAAACGATTTGCGCCAGTGGTGATTAGAGAAGTGAAATCTAAGGTTGGCAAAGAGGCGAACCCGGTGGTCGCTTGCTTACCAACTCTGCCCTACATTCTTGAGAGGTCCTGTTGAAAAATTGCCAAATGCTAAAAGCAGTCGCCCCCTTGCTTGGTTTTATTCTGCACACCGCCTTAGCTCTGGCAGAGGAGGAGTTTGATTTCGATAGCACTCTGGCCCGGGCTGAGCAGGGGGATCTACAGGCGATTCACGGCTTGTGTGCCCGCTACCATTTTGGCGTCGATTTACCAGAGGATTGGCAGCAGGCATTGATCTGGTGTGAGCGTTCAGCCAAAGCCGGGGCCAACAGCGGACAAACCCTCTACGCCGAGATCTACTATTTTGGGCTGGGTGTTGAGCGGGATTACGAAACGGCACTTTTTTGGTATCGCAAAGCGGCGGAGCAGGGGCACCCACACGCCACCTATATGCTGTATGTCATCTATGCCGAGGGCCGGGGAGTGCCGGCCAACCCGCAGCTCGCCACCCAATATCTGCAGCAGGCGTTTTTTCTTGGTAGCAAGCAGGCAATCAAAAAGTACAATCAGATCGACTAAATTTTATTGGCTGGCCAAGCGATGGCCATTGAACGGCCGCTGCTCTTTATACGTACACACCTCTTATTATGTATACACCTCAAGCGCATCCGCCGTCCTTTGCCGCTGTTCGTTCTACCGCCAAGGAGTACGCCGGTTATTGTGCCGGTAACCGCTACTCCATCAACCCCACATCTTTCAATGCGTTGGTGCAGCTCGTGCTCACCTCGGCCTGCTGGCTCTTCAGGCAGTCGAGAATACGCCCCTGGCCTGGGGTGACTTGCGGACAGAGCCGTTTGGCATCGGCCTGGCAATTCTGGTTAACGTGCTGATAGGCAGCGCCCAACAGTTTAAGCTCTTCCCGGGCCTCGGTGAGTGCGGCTTGGCACTGGCCGGAGACCTGGTCGAAGTGGGCGTGCAGGCAGGCGGCGATCCGGCCCTGGCCGGGGTTGATATCGGCACAAAAGCTGTCGATATCGGCGGCGCAGGCCTGGTTGACCTGCTCGATAATTCCCGGCCCAGCAGCTTGGCTGGTAATAGGCAGCAGCAGGCCCAGCAGTAACGGTGTCAGGCAATTGAGACGGCGCATGGCAAACTCCTTTGGCTAAGTGGCCCCTAGTGGGTAGAGGTTGGGTCGTGGTTTCCCCTAGGGGGCGCTGGGTTTATTGCGTGTGATTTTGGTATCTGCACGGCGGTCACAGCCAGCGGCCAAGTCTATAACGCACCTGGTTTGAATTGGTTGACAGACTCCGTCTCAGGCTGGCCGATTAGCGCCAGCATTCTGTAGGCTGGTGGAGGTAGATGGCGTGCTGAAATCCTCAAGCAATAAATGGCTATGGGCTCAATAGTTTGCAAAAAGATACATTTCAAATGAAACTAAGCCCGCTTCGGGAATCGACCATTGCTGTCAATTTTGCTGTTGGGAGGAATGAGGTAGGCGACGACAATCTGCTATCCTTAGTGACTGTGTCTCTTAACCATTGGGTGGTATAGGGTTTGCTCAAGTCGCTGTTTCTCTCTTTCGCGCTGGCCGGATTACTGGCCTGGCCAACGGTATATGCAGAGGAGCCACAGCCAGCAGTGGCGCCGGCTAAGCGCCTGATCGTGAGCGTAAACACCCTGAGTGTTCTGCCTTATCTCTATTTCGATGCGAAGCAGGGTATATACGCGGGTTTGGTGGTTGATCTGCTGAGCTCATTTGAAGATCGCTCGAAGATTGCAATTGAATACATGGCAGCCAGTGCCCATCGCAGCGAGCACGACCTGATAACCGGCACGGCGGATCTCTATTTGTCTAATTTGAACTGGTTGCAACAGCCGGAAAAACTGATTGCCACCAAGCCGTTAGTGCCCCACGCATCTTATCTGTACAGTACTCGTCCCTTCGCTGAAGATTTTGCCCTTGACCATCTGCACCAGGTGCGTATATGTACCTTGAAGCGCTACGTCTACAGTGGCTTGGCCCCGTACTTTGAACGTGGCGAGTTCGAGCGGGTTAATGGGCCGAGTCATATCTCCTCGGCAACCATGTTGGCTCGTGGCCGGTGTGATTTTGCGGTATTCAACAACTTCAACGCCGCGGTGGCTTTCTCCGACCCCAATCTGTGCGAGGCGGAGATCTACCAGTCGCCACAACCCACCAGTGTTATGGCGCTGGCATTAGTGATGCGGGCGGA
This sequence comes from Halioxenophilus sp. WMMB6, assembly GCF_033283405.1. NCBI lineage: Bacteria > Pseudomonadati > Pseudomonadota > Gammaproteobacteria > Alteromonadales > Alteromonadaceae > Halioxenophilus > Halioxenophilus sp. WMMB6. The sequence goes on from NZ_JAWMQR010000009.1 coordinate 231,007, forward strand.
TGAGCACTGGTTAAAGCCGCTATTGGATGAGCATATCGAGGCTTTCCGAGCAAATGGCCAATTGCAGGCCTCTATGAAGCGACACTCGCCCAGGCTGACTTTCCCGAAAACCCACAGTTGTGTCCCTGCGGGTTGAACAGCGCATTGAGCAGGAAACAGCGGTTTGTATTCAGTTGGTATAGAGGTTAATCAACATTGTTAGCGAAGTTTTTGAAAATGGTTTTGCTGCTGGCCAGCGTATCGATTGTGCCTATGGCCGTGGGGCAGCCTGCCGAGGCTGGGCTCGCCAATGGCCAGCTGCTCACCGTTATCTACAATACGCCGGGTGTGGTGCCTTTCATCTATCTGGAGCCAACCAGTCACAGTTACCTGGGTCTTTTTCCTGATTTCCTAAGTTACCTGGAGGAGCAGACCGGCTATCAGGTGGCCTACCTCGACTCCAACCCCAATCGCAGTAAGCAGAGTGTTATCGAAGGCCGCGCCGACCTCTATCTGTCGGCACTCTCCTGGCTTGGCGAACCGAAAGAGCTTATTGCTACTGTGCCGTTTGTGTCGCACCGTACCTACCTCTACGGCACCAAGCCTTTCGCGCCAGATTTTACTCTGGAAAGCGCTAAGGGGGCTCGAGTCTGTGCCCGGGAGAAGTTTCTCTACCCAAATTTGGAGCGTTATTTTGCGGCCGGGGAGTTGCTGCGGGTCGATTCCCCCACACAAGCGGGAATGGTCAATATGCTGGCCAGGGACCGCTGTGATTACGCGGTCTACAACAACTACAACGCTTATTTTCTGTTCAATGCGCCGGAGCATTGCGACCTGACGGTGTATGAATCCCCGGAACCTACCAACGAGGTGCTACTCTCCATCGTGCTGCGTGCCGATGCCCAAGAGTTGAAAACCATGTTGGATAAGCAGATCGAGGCTTATTTGGCGGCAGGCAAGCTGGCGCCATCGCTGGCCGAGCATGCCCCTAATATTCACTTCCCCAAGCTGGCGACTTGCGAATAGTCGCCCACGCACTAAAAATTTTCCCGCAGCTTTAAAGATTTCAAACCCCTGGTCGATAGCGTGAACGTTCGTTCATTATCTGTCGCTGCCTGCCTCCGGGGCGATAATCAGACCATGGACAACACCCGGAAACTCCAGATCATCGGTCTGGCCGGTGATTTATCTGCTATAAATAAACAGATAAATAACATACAAACTCACGTTTTCCGCTTGCCATTGGTACCGTGACCTGCACAGTACCCTCAATTAGGTTGCACACTATGAACCTTAACAATCTCTCCATCCAAAAAAAGCTCGCTATCCCCGCTGTGGCCATCGCCCTGTTGGTGCTGGTGGGCAACGTATACACCATTATCAGCAGCCAACGGATGGCAGAAGATACTGAAACACTCTCGCAAAACTTAATGCACGCTATTCAAAGCGGCCTGAATGCCGACCGTGACCTCTACCAGGCGTTAACCGCCAGTCAGGAGCTGATTACCAAGTCGATGTTGGGTAGCACCAATATTCAAGCCGAACGCGCTGCCTTTGAAGAGAACGCCGAGCAGTCATACGACCGTATGCAGACCATGCTCAGCCTGACCAGCGCCTATCCCCGGGTCAAATCCCTCACCAGTGGCTTTGAAGGCGACTACCACAGCTGGTATGCGGCAGCGGAGAAGGGGCTGGATATGGTCGCCACCGCCGGCCCGGAAGCGGCGGCTGCTTACAACGCCCGCGAGGTGGTCGAGAAGTTCGAAACGCTGCGCAAGCACTACGATGTGGGGGTACAGGCGGTGCAGGAGGTGGCCGATGAGTTGGCCGCCCAAGCCCAAGCCAATGCCAGCTCACTGCTGAATATTTCGCTGATACTGCTGGCGCTGGTGATTCTCGCCTGTGCTCTTAATATTCTCTACGGCCCGAAACTGGTCACCGTGCGGCTCAACCGGCTTACCGATATGGTAGGCAACCTCAGCAATGGTGAGGGCGACCTGCGTATTCGCCTGGATGCCGCCGGCCGCGATGAGCCGGCAGTATTGGCCACCGAGTTCAACCGCTTTTTGGATCAGTTGCAAAATATCATCGGCATGATTCAGACCGACTCGGTCACCCTGGGCGAGACCTCCAACACCCTCAACCACTCGGTGGAGTCGAGCACCAATATCGTTACCACCCAGAACGATAATCTCACCCAGATCGCCTCGGCGGTCACCGAGCTGAGCCACGCCATTCACGAAATCGCCCGCAATGCCCAAACCGCCCAGGCCGAAACCGGCGAAGCCACCAAAATGGCCCAGGAATCGAAGGTGGCGGTGGACGACGCCGTGGTGAATATCGGCAATCTGTCGGATACCGTCACCATGGCCAACGGGGTGATCATCGCCCTGGCTGATGAGTCGGCCAATATCGCCCAGGTGTTGGATGTAATCAAAAGCATCGCCGAACAGACCAACCTGCTGGCCTTGAACGCAGCCATTGAGGCGGCCCGGGCCGGGGAGCAGGGTCGGGGCTTTGCGGTGGTGGCTGACGAGGTACGCACACTTGCCAGCCGCACGCAGCAGTCCACCCAGGATATCCAGAATATGATCAACAGCCTGAAAGCGGGTGTTGAGAAAGCGGTTACCGCCATGGACGAAGGCAACAACCAGATGCAGCGGGTGATGGACCGTTCGCGCCAGCTGCAGTTGGATCTCACCAAGGTGGAAGAGGTGATTGTCAAAACCAACGACATCATCTATCAAATTGCTTCCGCCACCGAAGAGCAGAGCTACGTGACCGACGAGATTACCCGCAACGTCAACGTGTTGAATACCCTCTCGGAAGAGGCGGTGGAGAACACCAACGAGGCCGGTCGTGTGGCCGAGAAGATGACCGAAATGGCCGCCGGCATCAACGGCGCGATTGGCCGCTTTGTGGTGTAAGCGCGCCGCTGACTCACACCACAGGCCACTAAAAGTTTGGGTCTGCATGCCGGCCAGGCCGGCATTGCGGGTGCCGGTTACAGGCCTCTTACCCGGCTTCCACCCCCTTATCCTGCCGGCAATCCCTCTCCATAATCCCCCACTCTCTGGCCACCCGCTCGGCAGCGACGACGGCACCCTCCATATAGCCGCCACCACTGGCGGCAGTTTCGCTGCCGCAAAAGAAGAGCTTATCGAACCAGTGGTCCATGGCCAGCCAGGGGTGGCCATATTCAGGGTGGTAGCTGGGTGGCTGCCAGTCGGCGGGGGCGGCGGTGTAGGCTTCTGCTCCCCAATCCTGGATGTGCAGGCTTAAGGGGTTGGCCGCCGCTGCCCCAAACAGGCGGGTGAGCTGCTCGATCACCAACGCCTGCAGGTCGTCGCGCCACTCCTCCCGGGCGGCGTAGGGCAGGGCCATAAAGCCACCCAGCACCGCAGGCTGGCCGTGGCCGCCACAGAGGTCAAACACCTCCGCCAGGGCGGCGCCGGGAAAATTGGCCAAGGCCATGCCAGAGAGCCCCTGCCCGCGCCAGAAGGGCTCGCTGTAAACCGCCGCGATTTTGGCGTGGCCGGCCATCCAGGTGGGGGTATCGGCCAGGGCTTTGGCCAGCGGAGCGGCCAGTACCGGGTTAAATTGCAGTGAGTGTTGGATCAGCCGTGGGGGCAGGGTCAACACCACACTTTTGGCCGTTTCGGTGTGCGCCCCGGTGGTGCTAGCAAACTGTAATTCGACATGGTCGTTGGCGTCACTCAAGGTGGTTAACGGCAGCCCAGCTTGCAGGCACTCGCGCGGGCAGCGGGCAATGAGTGCATCAATCAACTGGCTGCTGCCCCCTTCAATACGAAAGGCGCCGGCGTAGGCCAGGCGTTCAATAAACCTTTGTGGTGCCACTTGCCGCTGGGCCTGGTAAAGGGCGTGGCCGTTCTGCCACTGGGGCAGTATGGTCAGCTGCAGCTCTGCCAATAGCCGGTTGATGGCCGGCTGGCTGTCGGGCCACAGCCAGCTCGGCCCCAAATCGAGCATAAAGTCCTGGTCGCTGTGAGCGTTAACACCGCTGATGCGGCCACCCAGGCGGGGGCGCGCTTCGTACAAACGCAGCTTCTCTTTGGCCCAGGCATCGCCATATTTTTGCGTTAGGCGGTAGGTCAGTACCAAGCCCGACAGGCCGCCGCCGATAATGGCGATATCCCACATGCCACTCCCCCTAGTTTTTATTTGTCGCTGTTGTGGGAGAGGCTTTTCAAATAATGGGCCAAGTCCAAATAAGGGGGCAACAGAATAACGGGCCAAGGTTAGCGGCCGGGGTGCACTGGCTGGGCCTGCGCGCATCCGTTTTAAATCATCTGGCCGCCGGAAACCTCAATGCGTTGAGCGTTTATCCAGCCGGCACCGTCATCCAGCAACGCCGCCACCGCGCCGCCGATATCGTCGGGCAGGCCAACCCGGCCAAGTGCCGTGGCTTCGGCTATGGCTTGGTTCACCGCCTGGGTATCGCGCACATAGCCGCCACCAAAGTCGGTTTCGATGGCGCCTGGGGCGAGGGTGTTAACGGTAATTTTACGCTCGCCAAGCTCTTTGGCCATGTACAGCGAGAGGGTCTCCACTGCGGCTTTCATAGTCGCGTAGGCGGCAAAGCCCGGGTAGGCAAAACGGGTTAAACCGGAGGAGACATTCACAATGCGTCCGCCATCGCAGATCAGCGGCAGTAGCGCCTGGCTGAGCAGGCAGGGGGCCTTCAGGTGCTGATCAAACATGGTTTGCAGCTGCCCTTCGCTGATCTCCCCAAAGCAGCTGGTGACGCCACTGCCGGCATTGTTGATCAGGTAGTCGAACTGGTCTCTTTGCCAGTGTTGCGCTAAACAGGCGCGCACCTGGCCGGCAAAGTCCGTGAAGCGGTCGCTGTGGTTGGTGTCCAGTGGCAGGGCCACGGCTTTGCGGCCCTTGGCTTGCAGGCTTGCCACCAACTCCTCGGCGGCCGCTTGCTGGCTTTGATAGGTAACTATAATGTCGCGGCCCTTAGCGGCCAAATGCAACGCCATGCTTCTACCCAATCCGCGACTGGCGCCGGTGATCAATGCAATCTTCGTCATGTGTACGCTCCTTAAAAGGGTTGCAACCCGGTAACGGGTTAGTGAGGTGTGAGCGCGCCGCCGGTTGCCTGCGGGAAGTAACCCGGGCGCTGACTACCTGTCGAGCAGAGTAGCGCCGGTGGTGCCAACGGTGGTTACCCAAACATCCAAGATCATTGCCTATTTCTACAAAGGCGTAGGTCCAGGGGTTGGCGGGGTGGTAGAGTGGTGCGCTCAAAAATCACTTTTTTAAACGGCTATGAATAGTAAAGATCTAACACTGCTGGCGGATTTGATTGATCAATACTCTAGTGGAGATGGCCTGCATGCCACGGCCATTGATGGCGTGCGCTGTATCCGCTTTAGCGAAATGCACGCCTGCCTGCCCTCGCTCTACACCCCCTGCCTGTGTCTGATTGTGCGTGGGTGTAAGCGGGTGCTGCTGGGCAGCGAGGCCTTTAACTATTCACCGGGCAATTTTTTGGTGGTGTCGGTGGACTTGCCGGTGATAGGTGAGATTACCCAAGCCAGTGCCGCCAGCCCCTACCTGGGGCTGCAAATCGAACTCAACCAAAAGCTGTTGACGGAGATTCTGCTGGAGGCCCCCCTGGCTAACATTGATCGAGGGCTGAAGACGCGGGCCTGTTTTGTTGGCCACATGGATGCGCCATTGGCGGAAACGGCGTTGCGCCTGGCCAGGCTCTGGCAAACACCCGCAGATATCCCCCTGTTGGCGCCGCTCTACAAGCGCGAACTCTTTTATCGGTTATTGCAGAGCCCGCACGGTGATGCCATCGCTCAGTTTGTACAAACCGGTAGCCATGCCCAACGCATTGCACAGGCCATTCAAATCCTGCGCAGCCGCTTTAAGGAGCCCATCACCGTGGCGGCATTGGCCGAGCAGATTGGTATGAGTGTCTCTTCGTTTCACAGCCACTTTAAATCGGTGACCGCGTTAAGCCCCTTGCAGTACCAAAAACGGCTGCGCTTGCTGGCGGCGAGGGAGTACATGTTGCTGGAGCGGCAGGATGCGGCCAGTGCCGCCTTTTGGGTGGGTTATGAGAGTCCTTCGCAGTTCAGCCGGGAGTACCGCCGGCTGTTTGGCAACCCACCCGGGCGGGATATCGAACAGCTATTGGCGGCCGAGCCAGGCTGAATTGCCCCCCGGTTTTGGCCGTAGCTGGCGATTGTTATTGCGGCTGCTGGTGTGGCAGACAGAGCGCAAACATACGGGGTTGAAGTGATAGCCCTGCGCGCATGGCAGGGCTAACTCCTGGCTAACCGCGCAGCTGGTCCGCCACCGGCAGGGTGCGAACGCGTTTGCCCGTTGCCGCAAAAATGGCATTGCAGATGGCCGGTGCCACCGGCGGCAGGCCCGGTTCGCCGGCACCGCCTAAGGGCAGATCGAGGCGGTTGTTAACCGCGTGGGTGCGAATCACCTTCGGCGCCTGGCCGATTCTGGGTATCAGGTAGTCGTGAAAATTACTCTGCTCAATACGGCCCTGGTCGGCGGTGATGGCGGTCATCAGGGCGATACCGGTACCCATGACGCAGGCCCCCTCCAGCTGCGCGCTGACCCGGTCCGGGTTGATCTGCGGGCCGCAGTCGAAGGCGATATCGGCCTGGTGAATGATCACCTCGCCACTGCTGCTCACCTCCACCTCCACCACCACCGCGCAGTAGGAGACAAAGCTGTGGTGCACCGCCAGCCCCAGGCCGCGCCCGGCCGCCAGTGTTCGGCCCCAGCCAGCCTCCTGGGTGGCGCGTTCAATCACTGCGCGGTAACGGGCGGTATCGATGGGGTAGCGGCTTGGATCTTCGCCGTAATTTAATGTCTCGTTCTGGCTGCGTGGGTCGATCTGCCGGTCCGGACCCAACAGTTCCAGTATGAAGGCTTTGTGATCGCGCCCGGCCTGGGCGGCCAGCTCGGCGACAAAACTCTGAATGGCGAAGGCGTGGGGAATGTTGTGCACCGAGCGGAACCAGCCAATGCGGACATGGGCCTCGGCCTGGCCGGTCTCCTGCAAAATGGCGGGAATTTGAAAGGGCATATTGCGGATACCCTGGGACAGCTCGCCATCGGCCTGATACATCGGATCTTTGACAAAGGTGGAGGTGATGGTGGGCGCCAGGGAGCGGTGCAGCCAGCCGCTCACTTTTCCCTGCGAGTCAAAGGTGCCCTCCATATGTTCCAGCGCCACGGTGTGGAAGAAGCTGTGTTGCAGGTCGTCTTCCCGCGTCCACTGTACTCGCACCGGGCGGCCGCCCATGGCTTTGCAGAGGTCGGCCGCCTCGAACAGGTAGTCGGGCTTCGACTTGCGGCCGAAGCCGCCGCCGATCAGGGTGCAGTGAATCGTCACGTTTTCCGGCTTCAAACCCAGCCGTTGGGCCACGCCATCGCGGGCGGCCTGGGGCGCCTGTACCGAGGTCCAGGCTTCGGCGCGCTCGCCATCGATTTTAATCAGCGCCGCCATGGGCTCCATGGGCGCTTGCGCCATGTGTGGGGCGTAGTAGTCGGCCGTGAGGTGCTCTGCCGCCTGTTTGGCGGCGCGGTTAAAGTCGCCCTGCTTGCGGGCTACCTTGCCGGGTTGGGTGGCTCGGTTGGCCAGAGTGCTGTGAAACTGCTTGGAGCTGTAGTTGGCGTTGTCGCCGGCGGGCTTGTTATCCCACTCCACCACCAACGCCTGGCGGCCCTTAATCGCGGCCCAGGTGTTGGTGGCCAGCACCGCCACGCCCCCCAAAGGCTCGAAATGGGTGGGCGGCATCGCTGTGGGCAGGGCCAGCACTTTTACCACCCCCGGTACTTTCAGTGCAGCACTGGCGTCGAAGGATTTTACCGCGGCACCCAGGCTGGGTGGGCGGGCGATAACAGCGTAGAGCATATCGTCCAGGTAGACGTCGGCAGCGTAGATGGCCCGGCCGGTGACAATATCCCAGCCATCCACGGCCAGGGGCCGACGCCGCTCATCGCGGGTGGAGTGCTCGGGGTAGTGTTCCGGCGTGCGCATGATGTAACGCCACTGGTCGGCACTTTTGAGGGTGAGGCTCTCCCGGGCTGGTACCGGCAGGGCGGTTGCGGCGGCAGCGAGTTCACCAAAGCTTAACGCCTGCTGGTTGCCTGGGTGTACAACCCGATGGAGCTCTGTTCGGCATTCGGTAACCGGCACCTGCCACTGGTTGGCGGCGGCCTGCTCCAACATCATGCGCATGGCGGCCGCGGCCCGGCGGAAGGGGTCAAACCAGTGGCGCATGGAGCGGGAGCCATCGGTGTTCTGGTTACCGTACTTCTCTTCGTTGCCAATAGCCTGTTCAACGCGTACCTGTCGCCAGTCTGCTCCCAGCTCGTCGGCAATTACCATCGCCAGGCTGGTGCGAATACCCTGGCCCATTTCACCTCGGTGGCAGGTGATGATCACCTGGCCATCGGCGGTGAGAGCGATAAACACATTAGGGTCATCCACCCAGCCGTGCGGCATGGCATCGGCGCCATATTTTTTGCCAGGGGAGGCGGCCTCGGCCCAGGGCCAATAGGCGGCCAATACCAGGGTTGTGGCGGCGGCAGAACCGCGCAGAAAGGCGCGGCGGCTGACGTTGGCTAACAGCAGGTGATCGGTGGTAGTGGTTGCGGGCCTCATACGCTCACCTCATAAAAAAGCGGAGTCTCGGCAGCGCTGGTGCTTGCCAGGGAAGCACTGTCGGCGGCGCGGTGAATCGCCTTTCGGATGCGCGGGTAGGTGCCACAGCGGCAGAGGTTGCCGCTCATAAAACTGTCGATCTCGTCATCGCTGGGGTTGGGAGTGTTCTTTAATAGCGCCACGGCGCTCATGATCTGCCCGCTCTGGCAGAAGCCACACTGGGCGACGGCTTCATCCATCCAGGCCTGCTGCACACGCCGGCCCAGGCTATCGTCGGCCATGGCCTCGATGGTATCGATTGTTTTACCCGCAGCCAGGGCGATAGGCGTGAGACAGGCGCGAATGGGTTCGCCGTCGAGGTGAACAACACAGGCACCGCACAGGGCCATGCCGCAACTGAAGCGCGTGCCCGTTAAATGCAGCACATCCCTAAGCACCCACAAGATGGGCATATCGCCGGGTACCTCCAGGCTGTGCGCCTGGCCGTTGATCGTCAGCTCGATCATTGCATTCTCCTTACGTTTACGAGCGAAAAACCGCGCCCCCAAAATTTAACTGTTATAGCAGTGCCGGGCAGTAGGCAGTAGACAGTTTCTCTGGATTTGTTGCCTAAAGCTATTGGCCAAAACCTCTCTTTCGTCGCATTGTGCTGGTCTGTGAGCTTGTGGTAGCGGTTACACAACCAGCCAGCGTGTTGGCCGTGGGGTTAAGACGGATAAACAGCAGTGGTACCTAGCTTGGCTTGGCGGCGACAGGTGATTTGTTTTCAATCAAAGCGCCGCTTTATTTTCTGTCTTCATCGAGTAGGTACCGCAGCTTATTCCGGCAGGTTGATCTAAGTCAGTAACGGCTGCGGCCAAATAATTGAGACTCTCTTCACTAAAGTTGTATGGGCTAATTTTGGTTGTAGATCTTTATCGGTGGATAACCAAGCCTTCTTTTAGATAAATCATTAATAATTAGTCCATACAAAATATAAAAATAGTGTGCAGTATCAAACCGCAAATAAGCCACTCCTACGCCGACAACAACGACCAACACCGGGCATATAAAAGTGAGAGATGATCATGGGCAATCTGAACGAGACCACGCATATTAATTCCCAAACCCTGGCCGAAGGTGAACCGTTGCATCCGGTTATCTGCCCTGTAGAGGCCTATATTTCCGAAGATTACGTAAAGCTGGAACGTGACCGACTGTGGCGCAAGGTGTGGTTGCGAGCCGGGCGGGTGGAAGAGATTCCCGAGGTGGGCAACTACATCACTTACGATATTCTGGATGATTCGATTCTGATCGTGCGCAGTGGCCCAGAGACCATCAACGCTTTTTATAATGTTTGCACCCACCGTGGCCGGCGCCTGGTGGATACCCCGCCCGGGCAGATGAATGCTCAGGGTAAAACCATGGATTTTACCTGCGGTTTTCACGGCTGGAATTTTAATCTTACCGGCCAGTGCACCTATGTGCTGGCCAAAGAGGAGTGGGCTGGCACCCTTACCGATGAGCGTACCCGACTGGGCGAGGTAAAAGTCGACACCTGGGGTGGTTGGATTTGGATTAACCTGGATCCAAATTGCGAGCCGTTACGAGATTATCTGGAGCCGGCCGCCTCTATGCTCGACCCCTTCCAACTGGAAAATATGCGCTATAAGTGGCGCAAGTGGGTGGTGTTCGATTGCAACTGGAAGGTGGCGCTGGAGGCGTTCGACGAGACCTACCACATTATGGCCACCCATCCGGAATTTATGGCGTTTGGTGCGCACCGGGGTTGGGCCAAGGCGCAGGGCAAGCACTCCAATATTGGTTACGATGCTGCCAAAGGCGAAGAGGAGAACCAGGGCAAATTGCGCTTGGCGGCCGGTAAAGATGCGCGCGTGGCAACCGCCAAAATGCAGCAGTTTATTAAAGAGACGGTAAACGCGGTGACCACCGATACTTTAATTAAAGCGGCTAACCGCTTGGTGGAGGATTTGCCGGCCGACACCCCGCCGGACCAGGTATTAAAATATTGGCACGAGAGCGCCAAAAAAATCGATGCCGAACGCGGCGTGTTTTGGCCAGAGGTAGACTCCGCCCACGTAGCCAAAAGCGGTACCGCCTGGCAGATATTTCCCAATGCCCAAATTGGCCACTCGGTAAATAATGCCCTCTGTTACACCGCACGCCCCTTCGGTTACGACCCCAATAAATGTTACTTCGAGGTCTCTGCTTTAGAGCTCTTCCCCGAAGGCGAGGAGCCCAAAGCTCAGTGGCAGCGCGGTGAACCCACCGCTGAAGATTTTGGCCCGGTAATTTACCAGGACTTCTCCAACATGGCGGCAGTACAAGCCGGCATGCGCAACGGCGGTTATCGTGGCAATATCCCCAACCCGAAAGCGGAGGGGGCGGTGATCAGCCTGCACAGAAATTTGGCGAAATATATGGGTACCGGAGCGCCGGAGCCCATTAAATAGCTTGCTTAGTTATGTTAGTTCGTTTGATGGAAAGCCAGGGCTGTTGCTCTGGCTTTTTGCCTTTCGGGAAGCAGAATTTAATTAGTGCCCAGTCTGAAGCGAGCGAGTAGCGTAGGACTCTATGCACTGCGAATGAGGCTTGCGAACGAAAACTGCAAACGAAGACTGTAAGCGAAAGTTATTTTGGCTCTTTCGAAAACTGTCCCCCACGCAGAAACCTTACGCTGCAATTGCAGGCAGTCACCTCCTTAACCTCCCCATCACTCGCAAGCCAGAGCATTAGAGAGACATGTACAGCTGTTTTTCCTGTAAGAATTAACAGGGTGCTAGCCAGTTAGACGTGGAGAAGAGCGGAAGCCATCGGCCAAATTAAGTCGGGGGCCTGGTGTTGTCGACCATAGATAAATTGCATGACTGAGTGTACGTACAGTATAGGCGGCACCCAACTCCTCTTGTAAACTTCGATAACGCGAAGCTATGGCGGTAATTTCGAGCCTGGCTAGGAAATATGGTTTATCCCTAGACAAATCAATTGATTAGGCATGCATGTGGTTTTTGTGATAGGCGAAACGATTTCGCTTTTTCCAGAATAGAAAAAACGTAAAGCCCTAGAGGCCGCGAATGGCGAGGGCTCCAGGGCTTTGCAAAACTTTACGAAAAAATCATGCGAAATGGAAAAAGCGAAATCGTTTCGTTGATTCAAATGTTATGTTCGCGAGGGATAGTGAAAGTCTCAATATTAATGATGCAAATGATCTGCTTGGGATACAGTCTTCAGGGTGCAAGTGCTGAAACTGTAATAGATATTGTGTCATTGCGAGCAATTGAAGAAGTGGAATCAATTACGGGTGTAACAGGGATTCACGAAGTATTAAACGTTGATCTTAAGGAAGGAGACAATCCAATGTGGCATGTTGTATTGGAATGTAATGATAGGGCTACGTATATTCAACGAATGAATTTCTGTCCATACATTGTCGAGGTGTCTACTGAGTCAACTCATAGGGTATTGAAGGCTTATCAAAATATATTTTAGAAGTACAAACATAACCATGCCAGCCATGCACGCACAACCGCTTTGCGGTAGTGCTGGACAAACTTTACAGCACGCTTCGCATGCTAAACGTAAAGTTTGCCCATGCTGGCGGCGTTATGGGTGAGGGAAGCCACTGCGCAACTTCCTGGAACAAGAGTAAATTCCGGTTTCTTGTTTTAACTTTGTGCAGGTGTTAAGTATCTGGCGGAAAGTTGGTGGCATAAAAATTACACCGTGCGGTTCACGGTATCCGTCGGAAGTTTGGTAGCGTAAATAGTAGCTTGGTGCGGTTCACACAGTGCCAGCGGCCGGTTGGTCGGTCTGGCCTAAAAGTGCCAGTGTTAAAGTATCTGTTCTGCAAGTTAGGTGTGGTCTCCATGCATTGAGCTAGAGCAAAATATAAAATTAACTATGGCGGTAAATTTAAACAAAGTGGGTGCAAATCGTTGTTCCCATAACAAGGCGCAGCACCCTCGGCCTTCGGCCTGGACCTCCGCAAGCATAGCTTGCTCCGGCCGGTGTGCGCGGCGTTAAATGTACATATGAGTCGAACCAAAGTTGTATTCAACCTAATTCAAAAATGGAACCTTTTAGGGCTTTTTGCGCTTTCATTGATTGTGACATGGCTGCTCACTTATCAGCGCATGCTCGAATACATTACTGAACAAGGCGGTAGGGTAGAAGCGATTGGACGTGCAAAAATATTATGGTCTGTATTAGATTTTCCTGTTTTGATATTTAGCGCTCTAATTCTTGTGGTGGCTGGTATTGTTCCTATTGCTAGTATTTATATACGTCCTACTCCAAAAACGAGTGTCGTTGGACAAATAGTTTGGGCTCTATCAATTGTAGTTTTATTGTATGTTTCAAAGTTATCCAGCTAAAACATTTAACAATCGCAGGCATGTTCGCCAAATACCTTCGGTATTTGGCTGGACCTCCATACGCTTTGCTTCAGTCGGCCCATGCTGCGGGCGTTAGAATATTTCCATTTCTGCTGTCAGGAATAAACGGAAAGAATGCGGCAAAGGAAACATTTTTATCCGTGGAATTTGGAAAGGTAGTGCAGATACTATCAGCTACCGAAAAGTGGTAGCTGGTCAATTGTTAAGGTGGTGGGCCAAGTTTTGCAGTTTCGCTCTTCGTGGCCCGAAAAAATTAATTAGTGGCTTTCGGTATGGTGGTCCGCATTTTAGTAGTAAGCATTTGGCTTCAGTGCACAGTAACGTTAAGGCACTTATTCTAACAATCGCAGCCATGCTCGGCCGCGTTGCGGCCTGGACCTCCTTACGCTTTGCTTCAGTCGGCCCATGCTGCGGGCGTTAAATGTACATATGAGTCGAACCAAAGTTGTATTCAACCTAATTCAAAAATGGAACCTTTTAGGGCTTTTTGCGCTTTCATTGATTGTGACATGGCTACTCACTTATCAGCGCATGCTCGAATACATTACTGAACAAGGCGGTAGGGTAGAAGCGATTGGACGTGCAAAAATATTATGGTCTGTATTAGATTTTCCTGTTTTGATATTTAGCGCTCTAATTCTTGTGGTGGCTGGTATTGTTCCTATTGCTAGTATTTATATACGTCCTACTCCAAAAACGAGTGTCGTTGGACAAATAGTTTGGGCTCTATCAATTGTAGTTTTATTGTATGTTTCAAAGTTATCCAGCTAAAACATTTAACAATCGCAGGCATGTTCGCCAAATACCTTCGGTATTTGGCTGGACCTCCATACGCTTTGCTTCAGTCGGCCCATGCTGCGGGCGTTAGAAGCCCTATGAAAAAATTAAGTATTCTATTAATTGTTGTGTCGCTCGTGTGTATTGGATTCACACTCTATAAATCGAGCCTCTTGATTACCAGCTACAAAGTAGGTTGGGATAAATCGGGTAGCGCATTAGCCCAGCTTAAAAATGATATTAATGGTCTTTCAGATAGAAGTATGATTAAAGAAGTAGCAATCGTCGTGGCCGAGTCGGACGCTAGAAGCGGCCAATATCTTTCTAGGTACATTGTGTACTTCTATTCTTTGCTTGGTGTGTTCGCGCTAGGTTTGTTCGCCTTTTCAATTCTCTTATGGCAAATTTCTAACAAGCGCAACCAGGCAGGGACAAACTTTCCGCTTGCGCTCCAAGTTTGCCCCTGTTGCGGTCGTTATGCGCAGGGGATAGATCATGAATGATTCACTAAAACTTGCATCGTTAATATTCAATGTCATAGGGATCTTCGCATCAATAGCAGTCGCCATTATTTTATTTTTTCTTGTTGCGGGGTTGTTT
>NZ_JAWMQR010000010.1:0-214109 GCF_033283405.1 Halioxenophilus sp. WMMB6
GGCGCGTCTAGCAGCCACCGTTTTGGCTTAAAAGCTCAGCTCTTAAGCCCGTTGCAGCTTCCTTTCTGACCCCAACCTTAAGGCCGATTCAGAACCCCTGCTCCAACGTAGGGATGCGCATTATACGTATCCAAAGCCTTTGTGCAAGCACCTAATTAAACTATTTTCGACTTTATTTAGACTTGCCTGAAATTTGCTCAAATTCTTCAATCATCAACTCTAACCAATGCCCTGATCGACTAAAAATTATCCGTCCATCGCCCGATTGATAGCCAGCTAATCCCTAACGCCTGACCACTGCTATAACCAGTAGTAAATGATTAAATTGGCGACAATCAGCACCAACATCAGTGGATAGATCCACTTTCTCAGCTTAGCGGTTGTCTCATCACTCATTGCCTTTGCGTTCTGTTCCAAGATTGGTACGAGCACTACCAAGGCAATCAGCAATACCACCAGTATCAATAGCAGTTTCATAAAGGCCTTTATTTGGAATGGGCTCAGCCATGAGTAATAGCGCTTCTATTGAACCAATAGCAATCCGCTGTTAGAACGTAGCGGCTAAATAAGACTCCAATAGATACCCAAAAGTGGGCTACTATCGCTGCCAATACCCTCACTAGCCAAGCACGATGCGGTTTCTTCCTTGCGCTTTCGCTTCATCTAGCGCTTTATCCGCCCTGGCAAAAGCACTTTCAGCGGTATCATCAGTTCGCAACTGCGTCAGCCCAAAAGATGCCGTTAACGACACTGGCTCCTCTTTAAATTTGAAGGGTGCCTGGGCCAGCGCACGGCGAATGGTATCCAACACCTGTGCGGCACTGTGTATATCGGTTTCAGGCAGCACCAATACAAACTCTTCACTACCAAAGCGGGCGATGAAATCTACCTCCCGCAGACGCTGCCGCAATATTTTGCCAATAATCTTTAACACCCGATCACCGGTCGGTTGGCCGTAGTTATCATTGAACTGTTTGAAATGGTCAATATCGACCACCGCCAGGGAGACCGGCCGCTGATAGCGCCGCCAGCGCAACAGCTCCTCGTGCACCTTTTGATTGTAGGCATCGCGATTGGGCAGCCCGGTAATTGGATCGTGCAGTGCACTGAGGTGCTGCTGTTCCAGCTCCGCCTGCAGTTGTTGATGCCTCTGTTGCAGGGCATCCAGTTGTGCCTGCATTGCCGCTAGCGCCTTAGTTTGGTCACCTTGGCGCAACTCCGCCTGGTGTACCACCGTTAACGTTGAGGCTAACTCCTTAATATGGCCCGCCACCGCGCTCTTTAACTGGTCAATCTCCTGCGTGGATGCCAGCTCCTGCTGCAGCTGTTCTTGCTGCCGGCTCAACTCTTGGCCTATCTGAACCTGGGTTAATCGTTGTTGGTCGCTCTTGCTAACTAGGTTGGTCCAGGCCTGCTTGATTTCAAGCAGCGCCTGATCGACCTGTTGCAGGTAATCGGCAAACTCCCGGTGGCTCACCAAATACGCCTGCAGGAAGAGATCCCGCACATCCTCCAAGGTGGCCACCAATTCATACCAGTTCAAGCCCGCATCAATGCGCGCTTTAGCATCGACAAATTTCTGCCGCACACAGCTGTCGACCACCACTCCGTCCAGCATCTCTTCCAATATGCGGGTCACCTTATCGCCAATTGAGGAGAACTTCGGTTCTGGCTGATCGCCGAGGGGGCGAGGTGTGATGGAGGGTTTAAATTCGTCTGATGAGATAGCCGCCGTATCGGTGTCATCCTCCTCCGCACCGTAAGGTTCATCCAATACCAGGAACTCCGCCTCGATGGGATCACCTGGCGCAGGTGGTTCATTCGCCACCACCGAGCCCGGTGCCTCACTCAGGCTGGCCCGCATTTCGCTCGCAGTTTCATTCACCACCGCTACCGTTTGCAGCGACTCTGCCGACTCGTCTTTAATTTGTGCCTTGTGGCCCATCATTCGCGCCATCCAGGATGGCCGACCGACGACGATATCGTTCAGTACCTTGCGGTGCAGCTCGGCTATTTCCCGCAACAATTGCGGATAAGCATGCTGGTTGCTCACCCGACGGCTGAGCAGTTTGCCGTAGTGTTTGAGTTCGGCTTGCAGCTTGTGGTTGGGGTTGAGCCGAATTAGCGCCTCTACCAGCGCCTCCAGCGCCTCCTGGCTGACGGCAACCCGGGTTGGTTTGCGCTCTTTGACCTTTTTCGCCGCCTTGGCGATCTGATCGGTGTTGACCGAGCGCGGAGTCCGGTTTTTGCCACCGCCCACCAACTCGGTGAGCAGGTCATCCAGCTCTGGGTCTGCGCCTAAAGCCACTTCGCTCAGCGCTTGTAGGCAACTTCGCAACTGCGCTATCTGCGACTGGCTGCGTTTGTCGCTGTTTTCCTGATCGGCCAACGCCTGAAGATATTTGTCCCGCCAGCTCGCTGCCACCTATCCTTCGCTCCAATTCGATTTACAGGGCTTAGATAGTATAGACAGCGGTATTAGCAGTAGGATGGACGCGACTGAGAACTCAGTCGCGTTAAGAGGATTAACTGCTTGTTTTTGTGGCCATAGCGGCAGCGGCGGAGTGTTCAGCACGGATTTTATCGACCAGGAACTGCGCCACCTTGAGCATGTTCTCCTGGGAACCAGCCAAGCGTGCACTGACCCGATACTGGCCATTCACAACCAGCTCTGGCGTACCCTCAACGCCGTAACCACGAGCTCTGGAGTTGGCAATATTGACCTGACTGACGACCCCAAAAGAGCGGAACGTCTTTTCAAAGGTGGCCTCATCGACACCAAAGTCAGAGAAGAAGACCGCCAGTGATTTCTCATCAGTCAGACGTTTTTTCTCCAGATTCAGCGCATTAAAGAGTGGCTGGTGCATCTCCTCCAGCTTACCCAGGGCCTTGGCGGTGTAGAAAGCCTTGGCATGAACCTCCATGGGCGCATTCCAGATGGCGGGCGACTGCACGAAGACAACATCGTCGGGGAGGGTTTTCTTCCACTGTTGCAGCATTGGCTCGAAGTGGAAACAGTGGCCGCAGCCGTACCAGAAGACTTCGGTCACTTCAATTTTGTTGGGATCAGAGGTGGGCACCGGCTGAGACAGCACTTGGTAGTGAACACCGGCCTGATAGGCCTCCTCGGCATTGGCAGATGGAGATTCCATCACCATAAAGGCCACAGTCGCCACAGCAAGGGTTGCGACCAGGCTAAATGTTGCCAGCATATAACGCATGCTTGTTCTCCTTATCGTTGAGGGCTTGGTTTAGACACTAACCGCCCTGTCAGTTCCACAGTGGCTTTCAACACCGGGGATGGGTCTTGGGTGTACAACGCCAAAATCAATACCAACAAAAAGGCGGCCTAAGCCGCCTCTTCTACTACTGCCTGATACTCGCTTCGAGCTTAATTGAGGCCCGAAATAAAGTTGGCCACAGAGATCAACTCGGCATCAGTCAGGTTGCGCGCCACAGAGCGCATGGTTTTTGCGTCGCCATCGTTGGTGCGCTCACCGGCACGGAAGGCACGCAGCTGTTTCTCGATGTACTCGGGGAATTGACCACCCAGGCGAGGGTAACCGGCGGGGGAGTTGCCTTGACCGGTGGGCGAGTGACAACCCATACAGGCGGGAATGGCGGTCTCTTTATTACCGGCGCGGAAGATGCGCTCACCCAGTATCAGGGTGTCCACCTCAACTCCGGCGTTGGTCAGAACCTTCTTCTCTTTGGCACCGGTCAACTGCATGGTCTGCTTGGCGAAGTAAGCGGCGATGTCGGCCATGTCTTCATCGGAGAAGGGTGTGAGGATACCGGTCATTTCCGGTACTACGCGATCACCGGCTTTGATGTCGTGCATCTGTTTCAGGATATATTTCTCACCCAAACCAGCCAGCTTGGGAAAGGTTGGCGCCAGGCTATTGCCATCTGCACCATGACAGGCGGCACACACCTGCACTTTCGATTCACCGGCGGTGGCGTCTCCCCCTGCGGCTGCAGCCTGTGCCAGGCAACATACTACAGCGGCCATGAATGCTTGCTTTACAAATTTGTACATGGGCTAATCCGTAAGGTCTGATGTATCTACGTATTTTCTGATGGGGTGCTTTTCAAACCACGCGGATTCTATACGGTAAGAACGAGGATTTATACACCCTGGCCAAGTTTCTGAAGGCCACCAAGGCTGGTTCCCCGCGGGACTCACCGTTACAATCCGCGCCTAAGGGCCGAATATTATATACGAAGCCTTTTCTTAGACACTATTTTTTCTAAGGACTTGGCCAGGTATCGATCTATGTCAAACCTCGATTTTCGCAAAGCCAGCTTTTTCCAAAGCGCCCCCACGCTGGCCACCTGCCCGCCGGAAACCGGTCGCGAGGTCGCCTTTGCCGGCCGCTCCAATGCCGGTAAATCCAGCGCGATTAACAGCCTCACCAACAACAGCAAGCTGGCCCGCACCAGTAAAACACCGGGCCGCACCCAGCTGATCAACTTCTTTCAGTTAAACGACGACTGCCGCTTGGTCGACCTGCCCGGCTACGGCTACGCCAAGGTGCCGCTGGCCACCAAGCAGGAGTGGGACCGCAACCTCTCGGAGTATCTGCACGAGCGCCAATCACTGGTGGGTCTGATCCTGCTGATGGACATTCGCCAGCCCATGAAAGAGTTCGACACCATGATGATCAACTGGGCGATTGAGATGGAGATGCCGGTCCACCTGCTGCTCACCAAGGCCGACAAGCTGAAAAAGGGGCCTGCCCGCAATACCCAATTCGCCATTGAAAAGCAGCTGCGCGAGGCCAACGTGGGTGATCTGGTGAGTGTACAGACCTTCTCTGCGCTGAAGCATCAGGGGCTGGAGCAGTTAAAAATGGTGCTCAACCAGTGGCTGCTGCCGGCGGAAGCGATAGAAATGGAAGCTGAAGAGGGTTAAACCTACTGCGCTAGCACAGGCTGCGCCCGATGTTGCCAGGCCAGTTTGCCCAGCCCAGAAAAAAGAAAACCCCGACCATAAATGGTCGGGGCACAACACACACTTTTTTAGGGAGAGCCCGCCGACAGCGAGTCGGAAACAGCTGTCGGTATCAAGCCATGAACCAGAATCACCACCATGACCCCAGTTCGTAGATTAAGACTCAACCACTAGGGGTTCGTTCCCATCCCGGCCAATATTTTTTCTCCTTTACATAAATTTACACTTTAGGGATCGACTACTCTGGCCGGGTATCCGTCACGGCCGGCCGCTCGGCAAACTGGCTGCACGCCGCCAACAGCGCCGGGTAGGCCGAGAAGTCGTAAAGACCGCGAAAAGCGACCCACTCCACCAGGGTGATCAGAGCGATCACCGGGTAGCCCCACTCATTGAATGCACCGGCTTCAGCCTGCCTCTCCAGCCAGGCGAGGCTGTCGGGAATACGCTCCAGCTGCAGCTTCCAGAGCAGACGCTCCGGGTCCACCTCCAGGTTAGAGTTTTTGGTCATCAGCATAATAATCAGCGAATCGGTGACCGCATCCACGGCACTGACCAGATTGTGCTCGGCCAGGGTTGGCTGGGGCTGGCCCAGGCGGTCGAACAGGTAGCTGGCAATCACGTGGGAATCAAAGATGGTCTCGCCATCGGCTACCAGAATGGGCAGCTTGCGAATCGGCGAGAGATCGGCGTACTGCTGGCGGGTGGCATCATCGTAGATATTGGTTACCCGAAATTCGTGGGGCTGGTCGGCCAGCAGCATGCGAATGCGGCGCACATAGGGCGAGGGCTTGGAGCCATAAACAATCAAACTCATGATCTCTTCTCTCTGCAGAACTCCGGTTTTTGGGCAGCCCCGGGGCCACCCTCGCAAGATCGATTATTGCCAGTGGCTGGGTTTAGTGGGGCTGTCCTTAATGGGCCTGATCCCAGTTATCACCCACACCGGCTTCAACAATCAGTGGTACTTTTAGGTTCATCGCCTGCGACATAATCCGGCACAGCTCGGCGGAGATAGCTTCAACCTCGGCTTCGGCCACCTCCAGCACCAGTTCATCGTGCACCTGCATAATGATGCGGGCGTCGGTGTTGCTGCCCTGCAGCCAATGGTGCACGGCAATCATGGCGGTTTTGATAATGTCGGCGGCGCTGCCCTGCATGGGCGCGTTGATCGCCGTGCGCTCCGCCGCCTGGCGGCGCATGCCATTTTTGGAGTTGATCTCCGGCAGGTAGAGGCGCCGCCCCATCAGGGTTTCGACATAACCGCGCGCGGCGGCACTGGCCCGAATCTCATCCATAAACTCCGCCACCCCAGGGTAGCGCTCGAAGTATCGGTCAATATAACCCTGGGCATCGGCCCGGCCGATATTGAGCTGCCGGCCCAAACCAAAGGCCGACATACCGTAAATCAGGCCGAAGTTGATCGCCTTGGCGCTGCGCCGCTGGTCGCTGGTAACCGCATCCACCGCCACGCCAAATACCTCCGCCGCGGTCGCCCGGTGCACATCCTGGCCATGGGAGAAGGCATCCAGCAACCCCTTATCACCGGAGAGGTGGGCCATAATGCGCAGCTCAATTTGCGAGTAATCGGCGGCCACAATCTTGTAGCCCTTGGGCGCCACAAACGCCTGCCGGATACGGCGCCCCTCGGCGGTGCGGATGGGGATGTTCTGCAGGTTCGGGTCGGACGACGACAGCCTCCCAGTGGCCGCTACCGCCTGGTGGTAAGAGGTGTGGATACGGCCGGTGTGGGGGTTGATCATCAGCGGCAGCTTGTCGGTGTAGGTCGACTTCAGCTTGGCCAGGCCGCGATACTCAAGCAGCAGCTTGGGCAGCGGGTAGTCCAGCGCCAGCTCCTGCAGTACCTCCTCCGCCGTGGAGGGGACCCCGGTTTTGGTCTTCTTCAGTGCTGGAATCTGCAGCTTCTCAAACAGAATATGGGCCAGTTGCTTGGGCGAGGCGAGGTTGAACGCCTCCCCGGCCAGGTCGTAGGCCGCTGCCTCCAGCTCCTTGAGCCGGCCGGCAATCTCGTCGCTCTGCGTATTTAACAGGCTGGCGTCCACCAGGGCTCCGGTGCGTTCAATGTCGGAGAGAATCGGCACCAGCGGCACCTCAATTTCGCTCACCACCCGCTTTAATCCAGCCTCGCCTTCCAGCATGGGCCATAGAGTCTGGTGCAGCTGCAGGGTGATGTCGGCATCTTCGGCGGCGTAGGGGCCGGCCTTGTCCAGCTCTATCTGGTTAAAGGTAAGCTGTTTGGCACCCTTGCCGGCGATATCCTCAAAGTGGATGGTATTTTTGTGCAGGTAGTACTCCGCCAGGCTGTCCATATCGTGGCGGGTGGCCACCGAGTTCCAGACGTAGGACTCGAGCATGGTGTCGTAGGCGATGCCGTCGAGCTTGACACCGTGGTTAAGCAGTACACTGCGGTCGTACTTGAGGTTCTGGCCGACCTTGGCCTTGGCTGGGTCTTCCAGCAGCGGTTTAAGCTGGGTCAGCAGCGTCTCCCGGTCGATCTGCGCCGGCGCCCCCAAATAGTCGTGGCCACAGGGCACATAGGCTGCCTCGCCCGGGGCCAGCGCAAACGACACCCCCACCACCTGCGCCTCCATGTAGTTGAGGCTGGTGGTTTCGGTATCGAAGGCAAACACCTCCGCCTGGGCAAGCTTGGCCAGCCACTGCTTCAGCTCGGCCAGTTCGGTCACCACTTGGTAGTTGGCCTCGGCCGCTGGTGCGGCGATGGCAGCGGGCGAATCCCCGGCGCTCTCCAGCTCGTTGACCCAGCTCTTAAACTCCATCTCTTTATAGAGCGCCAGCAGCTTCTCGTTATCGGGTGTGGCGTGGCTGATGTCGCCCAGGCCAATGGCCAACTCGACGTCGGTTTTGATGGTGGCCAGCTGGTAGGAGAGAAAGGCGTTATCGCGATTCTCCTCCAATTTTTTGGCCATGTTCTTGGCACCGCGAAAATCGAGATCTTTGATCTTATCCAGGTTGGCGTAGATCGACTCCAGGCTACCCAGCCCCTGCAGCAGCGCCAGTGCGGTCTTCTCGCCCACCCCGGGCACACCGGGAATGTTGTCGACCTTATCGCCCATCAGAGCCAGGAAATCGATGATCAGCTCCGGGCCAATGCCAAACTTTTGTGCCACGCCGGCTGGGTCCAGATGGCTGTCGGTCATGGTGTTCACCAGGGTCACATGGCTGTTAACCAGCTGCGCCATGTCTTTATCGCCGGTGGAGACCACCACCTCCAGCCCGTTATCGATAGCCTGGGCGGTGAGCGTGCCGATCACGTCGTCGGCCTCAACCCCTTCGATGATTAACAGCGGCACCCCCATGGCGCGGATGATTTCATGGATGGGTTCAATCTGGCTGCGCAGCTCATCGGGCATGGGCGGCCGGTTGGCTTTGTACTCGGCAAAGAGCTCATCGCGGAAGGTCTTGCCCTTGGCATCGAACACCACGGCTAACGGACTATCGGGAAAGTCCTTCTCCATCCGGCGCAGCATACTGATCACGCCGCGCACGGCGCCGGTCTCCTGACCTTTGCTGCTGGTCAGGCGCGGCATCGCGTGAAAGGCGCGATAGAGATAGGAGGATCCGTCAACAAGGACTAGGGGGGCATTGCTCATGGTGTTGTTCTTTTCTGTGGCTATTCGATTATGGCTGATGCACTGGCCGTCAATGGGCGGCAGGCCTTTGGGCGCGCAGGCATACACTAACGCGATCAACCAGATTGTGCATTAGCTGCGTGTAGTCGGCGGCCTCAACCCCCAGCGGGTCGAAGCTGACGCGGGTGAGCTGATACTCCTCAGCCAGCCGCTCTGCCTGGGTGGTGGGGTAGTACTCCTCCACCAGCAAACACTGGCCGCTCTGCAGCTGTTGGCGCAACTCATAGAGATGGCGCGCGCCGGGGCGCTGTTCCGGTGTGCGGGTGATCACCTGGTAGGGGTGCAGCTGAAAGTGCGCCTGAAAATGGTTAAGGGCATCGTGGTAGACCAACCACGGCACTTCACTCAGGGGCGCCAGCTGCTCCTGCCACTCGCGGTCGTTGGCGGCCAACTCGGCGCTGAAGCGCTCCAGCCGCGCCGCCCAGTCGGCCTTTTGCCCGGCGTCATCGGTTAAAACAGTGAGTGCTGCCACCAGACCCTCGGCAATCACCTGGCCGTTGGCCGGGCTCAACCAGAGGTGGGGGTCGCGACCAGTGTGTGCGTGCTCATCGTGGTCGGCCGCCTGGTGCTCAGCCGCGGCCTCTGGCCACTTGATGCCGGCCAGAGTATCGAGCTCCAGCGCGTTGCTGTGGCGCACCAGGGGGGTGAGGAAATTCTCCATGCCCGGCCCCACCCACACCAGCAGGTCGGCCTGCTCCAGCCGCCGCCGCTGGGAGACGTTCATCTGAAAGCCATGCGGCGAGGCCCCTGGCGGCAGCAGGTTATAAAGCGCTACGCTGTCGCCCAACAACTCTTTGGCGATCAGGTACACTGGCTGCACGCTGGTCACCACGGTTAGTGGCTCGGCCCACGCCAGCCTGGGCAACAGCGCCACCGCCAATAGCAGTAGGCCCGCCCGCCAGTGGTTAAACTTGTTTGTTGTCACTCGTTGGTATCCGCATTTACCCGGCTGTAATTGAATGGTCTAATAGCCGGCTTTTTGATCAGGCCCGCCCGCGACCGCTGGTTTGTTGCACAGAGCTTGGTCGCCACTCCTGGAGCACAGCTTTGACGCAACTTCTATCCGCAACCGATATCTGCTTTCAGCGGGATGATAAAGCCATCCTGCAGAATGTCAGCCTCGAGCTGCAGCGGGGCGAGATTCTAACGCTAATTGGCCCCAATGGAGCGGGTAAAACCACACTGGTGCGCATTTTACTGGGTTTACTGCACGCCGATTCCGGTTCGGTGCAGTTTGCGCCGGGGGTGAGCGTCGGCTATATGCCGCAAAAGCTCTTTATCGACAACACCATGCCGCTGTCGGTTTACCGCTTTTTGGCGCTCACCGGTAAAACCTGCCGGGCAGAGGTGGTCGCCGCCCTGCAACGGGTGGGGGTCAACGACCTGATCAACACCGAAATGACCCGCCTCTCGGGCGGCGAACTGCAACGGGTGATGCTGGCCCGCGCCATCCTGCGCAAGCCCGATCTGCTGGTGCTGGACGAACCGGTGCAGGGGGTGGATATCTCTGGCCAGTCCCAACTCTACCGGCTGATCGGCCAGCTGCGTACAGAGCTGGGCTCAGCGGTGGTGATGGTCTCCCACGATCTGCACCTGGTGATGGCGCAAACCGACACGGTAGTCTGCCTCAACCACCATATCTGTTGCCACGGCCACCCGGAGCACGTCAGTGTCGACCCCGCCTTTCTGGAGCTGTTTGGCCGGCAGCAGGATACCGGGGTTGCCGTCTACACCCACCATCACGACCACCAACACCGCCACGGCAGCGGCGAATGTCTGGATTGATAAACCCGATCATGCCCGAATTTCTGCTCTTATCTCTGTTCACCGGCCTCTCCGTGGCCGTCGTCGCCGGGCCGCTGGGCTGCTTTGTGGTGTGGCGCCGCATGGCCTACTTTGGCGATACCCTGGCCCACTCGGCCCTGCTGGGTGTCAGCTTCGGCTGGCTATTGTCGATCAACCTCAATATTGCCGTCACCTGCGGCTGCCTGTTGTTGGCGCTGCTGCTGGTGGTCGCCCAACAGAAACGTTTTTTAGCCACCGACACCCTGCTCGGTATCCTCTCCCACGCCACCCTGGCCTTGGGTTTGGTGATCGCCAGTGCCCAGAGCAACACCCGGCTCGATATCAGCGCCTACCTGTTTGGCGATCTGTTGGCGGTTACCCGGGGTGATACCCTCACCATCGCGCTATTGAGCGCCCTGGTGCTGGCCGCTATCAGCTATCTGTGGCGGCCTCTGCTGGCCATCACCGTGGATGAGGATCTCGCGAAAGTGGAGGGGGTGTCGGTATTTTGGGTACGCACCAGTCTGATGCTGTTGATGGCGCTGGTGATTGCCATCGCCATGAAGGTGGTGGGTGTGCTGCTGATTACCGCGCTCTTGATTATTCCCGCCGCCGCCAGCCGCCGGTTGAGTAAAACCCCGGAACAGATGGCTATCTACGCCAGCATTCTAGGCATGTTGGCGGTGTGTGGCGGCCTCACCTCCTCCTTCTGGTGGGATACCCCGGCCGGGCCCTCCATTGTCCTGTGTGCCGCCCTGCTCTTTTTGGCCAGCCTGCTGCTCAGTCGCGGCCGCTGAGGCTTAAGCGCCGCGCAGCATGGAGGTAAAACGCAGGGGCGTCTCAGCGATCTGCCACTCGTCAATCACCTCAAAGCCCAGCGAGCGATAGAGGCCTACATTCTTCGCCTTGGCGGTTTCCAGATAGACCGGTTCCCCGGCCGCCTCGGCCAACTGTAAGCCTGCACGAATTACCACACCGCCCTTCCCCAAACCCTGGGCGTCGGGCGCCACACCGGCAAACTGCAAATAACGGAAGGGCATAGTCGGCCAGTGCTCACGTACGGCCCGGCTCATCACCTTGGCGCGCTCGCCAGCGCAACCGAGCATGGGTAGCATCCTGGGCAGATTGCAGAGGGTCTCCCAGAGGCCGGGAGCGGACCGCCCCGGCAAGCGCCACAGGGTAATCGCCTGGTTGTCGGGAGTCTGTAGCGCCAGCCCGTGGCGCTGGCTGCCCGAGACAATGGCGTAAAAAAAGCGGGTGTAGGTTCGCTGCCGATCGGCTTGATTGGGCACCATCCAGCTTAACGCCGGCTCATCCATAAATGCCTGCGCCAACACCTCCGCCAGCAGATAGCGCTTATCGCGCTGCACGCGAATAACAGCCGTCTCCGTCATCGTCCTCTACGCCTCCCAGCTAACCCAGCTAACCCAGTCAAATTGACTGGCCTAACTTAGCGATTTGCACGACGCGAAGATAATTCAAAATCTGATTCAAGATGAGAGTAAAAATTTATCTTGTGCCAGCAATCGCGCCCAATTGCTGGCGGGATGGCGCTGATTGCCAGTTACAGCAGTGGTTCGCCGAGTCCGCTGGCCAACTGCAGGCCGGCGTTCCAAATCGACCGGGCCACCGGCCCCAGTGATTTCTCCTGGTGCCGCCAGAGATAAAACGGGTGTCGACTGCGGGCGGGGAAACCCTGGTAATCGAAGGCGACCAGCTCGCCACTGGCAAGCTCCCCAGCCACCATCCAGCGCGGCAGCGAGCCCCAGCCAAAGCCCGAGAGAATCAGTTGCGCTTTGGCGCGGTGATCGCTGACACACCAATAGCTGTGCCCCTTAGCCACGCCGAAGGCGGGCTCCGGGTCGCCGAAGTCGACAATGCGAATTTGCGGTAGACCGGCCAGCCCCTCTGGCAGATTGCCCGGCTCCTGGTGACCCTCTTTTGCCGCTCCGCTGAGACGATCCGCGCGCACCACGTGGACAAATTCCACCTCACCCAGCGCAACCCGGGCAACCTCCCTCGCCAGATGATCGACCGGTGATTTAATGGCAAACGCCAACTCCGCCTCGCCCGCCACCAGCGGCGCCAATACCCGATTGCCATCACACACCTGCAGCTCCAGGGTGACGTCTGGAAACTGTGTTGGCAGGTGCTCGATCAACGCGGCCACCGCGGCCTGAGGAATGGGCCCGTGCACAACCATACGCAGGCGCGCTTCGTGCTCTTCCGACAAACTGTTGGCATAGCGCTTTAACTCGTTCATTTGCTGAACCAGCGGCCGCGCCCGCTGCAGAAAACAGTCACCCTGAGCCGTTAGCGACAGCCGGTAACCGGAGCGGTCAAAGAGAGCGAAACCCAAGTGTTCCTCCAGCCGGCGTATAGACTGACTCACCGCCGGCTGAGTGCGATTGATTACCAGCGCCGCCCCCCTCACCGACCCGGATTCAGCAACCGCGATAAAGGTGGTGAGGTCGTGGACGGAAAACATACCAGCGCCGGTTAGCGTCGCCAGAAGGTTGGGGTAAACAGCACCAGCAGGGTGAACACCTCTAGCCGGCCCAACAGCATGGCAAAGCAGAGCACCCACTTAGCGGTGCCGCTAATATCGCCATAGTGCACCGATACCTCACCCAGGCCCGGACCCAGGTTATTGATGCAGGCCCCCACCGCCGAGAAGGAGGTGGTGAAGTCCAAACCGGTGGCGAGCAGCACCAGAAACATAATGGCGAAG
Source organism: Halioxenophilus sp. WMMB6 (assembly GCF_033283405.1). Lineage (NCBI taxonomy): Bacteria > Pseudomonadati > Pseudomonadota > Gammaproteobacteria > Alteromonadales > Alteromonadaceae > Halioxenophilus > Halioxenophilus sp. WMMB6. The sequence goes on from NZ_JAWMQR010000010.1 coordinate 13,139, forward strand.
CTCACCACATAGACGGCAAAGAAACCCCACACGGAATCAACCACCCGGTCCGGTACCGCCTTGCTGCCCAATTTAATGGCAATCACCGCGTTGGGGTGAATCAAGCGGGCAATTTCCCGCATCCCCTGCTTCCAGACCAACAGCATGCGAACCATCTTCATTCCGCCACCGGTGGAGCCGGCGCAGCCGCCAAAAAAGGCGGTATAGAAGAGCAGGAAAGGCAGAAATGCCGGCCAGATGGTGAAATCGGCCACGCCAAAACCGGTGGTGGTGAGGATCGACACCAGCTCAAAACTTCCGTACAGCACCGACTGATACCAGGGGTAGACGCTGGTGTAGGTGAGGTAAGCAGCGGTGATGACAATGGCCGCCACCGTCACCCGAAAGTAGAACCGGCACTCCGGATCATTGATGTAGTGCAGTACATTCTTCTCCCGCCAGGCGAGAAAATGGAGGGCGTGGTTGATGCCGGCCATCAACATAAAGAAGGTGGAGATCATGATAATGGCGGGGCTGTCGAAGTAGCCGATACTGGCATCGTGAGTCGACAGGCCACCGGCCGAGACCGTGGCGTAGGAGTGGCCAATGGCATCAAACAGCGTCATGCCCGCCGCCCAGTAGGCGAGCGTGCAGGCCACCGTCAGGTAGGAGTAGATCAAAAACAGCGCCTTGGCGGTTTCGGTAATGCGCGGCGTTAGTTTGGAATCCTTAATCGGCCCCGGCGCCTCCGTGCGATAGAGCTGCATGCCACCGATGCCCAGCATGGGCAGAATGGCCACGGCGATCACGATAATCCCTATCCCCCCCAGCCACTGCAGCTGCTGCCGGTAGTAGAGAATTGACTTGGGCAGGTGGTCGAGGCCGGTAATCACCGTAGCGCCGGTGGTGGTGAGGCCGGAGAGCGACTCAAACAGCGCATCGGTGAAGGTGAGATTGGGGCTTTCGGCAAAGACAAAAGGCAGGCTGGCGAATGAGCCCAGTACCGACCAGAAGAGCGCGGTAATCACAAAACCATCGCGCGTGTGCAAGTCCTGCTTGATGCTGTAAAACGGCAACCACAGCATCAGGCCAGTAACAAAGGTAATAAAGAAGGCGAGTAAAAAGGCGGGGTAGCTGTGGTCCTGGTACCAAAGGGAGACTGCTACCGGCGGCATAAGGGTGAGGCTGAAGACCATCAGCAGCACCCCCAACACCCGAAAAATTAACCGTAAATGCATAGCCTGTTCGTTCCGCCGGGCGCCCGCCTATTAAAAGAAACTGAAGCCCACCTGGAACAACTTTTCCACGTCGCGGGTATATTTTTTATCGACCAGAAAGACAATCACATGGTCGCCACTTTGGATGATGGTATCGTCGTGGGCAATCACCACCTTAGTGCCGCTTTCACCCTCACGGACAATAGCGCCGATGGTCGCCCCCTGGGGCAGATCGACGGCATCCACCGCTTTACCCACCACCTTCGAGTTGCTCTTATCGCCGTGGGCGACCACCTCAATGGCCTCTGCCGCTCCCCGGCGCAGGGAGTGGACATTGACCATATCGCCGCGCCGCACGTGAGTGAGCAGGCTGCCGATGGTGGTTAACTGGGGTGAGATGGCGATATCAATTTCGCCGCCCTGCACCAGATCGACATAGGCCGGGTTGTTGATCAGCGTCATCACTTTGCGCGCGCCCAGCCGCTTGGCCAGCATGGAGGACATGATGTTGGCTTCATCGTCGTTGGTGAGCGCCAGAAAGACATCGGTATCTTCGATATTCTCCTGCAGCAGCAGATCCTGATCGGAGGCGCTGCCGTAGAGGATAATGGTGTGGCGCAGCTGCTCCGCCAGCTGTTGGGCGCGCTCGCGGTTGAATTCGATAATCTTCACCGAGTAGGAGCGCTCCAGCTTACGTGCCAGGCCAGCGCCGATGTTGCCGCCGCCGGCGATCAGAATACGGCGGTAGGGGCGTTCCAGTTTGCGCAGCTCGCTCATCACCGCGCGAATATCATTGCGCGCGGCAATAAAAAAGACCTCGTCATCGGCTTCGATAACGGTTGAACCCTCGGGCATGATGGCGCGGTTGCGGCGGAAGATCGCCGCCACCCGGGTTTCGACCGAGGGCATATGCTGGCGCAGAAAGCGCAATTCCTGGCCCACCAGCGGCCCGCCATAGTAGGCACGCACAGCCACCAGCTGTGCCTCACCACCGGCAAAGTCGAGCACCTGCAGGGCGCCCGGCTGGTGAATCAGGCGGGAGATGTAGTCCGAAACCAACTGCTCCGGGCTGATCAGCACGTCGATGGGGATGCGTTCGTTTTGGAAGAGTTCCGGCTTTTCGAGGTAGGCCTTGGCGCGTACGCGGGCAATTTTGGTAGGCGTGTGGAACAGGCTGTGGGCAACCTGGCAGGCGATCATGTTGATTTCGTCGTTGTTAGTCACCGCAATCAACATTTCGGCATCCTCAATGCCGGCCTGAATCAGGGTACGGGGGTGTGACCCGGCGCCGGTCACCACGCCAATATCAATGCGGTCGCGCAACTCCCTCAGCCGGGTCTCATCAGTATCGATCACAACAATGTCGTTGGCTTCACTGGTGAGCGTCTCCGCCAGCGTACCACCCACCTGGCCTGCACCCAGAATGATAATTTTCATTTAATTGGCTGTACCTAAATCCACACAGGGGCAATTCTGGGGTATTTGCTGCACCAGCTCAACAAACTTGGATTAATTCTCTTTTGTAACTGGCGGTGGGCAGCCCGGTATTGGCGGGTGACTGGGGCTAGGCGGCGGTGGATTTGCTCAACACCGCGTAGAAGAATCCGTCGTGGCCACCGATTTGCGGCAACAGCTGGCGGCCAGCCGGCTGGGGCAGACCCCACGCCACCGATAAGGGCTCCAGCTTGGCGCTGGCCTCGGTGGCCAGAAACTGTTCAATCACCTGGCTATTTTCCGCCGGGAAGATCGAGCAGGTAGCGTAGACCAGCCGGCCACCGGGTTTGAGCTTGGGCCAAAGGCGCTGCAGCAGTTGCAGTTGCAGCTGGGACAGCTGCGTAATCTGGTTGGCCAGGCGCAGCAGTTTGATATCCGGGTGGCGGCGAATCACGCCGGTGGCGGAACAGGGGGCGTCGAGCAGAATGCGGTCGAAGCTTTCACCCGGTTGGCACCATTGCTCAACAGCCAGTAAGTCACTGGCTTGCAAGCGCACCTGGCCGATACGCTTGGGGTGTATGCGGTTGAGGTTCTCGGCCACCTTTTGCAGGCGCCGGGCAGAGATATCCACCGCCACCAGGGAGATTTCCGGCTCCACCTCCAGCAGATGGCAGGTTTTACCACCCGGCGCGGCACAGGCATCCAGCACATGCTGGCCCGGTTGCAGCTGCATCAGGCCTGCGGCCAGCTGGGCGGCCTCATCCTGGACACTGGCCCAACCTTGACTGAAGCCCGGCAGCTGCTCAACGGCGGTGGGCTGCGCCAAGGTAACCCCCCAGGGGGAGTATGGGGTGGCGGTAGCGGCAATACCCGCTTCCGCCAAGGCCTGCAGATAGCCTGCGCGCGATTGTTGCGCAGCGTTAACGCGCAGGGTAAACGGCGGGTGTTGGTTGTTGGCGGCAAAGATCGCTTCCGCCTGCTCCGGCCAGGCTTTATTGATGGCCTTGATCAACCAGTTGGGGTGCGCCAAACGCCCCTGGTCACTGGTTTGCGCCTGCTCGAGCAGCTCGTCCAGCTGGCGCTGACCATTGCGCAATATGGCGTTGATCAACTTCACCGCCCAGGCTTTGCGCAAGCGCTTGGCGCACTCCACGGTATCGTGAATGGCGGCGTGGGCCGGCACCCGGGTGAAACAGAGCTGGTAGAGGCCGAGCATAATCAGCGCTTCGATATCGGTGTCTTTGGCCTTGAGCGGTTTGTCGATCAACGCCAGGTAGATCTGTTTCAGGCGTGGATACCAGCGGCAGGTACCAAAGCAGAACTCTTGCAACAGCGCCTGATCGCGTTTGTCCACCTCGCTCAGCGCCTTGGGCAGCAGCTGGGAGAGGGTCTGCCCCTCGCTCAACACCTGGGCCAGAACGCCCGCCGCCACCTGGCGCGGATTGGCGCTCACCCCCTACTCCGCAGCCAGGTGCGTGCCCGGCGCAAATTTATCACCGTAGCCGTTGAGCACCTGGGTCACGGCCATCGGCTTTTTGCCGGGCATCTGCAGCTCGGTGATGGCCAGGCTGGCGCTGCCACAGGCGACGACAATGCCCTGTTTGTCGGCGCGGACAATTGCGCCCGGCGCGGCAGCCGACGACTCGGCCAAGCACTGGGCGCGGTAAATTTTGATGCGCTCACCGGCCAGATGGGTAAAGCAGACCGGGAATGGGTTGAACGCCCGAATACGCCGCTCCAACACTTCGGCCGGCTGCTGCCAATCGAGATTGAGATCGGGCTTGTCGATCTTATGGGCGTAGTTGGCCAGGCTGTCATCCTGGGCCTCGGCCACCGCTTTCCCGGCGGCCAGGGCCGTTAGCGTCTGCAACAGCGCCGATGCCCCCACCGCCTGCAGCTTGTCGTGCAGACTGCCGCCGGTTTCATCCGTCGCCAGCGGGCAGTGCACCTTGGTAAACATCGGCCCGGTATCCAGCCCCTTTTCCATCTGCATGATAGTGACACCGCTCTCGGCGTCGCCCGCTTCCACAGCCCTTTGAATGGGCGCCGCGCCCCGCCAACGGGGCAGCAGTGAAGCGTGCACATTGATGCAGCCCAGGCGCGGAATATCGAGCACCGCCTGGGGCAGAATCAAGCCGTAGGCAACCACCACCATAACGTCGGGCTGTAGCGCCGCCAGCTCTTCACGCGCCTCCGGCTGTTTGAAATTGAGCGGCTGGTACACCGGTATTTCATGGGCCACCGCCAGCTGTTTAACGGGGCTTGCCTGCAACTTTTTACCGCGCCCGGCGGGGCGGTCCGGCTGGCTATAAACCGCGACTACACGATGCTCGCTGGCAAGCAGCGCCTGCAGGTGGTGAGCGGCAAAATCGGGGGTGCCGGCAAAGACTATTTTGAGCGGTTGCCGGGTGCCAGGTGTACTGGAATCGGCGCTGGGGGAGGCGGAATTAGACACGGACAGGAGTTCTCTTTGAGTAGGCACCACCTATGGCAGCAGCGCTCACCATCAGTAGCAAGCACTTACCAACAGACAGGTGGATCAGGCTTGAGCGCGGTGCTGTTTTTCGAGTTTCTTGCGGATGCGCTGGCGTTTGATGGGCGAGATGTAATCGACAAACAACTTGCCGTTAAGGTGGTCGATTTCGTGTTGAACGCAGACCGCCAGAAGCCCTTCCGGCTCCAGTTCAAAGGCGTTGCCATCGCGGTCCAGAGCCCTAACTTTAACGTGGGCGGGGCGCTCCACACTCTCGTAAAAACCGGGTACCGAGAGGCAGCCCTCGTCGTAGCTGAACAGCTCGCCATCCTCGACTTCGAGCTCCGGATTGATAAACACCAAAGGCTGGTTTTTCTCTTCGCTGACATCGATCACGATGATGCGCTGGTGGATGTTCACCTGCGTCGCCGCCAAGCCAACCCCGGGTGCTTCGTACATGGTCTCGAACATGTCGTCGATAATTTTACGAATATTGTCATCCACAACAGATACCGGCTTGGCCACTGTGCGCAGGCGCGAATCCGGGAATTCCAATATCTCCAACTTTGCCATCTATCTACAACCTAATTCTCTGGGTGTTGAGCGTTTCAAAACCGGTGCTTAAGGGTTGGCTGGGTGCAGCTCGACCCAACCTTTGTGACAAACCTCTAGCAAATCCGCAACAAGCGCTGCTAACATTATGAACATTCGACAGTTTTTCTGCCCAAATCCTATTGTTTCGCGGCCGTCACCTACGCCAATTTGGGCTAAAATCAAAACAGGGCAGTACCTGCGTAGGTATATTAGGCCCCAGTTAAGACCCGTATTACCCGTATTAATAGTCCGTGTTAATAAATGTGTTGCTGCGAGGTGCCCAAGTAACCGCGCTTTGCTTTAGCGAACCAGCGAAAGCTGACACACAATAGGGAACAACCAACGCGGCTGCCGGCTAAAACAGCTGTTCAACAAAATAGGCAAAATCCGTGCACAGCCGCTTTGCACAGAGCGTGAGCCCGGTCACGAAAAACGGCCAGAGACAGCAACGATAAGGGCCAGACCGCGGCAAACACCTACTACCAGCGTCAAATAGGCTATTATAACCCTGAAACAAGGGGCAAGCCGAGTACAGGATAGGATTCTATGAAAAACATCTTTACCCGCATGATGGCCACGCTGTTGCTGTTTTCAGCAATAGTCAATTGGGCACAGGCCGAGGAGATTCAACTGCGGGAAGACCACCCCGATGAGTACATCGTGGTGAAGGGCGATACCCTGTGGGATATCTCGGAGACATTCCTCAAAAACCCCTGGATGTGGCCCGAACTGTGGCACGCCAACCCCCAAATTGACAACCCACACCTGATTTTTCCCGGCGATGTTATCTCTCTTATCTATCTCGACGGGCGGCCACGCCTGACCATCAGCCGTCGCACCGAAAAACTCCAGCCCGGGGTTACCAAGCTCTCCCCCGCCGTGCGCGTGGTGCCACTGGCCGACGCCATTCCCGCCATTCCGCTGGATGTGATCGACGCCTTCCTCAACAAAAACCGCATCGTCGATAAACGAGAGATGGAAGCAGCGCCCTATGTGGTGGCCGGCGAGGAGCAGCGTCTGATTCTCGCCAATGGCGATCGCCTCTACGCCCGCGGCGCCCTGGACAGTTCAATCACCAACTACAACCTCTACCGTCTGGGCCAACCCTACGTTGATCCAAAGACCAAAGAGGTGCTCGGTTATCAAGGGCTGGATATCGGTTCGGTGCGCGTCACCGCCGCCAACAGCGATGTCTCAACCCTGGCCGTGACCCGCTCCACCGAAGAGGTGCGTATTGGCGACCGCCTGCTGCCCGACGAAGAGCGCGCCATTGAGTCCACCTTCTTCCCCAGCGCACCCGCCAACGAGGCGATTGAAGGCCTGGTACTGGCTATGGATCAGGGTCTCACCCACGCCGGCGCCATGGACGTAGTGGTAATCAACCTGGGCGAACGTGAAGGCATTGAAGCAGGCGACGTGCTCGCCATCTACAAAGAGGGCAAGCTGATCAAAGACACTGTTGCCGGCGGCAAGGTACAGCTACCCGAAGAGAAAGCCGGCCTGCTGATGGTGTTTCGCACCTTCGAGAAGCTCAGCTTTGGTCTGATTCTGGAGTCCAGCGTGCCGGTTAATTTGAACGACAAGCTCTACAGTCCGGCCAGCACTCACTAAACAACCAAATTAGACAACAGCCACGGATGGCGACCTTGTCTACCACCGCGATTGAGGGCCTGAGCGCCGCTCTGGCCCTATCGCTCGTTAAACCCCACTCCCCCCGACAACTTCATCAAGCCGTCATCCAGGCGGGCTCTGCCCAGAATCTACTGCTCGACTTCGAAACGCAGCAGGCGCTCTTCCCCAAAGCCGAATGCGATAAGCTCCAGCAGCTGCTCAGCTGCCCCAACGCCTCCAGCCTGGCGGAGGCCGTCAATCACATTCGTGAGCAGCTACAGGCGCTCGGTGCCCAAGCCATCGCCTATGGCAGCAGTGACTATCCGGCCCTGTTGGCACAGATAGCCAACCCACCGCTGCTGATTTACATCCGGGGTAACCAGCACTGCCTGCACCTACCAGCCATTGGCGTGGTCGGTGCCCGCCACTGCACCGCCCAGGGTGGCAAGAATGCCAGCCAGTTCGCCGAGCAGCTGGCCCGCGGCGGCTTCACCATCACCAGCGGTTTGGCGCTGGGCATCGACAGCCACGCCCACCGCGGCGCGCTGGCCGCCGGGGGCTTTACCACAGCGGTAATGGCCACCGGCATCGATCGGCTCTACCCCGCCCGCAACCGGCAGCTGGCCGAAGCCATTCTGGCCAACAACGGCTGCCTGGTGACCGAGTTCCCGCTCACTACCGCGCCGGTGCGCGCCAACTTCCCCCAGCGCAACCGGATTATCAGCGGCCTGAGCCTGGGGGTTTTGGTGGTCGAGGCCAAGGTGAAGAGCGGTTCACTCATTACCGCCTACCTCGCCGCCAAGCAGAACCGCGAAGTGTTTGCCCTGCCGGGCTCGATTCACAACCCGCTGGCGCGTGGTTGCCACCAGCTCATCCGCGAAGGCGCCAAACTGGTGGAGACCACCGCCGACATCACCGAGGAGCTGGTCGGCCCGCTTGCCTACAAGCAGCTGGAACTGGACACAACCGAGCCGGAAACCGCCACCGCCAAGCCACATCCCATCCTGGATGCCCTCGGCCATGAGCCCAAAAGTGTCGATGAACTGTTGCCACTGGTGGGAATGGGAGTCGACGAGCTGTTGGTGGAGCTGCTCAACCTGGAGCTGGATGGCCAGGTGAGCCAAATTGATGGTGTGGTCGAGCGAATTTATAACTGAATTACACCTCTTGCAGTCGCCCCCTGCGATTGCGATATAAATTGAAACCTATCGATCTAAAATTTCAAATTTCTATGTATTTTCCATGGGTTAGCGTATTTTTTTAAACAAATTTCCAATTTAGTCTGTACCAGGCTGCGGTTAATCAGCTACATTAAAAAGAGGTCACTGTATTAACCCACTGAAATAATCGGATCGTTGTTTTGAAACGTGTAGTATCGATTCTTAGCTTAATGACAGTCAGCTGTGGCAGCTTCGGCAGCGCCGAAACCTACATGGCACCCACCAATATTCTGTTGTCCGGCAATCAACTCCTGGCCAGCAACAACACCGCCAGCGATGAGTCCAGTATCAACCTCGCTAAAGATGCTCTCGCCACCCAATTTACCTTTCAACTAAAAACCGAAAATCTCGGTCTTTGGCAGCACGGCGAGCTGTTTGCCCGGGCATCTGCCGACTATGGCGTCGATCCCAATGAGCTGATCAGCTGGAGCAAAACCGCCGATATGAACCGCTGGGCGGGTATTGATACCGAGGGCGCCACCCGCTTGGACCGGCTGGTTTACCGGCAGGAATTCGATGAGTTTCACGCGGATGTGAGCGTCGGCCTGCAGGATTTCAGCAATGCCTTCTATCGTCTGAGCGCCACCCGTAATTTTGCCATGACCAACCTGCAGAACGGGCCGGAGCTGGCGCTACCAGGCGGCATGGCTTTTGCCAACAGTGCAGTGGGAGTTAAATTCAACCTGCAACAGGACAACTACTACCTGCGTGCCGCCAGTTATGACAGCTCATCGGCACTCGATACCACCGAGCTCTCGTTCAATGTCTCCGACGGACTGTTCACCGCTCTGGAGAGTGGCTTCAACAGCCAGCATGATTTCAAGATAGCGGCCGGCACCTGGAATCACTCGGCAGCCAAAGAGCTGCACCAGCAACTACCCCAAGCCGACCAGAAAGGGTTTTATCTTATCGCCGAGAAACGTTACCGCGACCGCACCTCCCTGTTTGTACAGATGGGGCTTTCGGAAAGCGGCTCGGAACAGGTCTCCGACTATCGCAGTGCTGGGGCTGTCATCAGCGAGATTTTCAGCAGCGATGACAGCCTCGGCCTGGCGGTAGCCAAGGTCGTTAAAGATGAAGGTTATGAAGCGGGTGGCAGCACGCCATCGGCGCTCGCCTGGGAAGTGACCTATCGCACGCCGTCGTTATTGACCACGCAGTTCGAAACCAGCGTCTACTATCAGTACAACCCCAATCTCGATACCGGTGACAATGCCGACCGGGTTGTGGGCTTACGAATTTTCCGCATTATCCAGTAGCACACCTCAACAAAACCAGGCCCCGGCGCTGTCCGGGCCCGGTCCGCAACTGGCATCCTCCGCCACCAGTTATTGTGAGTAGCAGCGCCGTTAGTTAACGCCAATGCAGAGCGGCGTGCGCGGGTTCACCTGGCGGTAGACCGCACTGCAGATCTGCCCAAAATTGGGCTCGCGAATCAGGTTGAGCGGCAATCCCAGTTTCTGGGCAATTTCATAGGCCGAGATAACCCCGCGAATTTTATGTGTTTGGGTGTCGATCACCAAACAGTGGTGTAGGCCGCTGCTATCCAAGGTGTAGAGCACCTCTTGTAACGTGGCCTTGGCAAATTGATCATAGGCCAGCGCCTTCAACTCACTTTTCGGCGTCATAAACTCAGACACCGTCAGTTCATCGCGGTGATAACCCGACGAAATTTTTCGGATCAGCTCCTGCCCATTTAAACGGTCAAAGCCAACCACACCCACCAGGTGATCATCCTTACCCAGCACCATCAATAAGCGAACGCTGGCGCGTCGTAAAATTTCAATTGCCTCCGCCGCAGGGAAATTGACATCAACAAAGACCGGCGCCTCTTTACTAAAATCGGTCAACAAATCCACAGCCGGTGTTGTTAAGCTCCAGTGGCCGTCTACGTAGGGGCTGGCCAAATCCTGACAACAGGAAGAATCCAGAAGGGCTAATTTCTGCATAATAATACTCCACAGATCTTTCGGCATTGATAGCAATGCTCTGATCACAAGTTTGTGATTAAAAAAGAAAAATTGGTTTACAGCTAACTGGGCAAACCACGTGGAGGGGCACGAATGGCGTACCAGCGTGCAACCAACCGGGGGATTTGGGTCTGGCCAGTGAACGCCGGCACCGGAGGATGTGCTGGGATGAAAGTTGGGAAGGTTTGACTGGGAATAGCCTGATCACAATCAGGGGAGTCTGAATCGTTTTGGATAAGAGTAACGGCGCCGTCGAGGTTGGAGAAACCATCGCCGATACTCTGCACGGAGCCTGCACACACCGCATAGACCGAGAGCACCAGCATAACGCTGTGCATCAGGGCTATTAATTTAGCGGGGCGAGGAGAGAGCATTTATACCTGTTTTTCTAAAGGATATTAAACCCGGCCAGCCGCCGGAGACTTCAGCTATGACTGTCTATTTAACACCCAGTTCCGGGAAATAGCCACCAGCCACGCCTATTTTCTCTACGTTCATCCATCGCCCATCCAGCCGCTATTAATCAACGCCCGCTTTTGATCAACCAGCCTCTTGCAGATTAAAGGCAAACTCGAAGCGGGTGGGGAAACGGTCAATGGCCACCACCTCTCCGCCAAGCTGATCGACCAACGCAAATATCAGCCGCAACCCCAACGACGGGTTATTGTAAAAGTCGACACTGCCGTCAATACCGCGCCCGGTATCGGTAACCAGCAGTTGGATATTGCCAATGTCACCGGCCAGAGTGACCGATACCAATCCTGTGGCTTTGGGTTCGAAGGCGTGCTTCAGGGCATTAGAGATCAGTTCATTAATAATGAGCGAAAGAGGAATACTGCTATCGATGGGCAGTAGTATCGGGGCTAGGTTGAGTTCTATCTCGATTAAGTCGGCACCGTACGACATCAACAGATTTTCGCGCAGGTTGGTTATCACCGTGGCCATATCCACCCGCGACAGATCTTTCGACTGGTACAACGCCTGGTGTATTAATGCCATCGATTTCACCCGATTTTTACTTTCGATGATAGCGTTAACTTCCCGCTCAGACTCCAGCGTATCGAGCTGCATACCCAATAAGCTATCGATAATCTGTAAATTGTTTTTCACCCGGTGGTGAATTTCCGACAACAGCACCTCTTTCTCTTTGATGGCTTTCAGCAGCTCCTCCTCCTGCTGTTTGCGCTCGGCAATATCCACCACCGAGGCAAGAATCATGGTGCCATTTGGGGTATTGATGGGGTTGATACCAATCTCCACTGGAATCTCGCGGCCATCTTTGTGCACCGCATAGAGATCGCGCCCCTTGCCCATGGCCCGGGAGATCGGATTATCGTAATAATCCTTACGCAATTTTTTATGGTTTTCGCGAAACCGTTGTGGCACCAGCCAACTGATCTCTTTGCCGACCAGCTCCTCACGGCTATAACCAAACAGCCGCTCGGCAAAATTATTCACCAAAATAATCAGACCATCGGCGTCGGTCATAATCATGCCGTTGGGTGCCGCCTCCACCGCCAGGCGCATCATGTCATGTGCCCGTTTGCGCTCGGTAATATCGGTAATGGCGGCAATCACAAAGGATTTACCATCGGCAATAATCGGGTTTAATCCAATTTCCAAAGGAATTTCCGATCCATCTTTATGCAAGCCGTAGAGTTCCATACCACTGGCCATGGTGCGCGCAATCGGTCGTTTGAAGTAGGCACTGCGTTGATGCGGGTGGTGGTGACGAAAGCGCTCCGGCACCAACAGATCAATCGACCGATCCATTAACTCATCGCGCTGGTAACCAAACAGCGACTCCAAACTGGAGTTGACCAACAAGATTTTGCCGTCGTGATCGATCAACACCATGGCATTGGGCGAGGCCTCCAAGGTCAAGCGGATCATCAGGTCATCGCGACTTTGATTGGTAATCGGCAGGCTGTTCACGGCAATGCCCACTTCGATTGATTTAATTGTGCCAGCAGCTGCTCAAACTCCTGCACTGCAACCGGGCGGCCCAAATAATAGCCCTGCAAATGGTCACAGCCGATATCCAGTAAAAAATCCATCTGCTGCCGGTTTTCAATACCCTCGGCCACCACTTTCAAATTGAGCTGTTTACCGAGGGCAACAATCGCCTTAACAATGGAGCAGTCGTTCATATCCTCGGGAACATCGCGAATAAATTTCTGGTCGATTTTAATTCTGTCGAGCGGCAGATACTTTAACGAACTCATACAGGAGTAGCCGGTGCCGAAATCGTCGATGGCAATAGCCAAACCTTTATTGGCCAATTCGTTCAGAGTTAACACCACCTGCTCGTTGTCCTGCAGGCAGGATTCAGTCACTTCAATTTCAAAATCACTGGCGTTGAGTTGCAACTGGGCCAGGCGTGTCATCAGCTTGTAGGTAAAAGAGCGATCCTCCAGCTGCGGTACCGAAATATTAATTCCCACTATCGGCACTGGGACATTGCCAGTACGCCATTCACGCATTTGCCGTGTTGCCTCATCAATCACCCAATTGCCCACATCCAATATCAGCGAGCTGGCTTCAGCGTAGGGAATAATTTCATTGGCGCCCAGCAGGCCTTTCTCCGGGTGCTGCCACCGCAGTAAGGCTTCACAACCGACACACTCACCGCAGGCGGCATCAATCTGTGGCTGGTAATGGAGCCGAAATTCATTCTGCTTTAAGGCCCGGCGCAACTCCTGTTCGCGACTGAAATATTTAGTGGTGTAATCGCTCATCTCCGCTTTAAAAAAGGTAAATTTATTGCGTCCGGCGGTTTTCGCGGCGTACATGGCCATATCCGCCGATTTGATCAGCTCCTCAGCCGTTTGCGCATCCCGGGGGTAAACACCGATACCAATACTGCCACCAATGGTAACTTCAATACCCGCCAGCATTACCGGCTGTGCCAGGGTCGCCAGCAGTTTTTCACAGAGAAACTCCAGGTGCGTGTCCGACTGCACACCCTCCAACAACAGAATAAATTCATCGCCACCGATTCTGCCCAGGGTATCGGTGGCACGAATCTCACTTAACAGCCGCTTGGTTATAGTTACCAGCAGCGAGTCGCCCACCTGATGGCCCATGGTGTCGTTGATGCGTTTAAAGTGGTCCAGATCCAAAAAGAGCACCGCTAGCGAACTCTGATCGCGTTTAGCCTTACTGATGGCATGGTTTAAACGGTCGCGCAGCAGGCTGCGGTTAGGCAGGCCGGTTAAGGTGTCGTGATAGGCAATGTGGGCCAGTTTTTCATGGGCATCGTGGACCTCGGTAATATCCGATAGCACAACCACAAATTTACCAAACTGATCACTGGCATCTTTAACGGCGGCAATGTTGGCCCACACATGACGCAGGGCGCCGTTTTCACAAAACATACGTAGCTGCCCCTGCCAGGTGTGCTCTGCCTCCGCGTCGGCCCATATGGTGGTGTAGGTCTTCTGGTCGATATTATGTCGGCTGAGCACCGGCAGTTCGCGCCCAAGCAGGTCGCTCTCACTGTAGCCCGTCATTTGATGAAAGGCGGAATTAACACTGATCACCTTTTTCTCTGCATTCAGTACCACAATGCCCTCAGCACTGTGATCAAACACCAACGCCGCCTGCTTCAATTTTGATTCGACCTGCTTCTCTTTGGTGATCTCCTGAATAACGCCAATAGCCCGATAATCGGCATGGTCATGATCAAAATAACTTTTGCCATTTAGCTTAAACCAGCGATTACAACCATCTTCGTCAACACAGCGAAACTCCAGGGTCAGCTCGCTGTTCTCTTCAGTCAGCTTGGCCATTTCACTTTTAATTCGTTTTCTATCCAGGGGTACGATGCTGCGATAGAGGGTCTGCCAATCCGACATCACCGCTAATTTGGCCTCGGGGATGTACCCAAAAATAATCGGTGCCGCGGCCGAGGCCATCTCCCAAGTTCCGGCCTGAGTTGAGTCCAGCGCCAAGCGCAGGTGATTCTCCTGGTGCTTGATTAACTCGTCGTGTTTGAATCTTTCCAGAGCAACCTGTATGGCAACGTGCAAATCGCGTTCGGCAAAAGGTTTTAACAGGTAACCGTAGGGTTTGACCGCTTTCGCCCGGGAGAGGGTGGAGTCTTCGGCATGGGCGGTGAGAAAGATAATCGGAACGGGATAGACGCTCTGGATTTTCGCCGCCGTATCAACACCATCCATCTCACCTTTGATACGGATATCCATCAGAATAATATCCGGCGACGTGGCCAACGCCAGCGCCAATGCTCTATCGCCGCGCGCCGCGGTGCCCTCAATTTTGTAGCCCAAGCGCGCCAACTGACGCGACAAATCCATTGCCACAATGCTCTCGTCTTCGACAATCAATATGCTCACTGTGTTTTCAATCATGTTCGAAGCGGTAATCCGTTATCGTCGGTCAATGTATTTATGGCAGCATTTGATCGTCGGCTCTACTCATAAAGCACCGTCGCTGGCTGAAACAATTGCTTAAAGTGGCAGGGGTAATCACGAAATAGAGATTCTAATTTTTAGCGTAGACGAGATTAAACTTTTCAACTAACAATCTTCTTCTCTAAATATTTGTTTTTAATAACCAAATGCTGAGTCTATTTTTCTTCAACATTTCTTTACATGGCTTCGCCAGCAGCTGCGGTGATCAGGCGGATTACGCTGTTCAAAGCCAACCAATTTTTTTACCATGCGCCTTCTCTTTTATTACTCCTTATCCGTTTTATTCATGGATCATTGGCTTTACAACACAAAGGTTATTCACGCCGCGCGAGCGCTACAGCAGGGCTCGGTAATCGCCTACCCCACCGAAGGGGTTTGGGGTTTGGGTTGTGATCCCGCCAACGAGCAGGCACTGCTGAAAATCTTATTACTGAAAAATCGCCCCATTAACAAAGGGGTTATTTTAGTGGCGGCCAATATCGGTCAGTTCACTCCTTACCTGGCCGGCCTCAGCGACGCCGAACGCGCTACCCTGGCCGCCAGTTGGCCCGGCCCCAACACCTGGGTGATCCCCCATAACGGTTTTGCACCATCCTGGATTCGCGGTGATCATCAATCGCTGGCGGTGCGCGTCAGCGACCATCCGGTGGTGGCGGCGCTCTGCCACCTTTTCGGGGGACCGATAGTCTCCACCTCGGCCAACCCCGGCGGCCTACCCCCGGCGCGCACCCCAACCCAGGTACGCCGCTACTACCGCAACGAACCCATTGTCTATGCCCCCGGCAGCGTGGGCAGCAATGGTCAGCCCACCCAAATTCGCGATCTACGCAGCGGCCAGATACTGCGCTCCGCTTGATTTCTGATCTCGCCGCTATAAGCTTGCCCGCTGTAACAGGCGGCCCCTGTCGGCTGCCGCTAGCGCGAGGATCAGGTGATGGAAGGCGTCGATAAGCACGCGGTAAAGCAATTTTTGTTGGATCTGCAGGACCATATCTGCCAGGCACTGGAAGGTGTCGACGGCAAGGCCCAGTTCCAGGAAGAGAGCTGGCAACGGGCCGAGGGCGGCGGCGGCCGCTCGCGAGTGATGACCAACGGTGCGGTCATCGAAAAGGGGGGCGTTAACTTCTCCCATGTGACCGGCCACCAGCTGCCCGCCTCCGCCACTGCCCACCGACCGGAGCTGGCCGGGCGCCGCTTTGAAGCCATGGGCGTCTCCCTGGTGATTCACCCGGAAAACCCCTACGCCCCCACCAGCCACGCCAACGTCCGCTTTTTTATCGCCGAAAAAGAGGGCGAAGATCCGGTCTGGTGGTTTGGCGGCGGTTTCGATCTCACCCCCTACTACGGTTTCGACGAAGATTGCATCCAGTGGCACCAGGTGGCCAAAGCCGCCTGCGACCCCTTTGGCGAGCAGGTCTACCCACGCTACAAAAAGTGGTGCGACGACTACTTCTACCTCAAACATCGCGACGAGCCCCGCGGCGTTGGCGGCCTCTTCTTCGACGACCTCAACCAGTGGCCCTTCGAGCGCTGTTTTGCCTTTATGCAGGCCGTCGGTAAGGGCTACACCGACGCCATCTGCCCCATCCTCAACAAGCGCAAAAACACCCCCTATGGCGAACGCGAGAAGCAGTTCCAGCTCTACCGGCGCGGGCGCTACGTTGAGTTCAACCTGGTCTGGGACCGGGGCACCCTGTTCGGCCTGCAGACCGGCGGCCGCACCGAATCGATTCTGATGTCGCTGCCACCCCTGGTGCGCTGGGAGTACAACTACAGCCCAGAAGCGGGCTCCGAAGAGGCCAAACTCACCGACTACTACCTGCAAAGCCGCGATTGGCTGGGGCTTGGGCCAGACAAGGCGCGCTACGCCGTGTTCGGCAACCCCATTGAGCACTCCAAGTCACCAGCCATTCATCAGCAGTTCGCCGAACAGACCGGCGAGGCGATTGACTACAGTAAGCAGCTGGTGGCGGTGGATGGTTTCAGTGAGGCGGTGGAGCACTTCTTTGCCGAGGGCGGCCAAGGGCTCAATGTGACGGTGCCATTTAAGGTTGAGGCGTTTGAGCTGGCCCACACCTTGAGCCCACGGGCGCAAACCGCCGGTGCCGTCAACACCCTGTGGCTGGATGCCAACGGCCACCTCTTGGGTGACAACACCGACGGCCTTGGCCTGGTTAGTGATATCACCGGCAACCAGGGCTGGTCCATTGCCGGCAAACGCGTGCTGGTACTCGGTGCCGGCGGCGCGGTGCGGGGTATTTTGCAGCCTCTGCTGGAACAGCAACCGGCGGCAGTGGTGATCGCCAATCGCACCTTCAGCAAGGCCGACGATCTGGCCCGGCAGTTTCAGGTCTTTGGCGCCATCAGTGCCGCGCCGCTGGCGTCACTCAGCGGCAGCTTTGACCTGATTATTAACGGCACCTCGGCCAGCATTGGCGGTGAGCTGCCGGCTATTCCCGCTTCTGTGCTCGCTGCCGACAGCTGCTGTTACGACATGATGTACGGCGCCCAGCCGACGGTGTTTCTCAGCTGGGCCGCCGGCCAGGGATGCACCCGCCTGGCCGATGGCCTGGGTATGTTGGTGGCCCAAGCGGCGGAGTCCTTCCGCCTGTGGCGTGGTATCAGCCCTGAGCTCGGGCCGGTGATCGCCGCGGTGCGTCAGCAGTTGGCTTAAGCGGCGCCTACTCCGCCGCCAGGTACTCGTCTTTCAGGCGCACATAGTTGCCGGCGGTGTAGGTAAAGAAGTTGAGCTCCTTCTCTTTCAACGGCCGGCGCTGTTCCACCGGCGATCCCATATAGAGGTAGCCACTGACCAACCGCTTGCCGGGTGGTACCAGCGAACCGGCACCAATCACAACCTTGTCCTCCACCACGGCACCATCGAGCACGGTGGAGCCGATGCCGATTAAAACCTGGTTGCCAATGGTACAGCCGTGTAGAGTCACGCCATGACCGATGGTGACATCCTCACCGATGGTGAGCGGCCAGCCATCCGGGTTAAACGGGCCGGCGTGGGTGATGTGCAGAGTGCTGTTGTCCTGCACACTGGTGCGCGCACCGATGCGGATACGGTGCATATCGCCGCGTACCACCGTGCAGGGCCACACCGAGACATCGTCGCCCAACTCAACGTCGCCGATCACCACCGCGGCCGGGTCGACGTACACCCGCTCGCCCAGTTTTGGTTCGATGCCCCGCAGCGCCCGTATTGAATTTGTCATGCTCTACCCTCAAATTTAAACTTTTGTGTCCTGTCGAATGTGATCAGTCGTGATGAGCGTTTAACGCTATCAATTTGGAGTCCTCATGAGCAAGCCTTTAACGCCCAACCCACTGTTAGAAAGCCACACACTCCCCCCTTTTGCCGAGATCAAACCCGAACACGTGGTGCCGGCCATCGAGCAGTTGATCGCCGATAACCTGTCCGCCCTGGAGGCGCACCTGGCCAACAACAGCCACTACACCTGGGCCAATCTTATCGCCCCCACCGAACAGGAGGACGACCAGCTGAGCCAGGCCTGGTCGCCGGTGGGCCACCTCAATGGTGTACTCAACTCCGAGCCGCTGCGGGTGGCCTACAACGACGCCCTGCTCAAACTTACCGAATACAGCACCAAGCTCGGCCAGCACCAGGGGCTCTACCAGGCCTATCAGCAGATTGCCGCCAGCGCTGAGTACCCCCAACTGAGCCAGGCGCAGCAGCAGAGCATCAACAACGCCCTGCGCGATTTTACCCTGTCAGGCATCGGCCTGCCCGAGGCTCAACAACAGCAGTTCGCCGCCAACAGCCGTCGTCTCTCCGAGCTCTCCAGCAAGTTCTCCAACAACGTGCTGGATGCCACCCACGCCTGGTACGTGCATATAGAAGAGGCGGCCGAACTGGCCGGCCTGCCGCAGTCGGCCCTGGCCATCGCCCAGCACGCCGCCGAAGAGCGCGAGCTGGCCGGTTATGTGATCACCCTCGATATCCCCGCCTACCTGGCTGTGATGACCCACGCCGACAACCGCAGCCTGCGCGAGGCGGTCTACCGCGCCTACTGCACCCGTGCCAGCAGCGAGGGCAGCAAGGCCGATGGCAGCAGCGCCGCCGAGTGGGACAACAGCGAACTGATTCTGGAGACCCTGGCCCTGCGCCAGCAGCAGGCCGAACTGCTCGGCTTTGGCAACTATGCCGAGCTCTCCCTGACCCGCAAAATGGCCAAGAGCCCGGCCGAGGTAGAGGAGTTTCTGCTGACCCTGGCCGACCACAGCAAAGCCATGGCCAACCAGGAGCTGGCCGAACTGCGCCAGTTTGCCGCCAAAGATGGCATCAGCGAGCTGCAGGCCTGGGATGTCAGCTACTACTCCGAGAAGTTAAAACAGGAGCAGCACGCCATCTCTCAGGAGGAGCTGCGCCCCTACTTCCCGGTTGAGCGGGTGATCAGCGGCCTGTTTGCCGTCGCCAAGCGGCTATTTGACCTCGACATCGAAGCCGACGACAGCGTCAGCACCTGGCACAAAGACGCCCGCTACTACCGGGTGATGCACCAGGGGCGCGAGCTGGCCGGCTTCTATTTTGACCTCTTTGCCCGCGCCCACAAACGCGGTGGCGCCTGGATGGATGTCTGTCGCGTGCGCCGCCAGACGCCAACCGGCCTGCAGCTGCCGGTGGCCTACCTCACCTGCAACTTCAACCCACCGAGCAAAGATATCCCCTCACTGCTCACCCACAATGAGGTGACCACCCTCTTCCACGAGTTTGGCCACGGCCTGCACCATATGCTCACCAAGGTCGATGTCGCCGCGGTGAGTGGCATCAGCGGCGTGGAGTGGGATGCGGTCGAATTACCCAGCCAGTTCCTGGAGAACTGGTGCTGGCACCCGGAGGTGATCGGCCTGCTCTCCAGCCACTACCAGACCGGCGAAGCCCTACCCCAGGCGCTGTTGGAGCGGATGCTGGCGGCCAAGAACTTCCAATCCGGCATGATGATGCTGCGCCAGATCGAATTCGCCCTGTTCGACCTGCGCCTTCACTGGCACTACCCAGAGAGCACGCCGGTGTCGGTGCACGGCGTGCTGCAGGCAGTGCGCGACCGGGTGGCGGTGTTCCAGCCACCGGCCTTCAACCGCTTTGAAAACAGCTTCACCCACATCTTTGCCGGCGGCTACGCGGCCGGCTACTACAGCTACAAGTGGGCCGAGGTGCTCTCGGCGGACGCCTTCAGCGTGTTTGAGGAGAAGGGTATTTTCGACCACGACAGCGGCCAGCGCTTCCTGACCGAAATTCTGGAACAGGGTGGCAGCAAGGCGGCCAACGAGCTGTTTGTCGCCTTCCGCGGCCGCGAGCCCAGCACCGAGGCGCTGCTGCGCCACAGTGGCATTGAAGCCGCCAAGGCGAGCTAGAGGAGAACACCATGAACGATGCCAAACCCCCAGTCACCAAGCGCTTTATCGCGGGGGCGGTCTGCCCCCGCTGTGGCGAAATGGACAAATTGATGATGTATCGCCAGGACGGCGCCGATTTCCGCGAATGCAAAGCCTGTGGCTTCAACGACCAGCTGCACATTCAACCGCAGTTGCGCGAGCTGGAGACCCGGGTCAATACCCCGGAGGAGGTGAAAGAGGCGGAGACCCAGGTGGTGACACTATTGCCACTGAGCAACAAGCCACCTAGTAGTGAAACTTGACCCCCACCGAGAGATCCTCTCCAAACACCGGCCAATTCTGAGCGGCATCGGCCAGTTCGTGCAGCGGCGCCGGCTGCAGGCCGCTGAGCACGTTCTTCTCCAGCTCACCATTGGCTTCTATCGCATACTGCACCGCCATATCCAGCTCATTGGCGTAGGCTTCGCCAATGATGCTGTGCATGATCAGATTGGCAAAGGCGGTATCCGCCGGCATCGCCGGGCCACCCAGGTAGCGCAGGCAGCGGTCGTTTAACTCCTCCAGCAGACGGTGCGCCATATAGGCTTCGTCGATCAGATGGCCGTAGGAGTGCAGCTCCACCCCTTCGGGCTGGGAGAGCAGAAAATCGATGGCTAGGTCGAGGAAGAGCCCGGTGTATTGGCTGATGTTGGCGCGTTCGGCCAGGGCGTGAAAGTGTTCCAGGCAGTCGGGTAGAAAATCGATATAGCGTTCAACAAACAGGCGCAGAGCCTCCGCCTCGTTACCGGGGGGCAGCTCGATTAAGTGGTGCAATCTGGCAGAACGCTCCAAATACCAGAACTCCAGGCCAGTCGAATCCCGTTGGGCCGATTTACCCGACGCGATCACGGCTCTGATCTGGGCAATTTTATCCGGATCCATAAGTAACATACCGGCGATGGTTAACCCTATAGCTTCCCTTTGTGTGGCTGCGCTTATCTCAAGCGACTGCTGGCTATTGCTTATTCTAGTCACCACTGGTGCGGTGCGTTTTTATTATAGACACAAGATCTCAACACGCTGCGCTTTATTCGGATAGTCGATCAAAACTGCCGACTCAAACCGCTACTCCCAAATGGCGCCCTTTACCAACTTATGACCCAGATATCCCGAAAGTAAAATTCCGCGACTCAGGTTGAAAGCGACGAACGCCAGCCAGAGTGCGGTGTTGCCGCTGCCCAGCCACCAGACAGGTAAAAAGACAAGCAGTGCCGATGCCAACATGGTGTATTGCATGACATCCGGCCGTCCCCAACCAATATAGATGCCATCCATGTGGTAGGCCGCCCCCGCCAACAGTGGAAACAGCGGCAGCCAGATAAAATAGTCCCGAGCGAGGGCCGCCACCGGGGCGAGGTCGGTAAACAGGCTGATCAGATTGGGGCCCAACAGCCACAGCACTAACGCCGTTACCAGGGCGGTAACCGCGGCCCACTGCCCTGTGATACTGCACGCCAAGACAAACTGGCGCCGTTGACGGGCGCCGGCGGCGCGCCCCACCAAGGCTTCGGCGGCGTGGGCAAAGCCATCCAAACCATAGGAGACCACTCCCACCAGCTGCATCAGAATGGCGTTGGCGGCCAACACCGTCTCCCCCAGGCGCGCCCCCTGGCTGGTAAAAAAGAGGAACACCAGCAGCAGCGCTGCGGTGCGCACAAACAGATGGCTGTTGATAATGATCAGCGGCCGAAACTCACGCCAGCGCAGAGTCAAACCAGCAACGACAAACCCACTCTTAAGCGCGCGCCGCAATAACTGCCAGCCAACCAACAACGCCAACAGCTCGGCCGTCAGGCTGGCCCAGGCAGCACCGGCACTGCCCCAACCCAACCACCAGACCAACACCAGGTCAAACACCACATTGGCGACATTGAGCACCACCATCAGCAGCAGTGGCACGCGGGTGTTCTGGCGGCCAATAAACCAACCCACCAGCACGTAGTTGATCAACACCACCGGCGCCGCCAACACGCGAATGCGGCTGTAGTCCAAAGCCAGGTTCTGCACCTCGCCAGCTTGCGACAACCAACCCAGCAGCAACGGCAGCAGTGGCCACTGCAACAACCACAGCGCCACGCCAATGGTCACCGCCAAAACGGCGCTGCGTGCCAGGGTTGCCTGTTCCAGTAGCGCATCACCCGCGCCCACCGCCCGGGCGGTCAAACTGGTGGTGCCCATGCGCAAAAAGCCAAAACTCCAAAAAATAAAAGTGACCAGCGACGAACCGAGAGCAACGGCGGCGAGATGAGTGGCCTGGGGCAGGTGACCGAGAATCGCGGTATCGACAATACCGAGCAGTGGCGTGGAGAGATTGCTGAGGATCATCGGCCAGGCCAACTGCCAAACTCGTCGATGGCTGATGTTTTTAGCGCTGGCGGTTGTCATTAATTGAGCCCATAAGTGCGGTGGGACTCTGCTGTTGAATCCTCTAAAAATTAATTGCAGTCGAACGACATTAATTAATGCCTTGGTATAAAACCTGATTTAAGGCGCTGGGATTATGCCAATTTAAAATAAATTCGTTGACTTCTGTTCGCGCCTGTGGCTTCTTTACTGCTCTGCAAACCCCGCTCGAAAAAAGTTTATTTTCAATCGGTTTGCAGCACTGTAAGCAAAAATCATAATAACAACAGATCTTAAAATAAAGATACGAAATAAATAATTTTTGTGTTGGGGGCTCGCTGTCTGGAACAAACCCAGGGCTCACGCTCGGCATCGACAGTATTAATTACCGACCTTACTCGCCCTACTCTTAGCCCCAACTGTAGTTCACCGGCTGTTGTAAAAAAATAATAATCACGACACGGAGAATTGGGCAATGCTCACACTCTTTAGAAAATACTGTTCAAGCCTTTTTGCTGTACTCCTATGCTTTGGAGTCAGCGCGGTCTATGCCGATATCGGCGACCGTTGGCACACTAATATGACCGAAGGGGTAACACCGGTCAGCCGCCAAATCTACAGTTTACATATGGATATTTTTTGGTGGTGCGTCGCTATCGGCGTCGTGGTTTTTGGTGTGATGTTCTACACCATGATCGCCCACCGAAAATCCCGTGGCGCCGAGGCGGCCAATTTTCATGAAAGCACCGCGCTCGAAATTCTCTGGACCATTATCCCGTTTGTTATTCTGATTATTATGGCGGTGCCGGCCACTAGCACCTTGATAAAAATCTACGACACCAAAGAGGCCGACCTCGATATCGTCATTACCGGCTACCAGTGGAAATGGAAATACGAATACCTCAATAAGGATGTCAGCTACTTCTCCAACCTCTCCACCCCCGACGATGAAATTCACAACCTGGCCGAGAAAAACCCCAACTATCTGCTGGAAGTGGATGAGCCACTGGTGATTCCCACCAACAAAAAAGTGCGCTTTTTAATTACCGCCAACGACGTGATTCACGCCTGGTGGGTGCCGGCCCTGGCGGTTAAAAAAGACGCCATTCCCGGTTTTATCAACGAGACCTGGACCTACGTCGAAGAGCCCGGCATCTACCGTGGCCAATGCGCGGAGTTGTGCGGTAAAAACCACGGCTTTATGCCGATTGTGGTGGAAGCCAAGCCCGAGGCTGAATACCTGGCCTGGCTCGAAGATAAACAGGCCACCGCCGCCAAACTGCGCGAACTCACCGAAAAGACCTTCACCTTTGAAGAGCTGATGACCATGGGTGAAGAGGTTTATCAAACCACCTGTGCCCCCTGTCACCAGGCCAACGGCCAGGGCGTGCCGGGCGCCTTCCCAGCCATCGCCGGCAGTGCCGTCGCCACCGGCGATATTGCGCAGCACATGAACATGGTGGTCTTTGGCAGCCGCAAAAATCCAGCCATGCAAGCCTTTGGCGAGCAGCTCTCCGAAGTCAAAATCGCCTCGGTGATCACCTACCAGCGCAACTCATTCGGCAACAACATGGGCGATAGCCTGCAGCCCATCGATATTCTTAACTTTAAAGAATCCAAATAATCGAACCCAACATTAAAACAATATAAGGGAGTCCAACCATGGCACATGGTCCCGCATCCGGCATCGGCCGTTGGTTATTTACCACCAACCATAAAGATATTGGCACACTCTATTTGTGGTTTAGTTTTTTAATGTTTTTTATTGGTGGCATTTTTGCGCTGGTGATTCGCGCAGAACTGTTTGAGCCCGGCCTGCAGATTGTGCAACCGGAATTTTTTAACCAGATGACCACCATGCACGGTTTGGTAATGGTCTTCGGCGCGGTGATGCCGGCCTTTGTTGGCCTGGCCAACTGGATGGTGCCGATTATGATTGGCGCGCCCGATATGGCACTGCCGCGTATGAACAACTGGTCGTTCTGGATTCTGCCTTTTGCCTTCTCAATTATGGTGTCGACCCTCTTTATGGAAGGCGGTGCACCCAATTTTGGCTGGACCTTCTACGCCCCGCTCTCCACCACCTACGCCCCACCCAGCGTCACTTTCTTTATCGTCGCGGTGCATATCATGGGGGCCAGCTCAATTATGGGGGCCATTAATATTATCGCCACCATCCTCAATCTGCGCGCACCCGGCATGACCATGATGAAAATGCCGCTGTTCGTCTGGACCTGGTTAATCACCGCCTACCTACTGATTGCCGTGATGCCGGTACTGGCCGGGGTGGTCACCATGATGCTGATGGATATTCACTTCGGTACCAGCTTCTTTAGCGCCGCCGGTGGTGGCGACCCGGTACTCTTCCAGCATGTGTTCTGGTTCTTTGGCCACCCCGAAGTCTACATTATGATTTTGCCGGCCTTTGGTATCGTCAGTGCCATTATTCCCACCTTCTCGCGCAAGCCGCTGTTTGGCTACTCGTCGATGGTCTACGCCACCGCCTCCATCGCCTTTTTAAGTTTTATTGTTTGGGCACACCACATGTTTACCGTGGGCATTCCGCTGTTTGGCGAACTCTTCTTTATGTACGCCACCATGCTCATCGCCGTGCCCACCGGTGTAAAAGTCTTTAACTGGGTCACCACCATGTTCCGCGGTTCACTCAGTTTTGAAACGCCCATGCTGTTTGCCGTCGCCTTTGTCATTCTGTTTACCATTGGCGGCTTCTCCGGTTTGATGCTGGCCATTGCCCCGGCCGACTTCCAATACCACGACACCTATTTTGTGGTGGCCCACTTCCACTATGTATTGGTGCCGGGCGCCATCTTCTCCATCACCGCCGCCGTCTACTATTGGCTGCCGAAGTGGAGCGGCAAGATGTACAACGAGACCATGGGTAAAACCCACTTCTGGCTGGCCTTTATCGGCCTCAATTTAACCTTCTTTCCCATGCACTTCGTCGGTCTGGCTGGCATGCCGCGACGTATTCCCGACTACGCCCTGCAGTTTGCCGACTTCAACATGATCTCCAGTTGTGGCGCCTTCCTGTTTGGCGCCGCCCAAGTGCTGTTCCTCTTCAATATTATTCGCACCCTTAACAGCAGCCACAAAGCCACCGATCAGGTGTGGGAAAATCCTCACGGCCTGGAGTGGACACTGCCGTCGCCACCGCCCTACCACAGCTTCACCACGCCACCGGCTATTCAGTCGTAAGCCGCCATGAGTAACGCCAATAAAAACGTCAACCGGCTGGTAATCAAGTTATTGATTACCGGCGTTGGCATGTTCGCCTTTGCCCTGTTTGTTTTGCCACCCATGTACGAGGTGTTCTGCGATATTACCGGGCTCAACGGCAAAACCGGCGAGCGCTATGAACAGAGCACGCAAACGGTCAACGAGCAGCGGACCATTCGCGTGCAGTTTATTGGCAAAAATAATGAGGCCATGCCCTGGCAGTTTCGGCCCAACCAAACCGAGATCAAAGTCCATCCGGGGCAGGAGGTGCAGGTGAGTTATTACGCCCGCAACCCCACCGAAAATTATATGGTGGCCCAGGCGGTGCCCAGCTTGGTGCCCTATGATGCCACCGATTATTTTCATAAAACCGAGTGTTTCTGTTTTAGCAATCAGCCATTGGAGGGTGGGCACGAAGCAGAGTTGGTGTTGCGCTTTATTGTCGACAAAGATCTGCCCGAGCATATCCACACGCTCACCCTGGCCTACACCATGTTTGACATAACCGAATACAGCGATGCCGCCAAGGCAGCGGCGCGCTAGTAATAAACCGCGAGTAGTCGCAACCACAATAACAACAAAGTTAACCAACAGCGCTTATCATCGGACTGAAGTGAGTGACCGCAACCAAGCGCCAACAGTATGGGACCGCTTATGTCTAGTCACAGCAATTATTACGTACCGGAGCAGAGTAAACTTCCGATCTTTGCCTCCATTGGCCTGGCCACCACGGTTTACGGTTTGGCCAGCACCCTCAATGGCCGGGAAAATGGCACCACCATTTTATTTATCGGCTTTATGATTTTTGCCTTTGTGCTGTTTCGCTGGTTCAGCATTGTTATCAACGAAAATATACAGGGGCTAAACAATGATCAGCTGAAACGCTCGTACGTGTGGGGTATGGGCTGGTTTATTTTTAGTGAGGTGATGTTTTTTGCCGCCTTCTTCGGTGCGCTCTTTTATGTGCGCAACTTTGCCCTGCCTTGGCTGGGTGGCGAAGGCGCCCACGACAGCGCCACCAACAATCTGCTCTGGCCCGGCTTTGAAACCGAGTGGCCGCTGATGGTTACCCCCGACATGGCCACCAACGGCGAAGCCGCCAAGCGACTCGGCCCCGGCGAGAGCATGAGCTTTGGCGAAGCCGGTTCCATTTGGGGTTGGTTGCCCTTCTGGAACACGGTGGTGCTGCTCTCCTCCAGCGTTACCGTGCATCTGGCCCACACCTTTTTGAAAAATAACAAGCGCGTCGGCTTTAACTTGTGGTTAGGCATTACCGTACTGCTGGGCTGCATCTTCCTCTTTTTGCAATCCAAAGAGTATCTCGAAGCCTACCACCATATGGGCTTAACGCTGGAGAGCGGCATCTACGGCACCACCTTTTTTATGCTCACCGGCTTTCACGGCGCCCACGTTACCCTGGGCACCTTTATGTTGCTGGTGATGTTTTTGCGGGGTTCGCTCAAGGGCCACTTTAAACACGACGACTGCTTCGGATTTGAGGCCGCCAGTTGGTATTGGCACTTTGTGGACGTGGTCTGGTTGGGGCTGTTTGTCTTCGTCTACGTGTTGGGTTAGCGGCCGGTTTCTACAGCTTATTAGTTACCATTTATTAATTATTAGGGCCCGGCACGTTTTCGGTTTCGTCCGGGCCTTGATCCCAGGGGGCGTTGCTGCGCAGCTGGCCGGTGTAAAAGCCGTAAAAGAGGCAGAGCAACAACAGCATAGCCAGACTAATGCGTACCCCCAAGGCATAGAGCACACGCTTACGTGGGCTGCCCTGGTCTTTAATTAAATAGAAGAGTGCCCGGCTCAGGCTGGCAACCACGGCGATAAAAAGAATTACGATAATGGCCTTCAATAACATGATGTGCCCCAAACAGATAAGATGCGCTAGACGCTGTGCGGTTAATAATTATTAATAAATTCGCCAGTAACTGCGGTGTTGGCTTTTCACAACAAACAATTACAACAATCGTGAAGCAGTAGCAAAGTAACTTATGCCTGGAATTGCAGCAATAAGAAATATCCAGTGGCAGATTAACAAAACTGCAGCGCTCTTTTTTTGCTGTTTTTTTGTAATGTTTATTGGCCTGGGTTTTTGGCAGATTGAACGCGCCGGCCAAAAAAAAGTGTGGCTCGAGACACGCGGGTTTAACGCTGCGATTGAACCACAACAGGTCAGCTGGTTAAGTGACTTTACCGGCGGCGAATTTTCCCGGGTCTCGCTGCGCGGCCATTATGATCTTACGCACTACTGGCTGTTACAAAATCAGGTGCTCGACGGCATCGTCGGTGAGGATCTGTTGGTGCCGTTTATCACCGGCGCGGGTGAGGCGGTGCTGGTTAATTTGGGCTGGCGGGAAGAGAGTGTCTGGCGGAAAAACAGCGGCCAACCGCAACATCTGCCCTCCGGGGCCGTGACCATTACCGCGGTATTGCGCAAACCCTTCGATCTGCCTTTCGTCAGTAATATTTTTGAAGGCGGGCAGGCGTCGGTGTTAGAGGTGGTGCCCGGCGATTTTCCCTATACCAATCTGGAAGCCAACTGGTATCTGCAGCTGGACCCAAGCCAACCGGAAGCCTTGCTTACCCATTGGCAAATGAACACCATTACCCCCGCCAAACATATCGGCTATGCCGTGCAGTGGTTCACCATGGCGGCGGTACTGCTGTTCGCGTTTTTAGTCACCAACAGTAATCTGGTCAGTTTGTGGCGTGTCCCCAAACAACAGCGTCAGCGCTAACTATTGCCGGATCTTTTTGCTAATCAACTATAACGATAAGGCGCAATTATGGCATTAAACCCCACACTCCCCGCCAGCGAGACCGCCAAGGGCCCCGGCCGGCTAACCCTATTTTTCATCTGTTTAACGGTGATGGCGCCGATGATCGGCGCCTACTGGATTTACGAAAGCGGCCGCGGCATTCCCCAGTCGACCATCAATAAAGGCCAGCTAATTGCTCCGGCGGTGTCGATTGCCGGGCTCACCTTTTTCGACCAGAACCACACCGCCCTGCCCTGGACCGACGCCCACCAGTGGCGCATGGTCACCGTCAGCCAGGGCGGCTGTGACAAAGGCTGCCAGGATAACCTCTACGTCACCCACCAGGTGCACGTGCGCCTGGCGAAAGAGGCGCACCGCATTCAACGGCTGTTGCTGTTGGTCAGCAACAGTCCCGATTTCACCCAGTTGCCGGAAGCGGCCCTGGTCGACTCCGGCCTGACGGTGGTTTCGATCAGCCCCGAAGCCTGGGCCGCTGCCAACCTGCAACGCTCCGATAACGCCAGCGATATCGTGATTGTTGACCAGGAGGGGTTTGCCATGATGCGCTACGACAGCCGCCACACCGGTAACGATCTGCTGGCCGATCTCAGCCGCCTGCTCAAGTACTCCTACGAGTGAGGGCCGCCATGCAAGCATCGGATCGCACCCTGCAACTGGCCCTTAAACTGACCACCGCCGCGGTGCTGCTCGCCTGCCTGGTGGTCAGCCTGGGCGCCTTTACCCGCCTCTCTCACGCCGGCCTCGGCTGCCCGGACTGGCCCGGCTGCTACGGCCATCTCACCTGGCCCAGCTCCGCCGAAGAGGTGGCCAGCGCCGAAGCGCGCTTCCCCGAATCACCCGTCGAGCAGGATAAAACCTGGCCGGAGATGGTACACCGCTACTGCGCCGGCACACTCGGCCTGCTGGTAATCGCCATCACCCTATTAATCTTCCGCGCCGCCTATCGCCAAACCGACGACGGGCCGACACCGCCGGTAAAACACGCCCTGCTGATCTGCGCGGTGATCGTGCTGCAGGCGCTGTTTGGTATGTGGACGGTGACCCTCAAGCTCTGGCCGCAGGTGGTCACCGCCCACCTGCTGGGCGGCTTTACCACCCTCACGCTCATTTGGCTGTTGCGCCTGCGCCTGAAGGCCCTATGCCAGGGCCAGACGGCACCGGTTCCCGCCCAGCGCGTACACAAAGGGCCGCTGCTAGCCGCTCTCTCGGCACTGGCGGTGGTGGTGCTGCTGCAGATCGCCCTGGGCGGCTGGACCAGCGCCAACTACGCCGCCCTGGCCTGCCCGGATCTGCCCACCTGCCACAACCAGTGGTTGCCGCAAACCGACTTCAAAGCCGGCTTCAATATCGCCCAGGCGATCGGTCCCAACTACCTGGGCGGCCAGCTGGAGGGGCCGGCGCGCACCGCCATTCATATCACTCATCGCGCCGGCGCCGTGCTGGTTACCGGGTTGATGCTGGTCTGCTTATGGCTGCTGGCGGCGGTACCCCGGTTGCAGCGCCACGCCTGGGGGCTTGCCGGGTTGTTAACGCTGCAGGTGAGTTTGGGCATCGGTAATGTGCTGCTGTCGCTGCCGCTGGCTATCGCCGTGGCCCACAATGGCGTCGCCGCACTGCTGCTGATGACCGTGCTCACCACCCTCTACCGTTTGCAGGTGCCGGCCGCCGTCAATGCACCCGGCCGCGCGCACTCATCACAACCAAACTTATCACAATCACACATCGGAGGTGCTCGCCATGAGCCAGTCAACCAGCCTGCTGTATAGAATCGGTGCCCGCTCCGGCGAGTGGCGCAACTACTGGGAGCTGTGCAAACCCAACGTGGTGATGGTGATGCTGATTACCGTGGTGATCGGCATGCTGCTGGCCCGCACCCAGCTGCCGAGCCTGTGGCTGGTGCTGGTGGCCAACCTGGGCATCGGCTTTTGTGCCGCCTCCGCCGCCGTGGTCAACCATGTGGTGGACCGCCATATCGACCTGAAGATGGTGCGCACCAGCCAGCGGCCGGTAGCCACCGGCAAGGTGGAGCCAGCCCGGGCGCTGGCCTTTGCCGGCCTACTGGGGCTGGTCGGCATGAGCGTGCTGCTCACCTGGGTGAATGCGGTTACCGCCTGGTTAACGCTGGCTTCCCTGCTCGGCTATGCGCTCATCTACACCCTCTTCTTAAAGCGCGCCACGCCGCAAAATATCGTTATTGGCGGCATCGCCGGCGCCGCGCCGCCGCTGCTGGGCTGGACGGCCGTGACCGGCTCCATCGACGGCCCGGCGCTGCTGCTGGTGCTGATTATCTTCGCTTGGACGCCACCCCACTTCTGGGCTCTGGCCGTGCACCGCAAAGACGACTACGCCAACGCCGGCATCCCCATGCTGCCGGTCACCCACGGCATCGGCTACACCAAGATCCACATCCTGCTCTACACCCTGATTCTGCTGTCGGTATCACTACTGCCCTTTGTCACCGGTATGTTGGGTTGGCTCTACCTGCTGGCGGCGGTAAGTCTTGGCGCCGGCTTTATCGGCTATAGTCTGTTGATGCTGAAAGCGCCGGGTAAAGAACACGCCATGGCCACCTTCAAGTACTCCATCATCTATTTGCTAGCGCTGTTTGTCGCCATGCTGATGGACCACTACCTGATCGCCAAACCCGAGCTCTACACAGGTGCCCTATGACCGCTGTTGTTGAAACCTCTCCCCTGCCCACCCGCACCCGGCGCGGGGTCTGGCTGTCGGTGGCCAGCTCGGTGCTGTTTATGGCCATGGTGCTGTTACTGTTTTTAAACCGCTTTCTGCTACCCACCCACCTCACCGCCGAGCAGCTCTCCAACGACGCCGTGCGCGTGCTGCAGGAGCCTCGGCCACTGGTGTTGGGCAACCTGCAAAATCAGCTGGGCGAGCCGGTGACGCCGGCCTTCTTCCAGGGCCACTGGAGCCTGCTCTTCTTCGGCTTTACCCACTGCCCAGACATCTGCCCCACCACCCTCTATGAGCTCAACCGCGCCATCAAACAGCTGCCTCCCCAGTTGGCCGCCAAGGTGCAGGTGACCCTGGTCTCGGTCGACCCGGCGCGCGACACCAGCCAAGTGATCGCCGACTATGTGCAACAGTTTAACGACGGCTTTACCGGCATTACCGGCGAGTTTGTCGACCTCAAGCTGTTTGCCAACAGCGTCAGCGTGCCCTTTGTGAAGGTGCCGGTGACCGGCCCCCACGCCCAGCACATGGGCGCCAACGCCTACCAGATCGACCACGGCGCCCAGCTGGTGGTGGTCAATCCGGACGGCAACTACCACGCCTTTTTCAAGGCGCCCATCGAGGGCGATGTGGTCGCCAAGCAGCTGCCTGCCATCGTTAACGCCTATTAATCGCCCAATGGGGTTGGGTTTAACCCCGTAATCCATTTAACCCGCGCATGGGCGACCACCGGTCGCCCCTACGGGGTGGGCTTTACTGCGGGGATTACATATTGCCTGCGGTGGGGCGATCGGCGATCGCCCAGGGGGTTGGATTTAACCCCGTAATCCATTTAACCCGTGAATGGGCGACCACCGGTCGCCCCTACGGGGTGGGCTTTACTGCGGGGAGTTACATATTGCTTTCGTAGGGGCAATCGGCGGTCGCCCAATGAGGTTGGATTTAACCCCGTAATCCATTTAATCCGAGAATGGGCGACCACCGGTCGCCCCTACGGTGTGGGCATTACTGCGGGAGTTAAATATTTGCTTTCGTAGGGGCAATCGGTGATCACCCAAAGGGGTTGGAATTAACCACGCAATCCATTTAATCCGCGAATGGGCGACCGCCGGTCGCCCCTACGGTGTGGGCATTACTGCAGGCGTTAAATATTTGCTTTCGTAGGGGCGATCGGCGATCACCCAAAGGGGTTGGGTTTAACCCCGTAATCCATTTAATCCGTGAATGGGCGACCACCGGTCGCCCCTACGGGGGTGGGCATTACTGCGGAGGTGACATATTGCCTGCGGTGGGGCGATCGGCGATCACCCAAAGGGGTTGGGTTTAACCCCGTAATCCATTTAATCCGTGAATGGGCGACCGCCGGTCGCCCCTACGGTGTGGGCATTACTGCGGGCGTTAAATATTTGCTTTCGTAGGGGCGATCGGCGATCGCCCAAAGGGGTGGGTGTAACTCCGCAATTAATGAATCCGCGGATGGGCGATCGCCCTAAAAACGGTAGGGCCGCTCCACACCGGGCGGCTGCTTGCGGTAGCGTTTGTACTGCCACTGATACTGGCTGGGAATCTGGTCGATACAGGCCTCCACCGATTCATTCAAACCGCGCAGGGCCACGGCCATCTCCTCGGCGTAGATGGCCGGTTCCGGTTCGGCAAAGACGATGCGATAGCCCTTCTTCACCCGCTCGCAATAGGCCATCACCATCAGCGACCGATGTTTCTTATAGAGCTGGTGGATCATGGTCATGGTCAGCGCCGGCTTAGTGTAGAAGTCGGCGAACTCACCGGCGCCCTCCATCGGCACCTGGTCCGGCAGAATTCCCACCACCTGGCCGCTCTTCAGCGCCTTCACCACCTTGGCCACACCGCCGCGGTCGGCGGCGGCAATATTGACGTTGCGCAGGCGGGCATTGGCGATCATGGCATCGACGCTGGGCGATTGCGCCGGCTGGTACATCACCGTCGTCCCCGGTGCCACCACACCCAGATAGCGGCCGAGCACCTCCCAGTTGCCCAAGTGCGGCGCCAGCACAATTACGCCCCGGCCAGCCTTCTGGGCGCGCTCCAGCAGCACCTCGTTGGCCACCTCCACCACCGCGCTCCTCAACCACTGGTTTTCGCGGAACCATACCGCCGCCATCTCCAGGGCGGTTTCGGCGCTGGCGATCATATTGGCTTTGGCCAGCCGCTCGCGGGCGGCTTCCTCCAACTCGGGGTAGGCGTAGCTGAGGTTCTCCCGGGTCACCCTGGCCGCCTGAATATCGAGTGCCCACAGCAACCGGCCCAGGCAGTGGCCAAACAGGCGCAGCATGGTGAAGGGGAAGAGCGACAGCAGGCGCATGGCGACCACCAGCAAGCGCCCTTTCACATCCCAGCCAGCGTTGGTGCGCTTGGCGAGTCGCTTCTGTTTGCGTCCGGGTGGATTGGCTGGTTGCTGCATAGCTGATCGTGGCTACCTGATAAGAGGGGGGCGCCAAGCCTACCCCAGGTGGGGTTGGTGGCTCAAATATTTGTTGGCGGCCCGGTAAAACCCGAGCCTGGCCAGCCGGCGATGGCTTATTTTAGAGTAGAACCGTCCATTCTGCGCTAAATGCCCGGAAATTAAGCGATTTGCGAGATGAGATATTAGTCTGAGCCGTCTATAATCCGCCCTCCAGATTGTGACACCCAATCAAACAGCAATACCCAGTCAAACAAACCGCATAACAGGGGCGATAGCCGTGGCCGAAAGTAACAGCGCACCCAGCGCCGACGTCAGCACCTTCCAGGGGCTAATCTTTGCATTGCAGCAGTTCTGGTCTGAACAGGGCTGTGTGATTTTGCAACCACTGGATATGGAAGTGGGCGCCGGCACCTTTCACCCCGCCACCGTTCTGCGCGCCCTCGGGCCAGAGACCTGGAACGCCGCCTACGTACAGCCCAGCCGCCGCCCCACCGATGGCCGCTTTGGCGAAAACCCCAACCGTCTGCAGCACTACTACCAGTTCCAGGTGGTGATGAAGCCCTCCCCGCTCAATATTCAGGAGCTCTACCTGGAGTCGCTCAAGCGCATGGGCGTCGACCCGCTTACCCACGACATCCGCTTTGTTGAAGATAACTGGGAGTCGCCCACCCTTGGCGCCTGGGGCCTGGGTTGGGAGGTATGGCTGAACGGCATGGAGGTGACCCAGTTCACCTACTTCCAACAGGTGGGCGGCATTGAATGCTACCCGGTCACCGGTGAGATCACCTACGGCCTGGAGCGTATCGCCATGTACCTGCAGGGAGTCGATACCGTCTACGACCTGGTCTGGGCGGTCAGCCCCAATGGCGACAAGGTCACCTACGGCGACGTCTTCCACCAAAACGAGGTGGAGATGTCGCACTACAACTTTGAAGAGGCCAAGGTGCCCTTCCTGTTCCAGTGCTTCGACGAGTACGAGAGCGAGAGCAAGCGCCTGGTCGAAAAGGGGCTGCCCCTGCCCGCCTATGAGATGGTTATGAAAGCATCGCACACCTTTAACCTGCTCGACGCCCGCCACGCCATCTCCGTGACCGAGCGCCAGCGCTACATTCTGCGCGTGCGCACCCTGGCCCGCGAAGTGGCTCAGGCCTACTTCGACCGCCGCCTGGCACTGGGCTTCCCGCTGGCGCCGGAGGCGCTGCGCAACGAGGTGATCGCCGCCCACAGTAACAACCAAGGAGAGTCCGCATGAGTTTCGATTTCCTGGTTGAACTGGGCACCGAAGAGCTTCCACCCAAGGCCCTGAAGAGCCTCTCGGCCGCCTTTTTGGAGGGCATCTGCCAGCGCCTGGTCGCCCTCGACCTCAGCTTTGACGCCAGCCAACCCCTGGCCGCCCCCCGCCGGCTGGCGGTGATTATCACCAACCTGGCCGAAAAGACCCCGGAGAAAAGCCAACAGATCTGGGGGCCACCGGCCAATATCGCCTTCGACGGCGATGGCAACCCCACCAAGGCCGCCCTCGCCTTCGCCAGTAAGAACGGCGTGGAGGCCAGCGCCCTGGCCACCGCCAACGACGGCAAGGTCGACAAGCTGGTGGTCAACAAGAGCGTCGGTGGCGAGGCCACGGTTGAGCTCCTGGCCGGCGTGGTGGAGCAATCCCTGGCCGAGCTGCCTATCCCTAAACGCATGCGCTGGGGTGCCAGTCGCACCGAGTTCGTCCGCCCGGTGCACTGGCTGGTAATGCTCTACGGCGACGAAATTGTCCCCGGTGAGGTATTGGGCCTGAGCGCCAACCGCCAGACCTACGGCCACCGCTTCCACTACAACCAGCCACTGTCGCTGCAGACGCCGCAGGAGTACACCAAGCTGCTGGCCGACCCAGGCTACGTGCTGGTCGACTTCGAAGCGCGCCAGGCCACCATTCGCGAGCAGGTTAACGCCGCCGCCGCGGCCATTGGCGGTAACGCCGTCATTGAAGACGATCTGCTCGATGAGGTGACCGCCCTGGTCGAATGGCCGCACGCCCTCACCGGCCAGTTCGACGCCGAGTTCCTGGCGGTACCGGCCGAGGCGCTAATCTCCTCTATGTCGGAACACCAGAAGTATTTCCACGTGGTCGATGGCGACGGCCAGTTGATGCCCTACTTCATCACCATCGCCAATATCGACAGCCGCGACCCGGCGGCGGTGATCGCCGGTAACGAACGGGTGATCCGCCCGCGCCTGGCCGACGCCGCCTTCTTCTTCGAAACTGACAAAAAACAGCCCTTCGACAGCTTCCGCGAGCGGCTACAGACTATCGTCTTCCAGGCCCAGCTCGGCAGCCTCTATCAGAAGAGCGAGCGCATCGGCAAACTGGCCGCCGCCATCGCCGACAAGCTCGGCTACGACGTCGCCATGGCCATTCGCGCCGGCGAGCTGTGCAAGTGCGACCTGGCCTCGGAGATGGTGCTCGAGTTCGACAAGATGCAGGGCATTGCCGGTAAGTATTACGCTGCCGCCCAGGGTGAGCCGACCGAGGTGGCCGAGGCCCTGGCCGAGCACTACCTGCCCAAGTTCGCCGGTGACACGCTGCCCACCACCCACACCGGCCTGGCCGTGGCCCTGGCTGACCGCCTCGACACCCTGGTCGGTATCTTCGGCATCGGCCAGCAACCCACCGGCTCCAAAGACCCCTTCGCCCTGCGCCGGGCGAGTGTCGCGGTGCTGCGCCTGTTGATTGAAAAGCAGCTGCCGCTCGACCTCTCCGAGCTGGTCGCCATCGCCGGCGGCCAGTACGCCGACCTGCCCAAGTGCGAAGGGCTGTTGGACCGGGTCCTGGGCTATATGCTCGAGCGGCTGCGCAGCTGGTATGAGGATCTGGGTATCTCCGCCGAGGTGTTCCTGGCGGTGGCCGCCAAGCAGCTGACCACGCCACTGGATATCGACCAGCGCATCTACGCCGTGGCCGCCTTCACCCAGATGGAAGAGGCCGAAGCCCTGGCCGCCGCCAACAAACGGGTCTCCAATATTCTCGCCAAAGAGGCGGTCGATACCACCGAACTCAAGGCCGAGCTGCTCACTGACGCCGCCGAACAGGCCCTGGCCGCCGCTCTGGCCGAGGTCACCGCAGAGGTGGCGCCACTGCTGGCCGAGGCCGACTATCAAGCGGCGCTGCAACAGATGGCCGCCCTGCGCCAGCCGGTGGACGCCTTCTTCGACCAGGTAATGGTAATGACCGACGACCTGGCGGTGCGCAACAACCGCCTGGCGCTATTGAGCCAGCTGCGCGATCTGTTCCTGCAGGTGGCCGATATCTCCCTGCTTGTACCCGCCAAAAGCTAGCGCCGGCACCGCTGCCCGATGAGATTGGTGGTTCTTAACCGCGAGGGGGTATTGCAGCCCTACCAGACGGGTGTCCAGGCCGGTGCCCAGGCGGAGCCGGCGGCGAACTATGCCGCCACGGCCGACGCCCTGGCGCGCCTCAGCCAAGCCGGCTTCACCCTGGTGGTGGCCAGCAACGAGCCGGGTATCGGCCAGGGCCTGCTCGACCTCGACGACCTCGAGCAGAGCCACGCCCGGCTTAACGACCAGGTCGAGAACCGCGGTGGCAGCCTCGCCGCCTTCTTCTACTGCCCACACGCACCGGGGCAGAGCTGTAACTGCCGCAAGCCGAAAACCGGTCTGATCGACGCCATAGAACTGGAGTTCGCCTACCCGGCCGACCAGATGCTGCTGGTCACCGATAACGGCGACGACATCGAACTGGCGCGCCAGGTGGGCGCCACCGCGCTGTTGGTCACTACCGGGTTGGGTACCGCCACCCTGACCGAACTGGCCGAGGCCGAGCGGCCGGCCAACTTCACCAATCTGACCGCCGCCGCCGACCATATTTTGCGGCACTATTAATAAAGCGATGACAATCACTAGCCGCTTTGATAATCCATAAACCCACGAGCAAGCGACCAAGGCCGACCTCTGCGACTCCATGAATCTGATCCGATCGACCCTCTTTAATGTCTACTACACCATCATCACCATCACCATTGGCCTGCTGGCGCTGGTCGCCTACCGCCTGCTGCCCAAACGCGCCAGCAGCGCGGTGCTGCTCAGCTGGAACCACGCCGTTATCCACGGCCTGCGCCTGCTCTGTGGCGTGCGCTTTGTGCAGCACGGGCAGCTGCCGGCAGGCAAGCAGAACTACGTGATCATGGCCAAACACCAGAGCGCCTGGGAGACCTTCTACCTGCAAACCCAATTCCCGCCACTCAGCACCATCCTCAAACAGGAGCTGCTGCGGGTGCCGATCTTTGGCTGGGGACTGCGCCTGCTGGAGCCGGTGGCCATCGACCGCGCCAACCCCATACAGGCACTGAAGCAGGTGAAGGAGCAGGGCATCGACCGCATTCGCCGAGGTCGCAACCTGATGGTCTTCCCCGAGGGCACACGCATGGCCCCCGGCGAGAACGGCAAGTACGCCCGCAGCGGCGCCGAGATCGCCATCGCCACCGGCGTGCCGATTATCCCCGTGGCCCACAACGCCGGCCACTGCTGGCTCAACAAACGCTTTGTAAAACAGCCCGGGCTGATCACCGTGGTGGTGGGCCCCCCCATCCCCTCCGAGGGTAAAACCTCCCGCCAGCTAACCGACGAGGTGCGCCACTGGATAGTCACCGAACAGGCCAAGATCGAGCCGCCGGCGGCCGGCGAATAGCCTGCGCCCCTCTTGCCTCCGTTCTAACCAACCTCCGTATCCATTTAACCAGCCGATGGGCGACCACCGGTCGCCCCTACGGGGGTGGGAATAACGGCAAAGGTGAAATATCACCTACGGTGGGGCGATCGGCGATCGCCCAAAAGGGTTGGGTTTAACCCCGCAATCCATTCAATCCGCAAACGGGCGACCACCGGTCGCCCCCACGGGGGCCGGAATAACGGCGAAGGTGAAATATCACCTACGTAGGGGCGATCGGCGATCGCCCAACGGGGTTGGGTTTAACCTCGAAATCCATTAACCCACAAACGGGCGACCGCCGGTCGCCCCCACGGGGGCCGGAATAACGGCGAAGGTGAAATATCACCTACGGTGGGGCGATCGGCGATCGCCCAAAAGGGTGGGTTTAACCCCGCAATCCATTTAATTCAACAGCGGGCGACCGCCGGTCGCCCCCACGGGGCCGGAATAACGGCGAAGGTGAAATATCACCTACGGTGGGGCGATCGGCGATCGCCCAACGGGGTTGGGTTTAACCTCGAAATCCATTAACCCACAAACGGGCGACCACCGGTCGCCCCCACGGGGGCCGGAATAATGGCGACGGTGAAATATCACCTACGGTGGGGCGATCGGCGATCGCCCAACGGGGTTGGGTTTAACCTCGAAATCCATTAACCCACAAACGGGCGACCACCGGTCTCCCCCACGGGGGCCGGAATAACGGCAAAGGTGAAATATCACCTACGGTGGGGCAATCGGCGATCGCCCAACGGGGTTGGGTTTAACCTCGAAATCCATTAACCCACAAACGGGCGACCACCGGTCGCTCCTACGTGGGTGGGAATAACGGCGAAGGTGAAATATCACCTACGGTGGGACAATCGGCGATCGCCCAACGGGGTTGGGTTTAACCTCGAAATCCATTAACCCACAAACGGGCGACCACCGGTCGCCCCTACGGGGGTGGGAATGACGGCGGAGGCGTAATCTCGCCCCTACCCACCCCCTTTTCAAACCCTCCAAACTTGATCTCTCGCCCTGGTGCTTTAAGGTAGACCCTTAAATCATGCCAAGGAGAGACCATGGTTCAGGCACTGCACTGGCTGGATTGGCTGGTGATCGGCATCTACCTGGTCGGGCTGATCGCCTGGGCGGTCTACCTGTCCAAGGGCCAGGAGGACCGCGCCGACTACTACCTGGGCGGCCGCAAACTGGGCGCCTGGCCGGTGGCCATCTCGATTATGGCCACCCAGTGCTCCACCAATAGCATTCTCGGCGCCCCCGCTTTCGTCGCCTTTTCCGCCGCTGGCGGCCTGCTCTGGCTGCAGTATGAGCTGGCTCTGCCGCTGGCGATGATTCTGTTGATGCTGGTGGTGATGCCGGTGTTTCGCCACTTCCGGCTGGTCTCCGTCTACCAATTTCTCGAGCAGCGCTACAACCTCTCCACCCGCCTGCTGTTGAGCGGCCTGTTTCTCTTTATTCGCGCCTTTGCCACGGCCGTCACCGTCTACAGCATTGCCATTGTCATCGACCTGATCACCGGTATCGGCTTCTTCTGGTCGGTGCTGCTGCTTGGCGCCTTTACCGTGCTCTACGATGTGTTTGGCGGTATGCGTGGGGTGGTTTACAGCGATATTTTGCAGATGGCCATCTTAGTGGCGGTGCTGGCGCTGCTGTTCTGGCTGCTCACCAGCAACGCCGGTGGCTTGGCAGCCATGTGGCAGCAGCTCCCCGCCGAGCGCCAGACAAGCCTCGACTTTCGCCACCACGGCCTCGGCGACGGCTATACCTTCGCCTTCTGGCCGATGCTGATCGGCGGCTTTTTCCTCTACCTCGCCTACTACGGCTGCGACCAGAGCCAGGTGCAGCGCGAGCTCTCCACCCGCGATATCGACGCCACCAATCAGGCGTTGCTGCTCAACGGTCTGCTGCGCTTCCCGCTGGTGCTGCTCTACTGCCTGGTGGGGGTAGGCATCGCCGTCTATGCCGCTAACCACCCGGGCTTTTTAACCGCCCTGCCCGGCGCGGCCGAGGGCAGCCCCCAGTACAACCTGGCGGTGCCACTCTACATGGTTAACTCCCTGCCGCCGGGGGTGGTGGGGCTGGGGCTGGTGGCGCTCTTTGCTGCAGCCATGTCGTCGCTCGACTCTGTGCTCAACTCACTCAGCGCCACCACCATGGAGGACTTTATCGTCCGCTTCCGCGCCGAGCCCTTCAGCGACCACCAGGAGATCTGGGCCTCACGCGGGGTGACCACCCTCTGGGGGGTGATCACCCTGTCCATGGCCTTCTTCGTCGGCGACATCGCCCCCACGGTGCTGGAGGCGATCAACAAGATCGGCTCGTTGGCCAACGGCTCCATTCTGGCGGTGTTTATCGTCGGCCTGTTCAGCCACCGCATCACAGGCTGGGGTGTCTGCCTGGGGTTGATTGCCGGCATTGTCGTCAACGCGCTCTGCTGGCAGTTTCTGCCGGCCCTCTCCTGGCTCTGGTGGAACCCTTTAGGCTTTGCCGTCACCGCCCTGGTAGCCAGCAGCAGTTTGCTGGTGCCGAGCGATAGCACTAAAATCGT
Source organism: Halioxenophilus sp. WMMB6 (assembly GCF_033283405.1). Lineage (NCBI taxonomy): Bacteria > Pseudomonadati > Pseudomonadota > Gammaproteobacteria > Alteromonadales > Alteromonadaceae > Halioxenophilus > Halioxenophilus sp. WMMB6. Next base: position 54,241 of record NZ_JAWMQR010000010.1, read on the forward strand.
CCACCTCGCCACCGCCGCCCGGGTACTGCGCGAGCAGGCGCGCTACAACTGGTGGTGGTTAAGCCTGCTGCTGGTGCTCTGGTTTGTGGTGCTGCTGCTCTTTCTTCTGTGGCTGTAACGCTCTTGTGGCGATAGGCCCGCCCCACTCGCTTAGGAGTTAGCCATGGCCTCTATTAACACAAGCAAAGTTGCCACCGAACGCCTCGGTCCGGTGACCCTGGTGGAGCTGCAAAACCCACCTCACAACTTTTTTGATATCGACATCCTTACCGAGCTCGCCGATACCATTCTGGCGCTCGACGACGACCCCGACTGCCGCGCCATTGTGCTCGCCTCTCAGGGCAAGAACTTCTGTGCCGGCGGTAACTTCGGCACTGGCGCCGCCGGCAGCGGCTACGACACCTTCAACCGCGACAACTTCGCCAGCGAGATCGGCAAGGTCTACGGCCAGGGGGCGCGCATCTTCGCCAATAAGAAGCCCATCGTCGCCGCCGTACAGGGCAGCGCCACCGGCGGCGGCCTGGGCTTGTCGCTTACAGCCGACTTCCGCGTCGCCAGCCCGCAGAGCAAATTCTGGGCAAACTTCACCAAGCTCGGCATCCACACCGGCTTTGGTGCCACCGTCACCCTACCCCGCGTCATCGGCCTGCAGGCCGCCCACAAATGGTTGATGACCGGCCGCCGCATTGGCGGCATCGAGGCCGAGAAGATCGGCCTGGTCGACCACCTGACCACCAATGAATTGATTCGAGCCGACGCCATCGTCCTGGCGCAGGATATCGCCGGCAACGCCCCCCTGGCGGTAGCCTCCATCCGCGCCGCCGTGCGCGAAGGGCTGCAAGCGGCGGTAATGGCCGCCATTGAGGTGGAGGTGCGCGAGCAGAGCCGCTTGCGGGTAACGGAGGATGCTGAGGAGGGGATTCGATCGATTGCCCAGAAGCGGCCTGGGAGGTTTTTGGGGCGGTAGTTTTTTCTATCTTTGGATCTCTGGTTCGATTGCCATTGAGGGTAGTTGAGTCCCGCTTTCTAGGCATATTACATTGAGGGTTACTCCTGCTGGCATCTGGCGAAATCATTACCCTTGATTGGTTTCGATTGCCGTCGGGGGTTCCGGGTCCCGCCGATGGCAATCGAAAACACCTATGCCTAAGCATCGCTATTTTTTCAGTGACGCCGGCCATTTGGAAACTTTTTTGGCATCATTTAGGCGGGATGGTGAACTAGCAGCTATGGAGCAGATGCAAAAAGAGAAGGATATTTATGAGCGCAGTGTTTTGCCTGAGTATTGCTTTGAAAGCTCTGAACACCCCGAGAATCTTTAACTTCCTTTAGATTGATTTTTTATTGTTATCTTTAACCTGAGCTAGCTTCTAAGGTCTTATCTTATATATTACAGAACTGTATTCTACGGGCGTGAAATGCAAGACTTAGCCCCGATATTTTGTTTTGGTTCACTGCACAAAGGCGCGATAGATTAATGATCCGACACCAAACAACAGCCAAGGCCAAATGGTAATTTGTAGAAAAACACATAGACGTTTTGTCGATTTATCGATCTCATATTGAAAGTATTGGCCTAAACCTATAAAGCCTAGTGTAAAGCTCCACTGGGAGAATCCGTTAACAAAGGGAATGGGCTTCCAGCATTTTTATAAATCTCGGGATACTGGCTCTCCAACCTCAACACAACGATTGTGTTGAGAATCCAGAAAATAGGTAAATATCCAATAATCATCCAGACCATACTTAATTTGTATAACGCTCGTTATATTGGCTAATCGAGGCTACTTATTGGGTAGTCCATCGGCATTCAACGCTGTGACTATTGTTGCGATTATTGGGTTTATATTCGAGGCGTGACAAAACATTCCTTCAACTTCGCCTGATCTATACCTGACCGTGTGATTACGTGATCAACTCGGCTATTTATACTCAAGTTAAAATCACTTTCTTCCGCTAGCTCTTGGTATGTGTGATTCCTAATAGCTAAACTGCAGTGCAATGACCTTTCGAAATAGGTATCTCCAGCTGCATAGTCTTCTGCAAGTGTAAGCAACTCTAAAATGACCACGCCTTCCATTTCCAACCGATAGGCATCACTTTGTTCATTATCTAAGTGGAAAAAATATAACCACAAAGAGCTGGCTATCAATGCACCAAGTCCGAATACGATTAAATATCTACTTATATTTATGAGATTCATCTGCCTTATTCGGCCTCATCATGCTCAGGCAATAGCTTATTGATGGTATACCAGCTAGCCTTTTGCGACACCCAGATATGGGCTTGCTCCTGCGCTTGTGGATCATCGTCCAGTGATCCAAGGCGCAATATCACGTGCTGGGCGCTAGCTCTTTTAGCGTAAATCTGGGTACCGCAGTTGCAACAGAAATATCGCCTTTTGCCCGGAGAAGATTCAAAGGATTGCAAAAAGTCTACACCGGAAACCTTGAAATCCTCTTCTGCCACCGCCGCCACACTGGAAAATGCAGCGCCGTGCGCCTTTCTACAGGTCTGGCAGTGGCAATGAACAATGTCACCCACCTTACCGGAGATTTGGTATTTCACTTGGCCACAAAGGCAACTGCCAGTAATCATTGGAACCTCGATCTGTGTTTAGGCCTCGTCCAGCTTTATACCGCAGTGCTGGCAATACCTAGGTACTAGTGGCCAGATAAATAAACTATAAATTACGCCATATGGTTTATGGCAGGAACGACACCGAATCTGATTGACTTTGAATAACATCAAAAGAAGCATAACCATGTAACTCAATACGAGTACTATGATGGCAAAGGCCCCTAGCCCAAAATGGCCGGCGGCTTTCAAGAGGAGCCACTGACCACCAACACACAACAAGCCAGAGGTATACAGAAGTAGATATGCTCGTTGCTTAACATTCATTTGACCAGGCCTCATACGCGCATTGGGGTCAGGCATAGCGTTACCCGTTTTAGATACGGATTCAAACCTCACCGCCGTGGTTTTACCAGCGATTAAATATCAATAAATTTATTCAATGGCATGAAAATTTGGGGTCGAGTCTCCTCTTTTGATCGTTAAATTAGGCAAAAGGCAGAACTTGACCCCTGAATTCGTTCGTGTCCTGTTAGCTAGCTATCTTCCGTTCAAAAAACAGGAAATTCCACATAATTGATCTAAACTTTTAACAGTTACTATTTCATACAACCTTATGGAATGCACTGTTATGGAAAAGAAGAAAAAATTCGTTATAGAACAATTAGATGAGGCCCTGGAAGAGCGGCAGCAGCCGGATAGACGGGTAAGTAACCAGGGCTTTGAGAACCATGCCCCAGAGGAAAGACGAAAATACGACCGACGTGGCGCCAGCAAGAACCCCGAAAAATAGCCACACCACTTGCAGCCCTGAACAGGGCTGTGAGCGCCCGCCTCATAGGGTATAGATAACAGCCAGGTGGCCAGCCAAAGCTATCCTACCTCCTATACTGCGACTTCCCCCGCAATCAACACAGTCCATCGCAACAGTTCTCTCCTGTGGCATGCTGATAGCCCTACTGGAGCAGGCTTGGCGCCCCGTTTACACAAGAGTACGCAATGGGTCACCCTGATATTCTCAGTCAAAAGGCAAGACATGACCCTAGCATTTACAACTCTGAAGCCACAACCCCTACACCATAGCCTCTGCGTTGACGCGCTATCTGTACTGACTACCTTCTAAGAACACTCCATAACCCTTACTATTGGCTACAATCAACTTTTTTCCGCCAGCACTGGAGGGTTTGGTGCTCTGATCGGTTATATATCCAGATTAGCTTTAAACGTGGTGGTTGAAAGTATCGCGTACAGTGATGGATAGGGAGCAGCACCTTACCGATGAATAATAATCATAATAGTGAGCGGGGTGGAAACGAAAGGGTACCGGCGCCTTCGGATGAACCCAAGTCCATGGCCGCTAGGTATCGTGTGTTGGACGTATTTATGCAACAGCAGGCTCCGCTGCGGCGTTTTATCTCGCGGTTTCTGGTTCCTGCTCAGGATATTGAAGACATCGCTCAAGAGGCGTTTCTAAGAGCCTATGAGACCGAAAAGAAGCGCGCCCTCGACGAGCCAAAGGCGTTTCTGTTTCGCATTGCGCGCAATTTGATGCTCTCAGAGTTGGGTAAAAAATCGCGTAAGGTCACCGATTACATCGACGATATCGAATCCGTCGATACCCAACTGCGTACTCAACCGCTTGAAGAGTGTGTCGCCAGCCAGCAGAAGGTGGGGATTTTATGTGAGGCGGTTGCCACATTACCCCCGCGATGTCGCAAAGTGTTTTTGTTAAAAAAGGTCTATGGAATGCCGCACAAGGAGATCTCCGAGCAGTTGGGTATTTCGGTTAGTACCATAGAAAAGCATCTGATTAAGGGCATGCGGCAATGCAACGCGATATTGCAGGAGCGCTATGGCAATGATCTCCAGGTTCAAGACTCCCAGATTAATATCGCCAAGCCCAAAGGCTCACCCGGTGCGTCGCCAGCAGCCAGTGCGTCTTCGCGGGAGGGGTGAGCCATGGATAATGTGGTGGAATTTGCCAATAAAAAGCAGATAGAGACAGAAGCCTGCCAATGGGTATTAAAGTTTGACAGTAAGCAAGCGCCTACCGACGCCGATATCGAACAGTTAAAACAGTGGGCAGCTCAGAGCGCTGCGCACCGCGAAGCGTTAGTTCGCTATTCCAACCTTTGGCAAGATATGAACGTGTTATCCGAGCTGCTATTACCCCTGCAAGAGAATCACTCTAACCCAATGGGTTTCGGGCGTAAATTTGCGGCTTGGCTGATGATGCCCTGGTTTATGCTGATTAACTTTGTCAAATTGGTGTTTGGCGCTTCTGCTCGTGTGGTATTGCCGGTCGCCGGTGTGGGCGCTGCCGCAATCTTAGTTCAGGCTGTCTTCATTTGGGGATTTCCGAAGGAGCATTATCAGGCGTCGTTCATATCGAGTATAGGGCAGCAACGCACGTTGAACTTACCCGATGGCTCGGAAGTTTGGTTGAATACCAACAGTGTGGTTGATGTGGATTTTACCCGTGCGGTTCGCCATATTAATTTAGTGCGCGGCGAAGCCTATTTTAAAGTGGCCAAAGACGCGCAAAGGCCGTTTGAAGTCTACACCGGTTCGAACATGGTGCAGGCGGTAGGCACCGCGTTTTTAATCCGAAAAAAATCCGATGCTATTCAAGTAACTGTTACCGAAGGGAAGGTGAATGTTGCTGCTTTGCAAGCCGAGACATCAAAACAAGCAGATCCATCACACGCCCCGAAATTTGCGGCTAACAATAGCGTCACCAGTGTAGAAACATATACGAAGACTGGCAGTGAACACTCCTCCAGAAATATCTCCACGATACTAGGCTCTCTCTCGGCCGGGCAAACCGTGACCGTAGCCCAGAGTGCCAGTGATTTAAACAATGCTGCCCAATACCAACAACAAGAGGTGGAGCGGCAATTGTCTTGGCGTGAGGGGTTGCTGGTGTTTTCGGGCGAGCCGCTGTCTGAGGTGGTCAATGAGGTGAGCCGGTATACGACCATTAAAATCACCCTGGCGGACCCTGAGTTACAATCGTTACGCATCGGTGGGCAGTTTCACACGGGGGAGACGGAAGCCCTGTTCGATATATTGGAAACGGGCTTTGGTTTAAAAATCAGCCGACTCAGTGACAGCCATGTGACCATAGAAAAATTCAGCCAGGATTAAACCCGTTACTTTCCAACCATTTACACCAACAAATATTTAAAGCAATAACCATTTATAAAAATCAATTGCAATACCTACTCTTACTCTGTACGGCAAACACTGAAACTTGTGCATACCATAAAAATAATTTTAGCAAGCAATAGCGGGTTTTATTCTTTGAGCAGTTATACCCTACGCAAGGTGGCAAATTTGTCGTCGGCATTGAATATGTCGGCGTTGGTTTGCCTGTGGGGTATGGCCATTTTGGTTTGCGTTGGGGCGCCAATAACATTTGCAAAGGATCAACTCGATATCCTATTTGATTTGAATATTCCTGTTCAGCCTTTGCCGGATTCACTTACCCAGCTATCAAACCAAACCGAAACACCCATTCTCTTTCCCTACGACCTTGTGCAAAACCGGGTAAGTAACGCAGTTACCGGGCGTTATACCGTCAAGCAGGCCATCGGCATCATGCTTGTCGATACCGGCCTTGTTGGCGGCTTATCCGATAAGGGGGTGCTAATGATTTTAGACCTCGAAACCGCAGAACAAAGAATAACAAGGGCAGAGAACATGCAGAACAAAAATAATATCCTTGCGTCCATTTTGGGATTTATCGTCGGCACCACGGCAACGCAATCGGCGTTGGCCCAGCCTGATGAGCAGAAGAGTTCCATTAAAAAGAATGTCATTGAAGAGGTGATGGTGACGGCGCAAAAACGCAGTGAGCGGCAATTGGATGTGCCCATGTCCATTACCGCGATTTCGCAAACGACCTTGGCTAATTCCGGCATTACCTCAACCGGCGATCTGAGCCAAATCGTACCTGGCCTAACCACGGTGAGCAATGGCCTGGCATTTACGCCCTCGATACGGGGGATCTCTTCCTCGGGCACATCTCCGGGTGATGAAACCAATGTCGCCGTCTATCTCGATGATGTGTATCTCGGAGCGCCTATTGCCGGTTTGTTTCAAATGAAAGATATCGAACGCATCGAGGTGTTAAAAGGCCCACAGGGTACGCTGTTTGGTCGTAACGCCACCGGCGGCGCTATTCGTATCGTGACAAAATCGCCCTCATTTGAGCCTGAGTTCGAAGTCTCTGCCGAGTACGGTTTTGACTTTGACGCGGTTACGCTGGGTGCCTACGCCACAGGGCCTATCACCGAGCATGTCGCCGCGTCCATCGGCGCTTACTACAGTAAAGACGACGGCTACGTGGATGGCATCGCCGGTTTAGAGGGCCAGAAGTTTTCCATCACCGACGACAGCGGTGTGCGCGGTAAATTAATGTACGACGCAAGCAACAATTTTACGCTGACCTTAACCGCGGATACCTCGGAAAAAAGCGATGACCGTATGTTTAACTTGGTTCCCCGCGACAAGCGCAATATTAATGAAAGTACACCAGGCGTCATTTTGCCCGAGCCGTATGAGTTGGGTGCCTCGGTGGAGCCGATTTTTGATATCGACTCCTGGGGTACCTCCCTCACCGCCGAGTGGGATTTGGAATCGATAAATATTCGCTCTATCACCGCCTATCGAGAAGTAGAAGGCGAATATCAAACCGATACCGACCGTACCAACCTCACCGTGGCTTCGTTATACCTCACTCAATTTCAAGATACACTCAGCCAGGAGGTAGTGTTTTCTGGTGGGTTCAGTGAATCGTTAAATTGGCTGGCAGGAATTTATTATTACGATTCCGAAGCGGGGGCGCCGGTTTTCCAATCCTTCGGCAGTGGCGGTGACGCGCCAAATGGTACGCCAGTTTTTAGTTTTACCAGCCAAGTGGATACGACGGCCTATTCAGCCTTTGGTGAGCTCAACTATTTCGCTACCGATAAACTGAGCTTTATTTTTGGTTTGCGTTATGGCGACGAAAAGAAAGCCTATCAATATGAGAATATTTTTGGTGGCGTTGCCGACGAGAGTGAGCGTTGGGACAGCACTACCTATCGTATTGTGGGGCGTTACGATTTAACCGACGAGGCTAACGTTTACGCCTCTTACAGTACCGGCTTTAAAAGCGGCGTGTACAATGCCTATGCAATTCCGACCACAGGCCCGGTTGAACCCGAAGAGCTGGATGCGTTTGAGCTGGGGGTAAAAGCGCGGGTAGCGGGCTTCACGCTAACCGCCGCCGCCTTTGCGTACAACTACAACGATATTCAGGTGCAAGGCCAAACGTTTCTGCCTGATGGTACCTGGGTGGTGTCACTCAGTAATGCCGCCGAAGCGGAAATTCGCGGCTTTGAACTATCGGCCAGTGGTGCTATCACCGATACTATTTCATTTAACATCGGCTACTCCGGTTTACCCAGCGCGAAATACAGCGATTACACTGGTGCGCAGGTGTTAATTCCCAATGACGTCACCGGCGGCACCATCAATACTGTTCCGTATGATGCCACCGGCAGCCGCATTATTCGCGCGCCCAAAAGCCAATTCAACACGCAACTTATTTTTGAAAACGAATTGGCCGGCGGTTTATTTCATGCCGCGATTAACTACTCCTACAACGATGGCTTCTACTGGCAGCCCGGTAACTACACTCCGGAAGAGTCTTTTACCATCGTCAACGCCCAAGTCTCATGGACCACACCGGGCAACACCTATAAGTTTTGGTTGGCCGGAGAGAATCTTACCGACGAGGAGTACAGCTCATACACCGCGACCACCGCGGTGGGTATAGCCGATGCCTTTGCCCAACCATCGCAAGTGAACCTTGGTGTATCTGCGCAATTCTAACCCTTCAACGATAGATAACCTAAGGCTCCTATCGGGGCCTCAGGTTGTTGCTCAAATTTTTCAGGCCGCTGCGGAACTCGAGCTTTTTGTGAAAGTTCTCAAACAGACCTCGCTCGGAGCCCCAGGAATCCTCCGCTACTCGTCCGCTACGCATGGGGTCCAGGCAAGACAAGCTTGCTAAAGGAGAAGGGTGCCGCCTTTTCTGCATGCCGCGAGTTAGCCTACTGCATCCATGGCCATCGGCGATCCCCGCAATCCCCCGATGGCAATCGAAATAATTTAATTTAAATTTTTCTCAAAACTAAAAAGATGCACAAAAAATTAATAACTAATTTTAAGAAAAAATAAAAATCTAAATTCCCAGTTTATCCCGAATCCCATAATAAAAGGCCCCAATCGCCGTATACGGCACCCGCATTAACCGTCCCCCTGGAAACGGATAATGCGGCAACTGAGCAAATGCATCAAACCCCTCACTCTGCCCCTGTATCGCCTGGCTTATCAGCTTGCCGGCCAAGTGCGTGGTGGTCACTCCGTGGCCACTATAGCCCTGGGCATAGATTATCGATTTGCCCAGGCGGCCAAATTGCGGCAGGCGGCTGAGGGTTAATAGAAAGTCGCCACCCCAGGCAAATTCAAACTTCACCCCTGTTAACTGCGGGAAGGTCTTCTCCAAATGGCCACGCACAAATTTTTCAATGGAGGCCGGGTCACCGCCGCCGTAGGTAACGCCGCCCCCGTAGAGCAGGCGGAAGTCGCCGGTGATGCGGTAGTAGTCAAGTTTGTAGTTGCAGTCCTCCACACAGTAGAGGGCGGGAATCAGCTCCCGGGCGCGTGCTTCGCCGAGTACCTCGGTGGTGATTACCTGGGTACCACAGGGCATGGATTTGGCCGCCAGTTCCGGCACCAGACCACCCAGGTAGGCGTTGCCGGCGATCACCAATGTGTTGCAGCGCACCTGCCCGTGGGCGGTGCGCACCAGCGGTTTATTACTGCGCTCGATGCCAATCACGGCGGACTCTTCAAAAATTTTTCCGCCCAGGCTTTCAATAATAGTGGCCTCGGCCAGGGCCAGGTTGAGCGGATGCAGGTGGCCGCCGGACAGATCCAACATACCGCCACAATAGGCGGGTGAGTTCACCTGCTGGCGAATCTGCCCGCCGTCGAGCAGAGCGAGTTGATTGTTGCCATAGCGCTGCCAGAGGCGTTGCTGGGCCTCTAAATGTTTCATCTGGTTTTTATTAAAGGCGGCGAAAATACCCCCCTCTTTGAAGTCGCACTCGATCTGGTATTTTTCGATCAGCTGGCGAATGATCTGGCCACCGCTGAAGGCCATATCGCCCAGCAGCTGGGCCAGCTCCGGCCCGTGGTTGCGTTCGATCACGTCGATATCGCGGCTGTAGCTGTTAACCAGCTGGCCGCCGTTGCGGCCGCTGGCACCAAAGCCGATACGGGCGGCTTCCAGCACCACCACCTTATAGCCCGCTTCGGCCAGGTGCAGGGCGGTGCTGAGGCCGGTGTAACCGGCACCGATGACGCAGACATCCGCCTCTAATGATTCAGCCAAGGCCGGCCGTTGGCAGGTGTCGTTACGGGTGGCGGCGTAATAGCTGGTCGGGTAAGAACTTGATAACGCAGGGTTGGTCTGTGGCATGGTTGGCACTCGTGCTGGGGTAAAAGCAGCGCAGCAATGGTATCGGTTTGTCCACCGCAGGCGATGCTATGTGCTCTGGCTTAACAATTAATACGTGGGCAATTGGCAATAAATCGGCCACGCTTAATAGCTATTCTCTTGCATATATCGATCAATCGGGCAATCGACCTTGTAATTGCCGATTATCCCCCAAAATTAGCCCACTAGGCTGCCGATTTTTTACCTACAAAGTGTGTGGCTAAAATCTCACGGCGCGCCTAATTAACAGCAATTCACCCAGCCAGTAATGGATAGGGCTTAGAGACGTTAAGTCTTACTTAAGATTAACGGATTACTATTTTAAGTTGGATATTTTTGCCACGAAAAAAAATGGTGTTCCGCTTGCTATGAGTTTAACCAGTTTTCTTCAGCGCCTGCGCAGCCTCTCGCCACTGGCCGTTGTCGCGCTTACCGCCCTTTGGATTACCGCTACCGCTAACTTCACCTTTTTTCACGAGGTTGGCCTGGCCTACCCGCTTGCCGACAACGGCTTTTTTAACGCCAGCCTGGCACTTTTGCTGTGGGCGGTACTGGTATTTTTTATCGGCCTGTTCAGCCTGGTTTTACCCCTGCGTTTTGTGTTGGGATTGTTTCTGGTGCTGGCGGCGGTGTGCGGTTACTACACCGATCAATTCCATACCATCATCAATGCCGATATGCTGGAAAACGCCGCCGAGACCGACACCGCAGAGGTGCGCGATCTAATTACCCCGGGGCTATTGCTGCGTTTAGCTACCGCACTGCTCTTGGTAGCATTGCTCTATTTTTGGCAGCCGAAAAAAGTCAGCTTATTAAAGAGCCGGCTGTACTATGGGCTCTATAGTGCAGGCAGTTTATTGGTAATGATCACCACCATTTTGCTGTTCAGTAGCAGCTACGCCAGTTTCTTTCGCGAACACAAAACCCTGCGCAGCTACACCACACCGTTGATGGCAATCTACTCCGCGATTCAATTCAGCGCCGCCAAATTTGCCCACGCCGGCCCGGTGACTCATAAAATTATTGCTGCCGATGCCAAAATTGTAGAAGCCGATTTTGAGCGCGAGCTGATTATTTTGGTGGTGGGTGAAACCGCCCGCCGCGACCACTTCTCTCTGAATGGTTATGAGCGACCGACCAACCCACTGCTAGCGCAGGAAGATAGTCTGATCAGCTACACCCATATTCAATCCTGCGGCACCGCCACGGCGGTGTCGGTGCCCTGTATGTTTTCGGTGGATGGCCGCGAGGAGTTCAGTATCGAAACCTCGCTGCACCAGGATAACCTGCTCGATATTCTCGACCGTGCTGGTGTGAGTGTGTTGTGGCGGGACAATAACTCCAGCTCGAAAGGGGTGGCCAACCGGGTTGCCTACCAGGATTTTCGAAAGCCGGAAAACAACCCAGTGTGCGATGAGGAGTGCCGGGATGTGGGCATGCTGGCCGGCCTGCAGGCGTACATCGACCAGCAACCGGGTGATATTTTAATTGTGCTGCACCAGATGGGTAACCACGGCCCCGCCTACTTTAAGCGCTACCCACCCGAGTTCGAACAGTTCAAACCCACCTGCCAATCTCTGGAGCTGGCAGAATGCAGCGAAGCGGAAATTATTAACGCCTACGATAACGCCATTCTCTACACCGACTACTTTTTGGATCAGGTGATTCAGCTGTTACAAGCCAATACGCCGCAGTACGAAACTGCTATGTTGTATGTGAGCGACCACGGTGAATCCTTAGGTGAATTTGGCCTTTTCCTGCACGGCGCTCCTTATATGTTGGCCCCGGAACAGCAAACTGCGGTACCGGTTGTTTTATGGCTGGGCGCCAGTGCCGATATCGAGCTGCAAGAGGCATTATTGCAAAAAGATAAACAGAGCTCCCATGATGCCATTTTCCACTCGTTAATCGCCGCCTTTGAGGTGCAATCGAAAGATCTGGAAGGGATGCCACAACTGTTTGAGACTAACGACTCGCACCACTACTCCTCTGCCCAGTAGCAGCCAGCTGGGCAAGGAGTGCCCTCGGCGATTACCCCTCTGAGGTGATAGTCATCGGTTCCGATTTCGGCTCCTGCACCAGCCATTTATCCATGATGGTACAGGCGGTTAAATCGCCGGTAACATTCACCGCCGTGCGGCACATATCCAAAATCCGGTCGACGCCAATAATCAAGGCAATACCGCTGGCCGGTACCCCAATACTCTGCAAGATGGTGGTTAAAATCACAATACCGACCCCCGGTGTACTGGGTGCACCGATAGAGGCACCGACGGTGGTAATGGTCAGCAACGCAAACTGGCCCACACTTAAATCAATACCAAAAACCTGGGTTAAAAATACCGCCGCTATTACCTGGTAGAGGGCCGTGCCGTCCATATTCACCGTGGCGCCGATGGGAATAATAAATTTAACAATGGGCGGGCTTAAGCGCAGTTGCTCAATGGCGACCTTCATCGACAGCGGCATCACCGCCGCCGAGCTGGAGGTGGAAAAAGCGAGCAGCTGCACATCGCGAATATGTTTGGCAAACAAGAGTGGTGACTTGCCACCCAATACTTTTATCAACAACAGATAAAAAAGGTAGAGGCAGATCAGGCCAATCAACACCGTGGCCACATAAGCGGCCAAACCGGCAATCGCCGAAATTCCCACCCGAATGGAGATATCCGCCAGCAGGCCAAATACCGCCAGGGGAGCCAACAGCATCGCCCAGCTCACCACCTTGAGTGAGATCTCCTGAGCCAACTCCAACAGTTTTACCGCAAACACCACCCGCTCCTCGGGCAGGCTGGCGATGGCAATGCCGGAGATAATCGCCGCCACCACTATTTGAATCATATTTTTGGTGGAGAAGGCGACCGATAGATTATTGGGAATCAGCTCGGCAATTTTATCGGGCACGGCGGCCGCATTAAACGTGCTGGCCGGTACGGCGAGATCCGCCAGCTCCACCGACATAATGGGCCGGTCGATATAGGCACCCGGGTGAATCCACTCCACCAGCACAATACCAATCACCACCGCCAACACCGTGGTGAAAATAAAATAGGGGAAGATGCGCAGTCCGGCGCGCTTGAGATATTGGTTATCGCCACCGCCGCAAATACCGAGGGCGATGGAGGAGATTACCAGAGGAATCACCACCATCTGAATCAGGTTTAAAAAGATGGTGCCGGGCAGTTGCAGCCACTCGGCCAGAGTGAGGCTCAGCTCGGCTGGAACCAGCGCTAAGCCCTCCGGCGAGAGCGACAGCCCCACAGCAAAACCCAATACCATGGCGATCAATATTTGGATCCAAAGGCGGGTTTTCGCCAATATTATTATCTGGTCCAGTTGCACCCGGCGGTGCTGTTCAAAGCCAACACTCATGATGATGCCTACTCTGCTTGTGGGTTGGCCACAATAGCAATAACCGTGCGTTTTGTAAGCAGCCGGGATTGTTTTGCATCAGAAATGCCGGTTATTGGCGGGCTGCCAAAAGGCCAGCCAACCAGCTTGCAACACCGGTGAATAACGGAAGGTTCGGATAGAAGAAAAGGCGCTTACACCCCCTACTTAAAGAGGGAACCTTAATTTTTTGGCATGCAGCAGTGTTTGTAGCGCTTGCCGCTGCCACAGGGGCAGAGCGCCTTTTTATGAACGCGGAGTTCGCGAGCGATGGCCTTGGTATCCTGCTGGTAGAGTTCGCTTAACGCGTGATAGAGCTTGGGATGTTTGCGAGCTAACAGCCCCGGCCGCTCAAAAAAATACTCGGAGGCGACGGCAAAAAATTCCGCCTTATTGCTGGCGCCGTAATCGGGAATATTGCTTTTACGCAACAGAATCTCCCGGGTTTTTTTCTCTACCAGATCAAACCAGGGGATGGCGTACTGGTAGTGCCGCAGCGATTCGGGAAAGCCGTCGCAGTCGCCATCGGCCATATCAATCAGATGGATAAATTCGTGAATGCCAACATTGTGTTTATCGCGGCTGTTGTCAAAACCCAGGTGCAGGTGCGGCTGGCTTAACGCCATCTTGCCACTCATGGGGCCGGTGCCGACCATGCCGGTAAAGAGCGAATCGGGTTGGCCACACTCAAATTTTTGATTGAACGCCCCGGGCAGTAAAAATACCGCTTCCAGATTGAGGTAGTGCCACTTGGGAAAGGCCCACACCGGAATAATGGCACTGGCAGCGACCAGCAGCCGATCAAAATCGGTAACCTCAAGCTGGCCGGATTCAATACGGGTGGTGTGCAAAAAGAGCAGCGCCCGCTGATTAAATCGCGTCTGCTCTTGCCCTCTGAGGTGGCGATAAAAGCTCACCTTCTCTTGCAGAAACGTACTCCATTCGGGTTGCCAGCGCTCGGTTATCACCACCGGCTGCAAGGCCAATAGGCGCAGCAGAAAATTTTTCAGCCACTGCATCATGCGAGATTGCGGCGCAGTGAGCCGCGGCTGCGCGCCACCAGGGCGGCATAGAGCAGGCCGGCAATAGCGCCGGCCAGGTGGTACTCGTAGGAGATATTGGGGCTGGAGGGCAGCACGCCATAGATCATACCGCCGTAAAAAATAATCACTAACACGGCCATTAAAATATTGACCAGTTTGCGATCGTACCAGGCCATAACTATGGTCAAACTCCACAGGCCGTAGATCCAGCCACTGGCCCCCAGATGCACGGCACTGCGACCAAAAAACCAGACCAAGCCGCCAGAGACAACAATAATAAAGAGGCTGCCCATCACAAAAAAACGCTGCGAACGAACCAAGGTGAGCGCACCAAACAGCGCCAGGCCAATTAGATTATTACCCAGGTGGCTGTAGTCGCCGTGAATAAAAGGGGCGGTGAAAATGTGGTACCAGGTGTGAGTGTTGCGCGGCTGGATGCCGTAATGCATCAGGCTACCGTGCATGGCGACGTTGATCAGATGCACTGCGGCAACGCTCAACAACACAATAATTAACAAAGAAATACGTTTATCTAAACTACGAGCCACTGGGATTCCTTACAAGCATTGGTATATCGGCGCGCAAGCTAACGCCCTACCCTCACACCCTTCTGTTCAATTTTTGTTGGCTGAGCAGGTGGGTTCTTCACGCGCGCGACTAATAATTATAGACACCACACCATTTTATTCCGCCGACCCACTTCCGCTATTTACAGTTGATGGCTCTCTGGCTGATTCATCTTGCCCATTTCTGCCGGTCGCTACCTACAGCTAACCCAGGCGCTTACCCACCAGTGTGGAATTTCAAGCAATGGTTAGTTGGATGGCCAGCGAAGGCCGGTTAATTTTCGCCACCTACGACCAAACCTCAGCTGACTCACATGCAATCGTCGGGACTCGATTAATGGCTGATATCTCCTAGGCAGACAACTGCTACTGCCTGGTGGTTGGTGGGTGTAGGGCGTGTAACAAAACAGCATGGCGTGCGATCGCGAGCCGAGTAATTAATCGGTTTAGCCCACCATACACCACGCACTCACTCGCCTCTGATAAACGTTAGCGGTTGGCGAGGTGGCAGACAGCAGCGACGGATTACCAAATGAAAAAATCCCTGGCGATTTAATCAATATCAAATCCAGGAGAAGATTAATTGCTAATCATTATCATTTAGTTTAAGTTTGGCATCCAGTTCATTTTAGGGTATTGGGGTTTAGCCATGAAAAGTAGTATTTCCACCGTTTGCGCCACCGCCGTGCTCGGCGTTGCCGCTGGCCAGGTGCCGTTCGTTCTGGCAGAGAGCGACCGCAAAGCAGCTAACACTTCCATGGAACAGGTCGTGATCATTGGTTCAAAACAGGACGCCGATAGTATGGCGGGCTCTGCCTATGTGGTCGATGCCGCCGAGCTGAGCAAATTTGAATACACCGATATCAACCGTATATTGAGCCAAGTGCCGGGCGTTTATATTCAGGAGGAGGAGGGCTACGGCCTGCGCCCCAATATCCGCATCCGCAGTGCCCAGGGGGAACGATCTTCCAAGGTTAATTTAATGGAAGATGGTGTGCTGATCGCGCCAGCGCCCTACTCCGGGCCGGAAGCCTACTACTTCCCCACCGCTGGCCGTATGAGTACCGTCGAGGTATTAAAAGGGCCCGAGACTATCAAGTACGGCCCACAAACGGTGGGTGGTGCGGTTAACCTGATATCAACCCCCATTCCTGAATCTGCGGCCGGAGCCATCAACATTGAGGCCGCTGAAGATGGTGAGAGCCGAATCCACGCCTGGTACGGCGACAGTCAGCAAAACTATGGCTGGCTGCTGGAGACTCACCAGCACAACGGCGATGGCTTTAAATCCATAGATCGCTCCAGCCGTGACACCGGCTTTAACAAAGAGGACTACCTGGCCAAGTTGCGCGTGAACTCCACCGCGGGCGAGGGTTATTACAACCAGGTTGATCTGAAGTTGCAGTATTCGACCGAGATCTCCAACCAGAGCTACCTTGGCCTTACCGATAGCGATTTTGATCGTGATCCCAACCGCCGCTACGGCATTAGCGATCGCGACCAGATGGACAACGAACACGCCGCCGTCACCGTCAGCCACCTGATTGAATTTAGTGACTCGCTCAGCTTGAAAACCACCGCCTATTACAACGAATTTGAACGCAACTGGTACAAACTCGACAACGGCGGCGGCTATATAAACGCCGCTAACCTCGACCCTAATGGTGCGGACGCGGCGCTGCTTAGTGGTGCGCGCGACAGCTTTACCGGCGAGTACCTCAATATTAAAAACAATGCCCGCGAGTATGAATCTTACGGTGTACAAACCGTGCTTGGTTGGAGTGCCACACTGGCGGGTATCAGTCACGATTTCGAATTAGGTGCGCGCTGGCATGAGGACGAGGTCGATCGCTTCCAGCCGGTCGATCGTTTTGCCCAGGTCAATGGCAGCTTGGTTTATGTCGATACCGTCGATCCCAGTGCCTCCAATAACCGCATTGAAACGGCCGACGCCCTCTCTCTTTATCTGTTCGACAATATCGCTCTGAGCGAACGCTTAAATCTGGTCGCCGGACTGCGCTACGAAGAGATGGATACCGACCAAACCCGCTACAATCTGGACCGCTCAGTTGCTACCCGTACCGCTGAAAACAGCACCGAGGTCAGCCTGCTATCGCTGGGTGCCACCTATCAATTGAATGATGCCTGGCAATTGTTGGCCGGGGTTCACGAAGGCTTTGCACCCGCCGGGGCGGACGCCACCGCAACCGACCCGGAAGAGAGCCTCAACTATGAGATGGGTACCCGCTTTACGAAAGGCGGCTTGGCTGCGGAGCTGATCTATTTCTTCAGTGCGTTCGATAACTCAGTGACCTACTGCTCGGTAGCCAACCCCTGCGCCGGTGGTGTAACCGCCGGCAGTATTAGTCAAGGTAAGGCGGAGATCGACGGCCTGGAATTTTTAATCCGCTACGATTTTGCGGCCAACGCCAGCTACCAGATACCGGTCAGCTTTAGCTATACCTACACGGATACCGAATATACCGAGGGTGGTATTGGCGACGCGCAGAAGGGTGATATTTATGCCTATGTGCCGGAAAGCCAGTGGGCGGCGGCTATCGGTTTTGTTGCCACCAACGGTTGGGATATTTACCTCAACGCCAGCTTTACCGATGAGATGTGCCTCGACACCAGTTGTGAGCGCAGCGGTACCGATACCCGCTTCCTGCAAACCGATGATCTGCTGATTTTCGATCTCTCGGCCAGTTACCCCATGAGCGAAACCAGCCGGGTTTACGTGAAGGTAGACAACCTGCTCGACGACCAGGAAATTATCTCGCGAAGCCCAGCCGGCGCCCGTGCCAACAAACCGCGCACCGCCTACCTGGGGCTTGAGGTTAACTTTTAGTTCGGTTGGTTTTATTGCCCATCCATCATTAAACCCAGATCATAAAAAAGGCCGGAGGTTTAAAATTTATCCGGCCTTTTCTGTTTAAGAATCCTATTAAACTGAATCGAAAATAATATAACTCTATGATTTAACAGTATTTAATAGCTTCAATATTGTTAAGGCACAGCTTTTCAATTAACGTCACAACCGACGTTATTTATCACGCTGCCATTAAACATCCAGGTTAGCCACCGACAGTGCATTGGTTTCGATAAACTCCCGGCGAGGTTCCACCTGGTCGCCCATCAGCGTGGCGAACATCTGGTCGGCGCCGATGGCGTCTTCGATACTGACCTGCAGCATGCGGCGTGATTCTGGGTCCATGGTGGTCTCCCACAACTGCTCTGGGTTCATCTCGCCCAGCCCTTTATAGCGCTGGATGGAGTAGCCGCGTTTGGATTCATTCATCAACCAATCCAGCGCCTGTTTAAAGCTCACTACCGGCTCCTGCTTTTCTCCCCGTGCAACATAGGCAGTTTCATCCAGGAGATCATTCAATTTCTCGCCCAGGGCCACCATTGATCGGTATTCGCCACTGGAGAAGAACTCATGATTGAAGACAAACACCGCCGGCACCCCGTGGGAGGTGACCGTTAATTTGGGAAGATAGAGGCTGCGTTCGGAATCCGCCACCGGTACCAACACATAGGAGTCACTGCCCGATTTCGCCTCGGCTAACAGCCGCCCTTCCACCTTGGCGCACCAGGCGCTTACGGCCTCTTCATTGGCCATATCTTCCACCGAAAGTTTATCGGTGTAGATCAGCTGCTCCATCACTTCACTGGGGTAGAGTTTGTTCAGACGCTCAATTGTCGCCATAACCTTGCGGTATTCAGCCACCAACGCTTCCAGCGCAGCACCCTGCAGGGGTGGTGCTTCGGCATTGACGTGCAGGGCTGAACCCTCCATGGCTGCCTGCAGCAGGAAGTTAGTTAGTGCTGATTCGTCTTTTAGATACTCTTCAAACTTACCTTTGGCGATCTTATACAGTGGTGGTTGAGCAATGTAGACGTGGCCGCGCTCAATCAATTCGCGCATATGGCGGAAGAAGAAGGTCAACAGCAGCGTACGGATGTGAGAGCCGTCGACGTCGGCATCGGTCATGATGATGATGGAGTGGTAGCGAAGTTTGTCCGGATTGAACTCGGAAGAGCCGATACCACAACCAAGCGCGGTGATCAGGGTACCCACCTCAGCACTGGAGAGCATCTTGTCGAAACGCGCTTTCTCTACGTTCAGGATCTTACCTTTCAGCGGCAGAATCGCCTGGGTGCGGCGGTCACGCCCCTGCTTGGCAGAGCCACCAGCGGAGTCACCCTCCACCAGGTAAATTTCAGAGAGGGCTGGGTCTTTCTCCTGGCAGTCGGCCAGTTTGCCGGGCAGGCCGGCAATATCCAGCGCCCCTTTGCGCCGGGTCATCTCCCGCGCTTTACGGGCTGCTTCCCTTGCCCGCGCGGCGTCGATCATCTTGGAGACAATCGCCTTGGCGTCGTTGGGGTTTTCCAGCAAGTAATCGGTAAAGGCAGCCCCCATCTCCTGTTCGACTGCGGTTTTCACCTCGGAGGAGACCAGCTTGTCTTTCGTCTGGCTGGAGAATTTTGGGTCGGGCACCTTCACCGAGATGATGGCGGTAAGCCCTTCCCTAGCGTCGTCACCAGTGGTGCTGACTTTGTGTTTTTTGGCGAAGCCTTCTGCTTCGATGTAGTTGTTCAAACCACGGGTCAGGGCCGCTCTAAAGCCTGCCAGGTGGGTACCGCCATCGCGCTGGGGAATGTTGTTGGTGTAACAGAAAAGGTTCTCCTGGAAGCTGTCGTTCCACTGCAGAGCCACCTCCACACCTATGCCATCGTCACGCTGGTTGGTGAAGTGCAACACGTTATTGATGGGTGTTTTAGCCTGGTTAAGGTGTTCCACAAACGCTTTCAAACCACCCTCATACTCAAATACCTCCTGTTTGGCGGTACGTTCATCGAACAACACAATGCGTACGCCGGCATTCAGGAAGGAGAGTTCTCTTAGCCGCTTGGCCAGGTAGTCGAAATGGAATTCGATGTTAGTGAAGGTATCTGCCGAGGGTTTAAAGTGAATAGAGGTGCCGGTGGTTTCGGTATCACCAATAACCGTTAGCGGTGCGTCGGGTACACCGTGACGGTAGACCTGTTCATGAATCTTTCCGCCTCGACGAATGGTCAGTTTCAGCTCCACCGAGAGCGCATTCACCACCGAAACACCCACACCGTGCAGGCCACCGGAGACCTTATAGGTATTGTCGTCAAACTTACCGCCGGCGTGCAGTACGGTCATGATCACCTCGGCTGCCGAGACACCCTCTTCGTGCATCTCAGTGGGAATTCCGCGGCCGTTGTCACTCACAGTTACTGATTCGTCTGGGTGAATAACAACTTTGATTTCGGAGCAGTGGCCAGCCAGGGCTTCATCGATAGAGTTGTCGACGATTTCGAAAACCATATGGTGTAAACCAGAGCCATCGTCGGTATCACCAATATACATACCGGGGCGTTTTCTTACGGCGTCCAGGCCCTTCAACACCTTGATACTCGATGAATCGTAGTTACGTTCTTCTGTCATATTTTTATTGCTCCGGTATCCAATTAGGCTGGAGTTATTGATTCATGAATTGCTCCACGTTCCACGTGAAACAATTTTACTTCTATTTGTTCAGGTAATAGCTCTCGGAAGCCATTCGGTTCAATCACCGTACAGAACAACTGTGCGCCTGGGCGGGAGAATATATCCATCGCCTTTTTTATATTGCCGGTATCCAGTTCGGCGGCGAGATCATCCAAACCGACGATGGGCAAGCGACCGGTAATCTCTACAAAGGTCTGGAGTACCGCCGCGTGCATCAACAGCACTAATGTTTTTTTTTGGCCACGAGAGAGAATCTCGGCCGCCTTACCCTCGCGACATCGCAACGTTAGGTCTGCCCGATGCGGCCCAAAACGAGTGGTTTGTGCCCTACCATCGCCGCTGCGCTGCTCAGTTAAAGTAGTCGCGAGCTTTTCTTCTAGCGGCCAACCACGCTGGAATTCGACACTTATATCAAATTGAAACTCATCCTTTAAGCGATTCAGGTTTTCAACAAACGCCTCGTAGATCGCTTCTCGAGCAGAGGAGATGATTTCGCCGAATTGTGCACAGTGCTGATCCCATATCGCCATTTGCGAATCGGTCATTATACCAGCTCTGAGCAACGCGTTTCGCTGTTTCAACGCCTGATAATAGGAGAGCCAATTGCGATGGAAAGAAGGTTCCACGTGAAACACCAACCAATCGAGAAGCTTACGCCGCTGTTTAGAGGCCCCTTCGATCAGCTGAAAACTACTGCCGTCCACAACCAGATAGGGCAGCATTTTGGCTAGCGAAGAGCTACTGGAGACCTTTTCCCGGTTGATTTTGATGTTAGACCCTTTGGTAACATGCTTCTCGATTCCCACCGTAAAGGGGTTGGCATGCTCGTCAACAAGCGAAGCAAACACGGTAACCGACTTGTGGTTATATTGGATCAAAGGTGATGAGAGGTGGGAGCGAAAGGATTTCCCGTGAGCTACCAGAGAGATACTTTCTAACAGAGAGGTCTTACCGCTGCCATTGGGGCCATAGATAATGTTCCAGGCACAACAAGGTTGGATATCAACACTTTCGATGTTGCGAAAGTGTTGAATCGCTAATCGGTGAATAATCACAAATTAGGCTGAGCCCCACCTACATACGCATCGGCATAACAACGTAGAGAGAGTCTCCCCCGTTGGGTTCTTCGATAAGCGCACTGGCATTAGGGTTGGAGAGAGTGATCTTTATAGAATCGCTATCGATCACATTAGTAACATCTTGCAGATAGCTAACGTTAAAACCAATCTCCATATCACCACCGTTGTAGTCCACCAGCACCTCTTCCGTAGCCTCCTCCTGCTCCGGGTTATTGGCCACAATAGTCAGCAAGCCGTCACTTAGGATTAGGCGAACGCCGCGATACTTCTCATTAGAGAGGATTGATGCACGAGCGAACGCCTGCTTAAGATCAGCCTTCGCACCGAAAAGCACCTTGTCCCCGCCCTGAGGCAAGACCCGCTCATACTCGGGGAATTTGCCGTCGATCAGCTTGGAGGTAAAGGTGAAAACATCAGTGCGCAACTGAATGTGGGTGGGGCCAAGGGCGATCTCCACCGGCTCTTCGTTGTCATCCAACAAACGAGACAACTCCATAATCCCTTTGCGCGGTACGATAGCCAGTTTGCGATCTTCTACCGGAATCTCTACGGAGGTGAGATCACACAGAGCCAAACGGTGGCCATCAGTTGAGACCGCGCGGAAACGGGTAGGTGTCACCTCCCACAGCATGCCGTTGAGATAGTAGCGCACATCCTGCTGTGCCATGGCGAAGCCGGTGCGATCAATCAGCCGTTTAACACCGGCTTTAGTTACTGTGAACAGAGTGTCGTGTTCACCCTGCTCGGTAACCGGATAATCACTGGCTGGCAAGGTGGAGAGCTGAAAGCGTGAGCGACCGGATTTAACCAGTAAGCGATTATCAGAGAGCTCAAATTTGATATCGCTCTCCTCAGGCAGGGAGCGACAGATATCGGCCAATTTTTTAGCGGGAACGGTGATTTCGCCCTCTTCAAAATCGCCGTCAAGTGGTATGCGCACCACCATTTCGATTTCGAGATCGGTACCGGTCAAAGACAACTGATTGTTTTTAAGCTCAAGATAGACATTGGCCAGAATAGGCATGGTTTGACGCTTTTCGATAACACCAACCACCAGCTGCAGAGGTTTCAGCAGCTGTTCTCTTATTAAGTTAAATTTCATGAAGTGATCTCGACGAAAACACGATTTTAGCGCTAAAAATAGTCTGAAATTCTACAGTAATCTACCACCCATGTCAGACCCTATTGCAGGGGCTGAACCCGTTTGCCACGAGGAAAAATTGACAGCTTACGGGGGGTGGAAGTTAACTCAGGTGGTGAGTAACCGCATCAGGTTTTTAACATCGGTTTGCATGTCGCCATCCAGCTCCTTTAACTCCTTAATCTTACGGCAGGCGTGTAACACGGTGGTGTGATCGCGACCGCCAAAAGCGTCGCCAATCTCGGGCAGACTGTGGTTGGTGAGCTCTTTGGCCAAAGCCATAGCCACTTGGCGTGGACGGGCTACAGAGCGGGAGCGGCGTTTGGAGTGCAGATCGCTGACTTTGATCTTGAAATACTCGGCCACAACCCGCTGGATATTGTCGATACTCACCTGCTTTGATTGCAGGGCGAGCAGGTCTTTTAAGGCCTCGGTTACCAGAGGCACGTCGACCGGGCGGCGGGTAAAGTGGGAGTGAGCAATAACCCGTTTCAGTGCCCCTTCCAGCTCGCGCACATTGGAGCGGATGCGCTGGGCAATAAAGAAGGCGGCGTCATTGGGCAGATCCATATTTACCTGTACCGCTTTCTTCTTAAGGATGGCGACCCGAGTCTCCAGTTCTGGTGGCTCCACGGCTACAGTCAGTCCCCAACCGAAGCGTGACTTCAAGCGCTCCTCTACCCCTTTGATCTCTTTCGGGTAGCGGTCGCAGGTGAGGATAATCTGCTGCCCCCCTTCCAGGAGCGCATTAAAGGTGTGGAAGAACTCCTCCTGGGAGCGCTCCTTACCGGCAAAAAACTGGATGTCATCAATCAACAAGGCGTCGACGGAGCGGTAGTAGCGTTTGAAATCGTTGATGGCATTGAGCTGCAGCGCTTTCACCATATCGGCGACAAAGCGCTCAGAGTGTAGGTAAACCACCTTGGCATTGGGGTTCTTTTGCAACATGGCGTTGCCCACCGCGTGCATCAAGTGGGTTTTACCCAAGCCAACACCACCGTATATAAATAGAGGGTTGTATGCACCACCGGGGTTTTCCGCCACCTGCTGTGCTGCCGCCAAACCCAATTGGTTGGACTTGCCCTCAACAAAGGACTTAAAGGTAAAGTTGCTGTTGAGTGTACCGGCATGCTTGATGGCGCCTTCTACCTGCACCCGATTGCCACGACGGGCGCTGGCACCCTCCGGTAGTATCACCGGTTCACTGACCGGCGCTGGTTGAATGGTGGGCGGTGTCACTTCAGGCGAGCTGGTGATCGGCGCGCACTCCTCCTGATAGAGATCGACATCAGCACCCTGCACTTCCGACCAATCGAAATCGGCCCAATCATCATTACCCACCTTGGCAAAGTGCTCAGACGATTCTGTATTGAGGCGCTCGACATTGTGCAATTCATTGGTGAAAGGGTTTGTCGCCCGTCCACCCAGGAGTAGATCAGCGGCAGAGACAGGCACATGATCGGTGGCGGTTTTCGGTGCCGGTCGCGGTGGTACTGATGGCTGAGTAGGTTGCACTCCATTCACCACAGGCGTAACTGGCCTGGCGGGTACAGCAGCCACCGGCCGCCCTTTCACACTGATGCCGATCGATTGAATCTCGCCGGAATTAAATTCGTTAACCAGGCTTTCGATACGGTGGAAATACTTGCTGTTAACCCAATCCAAAACAAAGCGGTTAGGAGCCACCAGACGCAACTCAGAACGGTTGCGATTGTTGGCATCCACCTCAAGCGGACTAATCCATGTTTTGAAATGCTGACTAGGCAACTCGTTTTGCAAAGTCACAATGCATTTTTCCCAAACAGAGTGTGGCAACGGAGCCCCCTTGTTGTTTTGTAATCGTTATAGCGCTGATTCAGCTCGGACTGCCTGTCTTCACTTAGTGCATCTTTAAAGGAGAGCGATTTTAACCGGTAAACTTATAGTTATCCACACAAAAATAACCCAGTTTGAACTCTTGTTAATAAGTTATTTTATTTATTTTTCAATAACTTAATAACGCAAAAAAAAATTTCCGAGCAATTTTAATTGACTACTTGGCCAACTGGGGTTTTTGTGGATAAATCTGTGTATAACCTGAAAGAAAAATGTCAAAAAACTCTGTGGAACTGCTAATTGGCTAATTTTTGCTAATTCTTGCGTATAGCCCATTGCCTTTATGCCGTGGGTTCTTTAGAATCCCGCCTCCTTGTAAAGGCATCGCCATGTTGTGTGCCTGAGCCAAAGTTCTTCTTGCTGTTCATTACCAATGAGCAGCATTCGAAAATCAGATTTTTAACGAAGGTGAATACAATGAAGCGCACTTTCCAACCAAGTGTACTGAAGCGTAAACGTACTCACGGTTTCCGTGCTCGTATGGCCACTAAGGGCGGTCGTCAAGTTCTGGCTCGCCGTCGTGCCAAAGGCCGTAAGCAGCTGGTAGCTTAATACCCGTCGATCTGCAAATTGCAGGTGTGGTATGCCGGGTTTTAGCAAACAACTCCGTTTACTCAACGCCTGCGATTTTCAGTCTGTCTTCGCTGAGCCGAGCTCACGCGCCTCTCACCCCAATCTCCTTGTTCTTGCACGCCAAAACCAGCTGAGTCACCCCAGGCTCGGTATCGTGGTTGCCAAAAAGAACGTCCGCTTCGCTAACCAGCGCAATCGTATAAAACGTCTTATCCGCGAAAGCTTTCGTCACCAACAGGATTATCTTGGCGGCATTGATGTTATAGTGCTGGCCCGTAAGAACCTGGATCAGTTCGACAACGCCGCCATCTATAAGATTGTTACAAAACAGTGGCAGCGGCTGCAGAAACACCAGGACAAGAACAACCCTAACCAGGCTCCTGTCTCCAAATGAAACATCTTCTGATGGCGCTGGTCAGACTCTACCAATATCTACTGAGCCCATGGATTGGCAACCAATGTCGTTTTCACCCGACTTGTTCCAACTACTGCCTCGAAGCACTGGAGTCCCACGGCAGCCTGAAAGGCAGCTGGTTTACACTGGTTCGAATTCTCAAATGCAACCCTTTCCACGAGGGTGGCTTCGATCCGGTGCCGGAAAAAACAAAGATATCAACTCACCATCACGGCTAAGACAATAATGGACTGGCAACGAATTAGTATCCTGGCGGCCATCGCAGTCGTCTCTGTTCTGTTACTGAATAAATGGACGGAATTCACTGAACGCACCACAGTGCAAGCACCGGTCGCGGTGGTCGAAAGCAGCAACACAACGCTGACCAGCGATTCCGAAGAGAGCCACGAAGACTTTGTACCGACCGTGGCCGGCGAGGAGAACCAGGAGGTTCCAGAAGAGACCGTCTCCGGCGGCCAGATTCACGTAGCGACCGATATTCTCGATCTCACCATCGACCTCAAGGGGGGCGATATCGTCCGGGCGGACCTGCTCAACCACTTTGACGACCTGGAAGAGAAACAGCCCTTCCCGCTACTCTCTAATAAAGAGGGCAATGTCTACCTCTCCCAAAGTGGCTTGATTGGCCGCGATGGCCCGGATGCCACTGGCGAGCGGCCGGTCTACACTGCTGAAGCGAGTGACTATCGGCTAGCCGACAACAGCGACTCGCTGTTTGTCGACCTCAACTATCAGCAGGGTGAGGTAACCATCACCAAACGCTTCACCTTTACCCGCGACGACAACGCCATTGCCGTTGAGTACATCATCAATAACCAGTCCCAGGCGGAGTGGTCGGGCGCCATGTTTGGCCAGATCAAACGCGATGACCACTCACCGGTTAAAACCAGCGGTGGCATGGGACCCAAGCCTTTCCTGGGCGGCGCCTTTACCACCCCGGAAGACCACTACAAAAAGTTTGCACTGAAAGACCTGGCGGAAGATGGCCTCCAGGAGACCAGTATTCAGGGCGGCTGGGTGGCCATGATTCAGCACTACTTCGTCACCGCATGGATCCCGCCACAAGAGAGCAACAACAGCTTCAAACTGCAAAAGCGCGGGGCCTACAACTTCTTTACCTTCACCACCGCCAGCTTCGCAGTACCGGCCGGTGAGAAGAAAGGGGTCAAGGCGATCTTCTATGTTGGCCCGAAAAACGTCGACCGTCTGGAGTCCCTGGCACCCTATCTGGATCTCACCGTTGACTACGGCATCCTCTGGTGGATCGCCAAACCGCTGTTCCACTTCCTTAACTTTATTCACGGTTTTATTGGCAACTGGGGCTGGTCTATCGTTCTGCTGACCATGACCATCAAGCTGGTCTTCTTCTACCCGAGCGCCATCAGCTACCGCTCCATGGCCAAGATGCGCAAACTGCAGCCACTGATGGCGGACCTCAAAGAGCGCCTGGGTGACGATCGCCAAAAGATGTCGGTTGAGTTGATGAAGGTCTATAAGAAGGAAGGGGTCAACCCAATGTCGGGCTGTCTGCCGATTCTTATCCAGATGCCGGTCTTCTTTTCGCTCTACTGGATGTTGATGGAGAGTGTAGAGCTGCGTCACGCCCCCTTCCTCGGTTACATTACCGACCTCTCTATGCGCGACCCCTACTTTATTCTGCCGGTAATCATGGGCATCACCATGTTTATCCAGCAGCGTCTGCAACCGGCACCACCGGATCCCATGCAGGCCAAGGTGATGCAGTTCCTGCCACTGGTGTTCACCTTTATGTTCCTCTTCTTCCCGGCCGGCCTGGTAGTCTACTGGGTGGTGAATAACACTCTCTCTATTTTGCAGCAGTATGTGATCAGCCGCCGCATTGAGAAGGGCAGCAAGGCTTAAGAGGTAACGGCACTGTCTCAGAACCTGGCCATTGATAACGACACTATCGCCGCCATCGCCACCGCCCCCGGGCGCGGTGGTGTTGGTATCGTCCGCGTCTCTGGCCAACTCGCACAAGCCATCGCCCAACAGCTGCTCGGCTTTCTGCCCAAACCCCGCTACGCCCATTTTGGCGACTTCAAAGCCTTAAACGGCGAACTGCTCGACCAGGGCATCGCCCTCTACTTTGCCAAACCCAACTCTTTTACCGGCGAGGATGTGCTCGAACTGCAGGGCCACGGTGGCCCAGTGGTGATGAACCGACTGCTGCAGGCCGTGATTCAGGCGGGTGCCCGCCACGCCCGCCCAGGCGAATTCAGCGAACGCGCCTTCCTCAACGATAAGATGGATCTCACCCAGGCCGAGGCCATTGCCGATCTGATCGACGCCGCCTCGGAAAGCGCCGCCATCAATGCGCTTAATACTCTCCAGGGGCAATTCAAAAGCCGGGTGGAAGCCATAGTGGAGGCGCTGATTCAGCTGCGCATCTACGTTGAAGCGGCAATCGACTTCCCCGAAGAGGAGATCGATTTTCTCTCAGACGGCAAGGTCACCAGCGACCTGGCGACCATCATTGCCGATACCCAACTGCTGCTCAGCCAAGCCCGCCAGGGAGCGCTGTTGCGCGACGGCTTGCAGTTGGTGATTGCCGGGCAACCCAATGCCGGCAAATCGAGCCTGCTCAATGCGCTGGCACAGCGGGAGGCGGCCATCGTCACCGATATTGCCGGTACCACCCGCGATATTCTGCGCGAGCAGATATTGATTGATGGCCTGCCCATTCACATCAGCGACACCGCCGGTATCCGTGACACCAGCGATCAGGTGGAGAAGATGGGGGTTGAACGGGCGCGTGCCGAAATCGCCAAGGCACAACAAATTTTAGTGGTGATCGACGCCACCACCCTCACTGCGGCGCCACTACCTGAGCAGCTGCAACGCGAGCGTGAGACTCTGGGGTTGGCGTCGGTGGCCAACACCAAGGTGACCTACCTGCTTAACAAGACCGATATCGCCCCCTTGCTAACCGGGGAGAAGTCATTAACCACTAACCAATTGCCACCGGCCACCTTTATCGTCTCCGCCAAAACCGGCCACAACCTGGAGGCGTTGCGCAACCACATCAAACAGTGCGCCGGCTTACAGAGTGCCGGTGAGGGGCAGTTTACCGCCCGCGCCCGCCACCTGGATGCTATCAATCGGGCGCTGCAACTGATGACCAACGGCCAAATTCAGTTGCAACTACACCAGGCCGGCGAGCTGCTGGCTGAGGATTTGCGCCAGGCGGCCGACTGCCTGAACGAGATTACCGGCAAATTCACCAGCGATGATCTTCTGGGCAGAATCTTTTCCAGCTTTTGTATCGGCAAGTAACGGCTTACTCGGTAGCCAAAAGCACAGCTAACCAGCACCCTGCTCTCGATTTATGCCCTACTCGCTATTGATGCCCTGTCCCCTCTATATATAGCTCCACTGGTTTAGTATTACCGGCAAAAAAACGCCGATAGACAACCAGTGGATCTACCCTCTTTATTAGTCACTTCACCCTTACTGGTTTGCGCAGCGCTATTTTTTAGACGGCTGACGATGACAAAGGGCCTCCACGTTATTTTGCGCCTTCCCCCAAACCGACCTCAGCTTATAAACAGCTAACGCCCGGGCTTTAACCTTGCAAAATAGTTATCAACAATAATTCACAGGTTTATATACCTGTTCTTACGGGTAGGTGAACAGTGGCTAAACAACACTGCCAAGCAGTGGCACAAGTCCGGTATAAAAGTGGAGTAAGGTTCGGATAACCCGCGTCTTTAATCCACAAGTGCCCGGCCTGTGAACGTTTAGCCACACCTACCCCACGGCCAGAGCAGTGGTTACTGAACCGCTAGCCACACCCTTATAAGTGATATAAGTGACTGAAATATATAATTTTTTAAAGAAAATCCACAGATTTAGCAGGCCCCAATAACCACAACAATCATCTAATAAACTCTCTATATACCTATTTCTTTATCTTTTTAATTTTGTAAGCGTATTGTGGATTGTTAACAAAACCGATCACTTGCTGCCATGTTGAGTATTGCGCCGCTGCCACGCCCACTTCGGCATTGGCCAACCAGACAAGTTTTTACTTGGGTTAATAATTGACCAAACGTAAACACACCGTATAATCCCCGCCCTTCCCTAGTTAATGTCTGCCCCTATCAGCGGGTGAGGATATTGTTGATGAATGCCAGTAATCACTATCAGGTGATCGTTATTGGCGGTGGCCACGCAGGCACAGAGGCTTGTTTGGCGGCTGCCCGTATGGGGTGTAAAACCCTGCTTTTAACCCACAACATCGAAACCCTCGGCCAGATGTCGTGTAACCCGGCTATTGGTGGCATTGGTAAAAGCCATCTGGTGAAAGAGATCGACGCGCTGGGCGGTGCCATGGCCCGCGCCACCGATCTAGCCGGCATCCAATTTCGCGTACTCAATGCCCGCAAAGGCCCCGCCGTGCGCGCCACCCGCGCCCAGGCCGACCGCATCCTCTACAAGGCGGCGATTCGCGATATTCTGGAGAATCAGCCCAACCTCCATATTTTCCAGCAGGCGGCAGAAGATCTGATCGTCGAAGGCGAGCGGGTGGTGGGGGTTGTTACCCAGATGGGACTCCGCTTCAGTGCCGACAGTGTCGTCTTGACCACCGGCACCTTCCTCGGTGGCCGCATCCACATTGGCTTGCAAAATTACAGTGGCGGCCGCGCTGGTGACCCACCCTCCATCGGCCTGGCCAATCGCCTGCGCGAACTGCCGTTAACGGTTGACCGGCTGAAAACCGGTACGCCGCCCCGCATCGACGCGCGCAGCGTTAACTTTGATGGTCTGGAGGAGCAGTGGGGCGACGCACCGACACCGGTGATGTCCTTCCTCGGCTCGGTGAGCCAGCACCCGCAGCAGGTCTGTTGCTGGATCACCCACACCAACGAGCAAACTCACGCCATCATTCGCGAAGGGTTTGACCGCTCGCCCATGTTTACCGGCATCATCGAAGGGGTGGGGCCGCGCTACTGCCCCTCCATCGAAGACAAGATCAACCGCTTTGCCGATAAAGATTCACACCAGATCTTTATCGAACCCGAGGGGCTCACCACCCACGAACTCTACCCTAACGGTATCTCCACCAGCCTGCCCTACGATATCCAGGAGCGGGCGGTACGCTCTATCAAGGGCTTTGAAAACGCCCACATCACCCGCCCCGGTTACGCCATCGAGTACGACTTCTTTGATCCGCGCGAGCTCAACTACAGCCTGGAGAACCGCTATATCCAGGGGCTCTTCTTCGCCGGCCAGATCAACGGCACCACTGGCTACGAAGAGGCCGCCGCCCAGGGGCTGTTGGCCGGCACCAACGCCGGCCTCAAGGTGCAGGGCAAGGCGCCCTGGTGCCCGCGCCGGGACGAGGCCTACATTGGCGTGCTGGTCGACGATCTGATCAGCCTCGGCACTAAAGAGCCCTACCGCATGTTTACCAGCCGCGCCGAATACCGCCTGCTGCTGCGCGAAGACAACGCCGACGACCGCCTCACCGAAACCGGCCGTAGGCTCGGCCTGGTCGATGACCAACGCTGGCAGCTGTTTGAGCAAAAACGGGAGTTGGTGGTGCAAGAACAGCAGCGCCTGGCGAGCACCTGGATTCAGGTGGGCAGCCCGGAGGCGGCCGCTCTGGCCGACAAGATTCCACCCCTGCAGCGGGAGTACAGCCTGGCCGATCTGCTCAAGCGGCCGGAGCTAGGCTACGCCGATCTGGCCAATATCAAAGGGGTCGGCGTAGACGACGAAGCGGTGGCGGAACAGGTGGAAATTGCCGCCAAGTACTCGGGCTACATCGAGCGCCAACAGCAGGATATCGACCGCCTGCGCGCTCACGAAAACACCCGCATTCCGGAGAGCTTCGATTACGACATCGTGCAGGGGCTCTCCAACGAGGTGAAGCAGAAGCTTAAAGAGGCGCGGCCGGAGACCCTGGCCCGGGCCTCACGTCTGCCGGGGATTACCCCGGCGGCGGTGTCGCTGATTTTGGTCTATTTGAAGAAGCAGGGCGCCCTGCAAAAAGTGGTTACGGCATAGGACTGATTGAGTGACGCAAGCGGCATTAGCCTCGGCCCTGGAGCGCGGCTGCCAAGCGCTGGAACTGGCACTGACGGCCGAGCAGCAAGGGCTGCTGCTTGAATACCTGCAGCTGTTTGTCAAGTGGAACCGGGCCTATAACCTGTCGGCGGTGCGCGCCATTGAGGAGATGGTCGGCCGCCACCTGCTGGATAGTTTGTCGGTGCTTACTTACCTGGAAAGTTCCGATTCCAAACGGTTTATCGACGTCGGTACCGGCGGTGGCCTGCCGGGTATCCCACTCGCCATCTGCCTGCCCCACTGGCACTGGACGCTGCTCGACAGCAACGGCAAAAAGACCCGCTTCCTGATTGAGGTGAAGAGCCGCCTGGGTTTGGAGAATGTAACCGTACTCAACCAGCGGGTGGAAACATTACTCCCCGAGCCAGCTTTTGATGGTGTGATCAGCCGCGCCTTTGCCAGCCTGGCCGATATGGTCGCCGGCTGCCGGCACCTGCTGAACGACTCCGGAGCACTGTGGGCGATGAAGGGCCAATTTCCAGAGCAGGAGCTGGCCGAGCTGCCGGCTGATATCGAGTTGGCACAAACTTGGCCTCTCTCTGTGCCCGGCGAAGCGGGCCAGCGCCATCTGCTGCAATTGGTTCCGAAGAATGCCGGCTAACGCAATTATTTCCGATAAAGCAATTGGCATCTGCCCGTGTATGCGTAAACTTAACGCCCTGGCGCAATGACCAATAACGAGAAGCGCAACCCATAAGCCCAATAGGTGAACCCCTTGAACCATGTCTTTGCCATCACCAATCAGAAGGGTGGCGTCGGTAAAACCACTACCTGCGTCAACCTGGCAGCCTCGCTCGAGGCGACCAAAAAACGTGTGCTGATGGTCGACCTGGACCCACAGGGCAACGCCACTATGGGTTGCGGCGTCGACAAAAACGCCCTCGAGATTACCATCTACGATGTGCTGGTGGGCCAGGCCGAGATCGAAAGCGCGATTGTACGCAGTGAGTGGGGTTTCGATGTGCTGCCCGCCAACGGCGACCTTACCGCCGCCGAGGTGCAGATGCTGGAGATGGTTGGCCGCGAGCAGCGCCTGCGTGCCTCCCTGGCCAAGGTGCGCGACCGCTACGACTACATCCTGATCGACTGCCCCCCCTCCCTCAACATGCTCACCGTCAACGCCCTCACCGCCTGCGATGGTGTGATTATTCCCATGCAGTGTGAGTACTACGCTCTGGAGGGGCTGTCGGCGCTGATCAACACCATCGACCAGATTAAGAACTACACCAACCCCAATATCTACATTGAGGGGTTGCTGCGCACCATGTACGACCCGCGCAACAGCCTGACCAACGATGTCTCTGCCCAGCTCTCCGGCCACTTTGGCGAACGCCTCTACCGCACCTGTATTCCACGCAATGTGCGCTTGGCCGAGGCGCCCAGCCACGGCATGCCGGTGATCAGCTACGACAAGCAGTCCAAGGGCGCCATCGCCTACCTGGCCTTGGCCGGTGAAATGCTGCGGCGTCACAGCCGCACCACCCAATCCAGCGCCGAGGTGGTGTAAGCCCCGGCTCCCCAGTTACCCGTACAAAATTGATTGAACATGGCTAATAAACGCAAAGGCTTAGGCCGGGGCTTGGATGCCCTTCTCGGTGGAGTTGCCAACGCTGGTAACGCCTCCGCTTCGGTAGCAGACGCCATTAACGCCGTCACCTCCCCCAATCCGGGCCTCGATGGCCAACTGACCGAACTGCCGGTGGAGTTTATCCAGCGCGGCAAGTACCAGCCGCGCCGGGACATGAACCCAGAGGCACTGCAGGAGCTGGCCGACAGCATTAAAGCCCAGGGGGTGATGCAACCCATCGTGGTGCGCCCCATTGGCGGCGGTCGCTACGAGATCATCGCCGGTGAACGCCGTTGGCGGGCCACGCAGTTAGCCCAGCTCGACAAGATTCCAGCGGTGGTACGCGACGTACCGGATGAAGCCGCCATCGCCATGGCGCTGATTGAGAATATTCAGCGTGAGGATCTCAATCCCATGGAGGAGGCCTTCGCCCTCAAGCGGCTGCAAGATGAGTTCGACCTGACCCATCAAGAGGTGGCCGAGGCGGTGGGTAAATCGCGCACCACCGTCACCAACCTGCTGCGCCTGATCGCTTTGAACGACGAGGTGAAACGGCTGTTGGAGAATGGCGACATCGAAATGGGCCACGCCCGTGCCCTGCTCACTCTGCCGGGTGATCAACAGCGCGCCATCGCCCACCAGGTGATCAGCCGCGGCCTGTCGGTGCGTCAAACCGAAGCCCTGGTGCGCCGCCAACAGGAGGAGTCCAAGGCGGTACCGGCGGCCAGCCAGGTGAGCCCCGATCTGAAAAACCTGGAGGAGGGGTTGGCGGAGAAAATCGGTGTGCCGGTGCTGATCAACCACACCGCCAAAGGGGCCGGGCGATTAATTTTGAAATACAACAACCTGGATGAGTTGGATGGTATTTTGGCCCATTTAGGGTACAAAAACGGGGATCACTAACCCTTAATGCCTCACTCTGAACCACGGCTGCCCTGTAATAAATACATAATAAATATAGGGTTTTTGGGTTAGTTTTATTTCAAATAAATTATGTCAATTACCGTTAATATTTCGATTAGTTGTTAAATGGCGGCGATAATCGTTTAAATTTCGCCCAATTTAGGACTAATTGTTTATTTGCTCGCACGCGCTCTATGTTGAACCCTGCCGGGTTTAACCCTATAATTCGCGACGCTTAAGCTCCGGAGAGAGTGCAAGCACAATTTTAGGGCGTGTAAGGTGTGAGTTAGGAAAATCATCAGGAACAAGCGACCAGGCGCTGCCTTTTGGCCTTTATCAGGTGAGCACACAGCACCATTGAGCTAACAGCCGAAAAGCGTATGGGCAGCATCCGAAAGCCACCGGTTTTTAAAGTTTTCCTCATCCAGTTGTTGATTCTGCTTCCAATCGCTCTGATTGGATGGCTGTATAGCGCGACTGTCTCCTACTCTCTATTGCTAGGTGGACTTATTCAAGTCATCCCCAGCGCCTATTTTGCCTTCTATGCTTTCCGCATTATCGGTTCAGCACAGGCAGGCTCAGCCCTACAACAGATATATCGCGGTGAGATTGGTAAATTTACCCTCACCCTGCTGGGATTCGCACTGGTGTTTGTGTTCGTCAAACCCCTACACAGTGCGGCCCTGTTCAGCGCCTTTGGCCTGATGACACTCGTGCAATGGGTGGTTAACGCCAAGGTGATCCAGTGAAGATCTCCACCGTGCCGGCAAGGGTGTGGCCAGTCCACACCGGTGACAGCCGCGCCGGTGGATAGCTCGAACAAGCAAACAGAATTTTTTAACTTTTTAGGTGCAATATCGACATGGCTAGCGAAGAGCAAACCTCGACGGGGTATATCCAGCACCACTTGCAAAACATGACCTACGGTAAATTGCCGGCCGGTTATGAACGAGTGGATGCCGAAGGACACGTACACACACTGGAGCACTCTGAGTGGACTCTGGCCCACTCCTCCCAGGAAGCCTCTGACATGGGCTTTACTGCAGTGCATCTGGACACTCTGGGTTGGTCCATCTTTTTGGGCGCCCTGTTCTGTTTTCTGTTTGCCCGGGTCGCCAAAAAAGCGACTGTTGGCACTCCGCGCGGCATGCAGAGCTTGTTCGAGTTTGTCATCAACTTTGTTAACAACACCGTTGAAGATATCTTCCACCACAAAAATCGCATGATTGGCCCCATGGCTCTGACCATCTTTGTCTGGGTTTTCTTCATGAATCTGATGGACCTCATCCCGGTCGATTGGTTGCCCTTTGCCGCCGCCAAGATTGCCGGTAATGAGCATCTCTTCTTCAAAGTGGTTCCCACCACCGACCCCAACGCTACCTTGGGCATGGCTTTCACCGTATTTGCGCTAATGATCATCTTCAGCATCAAAGAGAAGGGTCTGTTTGGCTTTATTAAAGAGCTGACCTGCCACCCCTTCTTCGCCCCCAAGAAGTTCTGGTTCTTCAATATTGTTCTTATCCCCATCAACCTGATTCTGGAAACCGTCTCCCTGATCGCCAAGCCAATCTCTCTCGGCCTGCGACTGTTCGGTAACCTCTACGCGGGTGAGATGATCTTTATCCTCATCGCCTTGATGTTCAGTGCCGGTCTGGTTCTGGGTGTGTTCGGCGGCGTGTTGCAGTGGGCTTGGGCAGTATTCCACATTCTGGTAATCACCCTGCAGGCATTTGTGTTCATGGTACTGACTACGGTGTACATGGCCATGGCGCACGACAATGGTGAGAGCCACTAACAGCTTTACCACGCCAACCGGGCGGTTGGTGCTGGCTTAACAATTTCAATTTTTATTTTTTTAAACTTAAAAGTAGGAGAAAACAATGGAAGCAGTAGGTTTGGTATACGTTGCAGCAGCACTGTTGATCGGTTTGGGTGCCCTGGGTACCGCTATCGGTTTTGGTACTTTGGGTGGCAAGTTGCTGGAAGGTTCAGCGCGTCAACCAGAACAAGGTCCTGCCCTGCAAGGTAAAATGTTCCTGATGGCGGGTCTGCTCGACGCCGTACCGATGATCGGTGTGGGTATCGGCATGTTCCTGATCTTCGTTGTTGCGCCTGGGCTGCAGGGTTAATTGAGCACTTTTGCTTACGTCATTCACCCATTAAGCAAGAGGTGTTGATATGAATATCAACTTAACGCTCATCGGCCAATCGATCACTTTCCTGGTATTTATTGCTTTTTGCTGGAAGTACGTTTGGCCTGCGTTGCTGGGCATTATGCAGGAACGCGAAGCAAAAATTGCTGCGGGCCTGGAAGCCGCTGAACGAGCCGACAAAGATTTAGAGTTGGCTCAGAAAAAAGCTACCCAGCAACTGCACGAAGCCAAAACGCAAGCGGCGGCGATTATTGACTCTGCTAACAAGCGTGCCAATCAGATTATTGATGAAGCCAAAGAGCAGGCAACAGCCGAAGGCAGCCGTATTAAAGCGGCGGCTGAAGCTGAGGTCGAGCAGATGGTCAACCGTGCGAAAGAAGAGTTGCGCGGTAAGGTCGCTGCCCTGGCTCTGGCGGGTGCTACGCAAGTGCTGCAGAAAAACATTGATGCCGCTGCCAATACCGAATTGGTAGAGAAACTGGCCGCTGAACTGTAAGCGAGGAGACTATGGCAGAACTAACGACACTTGCCCGTCCCTACGCCAAAGCTGCCTTTGAATACGCAAAGGGAGCAAACGCGTTGGCGGTGTGGGCAGAACAGTTGTCGGTTGCGGCTGCCGTTTCCCAATCGGAAACCGTAGCCAAAGTGCTGGCTTCTCCTCTGCTAACCGCAGCACAGAAAGGCGATACTTTTGTTGAAGTGTGCGGCGACGCGCTCAACGACAAGGGCAAAAATTTTATCCGCAATTTGGCGGCGAACAAACGTTTGGGGCTGCTGCCAGCGATTAGCAGTCTGTTTGAAGAGTTTAAGGCACAGCTGGAGAAGTCCGTCGACGTCGACGTCACCAGTGCCTTCGAACTGCCACAAGCAACCCTGGACAAATTGGCAACAGCATTGAAGACCAAATTGGGTCGCGATGTCACTGTAAAAGGCTTGATTGATGAGAGCCTGTTGGGCGGCGTGGTTATCCGCGCTGGCGATACAGTCATCGACGACTCCGTTAAGGGTCGGCTGGCCAAGCTCGCCGAAGCCATGAACGCCTAATTCATAGGGTAGGAACTAGCATGCAGCAACTGAACCCTTCGGAAATCAGTGAAATTATCAAGAGTCGTATCGACTCTTTAGAAGTAAAAGCCGAGGCCCAGAACGAAGGCACGGTGGTATCGGTAACCGACGGTATTATTCGTATTCACGGTTTGGCCGATGCCATGTACGGTGAGATGATCGATTTTGAAGGTGGTGTCTATGGTTTGGCACTTAACCTGGAGCAGGACTCAGTCGGTGCCGTAATTTTGGGCGACTATCAAACCGTTGCCGAGGGCCAAACCTGTAAGTGTACCGGCCGCATCCTGGAAGTACCGGTAGGTACTGAATTGCTGGGTCGTGTGGTTGACTCTTTGGGTAACCCCATTGACGGTAAAGGTCCCATCAACACCGCCAAAACCGACGCTATCGAAAAGATCGCCCCGGGCGTTATTGCCCGTCAGGGTGTTGATCAGCCAGTGCAGTTCGGTATTAAAGCGATCGATGCCATGGTGCCAGTCGGCCGTGGTCAGCGTGAGCTGATTATCGGTGACCGTCAGATTGGTAAAACCGCCGTAGCGGTTGACGCCATCATCAACCAGAAAGGCTCCGGCATTAAGTGTATTTACGTTGCCGTTGGTCAGAAAGCCTCTTCTATTGCCGCCGTTGTGCGCAAACTGGAAGAGCACGGTGCCATGGATCACACCATTGTTGTGGCCGCTACCGCCTCTGACCCCGCCGCGATGCAATTCCTGGCGCCGTTTGCCGGTTGTACCATGGGTGAATATTTCCGCGACCGCGGTGAAGATGCCCTGATCGTATACGATGATCTGACCAAGCAAGCTTGGGCTTACCGTCAGATTTCTCTGTTGTTACGTCGTCCGCCCGGCCGTGAAGCTTACCCCGGTGATGTTTTCTACCTGCACTCCCGTCTGCTGGAGCGCGCCGCGCGTGTTAACGCCGACTACGTAGAAAAAATGACCAACGGTGAAGTGAAAGGCCAAACTGGTTCTTTGACGGCTCTGCCAATCATTGAAACCCAGGCTGGTGACGTATCCGCGTTCGTACCTACCAACGTGATCTCCATTACCGATGGTCAGATCTTCCTGGAAACCGATATGTTCAACGCCGGTATTCGTCCTGCGATGAACGCCGGTATCTCGGTATCGCGTGTGGGTGGTGCGGCGCAGACCAAAATCATTAAAAAGCTGTCCGGTGGTATTCGTACCGCTCTGGCCCAGTACCGCGAGTTGGCGGCCTTCTCTCAGTTCGCTTCCGACCTGGATGAAGCCACCAAGTCCCAGCTGGACCACGGTGAGCGCGTCACCGAACTGATGAAACAGAAGCAGTTCCAGCCGCTCTCCATCGCAGAGATGGGCGTACTGCTGTTTGCGGCCAACGAAGGCTTTTTGAAAGACGTTGAAGTAGCCAAAATCGGCTCTTTTGAGAGCGCCTTTTTGTCGTTTATGAATGCTGAGCACGGTGAGCTGATGAGCAAAATCGTTGCTACCGGTGACTACAACGACGAAATCGCCGCTACTTTCAAAGCAGCGATCGAGAAGTTTAAAGCTACTCAAACCTGGTAAATCCAGGCCAATAGTTGCATTTCAGTTGATCGCCACGGGCACAGGGAGGTGCTCGGGTTGTACGGGCCCTCTGGCCCGCCGCCGTGACAACGTAAAATCCAGGTTCAAGATTGAGCCCGGTTTTTGAAGTGCAATGTGGAGTCACTTAATAGATTCGAGGGCCAGTTATGGCAGTCGGAAAAGAGATACGAACGCAGATAACCAGTATTAAAGGTACGCAGAAAATCACCTCCGCCATGGAAATGGTGGCGGCGAGTAAAATGCGTCGTGCGCAGGATCGCATGGAAACTGGTAAGCCCTACGCTCAGCGTATTCGGGCGGTGGTTGGCCACATTGCCAACGCCAACCCCGAATATAAGCACCTGTACATGCAGGAGCGCGAAGTTAAGCGTGTTGGCTTCATTATTGTTTCCAGTGACCGCGGCCTTTGTGGTGGTTTGAACATCAATGTTTTCAAAAAAGCGCTGGCATCCAGTAAAGAGTGGTCCGATAAAAACGTTCAGGTCGATTTCGCCCTGATCGGTGCCAAGGCCGCCGCCTTCTTTAAAAGTGTGGGCGGCAACGTCGTGGCGCGCGTGCGCGACCTGGGCGAGGCACCGTCGCTGTCTGATCTGATCGGTAGTGTTAAGGTCATGCTCGATGCCTATGCCGAAGGCAAAATTGATCGTCTGTTCCTGGTGGGTAACGAATTCGTGAACACCATGGTGCAAAAACCTTTCGTCAATCAACTGCTGCCATTGGAAGCGGAAGAGAACGAGTCGTTAAAGCACCACTGGGACTACATCTATGAGCCGGATGCAGAAGAGTTACTGGAAGGATTGTTAACCCGTTACGTGGAATCACAGGTGTATCAAGCGGTGGTGGAAAACGGAGCCTGCGAACAGGCAGCCCGTATGATCGCCATGAAAAACGCCACTGATAACGCCGGCGACCTCATCGATCAATTGCAACTGGCTTACAACAAAGCCCGTCAGGCAGCCATTACCCAAGAGCTGTCCGAGATCGTGAGTGGCGCCGCCGCGGTGTAGTACACCGGGTGCTAAACAACAGTTTTAACGCTTTTTAATTTTTAAATTTAAGAGGAATCGGAAATGAGTAGCGGACGCATTGTGCAGATCATCGGTGCCGTTATCGACGTTGAGTTTCCCCGTGATTCCGTACCTAAGGTTTACGATGCTTTAACCGTTGCTGAGAAGGGTTTGACCCTGGAAGTACAGCAACAGTTGGGTGACGGTGTGGTACGGACTATTGCCATGGGATCCTCCGAAGGCGTCAGCCGCGGTTTGGCCGTTAGTAACACCGGTGCGCCAGTGAGCGTGCCTGTGGGTAGTGAAACCCTCGGCCGTATTATGGACGTGCTGGGCAACCCCATCGACGAAGCCGGTGAAATCGGTGAAAAAGATCGTATGCCGATCCACCGTAAAGCGCCAGCTTACGACGAGCTTGCCGCTTCTGCGGAGTTGCTGGAAACCGGTATTAAAGTAATCGACCTGGTCTGCCCTTTCGCCAAGGGTGGTAAGGTTGGCCTGTTCGGTGGTGCCGGTGTCGGCAAAACCGTAAACATGATGGAATTGATCAACAACATCGCCAAAGAGCACAGCGGTCTGTCTGTGTTTGCCGGTGTCGGTGAGCGGACTCGGGAAGGTAACGACTTCTACTACGAGATGAAAGAGTCCAACGTACTCGACAAGGTGGCGATGGTTTACGGGCAGATGAACGAGCCCCCAGGTAACCGTTTGCGGGTAGCGCTGACTGGCCTGACCATGGCCGAGAAATTCCGTGACGAAGGTAAAGACGTACTCTTGTTCGTCGACAACATCTACCGTTACACCCTGGCCGGTACCGAGGTATCTGCACTGCTGGGTCGTATGCCTTCTGCGGTAGGTTACCAGCCAACGCTGGCGGAAGAGATGGGTGTACTGCAAGAGCGTATTACCTCCACCAAAGTCGGTTCAATCACTTCGGTACAGGCGGTATACGTACCGGCGGATGACTTGACCGACCCAAGCCCAGCGACCACCTTCGCCCACTTGGACTCAACCGTGGTACTTTCCCGTGACATCGCTGCCAAGGGTATCTACCCTGCGGTCGATCCACTGGACTCCACTTCCCGTCAGTTGGATCCGCTGATCATCGGTAACGAGCACTACGATACCGCCCGTGGCGTACAGACTGTATTACAGCGCTATAAAGAGCTGAAAGACATCATCGCCATTCTGGGTATGGACGAGCTCTCTGAAGAAGATAAGCAGATCGTTGCCCGCGCCCGTAAAATCGAGCGTTTCCTCTCCCAGCCGTTCCACGTAGCGGAAGTATTTACCGGTTCTCCGGGTAAGTATGTGCCTCTGAAAGAGACCATCCGTGGTTTCCAAGGCATTCTGGGTGGCGAGTTCGATGCTCTGCCAGAGCAGGCGTTCTACATGGTCGGTACCATCGACGAAGCGATCGAGAAAGCCAACGGCATGAAGTAACCCGTTCGGGTGAGTGCTAAACGCGGTGGCTAATTTGGCCACCGCTTAATTTTCAAGAGGCACAACCATGGCTATGACCGTGCACTGTGACATAGTAAGCGCTGAAGAAGGTATCTTCTCTGGATTGGTGGAGATGGTAATTGCCGCCGCCTCCGAAGGTGACGTGGGTATTGCCTACGGCCATGCGCCCTTGTTGACTGCATTAAAGCCAGGCCCCATTCGAGTAATCAAGCAAGGCGGTGAAGAGGAGATTTTCTACCTCTCCGGCGGTTATCTGGAAGTACAACCCTCCGTGGTCATTGTACTGGCCGATACCGCACTGCGTGCTGACGACATCGATGAAGCCAAGGCTCTGCAGGCGCAAAAGGATGCCGAAGCCGCCCTCGCCAATCAGTCCAGCGAACTGGATTACTCTTTGGCCGCGACACAACTGGCAGAGGCCGCAGCCCAGCTGCGAACTATCCAGGCCATTAAGAAGAAAATGGGCCACTAAGCCTGTTTTTTTCGGCAAAAAGGCAGCTTCGGCTGCCTTTTTTTATTTCTCTTCCACACCGTCATCAGGCTGGTCTCCACTGGCAATTGGCGGTATGGTGGGCGCTCTTTTCAAAGGCCTAAAAACCCGCGAAACGCCTGCTAAATTGGCGTCAAAAAACGCACTTGGATCACTTGCATGGCAATTACCAAAGGCTATCAACAGCTGCTCTGTGAAGCTCGCAGTCGGATAAAAACCCTGTCACTGGCACAAGCCCAAGCGCTGTTAAACAACGCGGATACCGTGTTTGTCGATATCCGCGATGTGCGCGAGCTGGAACGCGAAGGGATGATACCCAATGCCGTACATGCGCCGAGGGGCATGTTGGAGTTCTGGGTCGACCCGGCGAGCCCCTACTTCAAGCCAGTGTTTGGCGAGGCGAAAACCTTTGTGCTCTATTGCCAATCGGCCT
Source organism: Halioxenophilus sp. WMMB6 (assembly GCF_033283405.1). Taxonomy (NCBI): domain Bacteria; kingdom Pseudomonadati; phylum Pseudomonadota; class Gammaproteobacteria; order Alteromonadales; family Alteromonadaceae; genus Halioxenophilus; species Halioxenophilus sp. WMMB6. Next base: position 96,731 of record NZ_JAWMQR010000010.1, read on the forward strand.
GGCGATCAAGTTTGGCAACCGATGCGCTGCAGAGCATGGGTATGGATAACGTCTGCCACTTTGAAGGGGGCTTTAAAGCCTGGAAGGAAGCCGGACTGCCAACCGCAGAAAAATCGGCTTAACGGGGGCTTCGTTGCTATTATGTGGCGGCTCTACAGCTTGTTGGCAATGATCGGAACGGCCCTTCCCTACTTGGCGTTTATCGATTGGCTGAGCTCGGCCGAGCTGTCAATGGCATCGGTTACAGAGGCAATTTTTAGCAACAAGTTAAGTCTGTTTGCCTGGTCCGATGTTGCTATCAGCGCGCTGGCACTGATCCTTTTTATCCTTGTCGACGGGCAAAAAAACCAAATTAACCAACGCTTTTGGGCCATAGCCGGCACCTGCCTGGTGGGGGTCTCCCTGGGGCTGCCGCTCTACCTTGCCCAGCGCGACTATCAACTACACAAGAGAACAACTTCGCACTAAATCGTTATGATCGATGTCATTATCCTGGCGGCCGGAAAAGGCACGCGCATGAAATCGCAACTGCCCAAAGTTTTGCAACAACTGGCCGGTGTCCCTTTAATTGAACATGTAGTTGGAACTGCACTGCAGTTGGAAAATGCCAATATCCACGTGGTATTGGGCCATCAGGCCACCCAGGTGGAGGAGGTACTCGCCCCCTACCCCGTTGATTGCCTCTATCAGGAGGTGCAGCTGGGCACCGGCGATGCGGTTATGACCGCGCTCGGCTCACTGCAAAAATATGGTATCAGCCTGATTCTGTATGGTGATGTACCTCTCATCACCCTACCAACGCTACGCCAGCTGATTAATCTGGTGGATGAAAACAGCATGGCACTGCTTACCGCCGAGTTGGAAGATGCCAATGGTTACGGCCGTATTGTGCGCGATAAAAACGAAAGCATCGTCGCCATTGTGGAACAAAAAGATGCCACCGACAGTCAACTCGCCATTCACGAAATCAACACCGGTATCATGGCCGTGCGCAACGAAGATCTGGAACGATGGTTGCCACAACTGCACAACAACAACGCCCAGGGCGAATACTATTTAACGGATATCATCGCCATGGCGGTGGCTGAGGGCAAACAGGTCAACGCCTGCGAGCCACAGGCCCTATTTGAAATTCTAGGTGTGAATGATCGTCTGCAGCAGGCGCAACTGGAGCGCGTCTGCCAGGAGCAGATAGCACAACAGATGATGCTCGAAGGGGTGCGTCTGGCCGACCCGACCCGCATCGACATTCGCGGCCGCGTTGATTTTGGCAATGATGTCAGTATCGATGTCAACTGTGTCTTTGAAGGCCACGTGCAGCTCGGTGATGGGGTAATCATTGAGAGTCACTGTGTGATTCGCAATGCGGTAATTGGTGATGGTTGCCACATTAAAGCCTTTACCCACATAGAACAGTCCGACCTCGGTGAAGATTGTGAAGTTGGCCCCTACGCCCGTCTGCGCCCGGGTACTTATCTGGCCACCGGTGTGCGTATTGGCAACTTTGTTGAAACCAAAAATGCGGCGATTGGTTATCACAGCAAGGTCAACCACCTGAGTTACATTGGTGATGCTGAATTGGGTGAAGAGGTCAACGTTGGTGCCGGCACCATCACCTGCAATTACGATGGTGCTAACAAACATAAAACGGTGATTGGGGATTCGGCTTTCATCGGCTCCAATACCGCCTTGGTGGCTCCGGTAGAGATTGGCAAGGGAGCAACAGTTGGTGCCGGGTCAACCATCACCAAATCGGTACCGGAAGAGTCCCTCGCCGTCACGCGCGCCAAACAGATTCATCGCGAACCGTGGCAAAGACCGAAAAAAGAGAAAAAGTAACAAACGCAAAGCTGAGTAATTTTTATGTGTGGAATAGTTGCCGCCGTTGCCAAACGGAACATCGTCGCCATTTTATTAGAAGGCTTAAAGCGGCTGGAGTACCGAGGCTACGATTCGGCGGGCATGGCCGTTATCAACCCCGAGCAGGTGCACCTGCAGCTGCACCGTGTGCTGGGAAAAGTGGGCGGCCTGGAAGAGGTTGCCAGCAATCTGCAGGGCCATGTCGGCATCGCCCACACACGTTGGGCAACCCACGGTAAACCATCGGAACAAAACGCCCACCCACACGTGTGTGAAGAGATCGCCATTGTTCACAACGGCATTATTGAAAATTACCAACAGCTGCGCGAAGAGTTAAAAAGCAAAGGCTACCATTTCAATTCGCAAACCGATTCCGAAACCATCGCCTTTTTAATTCACGAGTGCAAAAAGCACCACGTTACACTATTGGCCAGCGTTCAGGCTGCCATTAAAAAATTAAAAGGCGCCTACGCTATTGCCGTGATCAGCGGCCATGAACCGCACACGGTGGTAGTCGCCCGCAAAGACAGCCCGTTGGTAATTGGTGTGGGTATTGAGGAGAACTACATCGCCTCCGACCCGCTGGCACTGCGCCAGGTAACCGACCGTTTTGTCTATCTGGATGATGGCGAAACCGCCGAGATCACCGTCGATGGCTTTACCATTTACGACAAGCAAGGCGCCCTGGTTGAACGCGAAATCGAACGCGCAACCGAAGCGATGGAGTCGACCGATAAGGGCAGCTTCCGTCACTTCATGTTGAAAGAGATTTTTGAGCAACCGAAAGCCTTAAAAAACACCCTGCTTGGCCGCATCAGCCAGGATAAGGTGCTGGAGCAATCCTTTGGTGCCGAAGCCGGCCAGATTTTTGACCAGGTTGAAAATGTACAGATAGTCGCCTGTGGCACCAGCTATCATGCCGGCATAGTCGCCAAATATTGGCTGGAAGACTGGGCCGGCATCCCCTGTAGTGTGGAGGTGGCCAGTGAATTTCGCTACCGCAAAACCGTGGTGCGCCCCAACACACTGTTTGTCACCATCTCCCAATCCGGGCAGACCGCCGATACATTAGCGGCCCTGGCCGAAGCTAAAAAATCGGGTTACCTGTCGACCCTGGCCATCTGCAACGTGGCCAACAGTGCCCTGGTACGCGAATCGGAGTTGGTCTTTTTAACGCAGGCCGGGATCGAAATCGGCGTGGCCTCCACCAAAGCCTTTACCACCCAGCTGGTAGCGTTACAAATTCTGGTGATTGCCCTGGGAAGAAGAACGCAATTGTCGCCCGAACGGGAAGCGGAACTGGTCAATGCCCTTACCGACCTGCCGGTGTTTGCCGCAGCGGTATTGCAGATCAACAACTACATACAACAGATCAGCAACCACTTTACTGAAAAACACCACAGCCTCTTTTTAGGCCGTGGTGTGCAGTATCCCATTGCTCTGGAAGGGGCGCTGAAAATCAAAGAGATCTCCTACATACATGCCGAAGCCTACCCCAGCGGCGAGTTAAAACATGGCCCGCTGGCCCTGGTCGACAGCGACATGCCGGTGATTGCCGTGGCGCCAAGCGGTGAATTATTGGAGAAGATTAAATCGAACCTGGAAGAGGTGGCCGCCCGCGGTGGCAAGCTTTATGTCTTTGCCGATGAACACGCCGGCTTTAGAAACGATGAGCAGACCACGGTCATTAAAGTACCCACCTGTCCGGAATCCATCGCACCAATTATCTACACCCTGCCGTTACAACTGCTCTCTTATCATGTGGCGGTGAACAAGGGCACCGATGTCGATCAGCCACGCAACCTGGCGAAATCGGTTACCGTGGAATAAATAACGATTTCTGGTTCGGCGGAGTGATTAAAAAAATTGCTCCTGCCGGGCAGGTTTAATGTCTTCCCTCCAGCACGGTTGATAACCTGCTATCTTCTGGCTGATGGATTTAAGCTGCGCCAGATTTTCCTTCTCTAACGGGGCAATTGCCCGGCGGTGCATGAGTTTGCTGATCATTGCGACCTGCCGTCAGGCGTTGCAAACGGTAAGCCGAAAACCCACCGAGCACTATTATCACTAAGTCAATAGCGATGGCGGTCCACGCCTGGTTTCGGCTCTGCTCGCCGATTCAACGCAACAACCTGCAATGCACCCCGTTCCAACTCTGTCACAAATCGCAAAGTGTCCCGGTAAGCTGGACAAGATTTGATAGCGAACGGTTAACGGGCAAAGAAAAGAGCAGCACAGAAGCGCCATCTGTGCCGGGGTACTGGTAAAAGCTGTTGTGTGCAGCTCACCGCTGCTGCTTAGCAATAGCCCGAACAGAAAGGGAGTAAGTGCCCGTTGCCATAAGAGCAGAAGAGCGGAAGAGTAGCCAAAGTATAATCCTGGCCACTTAATACCGAGCGTGGTATCAGACGTTACGATACCTGTGCCTGTACATCCATTGGGCAGTGGATGTTAGGCTCTAACAGCTGGGCAAAGAGCAAAGATGCCAGCGGCCCATATAAATAAAATAAAACAATCAAATACATTCTAATCATTTATTTTTACTAACGTTAAAGTGGCCGTATAGTCACTCCATCAGCGTCCCCTGAAAGCCTTATCAACAGTCGATAACGTTTGCCAAATCACGATAGAGCCAAGTGCTGTAGTGGGCCTACAGGGTTGAATCAGAACAGGACAACTCAATAGCAAGCGAGTGCGTACTCTGATCTTTGTCTGTAAGCGCCATAGGTAGAAACCTAATGGCCAACCTACCCCACCACCTCACTTTTAACAAAGGGGAACATCAATGAGTAACGACGCAAAAAGCAGTCAAGGCAAGTGCCCGGTTATGCACGGCGGCAATACTTCAACAACCCGCTCCAACACCGGCTGGTGGCCAAACGCACTCAACCTCGACATCCTGCATCAGCACGACAGCAAAACCAATCCGCTGGGCGAAGACTTCAACTACGCCGAAGAGTTTAAAAAGCTCGACTTAGCCGCGGTTAAACAAGATTTAAAAGACTTAATGACCGATAGCCAGGAGTGGTGGCCAGCCGATTGGGGGCACTACGGTGGCTTGATGATTCGTATGGCCTGGCACTCGGCCGGGAGCTACCGCATCGCCGACGGCCGCGGTGGTGGTGGCACCGGCAACCAACGCTTTGCGCCGTTAAACAGTTGGCCGGATAACGTCAGCCTGGATAAGGCCCGGCGATTGTTGTGGCCCATTAAAAAGCGCTATGGCAACAAGCTCTCCTGGGCCGATTTGATGATTCTGGCTGGCAACATGGCCTACGAATCTATGGGCTTGAAAACCTTTGGTTTCGCCGGTGGCCGCGCCGATATCTGGCAACCGGAGAAAGACACCAACTGGGGTTCTGAGAACGAATGGTTGGGCAAAGCGGGTGACCGCATGCGCGCCGACGAGCGCGAAGCCATGGACAACCCGTTGGCCGCTGTGCAAATGGGGTTGATCTACGTGAACCCGGAAGGGGTGGATGGCAACCCCGACCCACTGAAAACCGCCGAAGATATTCGCCTTACCTTTGCCCGTATGGCCATGAATGACGAAGAGACAGTGGCGCTCACCGCCGGCGGCCACACGGTGGGTAAATGCCACGGTAATGGTGATGCCTCCAAATTGGGGCCGGACCCAGAAGGCGCCGACATCACCGAACAGGGGATGGGTTGGCACAACCCCAACGGTAAAGGTGTTGGCCGCGATGCCATCACCAGTGGTATTGAGGGCGCCTGGACCACCAACCCAACCCAGTGGGACAACGGCTATTTCTATATGCTGTTTAACTACGATTGGGAGTTGAAAAAGAGCCCGGCGGGAGCCTGGCAGTGGGAACCGATTAATATCAAAGAGGCGGATAAACCCAGCGATGTGGAAGACCCCTCCATTAAATACAACCCCATCATGACCGACGCTGACATGGCGATGGTAAAAGATCCCATCTACCGGGCGATCTCCGAGCGTTTTTATAAAGACCCGGACTACTTTGCAGAAACCTTCGCACGCGCCTGGTTTAAATTAACGCACCGCGATTTAGGTCCGAAAGCGCGCTACCTGGGTTCTGATGTTCCGGCTGAAGATCTGATCTGGCAGGATCCGATTCCCGCCGTTGACTACAGCTTAACGGAGGCAGAAATTGCCGAGCTGAAAAAGACAATTTTATCCAGCGGCTTGAGCGTGGGCGACTTGGTCGCTACAGCCTGGGACAGTGCCCGCACCTTCCGTGGTTCAGATTATCGCGGTGGTGCCAACGGTGGCCGCATTCGGCTGGCGCCGCAAAAAGATTGGCCGGGCAATGAACCGCAACGGTTGGCCAAGGTACTGAGTGTCTTGTCGGAAATTCAGGCGGGCCTCACTAAAAAAGTGAGCATGGCCGATTTAATTGTCTTGGCCGGCAGTGCCGCTGTAGAGAAAGCCGCGCGCGATGGTGGTGTCGATATTGTCGTGCCATTTATGCCGGGGCGTGGTGATGCCACTGACGCCATGACCGATGCCGACTCCTTCGCACCGCTGGAACCCATTCACGATGGCTATCGCAACTGGTTAAAACGCGATTACTCGGTCGCCGCAGAAGAGCTGTTATTGGACCGCAGCCAGCTGATGGGATTGAGCGCGCCGGAAATGACGGTATTAATTGGTGGTATGCGCGTGCTGGGCAGCAACTATGGTGGCACCAAACACGGCGTACTTACCGAACGGGAAGGCGTACTCAGCAACGACTTTTTCGTTAATTTAACCGATATGGCTTACCGCTGGCAGACAGCCAATGACAATCTGTTTGAAATTTGCGATCGCAAAACCGGCGCAGTGAAATGGACGGCAACCCGTGTCGACCTGGTGTTTGGTTCCAACTCAATTTTGCGCTCTTACGCCGAGGTCTATGCCCAGGACGACAACCAGGAAAAATTCGTTAAGGATTTCGTTAAAGCCTGGACCAAAGTAATGAATGCCGATCGCTTCGACCATTAACTGGAACCTGGAAAATCGGTAAAAATTTATTGTTAAAACGGCTGTTGTTGGCTGCGTTGTTAAGTGGAGTAAACGATGCGCCAGCCACAAAAATTTCACCTTTTAAAAAATGCCGCAATCCGTAATTTAATCGATTGCGGCATTTGCTTTTTTACCCCGGATTTTTCCAAATACCGTTAATTAAAAATTGACTAAAAATAGAGTTAGTTTGTGCATCGTGGGCAGCTAAGTTTAGCCAATGCCCTTTGGCTGAAAAAAATCGCGCCACTAAACCGCCCATTGCTTAACTAGCAAATTCTACTATTGAACAGCGCTAATGAAACCGATACCGCTCGAGCTTTAACCGTTTAAATCGGTTAATCACTGGTTTTACCGGGTTTATGCGCTCCTCTGCTAGCTAGCCACCCATTATTGAACTAGGTTTAATGCAATACGGTCGCCGCTGATTGGTTCGAAGGAGACGATTGATCGCATGACAAACCAGGACACCGCCAAAACTCAATCCATCCTGCTGGCAGATGACTCAAAATTAGTACGCTTTACCGCCGCCAAAGTATTGGGCGATGAATTTACTGTGGTGCAGGCAGAAAATGGCGAACAAGCCTGGGAGATTTTACAGGCTAACAGTGATATCCAACTGGTGCTCAGCGATCTGCAAATGCCAAAACTGGATGGCTTTGGCCTGTTAAAAAATATCCGCAACAGCGAATCGGAGAGCGTCAGCAATTTACCGGTGATCATTATCACCGGCGCCGAAAATAGTGACGGCTCCAAGGAGGAGGCGATTGCCCTCGGCGCCACCGATTTTATCTCCAAGCCCTTTGACCACGCCCACCTGATTGCCCGGGTGCGGGCGCATATTGGCCATCAGCAGCAGACGCGAACGCTGATGGAGCGGGTCTATGTTGATAACGTCACCGGTCTGCTCACCAAAGATGGTTTTGAAAAACGGCTGGCGAAGGATGCGGCGTTTGTCTCCCGCCACCAGCACAGCCTGACGGTGATGCTGATTCAACTCAACGATTACCGCACACTGTTCGAGGCCTTTGGCCGAGCCGGCTATGACGCGGTGATGCGCAAGGTTGCGCAAATATTTAAATCATCGATTCGCCAGGAGGATACCGCGGCGCGCGCTGGGTTGGCGCAGTTTATCCTGTCGTTGCCGATGGCTGACCCGGCCAGCGCTAACATCCTGGCGCAACGCTTTACCTCCCAGGTGGAAGCGCTGGAGATTAAGGTCAAAGGTAAAACCTGGCGGTTGTCGTTGTCGATTGGGGTCTTTACTGCCCATCCGGGCAGCACTATTGACGCGGCCTCGGCTCTGGACGGCGCCCACACCGCCTTGGAAAAAACCCTGCAGCAGGGCGATGGCCAGTGTACGGTGGTATCGGCTGCACCGCCGGTCAAACCTGTTCCAATCAGTTTGGATAAACTGCTGTTTGCCATTGAAAAAACCGGTCGCCTGCCTGAGGGTTTGCCAGTTGCTGAGCTGGTGAAACGATTGCAACCGCTGCTGGCCCTGTTGCCGGAGAGCGTGCGGCGGCAGTTGCTCTCCTAAGCCAGGCCAACATTTTTAAGCGGTGGCTTAACCCCGTTATCCACCCTACTCTATTTATCTAGGGTTGCCTCAAAGTCGGCCAGGGTCTTGCCGGCTTCATCCGCGAAAGTCTCTGCTGTTTTCTGCCACTTGCTCATCCGGTCCAGGCGAAAGTGGCGGAAGGCAGCGCGCAACTCACACCAGCCGACACAGGTCCACGCCCGCCCCCAGAAGTAGATCGCCAACGGGCGGATGGTACGTTGGCTGGTTTGCTGCTGTTGGTCGCGGTAGTGAAAGGTGAATTTGTGGCGGCTATCGATCGCCTGGCGCAGATCGGGTAGCGCCTGCCAGATGGTTGGCTGGGTCATAAAGCCCGGGGCGAATACCCGCACCCGCGCCGGCTTCTCCTGCAGTTTGGCAGGCAGCACCTGCTCAATTTTTTCCAACGCTGATTGAATCTGGCTTTTGGTCTCTGGATCGGCCCAGGCGTCAAGCATGCGTGCGGCAATCACCAGCGCCTCCACCTCCTGGCTGTTGAACATCAGCGGCGGCATATCGAAGCCTTTATCGAGCTGATAGCCGACCCCGGCCTCGGCCAAGAGTGGTACGCCCCGGGCCGAGAGATCCTGCAGGTCGCGATAGACCGTGCGCTCGCTCACCTCCAGCTGCTCGGCAATGGCTTGCGCCGTGACCACCCGGCCCCGGCGCAAAATCTGCACAATCTGAAAGAGCCGGTCGGCTCGGCGCATGGCTACTCCTTGGTGTGCTGTTCGACAATCGCTACTGGGCTATCTCTACTGAGGAATGGTGTGCAGGCCCACGCGATTGCCTTCACTGTCGATAAACAGCGCAATCAGCCCCGCGGGAATCTCGGTTTTGGGCATCACCACCTTACCACCGTTGCACTCGATACGATCCAGGGCAGCGTCGAAATCGTTACTGTAGAGATAGATCACCACCCCGTCACTGCTTGGTTGGTAAGGGGCGCCGCTGACCAGCGCACCACCGGCCATACCCTCGGCGTGGGGAAAGAGGGCCATGGCAATGCCGAGCTCCTCCATGGTTTTCAGTTCGATTTTAAAAACGGCTTGGTAGAAATCGATAGCCCGTTGGAAATCGCTGGTGGGGATTTCAAACCAGGTAATTGTGGGTAGTGGTTGCATCTGCCTGCTCCTGAATAGGTTAAAGGGTTGGTTCCGGGGAACAGGGCCAGTATTGGTCAGCCCTACTGACAGCGTTCTGTCAGTAGGGTGGCGGATGCACGATTAAATTTTTATGACGGCAAAGCCCTGCATACCTGGCCGGGGCTAGGCGGAAGGCTGCGCCTGCTGAAAAGAAACAGAGCGTCGCCGATACCCCTTGTTCATGGATGCAAGCATAATGAGCGACACTAGGCCTTTGCCCTGGTGCCTGGTCTATTAGCAGCCGCTCTACGCCGGTCGCCGGCGGGGCAAGTCGGCGACTTGCCGCCGCAGCACAATAAAACCATAACAATAACCATTGGAGAGACCATGTCCGAAACACAATCCCCCCCTATTGCCGTTGTCGCCGGTGGCGGTTCCGGTATTGGCCGGGGCGCTGCCCTGCGCCTGGCGCAACAGGGCTACCAGCTGGTGCTGGTGGGCCGCACCGCAGAGAAGCTAGCCGCTGTGGCCGACGAAATTCACGCCGCCGGTGGCCAGGCGGAGTGCTTTGTCGGCGATGTTCACGACTGGCAGAAAATGGCGGAGTTGGGTGAGAGCCTGGCTGCCAAGGGAGTGGATGTATTGGTTAACTCCGCCGGCGGCCAAAGCGCGCAACCCTCGGCAGAGATGAGCCAGGAGAACTGGGAGCAGGTAATCGGCATCAACCTCAATGGTGCCTTCTATCTGTTGCGCCACCTCTACCCGGCCCTGAAAAAACGCCAGGGGGCGGTGGTGACCATCGTCGCCAACATGTGGCAACTGCCCACGCCGACCATGGCCCACTCCGCCGCCTCCCGCGCCGGCGTGGTCAATCTCACCCGCACCCTGGCCAAGGAGTGGGCGCCGGACCGCATCCGTTTAAATGCGGTGGCGCCAGGGCTGACCGACTCCGGTGCCCTGCTGCCGCAATTTAAAGCGATGGTGGAGCGTGTACCTCTGGGCCGTATTGGCGAGGTGGATGACGTGGTCGACGCGGTCATGTTTCTGGCCCACGCCAGCTACATCACCGGCGAAGTGCTGTCGGTGGATGGCGGCATCCGCTTTGGCGTGTAGGAGGTGGCCATGAAGCTCTACACCGGCCTCGGTACCAACAGCCAGGTGGTACGCCACTTTGCTCGATTAAAAGGGGTTACTTTAGCCGAGCAGTGGGTGGATATTGCCACTGGCGAGAACCGCGCGCCGGCCTTCCTGGCGAAGAACAGCCTCGGCCAGGTGCCGGTGCTGGAGCTGGCCTCGGGCCAGTGCATCAGCCAGGTGACCGCCATCTGTGAATATCTGGAGGATGAGTACCCAAGCCCGCCGTTGATTGGCCGCAGCGCCGAAGAGAAGGCCGAAACCCGCATGTGGCTGCGCCGCCTGGACCTGCTCATTCTTGAGCCGCTGGTGTCGGCCTTCAGGTATGGCCCTGGCCTCCCCTACTACCAGAAGTTACAACACTGTATTCCCGGTGCGTCGGCGGAACTGAAACTGGTGGCCGAAGAGAACCTCGCCTGGCTAAACCGCGAACTGGCCGGGCGCAGCAGCCTCTGCCGCGGCCGTTTTACCCTGGCTGACATCATGCTTTTCGCGTTTGTCGAGTTTGCCGGCGCCGCCCTGGCGTTAGCCATTACCGGAGAGCACCTAATTGCCTGGCAGGTGGCCGCGCGCCACCACCTTGCCACGGGTGCGTAACACCGGCAGCCGTTGCCTGACCAATAAGCGGCTTACTCCGGGGTGCTGCTAACCACTGCTTTGGTGAAATTGCCGGAGAGCTTTTTTAGCAGCCAAAGCCCGAAATCATAGAGGTGGTAGGCGATGATGCCGAGCAGCAGGCCAAGGCCGATGCGCAGCAGATCCACCGGCCAATCGGCGGTGATGGTATCGATGGGCGCGCGGGTGTGCAGCAGGTAGATAAACAGGCTGGTTCCGGCCAGAGTGGAGATCACCGGCACCAACAGGCGCGGCAGCGAAATTACCGGGAAGAGAATCAGACAGAGCCCGCCCAGAGTGGTGGTCACTGCCCGCGACGGGTCGCCCCAGTAAAACAGTAGGGGCAGAACGAGCGTGGCGAAAATCGGCAGCCACCGTTTGCCCGGCTCATTGGCGTAGCTGTTGATCATCATGCCTAAGGCAAACAGCCACAACACCCAGGAGATTTGCTCACCCTTCAGCGCCAGCTCCCTACCGATATGGAAATAGCCATCAATAATGCGCAGCACCACCGCCACAGCCAAAATCAAAAGAAAGTAACCGCGGTAATGATTTTTTATCCAGGCGCGCACGGGCGTTATCAGCATCGGTAAACTGACCAGCGCGATGCTCACCATCAACTCCTGAATATACCAAACACCAAAGGGGGTTTTGCTGGCGCCGGGAATATTGGCGCCCAGCAGAGTCACGTCCTGCCAACTCACCGGCTCGGAACGCAATAAACTGAAACCAATCAACACCCCCCAATAGGGCACCAGAATATTTTTAAACAGCGACGGCACAATACTGAAGAGTGAACTTCGCTGCTGCTCAAAAAATTGGAAGCGCGAATAGTTAACGCCCGACATCAACAGCATAAAGGCGGCACCACCGGCCATAAAATGGAGGCCCGAGTGGTTCATCACCACCGCCATAATGGCGTAGGCGCGCAGGGCGACGCTGGCTTCCATACGGGCGAACTTTGCCCGCGGCTTATCGGCGGCGCTCTGTGTTACCAGCTCGGTGATGGTCAGCTCGGGCCACTGGGGTGGCAGATTGCCCAACAGCTTCTCCAGTTCGACAGAGATGGCCACATAGGTGAGCGAATCGCCGCCCAGGTCGAGAAACGAGGGGTTATCGCCGTGCTTAAAATTAAAGTGGCTGGCATAGAGGGCGGCAATCTGTTCGGCCAGGGGGAGGTTACTCTGCTGCGCAGGAATGCTCTCTGCCTGGGCGATGGCCAACAGATTCTGGTAGTCGATTTTACCGGTGGCCAGCAGTGGCAATTGCGTTAGTTGCACGCTGCTAATAAAGCCGACCGGAATACCAAACTGCGCTTCAATTAACGGCTTGGCCTCAGCTGCGATGGCCGTCTCGCTGCAGAGAAACAGTGTTTTATCATCAGAGACACAGTGCCCAGCCATTTGGTGGGTGGCGAGCAACTTTTCAATATCGTCCAGGTTGCAGCGCTTGCCAAAAATTTTAGAGAAGCGTTTCAGGCGGCCAACAATGGTAAACAACCCCTGCTCATCGAATTTGGCCAGATCCCCGGTTGCCAACTCGGTCACTTCATAACCCCGGGCCAGGTCGGTAATCTCCGTGGCGTAGCCCATCATCACATTGGCACCGGTGTAGTTGAGTTCACCCACATCGCCAACACGGGTAATAACATTACCCTGCTCATCTTTTAACTCGAGCTTGCCGCCGGGTATGGCCACGCCAATGGCGCCGGGGTGAGCTTTTAACAGCTCCGGCGGTAGATAGGCGATGCGGGCCGTGGCTTCGGTTTGGCCATACATGACGAAAAAGCGCTTGTTGCCGGCTTCGGCCCAGTCGGCGTATTTTGCCAACACGCCCGCATCCAGGCGACCGCCGGCCTGGGTTAAGTAGCGCAGGCTGGGCAAGTTCTGAGCGCGAAAATCGATCCGTTCCAGCTGCTCAAAGGTGTAGGGCACACCGGCAAAGCTGGAAATCTTTTGCTCGCTGAGAAAGTTGAGAAACGTTTTATCCACCACGCTTAATTGGGTGAGCACCACACTGGCACCGGAGGCGAGATGGGAGTTGACCACACTCAAGCCGTAGCAGTAGTGAATAGGTAACAGTAAGGCGGCGCGGTCGTTGGCATTAATTGCTAAATATTGGGCGATGGCGTCGCTGTTGGCCTGCACGCTCTGGTAGGCGATGCGCACGCATTTACTGCTGCCGGTGGAGCCGGAGGTGCTGATCAACAACGCCAGGTCGGGGTGCAGGTGGTGGGCGGTTTTATCACCGGCCAACAGTTGCCAGTCGTCGTGCTTGCGATAGATCCAATTGGGGGCGAACTGGGTGTTGAGTGATTCCACCAGCTTGCTGTCGTTGCCATCACACAGCATGACGCTGTGGCCACCGTAGAGGGCGCCATAGAGGGCAATAATGGCTTCAAAGGAGTTATCCGCGGCCAGCAATAGCAGTGATTTTTCGTCACCTAATATTTGGCTGAACTGTACAACCCGCTCGTGCAGTTCCAGGTAGGTGAGTGAGCGGGTGTCGTCGACCAGGGCAGGCTTGCAGCCGTACTGGTCGAACCGGGTCCAAAACATACGAACTCCTTTTGATAACCTTTTAAATCGCAATCCCTAGCGAGTATGAATCTGCTGTCGTTAAACCTGTTTTAGCCTAGCTTTTGGCAAGTTTCCAATGGCTAAAAGGCGACGTCAAATCTAACATACCAAGCGGTCAAGCCGTCAACATTCTCTACGATGGTGTTCAAAATAAGCCGACGGCTGGGCAATTATGAAGTAGACCTAAAAACAGCAGAGGTTAAGTGGGTGGATAACGTCTTGAAAAGGATATTTGGGGGCAGTGCCTCGACGGGGTACTCATCAACTATCTCATTTTAATGCGCTGCAAAAATTTTGCTTCGGCCTCGCCTGTAACGGATGAGTGATTGGCGTTATCGACGGGGCGAGCTGCGGCAACCTTGGCCGTTAAACCACCGTTTAAGTCAGGGCTCTGCTGCCGCAACGGTTTGTTCTCTGCTGGCAAATGGCGCCGGTGGCGCTGGTGTGGGCCACCTTAGTAAGGCGGCCGGCGGCAAATATAGAAAGTGCCCCCAAGCGGGGGCACTAGCGGCGCCAATGCCGGGCTAGTAATGGCTGGATGCTGCCACGCTGCAGTGGGCCGTTAAAAGCCGGCCAACACGATTTTGCCTTTGGTGGTTTCCGACTCCACCGCGGCGTGGGCCTTGAGCAGATTGGCGGCGTTGATGGTGCCGAAGTTGGCGCTGAGGGTGGTGCGCAGGCGGCCGGCATCCACCAGTTGCGAGATCTCGCTCAGGGCCTGGTGCTGGGCGATCATATCGTCGGTGTTGAACAGTGCCCGGGTGAACATGTACTCCCAGTGCAGCGACAGGCTCTTGGGTTTGAGCAACCCCAGGTCGAGCCCGCTGGGGTCGTCGATCATACCGAACCGGCCCTGGGGCTTGAGGCAGGCGACTATCTCCGGCAGGTGCTGGGCGCTGTGGGTGAGCCCGGCGACCATGTCGACCGAACCAATACCGAGCTCGGCCAACTGCTGGCTAAGTGACTGCTGGTGGTTGATCACCTGGTGGGCACCCAGCTCCTTTACCCAGGCCTGAGTCTCGGGGCGGGAGGCGGTGGCAATCACCGTGACATCGGTTAACGCCCGCGCCAGCTGAATCAGCATGGAGCCGACACCGCCGGCGCCACCCACCACCAGCAGGCTCTGCGGGCGGCCACTTGGCTGGCGGGCAATGGCCAGGCGGTCGAAGAGCAGCTCCCAGGCGGTGAGCGCGGTAAGGGGAATGGCCGCCGCCTCGGCCGCACTCAGACTGGCCGGCGCCCGGCCAACGATGCGCTCATCCACACACTGCAACTCGGCGTTGCTGCCTGGACGGTTGATAACACCGGCGTAGAAGACCCAGTCGCCGGGCTGGAACAGGGTCACCTCGCTGCCCACCGCCTGTACCTCGCCCACGGCGTCGTAGCCAAGCACCTTCACCTCACCGGGAGCGGGTGTGGCCGTGCGCCGGATTTTGGTGTCGACCGGGTTGACCGACACCGCCGCCACCGCTACCAGCAGATCCCGGGCGCCGGGGGTGGGTGCCGGCAGGTCGATATCGACCAGGGAGTCGGGCTGCAGGGTTGGGCTGGGTTGGTGGTAGGCGATGGCTTTCATGATTGGGCTCCTTCGGGTACAGATTCGGTGCGGCTGGCCGGTTGGTATTGGTGCCATAGCAGGTAGATCACCGGCAGCAGCAGCAGCGTCAACAACAGGGTGGTAATCATGCCGCCGACCATCGGCGCTGCCAAGCGGCTCATCACCTCGGAGCCGGTGCCCTGCCCCCACAAAATAGGCACCAGGCCAACGATGGTGGCGGTGGCGGTCATCAGCACCGGTCGCAGCCGGCGGCAGGCAGCCTCGGCCACGGCGGTTTGCAGCTGGCGCGGGTGGTAGTCATTGCCCAGCTCCTGCAGCTGGCCGTTAAGGTAGACCAGCATAATCACCCCGGTCTCGATCGCCACCCCGGCCAGGGCGATCATGCCGACACCAACGGCAATGGAGAAGTTGTAGCCGAGCCAATACATAAACCAGAGGCTGCCCACCAGTGCCAGGGGAAAGGTGCCGATCAGAATGGTCACCTCACCAAAGCGGCGGAAGTTGAGGTAGAGCAGCACCACAATAATGGCCAGGGTGAGTGGCACTATGTAGGTGAGCTTGGCCTTGGCCCGGGCCATGTACTCATACTGGCCCGACCAGGTTACCGAGTAGCCGGCCGGCAGCACCAATTGCTTGGCCACCGCCCGGCGTGCCTGCTCCACGTAGGTACCCACATCGACACCGGCGATATCCACCAGCGTCCAGCCATTGAGGCGGGCGTTTTCGCTTTTGATCACCGGCGGGCCATTTTCGATATAGACGTGGGCGACATCGGCCAGGGTGATCTGCGCGCCGTCGGGGGTGACGATGGGCAGCAGGCGCAGCTGCTCGGGGGAGTCGCGATAGGCCTCCGGGTAGCGCAGGTTGACCGGGTAGCGCTCCAGCCCCTCGACTGTGGTGGTAACGCTGACGCCGCCAATGGCGGTGGCCACCAGGTTCTGGATTTCGGCGATATTGAGGCCGTAGCGGGCCGCTTGGGGGCGATCGATATCGACCTTGATGTAGCGTCCGCCCGCCACCCGCTCGGAGTAGACCGAGGCGGTGCCTGGCTGGGCCGCCAGGATCTTCTCCAGTTGCAGGCCGATGGCCTGAATCTCCGCCAGGCTGGGTCCGGCCACCTTAATGCCCACTGGCGTTTTAATGCCGGTGGCGAGCATATCGATGCGGGTTTTGATGGGCATCACCCAGGCGTTGGTGAGGCCGGGAAACTGCACCAGCTGGTTGAGTTCGGCTTTTAAGTCGGCGGTGGTCAGCCCCGGCCGCCACTCGGTTTTGGGCTTCAGCTGCACAAAGGTTTCGATCATGGTCAGCGGCGCCGGGTCGGTGGCGGTCTCGGCCCGGCCCACCTTGCCGAACACATTCTGCACCTCGGGCAGGGTGCGGATCAGCTTGTCGGTCTGTTGTAACAGCTGGCGCGCCTTGCCGATGGAGACCCCGGCGTAGGTGGTGGGCATGTACATCAGGTCGCCTTCGTCCAGGTCGGGAATAAACTCGCTGCCGATATGCTTAAGCGGCCAGACGGCACTCAGCAACAGCAGCAATGCCAGCGCCAGCACCAGTTTTGGAAAGCGCAGACAGGCGCGCAGCAGCGGCCGGTAGAGCGCCAGCAAGGCGGCGTTCAACGGGTTTTTCGCCTCTGGTAGAATGCGCCCGCGCACAAAATAACCCATCAACACCGGCACCAGGGTAATGGCCAGCGCCGCCGCCGAGGCCATGGCGTAGGTTTTGGTGAAGGCCAGTGGCGAGAACATGCGCCCCTCCTGGGCCTCCAGGGTAAACACCGGTATAAAACTGACGGTGATAATCAGCAGGCTGAAAAAGAGCGCCGGCCCCACCTCACTGGCCGACTGCGCCACCAGCTGCCAGCGGTTGTTGCCGTTTGGCGGCGTCTGCTCCAGGTGTTTGTGCAGGTTTTCGATCATAACGATGGCGCCGTCGATCATGGCGCCAATGGCGATGGCGATACCGCCGAGGGACATGATGTTGGCGTTGATGCCCTGCCAGTGCATAACGATAAACGCGGTGAGAATACCCACCGGCAGGCTGATGATCGCCACCAGTGACGAGCGTAGGTGCCAAAGAAAGAGCGCGCACACCAGCGCCACCATAAGAAACTCCTCCAGCAGTTTCTGCCAGAGGTTGTGCACCGCCCGGTCGATCAGGCCGGTGCGGTCGTAGACGGTGACCAGCTCCACCCCTTCCGGCAGGCCCGCCTTGAGCTGCTCCAGTTTGGCTTTCACGCCCCGTATCACATGTTCGGCGTTTTCACCAAAGCGCATCACCACCACGCCGCCCACGCTTTCACCCTCGCCGTTAAGCTCGGCAATCCCGCGGCGCATCTGTGGCCCCAGTTGAATATCGGCCACATCGCCCAGCAGCACCGGCGTGCCCTGCTGGTTAACACCCAACGGCACCTGTTCCAGGTCTGCCCGGCTTTTGATGTAGCCGGTGGCGCGCACCATATACTCGGCCTCGGCCATCTCCACCACCGAGGCGCCCACCTCGCGGTTGGCCTGTTGGATGGCAGTGGCGATCATGGCCAGGGGGATGTTGAAGGCGCGCAGCTTGTTGGGGTCGACCAGCACCTGGTACTGCTTGACCATACCGCCGACGGTGGCCACCTCGGAGACGCCGGGCACCGTCTGCAGCTCAAACTTTAAAAACCAATCCTGCAGGCTGCGCAGCTGGCTCAGGTCGTGCCGGCCGGTGCGGTCGACCAGGGCGTAGAGATAGACCCAGCCCACCCCGGTGGCATCTGGCCCCAGCTGGGGGGTGGCGGTCTCCGGCAGATTGGGGGCCACCTGGCTCAGGTACTCGAGTACCCGTGAGCGGGCCCAGTAGAGGTCGGTCTGCTCGTTGAAGATGATGTAGACATAGCTGTCGCCAAAGAAGGAGAAGCCGCGCACCGTGACCGCGCCGGGCACCGACAGCATGGCGGTGGTCAGCGGGTAGGTGACCTGGTCCTCCACTACCTGAGGCGCCTGGCCCGGGTAGCTGGTTTTGATGATCACCTGCACATCGGAGAGGTCGGGAATGGCATCCACCGGCGTCTGCCGGACGGAGTAGAGGCCGAGGCCGACCAGGATGAAGGTCGCCAACAGCACCAACAGACGATTGTTAACCGACCAGCGGATTATGGCCTCAATCATTGCCCACCTCCGCCGCCTCGGGCAGCGCGTGAATGGCGGTAATCAAAAACTGCCCGGCCTCCACGGCAAACTCAAAGTGCACCCGTTCACCCTCCGCCAGCCGGGTCAGGTTGATCTCCGGAGCCACGCTGAAATCGAGGGTGGCGGCCGGTCGATGCCACTTGGCAATCGCCTCGCGGCTGATGTTGAGGGTGCGTTGGTCGGCATTGATGGCATTGATGACACCGGCGACGGTGGCGGTTTTGGCCATGCTCGCCGGTGGCGCCTGCATGCGCAAAAAGTCTGAGCGCTTGCTCGATTCGGAGTCGATCAGGAACTGGGCTGAGGTCACCACCCGGTCGCCGGGCATAAGGCCGGTTAGAATCTGCACTAGGTTGCGGTCGCTCTGGCCGAGGGTGACCGCCACCGATTTGTACTCGCCGGCAGCAAGCTGCACCACCACCCGGTCCTGGTTGCCGGTGCGAATCACCGCCTCGCGCGGCACGGTAAGGGCAGCGGGCAGGGTTTGTTCAATGCGCACCTGGGTGTACATACCCGGCTTTAGCTGGTGATCCGAATTGGCAAACCGCAGCCGTAGGCGCAGAGTGCGACTCATCTCGTTGAGGCTCGGGTAGATGTAGTCGACTTGGCCCAGCCACTCCCGGCCGGGTAGAAACTCGAGGTTCATGGTCACCGGCAGACCCACGGCAATGCGGTTGGCCTGGCGGGCAAAAACCTCGGCCTCCACCCAGACGGAGTCGAGCGCGGCAATCGACATCAGCTGCACCCCCGGCTCCACGTAAAAGCCGGCGCGCACATTGAGGTTATCCAGCACACCGTTTTTGGGGGCGTAAAAGATAATACTCTGGCTCACCTGACGGCTCTTTTTCAGGCTCTGAATAAAGGTTTCGGGAATTTGCAGAGCGCGCATGCGCTCCTCGGTGGCGGCCACCAGGCGGCTATTGTTCTGATTGAGTGCCAGCAGCAGCTCCTCCTGGGCGTTGACCAGCTCCGGCGAATAGAGGCTGTAGAGCTTTTGGCCGCGGCTGACCGGGTCACCGGTGGAGCTGACAAACAGCTGTTCTATCCAGCCGTTAACGCGCGGGTGGATATGTTCCAGCTGGTTCTCGTCGTACTGTACAAAGCCGACGGTTTCGATATTCGGAGTAAGTACTCGCTCATCGGCTGTGGCCGTGCGCACGCCCAGGTTATTGATCACCGTGGGCGTTATGCGGACGGCGCCAGGGTTGTCGGTACTACTCGGGGCCTCTTTATAAACCGGCACCAGGTCCATGCCCATGGGCGACTTGCCGGGGGCATCGCGGCGGTAGTTGGGGTCCATGGGCGCCACCCAATAGAGTGGCTGGCGCTCGGCGGGCTGCTCGGTCGGTGCCGGTTGCAGGGCAAAATAGAGGGTCGGCAGAGCGCCCAGGGCAAGGCCCAGGGCCAGCATCGGCCAGGCTCGGGATTTTAAATGCACGCTAAAAACTCCTAAAGATACGGTGGTGTGGCCCAAATTGCGGGCGGATTAAGCCTGTATCAGAGGAGGATGGGAGGGTGATATAAACCGCTTTGGGGGGAGCTCACCAGGGCAACCGCTGTGGTGCTCTCGAATTGAAAGAGGAGTGGCTCAATGGCTGTCGGTTCCGCCGGCGGCAGGGCGAAAATACCCAGACAGTGGCCGCTGGCACAGCTGCCGTGGCAACAGCTACCGGCAACCT
Organism: Halioxenophilus sp. WMMB6; assembly: GCF_033283405.1. Taxonomy (NCBI): domain Bacteria; kingdom Pseudomonadati; phylum Pseudomonadota; class Gammaproteobacteria; order Alteromonadales; family Alteromonadaceae; genus Halioxenophilus; species Halioxenophilus sp. WMMB6. The sequence continues at coordinate 116,956 of NZ_JAWMQR010000010.1, forward strand.
TGGCCGGCTGGGGTTGGGCGGCGTCTTCAGCCTGATGGTGGCAGTGGTCCTGGGCGCTCTGCTGGTGGCTCGCGGCCGCCTGCTCGTCTTGGATTGGTGTGGCCTCGTGCTGACAACCACCGCCGGCCATAGCGCGCGTCGCCAGCGACAGAAGCAGCAGCAGGCAGAGGCAGTGGCTGAATTTACGGCTAAGTCGACGCGTCATTGGTTCGCCATTGGCTAAATCATGAGCGGCGCAGTGTAACAAAAGCCCACAGCGACAACCAGTTTCGGATCAAAAACCGAGCTGATATTGTCACAATCGTTATAAAAACCGCAGTTGGCGCCTAAAAACAGCCATCAGCGAAATAAAAACGGCGGTTGGCGGTGCAGAATCGACCAGCCAGGCAAAGGCGAGTGCCAGGTTGCCAGTGAATCCGCAGGAGAGACATGAGCCGAGAACCGCAATTACCACCCCGCCAGCAGCTGACCGACAAATTTCCCCTGGTAGGCGAACAGAGAGCCAGCACCGAGCTGACCACCGACAACTGGCGGTTAACCATTACCGATGCCCTTGGCCGGGTGCAACAGCTTACCTTTGCCGAGCTGTTGGCCCTGCCGCAAACCGACTATGAGCGGCCGATTCACTGCGTTACCCGCTGGAGCCGCCTGGGCGACCGCTTCACCGGTGTGCTGCTGGCTGATTTGGTGGCCGAACTGGGGCTGGACACCGGTGCCCTCTTTGTGCGCTTCGTCGCCTACTCGGCGCGCAACCACGACACCTCCCTGCCCACTGCCGTCTGCCTGCAGGAGGCGGTGATGTTGGTGCACGCCATCAATGGCCAGCCGCTGGCGCCAGAACACGGCTTTCCGGTGCGCACCTTTGCCCCCACGCGTTATTTCTACAAGAGTTTGAAGTGGTTGCAGGCGATTGAGTTTATCGAACAGGACCAGCTCGGCTTCTGGGAGCGCGGTGGCTACCACAACAACGCCGACTACCGCAGCGAGCAGCGCTACGTCACCGGCAACCTGACCGGTCGCGAACTGGAGAAACTGCGCCAAGCTAAAAATTTCAAGAAATACCAGGGCCAGGTGTTAATCTCACTCGACCTGTCGAATCTGGATCTGACCGGTATGAATTTACAGGGGGTGCAGCTTAAAAACTGTAATCTCGATGGCTGTAAACTGGCCGGCGCCAACTTAAGCGGCGCCAACCTCTCCAACTCATCGTTGATGGGCGCCGATTTAACCGCCGCCAACCTGGCCGGCGCCGACCTCGACGGCGTGCTGTTCATGGGCGCGACCTTGATCAATGCCAATTTCGATGGCACGTTTCTCAATGCCACCGAGTTTATCCGCGAAGGCCTGCCAGCGGCCCTGGTGGCGGGTATGCACTTTCAGGATGCCCAGTGCAGTGGTTTAATTAGCCGCCAACTGGACTATCTATTGGCGCACGGCGCCCAATCGAAACGCTAAACGTCACGGGTTGCCAGTGTCTGAGCCACCTGCCACAGAGCAACAGCAACGCATAAACACATCGACCAAAAGCGAACAGAGACATGTATTTTTTAGGCATTGATGGCGGCGGCAGTAACTGCCGGGCACGATTGGAATCCGCCACCGGCGAGTTGCTGGGTTTTGGTCAGGCGGGGCCGGCCAATGTCGCCAGCAACCCCGAGGTGGCCAAGGCCAATATCCTGGCGGCCACCGCCGATGCGGTGGCCAGTGCCAATATCACCCCCGCCGAGCACCTGCCCATCCATGCGGTGCTGGGGCTGGCCGGCTACAACCTGGCCGCCGGCCGGGTGGCCATGGCCGAGTGGCGCTCCCCCTTCGCCAACACCTTTGTCACCAGCGATATGCACATTGCCTGCGCCGGCGCCCACGCCGGCCAGGATGGCGCGATTATGATCGTCGGTACCGGCTCATCGGCGATTCTCTGTTTGGGCGAGCAACTGCAGGAGGTGGGTGGCTACGGCCTGCCCCTGGGTGACCAGGCCAGCGGCGCGGAGATGGGGTTAACGGCAGTGCAGCTGGTGTTGCAGTGCCTCGATGGCCTGCTGCCCACTACGTCACTGGTGCAGCGGGTATTGCAGCAGGTGGCGGTGACCAGCGCCACCGAGCTGGCCGAGATCTTCCACAAGGCCAAGCCGGTCGACTTCGCCCGCCTGGCGCCGGTGGTGGTGGAGCTGGCCCGCAGTGGCGACCCCCACGCCGAGGCGATAGTCGCCAAGGCGATCAGCTACATGACGCGCATGATCAGCCATCTGCAGCAGGCCGGCGCGCCGCGCATCTCCCTGGTGGGTGGCCTGGCCGAGGTGTTGGCCGCCTTTCTGCCTGAGGAGCTGCAGGCCAAGCTGGCAGCGGCGGCCATGAGCCCGGTGGAGGGCGCCGCCCTGCTCGCCCGGGAGAAGTTTGCTACCCCCTAGCAGCTGCGCCGGGGTGTGATGGTCTGCCTGTCAAAAATTAAATTGTGCACAATTTAATTGTGTATTAGGGTAAGACCTTTCGAGGTTGAGCTACAACCGAACAGCGGACAGCCAGTAATCAGAAGCCTGATAACTGGCAGGCCAAGGCCTAGCACATACACCCGAGAGCCGGTAAACCGATGCCGAATAGCCCTAAGCCCAACGCCAAAATGTCAGCTATCAGCGAACCGAAAACCGATTTGACGCCGGAACCCAGCTACGACCGCTTGAAGCTGGATGCCCAGCTCTGCTTTCCCATCTACGCCGCCAACAATTTGATTACCCGCGCCTATCGCTCACTGCTGGAACCTCTGGGACTCACCTACCCCCAATACCTGGTAATGCTGGTGCTTTGGGAGACACCACAAATTGCCATGGCCGAGCTAGCACGCCGGCTGTTGCTCGACTCCGGTACCCTCACCCCGTTGCTCAAGCGCATGCAGGCAGCGGGGCTGCTGGAGCGCCGCCGGGCCAGCAGTGATGAGCGCCGTCTTATTATTGAACTGACCAGTGCCGGGGCCGACCTAAAAGCTCAGGCGCGCACCATACCCGAGGCCATGGCCTGCCGGCTGGCGGCCGAGCAGGAGTGGCTGGCCGGCCTGCGCATGGACATTAAACAACTGGTTACTCTGCTGAGTGAGCCAGGTAATTCAGCCAAGCAAAACGATTATGCCGATCAAGAAAAACAAGCAAAGCCGGGTGAAAACCCAGCTACCTAACCGCCAATAACAGCAACAAGGGGAATAACTATGAGCAGCATTCACGATATCGAGGTCACCACCATCGACGGCAGCCCCGTCAAACTGGGCGACTACGCCGGCAAAGCACTGTTGATTGTCAACGTCGCCTCTGCCTGTGGCCTGACGCCACAGTACGAAGCCCTGGAAGCGCTCTACGAAGCGAAAAAAGATCAAGGCTTGGAGGTGCTGGGCTTCCCGTGCAACCAATTTGGCGCCCAGGAGCCAGGCACCGAAGCGGAAATCAAAGAGTTCTGTACAATGAAATTCGGGGTGAAATTCCCCATGTTTTCAAAAATTGAGGTCAATGGTGACGGCCAACACCCGCTCTACCAAACCCTGCTCGGTGCCATTCCCGCCCGCACCAAAGCGCCGGACAGCGGCTTTGAAGAGAAGATGATCGCCTATGGCAAAGAGGTTAAAGATGGCGCGGTGATGTGGAATTTCGAGAAGTTTCTGGTCTCCCCCACCGGCGATGTCATCGGCCACTTTGCCCCGGATATGACCCCCGATCACCCCATCCTCGCCGAAGCCATTGAGAAAGCCCTGGCGTAAGCGAAAAAACCCGGCCGAGGCCGGGTTTTTTTATGCCTGTGAAGACCATGTTTTGCAGCAGATAATGCGCCGCCAACTAATCCACAGTGGCGCGCAGCTGCACGCGAACGATGTCGCCGCTGGTTACCGTCAACCCGGCAGCAACACAGTCGAAATAGTTGCCCGTTAGCGTAATCGAGACGCGTTGGTGGGTGGTCTGATTGACGCAGAGGGCGTCATAGACACCGGCACCACGAACGGAAACGGATACTACCGGTTCGAGTTCAACGGCCCGCACCCGATAGATGGCGAACTCCTGGTCGCTGATCATGGCGATCAAACTCCCCCCGAGCAAATCGATAAAATCTTTGGTATTACCCAGTACGGCAATGGTACCGGTTTGCAAGGTGGTAACACTGTCCCACACCTTAACCTCGTCGGCCTGGTTGTTGGTGTAGACGGAGGTGCCATCGATCGAGTAGTGGATGGCGCGGGGATAGGCGCCGGTGGCATAACTGAAAAACTGGCCATCCAGCAGGTCGACCGCCAGCGCCTGGCCGTTACTGCCCAGGGTATTGAAATCATTTTTAATCAGCAGCTGGGGTTCGCTGGGCGTGACTTCAAAAACGCCGGTACTGGCGGGGCTCAAGCCACGGTTGGCAAAAATAAGCTTGCTGCGGTCGGGGGTGAGCTCAATGGCGCCGCGCGTGTAGGTGGAGAGGCCACCGGTAAAGGCGCTGACGTATTGGCCGGTGGTGCGGTCCACCCGCATGATGCCGCCGCTCTGTGTCGCGGTGGTGACAAAAATTTGGTTGCCGGCGACGGCAATCTCATAGCCCTCGTAGGGAATGGCGATGGGATCGAGAAATAGGTTGGTTAGCAGGTCGATAACAAAGATCTGGTTCCAACCGCTAACGGTGACATAAGCCAACTGATCGGTCTCGTCGAGGGCGACATCATTGGGCGCGCCGGGTAGTGGGATCGCGGCCAGTTGGCTCAGTGATCTGGCACTAATAACTAACAGCTGATTGCCGAGCTGGTCGGGTACGTATACAAAATCACCTGTGCTGTCGGTCGCCAACTGCAAGCCGGTGGCATTGGTTGAAAAAACCTTTTCAATCTGGGCGTTGGCCAGCGGCGCGAAGAGCGGCAGGCAGGCGAAAATTAATAGGGATTTTAATAGTTTGCTTGTCATTGTATTGCCTATCTCTCATGTGATTTATAAGGGTGTAAAGCCACGTTAAAAGTGTTGCCGGTGTTTGCTGACCACTAATTTATTGAAAGTTAATTCAGTAAAATCCAACCGCTAGCGGCCCCCAAAAATCTAGGTGAAGATAGTATTTATGCAGTAGTGAATAGATTGAATTTAAACAGAAAAGCTGATAAAACCTGTGGCAAATAACAGGCCGTTGGCGGCTATATTTACCATTTTCTGAACCAGAAAAATTGATATGGTAATCGCAGGCTACACTGGAAAAGCAGCCGGTGTTGGTAGGCATAAACGCTTGCAAAACTCGACTCTTACCAAGAGTTTATCGCCAACCCAATATTCAGGAAAAATGGCCATTAGCGGTTAGTTTCTTAGCTCGAGGCGACCGTAATGTGTTAGCGCTGGCGTTGGAATACGAAGTTAATTCTCATCGAAACGCTATTGGCGCACTTCCTAAGAGGAGTTGTAAATGTTCAGCATGCTTTGGTTGATTGGAGTGGGCTTGATTGTGGCAGCGCTACTCAGCCACTACCTGTTTATCCGACGTCTGCAGCTCCACCACGGTGATCTGTATCACGCGTTGGGAACGCCGGCTTTCTCTACCCAATACCCCATCTCACGTTGGTTGCAGTGGCGCAAACCGACTAATGGTGCTGACGTGGATGCCTACAGCGAATTTATGCTTAATAGTGGCTGGTTATCGATTGCCGACCCGCGCCTAACCTGCCTGGCCCTTATCCGCTGCTATGCGCAGGTGGCCTTGGGACTGCTACTGTTGGCGGTTGTGGCTATCTATCTTTGGCTAGTGTGAGGCTGGTGATATGCCGTTGAATCGGAGTATGATTCGCTCCCGATTTTTTAAGCGCACACAGCCGAAACTCGGCTGGTTAAGCCCCCCAGGAGCAACCATGACTGAATTTAACAATGTAACCGTAGTAAAAGCAGCCAACATCTATTTCGATGGCAAGGTGACCAGCCGCATCGTGCTGTTTGCCGATGGCACTAAGAAAACCCTGGGCATCATGATGCCGGGCGAGTACGAGTTTGGTACCGACTGCAAAGAGCTGATGGAGATCACCGCCGGCGAGCTGGAAGTGCAACTGCCAGGCGCCACTTGGCAAAAAATCAGTGGCGGCCAGAGCTTTGAAGTGCCGGCCAACGCCAAATTCCAACTGAAAGTAAGCCAGGTAACCGATTACTGCTGCAGTTACTTTTAATTCCCCCGCCAAGGGTTGGCTGGGTTCTGGCCAGCCTTTGGCTGCGCTTGGGGCGCCATGCTTGTATTGGCCCCAGCAAGACACCGGCCCTCGCTTCACACATAGAACACCACCGACAATCTAAATTTTACTGCCTGCCAACCTTGCCTACCGGCAAATAGATGGGCCACAAACGATAAAATTATCCATTAAAAAAATAATAAAAAATTAGCAGTACTCATTAGCACAAATAAAAAACAATAAATTAAATAAAAGTAACGATAAGAAAAACGTACAAGAGGTGCTCAATGAAATTCAACGCCTATTTACCGGTGGGCAACGTTACACCCGGCCAGTTTCAATCCAAACAGGCCATCAAAGAGATGGTTACTGCTCTGGAGAAGGCAAAGTTTGCTATCTGCTGCGTAACCGACCACCCAGCCCCCTCTTCGGCTTGGCTCCATGCCAGTGGCCACGATGCATTGGATCCGTTCACAGCGCTGGCGGTAGCCGCCGCTTACAGTGAATCACTGCTCTTACAAACCAATATTCTGGTACTGCCCTACCGCAACCCATTTATCACCGCCAAGGCAGCCACCACCTTGCAGGTATTGTCGGATAATCGCTTTATTATGGGTGTTGGCACCGGCTACCAAAAAGAGGAGTTCGATGCACTGGGGATTGATTTCCACAAGCGCGGCAAGCTTACCGATGAAGCCCTGCAAACACTGGCGCAAATTTGGCGGGGTGGCAGTATCGTCGCCGAGGGGCTGAATTTTAACGCGGTCGGCAATGAGCCGCGGCCAACACCGGCAGTGCCCCCCAAAATATGGATTGGTGGCAGCAGTGCCAAAGCCATGGAGCGGGCCGCTAAAGCTGACGGCTGGTGCCCGTTTTTTTCTGTGCCGCGGTTAACCCAATCGAACCAGGATACCGGCATTCACACCGCCAAAGATCTGCAGGAAAAAATCGAGCAACTCCGCACTATGCGAAGTGAAGTGGGCAACAGCCCAGAGTGCGAAATCACCGTTGCGCCCGCGCTGCGACTAAAAAGTATCGAGTCACCCGAAACCGAGCGGTACATAGAGCAATTAATTGAAATGAAAAGTGCGGGTGTCACCTGCGCTACTGTCTATCTACCCCACCCAAGTAGGGCCAGCTATTTAGAAAATATTCAGTGGTTTAAAGAGGTTGTTGTGCCGCAGTTGGGTTAATAGCAAACAGTCGGGCAAATTGATGAACTATAAAAACTCAGCGATTCTCCAAAATTTAATATGAGCGAAAAGTTAGTGGAAATAGAATAAAAGCAAGGAGACAGGCACTCAAAATCTCTATCCGGCAGTTACTTTGACTAAAAAATATAATGAAAATAGATGATCCATTTGCACTATACGAAACAGCTTTTAAAGATGATGCTGACAGTATCAGGGTACTAGTGTTAGAGGGTTGTATGGATCCTGGTGCTCTTCATCCAAAATCCGGCCATACGCCAATACATTTAGCCTGTGAAGCAAACTCGTTAAATGCCATCGTTGCATTGCTCGCCTTAGGTGCAGACCCTAATCAGAAGTACAGCAAAATATCTCGGGTGGATGGGCGTAGGACTTTGGATCAAACCACGGCGCTGGCGAATGTTGTAAGCGGTGAGGCGGCCGAACTATTGATCAGTGCAGGTGCTATTGTGGATGAAATCGATGGCGAGGGGTTTACCCCTCTGGCCAAAGCCGCTATCAAGCGTTATCCCGCAGTGGTTGAAGCCCTACTCAACGGAGGAGCAGATCCGAGCAGAAAATTATCGATAGATGGTTCGACGATAACGGTTGCTGAGTTAATAGACCATAAAATAGCTGTATTGAAACAAACCTTCGGTGACGATTTGAACTGTGCCCAGCAATCCTACCTACACGAACTTGCTCAGATTCAAGAGTTATTAAATATCAAGAATTAGGGTAATCGCTATGGCTAGTTCTTTATCGCCATATAATTTCCGCTCAAGCAACTATTTGCTTCAAAAACCATCGCCACTTGCTTTCGAACGATAAGTCTCAGCCACCAAGCAAAACAAAACCAAAGCCCTCCGCCGCCGGGATGGAAAATGCCTCGCAAAGTAAGACAAATCCCTCATAAAGTAAGAAAAATGCCCCACCAACAGGGAAAATTGCCCCGGTCACTAGCATAAATGCCTCCCCAGCAGGCAATTTGCCCCCCGAAGTGAGAAAAATGGTTCTGCCACCGGCCATCTTCTACCAGCAACCGGCAAAAATAGTGTCGCCGCTAGCAAATTGCCCCTCACCGGGAGAATGGCGAGCCTTTTACAGCCATTGTTCTACCCGCCAGTAGCATTTATCTAACAACCAGCGGCATTTAACTCACTCAACCCGAAAAGGGCGACGGTCGAAGTGGCAACCATGTCACTCAAACAGGGAAAGCTTTGGACCAGTAATCGGCGTAGCTTTGTGCTTGGGCCTGCCAAGATTCCTTAGCCTCTAAATTCAGCCTTAGTCTATAGCGTTACTAAGCAAACCGGCCGCCACTCGACAATCCTTTGTATGACGCCTGTGCAACAGGCCTTCGCCAAAGGTGTAGTCAAAACATCCGGTGGCCTGAACAGGAGTTACGCCAACGGATGGTTCGGCTCCAACCCCAGTTGATGGCGGCCGGCCAGCTCCCGGCTGGCATCCCAATCCCAGAAGGCATGAGTGCACAGGGTATTGAGATCCCGCCAGTAGCGCTGCATGGGTTTGTCGAGATGAAAGCTGGAGGCGCCGGAGTTGGTCATCATGGTGTTAACGGTGTTGAGGGCAAGGCGGGAGAGAAAGGCCACCCGCCCCTTGAAATCCAGCCGCTGCTCCAGGGTAAAGGGCTGTTTGTTGGCAAGCGTCAACAGCTTCTGCAGATTGAACCGGGCCAGGTCCCGAGTGGTTTGGCTGGCGATTCTCGCTTCACCCAAATTAATGTGCGCGTGCTGTTGATCCTTCACCACTGCGCCACTGAAATTTCTGACCCGCTGGGCGACACTGGCCGCGTACTCCTCATAAGCGCCCAACAACCCGCCAGTGACGACACCGGCGATGGTGTTATAGGCGATGGGCAGCACGGGTAAGGAGTAGATGGGGTTGGCGTAACGCAGCGAGCCCGGCGTCGGCCCGGCGGCAAACTCCGCCTGGCTGGTGGTGCGATGGTGGGGGACGAACACCTTATCGAGCACCACCTCATTACTGCCGGTGGCTGCCATGCCGGTAAAATGCCAGACATCCTCTACCTGCACATCGCTGGCGGGCAGCAGGAACATCCAGGCCGCGCCTTCGCCAACACCACTCACCAGCACCCAATCGGCGTGCATAATACCACTGCCCCAGGGCGCTTTGCCGCTCACCAGCCAGCCGCCGTCGGTGGCCTCGGCCGTCATCACCATGGCATTGATCGCCGGCATAAGGGCAAAGCCACGGCTGCCAAATACCTCCTGTTGTGCCTGCTCGCCCATTTTCGCCACGTACATATTGTGGTTGATGTAAAAGGCGGTAATCCAACCGGTCGAAACACAGGCACTGCTGATAATCTCGACCACCTCCAGCATGGTGGCCAGGCTCGCTTCCGCCCCGCCCCACTCTTTGGGCACCAGCATCTGCATAATGCCGGCCTCAATCAGCTCCTGGATGGAGTCATCGTGCGGCCGGCGCAGCGCCTCTGCCTCGGCGGCTCGGGCCTTGATGGCGGGCGCCAGTTGCCGCGACCTGGCGATTAATGTTTGGTCGGTGGTCATAAATTCCCTCTTTTTGCTGATCAGTGTTTGGTCGGCGTTAGCCGGAGCTTACCCTAGCAATAGTAGTTATGACATAACAATATATCTAAATGGGTGAGTGGAGATGAGCCGGATACTGGTGAAGAGGGTGGGATTAACCTGCAGTAGATTTAACCTTCGCTTGGGCGACCGCCGGTCGCCCCTACGGGTTTCGGTTTGCGGTGGAGGTTAACTGTCTGCCTGTAGGGGCGATCGGCGATCGCCCGAGAGGGCTGGGTTTAACCCCGCAATCAATTTAATCCGCAGGTGGGCGACCGCCGGTCGCCCCTACGGGTTTCGGTTTGCGGTGGAGGTTAACTGTCTGCCTGTAGGGGCGATCGGCGATCGCCCGAGAGGGTGGGGTTAACCGCGCAATCCATTTAATCCGCAGGTGGGCGACCGCCGGTCGCCCCTACGGGTTTCGGTTTGCGGTGGAGGTTAACTGTCTGCCTGTAGGGGCGATCGGCGATCGCCCGAGAGGGTTGGATTTAACCCCGTAATCCATTAACCCGCAGATGGGCGGCCGCCGGTTGCCCCTACGGGTTTCGGTTTGCGGTGGAGGTTAACTGTCTGCCTGTAGGGGCGATCGGCGATCGCCCGAGAGGGCTGGGTTTAACCCGTAATCCATTAACCCGCAGATGGGCGGCCGCCGGTTGCCCCTACGGCCTTCGCTTTGCGGTTTTCTGTCTATACTAATTTTATTTGCCCAGGGAATGATCGATGAAGTTTGAAGATTATCTGAAGATACTTGCCTTTAAAGATGGTTCGGATCTCTACCTCAGTACCGGGGCTCCCCCCTGTGCCAAGTTCCAGGGCCAACTGAAGCCCCTGGAGAAGAACCCGCTGCAGCCCGGTGAGATCGCTGAAATTGCCCAATCGTTGATGGATGAGAAGCAGCGTAAGGAGTTTGCCGAGGAGCTGGAGATGAACCTGGCGATATCCATGTCCGGTATTGGCCGTTTTCGTATCAATATTTTCAAGCAGCGCAACGAGATCTCGATTGTTGCTCGTAACATCAAGACTGAAATCCCCAAATTCGACGATCTGCGCCTGCCACCCATCCTGAAAGAGGTGATCAACAAGAAACGGGGCCTGGTGCTGTTTGTCGGTGCCACCGGTTCCGGTAAATCGACCTCCCTGGCGGCGCTGATCGACCACCGCAACAGCACCAGCGCCGGCCACATTATCACCGTGGAAGATCCGGTGGAGTTTGTCCACCGCCACAAAAAATCGGTGATCAATCAACGCGAAGTGGGGGTTGATACCCACAGCTTCCACAACGCCTTGAAAAACACCCTGCGCCAGGCGCCGGATGTGATCCTGATTGGTGAGATTCGCGACCGCGAGACCATGGAGCACTGCCTGGCCTTTGCCGAAACCGGCCACCTCGCCATCTCCACCCTGCACGCCAATAACGCCAACCAGGCGCTGGACCGGATTATCAACTTCTTCCCGGAAGAGCGCCGGGCGCAGTTGTTGATGGATCTCTCCTCCAATATTCAGGCGTTTGTTTCCCAGCGTTTGATCCCCACTGTGGATGGCAAACGGGCGGCGGCGGTGGAGGTGCTGCTTGGCACGGCCACTATTCAGGAGAAGATTCTCAAAGGCGAGTTTGAAGATATCAAAGAGATTATGGAGAAGTCGGAAAACCTCGGTATGCAAACCTTCGATACCGCGCTCTTTTATCTCTATCGCGAGGGCCGCATCACCTTGGATGAGGCGATCCACAATGCCGACTCCCCCAACAACCTGCGCCTGCGCATTAAACTGGCGGGCAATGCCGGCAGTGGTGCCGGCGCCGCCGGCGATCAGAAGATGAGCCTGGCGCTGGAGGAGATTGCCGAAGAGGAAGAGGAACCCGGCGCGTCTCATTAATGGTGGTTGCCAAGCTCGCCTGCCCGGCTGGGAAATAAAACCTGCCGCCCTTCCCCTATAAAACCAGCCTTTAATAAAACCTGCACAGTCTCAACCACTGTGCAGGTTTTTTTATTGCTTTTGCTGTGAGCCGACCGGCGCGGTGACCAGTAACGGTTTGCTTACTACCGCCAGAAAGCCCACTGAACCGCAGCTGAACCATAAAAAATATTGGCAAAAATCGCCGCAACTATTTCAGAAAATCAAATCGGGTTTTCGCGTTGGAAAAAATTATTTGTCACTGCCTGCCAACTTATTAACAAACGCTTTTATTAGCGCGTGTTACTCCAATGGCTCGGCAATTTTTACCAGGCAACGGAAAGTAAGAACCGGTTCACAGCCTGGCCGACAAATCGACGATGACTTCGCATCTTGAAGGTTTGCTCTGTTGGAAAATCGGCAAAGTCCTTCTAATACTGATAGATCGGAAAAATATCCATTTAGTCACCGTGGTAAAAGGAGACAGTTTATGTCAGTGATTAGTGCCTCAGTTAAAGCCAAGCGATTGGCATCGGTGGTCACCATCGCCCTGGCCGCTTTGGTCAGCAGTACCGGCGCCTGGGCTGGTAACAATCATCACGACAGCGGCCTGCCACCCGGTTTGGCGAAAAAAGCCGCAGCCGGTCAGCCACTGCCGCCTGGCTGGCAGAAGAAACTGGTGGTTGGCCACCGTCTGGATCGCGATATCTACCGCCACGGCGATGTGATTGTGGCGGATGACCGCGGCCTGGTGACCGTGCGTATCGAAGGTAAATTGGTTCGTCTGGTGGAAAATACGCTGGAGATTGTCGATATTCTCGACACGCTGTAAGTGGTAAACCTTAATACCGCAGGTGTGGCTCTACCATCGGCCACGCCTGACCGGCCGGAGCCGCGCTCCGGCCTCCCCGCTCAACGCCCTGCCATCACCACAAATTTATCTAGCCGCTGCCATCACGCTGGTTGTTAACCGGACGCTCTGGTCCGTTGTTGGCGGCGCTCTGGTGATAATCACCGGGTGCAAGGCTGGCGCGATTGTCTTATATTGGGCCCCTTATCGAGGGGGCACCCCCGCAGCGCCTCGGCACAAATTTGTGATGCAATGGTTATATTGAAACGCGGCGCTGGTCGTCTGTCACAACGGTTGTTGATCCTCACCGCCCTGTTTACGCTGGTGGCCTGTTCGGCACTTACCCACTACGAGTTAAACCAGCGTTTTGGCAGCCCAGAGCCTAAAGCGCGGATAACGGCCGATAGCCAGCAGACGCAGCTTTTTCGCGAGCAGGTAGAGCCCATCCTCAATAGCCGCTGTGTGGTCTGCCACGCCTGTTACGACGCCCCCTGCCAGCTGAAGTTGTCCTCGCCCGAAGGTATCGACCGGGGCCTAACCCAAGCCAAGGTCTACAGTGCCAAGCGCCTGATTGCCGCCGACCCAACCCGCCTGTTTATCGATGAAACCACTACCGAAGGCTGGCGTTCGGTAGGCTTCGACCCGGTATTGAATGAGCGCAGCGATACGCCCGACGCCAACTTGGCCGGCAGCCTGCTCTACCAGCTGTTGGCTTTGAAGCAGCAGCACCCTCTGCCCGACGATACCACTCTTGCGAGCGATACGTTTGACTTTGCCCTGCACCGCAACGAGAGCTGCCCCACCCGCGAAAGCTTTGACACCTACGCCAGGGCCAACCCTCTGGCCGGTATGCCCTACGGTATGCCGGGACTGAATGCCGGTGAGTTCGCCAGCATTGAGCAGTGGCTGGCAACGGGTGGCCGGCTGCCGGCGCCCGAGCCGTTGCCGGCGGCCCTGGCCAGTAGTGTCGCCGAGTGGGAGGCGCTGCTCAACCAGCCGGACAACAAAACTCAGCTGGTGGCCCGCTACCTCTATGAGCACCTCTTTCTGGCCAATCTCTACTTCGATGAGGTAGAGCCCGAGCCGGCGGCGCGCACCTATTTTAAGCTGGTGCGCTCGCTCACCCCGCCAGGGCAGGCGATTGAGATTATCGCCAGCCGCCGACCCACCGACGACCCGGGCAGCAGTCACATCTACTACCGTTTGCAGGCGCAAAGCTCGACGGTGGTGGCTAAAACCCATCTGCCCTACCCGTTGAACCACCAGCGCCGCCAGTGGCTGCAGCGGCTCTTTTTTGATGAGCCCTTCGAGGTGGCCGGCCTGCCCGGTTACGAGCGTGAGCACGCCAACCCGTTTGCCACCTTCGCCGCGATTCCCGCCCGCTCGCGCTATGAGTTTCTATTGGCCGACAGCCACTACTATATTGCCGGGTTTATTAAGGGGCCGGTCTGTCGTGGGCCGGTGGCGGTGGATGTGATCAACGACCGTTTCTGGGTGGTGTTTGTTAACCCCAAGGCTACGGCACTGCCCATGCTCGACGGCTTTTTGGAATCGCAGGCCGCCAATTTACGCCTGCCCGGCGAACAGGGCAGCAATGGCAATATCCTCGCCTACTGGCTCACCTATTCTGAATTGCACCGCAACTATCTGGTGGCCAAGGGCGGCGCCCTGCAGTCTCTGTTTGCCGAGCAACCCATCGACCTGGATCTAATCTGGGATGGCGACAGCAACAACGCCAATGCCGCGCTCACCATTTTCCGCAACTACGACGATGCCGCCGTGGTGCGTGGCCTGGTGGGCACACCGCCGAAAACCGCCTGGGTGATCGACTACCCGCTGTTGGAGCGCATCCACTACCTGCTGACGGTGGATTTCGATGTTTACGGTAATCTCGCCCACCAGTTGAACACGCGCATGTACATGGACTTTTTGCGCATAGAGGGCGAGCTTAACTTTTTAACCCTGTTGCCGGCGGCCGAGCGCGCTAAACTGCTCGACTACTGGTACCGGGATGCGGCCGAGCGGGTGGTGAAGCAGCTGCAGAGTTACCACATCGAAAAACTGGGCGAGACCGCCGTGGCCTACCAAACTGAAACACCCCAGCTGGAGCTCTACCAGCAGCTGCGCCAGCATCTGCAGCCGGTGCTGTCGGATTTTTATAGCCTGGCTAATGCCCAGGTGCCGGAGCCACAGGCGCAGCTACTTAGTCAGTTAGAGGCCATTCGCGGCCCGGCAGCCAGCCAGCTTTCGGAAACCACACTGCTGCTGGTGGAGGGGCCCAATAATAAAAAGTGGCTCTACACATTGCTGGCCAATCACGCGCACCTCAACATCACCAGCTTGTTTGCCGAGCAGAGCAATCGCATACCGGCGGAGGACTCCATCACCGTGGCCAAGGGTGTCATTGGCGACTACCCCAACACCTTTTTAAGGGTGACGGAAGCGGCCCTACCAGAGTTGGTGGCCGACATCACCGTCATTGAAAATGCTGAAGATTATGCCCACCTGTTGGATCACTACGGCGTGCGGCGCACCAACCCCGATTTTTGGGCCTTTAGTGATGAGCTGCACCAACTCTACCGGGCAGGCCAGCCCGCCAGCGCCGGCTGGTTGGACTACAACCGTTTTGAAAACCGTTAACAGCACACGCTATCGCTGAGATGGCTGTGTCCTGCGGTTTAAAAATAAATGCCAAATGGCTTTTAGGAAAATTCAGTGCAAACCCGTAATGACTCGCTCACCATCGCCATAGTGTCGTACAACAGTGCCGAGGTAATCATTAACAGCCTGGGCGACTTTATCGATCAGAATGCCTTTCCCGTGGTGGTGGTCGATAACGCCAGCCAGGATGGCAGCGCCGGGACGTTGCGGCAGCGCTTCCCCCACATTGAGGTGATCGCGCTCGATACCAATATCGGCTACGGCCGGGCGGCCAATCGCGTGTTACAGCACTGCCAAAGCCGCTACGGCCTGCTGCTCAACCCGGATATCTCGGCCTCGGTGGCCGGCTGTGAGCGCTTAATCGAACTGCTCGAAGGCGAGGCCAATGCTGCCATCATCGCCCCGGCCACCGATGCGAAAGATGCCGCCCAGCTACCGGTGCGGGAGAAGCGCTGGGTGATCGGCGCGGCCTTGCTGTTTGATATGGCAAAGCTGCGCCAACTCAACTTTTTTGATGAGCGTATTTTTCTCTATTACGAAGAGAAGGATCTCTGTTATCGCGCCTGGCAGGCGGGCTATCGGGTTGTGCTGGCGCCGGAGGTCTACTTTCCCCACCTGCGTGGTAAATCGACACCGGCGAGTGACGCCAATACCTATTTAAGGCAGTGGCATGTGGGCTGGTCGAGCGCCTACTACAACCATAAACATGGCCTGGATGTCGGCAAGCGTTCGCTCTGGCGCCTGCGGCTGGGTTTGTGGGCCAAGCTGATCAGCAATTTCGATCCGGCCAAACAACTGAAATTCCGGGCGCGCCTGGCCGGTATCGCTGCCTTTACTCGCGGTGAGCAGGCGTTTGATCGCAATGGCCAGCCGAATGCCAATGCCCGTCTGAAAAAATAGCGCTGCGGCTGTTAACCCTGTTCGGCTTTAAGTTCTGCCGCCAGCGCGCTGTCCATGGTTTGGGCGTGGGTGTGAAACCACTGCAACAGGCTATCGGCCACCCAGGCGCGGGCCATGGTGTGGCGTCCGGCGGCGACCCGCTCGTTGAAGCGATCCATATCGCCGAGAATGCGCTGATGGTCGGCGACGTGTTCAGCCATGGCCGCGTGACCAATGCGGCTCATGCTCGCCTCCTCGTCGGCAAAGTGGGCCTGGGTGTGGTTGAACAGCTGCTGCATGGCGCCGGCGAAACCGGCTTTGTCGGCCGCGCAGGCCGCCGCCACTTGATTTAAAAACTGGCGGTGGGTCTCATCCATGGTATCGACGCCCAGGCAGTACTCCTGCTCAAAGCGGGTTAAAAAATCCTGAGCGGACATGGGGTTCTCCTCTTTTCATGCGGCCGCAAGCAGCTTATCCGTCTTACGGCAGTGTCGCTTTTTACGTACTCTTTTGTGTATGGCATGCGCCGCTGCGGGAGCACCCGGCGAGTGCTCTGATAGGTCTGTCTGAAGGGCGTATTGCAGAATTTGTACCCGCGGCCGCGACAGAGCGATTGCGTAAAAGCAGAGAAGCGTCGGCAGCCGTGATGTCGCGATTGGCAAAGCGCGGCCGGGCGGCTCTCCTTTATAATTGATCGATTGGCCAGAATTTGGCCGGCGTGTTTGATGGTGGTTGAAGGCCGGCGGCCTTGTCGAACTTGAAACAATCCGTTGCAAAATAGATTCAAAAATAACAAGCAAAATTATCACGACAAATAGCAACGACAAACAGCCACAACAAAAAACAATAGGCGGGCGTATGGCGGCAAAACTGGTGGTGTTTGGCAGTACTAATTGGGATATGTCCATGCGTCTGCCCACCATTCCCCGGGCGAAAGAGACGGTGCGCGGTGGCCAGTGTCACTTCTGTTTGGGCGGCAAGGGTGCCAACCAGGCGGTGGCCGCGGCCAAAGCCGGCGGTGAGGTGCTGTTTGTGTCGGGCCTGGGTGACGACGCCGTGGCCGAGCAGGTACGCGCAGAGTTAGCCGGTGCCGGGCTGGCAAGTGATGGCCTGCTTACCATCAGTGGCAGTGAGACCGGCAAGGCGATGATCTTTGTCGATGCCGAGGGTGAGAACTGCATCGGTGTCGCCGATGGCGCCAACGCCGCGCTCTTGCCCAGCCATCTGGCCGGCTACCGTGAGCAGTTACAGGCGGCGGATTTTCTGCTGCTGCAGTTGGAGATCCCTATGGCGACGGTGACCGCCGCTGCGCAACTGGCCAAATCCCTCGCCACGCAGGTTATCCTCAACCCGGCGCCGGCCGCCCCGCTACCGGCGGAGCTGTTGGCCTGTGTCGATATCCTTACCCCCAATCAGATTGAAATTGCTCAGATCACCGGCCTCACTATTAACAGTGAGGCCGACCTGCACCGCGCCGCCGATCAACTGCTGGCGCAGGGGTTGTCGGCGGTGTTGGTGACCTTGGGCGGTGCAGGGGTGTTTGTCGCCAGCCGGGAGGAGCGCTTTACCAGCCCCGCCTACACCGTACCGGTGGTGGATACCACCGCCGCGGGTGATGTCTTTAATGGCGCCTTGGCTGTGGCCCTGGCTGAGGGTGGCTCCCTGGGCAGCGCGGTACAGTTTGCATCGGCGGCGGCCGCGCTTTCCGTTACCATGGCCGGGGCCCTGCCCTCGATACCCAGCCGCACGCAGATTGAAAACTTTATGGGCTCTGCGACTGCAACCGATAACAAATAGACGTTTATGAATTCAGGAGTGGAAATTGGCCTACGAGCTTAAGGAAGAGATCCCCGATATAGATGTCTATATTGCGATTCGCTTGGCTGCGGGGCTTTCCAGAAAATCTGTTGAAGCGGCATCGATAGGGCTGCCAAACAGCATCTATTCGGTGGTTGTCTATTTTTCAGGAGTTGCCATTGGCATCGGCCGAGTGATAGGCGATGGTGGCTGCTTTTTTGAAATCACTGACATTGCTGTTCGACCGGAACATCAGCAACAGGGCGTTGGCCGCAAAATAATGCAAGCCTTGGTTGATTATCTACACGCTAACGCTCCGGCAACCGCATTCGTAAGTTTACACGCAGATCATGGCACACCTGAATTTTACAAAAAATTTGGCTTTTCGCTGGCCGAGCTACCTAAGTCAGCGGGCATGTACATGAGAATTTAACTCATGCCCAAGGGGGTAAATTTTACCCCGCTGTTAATAAACAATGGTTAATAAATAGGGCATCAATAAACAAACCGTTCAGCAACGGCTTGGTGAATTAACCACGCAGCAACCCGACCAAAATAAGGCAACCAGCATGATGCAGAAAAAACGACTCTTCCATTTCACCCCGCACTGGCGCCGGGTGCTGTTGGCCCTGGTGGCATTAATGGCCGTGGTCGGCTGCTCTCCGGGCGACGACAGCAGCGCCGGAGGCGATGATAAAAGCCACAAACCAAAAGTGGCGCTGATTATGAAATCCCTGGCCAACGAGTTTTTCGTGACCATGGCCGAGGGCGCCAAGCAGCACCAAAGTGAGCACGCCGACCAGTACGACCTGATTGTTAACGGCATTAAAGATGAGAGCGATTTAACCCAGCAGGTGGCGCTGGTGGAGCAGATGGTCGCCGCCGGTGTGGATGTGATTGTTATCGCCCCGGCCGACTCCAAAGCGCTGATACCGGCCCTTAAGCGCGCCGTGAAAAATGGTGTGGTGGTGGTCAATATCGATAACAAACTGGATACCCACATTCTGCAGGCATCGGAATTAACTATTCCCTTTGTCGGCCCCGATAACCTGGCCGGCGCGCGTATGGTGGGCGACTACCTGGCCGGCCAACTGGCCCCCGGCAGCGAGGTCGCCATTATGGGGGGTATTGCTACCGCCTTTAACGGCCAGCAACGGGTGAAGGGCTTTCAGGCGGCGATGCTGGCAGCCGGTATGAAAATTGTCGATTTCCAAAATGGTGATTGGATGCAGGCCAAGGCGAGTACCATCACCTCTGCGTTAATTACCGAGCACCCCGACTTAAAAGCGATTCTCTGCGCGAACGACAGCATGGCCATCGGCGCCGCGGCGGCGCTGAAAAAAGCCGATAAATCGGAAGCGATTCAACTGGTTGGCTTTGATAATATTCAGGCCGCCCGCGAATTAATTAAAAGTGGCCGGCTGCTGGCCACGGCCGATCAATACGGCGATCAACTGGCGGTGTTTGGTATTGAATTCGCGTTACAGATTTTGGCCGGCGGTATGCCGGAAGATAAAAAGACGCCGGTCGATCTGATCACCAGCGACAGCCTGGCCACTGAATAAAGATCGCCAATGGAGAGCAATAGTCCGCCCCTGCTGCGCATAATCGACCTGCATAAATCGTTTAATGTACCGGTGTTAACCGGCATTGATATCGATATTCATGCCGGTGAAGTGCACGCCCTGATGGGGGCCAACGGTGCCGGCAAATCGACCCTGTGCAATATTGTCGCGGGTTTTCTGCCGGCCAGCGCCGGCCAGCTGTTGTTGGCCGGCGAGCCCTACGCACCCGAGTCGGTGAACGCCGCCGAGCAAGAGGGTGTACGGCTGGTGATGCAGGAGCTCAATCTGATTGGCAACTTATCGGTTGCCGAAAATATCTCGCTGCGCAATCTGCCCAACCGCTTTGGTTTTATAAAAAAATCGGTGCTGCATCGGCAGGCCGAGCAGGCGCTGGCGCTGGTGGGTTTGCAGGCTATCGACCCAGATACGCCGCTCAACCAGTTGGGGGTTGGCCAGCAGCAGTTGGTGGAGATCGCGGCAACCATCACCAAGCCGTGCCGGCTGTTAATTTTGGACGAGCCCACCGCGGCCTTGACCGACCCCCAAATTGATCGCCTGTTTGAGCAGCTTAAGCAGTTAAAGGCGGCGGGCACCGCCATTATTTATATCAGCCATCGTATGGCGGAAATTCAGCGCATTGCCGATCGCATTACCGTGATGCGCGACGGCAAAAGTGTCGCCACCACCGACGCCCACGCCACCAGTGTGGCGGAGATAGTGCAGCACATGACCGGTGAGACCCAGGGCCGCCACGCAGACTACACCCGGCGTGTTACCGGGCCGCTCGCCTTGCGGGTAGTGGGTTTGTCGCGGGCACCGTTGTTGCAGGCAATTGACCTGGCTATTTATCGCGGCGAAATTCTTGGCATCGCCGGGTTGATCGGCTCGGGCCGCACGGAGTTGTTGCGCGCCCTGTTTGGAGCCGATGGTGCCCGTGCCGGCGATGAGGGTTACCTGCAGTTGGGCGAGGCCGGCCCGCGGCTGGTGTTTACCAGCCCCAGTGAAGCAATTGCCGCCGGCCTTGGTTTAATTCCCGAAGACCGCAAACAACAGGGGCTGCTGCTGAGCGACTCCATCGCCGGCAATATTAGCCTGGCCAACCTGGGCGCGGTGAGCAACCGTTGGGGTTGGTTGCAAACCAGCCGCGAGGAGCGTGCGGCCGAAAGCTATCGCCAGCAGTTGGCCATAAAATGCAAAGCCGTCAGTCAGCCGGTGGCGCAGTTGAGCGGCGGTAACCAACAGAAGGTGGTGATCAGCCGCTGGCTGTTTCGCGACCGGGAAATTCTGCTGTTCGACGAACCCACCCGCGGTATCGATATGCACACCAAACAGCGCATCTACCAGCTGTTGCACGAACTGGCTCTGCAGGGCAAGGCGATTGTTATGGTCTCCAGTGAGACCAGCGAATTGACCACCCTCTGCGATCGCATTGCGGTGATATCCAACGGTGCCATCAGCGCGCTGTTTGAACGCGGCGAGTGGACGCCGGAAAAGCTATTGGCGGCCGCCTTTAAGGGCTATAGCGAGCGGCCCTCGGCCGCAGAATTAAATTAATTGGTACATCAGTTAGGGAGCAGTATGTCGTCGCTACGACGTTTTATTCCATGGGAGTATCTTGGCCTGGCAAGTGTGCTGGCGGCGCTGGTGTTGCTGTTCAGCCTGCTCAGTAATCACTTCTTTTCCGCACTTACTTTTGTCACCCTGGCCAATCAAATTCCGGCACTCACCGTCATTGCCGTGGGCATGACATTGGTGTTGGTGATTGCCGGTATCGATCTCTCGGTGGGTTCGGTAATGGCACTCAGTGGCGCGGTCTTGGGGTTGGCGCTGGCCGACTGGCAGCTGCCGCTGCTGTTGGCGATTCCGCTGTGTCTGTTGGTCGGCTGTGTGTGTGGTTATGTCAACGGATTTATCAGCGCCTACTGGACCATTCCCTCGTTTATTGTTTCGCTCGGCATGTTGGAAATTGCCCGCGGCGGCGCCTACCTGGTCACCGATTCGCAAACCAAATATCTGGGCGGCTCGGTGGAGGCGATTGGTGCCCCCCTGCCCGGGTTGGGTCTGTCACCGGCACTGTTGTTGGCGGTGGCCTGCGTCATTGCCGGCCAGGTGTTGTTATCGAAAACCGTGTTTGGCCGCTACCTGATTGCCATCGGCACCAATGAAGAGGCGGTGCGTTTATCGGGAATTAAATTATTGCCGATTAAAGTCTCGGTATTTGTACTGTCTGGCTTGATGGCGGGCTTGGGTGGTCTGTTTCATGTGGCCTATCTGGAGTCCGCGGATCCGAACGCCGGCATCGGCCTGGAGTTGTCGGCTATCGCCGCGGTGGTGATTGGCGGTACCAGTCTGGCGGGTGGCCGCGGCTCGGTGGTGAATACTTTTTTAGGTGTGCTGATTATCGCCGTGCTGCAAACGGGCCTGGCACAGGTTGGCGCCAGCGAACCGACCAAGCGGGTGATCACCGGTGCGGTAATTGTCGCCGCCGTGGTGTTGGATGTTTATCGGCATCGGGCCACCGGTTGGCGTGGCTGGCTGCAAAAAATTCTTCGGCAAAAAAAGCCGGCTGTGGCAGAATAAAAAATCTTATAAAAATTAAATTCTTCTACTGCCTTGCCAATTAATTTGCATCGGAAAGCCCGGCCAGCCATTTAATGGCCGACTTACCCTTGCCTGGTAGGGCGGTAAGCCTGCGCAAAATAAAGCGGAAAATTGCGGCTGAAGTCAGAGGTAACCGATGTCCGATAATAATAAAACGCAGGACGTGGATGATAACACCAGTGCTTACGATGTTATCGATCCCGCAATTAACCTCGGCGATAACCCCGGTGATCATTCCGGTAATAGCCTCAGTGATACCCCCAGCCAAAACAGCAACAATAATTTCAGCGATGATGCCGCTGCAAAGCAGCGCGAGAGCATCGGTACAAACCCCTACCCCTCCGGCTGGATAGGCTGGTACTCCACGGTTCTGTTGGCACTGCTCTACTGGCTCTCGCTGTTGGACCGCTCTATTATTTCGCTTTTGGTCGACCCGATTAAAAAGGATCTGGGTATCAGCGATGTGCAGTTTGGCATGCTGCACGGCATGGCCTTCGCCGTTACCTTCTCACTGTTTGGTCTGTTGGCCGGTACCATCGCCGACCGCTTTAACCGCCGTTGGGTGGTGTTTACCAGTGTCACTATCTGGTCGCTGGCCACCGCCGCCTGCGGTGTTGCCCACAATTTTTGGCAACTGCTGTTGGCGCGGGTGGGCGTTGGTGCCGGTGAGGCCGGCTTAAACCCCAGTGCCACCTCCATGATCAGCGACCTCTTCCCACCGGAAAAACTGACGCTGGCACTGGCCATCTATGCTCTGGGTGCCTCGGTGGGAGTGGGTACCGCCTTTCTGTTTGGCGGCGTGCTGGTGGAGAAGGTGGCGGCCACGGCGGTGGTGGTGTTGCCGCTGATTGGCGAGGTAAAAAGCTGGCAGGCGGTATTTTTTATTATCGGCCTGCCCGGTCTTTTTATTTCGCTGCTCAGCTTCACCATGCCGGAGCCGAGCCGCAAAGGGGTGCAAAGGCGGCAGACGCAGAGCTCTGTTGTCAGCGGCCTGTTTAGCAGCTATCGCGATCTGTTGCACTTTATTGGCAGCCGCAAGCAATTTTTTATGCACCACTACCTGGGCTTTGGTTTGGCCTCGGTCTGTTTTGTCGGCGGTTCGGCCTGGTACCCGGCGCACATGGCGCGCGCCTTCCACTGGCCGCCGTCGCAGATTGGCCTGGGCCTGGGGGTGGCCCTGGTGGTGGGTGGCATTCTCGGTAAATTGCTGTGCGGCTTCGCCATTGGTGTTTTGTATCGCCGTGGCTACAAGGATGCCCAGTTCCGCTGGTACGGCGGCTGTTTACTGGCCGCTCTGCCCATGGGTGTGGTGGCCGGCATTACCCCAAACCCCTGGCTGTTCCTGGTGCTGTTGGGGCTGTTTGTGATGTTGCTGGCGCCGCTCAATGCGGTCTATATCGCCTCGCTTAATCTGGTTACGCCCAATGAGTTGCGCGGTGCCGGGGTCGCCTTTTTTGGCTCGACGGTGGGCCTGCTGTCGCTCAGTTTGGGGCCCATTCTGGTGGCGGTTTTCTCCGACTGGTTGTTTGGCGGCGATGCCATCGGTTTGGGGCTGGCGCTGCTGTTTGGCCTGGTCTGCCCGGTGGCGGCGGTGGCACTGTTGACTGGCAGCGGTGCCATGCACAACGCGGTGGTGGCCGCCGAGCAGTGGACGCGGGCGAAAAATTAACGGTTGAGTTCGGCAATAAAGGCGTTGGACTGGTCGATCGCCGCCTGCATATTGGTCAGCAGCCTTTGCACATCGCTATTCACTGTGTTGAGCTCACCCTGTAAAGAGCTGATCGCGCGGGCGTTGAGGTTGTGTTTCAGGTAGAGCACGTTGTCACTCAGCGCCGTCAGCACCGGCGCCGTCGAGGCCTCGGCTTTGTGCATGGCGGTTATTAACCGTTGATAGCGCTTCTGGGTGTCGGCCAGTTTGGCGGCGCTGTCGCGGCGCAGGTTCTCGCTGTTGTAGAGCTTCAGCTCCTCCCGCCATTCGGCAAACAGATCTTCCGCCACGGTTTCGACGTCGTCGATGCGGCTGGAGATCTTATTGGCGGCGGACTGGCTGGCTTCCAACTCGCCTCGTAACTCCTCGTAGTAGGCTTCCAGATCACCGCCGTCAAAGGCGGCCACCAAACGGAACTGCTCCAGCGCGTTGGTGAACTGCACCTTGCCATCCTCCTGGGCCTCTTGCGCATCCTCCACCTGGTCGATCAACAGGTCGCGCTTCTCCACGCCTAACTTCTCCCAGGCGGCGTAATAGGCAGACTGGCAGCCGGTGAGGGTGACCAGGGCGAGGGTGAGGGTGAGTCTGGCAACAAGAGTCATGGCGGTTTCCGTTGTAGCTACACAAATGGGCTCTCTCAATATAGCGCATAGATCGCGCTGTGCTGGCGGCAGTCGAGCTTGCGGCGCCGGCGCCAATGGCGCTAACCTAGGCCGCGCCTGTCCCGGACAGACCGTATTCATTGAAGGCAAGAGCGCTAAACAGGGTAACAACAGTGGTAAATATTTGGGTTGATGCCGATGCCTGCCCGGTGGTGATCAAGGAGATTCTCTTTCGCGCCGCCAGCCGCACCAAAATCGAGACCACACTGGTGGCCAACCAGAGCATGTCGCTGCCCAACTCACCGTTTATCAAGCGGCTGATTGTCAGTTCTGGTTTCGATGTCGCCGACAACGAGATCGTGAAACGGGCCGAGGCCGGCGATATTGTCATCACCAGCGATATTCCCCTGGCGGCGGAGGTGCTGGCCAAGGGCGCCAAGGCGCTCAGCCCGCGCGGCGAGCTCTACACCGCCAATAACATCAAGGCCCGGCTTAATATCCGCGACTTTATGGACACCATGCGCGCCAGTGGCGTCAACACCGGAGGCCCGCCGCCCTTAAGCCAGGCCGACCGCAAAGCCTTTGCCGATAAGCTCGACCAGCTGCTGGCCAAAGCGCGCAGCAATCCCAACCCTTAGTGGAGCCCGCATGATCAAGATCCGAGGCCTGGACCATGTGGTGCTGCGCACCACGCAACTGCCGCAGATGCTGCACTTCTATGGCGATCTGCTCGGCTGCCCGGTGGAGCGGGAGATGCCGCCGGCCATGGGTCTCACCCAGCTGCGCGCCGGCAGCGCATTGATCGACCTGGTTACCGTCGACAGTGAACTGGGCCGCATGGGCGGCGGCGCCCCTCAGCAGCAGGGGCGCAATGTCGACCACTTCTGCCTGCAGGTGGAGCCGATCGCCATCGACGCCCTGCGCGACTACCTCACCCAGGCCGGCGTCGCCTGTCTGGAAGATGGCGAACGCTACGGCAGCGACGGCTTTGGCCTGTCGCTCTATGTGCTCGACCCGGAGGGCAACACCGTCGAGCTGCGGCCCCCGGCCGGCTGAGGCCAGCCACTCGCCACCCTTTGCCGCGGTTATGCCGGCGGCGACCAGCCGACCCTACCCCGCCAGGCACTGGCCTCTCCCCGGCCTGGAACAGGCCTTGCTGAACCCCTCCCAGAAATGGCTCTTTCCAAGGCCGGCGGCGGCCAAATTGTTGTGATTAGCACAATTCACCGCCTGCCCGCCAAGTTGAGCCAATCCGGCGCCTGTTGCAAAACCGACAATCCCGGTCCCAGGCCGGCCGCCGGCAACCACCCCGACCAGACCGCGCACCGTCAGCCAGTAAAGACAGAGAGTAGAGATCGCAGCCATGCAGAAGATAGGTATCTTTTTTGGAACCGAGACCGGCACCACCCGTTTGATTGCCAAAAAAATCTACAAACTCCTGGGCGACGACAACGCCGCCAAACCGTTGAATGTCAATCGTGTTACGGCGGAGGAGTTTCTGCAGTATGACGCGCTGATTCTGGGTACCCCCAGCTACGGCGTGGGCGAGATTCCCGGCCTCAGCGCCGGCTGCCTGGAGAAAAACTGGGAGGAGTTTCTGGCTCAGTTTGGCAAGCCTAACCTGACCGGCAAGCGCATCGCCATGTTTGGCCTGGGCGCCCAGGAGCGCTACGCCGAGCGTTTCTGCAGCTCACTGATTGCCCTCCACCAGACCTTTGCCGACCTGGGCGCGGAGATGATTGGCGACTGGTCCACCGAGGGTTACCAGTTTGACCACTCCGCCTCGGTGGTGGATGGCCGTTTTGTCGGCCTGGTGATCGACCAGCGCACCCAAGGCATGCATACCGACCAGCGCCTGGAGCAGTGGCTGCAGCAGGTGAAGCCGCAGCTGCTGCAAAAACTGCAGCGCGCCGCTTAAGGCGCGCGGCCGGTAAGCGGGTACCCAAACAGTATGAAATCCTTTCTCGACTGGTCTGCCTACAAAGACGCCGGCATGGGTGACGCCTATGCCGATATTCCCAAGCACGGTGGCGACTACGCCAAGGCGATTGCCGTCTGTATCAACAGTGGCCAGTGCGAAACCCTCAACAAGCAGGTGATGTGCCCCAGCTTCAAGGTGAGCGAAGAGGCCAGCCACTCCACCGGTGGCCGCGTACGCCTGTTGAAGGCGGCGCTGTCTGTCGACAACTGGCAGGAGGCCTTCACCGACCCGCAGCTGGCCGAGGCCATGGAGCTCTGTGTCTCCTGTAAGGGCTGCAAGCGGGAGTGCGACAACAACGTCGATATGGCCTTGATCAAGGCCGAATACTTGGCCTGGAAGGGGGCCAACCAGGGTTACTCCCGGCGCAGCCGGCTGTTTGCCGATACCCCCAAACTGCTGCACCGCTTCGCCTGGCTGGGACGCCTGCTGCGTTGGCGCAATCGCTCACCCTGGCTGCGCAAACTGGGTGGCCAATGGTTGGGGCTGGCGCCGGAAATGCCCCTGCCCGAGCCCGCGCCGGCGCCGCTGAGCGACGAACGTGCCCGGGCGCTGGTGGCCGAGTGGTGTGTTGAGGTCAATCCGGAGCTGCCCGAGGTGGTACTGCTGCTCGACACCTTTGCCCGCTACTTTGAGCCAGAGATTGCCGAGTCCGCCATCGCCCTGCTCGGTAAGGCCGGCTACCGGCTGTTTATCGCCAGCCCCATCGCCGAAGACCGCGAGCCGGAGCGGCCGCTCTGCTGTGGCCGCACCTACCTGGCCCAGGGCATGGTCGCCAAAGCCCGGGCCGAGGCCGGGCGCATGGCGGCGGCGCTCACCCCGCACATTCTGGCCGGGCGCACCATCGTCGGCCTGGAGGCCTCCTGTGTGCTGGGCTTGAAGGACGACGCCCTGGCCTTGGGGCTGGGTGAGTCAATGGCCATCATCTCCCGCCAGGTGTTTCTGCTGGAGGAGTTTCTGGCCAAAGAGATTATGGCCAAGCGCCTCAACCTGCCTCTGGCCGGCAACAGCGAGGTCGAGCTGCTCATCCACGGCCACTGCCACCAGAAGGCGGTGGGGGCGATGAAGTCGGTGCGCCGGCTGCTGAAGCAGTACCCCGAGATCAAATTCTCCATGGTGGAGTCCGGCTGCTGCGGCATGGCCGGCACCTTCAGCCTGGAGGCGGAACACCACGAGATCGGCATCGCCATGGCCAAGCAGGCGCTAATGCCGGCCCTGGCCGCCAACCAATCCGCGCAGGTGGTGGCCAATGGTTTCTCCTGTCGCCAGCAGATGCGCGCCCTGGGTGACCAGCGGCCTCAGCATCTGGCGGTCTATCTGCGCAGCCTATTGGCCGACTAAGCGCGCTGCTGCGCTTTGGTCGGCAGGTGGTAACATGCCCTCTACTGTTTTGATCGACAAGCTACAGAGGTGGGGGATCTATGTTTTTCAAATTGGGTGACAAACAACCGCGCAAAGGCCGAGACGTCTATGTAGCCCATAACGCCACCGTAATTGGTGATGTGGTGCTGGAGGATGAGGCGAGCGTCTGGTTTGGCGCCGTGCTGCGGGCCGATAACGACACCATCACCATCGGCGCGCAATCCAATATTCAAGAGAACGCCGTGCTGCACACCGACCCGGGCGTTAAGTTGACCCTCGGGCGTGGCATTATCGTCGGCCACCAGGCGATGCTGCACGGCTGTGAGGTGGGCGACTTTTCACTGATTGGCATGCAGGCGGTGGTACTGAACGGCGCCAAGATCGGCAAGCACTGTATTATCGGCGCCAATGCCCTGGTACCCGAGGGGATGGTGATTCCCGATGGTAGCCTGGTGGTGGGCAGCCCGGCGAAAATAAAACGCCAGTTAAGTGCCGAGCAGCAGGCCGAGCTGGAACAGGGCGCCCTGCACTATGTGGATAATGCCCGCCGCTTTATGGCCCAGCTGGAGCCGGTGGAGCTTTAACCGCTGTTGGCCCGCAGGTAGCGCCGGCCGACAATCACACAGGCAATCCCCGACAGCACCAGCAGGCTGGCCACCACCAGGCGCAGGGTGATGGGTTCCGCCGCCCAAATTAAACCGCCCATGGCGGCGAGAATGGGCACCAGCAGCTGCAACACCGCGGCCTCGGTGGCGGAGAGGCTGGGCAGCACCCGGTACCAGATGGCGTAGCCGAGCGCCGAGGTCACCGCACCGGAGGCAATGGCATAAAAGAGGCCGGCGTTGGCCGCGTGAAACTGGTAACCACTCAACAACAACCCCACCAGCAGTGCCGCCATCATCCACGGCAGCGACAAGACAAAATTGGCGCTGCTGTCGGCCACGGGTTGCTGCGACCCGCGCCCTAAATAGGTGTACCAACCCCAGCTGATGCCGGAGATCATCATTAACAGCAGTGCCGCCAATGGCGGTGCCGACACCCCAGGCAGCATCAGGTAAACCAAGCCGGCAAAGGCCAGGGCCATGCCGCTCCACTCCAGCAAGACCACCCGCGCGCCGCGCCACTTGTCGATGGCAATCAACGTTAATTGCACACTGCCAAACAGCACCAGGGCACCGGTGCCGGTATCCAGTTGCAGATAGGCCAGCGACAGCGCCAGGGCGTAGCTGAACAGGGCCAGGCCGGCCAGCAGGCGCGGCCGCAGCTCGCCTTCACCCGGCGTTCGCCGTTGCAGCTTAACCAGCAGCACCAACACCAGCGCGCCACTGACCAGGCGCACACCGGTAAAGGTGAGGGGGTCGATACTGTCGGTGAGCAGTGCCAGCCGGCAGAGGACGGAGTTGGCGGCAAAGGCGATGAGGGTGAGCAGGGTTAACACAACAATTTGCATGGCTGGGCGCTCAATGGTGCATGGTTGGGGTTGGTGCTGCAGTGAGGGCTGCGCTCTAGGGTAATGGTGTCGCTGGCGAAGTGGAAGGCGCACAAATGCGGGTGGCAGGCGCAGGGGTGGCCGGTAGTCTGGCTGCGCTTTTCTGTACCGCCGGCTAAACTCTGTAGGGCGCCCGCCGTGAGCGCTGCCTAGCGATAAATAGATAAGCCGATAATCGATAAAGAGTGGTCGAGGCCAAGGCCAATGGCCACAACCATAATTTTAGGGAGAAACTATGCAAACCTTTTGTACCACCTGTGGTAGAGAGCTGCCGGATAACCCACCACAGTGCCCGGGATGCGGCGCCATTCAGGAAAACTTCGTCTATCGCAGCCGAGTGGCGGCCTCGGCGCTGGCGGTCTTTGCCGGCATTTTTGGTGCCCACCGTTTCTATCTGGGCCAGTGGTGGGGGGTCTTTTATATCCTCTTTTTCTGGACCTACATCCCCTGGCTGGTGGGCGTGATCGAGGGCATCGTCTTTCTGGCCACCTCGCAGAAAGAGTGGAACCGGCGCTATAACCAGGGACTCTCGCTGGGCCGGGAAAAGGGCACGGTGGTGGCGGTGTTCCTGCTGATTTTGCCGGCCTTTATGGTGATTGGCATTTTGGCGGCGGTGGCCATTCCCGCCTATCAGGATTACACCGTGCGCGCGAAAACCGCCGAAGCTCAGGCGCTGGCCAGCTCTGCGCGGGCCTATGTCGAGGAGTACGTTTACGATAACCAGGAGTTGCCCAGCAATCTGGCGGCGATGGGGCTCAGTGAGGCTGACTTCAGCGGCATCAATGTGGCGTCGGTGGCGGTGGCCGATGGCGCTATCTACGTCACCCTGGACCCGTCGATGAAGGTGGAGGGCAAATTGATCTACGTGCCCACCCTGGAATATGGCGAGGTGAGCTGGAGCTGCACCGAATCGACCCTGCCGCAGAAGTATCTGCCCTCGGAGTGCCGCTGGTAGTCGCATGCGTGTTATCGGGTTGTGAAGGCGCTCGCTTGAGCGCCTTTGCTTTTTTACCCGGCCCGGTTTGATCTAGCCCGCCTCGGCCCTAACACTGGCCACGCCAACATTGCCCTCGGGCTTAAGCCGGGTTTATTCTAAAAAATTCGTTGAGCAACCGAGTGCGTGCCATGGGCCTGGCCATCAGCCAAAACCACTTCGACCCCGCCGACTACCAAGCCTTCATGGAGAAAACCCGGCGCTGTTTAACGGTGCTGCGCCAGCTGTTGGCGCAGCCGGGCTTTGGCGATGGCCCGGCCAGCCTCGGTGCCGAGGTGGAGTTCTACCTGGTTAACCCTGAGGGGCTGGTGCAGCCCATTAACACCGAGCTGGGTGAGCGGGTGCCGGACCCACTGCTCACCATGGAGCTCAACCGCTTTAATCTGGAGTACAACCTCTCGCCCCAGCCCTTTGCCGGTACCCCCTTCACCGCCTTTGAAGCGGAGTTGCAGGCGGCCACCGCGGCGATCAACCGGGCGGCCCGGCCGCTGGCCGGTGAGCTGGTCACCATCGGCATTCTGCCCACCCTCGAGCGCAGCGATTTTGGCCCCCAGTCGATGACCGACCTGCCCCGTTACCACGTGATGGCCGAGGCGCTGCGCAATCTGCGCGGCGACCCGTTTCATATCCATATCGGCGGGCCGGAGCCGCTCGATCTCTATATGGATGACGTCACCCTGGAGGGGGCCAACACCTCCTACCAACTGCACTGGCGGGTACCGGTGGCGGAGTTCGCCAACTACTACAACGCGGTGCAGTTGGCCACGCCCATTGTTCTGGCGCTGTCGGCCAACTCACCTGGGCTGTTTCAGCACCGGCTCTGGGATGAGACCCGCATCGCCCTCTTTAAACAGTCGATCGACAGCCGTACCCACATCGACAAGGCCTGGCACCTGCCGCCGCGGGTCTATTTTGGTAACGGCTGGCTGCGCCACGCCGGGGACGCCTTTGCCAGCTCGGTGGCGCTCTATCAGCCGATCATCCCGCAAACCAGTGAAGAGGAGCCGGAGGCGGTGCTGGCCGCCGGCTGCGTACCGGAGTTGGCCGAGCTGAAGCTGCACCACGGCACCACCTGGCCCTGGAACCGCGTGGTCTACGACCACCACGATGGCGGCCACCTGCGCATTGAGATGCGCGCCCTACCCTCCGGCCCCACGCCCATGGACATGAACGCCGGTGGCCTGTTTCTGGTGGGCGCGGCACTCTCACTGGTCGAGAGCATGGCCGAAATCACCGCCTTTATGCCTTTTGCCTACGCCGAACACAACTTCTACCGGGCCGCCAAGTTTGGCCTGCAGGCGGAGCTGATCTGGCCCGACCCGAGCGGTTGCCAGTTGCGTGAGTACCCGTTGTTGGAGATTGCCGAGCGGCTGCTGCCCCAGGCGCGTCAGGCACTGTCGGCCACCGCCATGGCCGAGGCTGAGGTGGCGCGACTGCTTGGCCTGATTGAAGGTCGCATCGCCAACCGCATTACCGGCGCCCGCTGGCAGACGGCGGTGGTCGAGCGGCTCAGCCGCCAGGCCAGCGGGCCGGAGGCACACCGGCAGATGCTGGCCCACTACATCGCCAACAGCCAGAGCGGCAAACCGCTGCACGAATGGACACTACCCCTGTGATTGACTATCTAAACAACCCCACGCCGGAAGAGCTTGGCCGCACGCCATTGGAGTTTTTGGCCAAACTGGAAAAGCCGACGCTGATTAACATCCGCGGCCGTGACTCCAGCCGCGTGCGGGTGATCTCCACCCTGTTGCATGGCAACGAACCCTCGGGCTTTTTTGCCGTGCACCGCTGGCTGTGCCAACAACAGGTGCCGCCGGTGAGCCTGCTCTTTTTTATCGGCAACGTTGCTGCCGCCCGCCTCTCGCCCACTTTCAGCCAGCGCCAGCTGCCCGATGGCCGGGATTTCAACCGCTGTTTCAAAGAGCCCTTCGACGGCCCGGAAGGCAAGGTGGCCGAGGCGTTTCTGGCGGTGTTGCAGGAGATAGGCCCCGAAGCCCTGGTCGATATTCACAACACCTCGGGCACCGGCCCGGGCTTTGTGGTCTCGGTGTGTAATGATCGCCGGCACCAGGCACTCACCGCCCTCTTCACCGAGCGGATGTTGTTCACCCCGCTGCGCCTGGGTTCGTTAATGGAGTACTCGGAAAACGCCGTACCCAGTGTCACCTTTGAGTGCGGCGGTGCCCAGGATGAGCACGCCCACCAGGCGGCCTGGGAGGGGTTGCTGCGCTTTATCGACTGCGCCGACCCCTTTGCCCTGCCGGAGGCGGACTGGGATATCGAGGTGCTCACCAACCCGGTGCGGGTGGAGCTGGTGGAGGATGTGACGGTGGCTTACGGCGAACGCCCGGTCAGTGGTTGCGAGGTGACGTTTAGGCCGGATATCGAACACTTCAATTTTGGTGTTATCGGCCCCGAGATTGCGCTGGGCCAGGTGGGGCCTCGGGGTTTGGCCTGTTTTCGGGTGGTCGACAGCGAAGGTCGTAATGTCTGTAATCGGGTGCTGCGGCTGGAGGCGGGCCAGCTGTTTGTCGCCCAGCCGATTAAGGCCTTTATGATCACCAGCAACGCCGAGATCGCCAAAAGTGACTGCCTGATGTACGTGGTGACCGCAGCCGGTGGTGGCTTTATCTGATCGGCAGTGAGCCGAGTCAGTGCTTACTGGCGGGTGGCAGCACCGACCACTGGGGGTCGGCATACTCGCCCAGCGGCCGGATCTCACACAGGTGGGCGACGCTGCTGATAATCGCCTTAATGGCGGCATCGGCGTTGGCCTCCATGGCATCGCGCTCCGCCTTGCTGCGCCACTCGGCGATGGCAATCAGTTTGCGTTCGTCCTGCAGGTGGCGGTGCAGATGCGTGCCGAGCGCCCCCGGCGCCTGCTGAATCAAGCTGCTGGCCGCCACCCAGGCGGCGGCGTACTCCTCCACCTGAAAGCCCGGTTTAATGGTTACCTCAAAAATAAATTTCATGGCTGCACCTCCAGGGCCTGGGGCCCGGTCAGACTGATTTGGCAACCGCCACCGGCACCGATTTAAAGGCCGGGGTTTTACTGCGCGGGTCCTGCTCGCGGCCGATGAGCACGTTGGCCTCGGGGTAGTAGGCCATCAGATTGCCCGGCGGCAGATTAAACGGCACCGCCTCCAGGGCGAGCATCTCACCGTGGCGGGAGCAGAGGTCGACCCGGTCGCCGCCGTTAATGCCCAGCCGGGTCAGATCTTCCGGCGCCATCAACACCACCCAGCGGTGCTGGGTGCCGCGATAGCTGTCTTTCTCTTCGTAAATAATGGAGTTGTACTGCCCTTCGCTGCGCACGCTCATCAGCTGGTATGGGTAGTCGTGGTCGGCCTGGCGATGGGCCTGCCACTGGTGGGCGACGAACCTGGCCCTGCCATCGGCGGTGTGAAATTGCGGCGTGTGCAGCAGACGGTTCTGCACGTGAAACTCTTTGCGCGCCACGGCGATATCGGCCAGGGGTGCCATGCCGGGAATGGTCTTGGCAATCGCCGCGCGGATCGAGTTGTGCGATTTAAACTCCGTTAAATCGACCGGGCACTCGGGCAGCAGGCGTATAGCCAGTTCACTTAGGATATCGACCTCCGGGCGGGTGTTGTCGAGCCGTTCGATGCCGCCGTCGCTCAGCCGGACATAGTTGAACATCGACTCCTGGGTGGTCGGCTGCCACTCCTCGTCGCGGGCGGTGACCGGCAGGATCAGGCTTTCCCCGGACTCCACGCCATGGACATGGCCGCGATTGAGGCTGGTGGTTAAAAAGAGCTTAAAGGGGATGCGATCGAGCGCCTGTTCCGCCCAGCTGGAGTCGGGAGTCGCCTCAAACAGGTTACCACCCATAATCAGCGCGGCATCGATATTGCCTTCGGCGGCGGCGGTAAGGCAGGCCAGGGTGTCCAGGCCGGGGCTGGTGGGCAGGCTCACGCCCAGGTGCTGCTCGATATTGGCGAACACCTGGCGGTCGAGTACCGGCTTCACGCCGATGGTGCCTATGCCCTGCACATTGCTGTGGCCGCGCAGGGGCAAGAGCCCGGCCGAGGGTTTGCCGACCATGCCGCGCAGCAGCGCCAAGTTGGCAATGGCCTCGACATTCTCCGCCCCGTGGCGGTGGTGGGTTATGCCCATGCCCCAGGCAAAGACGGCGTTGTTGGCCTGGGCGTAAAAGCGGGCCACCTCCATGATTGCCGGCTGGGTGATGCCGGTGGCGTGGGTGATCGCCTCCCAGCTATCGTTCTCCAGCTGTTGCCGGTAGTCGGCAAAGCCCTGGGTGTGGGCGCTAATGAAGGGGTGATCACAGGCGTCGAGCTCGAGCAGTGCCTTGCCGATGCCGGCCAACAGCGCTGCGTCGCTGCCGATATTGGGCTGCAGATAGTGGCTGGCGATCTCACTGCCGCCGGCAATCAGTGAGCTGGGACTCTTCGGCAGGGCGAAGCGGACCAGACCCGGCTCCTTGGCGGGGTTGATCACCACCACCTGGCCACCGCGGTCGCGACAGGCCTTCAGTTGATGAATAAAACGCGGGTGGTTGGAGGCCGGATTGGCACCGATAACAAAGATCAGGTCGCACCCGGGCAGGTCGGCCAGCTCCACCGTGGCGGTGCCGGTGCCTATGGTGGTGCCCAGGCCGACGCCGGTCGCCTGGTGGCAGTAGTAGGAGCAGTTATTAACGTTATTGGTGCCGTACAGCCGGGCCAGCAGCTGTAACAGAAAGCCCGCTTCGTTGGAGGAGCGGCCGGAGGAGTAAAAGAACGTGCGCTGGGGTTGGCTGGCGGCAAAGCGTTCACTGGCCAGAGTGATCGCCTCGGGCCAGTCGATGGCGGTGAAATGGTCGCTGCCGGCGGCTTTGTAGAGTGGCTGGTTGAGCCGGCCCAGGCGGTCCATCTCGCGCCCGGTGAGCTTCTGGAACTCCGCCAGGGGGTGCTCGAACACCGCCGCCGGTATTGCCGCCCGGTTGTCACTCGCCTGGGCCTGCACACTCTTATTGCAGACGGCGGGAAACTCGCCCAGTTCGTTGGTCATACCACCCGCCTGGCCGCCCATGCCGAGGCCACAGGCTTTGCAGGTATTGTGGCTGGTGAGTGCCTTGGCACTTTTGGTCAGACCAATACGGCGTACCGTATCGAGGGTATAGAGAATTTTCTTAAAGCCACCGCCTACGGGTGGTTGGCGCAGTTCGCTCATCTTGTTACAGCTTGCCTTTCGTCGATCTTAAACAGGGGGCTAGCTTAGTACGTTCTGTCGCGCAGGTATACGAGCGTTCAAAATGGAGCCGGGGCGAAACTTGCACGTGCTCGAGCCGCTCTAAAGCGTTATTTTTCCCCGGATTCAGGTACTCCTAGCATGAAAATCACCTCTCGCCCCCTGCTAACCCCCCTCCTCCTGGCCGGCGCACTGCTGCTGTTACTGGCCGGTTGCACGGCGCTTGGCACCGAACCGGTGGCGGTCAGCCACGATGGCCTGCAGCGGGTTGAGCAGGACGCCTTCGATGCCGTCTACCGTAAACCGGGGCTTGATCTGAGCAGTTACCAGCAGGTGCAGATTGAAACCTGCCAGGTAAGCCTGAAGAGCAACTGGCTACGCGACCAGAACCAGCGCAGCCACGAACTGAACCGGCGGGTTACCGATGAGGATGTCGCCAAAATAAAGTCGACCCTGGCGGGGCTGTGCAACGAGATCTTTACCGAAAAGCTGACCGGCAACAGCCATTTTCAGCTGGTGAGCGAACCGGGCGAGGCGGTATTGCAGCTGACGCCCTCGATTATCGACCTGGATATCCAGGCACCGGATGTCGACCGTCTGGGCAATACCCGCACCTACGTCACCTCCGAGGGGAGCATGACGTTGGTGTTGGAGGCGCGCGACGCTATTACCGGCGAGATACTGGGCCGGGTGGTGGATAAACACAAAGGCCACGGCCAGGGTTACCTTACCTGGACCAACGCCGCCATTCAGAAGCAGGAGGCGAAACGGCTCCTGCGCAGCTGGGGCGATGCCCTCAACCGGATGGCGGAGCAGGCCTGGCCTGCGCCCTGATGGTGCCGGCCGTTAAATGTCAGGCCGGGTAGCGGGCGCTAGGCAGCTCAAAGTGGGGGCCGTCGAGAAAGGCGCTTTTACCCGCCGCCCGGCGCCGCTCGCTGTAGGCCTGTACCATAGCCTCGGGGTGGTCGCCGGCGCTGGTGAAGTCGATATCCCAGGCACCACCCCAACGCAAGGGCACGTCGCACAGCTGCGCCGCGGCGTGCATCGCTTCGGCAATTTTATAGATGGGCGGCCACTCCCAGCGCAATTTACCGTTGATATAGGGCACCAGGTCCACGGCGTGGCCGGTAATGTGGCGTGAGTTTAAGGTTTTGCTCACTCCCCGATTGACCAGCTCCTGCTGCTCCGCCTGGCTGCGAATGCCATCGTGCACGCTGAAATCCTGGGTGGTTATCTCGATGGCCTTCTCCACAACCCGGATCAGGTCGGGATGGACGCCTACCAGCTCCTGGCGGGAGCGCGAGCCGAGTGAATACGCCATAACACCTCCTATTCTTATCGTTTATTTTGATACTGAGGATGATCGACGAGGCCTGGTTTGCTGCAAAAAGGGGTAACTGCAAAACGGGATTACAGCAAAACTGAGTTACGGCAACCGCTACCGTCGATCTTGCTGACTACAATTACAGACAGTGTGCAGGCTGTGCGGAAAATACCAGGCGATTGTAGCGCCCCTCTGCTGCCCGGGACAGTAACCGCGGGGCCAGCACTAAAGTAGTGATCACCAGGCACCGGGCCGCCAGTGGCCGCCGCAACCGGGAGTGAGCCATGACCAGCGCCGATATTCTCGCTATGCAACCCATCGCCAAACCCTGGTTGCAGTGGTACACCGGTTTGGACCACCTCTTCTACGACGTTGGCAAGCTGAGCGACGACGAGCAGGCCGGCCTGCTGCAGCAGCCGGAGGCAGAGGGGTCGCTGGTGATTGTGCCGCCGGGCGCTAGCGGCCGGGCAATTCAACACCGCCAGAGTGCGGCGGAGTTTCTGGCGAAAGATAGTAAAGCCGTCTCCGCCCTGGTGGTGGCCGGCGTCGGCAGCTCGGTGCTGGGTACCGCGGCGCTGGCGCGCAATGTCGCCAATGCCTATCAAATCGATGTCGCCGGCATCGTCTCTGGCCACGGCTATCTCGACCTGCTGTCGGAGGCCCTGGGCGGCTTCTTCTTCTACGGCTATACCGACCACTACCGGCAGCTGGCCCGCCATTTTTGCAACACCTTTGCCCTCGGCTGCCGGCGCGCTTTTGCCCGGTCGCCTCGGCCGGCCTTAAACGAACAGGCCGGCTACGCCCGGGATGTGTCTGCCTTGATCGAGATCCTCAACGCCGATTTTGCCAATCTGAAGCTGTTGGTTGGCCACAGCAAGGGCGACCTGATTCTCGACTATGCCCTGGAGAGGTTTGTCGCCGGTTGCCGGCCTGGCCGGCGGGCGCTGTTTGCGCGGTTGCAGGTTGTCACCTTTGGCGCGGTGGTGGATATCCCCAAGCGCTTCCGGCGGGTACACCAATTTATTGGTGACATGGACCCGTTTGGCTGGCTTAACTCCCGCAACTACGTCGACCACCAGTTTGTTCCGGGCGCCTGGCACCACCTCAACACCGAATTGCCCTTCCACCTGGATGTCGAAGCCGTACTTACCGAGCAGCTGCCGCTGGCCTGAAGCCGATACTGCGCACTCGGCCAATGATGGCACTACCCTGCAAACCACTAAGCCGTAGAACAGCTAAGCTTCTGGCGCCAGTTTCATTGCGTTTTCGGGAAAACAACTATACTAAAATGAGATCAGTGTCTCAGATTCTGGCAAACACTAGAATCGGGACTGCTATTGCGATGGATTGCCACTAAAAAATAACTGGCGAGGCACCCCTGGCAGTGGGCAAATCGGTTCTCTACGTTGAAGACGATGTGGTTCAGGCCACACTCATTCAAGGCCTGTTGGAAGATGAGGGTTACAGCGTTGTGCACGCCGAAGATGGCGCTGCCGCGCTCGAGCTGTTGGCGCACAACAGCTTCGACGTCATTCTCACAGACCACTACATGCCCGCCATGAACGGTGTGCAGCTGATTGAGACCATCAATCAGCGTGCGATTGGCGTACCGGTGGTGATCATGACCGCGGCCAATGATATCAGCCTGGCCTTTGCCGCCCTGAAGGCGGGGGCCGCCGATTTTATCGCCAAGGATATGGAGGGTAACTACCTCGCCATCATTGAGCAGGTGCTCGCCCGGGCGATAGAGAAGCACCGCTTGGCCGCGGAATCGGCCGCACTGAAGCAGCGCCTGGCGCTGGTGCAGAATCTGGCGCGTACCACTCTCGATACCCTCAAACAGGGGGTGGTGGTACTCGACGGTGAGCATAGCATCCGCTACTGCAACCGCCAGTTCAAAGAGCTGTTTGGTGTGCCAACCAATGAAGAGGTGATCGGTTACAGCGGCGAGTGGCTGGTTAACCTCATCGCCCAACGAGCCCAGGTCAATGGCCTGGTTGAACAGACCAAGGCGGTGCGCCTGCTGCTGCATGCCTTGGAAGACTCCCGTATCCGCATTGAGCTGATGGTGGGTGATACCACCCTGGCGATGTTGGCCACCACGCTCGAAAACGAGATCAACGTCTACACCTTTTCCGATATCACCCACGAGCGCGCCCAGCTCAACGCTATCCACGCCATTATTGAACACGCCCCGGTGGCGATGATGGTGCTCTCTAAGTATGGCTCGGTGGTGATGACTAACCAAAAGGCAGGTCAGCTGCTACAGGCGACACCGGAGGAGCTGGTTAACCGCGATATCCGCACCTTTGTGCCGGCCCTGGGGCAGCGCGAGGCGGCCGGTGAGTTGGGAATCGGCTTTACCGTGCAGGAGAATGGCGAGTGGCAGGGCTCCGCCGACCTGGTGGTGGTCACCAGTGAAGGCGCCACCATCCCGGTGGAGATGGCGCTGCAGAGCCTGCGCACCAACGATCAGGACCGCATCCTGGCCACCATTGTCGACATCAGCCACCGCAAGCTGGCCGAACAGGCCATGCGCCGCGCCAATCAGCTGACCCAGTCCATCGTCGAACACTCCCCCTTCGCGCTGGTGGCGACCGACACCCAAGGTGAGATCATCGCCGTGAGCCCGGCATTGGAGACCATGTTGGGTTATCGAAGGGATGAGTTGGTTGGCCGGCAAAAGGCGACCATTTTTCACGAGCCGACCGAGCTGCAGGTGCGCGCGGCGGCCCTGTCGAGCGAATGGGGAGCAGAGGAGCCCTCGGAGTTCGAGGCCGTGGTCGAGAAGGCCAGCCTGGGTATCGTCGAGGGCAGTGAATGGATCTATCAGCGCAAGGATGGCTCCTCTTTTCCGGTTAATTTAACCGCCACTCAACTGCGCAGCGAAGACGGCACCGTCACCGGCTATCTGCTGGTCTCCTACGACATTACCGAGCAGAAAAAGGCCCACGAATACATCGAATTTATCGCCCACCACGACGGTCTCACCGGCCTGCCCAATCGCAACCTGATGCGCGATCGTCTGGAATACTCCCTGCACCGGCTGGCGCGCACTGGCAAGCGCATGGGGGTGTTGATGATGGACCTGGACTACTTCAAGCGCATTAACGACACCTTAGGCCACCTGGCTGGCGATCAGCTGCTGGTGGCGGTGGCCGAGCGACTGCAGCAGGCGGTGCGCCGCTCAGATACCGTCTGCCGCATGGGCGGTGATGAGTTTGTGGTGCTGCTGCCCGACATCAACAGTGCCGACGACGCCGAGCAGGTGTGCCGCAAAATTCTGGATATGTTGGTACAACCCATCCAGCTCGGGCGCCATCAACTGGTGGTGACGCCCAGTATCGGCGTCAGTATGGCGCCCGACGACGGTACCAGCAGCGAGACCCTGCTCAAGCATGCCGACATCGCCATGTACTACGCCAAGCAGACCGGCCGCAACGGTTACCAGATTTTCAGTTTGGACATGGTCCAGGCCAATCAGGAGGAGCAGGCTATTGAACAGGCGCTGCAGGCGGCGCTGCACAATGGCCATCTCGATCTTCACTATCAACCGCAGGTCGACCTGGCCAGCGGCAATGTGGTCGGCTTTGAAGCGTTGATTCGCTGGGTCGACCCGGCCCGCGGGGTGGTGGCGCCGGCGCAGTTTATCCCGCTGGCGGAGACCACCGGCTTTGTCATCAAGCTCGGCGAGTGGGTACTCGAGCGCGCCTGCGCCGATATCAAACGGCTTAACGACCGCTATCAGCATAAGCTCTATGTGTCGGTGAATGTCTCGCCCCGCCAGTTCGAAGATAACCAATTTGTCGCCAGTGTTGAGAACGCCTTGGCAGCCAGTAACCTGCCGGCCTCGAGCCTGCAGTTGGAGATTACCGAGGCGCTGCTGGTGGCCGAGTCGGCCAGTGTCAAAAAGCGTTTAACGCAACTGCGCGAGATGGGGGTGACCATTGCCATCGATGACTTCGGCACCGGCAACGTCGGCCTCGGCAGCGTTACCCAGTTTCCGATCGACCGCCTGAAAATTGATCGCCGGTTCATGCGCCTGGACATCAAAAGCAACCAGGCGGTGGTGGCGGCCATTTTGGCCATGGCCCAGGGCATGGAGCTTGAGGTGCTGGCCGAGGGAATCGAGAACCGCGAACAGTTGAATTTTGTGCGCCAGCTGGGCTGCAGTCTGGCCCAGGGCCACTACTACTACCCGGCGCTGTCGCTGGCCGAGGTGGGCACGCTGCTGCAGACCGACCAATCCGCCAATCTGTAAGTTAAGCGCAGCCGCGCCGGTTACCGTTTAAAACTGAGTACCACCTGCAAGTCCCCGGCCGCGCGCAGCGGTCCACCTCATTGATCATCCCCCCCCCTTTCTCCCAAGCCAGTTGGCGGACACGCAAGTTAAGGATAAGCGGACGCTGCGGACAGTGGCTGACCCTTAACCGGTTATTAACCTCGCTTTGGTTAATCTAGTGTTATTAACCTTACCAGAGCGAGCCATGAACAAATTTCTACTCGGTATTTTGAGCCTGAGCCTGAGCCTGGCCGGTTGTGCGGTGCTGGGGCCGGATACCGACTACACGGCGCAAGCCGACCAGGCGCAGCTGGCGGTGAGCGGCCAGGCTGCAGGCGATAAAGAACCCGTGGCGGCCAACACCCTGCTCAACCAGCTGCTGCCTTCGGCCGAGCTGGATAGCCTGCTGCAACAGGCCTACGTGGCCAACCCCTCCCTCCAGCAGATGCAACTGGCGCTGCAGATCAGCCAGGCGCAGTGGCGTCAGGCCAACGGCGGCCGCCTGCCCAGTGCCGCGCTGACGGTCGATGCCAGCAAAGCCGAAGGCGGTGAAGCCAGCTACGCTGCGGCGTTCAATATCAGCTGGCAGATTGATCTCTGGCGCACGCTCAGTGATCGCAGCCAGGCGGCGGCGAAGAGCGTCGAGCAGCAGGCCTGGTTGTACCAGGCGGCAGAAGATTCACTGGCTGCCCAGGTGATGCAGAGCTGGCTGTTGCTGATCAACCTGCAGCAGACCATCGCCATTGGCGAGCAGCGCATTGCCACCTTGGCCAGTAACGAAGCCTTTATTGTGCAACGCTACCGCAACGGCCTGGGCAGCCTGGATGACCTGGACAGCGCGCGTACCTCTTTGGCCAGCGCCCGCGCCAGTCAGGAGGCCAACCACCAGGCGCTGGCCGAAGCCCGGCGCAGCTTACAGCGGCTGTTGGGGCAGAGTGAGCCGGTGCCGGTGCCCGCGGCCGAGTACCCCGAGGTGTTGCTGCCCCTGGCCGACCTGCCCGAGCAGCGCTTGCGCCTGCGGCCGGATCTACTGGCGGCTTACGCCGCCATTGAGGCCGCCGATTTCACCAGCCGAGCCGCCTACAACGATCTGCTGCCCAGTCTCAACCTGCAGGCGGCGCTGAGTGATGTGGCCAGCAACCCCCGCGATGCCCTGCTCACCGATCCGGTCTGGTCACTGCTGGCCAACTTAACGGCGCCGCTGTTTAACGGCGGCCAGCTGCGCGCCAGTGCCAAAATTGCCGAGTTACAGGCGGCCGAGAGCTACCAGAGCTATCGCGACACCCTGCTTACCGCGGTGACGGAGGTGGGCAACGCCCTGGATTTGGAGCAGAGCCTGGGCCGCCAGCAGAGCTATACCGAAAGCGCCCTGGCCAGCGCCCACAACACCCTCAAACAGTATCAAAACAGCTATCGCTCCGGGTTGGTCTCGGTGCTGGACCTGCTCTTGGTGCAGCAGACCAGCTACGACCTGGAGAGCGAACTGAACAATTTAATCTACCAACGGCTGAGTAATCGCATCACTCTGGGCTTGGCGTTGGGTTTAGGAGTAGAGCGATGAGTCTAACCCGTTTGCGACACCACCCCCGCCGCCTCAGCCTGGCGATTGCGTTGGTTTGTCTGACCGGCGTCACCAGCCTGGTGATGGCCAACCTGAGTGGCCCGCCCATGCCGCCTGCGCCCCAGGCGAATGCCAGTGTGGCGGCCGAGGTGAGTGTGGTGACGGTGAGCGCCGATGAGTATCAGGCCCAGGTGAGTGGCTTTGGCGCCGCCGACCCCCACTACAGCCTGGCCGTGACCGCCAAGGTGAGCGGTTACATTGAGCAGCTGGCCGATAACTTCGAGGCGGGTGCCGTGGTCCGCCAGGGCGAGCAGTTGGCCGCCCTCGATGACACCGAATACCGTGCCCAGCTGGCGGCGGCCAAGCAGGCGCTGAGCCAGGCGCAGCTGACCCTGATCGAGGAGCAGCGCCAGGCGCAACAGGCGCGCACTGAGTGGCAGAGCTCGGGCCTGGGTGGCGAGCCGGACTCACCGCTGGTGCTGCGCCAACCCTATGTCGAGGCGGCGCGCAGCGCGGTCGCCAGTGCCGCCGCCGAGGTGGCCAACGCCGAGCGCAACCTCAGCTACACCCAGGTGCTCGCGCCGTTTGATGGTTTGGTGGTGGCCAGAGATATCGCCCCCGGCGGCTACGTGCAGGCCGGCGGCCAGTTGGGCACCCTCTACAGCAGCGACCGGGTGGAGATCAAACTCAGCCTCTCCGCGTTGGAGTGGCAGCAGTTGCCCAGCGCCGAGCAGATGATCACCGACCGGCAGCCGGTCACCGTCGCCAGTGTCGATGGCGATGGCCAGTGGCAGGGCTATGTTATTCGAGCCGAGCAGCACCTCAATGGCGAAACCCGCCAGCGCGCCCTGATTGTTGCCGTTGATCAACCGCTGGCGGCGGCCCAACCACTGCTACCGGGGGCGTTTGTGTCGGTGGCCATCCCGGGTCGGGCGCTGGCCGGACTCTGGCGCCTGCCGAGTTCAGCCCAGAGCCAACGGGGTGAGATCTGGTACGTGGCGGACGACAGCACCCTGGCCAGCTTCACCGCCAAGCCGCTGTTTGGCGATGGTGAGTTTATCTATGTGGCGCCGCCGGTAGCATTGCTGGCGGGCAGCCGCCAGGTGTTGATTCACCCCTTAAACGGCTACCTGCCCGGTTTGGCGGTAGTGGCCAAAGAGCGCCCAGCCCAACAGCTGGCCGGTGCAGCGGTGGAGGAGCC
Organism: Halioxenophilus sp. WMMB6; assembly: GCF_033283405.1. NCBI lineage: Bacteria > Pseudomonadati > Pseudomonadota > Gammaproteobacteria > Alteromonadales > Alteromonadaceae > Halioxenophilus > Halioxenophilus sp. WMMB6. The sequence goes on from NZ_JAWMQR010000010.1 coordinate 160,822, forward strand.
TAGTCGTGGTTGAGCCCAATAACCAAAAAGGGATTATCGCCTGGTTTGCCAGCAATCCGGTGGCCGCCAATCTGCTCATGATCATCGTCATTCTGATGGGGTTGTTTACCGTTAACAGCCTGCGCCGGGAGGGGTTTCCGAGCTTGGAGCCCGACACCGTCACCGTCTCGGTCAACTACCAGTCCGGTTCCGCTAGACAGTCGGAAGAGAGCTTGGCGATGAAGATCGAAGATCAGCTGGAGGATGTCGCCGGGATTAAATCGATCACCAGCTCGGCCAATGGCAGCGGTGCCTCGGTGCGCATTAAAAAGCAGTCGGGCTATGACCTGGAGCAGCTGCTGCAGGATGTGAAAACCAAGGTCGATGCCATCTCCAGCTTCCCCACCGACGCCAAAAACCCGGTGGTACAGAAGTCAGAGCGCGAAGAACACGCCCTCTGGTTACAGCTCTACGGCGATGTCGACCGCCACACACTGCAACAGCTGGCCGAGTCTCTGAAGGAGGATCTGCTGGCCAAGGGCGCCATCAGCCGGGTGAGTATCTCCGGCTGGTTGGACCCAATGCTGGAGGTGGAGATCGACGAGGGTCGCCTGCAGGCCTATGGTCTGAGCCTGACCGATGTCGAAAATGCCATTAACCAGGGCTCCAGCACACCGCTGACGGCGGTGCTGCGCAATGAGACCACCTATCTGCAACTGCAGGCCTCCAAGCAGGCCTATGTGGCGGCGGACTTCGCCGGTATCGCCCTGCTCACCACCAGCGATGGCCAGACCATCCGCCTGGGCGACGTGGCCACCATCCGCGACGGCTTTGACGACAGCACCTCGGTGCTGTCGCGCTTTAATGGCCACGACAGCCTGGCGGTGGAGGTGGTTACCGCCGGTGATGGCGATATCACCGACACCGCCAACGCTGCCCGTGAAGTGGTGGCGGAGTGGCTAGGTGAGGGCAAGCTGCCGGCGGCGGTTTCGCTCACCAGCTGGTTCGACTCGAGTACCAATATCAATGATCGCCTGGACCTGATGGTGCGCAACGCCATCGGCGGTATTGTCCTGGTGTTTATCCTGCTGGCGCTGTTTCTCAATGTGCGGGTGGCCCTGTGGGTGGCGGCCGGGCTGCCGTTTATCTTTTTTGGCACGCTCTATCTGATGGGCGACAGTGGGTTGGGGCTAACCCTCAACTCCTTTACCACCTTCGGTTTTATCATGGCGCTGGGGATAGTGGTGGACGACGCGGTGGTGGTGGGCGAGTCCGTCTACACCACCCGCCGGGCCCACGGTGATACCCTGGCCAACACCGTTTTGGGCACCCAGAAGGTGGCAGTGCCGACCCTGTTCGGTGTCTTTACCACCGTGGCGGCCTTTTTTGCGCTGGCCAATATCCAGGGTCATCTGGGCAACCTCTACTCCCAGTTCGCCCAGGTGGTGGCCGCCTGTCTGGTGCTCTCGATTGTGGAATCGAAGCTGATTCTGCCCTCCCACCTGGCCCATCTCGATACCCGCGAGCGGCCGGCCAAAAACCCATTGGCAGCGCTCTGGCAGGTGTGTCAGAAAGCGGCCGATGGCGTCCTGCAGTGGTTTAACCAACGCTGCTATCGGCCGCTGATTGGCCTGGCCCTGCACCATCGCTACACCGTACTAACCCTCTTTTTTACGCTGTTTGTGCTGGTTATGACCATGCCCTTCACCGGCGCCGTGCGCTTGAGCTTCTTCCCCGATATCCCCGGCGATACCGTGCGTGCCGAGCTGGAGATGGTCAAAGACGCCAGCTTCGGGCTCACCCATCAGGCCCTGCTGCAGATTGAAAATGCCGCCTACGAGAGCGACAAGGCCCTCACCGGCAAGGCGGCGAGTGACAACATCGCACACCTGCAGCTGTTATCAGAGGATGATCAGTCGGGCACCGTTACCGTCGAGCTGAGTGACCAGGCGCCCTACGATATCGAGACCTTCACCCGCCAGTGGCGGCAGTTGGTGGGCATGCCGGAGGGGGTGCGCAGCCTGGCGGTACAGAATGCGCCCCGCTTTGTCGATGCCGTGCGCATTGAGCTGCGCTCCGACAGCGACACCACCCTGGCCCAGGCGGGTGCGGCCTTCCGCCGTGAGTTGGCCAATATCGGCGGGGTCAGTGGCATTGAAGACAACCTCGACCCAGGCCAGCCGCAGCTCAACCTGGTGCTCAATGCCCAGGGCAAGGCACTTGGCCTAACCACCGAGGAGCTGGCCACGCAGGTGCTGCAGGCCTTCAGTGGCAAGGTGGTGCAACGCTATCAGCGCAACAGCGATGAGATTGAGGTGAAGGTGCGCTACCCGGAAGCAGACCGCAAAAATGCCGCCGATGTGCTGAGTGCCAAGGTGCGCACCGACGATGGCACGGTGCTGCCGCTGTCGGCGGTGGCCGATGTCAGCTACGGCTACACCCGCGATAGCATCAACCGTATCGACGGCAAGCGCGCGGTCTACGTCAGTGCCGATGTCGATAAAGAGACCTTGTCGGCCACCGAACTGGTGCAGCGCCTGTCGGCCGAGGTGGCGCCGCGCCTGGAGCGGGAGTTTCCCGGCCTGGACATTCACTTTGCCGGCGAGGCCGAAGAGCAGGCCGAGACCCAAGCCTCCATGGTGCAGATGTTTTTGCTGGCGCTGTTGGCGATCTACATGCTGATTGCCATTCCCTTGCGCTCCTACGTGCAGCCGCTGTTGATCATGACCGCCATCCCCTTCGGCGTGGTCGGTGCCATCATCGGCCACTGGCTGTACGGTATACCCTTGGGCATTCTGTCGCTGAATGGCATCATCGCGCTCAGTGGTGTGGTGGTTAACGATAGCCTGCTGCTGGTCTCCACCTTTAACGAAAACCACCGCGACAGCGACGACCTGTTCAGTGCCATCACCGAAACCTGCAGCAGTCGCCTGCGGGCGGTGCTGCTCACCTCGGTGACCACCTTTGCCGGGCTGATGCCGCTGCTGGGTGAAACCTCGCTGCAGGCGCAGTTTTTAATACCGGCGGCCATCTCCCTCGGCTACGGTATTCTGTTTGCCACGCTCATCACCCTGGTGCTGATACCAACCCTGTTGGCGGTGCAGCACGATGTGATAGCGTTGCTGCAGAAACTTAAACCGAACCCGGCGACACCTGTGACCGAAATATGCTGACCGTACTTCTGGTAGAAGATGACCTCGATCTGGCCGCCACCGTGGTTCAGTACCTGAGCCTGGAGGGGGTTGAGTGCGACCACGCCAGCAATGGCGTGGCCGGCCTGGAGTTGATGCGCCGCCAGCAATACGATGTGCTGCTGCTCGATCTCAACCTGCCCAAGCTGGATGGCTTAAGTGTCTGCCAGCAGCTGCGCCGCGACGGCAACGATACCTCAATCCTGATGTTAACCGCCCGCGATCAGCTGCAGGACAAGCTGGCGGGGTTTGACTCGGGTACCGACGACTACCTGGTCAAGCCGTTTGAGCTGCAGGAGCTGGTGGTGCGCATTAAGGCCCTGGCCAAGCGCCGCAGTGGCCAAACCCGTGTGCTGCGCTGGGCCGACCTGGAGATGAACCTCGACAGCAAACAGGTGACCCGGGCAGGCCGGCCGATAAAGTTATCGCCCCTGGCCTGGCAGCTGCTGGAAGAGCTGATGCGGGCGGCACCGGCGGTGGTCGCGAAAGCGCAATTGGAGCAGAGTCTGTGGGGCGATGACCTGCCCGACAGCAACGCCCTTAAGGTTCATCTGCACCATCTGCGTAAAGCCTTGGCAGGCGCTGACGCGGTGGTCGAGACGGTGGCCGGTCAGGGCTTTGCGCTGCGCGGAGGCGGCCACTGATGCAACTGAAACTGAGCCTGCGCTGGGCGGTACTGCTCACCTTTGCGACGGTGGTGCTGGTGTTGGTGGTCGGCTACTCGATGCTGTCGGCGGACTACTTTCGCCGGGGTATGGACAACATCGTTTCGCTCAATATGGAGAGCACCGTCAAGGTCTACCTGGCGCGGGTGCCGCCGGCCGAGCGCACCCAGGTGGCTACCGTGTATGGCCTGCAGATCACGCCGGGCTGGGAGCTGCTGCCGGAAGCGCTGCGCCAGCAGTTGGGGCAGCCGCCCAAGCGCCATGAACAGCTGCTAACGGTGTTTGGTGAGCAGCTGGATGATCAGCAGCGCCCCTCCCTCACCTTCGTCTTTCCCTACCAGATAGAGAACAACTGGATCTACGCCACCTACGCGGTGGATCCCGACAAGGTCTCGGATCTTGTCGCCCGCAACACCAACGCCAGTCTCATCAAGTTGGCGGTTATCGGTATCGCCAGTGCCACCCTGCTGAGCCTGGTGGTCTGGCTGATTCTGCTGTGGGTCTCCCGGCCGGTCATGCGCCTGGGTAACTGGACCCGCCAGCTGAACCCCCAAACCCTGCGTCAACCGGTGCCCAGTTTTGGCTTCCCGGAGTTAAACGAGTTGGCACTGTTGATCCGTGACAGCCTCTCCTCGGTGCAGCAGAGCCTGGAGCGCGAACACAGCTTTTTACGCCACACCAGCCATGAGTTGCGTACCCCCATCACCACCATTCGCAACAGCGTCGAATTGATGCGCAAACTGGAGCAAAACCCGGAACTCGCCCAAGCCCAGTACCCGCAGGTGATCGACCGGCTCGACCGTGCCAGTTTGAATATGAAATACCTGACCGAAACCCTGTTGTGGTTATCGCGCGATAACGTCGAGCGGCTGCCGGAGACGCCGGTGGATCTGGCGCAGCTGCTGCAACAGCTGGTGAGTGAGATGAACTACCTGCTGCAGACCAAACCGGTGACGGTGGTGCTGACCACCGAGCCCGGCCAATACCGATTACCCGCGGTAGCGGCGCGGATTGTCTTGGGTAATTTGGTGCGCAACGCCTTTCAGCACTGCTGGGAGGGGGAGATCACTATTTTGCAACAGGGGCCGGTGGTGGCCATCAGCAACCCCATCTACGCCGAGAGCGACATCGGTGAACAGGGTTTTGGTTTGGGGTTACAACTGACGCAACAGCTCTGCCAACGCCTGCACTGGCCGTTGAGCTTGTCGGCTGAGCGGGAACACTACCAGGCGCGGGTGGCGTTTCCGGTTAGCCAAGCGGGCTAATCGCGCAGCTTGGTCATACCAACAAAACGATTGAGAATGGTCTGAAACTCCTCCTTGCTGATATCCACCATTTCGCATACCCGGCCGTAGAGCATGATGGTCGGCACATTGCGATTGTTCAGCTCTTTTTGGGTTTGCTGCAGGCAGACCAAAATGGCCCGCTCCTTTTTGGTTAAACCGTCGCGGACATCGGGAATATCGTCAAAGTTGTTGTTCACGCTTCCTCCCGGCATTTTGTGGCCATCGTCTACAGGCAGAGTTCGGTACTGGCATGGGTCACTCGATAACTGAGCGCTCTGGCAGCCTCGCCTTCGCCGGTGTAGATATCGATATGACGCTTGCCAATGGCGCTGCCACGGTCGGCCACTTTAAACACACCCTGGTTAAAAATGGAAGTGAGGACCGGGATGGTTACCGTCGTTCCCTCGCTTAAATAGGTGTTGTCGGCGGCAACCTGGCCAATCGCCAAGTCGCCCCCCAATGAATTTTTCGGGCTATGGCTCAGGTGCCAGCCGCCGCTGTAAAAGCCCAAATAGGGGTAACCGTTGATGGCTGTCTGTAACCTGCCCCACCCCTCCAGTTTGGTGGCCTGCAAGAAAGGGCTGGCCAACCGGGCTGTGCCGAAACCGGCAATGGTTATGGCTGTGGTTGGTGTTGCCGGGAAATCCTGCTGGCGGGGAACATAGTAGCCGGTGATCTTCCAGTTGGGGCTGCAGGTAAGCGTTGGTTGTTGGGCACAGCCGGCCAAAAGCATAGGCAGACACACCAGTAACCAAAAAGCGCTGGTTACGCCGCTGTTAACCACTCTACTGCGCATACCTGCCATAGCCAATTTAAACCGGCATCGCCTGTCGGCGGTAGAGCAGGAACTGCTCCTCCAGCACCGCAACCTTCAGTTCGCCCTCTGCTTTAAAGGCCAGCTTTTGCAGCAGCTTTTGCGAGCGGGTGTTGCCCGGTTTGACGATGGCATCCAGGGTGGGGATAACAAACTGTCGCAGGCCAAAGGCCAGCACCGCGCTGCTGGCCTCAAAGGCGAAACCCTGGCCCTCGAATTCCGGCAGCAGGGCAAAGCCAAAGTCGGGAAACTCCAGGTAGGGTTTTTTTAAAAAGCCGCAGATACCCAGGGGCAGCTGCTGGTGGTTGCTGATCAGGTAGTAACCAAATTGGTGGCGGCGGGCACAGTCGAGCAGGCCCATCTCCAAAAACTGGCACGCCTCTTCGCGGTTACGGATGCTGCGCTTGCCGATGTTGGTGCGCCAGCCCTCGGTGTTGCAGAGGGTGATAAAAAAATCGGCATGCTCGATCCGCACCGGCTCAATGCGGGTGCGGGCGGTGATGATCAGTGGCGGCGGCAGGGCAGACATCTTTTGGCTAACCGGGGTTTACTGGGGGAATGAAAAAAGCCGGGTTAAACCCGGCTTTTAACGACTCTGTCAATCACCCGGCGACGGCTACAGCGCCAGGTTTTCAATAATGGTGACGTTGGCCAGACCGCCGCCCTCACACATCACCTGCAGGCCATATCTCAAACCGCGATTGCGCAGGGCGTAGGCCAGAGTCGACATCAGCTTGGTGCCAGAGGCGCCCAGCGGGTGGCCGAGGGCGATGGCACCGCCATTGACGTTGAGTTTGGCCGGATCGGCGCCGGTCGCTATCAGCCAAGCCATGGGCACGGCGGCGAAGGCTTCGTTCACCTCGAACAGGTCGATCTGGTCGATGGTCATGCCGGCGCGTTCCAGGGCTACCTTGGTGGCGCGCAGCGGCTCTTCCAACATGATCACCGGGTCGCCGGCGGTAACGGTGAAGTTCTTGATTTTGGCCAGGGGCTTGAAGCCGTACTTTTTCAGGGCGCGCTCGCCGACGATCAGCGCGGCGGAGGCGGCGTCGGTCATCTGGCTGGCGTTGCCGGCGGTGTGGAAGCCACCGGGCAGAATGGTGTCGAGTTTGGCGAGCCCCTCGGCGGAGCAGTCGAAGCGGATACCTTCGTCCTGTTTCAAAACACCGATTTCGGTCTCTACCGGAATGATCTCGTCGGCAAAGGCGTCGGCCTTAACGGCCGCGGCGGCTTTCATGTGGCTCTCGTAGGCGAACTGATCGAGCATTTCGCGGGTGAAGCCGTTCTTCTTGGCGATCATGTCGGCGCCGTCGAACTGGCTGAACTCTTTCACGCCATATTTATCGAGTACGGCCTGGCTCCAGGGGCCCATGCCGATGCCGGCTTTTTCGTGCAGGCGGAAGTCGCTCTGCATGGGTACCCGGGTCATGTTCTCTACACCCGCGGCGATGATGATGTCCTGGGTGCCGGAGAGTACTGCCTGGGCGGCAAACTGCACGGCCTGCTGGGAGGAGCCGCACTGACGGTCGATGGTGACCGCGGGCGTGGCGTCGGAGAGTGCATTGGAGGCGAGCACGCAGCTGCGGCCTATGGCAAAGGCCTGCTCACCGGCTTTGGTAACGCAGCCAACGATCACATCTTCCACCAGCTGTGGGTCAACACCGGTACGCTCAATCAAAGCGTCGAGCACCTTGCCGCCCAGATCCGAGGGGTGAGTGCCTGAGAAGGAACCCTTTCTTCTACCACCGGCAGTTCGCACTGCGTCAACAATGTATGCTTCCACGGACCAATACCTCTTTTAATCTATGTTTTTGTTCAGGGCGCTCATCATACTGGCTGGCTAAGAGCTAGGTTAACTGGGTATTTAACCAGTGCTCTGCCTCTGGCCAAAAGCGGGAAGGGGTTAAAACTGGTAGAAGAGCGTGGCGCCGAAAGCGGTTTGATCCACCTTCAGGTCAAACCGGCCGTAGTCGGAGTGCTTGTCGAACTCCAGCTCGCCGCTGGCGTAGTCGGCGCTAAGGCTCGCCTTCAGGTGGTCGGTAATGGCGTAGGTGATACCGATGCCGATCATATCCAACACCCCGCCGCCACTGTTGTCGTCGTCATCCTGGTCGACCATGGCGATGACCTGGGGGCCCAGGTGGGCAAACAGATCTACCCGGGGGGCCACGCTAAGGGTGAAGCGCGGCAGGAAGGCGACATAGGCGACCTCAAAATCGCCATACTGGCCGACGGCAATCTGCCCCTCCAGGCCAAACCAGCGGGTGAAGTTGTAGCCAAAATAGGGGCCGAACAGGGTGCTGCTTTCGGTTTCTTTTAGCTCGCTACCGGTACCGATGAAATAGAGTTCGGTATCCGCCCTGCCGACATAGCTGGCTTCGCCCACGGCGACCACGGAGGAGACCCGGTCGCCGCTGAAATCGATAATGGTGGTCGGTGTGCCGACCACGTAGCTGCCGAGGTCGGCACTGAAATCGGCTTCGCCGTAGCCAACAGTGCCGCCAATAAACCAGCCGGTGTGGCCGACCCCGGCCTGGCTGGCCAGCGGGTGTAGCACCAGGCCGGCCAGTAACAGTGTGAGTGGGTAGTTGCGTATGGCCATCATCGTGTTCTCCTCTTCCGTCCTTGGATTGCCGCGTTGTGCAGCCGCTTATGCCTCAGTAGATGCACGAAGAGTATCGTCTGTGCCTGCACGAAAAGTGTGGGCCAATTTAGCAACTCGGCCCGGGCGCGACAATGTCGGATTTGGCACCCGCCAGTAGGTGCCAGTAAGGCGGGAGCGCGGCCACACGCGGGCTTGCGTCAGGCCTTCTCGGCCGACAGCTGCGGCTGCGCTTTTTTCGGCAACAGCGCCACTAAAATTCCGGCCACGGTGATGGCGATCGCGAAACAGGAGTAGACCGTTTGCGCCTCGCCCAGCAGCAGCCAGGCGATCAGGCTGGCGCTGATGGGCGTCGACATGCCGATAATATTGTGGGTGGTGGGGTCGATCTTGGTGACCGCCAGGGTGTTCAACAGGTTGGGTGCGGTGGTGGCCAATACCCCCAGGCCCAAAATCAGCAGCAGGTTATCTTGGTAGGCCGGCAGGTTGTTGCCCTGCACCAGCAACAGTGGCAGCAGCAGCAGCGCGCCGCTGGCCATGGTCTGCAGATTGATGGCCGAAGCATCGACAATCTCCCCGCGGCGGCTCTTCAGCCAGATTAAAAATGAAAACAGTGCGCGTACCACGGCCGCGCCCAGGGCACAGACGGCGCCGGCCAAAAAGGCGAGATTAAATTGCAACTGCCCGCTTGAGTGTTGCGTTTGCAAATAGAGGGCGAGCCCGCCGAAGGTAATGGCAAAGCCGATAATCTGATTGAAATTAATGGTGCGCGTCTGCGTGAGCTGCAGCAGAAAGGCAAACAACGGCGCGGTGGCGATCACCAGCACCGCCAGCGACACCGGCGCCAGGCTGAACGAGAAGGTGGCGAAAAAGTAGTAGCTGGTCATCAGCAGCGCCAAGCCCAGGTGCTTAAAGGGCGAGGCCGGTTTTTTCCAGGAGGAGAGGCGGCCAAACAGCAGCAGGCTCACCACCAGGGCGATAAAAAATCGGCCCCACAAAATTTGCGGCACACTCAGCTCGCCGAGCAGCTTGACGAAAATTCCGGTCAGTGCCCAGAACGAGGCACACAAAATACTGTACTGCATGGTAGCGCTTCCAGAGGCAATTGCGGTGCCGCCAGTTGGCGACACCTGGGTAACAGAATGGCAACAGCGGTGCGTTGCTGCCAATGAAATGGGCCGGTTTCAGGCCGGCAGCTGCTGCTGGTCGACTCGCTGGCGCACCGCCGCGAAGCGTGCCGGGGTTAGCCCATGAAGCTGTTTAAAGGCCCGTGAAAAGTGGGCTTGGTCGGCAAAGCCATAGGCCAGGGCAACATCGGCAATGCGCTCGCCGGCGACCAGGGCGCGGGCCGCCTGGCGCAGTCGATACTGCTTGTGCCAGGCGTGGGGCGGCAGGCCGTAAGTCTGGCTGAAGGCGCGGTTGAGCCGGTAGCCGTCGCAGTCGGCCACCTCGGCCAACTGTTGCAGGCCGACATTGCAGTGGCTGTGGGCGGCGAGAAAATCCCGCGCTTTGCCAACCGCCTTCTGCTCCCGCCCCTGCTTGGCCGGGCGCAGGCGGCAGCGGGTGTAGCGCGTCAAAAAATGGCTGAGCAGGTCATAGAGCAGCGCCTCCTGGGCGAGGGTGGTCTCCTGCCCCAGGCCGTGGAAAAAGCGGCGCAGCCCCAGGGCGAGCCCGGCATCGCCAATGGCGGTCTCGCAGTGAAAGCTGAGCTCGCTGGCGAGCAGGCGCCGGGCCAGGGCCTTGGGGATCACCAGCGACTGGAACAGCCAGCTGCCCCACTCCCGGCTGGCACTACAGGCGTGGGCCTCTTCCGGCGCCACCGCCACCACACTGCCAGCACCGGCGCGATAGCGGCTGCCCCGGTAGTCGACCTGCTGCTCGCCCTGCTCGATGATCGAGAGCATCAGCCCCTCGTGGCTGTGGCGAGCAAACTGGCGAAACTGGCCGATGACCACCTCGCAATGGTCGAGGGCCGGCAGCGTGGTAATGATGGGCGATGCCTGGACAGCCAGCATGGAACTCTCTCAGTGTGCAGATTCGGCCGCCAGTGTAGGCGGCCTCGGCGGGTAAATCTTGAACATTCTTGGCAGCCGGCCCGGTGCTGTCAACGATGGTCGCACCCGATGGTTGTCACAGCGGTCCCGGTGACCGGGTTAACGATAACTATTTTGGTCATTATTGGGGGTATTTAATTAAATTTGTTTATAAGTGGTGGCTAATTGAGGCGTTTGTCTTATCATTCATGCAAAATTGATGAAAAACATGCCAGCAGCGAAATTTTTGTATGGGTTGCAGTACTAGGGACAGGGGTCAGTTCACAGGGGGGTGTCTTAATTTAGCCCTGACACTGCTGCTGTGGTTATTGCCGGGGGTGGCCCTGGCGGCACCGGTGATCGAGCTGGATGATTCGCTCAGCACAGAGCCACTGGCGGCCATCACTGTGAGCCTGCCCGACGCACTGGCCGCCAGCAGCCCGGAGGCGGCCTATCAGCAGTGGCTGCACGGCCGGCGGTTGGCCAATCCCCTGCCCGACCGGGTGGTCACCGAGCCCGCCAGTGGCGCCCAGTGGCTCGCCTTCCAACTCTTCTACCCCGATGAAGCCTCCGGCCGCGAGTGGGTGATCTCCGCCCGCGATGTGATGCACCTCACCCGCATCACCCTCTATGAGCCGAGGGCAGGCGGCTATGAAGAGCATCGGGACAGTCTCCACGCCGTCGGTGAGCCAGCGCTCGGTACCTCGTTGTCGAGTTTTGTCTTCAACGCCGATTTCGACCGCAGCAAGCCGTTTCTGCTGAAGGTGGAGGGCCAGCTACCGATAAAGGCAGCGCTGGTGGTGCAGTCCAGTCAACGGGCGCAGTGGGAGGCGGCGGTGCGCATCGCCCTGCCCACCCTGTTTATCGGCGCGGTGATCGGCCTGGCCTTCTACAACCTGATTCTCTACTTTTTCGTGCGCGACAACGCCTACCTCTATTACGTCGCCTACGCCTTTACTATGTGTGTCTGGCTGGTGCAGATCAGCGGTTTAATGCTGTTTATCAACCGCGACTTTGGCCTCTGGTTTTACGGCATCTACCCGGCCAATTTAGGCGCCGGCATTGCCAACTTTTTTGGCTCGCTGTTTACCCTGGTATTTTTGCGGCTGCTGCAGCAACACCGCTGGCAGGGCGTTGCCGTCCTGGCAACCAGCCTGGCCAACGTGCTGTTGGGGGTGGTGGCGTCTTTTGTTGATGACCAGGCGCTGTTTCGCAGCCTGCACCATGCCCAGTTTATGCTGGCCGGCATTAACGCGGTGGTGATTGTGGTGCCCACCATTTTGTTGGCGATTCGCGGCTTTCGTTTTGCCCTGCCCTTTGTCTTTGCCTGGGGCTCGCTGGGCTCGGGCATTATTCTGTTTGCCACGGGCCACCAGCCGGTGGTGTTTGGTGTACCCTTTGCGCCCAACTTTAATATTTTAACCTCCATGGCGCTGGAGATGATTCTGATGTCCTACGCGCTGGGCATGCGCTTTCAGGTGGCTCACCAGGAGATCAATAAACTGTCGGAGCTGAGTATTACCGATGGTCTCACCAACCTCCACAACCAGCGCCACTATCATGATGTGGTCAATCAGCTGTTGAAGAGTGATATTCCAACCCCTGCCCCCTGGGTGGCGGTGCTGATCGATATCGACCACTTTAAATCGTTTAACGACAACTACGGCCACGCCGTGGGTGATAAGGTGTTGAAAATTTTAAGTGAAATATTGCGTAAAAATATTCGCAAACAGGATTTCGCTTTTCGCGCGGGAGGTGAGGAGTTTGCCCTGCTGTTAAATACCGATACCCTGGTCGATGCCGAAAAAATTGCCGAGCGCATTCGCGAGAATTTTTGCGCGGCGGTGGTGGAGCACAGTGGTGAGCGTTTGCGTTGTACCTTGAGTGCCGGTATTACCCAGCTGTTGCCGAGCGACAGCACAGAGAGTTTTATCGGCCGCGCCGACAGCGCCCTCTACAGTGCCAAAAACAGCGGCCGCAATCGCATCGCCGTTCACTGATGAGCGCAACATTCAGCGGGCTAAATCATTCTTCGCGGCGATTGGCCCGCTGCCGGCTACCCAACACCACGAAGGCCAGGGCCGACATCACCAGCACCACTCCCAGCCACTGCAGCGGTGAGACGCTCTCACCCAGAATCAAAATACCCCCCAACAGGCCCACCACCGGAACTCCCAGCGAAAAGGGGGCAATCTGGCTGGCGGGGTACTTGGTGAGCAGATGCGCCCACACCCAATAGCCAAGCGCATTGGCGGCCCAGGCCAGGTAGAGCATCGACAACCAGCCCCGGGAGGAGGCTTGCAACCATTGGCTGTGGCTGGTGGGGGCATCCAGCAACAGGGTCAGCAGTGCGTAGATACAGCCGGAGAGCAAGCTGCTCCACACCACCAGGGCAAACGGATTGACGGCACTACCCAGAGCGTGAATTTTCTTGGTGACAACATTGGAGCCCGACCACATGGCAGCGGCGCCCAGGGTCAGGCCAAAGCCGATGGCGCTGACCGCCGCCGGATTGTGTTCACTGAGGATACTGACAATAAAACAGCCGAGTCCGGCAGCGGCCACCGTTAACCCCACCTTCAACGCCTGGGAGATGGTCTCATGCAGCAGCAGCGCGCCCAACAGTGCGGTAAAGAAGATCTGCACCTGCATCAGCAGCGAGGCGAGGCCAGCCGACATGCCGACGTTTAACGCCCAAAAGAGCATCACAAACTGGCCCACCCCCTGGGTAAGTGAGTAGAGCAGCAGCCAGCGCCAGGGCAACTGGGGACGGGCGGCAAAAGCGAGAAACGGCAGGCTGGCCAGCAGAAAACGGCCGGCGCCCAACTGCAGGGGGGTGAAGTCGGCCAGTGCAAATTTCATGGGCACAAAATTCAAACCCCAGATAACAATCACAGCCAGCAGTGCCAGCAGATCTTTTACAGCGAGTGAGAGGGATGCGGGCATGGTAGGACTCTGAGTTGTCCGGTGGCGGTTCTACCGGCTTGGGGGGCGGGCAGGAATTTAACCCCACTCTCCTAACAAAGACAACCAGGAACACAAACTCCACCAGGATAACAGGGGCAACCCGCGTCGGTGGTTGCTCCTGGCCTTTAGCCGGCGCGCGGCGGTAAGCGCGGTGGTGAGTAGTGCTAGTGAAAAAACTGGCTGGTATTGCAGGCTTCACCCTGCTCCAGGCACCAGCTGTCGGGCTCAAACACCGGCGCACGGTTCTGGCTGTGGCGGTACTGGGAAACGGCGTGGTAGACCAGCCGTCGGGCGCGGTTGAGGCTGCCCAGCGGCTGCCACTCACCGACCCCGTGCCAGGGGTTCATGGAGAGGTTTTCGCAAAAAGTCTGCTGCGCGTCGCCGGTGAAGGTTTGCGCAGGAATCTCGATGGTGGCAATGGCAATAAAGGGCGAGACCGACTCCTCCCAGATCACCGTGGCGTCGTCCAGGGGCATATCTTTATCGGCCACCCGCTGCTGCACCATAAATTGAAAACAGGCCGACTGCTTTTGCAGGTGCGCCTGCATCACCGTGGTCAGGTAGTCCGGCTGGCTGTGGTCGGCGGTTTCGGTAAATTGCGCACCCGGGCAGGGTTTGCTGGAGAACTTCAGTTCGGTCTCGCCCAGGGCGTAGGGCAGCATGGAGTAGTACTGGGGCGCCAGCGGTGTATCAATTTTGCTGGAGACCGCCTCAATCGCCCGGTAAAACTGTTTTGCGTGCAGGCGCGGTGGCCACAGGCTGATAAACCAGTGGGTGCGCTTTAGCTGGGCCAGATCTTTCATATCGGCGACGTAATCAAATACGTTGCGATGAAAAAAGGCCGGGGTATTGGCCATAACAAAATCCTGAGTCGCCGGGCCGGCCAGTTCGGGGGCAATTTTGTCGCCACTGACCTGCATCACCTTCACCGCCATGCCGCGGGCATCGGGTTTGTTATCGGCCTGTACCGTCATGTCGCCGTTGGAGAAACGGATCCAGGCCGGGTATTGGTGGCCGGGTTCGGCAAAAACCGTGTGCTGAAATTGCTTGGGGATATCGTCGTTAATGGTGAAGGTGGCGCGCACACACCCGGTCGCCTTGGCGTGGGCATCGCGCCGGTAGGGTTTGCCGTTGATCTTCTCCGCGGCGGCCGAGATCTGCTGGCCGTACTGCATGGCCTGCACGATGGCTGCCTTCTCGGCGTCGGAAATCGTCATGCCCAGGGTGTCGACCTCGGTCATGGTGTCGGTAAAGGGTTGGGCGCACAGTGGTTCGGCGGCGCCGAACAGCAACGCCAGGCCGGCATAAAACAGATGCCTGTGATAAAGCATGGATCATCCCTAATAGATGCTTAAGAAACGGTCGGTGGCGGCGCGTTATTTAATTATAAAATTGCCGGCACTGATCAAAGGGTACCTGCAGAGCGGTACCCAGCTTATTTTTTATATTAAAAATGTAGTTTTTCACAAAATGGGCGGAGACACTTTCGCTTGGCAGATTGCGCCAGAAGGAGCCCACCGATTTGCGTTCGGCGTCGTGCTCTTCCAGGTAGGCGTAAAAATTTTCGCGCAGCAGAATAATCTCCGGGCTCATATGCTCGTAACCGCCGTGCAGTTCGTCGATCAGATCGATGGGCGGTACCAGGGGCACCAGATCGTTTTCATCCACTACCCGGGTCAGCGGCAGCGAGCGATACTTTTGCACACCCTCTTTATTGGTAAATTTGGGCTGGCCAAAATTGTAGGAGTGGCCGATCTGAAAGCCGGCCGCCTGCAGGTAGATCATCAACAGCGCCGAGACCGCCGCCCCCAGGCTGTGGCCGGTGAGCAGCACCGGGTAATGGGGCGGCAACAGATCAATAATTTGGTCGTAAATTTGCGCGGCGTCTTCATCAAAGCCGCGATGCACCCAGATACCCAGCTGCCTGTTTTTGGAGAAGTGAAAGTTGGCGTCTTCCAGCGAGTTGGCAAAGTTGTCGGTGCCGCGCACCACGACAATGGTGCGCCGGTTGTGATGATCCAATTCAAAAAAGTACTGCACGCCGCGGCTGGTGGTGGTGACCTTTTGGGTGTTGGGAAACAGCTCGCGGATATTGGCTTCACTCTGGTAAGCCGCTGCAGCGCGGGTGACAAACCAGGCGACTAAATTAAAATCAGGGGAGTGCACACATTCATCCTCTCTGCCGGGAAGCGCTACCCTGGGGGGGATAAGGGCACTCAAAACACGGCAGGTAGCTAGAGCAGACGGCCAAACAAATTCGGTTAACGGTGGGGTTGCTAACGGCAAACAGGGTGTTGGTAATTGCCCAGGCGGCTGAAAATTATCGCCTGTTATGCCAAGCCTTTGCTTTAGAAAGCCCTAATGATTTATAGACGCTTATGGTGATAATCGCAAATGGTGGCCAGGCTGACGGCTCAATTCCTAGATGGTTGACTAAAGGCCCATAAATTGGCCATTAATCGACCAGCGTCTGGTACAGCAGGTAGCCGAGCGCGGCGAGAAAAATCAGCATCAGCAGCAGATTATTGCCTCGGCTGGGCTGCAGATTGGGCGAGCTGTCAATATGGCGGGCGTTGTAGTCGTCGATCAGCTCCCTGGCCTCTTCCAGGCTGATATGGCGCAGTTCACGCAACTTTTTGATGGCATCGATTTTATGGCCACTGTGTAACAGGGCTACCACTTGGTGTTCCAGCTCCCGGTCCATACCGCCCTCCCCGCTTTGCTTTAAGGCTCACGCCCGTGGCCGTAATTATAGCCTCTGCCCCAACACTTGGGACGCTTGGCTTGGTGGCCGGTGGGTTACTGTTTGCCGGTGGTTTGGCCGGGGATATTTGGCTGCTGCTGGTGGAAGAAGCCGGCGCAGAGTTGCGCCGGCTGGATGGTTACTCGGCTTTAACGTACTGGTCGAGCCGTTGGTGCATATTGAGAATAATCTTCTCTTGGTGGCTGGCCAGCCACACCTGCTTGATGGAGTGTGAGTGCAGCCCCTTCTGAATCCGCTCCAGGTTACCCAGATCCTGGCGGGGAATCAGGTAGACCTGGTCCGGGTCATTGGGGTTGCTTACCAGCTCCACTTCGGCGCGTTGCGGCTTTTCCGCTTTCGGCAGCGAGCGGGTGGAGAAGATCTCGAAGGTGCTGCGGTCGGGGTCTTTGGGGTCGGGCATGGAGCGGTAGATCATGGCGTTGCCCGCCTGCGGGAAGACCATCACATTGGGGAAAATGTAGATCATGCCGCCCCACATATTGAGAATTTCCGGGGTCATTTTCGGCATGGGACGCTCTTTGGCGGCGGCATCTTCGTAGAGAATGCGCACATATTCGGCACCCAGGTTGGAGCCCTCCGGCATCGGCTTGCCTTTCAGGGAGCGCAGCAGGTCAACATCGCCCTGCAGCACCTGGGCATCCATACCATCCACCAGCAGTTGCAGGCGGTCGGCCATGGCATCAACCGGATCTTTATTAACGGCAAAGCGCTTAACATTGCCCTGGTAGTTACTGGCGCGGCCGGCAAAGAAGCGGCCGTGGCCATTGGCGAAGGCCTCGTAGTCGACGTTGTGGTGGTTGTAGTCGGTAAATTCGCTCTCGATCTTTTCACCGTAGATAAAATCGGCAGCGGGCACCTCAAGCTGGGGGTGGGTGGCCGGCACGTGGTAACCCTCAAAGAAGGCCTCCTGGGCCACCTTCCAGTTGGCGGGTACCGGAATCTTTTTCCACCAATAGTGACGCATCTCTTTCACATTGATGTCGTCCAGCAGGTGGCGAACGGGGGCGATGTACTCCTCAAACGGAATGCAGTCGCGATCAAAGTTAATAAAGACAAACCCGGCGTAGACCACACAGTTGAGGCTCTTCAGGGCGACGTCGCTGTCGCACAGCTTGCCGCCGTGAAACTCCTCGCGGGAGAGCACATACTGAATGTCGCCCTCGGTGTTCCAGCGCCAGCCGTGGAATGGGCAGATAATATTGCCGTGGTTAAAGCTGCCGCTGCCTTCGGCCAGGGCGGTACCCCGGTGTGGGCAGACATTGTGGTAGGCCTTAATGGTGTCGGCATCGGTGCGCACCAAAAATACCGACTGGTCGCCGATGTCATAGGTGATGAAATCGTTAACTTCGGGAATGGCATCCACCCGCGCGGCCACCTGCCACACTTTGGACCAGAGCTTAGCAAACTCCAGCTCTAAAAATTCTTTATCGATATAGCGGCCCACGCGTACGCCGTGATCCAAAGTAGTCCAACGGGCTGGCCATTCAGCTTCGGTTTGCGACAAAGGTTTATTCATGATGACTCCTGACAGCACAAGCTACGTGATGGGTGTTATTGATTTTTTATATTGCGGGCAAATGAGCAATTGATGTGCTCCCAAAATATCGCGCAGCAGGGCCACACTGGGGGAGCAGATTATTATTTAGCAACGATGGTACGATTAATCAACAGTGCTGTCTAGCAACGAGATGGCGGCCGAATGGCTATTCAACAACCGGCCAGGATTTGTACGGAAGTGGTTGGCGGTGGCTGCTTTATTGCCGCAAACAACCGCCAGTAAAGCAGCATGAAGCCCTTATAAATTAAAAGCTTATTAGGCTGTCGGACTTGGGCTCGGGCACTACCGAAAGCCAGGAGCCGTAGCTGGGGTTGGCCAACATAAACCACTGCCTGCCCCAGCGTTGGCTCTGCTCGGCGACCCGCTGCCCACGCTCGGCAACGCTGGTCCCCTTTTTCACATCGGCCAGAAAATCCCCCAGATCATCGCCCAGCAGCATCACAATGCGGTACTGCCCGGCGACCACCAGGCGCCGTGAGCGCTTCTCGGAGCCCCACCCCGGCTGCTCGTTTTTCAGCAGAATCTGCTCGGCGCTGATGTGCGTGATGCCCACCTGCTGCAGGTTGGCCAGGGTGTCGGCTTTTTGTGGGCAGGGGTCGCTGTTGCCGGGCCGCGGGGAGCACTCGCGGTTGGAGATTAAAATCACGGTAACGTTGTGCGCCGGCAGATCATTTAAAAAGTCGACCGCACCGGGCACCGCTCTGGCGGCGCGCTGGGCAACCCACGCATCCCAAAGCTCGGGATTCCAGTGGCCACCTTCAAGCACCAATCTTGCCTGAAAGGGGGAGTTATCGAGTACGGTCTCGTCGATATCGAGCACCACCGCCGGCGGCAGTTGGCGGTAGTCACCACTCTGCTCCAGTGCTGCCGTCCACTCTCGGTCGTCGATGGCCGGTTGAATATTTTGCCGGGCGCTGTTGTAGGTTTGGCGGGCATTGGCCCGGTACTCGGCGGCGGTCTGCAGCCACAGGGTGCTGTTGAAATTGGCATCGCTGGTAATTTTGGCGTTGCTGGTGGAAGCATCGCTGGTGGTGGGTGGCAACTGACTGGTGGCGCAGCTGGTCAACAGCGCCAGCGATAACAGCGCGGCAATGAACGGTTTGGTCATGGTAAATGGTCCAACTAAAAATTCTCTGTGCAATTAAAAATGGGCTGAGTAATTTGGCTGCGGTAGCTGTGCGCTCAAAATCTGTGGCAATAATAGGGTGCGCGGCCGGTAGCCATTAACAGGCCAACAACTATTTAATGGCGACGAATTAAAACGCGGCCAAGGAATAGCTGCTCAGCAGCCACTGTTTTACAGCGGGCAAGCTGAAGTGACGCCACCAAAAAACCGTTAGCCACTACACTTTTTTGCCCGCGCTTGGGTAGGCAATGGTACTGATATCCACCAGGTTCATCGGCTGGGGCGAATTGCGAAACAGCCGCTTGCCCTGCAGCGGGTAGTCGACCTCATCGTGGGCCCGGCGCTCGCCCACCACAATACAGCGCAGGGTCGTCGTGCCGCAGTTGCGCATGGTGTGCGGCAGACCATTGGCCGGGTAAGCGATAAAATCGCCAGCACCCACCGCGAAGCTCTGCTCGCCAATGGTTACCTCGGCCTCGCCCTGCAGAATGTAGGTGCACTCATCTTCAAAGCGGTGCACATGGTACTCGGTGGACTCCCGCCCCGGCGCCACCTCAATCAGGTGAAAGCCGAAACCGGTGAGCCCGGTTAAATCCCCTAGGGATTTATTGTTGCGCTGGGCGTTGTCATTCAGGAAGTGGGTTTTGTCGAGCCCGGGCAGTGCCGCTATTTCGGCCCGGGTAATAATGTAATTCACCATAGTCCCTCCGCCATGCAGTTGCGTTAGGCCGTCGCCTTTACGACGGCTTGTTTAATAACGACCTGGTTTATAGCGGCTTGTTGCGGGGCTGGCTTAACCTCGGCCGGCCACTACACCGCCATCCATTAAAATATCGGTGCCGGTTAAATAGGTGGCGTTACCACAGGCGCAAAAGGCGAGTAGCTCGGCCATCTCTTCGCTGGTGCCGGCCCGTTGCAGGGCGGCGGTTTTGAGCATCTCCATGGAGCCGCTCTTGGCCTCCAGCCGGCCCATTTCGGTATCAAAGGTGCCCGGCGATACCGACAAAATGCGCGCGCCCTTTGCGCCAAATTTTGCCGCCTGATTTTGGCTGTACCAGATGACAAAATTTTTACTGACGGAATAAGCCATGCCCAGGCGATAGAACTCTTTCGGCATCAGGTTACAGCGAAACAACAATTTTTTACGGAAGGCGTTCAGGTCGCTGTTGGCCAGGCGATAGGCTTTTTTTGGCAGTAACAGGTTGGGCACCATATGGCCCGCCATGGAGGCGACATTAACCATCACCAAGCCCGGTTTGGCCAGCGCCAAAAAGGCCTCGTTCAGGTAGACGGTGCCGACGGCATTTACTTCAATAATGGTTTTGGCATCGGCCATCTGCGGGCTGATGCCGGCGGTGTGCACCACCGCAAGCACATTGCCTTTAGCGGCAGCGTGCTCGGCCAGCTGCGCTACCGATTGCCGGTCGGCGATATCGGTCACCACCGCGTCGCAATCAATGCCTAAGGCCAGCAGCTCCTCTGCGGCCTGCTGCAGCCGGGTGGGGTTGATATCGCTGATGATAATCGAGTGGTCGCGGCCAAGCCGCTTTGCCGTGGCAAAGCCCATACCGCCGGCACCACCGGTAATAACAACAAGATCCTTCATAGTTGGCTCTACTGATAATTCGTGGGGTGTTGAATCTTAACGGCTTGTGGTGGGCAGAACAAAAAGGGATTTTGACAGTCCCGCCTGGTGTGTGGCTTGACGGAGTATTGATCGAAAGCTGAGTGACGGTGCGGGTGGATGATGGCGGGGGTGTTTTTCAGAGATGGGTTATGGCCGGCAGGCGCCGAGGGCGCCTGCCGCGGTGACCCGATTACTTTTTGTGGCTACCGTCGCACAAGGGGGCATTTTGCGTGGCTTTACAACCACAGAAATAGACCTCTTTACTGTCGGTGGCCTCATATTTTACCGGGGTAAATTCGCTGCCTTTATGGGAGCCATCGCAAAAGGGCTGTTTGGCGCTTAAACCGCAGGCGCACCAGAAGTAGGACTTGCCCTGTTCAACGGTTACCGCATAAGGGGTATCGGACGCGCGTTTGGGGGTACTCATAGCAATCTCCTGTACAGGATTAATCGGAACGGTGGTTGGCAGACGCTGGCTAAATTCTGCTGTTGCTTTGGTGTGGTAATAAAGAGAGTGCCGGCAGATTACGGTGCTCTTCTTGTTAGTTATAGTGACCAATCTCGATCAATCTGTTCAGTAATTTTGTTGCCTGGGTTACAGGTTTAAAACCCCACTGCGTGCCGCTATTTAGGCAACGGGTGGTTGAGAATGCGCACCTCCCGCTGTGGGAAGGGAATCTCAAAGCCGTGTTCCTGAATCGCCTCTAGGATCATCAACAGCAGGTCGCCGCCAACCCGATTTTTACCGTCATCGATACCGATCATCCAGAACTCGACAAACATATTGATGCCGGAGTCGCCAAAGCTGTCGATCTCGCAGTCGGGGCGCTCCTCAAAGGGGACATCCTCGCCGCTGATCACCTGCGGATGGGTGGCCACCACGGTTTTAATAATCTCCACCAGCTTGCGCACGTCGGTGTGGTAGGCCACGGAAAAATCGACCCGGTAGCGCTGCTTCTTATTTTTATGGGTCCAGTTGGTGAAGCTTTCGGTAATAAATTTTTCATTGGGCACCATGATGTCTTTGCCATCGTAGGTCTCCAGGGTGGTCGAGCGCAGGTTCATCTCCCGTACAAAACCGGTGCGGCCATCTTCCAGCTCGATGTAGTCGTCGAGGGAGATGGAGCGGTCCAACAAAATAATAATGCCGGAGATAAAATTGGAGGCGATCGCCTGCAGGCCAAAACCAAGGCCCACACCCAGGGCCCCGCCAAACACCGCCAGAGCCGTTAAGTTGATACCCATCACCTGCAACAGCAGCAGGAAGATCAACAGGAAGATGGCCACCTCCAACAGTTTGGCGGCCACCTCCCGGGTGCGAAAATCGAGCTTCTCCTGGCGCCGGATAATCTCCTGGCCAGTCACGTTGGAGATGCGCCCCAACCAAAACAGCAGCGAGCCGAACAGAATCACCCGCACCACGCCGTAGACCGAAATGCGGATATTGCCCACGTGGGCCGACATAGCATCGAGAATTTGAATCAGCGGCCCAAGTACCCCCACCAGGTGCAAAAAGAGCAGCGGCAGCCCCACCCAGCGAAAGACAAAGGCGATAAAGTCGTTGCGTACATAGTCGCGGATAATGGCGTTAAACATCAGCAGCATGGCGACGGTTAACGCGGTGCGCACCAGCCACGAGGGGCCGATAAACATGTGGCTCAGCTCAACACTGATACTCAACAATAAAATCGCAAACAGCGGAAAAAAGAGGTTGCCGAGCTTGCCAAATATTTTGCGCAGCGGGTTGGCGCCGGTGTCGCTCGTCTCCACCTCGGCAAACAGCGGCAGGTAGCGACGAATGCGGCCGGCAACAAAAAAGGCGAGGCCATAAATAAACAGCACCAGCCCCAATTGGGCATAGGTTTCGGGTTGCACCAGCGTCTGTGTGACGGTGTCGCCGACCTCGGTCAGCAGCTTTTGGTAGTCGTGCAGTTCCACCCCTGGAGTTCTCCGGCAGAGCGCGGCAGTGGCGATAGCCGCTTAGCGTAAAAAGATGTCGGCCAGCAGATCGACTGCTTCCGGTTGGCGTAGTACGCACATCAAGGTGCCCACCTCGTTGGCGGCGGCCGCCTCGCGCCAGCGCTCGGCCCGCTCGCGAATCACCGCCTCCGGCCCGAGCAGGCTGGTCTCGTCCACCAGGGCGTCGGGTACGGCGGCGATGGCCGCCTCCACTTCTCCGGCTAGATAATAATTCTGAATGGTCTCGGCGGCCTCACCGTAACCCATGGCGCGGGTGTAGTTGGCGTAAAAGTTTTTATCCTTGGCGCCCATGCCGCCGATATACAACGCCATCATCTGTTTGATGGGCTGGCGCAGCAGATCGACATCGTCACCAATGGCGACAAACAGGTTGGGGGCAATATCAAAATTGGCCAGGGATTTGTTGCCGCCGGCACGGGCGAAGCCTTTGGCCAGGTGCGGGCCGATGGCGTCAAAGCGATAGGGCGAGAGCCACACCGGCAACACGCCGTCGGCATACTCGGCGGCACTGGCCAGCCCCAAGGGGGTAATTGAGGCGGTGTAGATGGGAATGGTGGTGTCGGCCGCCATAATCGACTTCAGTGGCTTGCCGAGGCCGGTGGCCCCTTCTCCGCGCCAGGGCAGCTGATAGATCTCGCCATCAAAGGCCACCGCCTCTTCGCGCGCCATAATTTTGCGCACTATGGTGATGTACTCCTGCATGCGCGTCAGCGGCTTCTGGTAGGCGACGCCGTGCCAGCCCTCCACCACCTGTGGGCCGGAGGCGCCCAGGCCCAAAATAAACCGGCCCTGGGAGAGTTGGCTGAGGGTCATGGCGGTCATGGCGGTCATCGCCGGGGTACGTGCCGGTACCTGCATAATGCTGGTGCCGACCTTAATGCGTTGGGTCTGCGCCAGTATCCAGGCCGCCGGCGAAACGGCGTCGGAGCCGTAGGCCTCAGAGACCCAAACGGAGTCGAAGCCGGCGGCTTCGGCGTGTTTGATCAGTGGCATGGGCAGCTCGAGATGCTTGCCGGAATAGCCCAGGGCCAAACCCAGTTTTATCATTATTCGATACTCGTAAGGGTTGGAAACACTGCGGCCGATTATGGCACGCCGCCGGCGGTGAAGGAACCGATCACGCCGGCTGGTAAACCAGTACTAACGCCGGCTGCGGGGGCGCGGGCGCTCAGCGTAAAGTGGTGAGGTAATAGACGGTAGCCAGGGTGCTGGCGGGCAGTTGCTGGCGGGCCAGGCTCTGCACGCTGGCCAGCGACTGGCGCAAGCTCTGCTGGCCCGGCGCGCTGTGCAGCCAGGCCAGGGCGGCCAGGTTAAGCACCAGGGTGAGGTAAAAAACCGCGCGGAAGCTGCGCTTTTTGGTTTTGTGGCGCAGCCGCTGCTGGCCAAATATGGCGCCGGGCCAGCCACCCAAGAGTGCCAGCAGGTGCAGAGTGTTTTCCGGTACCCGCCAGTCACCGGCCACGGCGGCGGCCTTATCCTTGGCGTAAAAGCCGTAGGTGATGGCACTCAACAGCAGCAGCGCCAGCGGCAACAACAGCGGCGTAAAGCCGAGCCAGTAAGAGGCACCGAGGCCGGCACTAAAGAGCGCAATAAAAACCAGATAGATCGGCATGGGGTCGGTTCCGGCGGCGTAACGCGTTGGTCGATCAGTGCAGGGTGGCCGTCAGCCAGTTCACCGTGTGGCTGATCACCCGCTCGTCGAAATCGCTGTCGGGCTCCAGGCTGTGAAAAATATGGTCGGCACCACCAATCTGGTAGAAATCCTCAGGCGCGGCATTGGCGTTGGCAAAGAGCTCGGTTTCAATGGGTTCCACATAATCGTCCGAGCCGCGAATGGAGAGCAGCGCCCCTTCGTAGGCCTGCATGGGCGGGAAGATATCGTAGCCCACCATACCCAGCAGATGCTCGCGGGTGATGGTCAGGTCGACCCAGGCGTGCACCACCGCCTGGCCGGTATCGATGGCCCTCTTCACCGCGACCGGGTCGCGCACACCGGTAAGCATATAGGCCGGGTTGCCGGCGCTGGACCAGAGCACCAGGCTGGTGACCGCCTTGGGGTTGTTGCCGGTCAGGCCGATGGCGGTGGCGCCGCCCAAACTGAAACCGACCACGCCAATGGGCAGTTTGGGGTGGGTTTTACGCAGGTAGTCGAGCCCGGTCTGGCCATCCTCCACACGGCTGGCAAAGGTGCTGGTGAGGGTGAAATTGCTCTTCTCCCGTTCACTCTCCCCGCGAATATTAATACGCAGCGAGGCGATGCCCTGGTCGGCCAGCTGCTCGGCCAGGCGGGCGAACATATCACCCACTTCGTTCATCTGGCTCGCCCAACCGTGAATCATCAGCACCGCCCCGGTCACCGGTTTGGAGTCGTCGCCGCTGTTGTAGGTGGCGACCATGCCGTTGGCTAGGGTCAGCTGTTGCTCGCTGGCGGTGGCCGGTGCCGAACTCAGGCAGAGCAGCATCAGGCTCAACAGCGCGGCCGTGAGCAGTTGCCCCAGGGGGTGGGTGGGAAGAACCATCGCACAACTCCTAATCAGAAAATTAGCCCGAACAGCAAACAAGAACCGGGCCAGTGGTGCTGTTAGCAGCAGTCACCGGTTAACAGCACCGCTATGAACGATTGCCCGGCTCGGCAAATTCAATCGCCAAACGCGTGGTGCGGGTGGCCAGTTGCGTCTCTTTTAAAAAGAGCAGTAGCGCCATGATCAACGCCAGCATGGCCAATACAAAAAAGAGCACGATGCCGCCATCGACGCGCACCTGCCAGTAGTTACCGACAAACAGGGTTACCACCAAAATACAGACTTGTAGGCCCGAGATAGTACACAGCCCCACGGCCAGGTTAATCAGACGAATGCGCCGCTTGAGCACCATCAGCTCCTTGTTGGTCTGCTCCAGTATCGCCTCGTCGGAGAGCGCAAAAATGCGCCGTTGCAAAACCCGATGGCGGTCGACAATACGACCCAGGCGGCCAGTCATCACGTTGAGAAAACCGGCAATACCGGTGAGCAGAAATACCGGCGCAACCGCCAGCTGAATCAGCCGCGCCAAGTCGGAGAGGTGGTTGAGGGAATCCATACGAGCAAAAGCCTGTGTGCCGTTGTAATTATCGGCGCAGCATAACAGAGGGGCTGTGCCATCAACAGTGGCGCTCGGCGCAAATTGCGCGCCGGTTACAGGCCGTAATAGGTATCCAGGTAGCGCGCGGCGTATTTGCGAATGTAGGCATCACCGGCGTTCCGGCGTACCTCTGTGAGTGTGGCGGTAAACTCCGGCCAGCGGCTGGCGGCCACGTATTTGCAGATATAGGCCAGTGGTTGTGCCTCCTGCTTGGAGCCATAAATACGGTGGTACTGAGCCAACAGCTCGCGCTCGAACTCCACCAGCAGGCTCTCATCGTAATAACCCAGGTTGATCAAATAGCGGGCGACCTCCATTTTTTTATTGTCGCTGCCGCGGGTGAAATCGTTGAGCAGAGTTTCATGGTTAAGGCTTAACCCGTAGCGCTCGTTGAGTGTCTCCGCCGGCAGCCGGCCGCGCTGGTGCGTGCTCAGCCACTGGCGGTCGAAGCGGGTGATTTTGTGGCTGTCGGTAAGTTTAACCTGCTCCGTGATCTGTAGTTCGCTAGTGATGGTCGGCCCGCTGCTGCTGTTGGGAGTGACTGCGGCGTTATTGAGTAGGACATAGGTGGTGGTGTTAGCCTGCACTGTAACGCTCAGGCTGCTGTTGCCCACCTGCCCCCGCCCCTGCCAATCGGCGGTCAGCTGGTACTCCCCGGGCGCGACTCTGACCAGGGCGTGGTAGCCGTGGGGTAGCGCAAAGGCGTTCACCGCATTGATCGTGAGCATTGGTTTATAGGCCAGTGGTGGCGAGGCCAGCGGCCGTACCACCACTAACAGCCCCTGCTCGCTGGTCGCTTCGGCGGCCTCGGCCAGGCGGGTGGCCAGCGCCGTGCTCAACAATAAAACCAGAGCAATGCCGACAAACAAAAAAAGCGCAGGCCAGCTCTTGCGAACACTTACCATACCCAGCTCCTCTTCTATTTTGGGCGGTTATCACTAATCGCGCGAGGCTTGATCAGTCGCGCACTGAGCGAGTGTCGGTCAGGGGTTGGCCAGCTCGCTCTGCTGCAGTTGGTCGGTGAGGTTCTGCTGCAAATCGGCCACCCCCTGGTTCACCAGCTTGGTCCAGGCGGAACCGCCGGCGTAGGCGGTGCTGAAAAATTCGTTGCCGGTGGCGCTCACCGACAGCGGCCGGCTGTTGTCGGTTGAGGTCAGGCGCAGCTCACCATCAAAATGGAGGTCGATATTAAACTGCGGCTGCATCCAGGCCCAAAACTGCACAACATCCACCGCAATCGGCACCGCTTCGGCATAACCCTCCTCGCCAGCACTGACCACATTCAAGCCCGCCAGGTTGAGGCTGTTGATGACAATTTTGCTGCACACGCTATAAATGGTTTCGTCGCCGGTGAGGGTGTAGTTCCACAGCGCCTTATGCAACAGACCGTGGCGCATGCGGCCGATGGCTTTATCGGTGATGCTTTTATTGTCGATCAGATCGTTTTCAATGGAGGGCGTTGAGGCTGTGGTGGGGGAGCGGGCAAATTGCCGAACATCGTTCACCGCCACAATTTTAACGTAGGCCAGCGGGTGTGGTGCGGGCGGCACTTCCGGTACCGTCACCTGCAAGGTTTTGGTGGCACAGGCGCAGTTGAGCAGTACAACACAAGCGAGCAATAAAGTTCTTATTTTCATTATTTTTATCCTCTAAGGTGTGCAGCAAACGAAGCTTACTCATTTAATGCCCGGCCATTAAACGCCCCATTTTTGCTTGCCGTCAATCACCGGCGGCTGGCGAGCGGATAAGTGTGGGCCGCGCTTGACGTTAATCAGCTGGCCCTAAAAACGGCTAGCGTTGCAAACTGGCAAGCTTTGCACCAAAGCCGATAAAAACCGCCCCGGTAATGGATTTTAACCAGCGGGCAAGGGCCGGCTGCTGGGCCAGCCGTTGGAGGCGGGCGATAAAAAAGATCAGCAGAGTAAACCAGAGAAAATTAATCAGGGCGTGCAACAGCACCAGCAAAAAAGCCTGGCTGGGGTGGGCGCCGGCGGGCAAAAACTGCGGGAAGGCCGCCAGGTAAAAGAGCGAAACCTTGGGGTTAAGCACGTTGGTTAAAAAGCCCTCGCTGACCGCCGCCACCAGTAACCATCGAGAACGATGCCCTCGGCCGGCGGTGGTCTGTTCTACAGCCAGTAGCGGCTGCGCCTCGTCCGGCTTTTCGGCATGTGCCAGTGACCGGCTCTGCCTGGCCGACCAGAGCGACTTGGCACCCAGCCAGCAGAGATAAGCCGCGCCCAACAACTTAAAAATAAAAAACGCCTCGGCCGACTGCACCAGCAGAATGGAGATTCCCAAAATGGATAAACCGCCGTGCACTGCAAACGCCACCATAAAACCGGCGATATTGGCGAAACCGGCGGCCTTGCCGGCGCTGGGCACGGTTTTGGCGATCAACAGCCCGTTGGGGCCGGGCGATACCACCAGTAGAGTGGCGATGGCCATAAAGCTCAGAATATAAACAGCATCCATAGAGTCTCCCCTCCTTCATCGGTTGTTCATTGCACCCCGCTATTATTCCAGCCACTGGCTTCGGGGCCTAGCGATAGCTCTGCTGGCCAGCCCACAGTTGCCGGCGAATCGGCAGTGGTGCTTGGGCCGGGGCGATGGTTTGACGCCTGTAAAATCCCCTCATTTGCGGCACTTCTGCCCGTCCGGTGGGTCAATAAGCGGCGCTGGGACGCGCGGGTTGGGGCCACACGGCAGGCCCCGCTCGGGGTAAAAAGTAGAGAAAAATCTTCAGGGTTTGATCGAAATTTAATTCCCTATTGCCGTCACTCCACTATCATGTGGCCCCCAGCCGGCTAACCAACACCGGCCATAAAAAGTTACGAGCTTTATGACAGACAACTGGATTGAAATAGACGATCTGCACTTCAGCCACGGGCCGCGAGTGATTTTAGAGGGGGTGAGCATCGCCATTCCCAAGGGTAAAACCACCGCCATTATGGGCCCCAGTGGTTGCGGCAAAACCACCCTGCTGCGCCTTATCAGCAGCCAGTTAAAGCCGAGCAAAGGCTCCATTCGGGTCGATAACATCGACATCACCCGCCTCGACCGCAAGCAGTTGATGGCCCAGCGCCGGCGCATGGGCATGATGTTCCAGACCGGCGCCCTCTTTACCGATCTCTCGGTGTTTGAAAATGTCGCCTTCCCCCTGCGTGTGCACACGCAGCTGCCGGAGGAGATGATCCGCGACCTGGTGCTGATGAAACTGCACGCGGTGGGGCTGCGCGGCGCCCGCGACCTGATGCCTTCGGAGCTCTCCGGCGGTATGACCCGGCGGGCGGCCCTGGCCCGGGCCATCGTGCTCGACCCGGAGCTGATCATGTACGACGAGCCCTTCACCGGCCAGGATCCCATCTTCGTCGGCCTCATCCGCCACCTGATCCGGCGCATCAATGAAACCATGGCCAACACCAGCATTATTGTTTCGCACGATATCAGCGAAACCCTCTCCATCTCCGACTATATGGTGGTGCTGGCCGATGGCCGCGTAATTGGCGAGGGCAAGCCCGACGACGTGGTCAACAGCGATAACCCCCACGTGCGCCAATTTCTGCACGGCCTGCCGGATGGCCCGGTACCCTTCCACTACCCGGCGCCCGACTATCGCCAGGATCTGCACCTGGGGAGCGCCGAATAATGACTTTCCTTCAACGCCTGGGCCGCAATGGGCTCAATGTCGCCGCCGGTTTCGGCCGCGCCGGTATTCTCTTTTGGCAAGCGCTGTGGGGCTGGCCCGATCTGCGCGCCGGCCCCGGCCTGCTCATTCGCCAACTCTATTTTGTCGGCGTCTACTCGCTGATCATCATCATCGTCTCCGGCATCTTGATCGGCATGGTGCTGTCGCTGCAGGGCTACACGGTGCTGGTGCGCTTTGGCGCCGAGGCGGCCCTGGGCCAACTGGTGTCACTCACCCTGCTGCGCGAACTGGGGCCGGTGGTGGCGGCGCTGCTCTTTGTCGGCCGGGCCGGTTCGGCCATTACCGCTGAAATCGGCCTGATGAAAGCCACCGATCAGCTGGCCGCCATGGAGATGATTGGTATCGATCCGCTCAAACGGGTGGTGCGGCCGCGGCTGCTGGCCGGGATTATCTCCATGCCGATTCTGGCCCAGGTGTTTAACTCTGTCGCCATCTGGGGGGCGGTGGCCATTGGCGTCAGCTGGCTGGGGGTGGATGCCGGCTCCTTCTGGTCGAATATGCAAAACTCCGTGCAATTTGGCGATGACATTTTAAATGGCATCGTGAAGGCCTTCGCTTTTGGCGTGGTCGTTACCTGGATTGCGGTGTTTCAGGGTTACGATGCGGTGCCCACCTCCGAGGGCATCAGCACCGCCACCACCCGCACCGTGGTCTATTCGTCGCTGGCTGTGCTGGCAATGGATTTTCTGTTAACCGCTGTCATGTTTGGCGTTTAGGAGCCAGTAGCCATGTACTCTCGCAAAGTTGAAATTATCGTCGGCGCATTTATTTTACTGGGCGTCATCGCCCTCGCCTTTTTAGCCATTCAGGTGAGCGGCCTGTCGGTGAGCAGCAGCGCCCGCGAAACCTACCACATCAGTGCCCGCTTCAATAATGTCTCCGGCCTGGCGCCGCGCGCCAAGGTGAGCATCGCTGGCGTTACCGTCGGCCAGGTCACCGCCATTCATCTCGACCCGGTCAGCGTGCGCGCGGTGGTCGATATGTCGATTCGCAAAGAGGTCGACTACATCTCCAGCGACAGTATCGCCGCCATTAAAACCGCCGGTGTTTTGGGTGAGCAGTACGTCAGTATCTCGGTCGGTGGCGCCGACGAAATATTGTCCGATGGCGGTGTCATAACCGATACCCAATCGGCCCTGGTGCTGGAAGATCTGATCGGCAAAATTGTCACCAGTATGAGCGCCAGTGAATAAGTGTCGCGCCCATTTTTGAGTTAAGAGTAGCTAGTCATGCCATTAAATATTTCTGTTGTTGTCCGCGGCTGTGTCGCCGCCGCCCTCTCCCTGCTGCTGGCCCTGCCGGCGGCCGCGGTTACCATCGATCGCTCCTCCCCCCAAGTACTCATCCAACAGACCACCGATGAACTGCTGGCCATTATCCAGCGGGCGGCGGGTACCCCAGCCGAAGAGCGTGAGCCCTACTACACTGAAATCGAAGCCGTGCTCAACCAGGTGATCGACCGCGACTACTTTGCCCGCGGCGTGATGGCCACCTACGGCAGCGCCCGCCTCTACCGCAGCCTGGCCACCGACGCCGAGCGCGACGCCTTTAAAGCGCGCGTACAAAAATTTAGTGGCGAGTTGGAAGCGGTGTTGCTGGCCAAATACGCCGACGCCCTGTTTGCCTTTAATGCCGAAAAGATCGAGATCGACAGCCTGCCCGGCTCTGCAGCCACCGAGGGTAAGGCCAACATGCAGCAGACCATCTACGATAAAAAAGGCACCGCCTACAAATTGCAGTACAACTTAAGCCGCGAAAAAGATGGCAGTTGGATGATTACCAATGTGGTGGTCGAGGGGGTTAACCTGGGGGTGAGCTATCGCAACCAGTTTGCCGAAGCGGTGGAGAAAAATCGCGGCGATGTCGACTACGTGGTCGACAACTGGCAAACCCTGATGAGCCCCAAGCGCGAGGTCAAAGAGTAATGGCCAACCATAAGGCCCATATCACTATCGCCGATGGCCGCCTGAGCGTGCACGGCGTGGTCGACTTCGCCAGCGTGGTGGCACTCCGTAATGCGGGCGAGGCGTGGTTGAAAAACGAGGCCCCCAACCAATGCTGTATCGATCTGAGTCAGGTAAGCCAGTGCAACAGCGCCGCCACCACCCTCCTGCTTTGCTGGCTGCGCAGCGCCGAACAGCTCAGCAAAACCGTCACCATCGAATCCATGCCCACCGCCCTGCGCTCGCTGTTGGATCTGGCCGGGCTCGATACCCTGCTTACCGCCTAAACATTCACCACTTGTTTTCAGGGTTGGCTTGTTAAAAAGCCAACCCGCCATGCCTGCCAGCCAAATGTCGTCCCCGTTGAACTGCGCATTGATGTATTGATCAAAAGCTTCGGCGCCCGGATCAAATCGACCTCTGCCTCTGCTCCCTACCAAGGCGCCGTTGACGCTGCGGCCTGCCCTTCAATACCCGCAGTCTCCGACCAGCTAACCCGCTCAAGGAGCACAATAAAATGACGACGGATTTGCAAGGTAACTCACTCACCGGCGCCAGTGCCGACTCGGCCAGTGCCTATCAAAATGCCCTCCACAAACTCAACCTCTACAGTGCCGACCCATTGCCCGATATCGATAGCGCCCTCGCGCAACAACCGGAGTGCGCCAGCCTGCACATCATTCGCGGCTTGATACTGGCCATCGCCACCGAACCGGCCGCCATGCATGACGCGCAAGCCACCCTGGCCGGCCTGCAGCGGTTGCCGGTCAATGACCGCGAACAGTCGCTGGTAGAGGCGCTCGCGTTTATGGTGACCGGCCACTGGCGTGCCGCCGGCCACCACTTGGACCGCCACTCCATGCGCTACCCGCTGGATCTGTTGGCACTGCAGACGGGCCACTTGATCGACTTTTACTGTGCCAACTCCCGCAACCTGCGCGAGCGTATCGCCCGCGCCCTGCCCCACTGGCAGGCGAGTGTTGCCGGTTACCCGGTGGTGCTCGGCATGTACGCTTTTGGTCTGGAAGAGACAGGGGACTATGCCCGCGCGGAGGATTACGGCCGCCAGGCGGTCTACCTGCAGCCGCTGGACTGCTGGGCCCACCACGCCGTGGCGCACGTTATGGAGATGCAGGGCCGACCGGAGGATGGTATCGGCTGGATGATTGCGCGCGAACCCCACTGGAGTGCTGAGAGCAACTTCTTCAAGGTCCACAACTGGTGGCACCGGGCGCTATTTCATCTGGACCTCGGCCAGAACGACGACGCCCTGGCACTCTACGACCGGCAAATCCGCGCCCAACCAAGCCCGGCCGTGCTCGATTTAATCGACGCTTCGGCCCTGTTGTGGCGGCTGCAGCTGGCGGAGGTGGAGGTCGGTGGGCGCTGGCGCGAACTGGCCGAGTGCTGGTTGAATCACGCCGACGGCAGCACCTACCCATTTAACGATTGGCATGCGGCCATGGCACTGCTGGGCGCGGAACAAGAGGAGGCGCTACAGGAGTTGATCACACGGCTGCAACAGGGCGCGGAGCGGGCGGCCACCGGCTCCTGGATAAAGGCGATCGCTCTGCCCCTGGTGCAAGGTTTCGCTGACTTCCAGCATGGCAACTACTCAGAAGCCATCGCCACCCTGTTGCCGGTGCGGCACTTTGCCGATCAGTTCGGCGGCAGCCACGCCCAGCGCGATATCATCGATCTGACCCTGCTGGCGGCGGCCAAGCGCGGTGGTGACCGGGTTACCCTGCGGGCGCTGGCCAATGAGCGCCTGGCGCTGCGGCCCTACAGTGTGATGAGCCGCGGTTTTCTGGCGGCGGTCAGCGCCCTGGAGCAATAAAGAAGCAGTCACGCTTGGGGAAGCTGATTAGCACACTCTGTTGATCCACCGTGTTAACCCACCCCACCGCCGCAGTTCGGCGGCGGGTGGGTAAATTCACTCTGCAACGGTACCCCTGCGGTCAAAAATGAGTTACGGAATCAAAAAGAAAATAGATGCAAACGGTTGTTGCGTGTAACACCATGCCCGGCCATTGGAGTGGGCACCCAAACGCCTGGATCGCCAGTGGGGTGTCAGCGTCCACACCAAGGTCGGGGGAGTGCTTTGAATTTAATCGTGATAGGCGTAGTATCCGCCACTTCTGTTCCGCTAATAAAAGGAGAAGCCCAGTATGATTGCTCTGCCAACCCACCCGGTAAAGACTGCTCACTGCACTCCGTTATTAGCCCAGGTATTTGCCTAAGGTCTACTCGCCAGCGGCGGCCTATTTTTCACGCCACGCCTGCTCGGTCAGCTGGCGCTAACAAAAACAGAGCCCGTCTTTACCCGGTGTCATCGCACCGGGAATCACTACCATGCACCTGCCCTGCGGTTGCCGTGGTTCGTATTCCCTATCAAAAAAATTAATTCAGCAGCTTGCCGGCTGAATGATTGAGATGGGAAAAATGCACAATCCTCTATTGCTCCAACCCTTAGGTTGGCAACCGTTTTTTCAACAACAAATAAATCTGGAAGAGCTGGACCAGGCGGAAATCGCCCGGGTGGTGGCTCACAACCGCAGCGACTACCTGCTGAGCAATGGCGACGAAACCTTCAGTTTGCCGATTACCCCCGCCGTGGCCGAGATGACTGTTGGCGATTGGCTGCTGCTTGAACCCGGCCGGCAATTTGGCCGGCTGCTGGAGCGCAAATCGCTGTTCAAACGCAAAGCCGCTGGCAGCAAAATTGATGAGCAGTTGATAGCCGCCAATGTCGATACCCTGTTAATCGTTTGCTCGTTGAATGACGACTTCAATTTGAATCGTATTGAGCGTTATCTAGCGCTGGCACACGAGGCACAGGTAACACCGGTGGTGGTGTTAACCAAAGCCGACCTCTGCCCCGACAGCGACGCCAAACAGCAGGCGGTACAGAGCCTCGACCCGCTGTTGATGGTGGTCGCCGTCAACGCCACCGATGCCGACAGTTGTGCACCACTGCTGGCCTGGTGTGGTGTCGGGCAAACGTTGTCGCTGTTGGGCTCCTCGGGGGTGGGCAAATCGACACTGGCCAACACCCTGCTTGGCCAGGCCCTGCAGCAGACCGCCGCCATTCGCGAGGACGACAGCAAAGGCCGGCACACCACCACCGCCCGCTCACTCCTTTGTCTGCCGAGCGGCGCGGTGTTGATCGATACTCCGGGCATGCGTGAGTTGCAGCTGGCCGCCTGTGAAGAGGGCGTGAGGCAGGTCTTCGCGGATATCGAAACCTGGGCCGAGGGTTGTAAATTCAGCGATTGCCATCACACTGGTGAACCGGGTTGTGCTGTGGCAAATGCGGTGGCCGCCGGAGAGTTGTCACCACGACGCCTGCACAATTATCAGAAGCTATTGGCTGAGCAGGCGCGCAACAGTGCTTCGTTGCAGGAGTTGCGTGCTAAGGAGAAACGCTTCGGCCGCCTGGTGAAGTCGGTGGGCAGCGAGTCCCGCAAAAATAAAAAAGGTTATTGAATCCAATTGTTCTAGTGCGTGTCTACGGTGGGCCGGGTGATCACCAGCCCACCGTATTAAATTGGCGAGGCTGACTACTCAAAAGCCGAAACAGACAATAATTTTATTCATTGCCCACAGCCCACGTTCCCCATGAAATAAAAATCGGAATCCATGTTGTCATTACAGTGATTTTTAATGGGCACGGTCTCTTCGATTAAAAATCAGTTTAACGCAGTAACACAAACCGTTTTTGTCCCAACCAAGTCCGGCATGCTGCGCGCTACATGGAAGATAAACTGCTCAGTAGCAGTAGGTAATAGAATTTTGTGGAATATTGGCAGTACAAGATTAAGCACAACAAAGTGCGAGAACTGGCAATGTGAGTAGCGTGGGTCTAGCATAGGGCGCACTGCTTGTTGTACAGCGCACACATTAAAACCACAAACCAAAACCCCAATAACCAACAGAAAAATAAAATCCGCAAAACGCTAATCAGCTTAAGTGATAGCCAATAACCTTCGGCTCTAAAAATTCGCTTTCATTGCGCTCGGCAGCCTGGCGGCCCTCTGCTTGCCAGGCTGTTGACCTGCCAGGGAGTAGACTATGAACACACCTGATCCAGCGCCGCAAATCGACGCGGCCCGCGCTTACCAATCCCTCTTTGTTCCGGCACTGTTTGGCCAGTGGGCCGGCGCCGTGGCCGATGCCGCGCAACTGCAGGCGGGGCAGACGGTGTTGGATGTGGCCTGCGGCACTGGCGTGCTCAGCGCCGAAGTCCTGGCACGGGTGGGGGCCCAAGGCCATGTCACGGGGCTGGACCCAAATCCGGGCATGCTTGCCGTTGCCGCCGAACGGTTGCCGTCGGTGCAGTGGCTCGAAGCCGGTGCCGAGCAGATTCCCCTGCCCGATGCCACTTTCGATGCCGTGGTCAGCCAATTCGGATTGATGTTTTTTCAAAACCGCGCGCAGGCGGTGGCGGAAATGGTGCGGGTGGTTAAACCCTCGGGGCGATTGGTGGTTGCCGTGTGGGATGCCATCGAGCAGATACCGGGCTATCTGGCCGAGCTCAACCTGATTGAACGCCTGGCTGGTCAAGCCGCGGGTGATGCCGTACGGGCCCCCTTTAACCTGGGCGACAGGAGCGAGGTCTGTCGACTGGTACAGGCCGCCGGTGGTCGCTCCACCAGAGCCGAAACTCTTCGCGGGCAGGCCAGGTTTGCAACGATTCGCACCATGGTCGAGGCCGAATTGTGCGGCTGGCTGCCGGTGCTGGGGGTGCACCTGAACCCGGAGTTAATTGCCGAGATTCTGCAGCAGGCAGAGACCGACATGGCCCCCTTTACTCAGGCGGATGGTCAGGTGGTTTTCGACATCACGGCGCATATTATTAGCGCGCAGCGGCCGCTGTAAATTTAAATTAATAGTCGCTAAAGGTGGCCCGCATAATTTTCTCCTCGCGCACAATGCGCAGCGCCAGGGAAATTAAATAGAGCGGAAAAATTGTCAGCAACACCCAGTAGGCCTTCAGCACCAGCGCCAGGCCAATCAGCTCAGGAATAATATTGAGAAAATAGTTGGGGTGGCGCACGTGGCTAAACAGCCAGCTTTTATTGAGCGTGTGGCCCTTGGCGATATAGAGCTTTACCGTCCAGATGGGCGACAACACCCGAATAATATAAAACAGCACCGCCATGGCCAGCAGATAAATAATGGCGCCGGTCAGGGCCACGCCGTCAAACTGCACCCCCTTCAGCCACCCCTCCGCCAGGGCCGCAAGATAAAACAGCGCGTGTAGTGCCGCCAATATCTTGGTGTTGAGTGGGTCGTACTCCTCGGCGCCGCTCTGTCGCAATTGCCGTTCATTTTTAACGGAGATGGCCAGAGTAATCAGCCTTAGGGTGGCAAAAACAATAAACAGTGCAAGGCTCAGTTTGCTCATGGGTTCTCGTCCGGTTGAGAAAATTAGCGCGGGGATAAATGGGCTGCAGAATAGGTAATCGTTGAGCGGGAGGCAACGGTTAACGGCCGCACCCAGCGACCGCAAGGGCAGTAGCGTGATGAGGCCTGCAGATTTTTTGCTGGCAAGCTGCCACCGCTGTTAGCAACGGTGGCTGGGCCAGTGGTTGTAGGTGCCGCTTGCGGTTGGCAGAAAGTGGTAGGTGTTACCGGGCGGCTCACGCCTGGCTTTTTTGCGCCTGCATCATGGCCAGGGCTGCGACAAAGCCGCCGTCCACCAACAGGTCGCAACCGGTAATGTACGAGGCCTGTTTGGAGACCAAAAACAGCGCGGCGTTGGCGATCTCAACCGGCAGGCCATCGCGCTGCAGGGCAATCAGTTTACGCATGCCGGCGTAGTTCTCTTTATCGGCCTCTGCCTCCAACTGGCCCATGGGGGTATCGATCAAACCGGGCGAAAGCGACACCAGCCGTTTACCCCGGCGGCCCCAGGTAAAGGCGTGGTTTTTTACATAGTTGGTCAGCGCCCGCTTGGCGTAGGCGTAGGCAATGCCGGAGTTAGTCAGCGGCTGTTCCGGCAGCGCCGCCAGGCGCGACAACAGGTCGGGCAGCAGTGGCTCCGCCAGTAGTGCATCAATCTCCGGGTTGGGCGGAATCATATGGCCGCTCATGGAGGAGATAGCCACCGCGGCACCACCCGGGGCAATGCGGGCCGATAATTTTTCCAGCAGATCGATGGTGCTCACCAAATCCACCTGTACCATTTGTTGCCAGTCGGCCATGTGCGGCGAGAGCCCCACCGCGTGAATCACACCGGCCAGCTCGGGGGCGCTCTCCAGCTCCTTAAAAAATTGGTTAACCGCCGCCGCATCGCTGATATCCAGCACACTGTAACGGCAGCTGCCGCCCAGGGCGGTGCAGGCCTCGGCCAGGGTTTTTAATTTCGCTTCGTTAAGGTCGGTTAACCACAAGTCGTAACCCTGCTCGGCGGCCAGCAGCGCCGAAGCGCTGCCCATGCCACCAGTGGCGCCGGTGATTAACAGAGTGCCGGCACTGTTTTTATTATTCATGCGCAATCCCTTTCACTCTTAAAAAATGAGCGCCAGGCTCGGTACGGTAATCACATCCCAGTCGGTGATCACCTCGCGCTTAAAGATGCGGAATTCGCCGTCCACCTCTTTTAACAGATCGCGCCGGCCACCGGTGTAGGTGTGGTTGTCGGTACCGCTGTGACTGTAGAACATCTGGAAGTTGGAGTAGACCCGATAGCTGTTATCCTCCAGCGGTTCCACCTCAATGTTGGAGATAAACCGGCGGGTGCGCGGCGCCGGGCTCTCGGCCCAGGCGGTGGTTTTAAAGGGGCGATAGGTGCGCACAAAGGTGGCCAGGTGGCCATCGAAACGCAGGGGTGAACCCTGGCCGCCTTTGGCCCGCTCCAGCTCCTGGTCTGTGCCGAGGAAGGCTTCGGTGTCTTGCAGCTCCGGGTTGGCTTGCGGTACAAACCGGGCCGGCATGCTGTACTCAATTTCGTTATCCACCAGCCCCAGCCACTGTTGAAAACAGCGCTCGTCTAACAGGCGCGCCTCTTTGTAGTAGAACTGGCTAACACGGTTGATCAGTTCCAGGTCGAAACTCTTATTGGCCATTGCACTCATCTTATTGCTCCTCACCAAACATGTCGCCGCGCCAGCGTTGATAAAAACTGCGCGCGTAGTGTTCGTTGTAACAACGGCCTACCACGCCGGGAATTTCCGGGTGCGGTTTCTCCTCACCCATGCCGAGGCCGTAGTAGTAGGGTTGATCGTTCAGGTATTGAATATTGGAGCCGAGGAACTGCTGGCTCCAGGCGTAGGAGTCCTCCTGCTCAAGCATACCGGCCGGGCCAAAGCTCATGGTGTAGGAGGCCCGCAGCTGTTCGCGAATATGGTCCGGCGCCTCTACCGGTGTCAGCCACCACGACCAGTACTCAATCAATCCCGGTGCCCGCGGGTGGCTCACGCGCAGGGTCGACTGCCCCCACAGCAGTGACAGATTGGGGTAGACCCCCAAGGCCATCCCTTTAATACGCGCCTGTTCCGGTGAGAGCCGTTCGGCCACGGTGCGCTCCACTTCGGCGAGATACTCTTTTAATTCCGGCGAGGCCATTGGGTCGTGACAGCCGCGATCCTCCATCGAGGTCTCTTCCGGTAGCAGACGAATGGCGCTGGCGTGGCCGGGGGTGGGCACCACGGTAACGCCGTACTGTTCAATCTCCTGGGCCGGGGCAGAGTCTTGGGCCACCAGCGAGCCGTGCAAAAAGGCGGCGTGGCCGATATCGCCCAGCATATTTTCTACCGGCAGTTTCCAGTTACATTTCAACTGCCACTTATGGGCCGGGCCCACCACCTCCAGGCCGCCGGGGAAGCGATCGAAAAAAGCCTCCATGTAAAATTTCATATCGCCCAGGTAGCTGTCGAGGGACTCAATCTCCGGGTTTAAACTGGCGAAGATTAAGCCGAAGGCGGTCTCCACCCGCGGCACCGCTTTTAAGCTCAACGCCGCGCGATCGATTTTGTGGCCCAGTGGCTGCGCCTGGGGAATACCCACCAGTTCGCCGGTGGGACGGAAAGACCAAGTGTGGTAGGGGCAGACAAAACGTGCGGTGTTACCCTGGTCGGCGCGGCAGACGCGCAGGCCACGGTGGGGGCAACTGTTGATGCTTACCGCAATTTTGCCATCGGCACCGCGGGCGACAATTACCGGAATTTCGCCCATATAAGCAGAGACAAAATCCCCCGGCTTTTTCAGCTGGCTTTCGTGGGCCAGGTAGAGCCAGTTCTTTTCAAAAATGCGTTTCTGTTCGCGTTGATAGACCGCCTCGCTGCTAAACACCTGGCGGCTAACGTGACTGTAGTCGGCCGCCAACAGCTGCTCGGCCGTTAGCCGCGGGTCATCTAATTGGACGATGGTATTCATGTCTCTCCTCCTCCGTTTGGGGGCGAAATTTAATTAATTATTCTTGTTGCTGTTTTTCAAAGTCTTCGATGATGCGGCGCAGTTTTTTAATGTCTTTCAGCATCCGCTGGCACATCTTCAGGTCGCTTTCGGTTAATAGGGAATCGACAATATTCACCAGCTTGCCGCCCAGTTGATTTTCAAACTCCTTGCCCTTGTTGGTGGCAGAGAGCAGCGGTGAGGTTTTGTGGTCGGGGTTGGGTTGCTTATCAATCAGCTGTAACTCCAGCAGGCGGTTCACCGCCCGCTGCACCACCTGCCGTGGGTGGCCGACGTGACGGCTCACCTGCGAGGCGGTCATGGGCGCGTCGGATTCGCTGATCATAATCAGCACCAGCCGCTCCAGCCGGGTAAGGGAGGTGCTGCCCACGGCATCGGTGAGAATAAACTGGGCACTGTCTTTGAGCCGTATCGACTCCTCAATCAGTGCCACCAGGGGGTTATCTTTAATGCTCATACTGCGTGGTTTACCTGTTGCAACAGCTTAAAGAACAACTGCAAAGAGTAGTGCCGCCAATGGCTTGGAAAAAAATGGCGGGCAGGCCAATCGAGCACCTACCCGCCGTTGCCAACTGCTTTTTTTATAATTTTTAGTGCGACAAATTGCTTAATTGTGACCCTTTGGAAATATGTCACCTATGTTTCAAGTTGTCACATAGGTGACAGATTGGGGGATTCTGCCAGCCAATGGAGCGTGCGTCAACTAATGCTATCTGGCCGCAGCTGCCGGTGGACAGACGGAAGGATTGCGAGCCTGTGCGGGCGCGGCACCATACAGAGCGTTAATAAAGTGCTGGGCGATGAGCGGAAAGGTAT
The DNA here is from genome assembly GCF_033283405.1 of Halioxenophilus sp. WMMB6. Classification (NCBI taxonomy): domain Bacteria; kingdom Pseudomonadati; phylum Pseudomonadota; class Gammaproteobacteria; order Alteromonadales; family Alteromonadaceae; genus Halioxenophilus; species Halioxenophilus sp. WMMB6. The sequence continues at coordinate 201,417 of NZ_JAWMQR010000010.1, forward strand.
TCAGAGGGAGCAAAAAAAAGCGCCATTAGGGGGATTAAAAATGGCGCCAAAGGAGATCAACGTGGCAACCTAAGCCGGCTGCCACGCCTCGGTTAGCAGAGCTGCAGCTGATGACGGCCGTTCATTGCCGGGCCGGTTGGCTGAACGGCAGCGTGGAAAATAGCGGATGCCGATGGCCAGCCAATCGGCGGTTGCATCTGAGCCGCCAGCAGGAAGTTGTGTGCCGTCATGGGTTTACCAAAAAACCATCCCTGGCCAAATTGCACTCCAATATCCAACAGCAGCTGGTACTGAGCCTCGGTCTCTATCCCTTCGGCCACCATCTGCAGGTTGAGTTTGTTGGCGATATCAACAATGTGTGGAATCAGCGAAGTCTTCAGTCCCTTGGTTTCAATATCGCTGACAAAACTGCGGTCGATTTTTAGGTAGTTGCAGTTAAGGTTATCGACGTGGGCCAGGCTCGAGTAACCGGTGCCGAAATCGTCGATCGAGAGCGAGAAGCCGGCCTCGGCCAACTCCCGCAAAATCTCCTTGGCAAAACTGTGCTCCAGAAATTCATCTTCGGTAATTTCCAAGGTGATGTTAAAACGGCTGGTCACCAGCGGTGTCATGGTCAGCAGCTCGCGTACGGCGCCGCTCTCAATATCGGCCGGGCAGATATTCAGGCTCACCTTAAAACCATCGGGCAGGTTAGTGTCGCTGTTGAGGTCGGTTAATACGGTATTGATCATCTGCCGGGTAAAGGCCCAGGTGAGCTTCTGCCGTTTCAGTTCCGGGAAAAAATCCGCCGGTGAGAGAAAGCCGGCCCGGTCGGCAAAGCGGGCCAACACTTCACAGCCAATAATCTGTTGCGACTGCATATCGACAATCGGTTGGTAGAGCCAAAAAAATGGGTAGCTCCCCACGGCGCGGCGTACGCGGGCGGCCACCGTGTTGCGCGCGCTGATCTGGTGGTTAAACAGGTAGGCACTGAGCAGCCCGCCGCCAAACACAGAGAGCAAAGCCAACACCAGCAGCGCCCGGTTTTGGGTGATGATCTCGCCATAGCTCAATTCGGTAGCCACGCACAGGCCGGTGTGGCTGTCACACTGGTCGCGATAGAGTCCCTCACGGGTCAGCTTGGAGCCGCCGTGGCGGTTGGCGTGAAAGATGGCTGGGTTGCCATAGAGGGTATAGGGTGACCGAGTATCACCGTTGACATAATAAAACTGGAAGCGCCGGTTATCCTCAAACAGCTCATCAAGCCGGCCGGGGTGCAGGCTCAGGCCAATATTACCGCGCGACACGGCCAGGGTTGTGTCATAGATATCGGCAAACAGGGGTTCGCGAATTTTGCGTTCGATATAGACATCGGTGCCGTCGGCCATGCGAAAGTCGGGTTTGTTGATGGAGGTGCGCGGTGCGTTGAACACGCCCGGCAGTGCGCCACAGTGAACCTTGCCATCGGCAATAAAACCGATATCCATGATAAATTTGGCGGTCAGCAGTGCGCGGCGCATCTGGAAAACTTCCGCCTCGCCGCACTGGTTAAAATGGTGCGCACCCAGGGCTGCGAAAATAGACTGGGCCTCATCAATAACCCGCGCCACCGAGTCACTGCGTTTATCGAGCAGTGATGCCTGCTCATCGGCCACCGTTGCCCAAAGCGTAATAAAAAATAGAGCGCCCACCAAAAGCGCATGGCTGGTGGCGACAAGGGCGGTGAGCAGATGTTGTTTAACCATACAGCTAATCCTGGTCTTGCACTGTTTGGCTTTGGTTAGAGTGTCCCTTAGCCAAACATCCGTGTAACTCTGTTAACAGTCAGCGCGCAGCCGGTCGCTCCCAGGCATGCTTCACTTATTTTCCTAAGAATCCTTACCAAAAGCTGGGGCGCAAGCCGTCAGCAACCGCCCGGGCAAAAAAAGGCCGGAGAGTTTTAAATTTGCGAATCATAATGGTTAAAACAGAGAGGGTCTCAGGCGGTAAAACTGCCGACGGACGCACTGCTGAATGAAGCCCAATCAATTTGGACTTGCCCGGGCCAGCACAGGCTGGCTGGGTAATTGTAGGTATCGTTGGTGTAAACAGCGGAGTGCATGCTAATGGCTTATCGCCAAAAAAATTTGAGCTAGGTCAGACGATGACGCAAGCGGTGTACGACCTTAGTCGAGGGTCGGTGTGGAAAATAGACAATCCCAGTTCCGGATTGCCAAACAGCCGGCGTAAGCGCAGCGCCCGCCCCGAAATTGCACCACCATCTTTTGCCGCAACCACCGCTTGGCCGGGCTTTAGTGCTCCCCTCTTCCGCCCTATTTTGTTGTTTCATGCCCGGCGCTGGTTGGCGCTCCATCACCGCTGGCTAATAGATGATTTTTGCGACAGGGCCCACATTAATATAGCGGTCGGCAATGGCACGAATTGTTAAAAGCTATAGAGCATCTATACTCAGGTCATTTGTTAGTGAGTGGTTACCCCAAGTGAAAAAGTCGCGAAAGCTCTTCGCGTATCTGCTACTGACCGTTTGGTTGAGCAGCTGCGCCTTCGCGTTTTGGTGGTTTCAATTCCAATACCTGGGCCGGTTCGACAGCCGGTTGGCGGCCTTTAATGGCGAGGCGCTCAGCCAGATACATCTGCAGCCCTCTACAACAACAAAAACCGCATTGGTGATGCACTTTGTCGACCCGAGCTGCCCCTGCAGCCGGTTCAGCAAACCCCATATTCGGGATCTGGAAGCGCGCTTCCAAGGGAGTGTGGAGTTCATCAATAGCGATAGCCAGGCGCTCGATCTGTTAGCACTGGAGGTGCCGGCCACGCCCGCCGTCGCCATCTGGAGCAGCAGCGGCGAGCTGGCCTATTTTGGCCCCTACAGTGGTGGGGCCGTGTGTGGGTCGGGTGAAGACTTTGTAGTCTCTGTGCTTAATCTTTTACAACAGGGATCCAACCCCAGCTGGGTCAACTTGGACGCAGTGGGTTGTTTTTGCCCGCTCAACAAACACACTAAGAGGTAGGTGGCTGTGGTTAACGACTCCCCTTTAACCAACCATTTTGCAAAATCCGATGGCCTGATGCTGGCCATCTGTTACGGCTTAACGGTCTATTCACTGGGCTTGGCCTTCTGGTACAACACCTGGCTGGAGGCCATTGTGATCGGCGTTGGCAGTGCCGTTGCGCTAACGGCACTTTATGCCATCGCCAAGGGTACGGCGGTCTGCCGTATCGCCATGGGCGCCGGTTTTATGATCTACACGGCGCTGCACATTCACCAGGCCCACGGCATGATCGAGTTTCACTTCGGTGTTTTTGCCCTGCTGGCCATGCTGCTCTTCTATCGCGACTGGCTGCCCATTGTTGCGGCGGCGGCCACCATCGCCGTGCACCACTTCCTCTTCTTCTATCTGCAGATAAGCGGAGCCGATGTCTGGGTTCTGCGCACTACCGACTCCGGCTTTCTAATTATTCTGCTGCACGCCGGTTACGTGGTGGTAGAGACGGCGCTGCTGATTTTAATGGCCGTTAAATTAAACAGCGAAGCCCGCCAAACCCTGGAGCTGATTCGGGTGACCGATGCCATCCTTGCCTCCGGCGCCATCGATTTAAGCCAGCGCACCTCCGGCGCCACCGAGGTATTAAAGCGTTTCGACCGCTATACCGGTGATGTCGGCTCGCTGGTTAATTTGGTGCGCGACAGTGCCGGGCAGATCAACAGCGATGGCAATAACCTGGCCACCATCACCGACGAAATCAGCGAGCACACCCAGGTGCAACAGCGCGAGACTGAGCTTGTGGCCGGCGCGGTGGAAGAGCTGAGCGCGGCCATTGCCGATGTCACCAGCAACGCCGAGCAGACCGCCCAATCCTCCAGCCAGGTAGACGAAAACGCCCAGCAGGCCACCGCCGTTTGTCACGCAACCCAAGCCGCCGTCGAGCGCCTGGCCGAAGAGATCCGCCAGGCGGCCGGCTCCATTGGCACACTCAACCACCAGGCCACGCAGATTGGTTCGGTATTGGATGTGATTCGCGGCATCGCCGAGCAGACCAACCTGCTCGCTCTAAACGCCGCGATTGAAGCGGCCCGCGCCGGTGAACAGGGGCGCGGCTTTGCCGTGGTGGCCGATGAGGTGCGCGCCCTGGCCCAACGTACGCAGCAGTCCACCGAAGAGATCAACCAGATGATCAAACAGCTGCAGTCGGGCAGCCAGAGCGCCGTACAGGTGATTGAACAGAGCCAGAGCCAGGCGGAAAACTGTGTGCTGAATACCCAAAATACCCTGCATCTGATCGAGCAGGTCAGCGGCGCCATGCAGAACATCAACCAGATGAACACTCTGATTGCCACGGCGGCCAGCCAGCAGCGCAGCGTGATTGGCGAGGTGAGCCGCAACCTGAGCAATATGCTGGACGCCAGCAACCGCACCTCGGAAGATTCGCAAAACGCCGCCAGTTGCGCCGCCTCCCTCAAGCAGGTGGCCGAGCAGCTCAGCGCTATTTTGCAGCGCTTTACAGTGGCGGCTTAGGGTGGGCTGCCAGCAGGCCGGGTGTGGTCTGCTGGCCTGTAACGGCTAGCCTTTGCTAAGCCCTTGCTTTGCCAGCCCGCTTTATTGCTAACCCCTTTCTGTTGTTAACCCCTCTCTATTGTTAACCCCTCTCTATTTCTGACCCCTCTCTATTTCTAACCCCTCTCTTTACCGACGCCTGCCCGGTGTTAAGCCCGCAGGCCACCTCAATCGTGAAACTGCGCCACTATCTGCTGCCGCAACCACTGGTTGGCCGGGTCCTGGTGGTCGCGCCGGTGCCAGCAGAGGTACATGGTGAGAGTGGGGCTGGCGAAGGGTAAGGGGGCGGAGGCGAAGCCCTGCAGATTAACCTGCCCCATGCGGCTGGGCAGTGCGCAGATCATGGCGCTGCCGCGCAAAAAGGCGGGCAGTGCCGAGAAGTTGGGCACCGACACCCGCGCCAGCCCCGCCTCCCGTTGTGCCAGCAGGCGCTGGTTCGATTGTTGGTCGTCAAACAGCACCTCAATATACTCGGCGGCGTTAAAGGCTTCGCTAGTGGTGGGGGCCGACCGCACTGAGCCGTCGTAAAAGCAGGCCATCTCATCATCAAACAGCCGCTGCTGGAAGATATCGGCGCCCTCCGGTGGGAAGGGGGTAATCAACAGCTGGCAGCGGGCCTCACGCAATAGCTCGCTGGAGGGGTTGCCCGAGGGCATAAAGCGAAAGCTGATGTCGATTGCGTCGTTGCGCAGCCGCTGAATCAGGCGCGGGAAGATCAAATCCCGCTGAAAATCATTGGCCGCCACGGTGAACTGCATGCGGCCAATGAGTGGGTCGAACGGGCGTTTGTCGGTGAGCGCCTTTAAGCCATCCAGCACCGCCTGAATCGGCTCGCGCAGGGCCAGCGCCCGCTCGGTGGGGGCAATACCGCGCCCGGCGCGGACAAACAACGGGTCGCCCAGCACCAGGCGCAGCTTATCCAGCAGGTGGCTCACCGCCGACTGAGTAACCCCCAAGCGCGCCGCTGCCTTGGAGACCGAGCCCTCCTCCAGCACCGCCAAAAAGGTCTTCAGGCTGCGGCCATCCAAGGTAGTGAAATCGAAATCGCTCATAATAGTTATGATCAAACATCGGTTTTTTTTAATACCATAACAGATGGATACTGCAATGGCACTCCGGGCATGGGGCCCGGCAGCAAAAACCCATAAAGGACATTGCACTATGCAAACCCAAGCGAATGTAAAAACCGCATCCGGCGAGCTCTACATGAAAAAACTCTGCCGCCACTTCGCCCACAAGGTACCCGCCACCGTTAACGGTGCCCAGGGGCTGATCGAATTCCCCTTTGGCCGCTGCCGGCTCGATGCCACCGGTGAGCAACTGCACCTCGCCATCGACCTGACCGACAGCGAGCTGGTGGAGCGAGCCGAACAGGTTGTTGGCAGCCACCTGCTGCGCATGGCCCCGAAAGAGGCGTTGGAAGTCAATTGGCAGCGAACAGAGCACTAATGGCAACGCGCGCGTCTAAGGCAGACGCAAACCCACAGAGAGCCAGCGGAGACCCCATGAGCGACCAACACACGGCCAAAGCCTACCTGAAATGCGGCTGCCCCTTCAGCTTTAAACTGGTGATGTTTCTGGCCGAGGCGCAACTGCTCGATAAGGTCGAGCTGATCCGCGTGGATGCCAACAGCCCAGAGGAGCTGGATGAGTACCGCGACTTCCTGCAAGCGCAAACCGGCCGCCCGGCCAGCTTCCCCACGGTGGAGATAGCGCCCGGCGATTACATGGGCGACTCCGACGCGCTGATCGAGTGGTTCGCCAGCCAGTACCAGGTCGATGAAACCGCCCTGCCCGGCCTCGCCTACTACAAGGCCAACCTCTTCCCCGCCTATCTGGCCCATTACCGCGAACTGAAAGCGTTAAAAGCGGCTGCCCCCAAGGTGGATAAAGGGCAGGCTGAATAGAGCGCAAGGTCAAATAGAGTGCCGCCAAGGGTTGGCGGCCACAGAGCCGTGGGTTAGGCTCTGCTTCCGGCGAGCCCTCAGGGCTGCATTCACCGTTTCAGTAAAAGGTAATCCGTTAAATGAGCGTTAAAACTGCCAGCACGTTTCGCAAATACCACCGCATGATCGGTTTCTTTATGGCGGGGGTAATGATGATCTACGCCAGCAGCGGCGTGCTGCTGATTTTCCGCACCACCGATTTTCTAAAATTCGAGAACACCGCCCAGCAACAACTGGAGCCAGGCCTGGCCGCCGGTGACCTGGGCAAACAGCTGCGCATTCGGGATTTCAAAGTCCTGGAAGAGAGCCTGGAAGTGATCGTCTTTGAGCAGGGCCACTACAACAAGGCCGATGGCACGGCCAGTGTCACCAGCAAAGAGTACCCAACCCTGGTGAAAAAGCTGGTAAACCTGCACAAGGCCACACCCAACAGCCCACTCTTTTTTATGAACGTCTTGTTTGGCTTAGGGCTGCTGTTTTTGGCCATCTCCTCTTTTATTATGTTTGTGCGCCAGGCGCCGGCCTTTAAAAGCGGGTTGAAGTTTGCCGCTGTGGGTGTGGTGGTTGCCCTGGTGATGGTGATTTTTGCTTAACCAAATCATTGCCGTTACCGAGTAAGAAAAGCAGCCCGTGAGCCGTTGGCAACGGGCTGATCGTTAATTAAACCCCTCTTTATTTATATCTCTCTTTATTTAAACCCCGCTCTATTTCAACCCCGCGCCTGCCGCACGGCGACCCCCTCCCTCGATAAAAAATCGAGTGGAGTCAGCACAGCCTGGTGCCGCTTTGGCTCTGTTCCTGCCAGCGTCACTGCCTCTGGACCAGGGAATCACCGCTGTGCCCCTCTCGCCGGTGGCTGTCTTATGAGTCGTATACATATATTTAGCCAATATGATGCATTGTACTTATCAGTGGTGAAGCCATAGCATTAAACGTTCGTCTATTCAGGGGGATGAGTTGTGCAACCAGGCAAACAAAAAAAACTAAAAGTCTTGGCGCCAATGTTGGCCGTAGCGGTATTGGCGGCTTCGGCGTTGGTGCAGGCGCAGACGTCAGAACAGGCCTCGGTGGCCGCGCAGGCAGAAACCGTCCCTGCCGGTGGCCTGTGTGCCAGAGTGCCGGCGCCCTTCGCCGGCACCGCCGGCAGCTATCTGCCCGGCTCACAGGAGAGCTGGCCGGAGGATGTTCGGCCGGGCAAGGAGGCACCCAATATCCTCATCTGGTTGATTGACGATGCCGGCTTTGGCCTGACCAGCACCTTTGGTGGGCTGGTCGAAACCCAAACACTGGATAGCCTGGCGGAGCATGGCCTCGCCTACACCAATTTCCACTCAACACCGCTCTGCTCGCCGTCGCGCGCCGCGCTGCTCACCGGCCGCAATCCGCACTCGGTGCATATGGGTTCGCACAGCGGCACCGCCATGGGTTTCCCCGGTTACGACGGCTATGTACCCCCCTCGGCGGCGACCACCGCCAAGGTGCTCAGCAACAGCGGCTACGGCACCATCGCCCTGGGCAAATGGGATCACACCCCCTTTAAACAGCTGACGCCGGCCGGCCCGTTTAATTTGTGGCCGCTGGGCCAGGGCTTCGACCACTTCTACGGTTTTATGTGGCACGACACCGACCACTTCGAGCCCACGCTCATCCGCGACAACTCCATCATCACCGAGCCCAACCCGGGCGAGGAGTACTACTTCACCACCGATATGGCCGACCAGGCCATCGCCTATATCAACAGCCTGCACTCGGTCGACCCGCAACGGCCCTTCTACATGTACTGGGCAACCGGCGCGGTGCATTCACCGCACCAGGCCAGCGAAAAGTGGCGAAACTATTATCGCGGCCGCTTTGATATGGGCTGGGATGCCTACCGCCAGGCGGTGCTGCAACGCCAGAAAACCCTGGGCATAGTGCCGGAGCAGACCGAGTTGGCCGCCATGCAGGTTGACCTGCCCGCCTGGGAGACGCTGGATGAGAACGCCAAGCAGCTCTACGCCCGGCAGATGGAGATCATTGCCGCACAGATGAGTGAAGCCGATAACGAGTTTGGCCGAATTATTGAGGCGCTGCGCCAAAACGGCGAGTTGGATAACACCCTTATTATTGTCACCTCCGACAATGGCGCCAGTGCCGAAGGCGGTATCGAAGGTGCCTTTATGGAGTCGGCGCGCAGTTACGGCCAGTCGCCGACCATGGCGGAAAATCAGGCCTACTACGAGCAGTGGGGCGGGCCGGAAACCATGCCCCACTACTCCGCGGCCTGGGCCGTGGCCGCCAATACCCCCTATCGCTACTTTAAGCAGACCGCCCACGACGGTGGCCACCACGTACCGCTGGTGATCTCCTGGCCGAAAGGCATTCAAGCGCCCGGCATTCGCAACCAATACAGCTACATTGCCGACCTCTCGCCCACCATTTTGCAGGCCGCCGGAGTGGCCGCGCCGGTCTGTGTCGACGGCGTGCCGCAGCAGCCCATCGATGGCATTGCCCTGAACTACAGCTTCAACGAGCCCAATGCCGCCGAGCGGCGCACCACCCAATACTATGAGTTATGGGGTAATCGCGGCATCTACCACGACGGCTGGAAAGCGGTGGTGCTGCACAAAGCGCGCGCCTGGGATATTCAGGCCGGCGTGCCGTTTGAGCAGGATAGCTGGCAGCTGTTTAATGTGCGCAACGACCCCGGCGAAACAACCGACCTGGCCGCCCAGCAGCCAGAAAAACTGGCCGAACTGCAGGCACTGTATGACGAAGAGGCCAAGCGCTACAACGTCTACCCGCTGGCTGATTTAGGTGCGCGCAACAAAGCCCGCAGCGGGCAGTTCTACCGCATGGGTGACAGTCGCGATGTCTACCACTATCGCCAACCCGGCATCAGTGCCATGTCGGAACTGGCCGGCCCGGCGTTGATTATGCGCAGCTACACCCTCAGTGCCGAGTTCACCGCCAGCAAAGGTGACCAAGGTGTGCTGGTGGCCGCCGGCGGGGTAGAGAGCGGTTATTCGCTCTATTTGAAAAACGGCAAAATTCACTACGACTACAGTGAATTTGGCAAGCAGCTGCTAACGCTCAGCGACTCGAAAAAACTGCCGGCCGGCCCAGCCAAAGTGGAACTGCAATGGACACAAAAAAGCCGCACCGGTGGCGAGATGAAACTGGTTGTTAACGGCCGCGAAGTCGCCCTTGGCGAGACCGATATTCACGTCTTTGGCACCCACGGCAGTAACGAGCTGTTTAACATCGGCCTGGATAGTGGTGCGCCAGCGAGCCTTGCTTATAAAGCGCCATTTAAATTCACGGGCACTATAGACGATGTGGTGATCAGCCTGGGGCCTAGGCTGCAAAGGCATTAATGTTTAAATAGGTGGGTAAGTAAATGCTGACCGCATTAGGAAAAAATAGCTATAAATTAAACACAGGCGCTATTTATAAAATAAAAACCTTCCGTCCAATCCGCCATCCGCCATCCGCCATCCGCCATCCGCCATCCGCCATCCGCCATCCGCCATCCGCCATTCGCCATCCGCCATCCGCTCTAGCCGCTAACCCACTCGGCCCTAAGCTAATTGACGCTGCTCTCTCCAATATTGATGATCCACACTCCAACGTTGCTTAGCGGTAGGCCATTATGGGTAATCAAAAGGCGACCCTTGGTGTGCTACAGCCTCTTAACGACACTCCAATTCAGGCAAGGGTGGCTTAAAGTGAGCGCGCCTGTGCATAGCTTCTTGGCCATGGCCATCGGATTGCGCGTTAAATAGCAAACGGGGAAGGCCGGCCAGCGACTGTTGCGGCCGAGCTACTAATTTTTGAGAGAGCTGTGGATAATCAGGCGCGCTAAAGGACTAAATTACCCGGTGGTGAGGAGTTGATTGGTCAACGCCCGGGAAATTATCCACCGCGCCCTCGAAAAATAGGTCGTCCTTCTCGAACCAGACTTCGCCATTCTCAATAGAAGCTTCCTGCGCCTCGAAAAATTCTCCACACCTCACAAAAAATAGGCCGCCGTCCACCCAAAAATTCCCGGCAGGCTGCAAAAGTGCACGGATAAGTTGGGAACGCTACTCAAGAGTCGCAACTGAAATCGAGCGCTAAAGGTAGTCAACTGAGTTGGAGGTGGATCAGGCGAGTAAGTACAACTGAACAGGTCACGGTGAGCGTGGGATCGGATTATGTTTACAAACATTAACTGGAAAAACCTGCTATTTATTACAGGCAGGTGACTGCAGGTTCGAGGGGCGCCAAATTTTTATACCCCTCGTTTATAAAAAGTCGCGAACAACTACGACCATCGCCCCCTATGCTCCAAATTGAACGCTCCTGTCGAAAATAATCTGGCACCAAATAAAAGGTTTAGGCTAAGATCGACTGTTTTTGGGACCGTGAGCTGGGTTGGGTTTGGCTATCTAGAATCGCGTTGGCCGCTCTCTACATCGCAATATTTAGAGAGCCTTGCAGATGGAGAGATAGAAGCGCGCGGCTACTGTTAAACCAATGGTTTCTAAACCATGGTCCATTGTTCGTCCTGAACGGGAAAGGGTGCTTAAGTCGTTAGTACTAAATTTTAGCGTACTGCCCTATTTAAAAGTCTCACCTGCTTTAGAAAGTCAGCAGCTGTAGAGTCTGGTCTCTGTTTTTGCCCAGCTTATTATCATAACCGGGGATTTGCCCCTGTTATTAATTGAACGAAAACTGAATGGCAGATTTTGTTTTGATATTTCAATGGGTTAGGCTTGGCGTTTTAATCCTCCAGTCAATAAGCTGGGGACCCGATATTATAGTAAAGAGGGCGAAGCCCTCGTTTACGGACTGTTATGTGAAATCGTGACATGAAAAACAGATTTACTCATACGAGCAAAACGGATCGAGGCCGCATAAAAAAGAAAATTCGCTCTATGGTATTTGAGCGTGATAATTATCAATGCCAATTTTGTATGGAGAGATTTGATAAGTCTGAGCTTACGATAGATCACTTGGTTCCTTTAGCCAAAGGCGGTATTGATGAAGTTACCAATTATGTTACATGCTGTTTTCCCTGCAATCAGGATAAGGCCAACAAGCCGCTACATGAGTTTGCAGGTTCTATTGGCATTGATATAGAGGCTCTTCCCGTTCATGGGGACCCCGTTATAGACAATCACGATCTTCCGATCCAAATAAGATTGATCAGAAAGAGAGTCTTTGATAAGTCTAGAGGTGGTGGTAAAGCGATAAGTGGAAAATCGGCGCAAAAAAAGCTCGAGAAAAACTATAGGCGTGCATTTTGGGAAACTATAGAGGGGAAAAAGCTAGAATCTGAGTTTCCAAGCTTACCTGGTCAGGTTCGAGTAATAATCCCAGAAATTCGTACTATAGCAAAAGATGAGGTGTCTGCGTTATTGCTTTTAGAATTGGCAAAATCCGCAATAACAAGAAATCTGATAGGAAGTACACTTTCGAAGGATGTGGATGTCATAAAGATAGTGGAAAATATGAAAGAAAATTCCAATGATGAAAAGCTAAAAAAGAGGTTACAGCAAGCGTGGTCGCGATATGAAAAAGAGCTTGTAAGGAGAAAGTTATCAAACTCTGCAAACACATAACAATCACAACCACGTTAGCCCCTGCGGGGCCGGACCTCCATTACAGCGCTTCGCGCTTACATTTCGACCCGTGTTGTGGGCGTTATGCATAAGTTGATCATCGATGATTTGTGAAGAATGTCAAAAAACATTTACAAACCCAGAAAAGTCAATTGATCTGGTATTGTTTGGGTACTGTGAAGAATGTGGAATGAAGTTGAAGTATCAAGGATTATTGAGTGGTTACGTTTATGGTATTGCATTCTCAGGAGTTGGCTTTTACATACTGCTGCTAGGCATTACAGGTGGTTGGCAGTTCATAGTACCAGCGGTCGGTGGACCGTTGATTATCTTGTTTATTATTTGGGTGCTAGTACTAAAACAAGGAAAGAAGAGATTCTTAAACAAAAAAGAATATCGAAGATTTCAACTACCACAAAAAATAATTGGTGTATTTGTTGGTTTTTCGTCTATTTTGGGTTGGTTTTTCTTAAGTGTTGAGATACTGGTTAAGTAATGCATAACAAGCGACTGTGGTGTCAACCCAGTTAAATTTACCTTTAGTAAGCCCAAGCAACATCGTCGCGAACCATAGCATTAAGCATAGTGATTAACTTGCGCATGCAGGCAACGATAGCGACCTTTTTA
>NZ_JAWMQR010000011.1:0-164144 GCF_033283405.1 Halioxenophilus sp. WMMB6
AATTGCTTGACGACCATAGAGCGTTGGAACCACCTGACCCCATCCCGAACTCAGTAGTGAAACGACGCATCGCCGATGGTAGTGTGGGGTCTCCCCATGTGAGAGTAGGACATCGTCAAGCTTCTATCCTAAAACCCCGAATCAGTAATGGTTCGGGGTTTTTCTGTTATGGGGCATCTCATTTTATTAATGTGGGGCAGCTCCCTCAGCCAATGCGTATAGCTCGTGTCGTGGCGGGCTAGCCGAGCGGTGCTCGTCTCTAGACGCCAGCCCCTAACATGCGAGTGTAGGAGATCGTTAAGGCTGCGCGCCCCGGCTCTACCCTCAACCCCGAATCAGTAACAGTTTGGGGTTTTTCTCTATGGGCACCTGGTTTTCTTAATGTAGGCTAGTCCCACCACAGCCTGTCAGCTATGCTCGTAGTTGCTTCGGGGTGACCGAAGGATGTTGAGTTCTAAGCGCCTTATTCCCCTTTGTGAAACCTAACCATCGCCAAGCCCGCGCGCATTGGTGCCATTCTCGAACGCCAAATCAGTGATGTTATGGTTTTTATGGCATTCGGATAATGTTCTTTAAACTGGCTTTCCTGATGCTTAGGCATGGCACAGGTATAGTGATCGGTTATGAAGCGCTAAGCTAAAGTGCTGCTTAGGCCCGAAATATGATCAAGCTTAACCCTTCCCCTATTTTCCAGTAGCAATGCTTACTGGGATTGCGAATAAAGGGCGGGGGGGATGTTAAGAGGGTGGGCGCCCCAGTTTGTAAGTGTCCTTTCCAATAGCTGGACTGTTATTTTTTGCGAGTAGAAATGGTTAAACAGGCTTTCTAGTCTGCGCGACGTTGCAGTTACTCTGCTACGCGCAGCAGTGCAACCTTAAGCCTCTGTTATCGTTATTGTGTGCAAATATTTTTATTCAGCTTGCTGAGCGCAGCGCACGGTTCACAATTTTTAGGAAAATATTTGATGCAGTATTTTTTGATTCTGTATTCTCCAGTAGCTCGCGATCGTCTTAAATAACGGTATACGGCGGTTGCTGTTCTCTTACCTATTAATGTATGTTTTGGATGGCGCCAGATAGTGGCGGTCGAACCTGGATATCAACATTCTTCATGATGTTGAGCTTGGTGGCTTCGCGTTTCACCCGGCGGATGCCTCAGTTACTTTGTTTAATTATATTTTTGAATTCCTTAAAGCTTATAGTACAAGCCCGAAAGTCCTGTTTTATATTTTAATTGAGGAGGGGTAGTGTTCCTGGTAGAAACGATTAGATAGCATTTTTCAGGGACAACTAAGTAGGTATCTATAAGAAAATCGCCAGATTATTTGTAGCAGATAAATAAGATATATAATCGGTGCGACTGTAGGATTACAGGCGGCAATAACTTTTATGCTCTTTGGCCTGTCGAGATGGTTTTCGGGGGCGCCTTTTGATTTTTACGTTGGGAGCTGGCAATCACCTGCTGCAACAGAGACGAAGAGTGGGGCGGTAGCGTGTGTTTTGCTGTTACTGGCTGTTCGGCCGATAAAAAAAGCCCGGATATTCCGGGCAAGTCATGGCGAGCAGAAAGGAGGTCGATTTAAAAATTAGATTGGTAAGCAAGTCCTGTATCGGTAATCAACTCTATGTCGACGCGGCGTTCCAGGGCATAGCTGTCTAAATCCCCTTTCATGGATGTTGACTGGTTCGACCCTTCACCCTTGCTGCTGATTCGATAAGCGGGTACGCCGCAGTCGATCAGTTTGGCAACAACTGCTTCGGCTCTGTATTGCGAAAGAACATTGTTGTATTCATCTGTACCTCTTGGGTCAGTATGGCCTACGACATCCACGGTGATCGATGGGTCTTGTTGGATCAGCTTGGCCAGTACCGCAATAATCGATTCCGCATCTGGTGTTAACTCATCTGAATTAGATTCAAAGTAGACCTCATTGGGTAGATTTTGCAGTAGGTCGGCCATCTCATCCTGTGACTTTTCCCGCTCTGCCAACATCGCCTGGTTCATGCTTAACTCCTCTTTTAGGGTGATAACCTCGTTGCTGGCGGCGTTGATCGCTTCATCCGCTTGATCTGCCGCTTTTAATTCTTCGCCGATTAGCGCTCCGGTAATGGCGCCAGCGACAAAGCCAATTGGCCCGCCGGCTATCGCTCCCAGGACAGCGGTGCCTCCAAAGGCTGCGCCTTGTTTGAGCTCGGTGGTGCCTGCTGATGAGTATTGGCTTGCTGTTAGAATCGCCAGGCAGAGGGTGCTGGTCAGGATGCTCTTCTTCATTGTGATTCCTCGTAGTTTGAATTGGTTATTCAGAGTGTTTTCGCTGGTACGAGGGTTATTAAACGAGGGTATTCGGGCGGTGAGCAGGCGGGTTTAGGGGGAATGCAGGATAGATTGTGGCAAATTGTGGCGGCTATTTATTGCAGGCATAAAAAAACCGCGTGGATACGCGGTTTTTTTATGCCTGATGTGTGTCTAGCACACGCTCGGCTTAAGCAGCTAGCGCTTTAACCTGGGCATTCAAGCGGCTCTTGTGGCGAGCGGCTTTGTTTTTATGAATGATGCCTTTGTCGGCGATACGATCAATGACAGGCACTGCCGCAGCATAGGCTGTTTTGGCTGCTTCGACGTCACCGGCGGCAATGGCTGCATTCACTTTTTTGATGTAAGTACGGACCATTGAGCGCAGGCTGGCGTTGTGTTTGCGTGCCTGGTCGTTTTGACGTGCGCGCTTTTTCGCTTGAGGTGAATTTGCCACCGTGTTGCTCCTTCGTATGGGCTCTAGGTTTAGGGACGCGGTATTATCCGTTTTTTTCTACCTAAGTCAAGGATTCTGGAGCTTTATTGTTGAGCGCCTTAGCGGGTCCCGAAGGGTGACGGCGGTCTCCTGGCTGTTGCTTGTGGGGATATGTGCTTGCGCGGCTGCGAGCGGGCTTGCTCCAGCTTCTCGGCCAAGCCACTGGGGTAGGTGCTTGGCACAAGTTCGCCGGCGAGCTGCGCTTCTCCCTCGCCAGAGTGCTCAAAGCTGAGGGCATTTTGAGGTGTTTCCAGCTCCATCCGGCTAATTCCGCCAATCGACTCAATTGCTAGCACCAGCCGCTTGGCGTAGGTCTGGTCGAGGCCTTGTTTGATGACATTAACCCGCCCTGAGAAGAGCGCGCGCAGTTGTTTACCGTTGCGTACACCAAATCGGTCGGCAAAAGCGAGCATCACGCTGTCCTTCTGCTTGCCGGGTAGGGTCTCTCCCCAGAATACAACTCGATAGGTACTCATCGGTATTTGGTGGCCAGTAGTGTCTGTAAGGGAAGTTGTGCGGTTAAGTGATTTTATATCTCACTATTCTATTAATGTATAAGGAAATCACATTTTCGATATTTTTATTACAAGAAGCTGTAGGTTATATGCCTGCTGATGCCGCAGTTGGTGTGGAATATGGCGTATGAAGGTGCAGGAGGGGGTGCAACGGTAGCGGCCGTTGCACCAAGGAGGAGGGAGGTGGGAGCCTGAGGTGGAGGGTTAGCTGTTGGCAGCAGCTTTGATATTTTCAACCATGGCGGTTGAGTCTGGTTGGGTTGGATTGTCGACTTTGCTTGCTGCTGGCTGTGCAGCAGCCTCACTCTCTTCCAGCAGCAGGTTGGGTTTGCCTTTACAGGCTCTGGCTAAGACCTCCCGTCGCTGTGCCAGAATCAATCCTATGGTCTCTCCGTGCTCTTCATTCAGGCTGGGGATCTCCTGTTCGAGCAACTGTGTGATGTTGGCAGCCAGTTCCAGCATGCTGTCGTGTTCGTCGGCGTCTTTTTTGTTTTCAAACATTGCTCCGTCTCTGTCGCATTTCCAAACTGCTATAACAGCCATGGTGGTCTCCTGTTGATACTGTATGGGTGTACAGTATTTTAGTTTTTCGCCCGGGTCAAGCGTAGGTTTGCCACTTATTTCGATTGTGGGGTAGTTGTGAAAAGTAGTGGCACAGGTTACTTTGCGCAGCCGAAAGGGTTTGACCAGGTAAGTGGCTGGAATTAGTTGTATGGCGATATCCACAAAAGGAGATGGTTTTGTCCAGTGCCGAGGTAACTAGGCCTGCCGCGGGTGGGGGGCTGTTGCGCTCCAGTTCCCTGGTTGGGCTGATGACATTCCTCTCCCGTATTTTGGGTTTGGTGCGCGATGTCTGTTTTGCCCGCTATCTGGGGGCTGAAGCAGGAGCGGATGCCTTTTATGTTGCGTTCAAGATCCCCAACTTCTTTCGACGACTCTTTGCTGAGGGGGCATTTGCCCAGGCGTTTGTACCGGTACTAAGTGAGTATCGCGCTAACGGGTCCCAGGCGGCTGTTAAAGCCCTGCTCGACAACATCGCCGGTGTCCTTGGTCTTAGCCTGCTCATTTTTACCGGTGTTGCCGTTGTCTTCTCTCCGGTGGTGGCCACCATTTTTGCCCCGGGTTTTTTGGCTGATGACGCGAAGTTTGCCTTGGCGAGTGAGCTGCTGCGCATCACCTTCCCCTATCTGTTGTTGATTTCGCTCACCGGCTTTGCCGGTGGGATATTGAATAGCTACGATCGATTTGCAGTGCCGGCACTGACGCCCGTTTGGTTGAATGTGGTGCTTATTACGGCGGCGGTGGTGGTTGCCCCGGGGATGGAACAGCCCGCCTTTGCCTTGGCCTGGGGCGTGTTGGTTGCCGGTTGTGTCCAGCTCTGCTTTCAGTTGCCTTTCCTGGCGCGGCTGCAACTGCTGCCCCACCCCAAGCTCAATTGGCATCATCCGGGGGTGATGCAGGTGCTGAAGTTGATGGTGCCGGCAATATTTGGTGTCTCGGTCGGCCAAATTAACCTGCTGCTTGATACAGTGCTGGCCTCGCTGCTGCCTACCGGAAGCGTCTCCTGGTTGTACTACAGCGACCGGTTATCTGAGCTGCCGCTGGGGGTATTTGCGGTAGCGATTGGTACTGTCATCCTGCCGAAGCTCTCCCGCCTACACGCCGAACAGTCGGCCCAGCACTTCAATGCCATGCTCGATTGGGCCTTGCGGCTGATTGTTCTGATCGCGACGCCGGCCGCTGTTGCCTTGATGGTACTGGCCGAACCGATTCTTACCTGTCTGTTTCTCTACGGCAAAACGACCCCGCTGGATGTCACCATGGCCAGTTTCAGCCTGCGGGGTTACGCACTGGGGCTGATCGCATTCATGTTAATCAAGGTGTTGGCGCCCGGTTTTTACGCCCGGCAGGATATGAAAACACCGGTAAAAATTGGTGTTATCGCCATGATTGCCAATATGGTGTTGAATGTGGCCTTTGTGGTTCCGCTCTACTGGTGGTTTAACCTGGGGCATATGGGCTTGGCGTTGGCGACGGCTGGCTCCGCTTTTCTCAATGCCGGCCTGTTACTGCGCTCGCTGAGAAAGTCCGAGGTGTATAAGCCACTACCTGGCTGGTGGCGGGTGCTGGTGCAACAGCTGCTGGCCAATGGCTTGATGGTGGCTGTGCTGCTGGGGGCTACCCATTGGCTTGGGGATTTAGCCCCTCTGCCAAGCTATCTGCGGGCTGCCGCGTTGTTGTGTCTGTGCGTGTCTGGGCTGCTGGCCTACCTACTGGGGCTATTCCTGGCCGGGTTCAGGCTAAAGGCGCTTAGAGCTTAGCTGCTGCCGGGCCAAAGAGGGAAGTAAATGGCACACACTGGCACCGGCTTGCGCTATAATCGCCGAATTTTAGAATCCGGAATGACATAGACAGAATGGCCCCCCAATCCCCCCGCGAGTTGGTCTGTGGACTACACAACATCAAAGCCCGGCACCGCGGCTGCGTGCTCACCGTGGGCTCATTTGATGGCGTTCACCTGGGCCACCAGCAGGTGCTGCGCCAGGTGCGGGAACGGGCAGCAGCACTGGGGTTGCCGTCGGCGGTGATGATCTTTGAGCCTCAGCCGCTGGAGTTTCTGGCGCCTGAGAAAGCCCCGGCACGGTTGATGCGCTTTCGCGAGAAGGTGCAGGCGCTGTTTGAGGCAGAGGTCGATCGCGTCTTTTGTCTGAGATTCGATGCCAAGCTGTCGAGCTACGACGCCAAGGCCTTCACCAAGGAGATACTGGTCGATCGGCTTGGGGTGAAGCACCTGATTGTGGGCGACGATTTTCGCTTCGGCCACGATCGCTGTGGCGACTTCAACCTGCTCAGCGAGTATGGCGAGATCTACGGCTTCACCGTCAGTGATACCTCAACCTATGTTCAGGACGGCGAGCGCATCAGCAGTACCCGCATACGAGAGGCTTTGGCAGAGGGCAATATCGAACTGGCGGCTCAACTGCTGGGTAAGCCTTACCTCATCACCGGCCACGTGGTATACGGCAAACAGCTGGGGCGGCAGCTGGGGCTGCCTACTGCCAATATAGAGCTGCACCGCTTTCGTTCACCATTGAGCGGCGTGTTTGCGGTTCGGGCCAAGCTGGGCGACTCCGATTGGTTACACGGCGCCGCCAATATCGGCTTTCGGCCGACGATAAAAGGCGGTGATAAGGTGATTCTGGAGGTTCATCTACTGGATTTTAACCAGATGATTTACGGCCAGATTTTGAAAGTCGAATTCTGCCACAAGTTGCGCGAAGAGCAGCGCTTCGACTCCTTGGAGGATCTGCGTGAGCAGATTCTGGCGGATATCGAACAGGCGCGCAGCTATTTTTCAGTGAATCCATAATTAACGGCACTACGGTTAGTGCCATCTGTTTTTTGTAATGGGGATGTCGGTGGAGAGCGCCGATACACAATAGAGTTTTATGACAGATTACAAAGCCACACTTAACCTACCGAATACCACCTTCGCGATGAAGGCCAACCTGGCTCAACGGGAGCCCGGTTTTGTAAAACAATGGCAGCAGGATAAGTTGTACGAACAGATTCGTCAGGCCCGTGCCGGCCGCCCACAATTCATTCTGCACGATGGCCCCCCCTACGCTAATGGCGATATTCACCTGGGCCACGCGGTCAATAAAATCCTGAAAGATATCATCGTTAAATCGAGAACCTTGTCTGGCTTTGATGCCCCCTATGTGCCGGGTTGGGACTGCCATGGTCTGCCGATTGAACACCGTGTGGAAAAGAAAATCGGTAAAGCCGGCACCAAGGTCGATTTCAAAACCTTTCGGCAAAAGTGCCGAGAGTACGCCGCCAAGCAGGTAGATGGGCAGAAAAAAGATTTTATTCGTTTGGGGGTACTGGGCGAGTGGGATAACCCCTACCTGACCATGGATAAGAAATACGAGGCCGACATCATTCGCGCCCTCGGCAAAATCATTGAAAATGGTCACCTGCAAAAAGGCTATAAGCCGGTTTACTGGTCGGTGGTGGGTGGCTCTGCCCTGGCCGAGGCCGAGGTGGAGTATCAGGATAAAACCTCCTTTGCCATTGATGTGAAGTTCCCGGTGGTGGAGCTTGATAAGTTATCGGAGCTGTTACAGCAGGATTTAGCGGGCAAATCGGTGAGTGTGGTCATCTGGACAACCACCCCCTGGACGCTGCCGGCCAACCAGGCAGTCAGCTTGAATGCGGATGTTGAATACGCGCTGGTACAAGCCGGTAGTGACTATTTTATTTTGGGTGAGCCGTTAGTGGCCGCCGTTATGCAGCGCGCTGGCATAGACGAGTACTCTGTGGTGGCCACCGTAGCTGGCCAGAAACTGGAGCTGCTGAAGCTTAAGCATCCCTTCTACGAGCGCCAGGTGCCCATTATTCTGGGTAACCACGTTACCACCGATGCCGGTACCGGCTGTGTCCACACTGCCCCTGACCACGGGGCCGACGACTTTAACGTCGCCAATCAGTACGGCATCGAAACGCTCAACTATATCGATGATCACGGTGTCTACCGCGACAGTGTTCCGCTGTTTGCCGGGGACCACGTCTATAAGGTCGATGAGAAGATTATCGCGGTATTGAAAGAGCAGAATGCGCTCCTGTGTGAAAGTAAAATTGTGCACAGCTTCCCGCACTGCTGGCGAACCAAAACCCCGCTGATTTTCCGCGCGACGCCGCAGTGGTTTATCAGCCTCACCAAAAGCGGCCTCCAGCAAAAAGTGATGGCCGCGGTGGACGAGGTTGAGTGGCTGCCCGGCTGGGGTAAGGCGCGTATTGAGGCCATGTTGGCCAACAGTCCGGATTGGTGTATCTCCCGTCAGCGCACCTGGGGTGCCCCCATCGCACTGTTTGTGCACAAACAGACGCAAGAGCTTCACCCCCGTACCCCGGAGCTGATTGAGCAGGTTGCTCAGCTGGTAGAGGTCGATGGGATGGATGCCTGGTTCGACCTGGAACCGGAAGTGCTGCTGGGCAGTGAGGCGGCCAGTTATCAGAAGGTGACCGATACCCTGGATGTCTGGTTTGATTCCGGAGTCTCTCACTTTGCCGTGCTTAACGCCCGCGACAATCTGTCGGTGCCGGCAGACCTCTATCTGGAAGGTTCAGATCAACACCGTGGCTGGTTCCAGTCCTCTCTGAAAACCAGTCTCGCTATTAACGATGCTCCGCCCTATAAAACCGTATTGACTCACGGCTTTCTGGTGGATGGTGAAGGCAAGAAACTGTCGAAATCGGGTGATAACGCTATTCCTCCGCAAGAGGTACTCAACGACCTGGGCGCCGATATTCTTCGCCTATGGGTGTGTGCCACCGATTTCAGCGCGGAGATGAGTGCCTCAAAAGAGATTCTCTCACGCAGTGCGGACTCCTATCGCCGTATTCGCAATACCGCCCGCTTCCTGTTGAGCAATCTGTTCGATTTCAACCCCGCCGAGCACGCGGTGGCAGAGTCGGAGCTGCTGTCGCTGGATGCCTGGGCGATTGCTCACACTGCGGCTTTACAGACGCAATTGCAGGCCGATTACAGCAGCTACAATCTGCACCTGCTCTATCAAAAGCTGCACAACTTCTGCAGTGTGGAGTTGGGTGGATTTTACCTGGATATCATTAAAGACCGCCTTTACACCATGCCCGCCAACAGCCTTGGCCGGCGCTCGGCGCAGACGGCGATCCATTACATTATCGAGGCTCTGGTGCGCTGGATTGCGCCGGTCTTGTCTTTCACCGCTGAAGAGATCTGGGCGGCACTGCCCGCGGCCGAGCGTGAACCCTCCGTATTTTTGGCCGAGTGGTTGGCATTGCCCGAGGCGCAGGCGGATATGACCTTTTGGGATGCCGTTGCCGATGTCAAATCGGCGGTGAACAAAGTCATCGAAGAGCAGCGCAGTAAAGGCGTGGTTGGTGGTGGCTTGTCGGCCGCGGTTACCCTCTACGCCGATGACAGCCTGTTGGGGCTATTGGAGTCTCTAGCCGATGAGCTGCGTTTTGTGTTGATTACCTCCAAAGCAGAGGTTCGGCCAATGGCCGAGGCTGGCGCGGAAGCGGTGGCTACCGAATTGTCCGGCTTAAAAGTGTTGGTTGGCAAGGCGGCGGGCAGTAAGTGCGTGCGCTGTTACCATGTGCGTGAGGATGTGGGCAGCAGTGCTGAGCATCCCGAGCTTTGTGGCCGTTGTCACAGTAATGTGGCCGGTTCTGGCGAACCGCGCCAGTTCGCGTGAGGGGGTTGCTATGCTGAGTCTGCGCCCCATTGGCGGTGATTATAGTGGCGGTTATCCCCCGCTGAACGTGCTTTTGGAGAGAGCCGGTGGTTAAGCTGCACAAAAAAGTTTGGCTCTGGTACGGTTTGGCTCTACTGGTGATTGGCCTCGATCAGCTGACCAAAATATGGATCAGCGATGCCATGGTGCTGGGCCAGTCGGTAATCTTTACCTCTTTTTTCAATTTCACCCTGTTACACAACGAGGGGGCGGCGTTCAGCTTCCTTAGCAGTGCCGGTGGCTGGCAGCGCTACGCTCTAGGCATCCTGGCGCTGGTGGTGAGTGTAGGGCTGGTGGTCTGGATTGCCCGCATTGCCGCCGGCAAACTGTGGGAGCCGGCGGCGTTGGCCTTGGTGCTGGGTGGCGCTCTGGGTAACCTGATTGACCGCACCCTGCACGGCTACGTGGTGGACTTTATTGTCGTCCACTATCAACAGCACGCCTGGCCGGCCTTCAACGTGGCCGATATGGCGATCAGTGCTGGCGCTATAATGTTAGTAATAGATGCGTTTCGGAGCCGGCACAAAGCTGGTGAAGAATCCACCGAAAGTTTAAACAAGCAGTGATCAATATGACTGAATTTACCGTTGGGCCGGGTACCCGAGTAACCCTGCACTTTGCACTGAAGCTGGATAACGGCGATGTGGTTGACTCCACGTTTGGCGGTGAGCCTGCCACCTTTGAGGTGGGCGACGGCAATCTACTCGAAGGCTTTGAGCGGGCGTTATTCGGCATGGTTTCCGGCGCCCGTGAGACGCTGGTCATCAAGCCCGAAAACGGCTTTGGCCAACACAACCCGCAAAACGTGCAGGAGATCCCACGCTCTGAGTTTGATCCCAGTATAGAAATGAGTGAGGGGCTGATGTTGGCCTTTGCCGATGCCCAAAATACCGAGCTCCCCGGTGTGGTGACCAGCTTTGACGAAGAGGTGGTGCAGATCGATTTCAACCATCCCCTCTCTGGCCGGGAGATCCACTTCGAGGTGGAAATTCTCGATGTGGCGCCGGTTACCACCCACTAATATCCGCAAGCTATGGAAATAAAACTCGCCAATCCCCGCGGCTTTTGTGCCGGTGTAGATCGCGCTATTGATATCGTTAATCGGGCTCTCGATGTCTTTGGTGCCCCCATCTATGTGCGCCATGAAGTGGTCCACAATAAATTTGTTGTCGACTCCTTGCGTGAACGGGGTGCTGTTTTTGTTGATGAGCTGGATCAGGTGCCAGACGATGCCCTGGTGATCTTCAGTGCCCATGGTGTCTCCAAAGCGGTACAGGAAGAGGCCAAGGCGCGGAGCTTGAAGGTGTTCGACGCAACCTGCCCACTGGTAACCAAGGTGCATATGGAAGTATTACGCTTCAGCCGCCTTGGCCAGGAGTGCGTGCTGATTGGACATCACGGTCACCCGGAGGTGGAAGGCACCATGGGGCAGTACGATTTCAGCTCCGGTGGGGATATGTATCTGGTCGAAAACGAGCTCGATGTAGTCGCGCTGTCGGCCAACGTCCGCAACCCCGATAAGCTCGCCTACGTCACCCAGACGACCCTGTCGGTGGATGATACCGCCCGGGTAATCGATGCCCTCAGGCAGGTATTCCCCAATATCACCGGCCCGCGCAAGGATGATATTTGCTACGCAACCCAAAATCGCCAGGATGCTGTGCGGCAATTGGCACTGGAGTGCGAAATCGTGCTGGTGGTCGGTTCCGTTAACTCCTCCAACTCCAATCGCTTGCGAGAGCTGGCGGAGCGCTGTGGTGCCGAAGCCTACCTGGTCGATGACGCCGAGGCGTTGCAGGAGGCTTGGTTCCGTAATAAGTCGCGCATCGGTATCACCGCCGGGGCGTCAGCGCCGGAGGTGCTGGTACAGGGCGTGGTAGACCGTCTACGGGCCATGGGAGCGGCACAGCCGCAAGAGGCGCTGGGTCAACCGGAAAACGTCCGTTTCTCTCTGCCGGTTGAGCTGCGTTAAGAAGTCCTATGAGCAGCCCAACCGGGCATATTCATCACTTTGTTCACACGATTTAAGCGCCAACATTGAGCTTGGACCGTTTCTCACCTATTTTTAATCTGTTGGTTACCCCGATATTCGCCGTTTCGGCAAACGTGTATCGGTAACTGCTAATTTACCTGGTTATATAAAACGATAGTTTAAAAGAGAATGGCATTATGAAGCGCGAGCAGGGTTTTTCGTTGGTGGAAATGGTTATTGTGGTGGCGATTGTCGCTATTCTTGCGGGGATTGCATTGCCCAGCTATTTCTCGCATGTGAGTAAAGGCTACCGCAGCGATGCCATGGGTGCGTTGACCGCCTTCGCACAGGCGATGGAACGGCACTTCACGATTAATGGTACCTATATTGGTGCCGATGGCGGCACTGTTGCGATCACTTCAGAAACCGCGCCAACCATATTTCCCACAGAAGCGCCCATCGATGGCAGTAATAAAGTTTACGACCTGTTAATTACTGAAGCCTCTGCGACCAGCTACACCCTGATTGCCAAACCGAAAGCCGGTGGTCGAATGAAGGACGATGGCATTATCGGCCTGAAATCCACGGGTGTGCGTGGTTGGGACAAAGACGGTGACACCGATCCTTTCGGTACTGGTGAGACCTGTTGGGATAGTGATTGCTAAAACAGTTAGCTTATCTTTAAACCGTAATTACGTACGACAGGCGTAAATAAATACCAGGTGAACGGCTCAATTACCGGGGCGACTGGAAAATCCAATTAAAAAATTCAGTCGCCCACCTTTCCAAAATAGACGTTTTAGTTTCCCGCTTTTCTCCTTCCTCTCTCATTTCCCACAAAAAATTAAATCAACAGTAGCGTGGTGTTTTGTTGCATAAAGCAGCTGCTGTGTAGGCAGTGACTACGGTTATTCGTGGCGATTAAATTCTATTGCTGAGTTTTATTGCGCGATACACTGCGCATTGCCCGATGGTTAGCAAAAGTAGCGGTTTTGGGTGAGAAAAACATCACAACTGGCTATTTAGTCGCTCTGATTAGACCCTTTAGGTATCGTAAGCTTGCCGTTAATCAGGGCTCGGCTGCAATAGAATGGTCGGTCAACTAATCTTCAACTCAAGTTAAGTAGGGGTCACAAAGTGAAAGGTCTACAGGGTTTTACTTTACTAGAAATTTTAGTCGCACTCGCTTTGGCGGCGATCCTTGCAGTAGTGGCAGTGCCTAATTTTACCGATGCCAACAAGCGTAATCGCATGACCACCAATGCCAATGAAATTTTTACCAGTTTGCAATTTGCCCGTACCGAGGCTTTGCGACGAGGTGGCAATGTTTCGGTGGGGCCACTGGATGGAATCAATTGGGTAAGTGGTATTGCCGTATTTACCGATGGCAATGGCAATTCAAAATACGATGATGGCGAAGAGATTCGTGTTTGGGGTGCATTTAAAACCGGTACCTCGTTGGCGACTATCGGTGGAGCATCGGTCATTGTTTTTGATAGCCGTGGTTTTGCCGCTGCCAATGACGATGGCTCGGCGGCGCCTTCGGAAGAGGCGTTTAAGCTTTGCGATGATCGCGAAGGCGAGACTGGTCGTAAAATCAATTTGTTGATGTCCGGCTCAGTTTGGATTGGCGACGCCAACGATTGTTAGAAATCTAGCTCAGGTGAATAGATGATGTTGAATAGGCAGCGAACACAAGCAGGCATCACGTTGATTGAGATTCTGGTTACCATGATTATTTTGGCAATCGGTTTTCTTGGTCTCGCCAGTGTGCAGTTGTTGGGTACGCGCAATATTTCCAACAGCAACTATCGAACTCTGGCCACGATCTATGCCTACGATATGGCTGAGCGTATGCGCGCCAATCAGGTGGGCGTCAATTTAGGTAGCTACAACGCGGTGATCAGCAGCAGTGCCACCGACCCCGCTTGCAGCAGTTACTGTACGCCTGCGCAGATGGCCGACCGCGATGCCTCTGAGTGGGATGATCTGCTCACCGCCGACCCGGTTAACGGTGGCTTGCCCAATGGCGCAGGCTCTGTTGCCTACGATGCCACTGACGATGTTTTCACCATTGCTATTCGCTGGACAGAAAATGTGCGCGAGGGTGATATCGGTCAGTTGCAGAATCAGACCTACAGTCTATTGGTCAAGATGTAGCGGCCACCTCGGGTAAGTTGACATGAGACGTTTGCCAGCCAAATTTATGCATGCCGAACAAGGGCTGACCCTGGTAGAGATACTGGTGGCGATGGGCCTGGGTGTGCTGTTGATTTTCGGTGCGACACAAGTATTTGATAGCAGTCGCGAGGGCACACAGGTGCAAAACGCCATGGCCAGTATGCAGGATAGTGGTCGTATCGCCATGGAGTTTATTTCCCGCGATTTGCGTGCGGCGGATTTTTCCGGTTGCTTGCAGGATAAATCCAGGCTGCAAAATTTACTGAGTACAAGCAGCTCCAACTATAACGCGGAATACCACACCTTTTACGCGACTGGCGGTATTTCCGGAGTCCAGTCCGCCAGCAGCTTAACCTTGGGTGGTGCCAGCGTGGCAAATGGTACCAGCACCTTGGCAATTGTTGGTGCTCAGCCAGCCTGTGATGGCATTACGGCAATCGATTCCTCCGCTGTCGATGAAGACGATCCGTTGGTGTTGCGCGCCAGTTGCCCCATTGACCCCGGTACGGTGCTGTTGGTGAGTAATTGTTACTACGGCGATATTTTTGTTAAAACCAACGCGGCAAGTGATACCAATATACAACACACAACCACGGCAGTCAGTGGCCTGGCCAACGCCTCGGCGGCCTTCCAGACGACCTATAAGTCCGATGCTCAAATATTCGAGCCCTTTGTTCGGCAATATTTTGTCGCGCCTGGCTCCAATGGCAACGACTCCCTGTACCGTCGTGAAAACGGACAGAACCGGGAACTGGTTACCAATGTTGTTAACTTCCAGGTTACCTATGGGCAGGACAGCGATGGCGACGATGCGGCCGATAATTTTGCCGGCACATTTGCTGATATGAGCAGTGTGGTGTCGGCACGCATAGTGTTAACCGTACGCAGTGACAATTTAATCGACGGTGCACCGTTGACCCGGACCTACACCAGCACCTCCAGCATTCGCAATCGTACCGTTAATTCCGAAGCTGACCCAGACGCGTGAATGGTTACGATAAAAATAGGGTGAGATGACAGTCGTGAAAAAACAGAGTTTTAATCCCGGCAATCAATCCGGTGCGGTGTTAATCATCAGCCTGGTGGTGTTATTGGTGTTAACGGTCATCGTTATGTCGGCCAACCGCGGCGTGGTGGTACAGGAGCGAATGACATCGGCTATTCGGGAAACCAATTTAGCCTTTCAAACCGCCGAAACTGCCCTGGTGGAAGCGGAAGCTTTTCTCGACACAATCAGTGATCTTTCGGATTTTTCGGATACCGGGGCCAACGGTCTATATACCGAAGGTAATGGCCCTGCGGATTACACGGCGGTGGCCGCCTGGACTGATTCCCTGACCCGGGAAGCCAATGGCATGATGGATGGCTACAGCGCGCAATATTATATTGAGAACTTGGGCGAATTTACCCTCGCCGGCCTGGCGAAAGATATCAGCCTTAGCAATGACTATAACCAGCCCGATGTGAAACCAGTCGCGGAAGTGTTCCGCATTGTTGTTCGCTCGGTTGGGCCAAATGGGCTAACTCAACAAATTATTGCCGGTTATTACAGCAGAAGCCTGTAGTTGACCTAGTTTTTTGGGGGGTTAACCAGCACTCGATGCGCAGAGGAATTGTTGTGCCTGCATTTATCTGCTTAGGGTAAAACCCGGCAGGAGATGGTGTGGGGTCTAAAAGGAATCAGACTGGAATTGTGTGCCTAATGCTGCGTGCAAGTCTTGATAAGGTAGATGCGTCATGAAATTTGTTCAAACCACCCGTAACCTGGCAATGTCATGCTTGGTCGCTGTTGTTGCGATCTCTATTTGTCATAGTGCCTGGTCACTAACGCTACCCAAAAAGCCATTATTGATCGAAGCCAGCATTGAGCCCAACGTAATGTTGCTGTTGGATGACTCCGGCTCAATGATCTACGACTGGTATTTTGGTGACTACGATAAAGACACTGATTACGCTGATTGCCCGGCGACAATTACCATTGCCGGGTATAGCGCCACGGGTGGTACCTACTATCAGGTGGTGGCGCACACCAATAGCAGTGGTTACGCCTATTTCAGTTATCGCGGTAGCAACTATGCTTGGGGTACCACCGATGCTATCGATAGCAATACAGGTCTGCAGCAGGCCTGCTTTGACGATTCTGATGATTACTATGTTCAGTACTCCGATGACTTCACCAACTTAGATGGTGATAACGACGATATTTACGACGGCAAGGATTCTTGGAAAGGCAATTTCTGGAACTACTACTTCTCTAACTCCGATCAAACCGACGGTGACAACTGGGGCGAGGAAGATCAAAAATTTGGTGTGGGTGAGCGCGTGGAGATTGCCCAGGACGCTGCCAAATTACTGTTGCGCAACCTGGATGGTATCCGCATCGGCCTGGCTGGTTTTAACGGCGGATCCGGCGGCACTATTCTGGTCGGTATCGATTCCATCGACGACGTGGTGGACGCGAGTACCGGTGAGACTCAAGAGGAGCGCATGATCACCCAAGTCAACGGCATCTATGCCAACGGCAGTACGCCGCTGGGCGAGAGTTTGCATGAACTGGGCCGCTACTATATTGAGGGGCATACCGACGAGACGCTGACCTTACACCCCGGTGGTATTACCGGTACAGAGACGACGGCGGCCGCTTCGTCCGTCTTTAACCAAGCGCCAACCTACTTAAACGGCACCACTGTGCCAACCAGTGCTCAGCCGGTTATTCAGGCCTACTGCCAAAAGAACTTTGTGGTGATGCTGACCGATGGTGCGCCGACCAGTGACTCAAACCTTAACAGCTATTTGAGCGGCTATGATGCTGATGGTGTCACCGGTTCCAACGGCATTATGGATGACGTTGCTCTTGCTCTGTACGACATCGATTTGCGCCCCGATCTAAATGAATTTGATGGCTCTGCCATTGTTAATAATATCTCGACCTATCTTATTGCCGGTTTTGGTTTGGGCTCTTCCACCATTATGACCAACACGGTAAATAACGGTGTCGGTGTGGGTATTACGCCGGATGCTTCAGGAACCCTCTATCAGGCTGACGATGCCGATGCACTGATTTCTGCATTCGATGATATTTTTGAAGAGATTTTTGCCTCGGCAGGATCGCTTACCTCCATTTCATTTAACTCCGGTTCTCTGCAGGTGGGCTCAGCGCTCTATCAAGCCACCTTTACGCGCTCCGACAGCTTGTGGAATGGCGATTTAAAAGCCTACGCTTACGACTCCGCCAATGGCATGTTTGCCACCACTGCCAGCTGGTCGGCCGAGACCAAGCTGAGCACTCGCGTGGCGTTGTCTGGCCATAGTGATCGCCTGATTTTAACTATGTCGAACACCGGCGACGGTATTCCCTTTACCGAGGCCAACTGGGCCAGTCTCTCTACCGAACAACAGAACGACCTTAAAGGCGGTGGCTCAGAAACTGACGGTAAGGCAGTGTTGAATTATCTGCGTGGTGCCAGTAATGCCCTCTATCGCGATCGCACCACAACCACTGGCTCCATGGGTTTGCTGGGCGATATTGTTAACTCCTCACCGGTGGAGGTGGGCGAACCAGAGGTCGGCTATCCAGACTACGGCGCACTGCTTGACAACGGCACCACCGTGACTCTGTTTGGTTCGGCTTCTGACCCATACTCCTCTTTTGTCAGCAGTAACAGCAGCCGTGCTTCCATGGTTTATGTGGGCAGCAACGATGGTATGGTGCACGCCTTTTACGGTGACCTCAGTACCGGTGGTGGCGAGGCCTTTGCCTATATCCCCAGCATGGTATTTGACAGCTCCTCCAACGAGGAGGGGCTCTACTATCTGACCGATCCCGATTATCAGCACCGCTTTTATGTTGATGGGCCAATTACCGCCTCGGATGTATACCTCGACCCCAATGGCGGCGTCAGTAAATCCTGGCGCACCGTTATTGTCGGAGGCTTGCGTGCCGGTGGTCGGGGTCTGTACGCGCTTGATGTGACTAACCCCGCGCAATTTACCGCCGGCAACGCCAGCAATATTGTGCTGTGGGAGTTTGATGAGAACGACGATAGCGATATCGGTCATGTCTATGGCGAAGTTCGAATCGCCATGATGGCGAACGGTAAATGGGCCGCCATTCTGGGTAATGGTTACAACAGCGGTAGCGGTGAGGCCAAGCTGTTTATTGTCTATCTGGAGCAGGGTGTCGATGGCAGTTGGAGCAGCGGCGATTGGGTTGAGTTAAGCACTGGTATCGGCAGCGACAATGGTATGGGTGCTCCGGTGTTGGCGGATCTTAACGGCGACTATATCCCTGATCGCATTTATGCCGGTGACTTGAAAGGCAACCTCTGGGCGTTCGATGTCTCTGACACCAGTGATGCCAATTGGCACTCGGCCTACCTTGATGGCACTACCCCCAAACCGCTGTTTACCGCGAAAGATAGCAGTGGCAATGTGCAGCCGATTACCACGCAGCCTTTGATCACGCTCAACCCTTCCACCACCAAAGCCGGCAATGGCGAGAATGTGTTGGTGTTCTTTGGCACGGGTAAATTTATCGAGTTGTCTGACTACACCGACAACAGTGCGCAAACTTTCTATGCCGTGTGGGATAGAGGCGACGATCAGCTGTTGCGCGGCAATCTGACCGCGCGCACGCTGGCGGCCGCCACACTGACCGACGTTAATGGTGATACCGTCTCCACCCGCACGGTTAGCGGCAGTACTATCTCCTGGTGGAATGGCACGACCGGTAGCTATGGTTGGTATATGGATCTTCCGGAAACGGGCGAGCGCAATATTGTTGAGCCCTATGTGCTGCAGGGGACGCTCTTCTTTGCCACCTCTGTGCCTTCTACGGCCTCCTGCTCCAACGGTGGTAAGGGGTGGGTGAACAGTGTCGGCACCGATGGCTTGTCGAGCACCACGCCTATCTACGACGCCGATGGCGATGGTGATGTCGACGAAGATGACCTTGGCTATGTGGGTGAGCGGGTCGAGGACGGTTTGCCGTCGGGTGCCGCCTACATCGGTGGTGGTGATGGTAGTGTCGCGACTGACCCCTGTCCGAAGAAGAATGGCCAATACCAGGCTTTCTCTACCTCCAGTGGTGAGGTTCAGTATCGCTGGGTCTGCCCGGCAGATGCCGCAGCGGTTGGGCGCATGTCCTGGCAGGAGATGTTGCGTCAGTAACAGGCCGAGCCCTACAGCGCCACAATTCGTTTAACGCGTCCTGGGCGCTTCTCCCGAAACAACCTCCTGTTACAGGGGGTTGTTTTGTTTTAACCCCCCTATTTAAACACCTCTCTGGCTTTTGATGGATAGCGCCTGAAAGGCGTTTCAGTGGGGTTGCCGCTTGTCCAAGCCCTTTCGCCTTTTGTCCCATCCCCGCCGCTTTTTACCGGTTCTTCCCTATCTGTGGCTTTGCTTGTGGTGGTACTTTACGCCTGAGACGGATTTTTGACCTTTTTACCGGTCTGGCTCCACAGAAGAAGCAAAGCGACAATATTGCGTCGTAGAAAAATATGCCAAAACTGTCAAATATCTGGCGAATGGATGGCCATAGAAGGCTAAGCCTGAAGTCAGGTGGAGACGGGGTTTGCCACTAGGGAAATAACCAAATGAAACTCGGGCTGACGACAGCGGGTGTAAAACAAACGATAACGCCTGCTTCAGTAACACGCCAACAGGGCGTCTCCATGATCGAGATCCTGGTGACGATCATTATTCTGGCAATCGGTTTTCTGGGTTTGGCGAGTGTCCAGCTGCTGGGCGCTAAAAATATCGCCGCCAGTAATTACCGAACACTGGCCACCATCTACGCCTACGACTTTGCCGAGCGCATGCGCAGTAATCCGGGCGGTATCTCTGCCGACGCCTATAAAAATATCACCTGGTCGAACCTATCCAATCCTGAATGTGACGGCGGCTGCAGTTATAGCGAGATGGCCAATCGCGATGCCTATGAGTGGAGCCAGATCATCAAGGGTAGTGTAACGGAGGGCGGCTTACCGAGTGGCAGTGGCAGTGTGGCCTACGACGAAGTTAGCGGCAGCTACATAATCTCGGTCAGCTGGTCTGAGGTGGTGCGCAATGCCGAGACCGCCGCAAACCTGCCGCAGACCTTCTCCCTGGAGGTGTTGCTGTGATGGGCCGCCCAATAGCAACCGCGCTGGCGAGTCGTAAGGCTCAGGGCTTCACTATGGTGGAGGCCTTGGTGGCCATGTTCCTGGGCGTTCTGTTGCTGTTTGGCGTTACCCAGGTATTCGACGGCAGCCGTGAAGGGGCCAGACTGCAAAACGCCATGGCCTCGGTGCAGGATGGTGGCCGTATCGCGACAGAGTTTATCAGCCGCGATGTGCGCAGTGCTGACTTCAGCGGTTGTCTGCGTGATCACACCGGTTTGAGCAATGCACTCACCGGTGGTAACTACGACGCCAGTTATCACCCCTATTTCAATTTGGCCAATGGTGCTGTGTACGGCTACACCGCCACTGGCACCCAGGCCATAGGTGGTAAAACAGTGTTGAGTGGTACAGATACTCTGCGCATTGTGGGGTCGCGTCCGATCTGCGACGGGGTGATGAACCTGGGGGTGGAACTCAGCACCGAAAGTGACGCCCTGACTCTGGCCGAGGCCTGTCCCACTGCGATTCCCAATGGCACGGTGTTGATGGTGACCAACTGTTTTAACGGGGATATCTTTATTAAAACCAATGGTTCGGGCACCAATATTGAACACACTGCCGACACCATCAGCGGCCTGGGCAACTCCACCGCCAATCTCTCTTCGCTCTATGGCAAAGATGCCTCCATTTTAGAGCCGTTTGTCTACACCTATTTCCTGGCCGATGGCAGTAATGGCAACCCGGCGCTCTATCGTCGCGAGGATGGTACCAATTACGAGCTGATCCCTGATGTAATCGATTTTCAGGTTCGTTTTGGGGTGTTGCTTGATAACAAGCAGCAATTTCTCGAACCCGCTTCGGTTGCAGACCCGGCCGCGATTATGGCGGTAAGAACATCGGTAACGGTACGCAGTACCGAGCTGGTGGATGGTAAGCCGATCACCCGAACCTACACCAGCACCTCCAATATCCGCAACCGCACAGTCGAGTCGGAGCTATAACCAATGATCCATACACAAAAACGCTTACTTAATTCTGCTAATCCCAATCGAGCTGCGCAGTTGGCTGGGTCTTTCCAGGGATTCGACAAGGGGCAGGCCCCTCAGCCAGCCGCGCGTGGCGAGGCCGGTGCGGTGCTTATCGTCAGCCTGATTCTGTTGCTGGTGTTAACCATGGTGGTGCTGTCTGCCAACCGCGAGGTGGTGGTACAGGAGCGAATGACCTCGGCTATTCGCGAATCCAATTTGGTTTTCCAGGCAGCAGAGAGTGCGCTGGTGGAGGCCGAGGATTTTATCAATAGCGGCGCGGGCAGCCTGTCGATGTTCAGTGATTCGGGCACCTATTCGGAAGGCGTCTCTATGGCCGGGCTCTACTCGGAAGGCCACGGTCCGACCAATTATCTCGACCTGGTCAATACCTGGGCCGCAGCTAAAACCCAGGTGGCCAATGTGGTCAGCCAGGGGTTTTCCGCAAAATATTTTATAGAGGATTTGGGCGAGGTGGTTGTGAAAGGGCAGGACATTAGTGTTGGCCTGAGCAACAACTACAGCCAGCCGACAGTGCCGCCCACCGCTCGGCTGTTTCGTATTGTTGTAAGGGCTGAAAGTGGCAGCGGTGTTGTGCGCCTCGTCTCCGGCTACTACAGCGCAGATCTTTCAGAATCTTAATTGAATTATTTTTAGGGCGGGTTGCAGGGTTGAGAAGAGTTGCAGCTGCCACAATAAGCGACAAGACAAAAATTATCATGGCTAACAAAACAAAAGTTCTTACGCAAATAATTACGCACTCTTGTGGCGGAAGGAAACCGCTGCTGGCTGCATTCATCGCGGGTAATTGCTCAATGGTTGGCGCGGTAGAGCTTCCCAACCAACCCCTGCTGACCGAAGCCAGCGTGAAACCCAATGTGATGATGCTGTTTGATACCTCGGGCTCCATGAACCGTTTTGAGTATGGTGGGTACGATGCCTCCGTGAATTATGGCACCTGTGCCGATGGGTTGGCTCTGTTGCCCAATCAGCTGTTTGACGCTCGTAACCGAGATTACCGCGACGATTTCGTAACACCGGTTTTCAATGCTGCGGCCACCGACAGTGGCATGGGCTATTTCACTTACGACGGTACAAATTACGAGTGGGGTACATCCGGAGAGGGTACGCTCTATCCGACCGCCTGTTTCTCCGCCGACCCGATTACGGTTACCTGGGGTGAATTCCAAGACCTTTTTGAATCTGGTTTTTTTGACACCTATGTTGGAACGGTGTCGGGTCTGTTTGAGGCTTCTGCGCTCGACAGTT
Organism: Halioxenophilus sp. WMMB6; assembly: GCF_033283405.1. Classification (NCBI taxonomy): domain Bacteria; kingdom Pseudomonadati; phylum Pseudomonadota; class Gammaproteobacteria; order Alteromonadales; family Alteromonadaceae; genus Halioxenophilus; species Halioxenophilus sp. WMMB6. Next base: position 22,139 of record NZ_JAWMQR010000011.1, read on the forward strand.
TAAGTTCCGCAATGGACAGTTATCTGGATGGGTCCCCTAATAATGTGCCAGACGATGCGGTTGTCATGGTGGTTGAGAGTCCTGACTATTTGGGCTCCTACTGGGCGTCCCGTGCGACTCGTGTTGAATCGGGTCCGGCCAATTTTTGGAATTACTACTTCTCTAATGCCGACCAAACTGGGCCCGATTTAACCTGGGGAAACCGCGGTCGAAAATTTGGCGTGGGTTCGCGTCTGCAGATTTCACAGGATGCCGGCGAAAAGTTGCTGATGGGGCTGTCCGATGTGCGTCTCGGGCTGGCTGCCTTTGAGCGGGTGAATGAGGAGGATGAAACCGCCGAGGTGGGTGGAGCTTTAATCCTCTCGGGTATTGAGGATATTGATGCCGATATCGGCAGTGGTGTTCGCCAACGCGATCAGCTTCTCAATAGTTTGGCGGATCTTCGTTTGGGAGGGGATACACCCATTTCGGAAGCGCTGTCGGATATTGGTCGCTATTTTATCTCGGGGCATGAAAACGAAGAGATCACCATCCACGCGGATACCGTTGATGCGCAAGCCGTTCTTGCATCGGAAGTCTTCTCCACGCTGCCGGCCTACGCTGAAGGGGTGGTTGCACCGGCAGATGAGATTCCAGCGAAAGAGATAATTCAGGGTTATTGTCAGGAGAATTACATCATTGCTCTGACCGACGGTATTCCCAATGAAACGGGATTAATCAGTCCGCTGCTGATGGGTGGTAGTGAGGTGGGTAGTCATGTTGGTTATGATGCCGACGGTATTGATAACAGCATTGAGTACCGTGTTTATGACGATGGCTCAACCGGCCCGCTGCGCGCCCTAAATGTATTGGACGATATCACTCTTGCACTTAACGACAGCAACTTGCGCCCGTCGCCGGATGATCCGGTCGGCTTAACCAATATCAACAACATTAAAACTTATTTTATTGGCGGTTTCGACAGTTCGGTGGCTGAGGACGAACTACTAATGCGTGCAGCCGCCAATGGCGTTCGTCCCGATGAGGATGGATCAGTTCGCCAGGCTAATAACGTTGATGAGCTTGTCGAGTCTTTAAATAGTATTTTTACCGATATCGAAGGTGAAAAAACTTCGCTTACCACAGTGGCATTTAACTCCGGCGCGGTCAGTTCAGATTCTCTCTTATTCCAAGCCACCTTTAATTATCAGGGCAGTCAGTGGTGGGGTGACCTGGCCGCCTATCCCTATGTTAATCCAGATGATAATGACGGTAATCTGTTTGCTGATACACCCAGTTGGACGGTGGCAGCGCAGCTGGATGCCCGCGTCGCAGACCCGGCTTTGGGTCCCTCTAATCGGACGATTATCACCGCCGGTAGTGTAACGGTGGGTATGGAGACGCGTAAGGATGGTGTGCCTTTTCGTTTTTTGAATTTTGCACAATTTAGCGACGAAATGCGGGATGACCTGGATGGTGCCGGTGGAGATCCAATTTTAACGGCCAAGGTGATTGCCTATCTGCGTGGTCAGGCGTTCGAAGAGTTCCGCGATAGAACCTCCGGTGCTTCGGGTTTATTGGGCGATATTGTTAACTCCTCCCCCATTGAAGTGGGTGAGCCGGAGATCCGCTATCCCAATTACAATGCCAACTCTAAATTTGGTGACAGCTCCCCTGACGGTAACTACTCCTATTTTGCCTCCACCTACGCCAACCGTAAGTCGGTTATCTACGTTGGCGCCAACGACGGTATGTTGCACGCCTTTAGTGGTAGTGGCGACGACGCGGGTAAAGAGCTATTCGCCTATATCCCCAGCCAATTGGCAAATGGTGATTCTGAAACCGAAGGGCTGTTTTATTTAACCAGCCCCAGCTATCAACATCGCTTTTATGTAGACGGCACGCTAACCGCGTCAGACGTATTTATCGATGCCGAATATCCAGTGCAGGCCGACAGCAGAAATTGGCGCACCATTGTGGTTGGCGCTTTAGGCAATGGTGGTAAAGGTCTGTTTGCACTGGATGTGACCAATCCGGCGACCTTTAGTGAGGGCAACGCCGACGACATGCTGCTGTGGGAGTTCGACGGCAATAACGGCGGCAGCGGTGATAGCGATATGGGGCACGTCTTTGGTGAAGCCAAAGTGGTCATGATGAATAACGGCAAGTTTGCCGTGATTACCGGTAACGGCGTCAACTCCGATGGCGGTTTAGCCAAGCTCTTTATTCTCTTTATTGAGGAGGGGGTGGATGGAGAGTGGTCGGTTGGTGATTACATTGAGCTGGACACCCAAGCGGGCGATGGAAATGGCCTATTTGCCCCGGTTTTGGCCGATACCGACGGTGATCGTGTGGTTGACTGGGCTTATGCCGGGGACTTGAAAGGCAACCTGTGGGCGTTTGATTTACGTGCTGCCAATGCTTCTGGATGGAAAGTGGCGCACGGTACTTTGGCTGATCCTGAGCCTCTGTTTAGTGCAGTCAATAACGACGGCGAAAGTCAGGCAATCACCACCACACCGCTGGTGGTAATCAATAAAGAGACACCATTTACCGATAATCTGCCAAACCTGGTTGTGTTGTTTGGTACTGGCAAAATGCTGGAGTTCGGTGATTACGCCACCACGAAAACCGAGAGCTTCTACGCGGTTTGGGATCGTGGCGATGGCGCCATCACCCGCTCCGACTTGCAGGCGCGCACTCTCGAGACCCCGGAAGGTAGCAGTGGCAGGAAGGTGAGTGGTGATGCCATTGTCTGGTACAACGAGGTGAGTGACTCAGGTGACTACGGTTGGTATATGGATCTGCTGCCGGAGTCGGGTGAGCGGGTTATTGCCGACCCGGCCATTTTGCTGGGCACCATCTTCTTTACCAGTGTCATTCCATCTAGCGATGTTTGTGATGCCGGTGGTATGGGTTACCTCAACAGTATCGGTGTTGATGGTTTGGCAACCACCAATCCAATCTACGATTACAACGGCGATGGTGTAATTAATGATGAGGATCAGGGTTATGTCAGTCAGCCCGTTGACGAGGCCATGCCCTCCGGTTCTGCCTTTATTGGTGCACCAGATGACGTTGACCAGCCCTGCCCGAAAAACAACGGCCAGTACCAGGCATTTTCCACCTCTAATGGTGAAGTCTCCTATCGCTGGGTCTGCCCGGATGCTGCCTCAGGGTTAGGGCGTGTGGCGTGGCAGGAGCTGTTTGGTAATTAATAGCTGGCACCGGGCCTCGCTCTAGGTGAGGCTCTGCTTTGCCAATAGTGATTGACGTAGTTCTGGCAGGTCGTAGCTCTGGTAGGTTGTATCGGTACTGCCTGCGTCTTATAAAGCCGCTGTTCTAGCAACTGGGAAGAGCAATAATTACGGCATGGCGATAAAAAGTGCTGCCGTTCTTGGGCGAGTTCTGGTAGTACCTTTTTTATTTATTAAATAGTCGAAGTGGTAGGCCGCTGATTGAGGTTGTGGCCAGCCAGCTTGATCTGCCCTCTAGCCTTCACTCCTCTTGGCCCAATCAAATTACTAGTAACCTTGCCGTTGGATGGTGTGGGCAGTAACCCCCCCTTAAATGGATTGCAGGGTTGCCTTGCGATAGGTCTGCCTCAGCCAAAAATAACCAATAATTCCGGCCAGGCTATTGGCCAGCGCCACCGCGACAAAAATACCCACCAGGCCAAACCAGTACTTACCCAACAGGGCGAGAGGTACAAAGATAACCAGCACCCGCAGCGCGGAGATAGCGGCACCGGGCAGGGGTTTACCCAGGCCGTTAAAGCTGGAGTTGGCCGCCATGGAGATACCTTGTAAGCCGTAGGAGAGGGGGACAATGGCGAGGTAGGTGGCGGCAATGGAAATTACCCGCGCAGAGTCGGTAAAGGCCTTGCTGATCAGTCCACCACAAAGCCAGAGTAGCAGGGCGCAGACGAGACCGTAAACCAGGCTGAAGCGGCTGCTGGCGGCTAGGGCTTGCGGCAGGCGGGCGCGATGCTCCGGCACCATATTCTGGCCGACAAACGGGCCCAGAATATTGGCCAGGCCGATCAGCACAATTAACAGCAAGGGCTCGAGGCGTTGAGTGATGCCCATGGCGGCCACCGCTTCCGGACCAAAGCTCGACACCAACACCAACGCGGCGCCACTGAATATCGGGATGATCAGATTGGTGGCCATGGTCGGCACGCCCACTTTCATAACCGCCCTCCAGGAGCGCAGCATGGCCGGGCCGCGTAGATGGGGGATGCTGATTAACTGGTAGCGGTGAATCGCCAGATAGAGGGCGAGGCCGGTTAACAGCACACGGGTGAACACCGTGGTCCAGGCCGCACCGGCAATGGCGAGGCCTGGGATGGGGCCCAGCCCAAAAATCAGAATTGGGTCGAGGATGATATTGGCAATGGCACTCCAGATCATCAGCGTGCCTGCGATTTTGTTGTGGCCGGAGGCCTGCAAAATGGCGGAGATCACCATTGAGAGACAGAAAAAGGGTGTGTTCCAATACCAGGCCCACATGTACTGATTAATTAATGGTAACAGTGCCGGTTTGGCACCCAGCAGCTGAAAGGTGGGCTCCATCAACTGCCAACCCAACATCATCACCGTCGTTGAAATGGCCAGGCAGAGCAGCAGTGTGTCACCTGCCATCTGCCTGGCCTCTTGTGGCATCTTCAGGCCGAGCATGCGGGCATAGACCGATGAGGTGCCGGTGGCAAAACCAATACCGAGGGTGGTGATCAGCAGCACTATGGGAAAGGTGAAACTCATCGCCGCCAGCGATTCGCTGCCGAGCCGGCCAACGAAGAATGTATCGGCGATATTAAACGACATGGAGGCCCCCAAGCCGATCACCCCCGGCAGTGCCAATTGATACAAAACCTTGCCGACCGGCCCCTGAGTAAATGAGATGGGTTGCTTCACACTGGCTGCTCTTGCTGGAAAAAATCGGCGCCCATTAAAACACAATTCAATTGGCAGCCAATAGTTGCCGGCCCACTCCCGCCTTAAATCAGCAGTTGATGTCGTTGCCGCTGCCGTTTTCCGGAATGCCGTTGCCGTTGCGGTCGCGTCCCAAATAGGCCCGTCCAGTACGGAAAAAAATAATTACTTTGGCGTTGCGCGTCTCGCCGGCGCGGCTGCAGTAGACCAGATTGCCGCCACTGTTCTTGCGAAAGCTGGTTCCGGTGGGGGTGTAGTTGATGTAGTTGATATTGAGTCCGGCGTTGAGCGTGATGGTGGCCTGGTCGTTGGCCCGGTCAAACACCCGGATGATCTGCCCGGGGGATTCAATAACGCCGTTGATGTCCGGGTCGGCAAATATGTACAGTCCCCGGGACCAATTGTCGCCGCAGCTCTGGTTATCGCCGCTGGCACACACGCTGATATAACGACCCTGAGCCAGTGCCAGGGTGCGGGCAAACTCCAGTTGTCCGAGCAACTCATTGATGGTGGCGCTGGCTTTATGGCGGGCATAAATCTGGTAGCCGTTGGGAATTGCCACAAAGTAGAGAATGCTGACGATCGCCAGAGTCATCATCAGTTCAATCAAGCTCAAGCCGCCATGCTTTTTCATCACTTATCCTCCCCAGGTGGTGATCTTCTGGGGCAGTGCAGGCGGTGCTAATGCTAACTCAATAGATAAGTGAATTGGGTGACGATTTTTTGTGAAATATTGGCTGAATTAATGACTTTGCCTGAGTGACGTCACCGCAAAGTCTTAGCATTGGCCTAATTTGCAAAGGATTAGTCGTCGCTGTCGAGCCCCAACTTCTTCAGCCGGTAGCGCAGGGAGCGAAAGGTAATGCCCAGAGCCTTGGCGGCCGTGGTTCGATTCCAGCGGTGTTTGTCGAGGGTGGTGAGCAGTATCTCTCTTTCGATATCGGCCAGATAGTCATCCAGCGGAATGCTTTCGTCGTAGTCGAGCTTCTGACTAACGGTGTGGCTAGGGGGAGGGCTGGGCTCTCGGCCGGTGTCGCTGTTCTTGCCGATGGGGCTCAGTTGTAGGTCTGCGGCTTCGATTACCAGGCCTTCACACAGGGTGTAGGCCCGCTCCAGAATATTGTGCAGCTCGCGCACATTGCCCGGAAAATCGTAAGCGGCCAGGGCGGCGGAGGCCGCCTGCGACAGTATTGCCGGTTCGTCGTTATAGTCGTTGGCAAAATGGTGCAGGAAGTAGTTGGCCAGTAGCAGGATATCGCTGCCACGCTCGCGCAAGGCGGGTACAGGGACTTCAATAACGTTGATTCGATAGTACAAGTCCGCACGAAATTTTCCGTTCTCAATGGCCTCGGTTAGATCCTTGTGGCTGGCGCTGAGTATGCGGACATCTACTTTGGTTTCGTTGGCATCGCCAATGGCGCGCACCGCTTTCTCCTGAATGGCGCGCAGTAATTTAACCTGCATATCCAGGGGGAGGTCCGCCACCTCATCCAAAAAGAGTGTGCCGCCGTGGGCCGCCTGGAATAGCCCCTCCTTGTCTTTCTGGGCGCCGGTGAAACTGCCTTTACGATGGCCAAACAGCTCACTCTCCACCAGCTCGGCCGGTATTGCGCCACAGTTCACGGCAATGAAGGGATGCTTGGCTCGGGGGCCTTGCGCGTGTATGGAGCGCGCCACCAGCTCCTTACCACTACCCGACTCACCACTGATAAATACCGGCGCCTGAGAACGGGCCAGCTTGTTGATCTTCTTGCGCAATGCCACGATGGCCGCTGATTCGCCCTTGATCAGTTGATCTTCCTGGATACCGCTGGGGGGTTCCGGGCTCACCGCCAGCGCTGAGTTCACCAGCTGGCGCAACTGCTCCAGGTCGACCGGCTTGGTAATAAAGTCGTAGGCGCCGGCTTTCATGGCCTCCACCGCGGTATCCATATTGCCGTGGGCAGTGAGCACCACAATGGGCATTTGCGGGTGGCTCTGTTGCACCTCTTTGACCAGATCAATGCCGTTGCCATCTGGAAGCCGCATATCGGTCAGGCAGAATTGGTAGCGGTGTTGAGCCAACTTTTGGCGGGCTGCGTCAAGGTTGGCGGCGCGCTCGGCAACGACACCCATGCGCGACAGGGTGATATCCAGCAGCTCCAAAATATCGGGTTCGTCGTCGATGATCAGTGCGTGTCTACTCATGGCGCCAGCGGGTTTCCTGTCGGGGTTCAAAGCGAATGGTTTGGGATTATTAAAATACTTGTTGTGCGTGGGCGAACTTGATTTGAAAACAGCTTTTACCCTGCCAGCGGGTAAAAGTGAGCGATGCCTGATTAGATTGGCACAATTCTCGAGAAATATACAAGCCAAGGCCACTACCGGTGTTCTCGGTGGTGAAAAAGGGCTCAAAGATGCTCTCTTCCATCTCTTCGCTGACACCCGGACCGTCGTCAATAATCAGCAGGCTGGCCAATTCACTGCTGGCCTGGTAGCCCAGGCGTAGCTGCAGATGGTAGCGGCCGGTGATTTGATAACCGTAACGCAGGCCGTTATCGAACAGGTTGGTTAAAATCTGGCGCAGGTGGTTGATATCCACCTTGGCCAGAATCGGCTCGCTACTCGCTTCGATATTCAATTCAATATCTACCTCACTGGCGTTGGCCAGCGCCTGGCTGTATTCGCTGATAAATTTGGGCAGCCACTCACACAGCTCCACCACCTGCGCCTGGCTTTGGCTGCGGCGGGAGAGTTGCAAGGTATTTTCAATGATCTGATTAACCCGTTTGGAGTGGTTGAGAATAATGTTGAGCAGCTTTTTGGAGTCGTCGGCAAGCTCTGGCGACTCCGTCAGCAGTTGGGCTGCGTGGGCGATGGCGCCCAAGGGGTTGCGTACCTCGTGGGCGATACTGGCTGTCAGTTTGCCGAGCGAGCCGAGCTTGAGCTTTTGTGCCTCCTGAGCCAGCAGGCGGTGATCCTCAACAAAGATCAGTGTGTCGCCCTCTGGCCCGGTTAGCTCCGCAAAATTAATGCGCACCTCGGCACTGTTCTCCGCTACCCGTACCGGCGGGCGGGCACGCTTGGGGTTCTCTTGCCAGCTCTGATAGGCATCGGCCAGCAGGGGGATTTCGCTCAGATTGGTGGAGAGTTGTGCATAGATGGGTGGCAAGCCAAGCAGTCGACAGGCGGCATTGTTAATTAACTGGATCTGTTGCTGGCTGTCGGTGACCAGCACGCCGGTGCGCATCCGTTCGATAATCTTTTGCGAGGTGTCGCGCGCCTTGGCCGCCTCCTGGGCTTGAATATCGGCTTCTTCACTGCTTTCGCGGATGCGTTGAGTCAGGTATTGGAACAGCAGCGCCGTGGCAAACAGCAAAATGCCGAGGGCGCCGGCGGAGAACATCCGGGAAGAGCTGTCGCCAAAGATCTGGGCGGTGATCAGGGTTTCGGTCAGGGTGGTCACTGTGGCCAGGGCGGCGATAAATATGGCCAGCTGCCGGGTAAGGAAGATGGCGCTGGCGGCCACGGTGATCACCAGCAGGTAGGAGAGTCCACTGGCGATACCACCGCTGGTACCGGACAACAAGGTCAGCGCCGCGACATCAATAATCAGGTAGCCCACCAGCTGCCGGGTATCGGGCTCCTCTTGGCGGCGCCAGAGGCCAATTAAGGTCAACAGGTTAAACACCGTATAGACCAGCGCGGTGAGAAAAAACCATTTGGGGGCGTAGCGGCCCAGCACATCGTTGGCAAAGTTACCGGTGAACAGCAGCATCAGCAGGCTGCCGAGTGCGGTCCGGTAATAGGTGTAGATGCGCAGGAGGCGGTAGTTGTCTCTGTTGTTGGAACTGTTGTTGGTGCTGTTGCTAGTGGCCGAGGTCATGGTTGGTCTGTCTGTCGTTAACGCGAAGTGCGTGGCAAGTGTTGGACGCACACGGGCGGGGTAAGCCGGCAATTACTTTGCCTATTATCCACCTTTCCCGGACAATACACCCCCACACAGTTTGGTTCAAAAGAGGAGAGGTGGCGAGTGGCTAGCATTACTGTCGTTATGGCCCAGTTAAATTTTTTGGTGGGCGATATTCCCGGCAATACCCGCTTGATGTTGGAGGCCGCCCGCCAGGCGCAGCAGGAACATCAGGCCGATGTGGTGCTCTTCCCCGAGTTAACCCTCACCGGCTACCCACCGGAAGACCTGCTCCTGCGCCCCAGTCTGCAAAAGCGGATCGACGCCGCCATGAGCGAAATCGCCGAGGCCGCGTTGCCGGTTACCCTGGTGGTGGGTTATCCGCGGGTGGTCTCCGGCCGGGTGTTCAACATGGCGGGGGTGTTTCAGGGCGGCCAGTTGATTGCCGAGTACGCCAAACAGTGCCTGCCCAACTACCAGGTGTTTGATGAGAAGCGCTACTTTGTCGCCGGTGATCAACCCTGTGTGGTCGATATCCAAGGCGTGCCCACGGCTATCACCATCTGTGAGGATATCTGGCTGGCCGAGCCGACCGAACAGGCCCGCAACCACGGCGCCAAATTGATGCTCAATCTCAATGCTTCGCCGTTTAGTGGCCAGAAGTACGAGCAGCGCCGGCAACTGCTGAGCAACCGGGCACGGCAGGGGGCAATGCCGATAGTCTATACCAACCTGGTGGGTGGCCAGGATGAACTGGTGTTCGATGGCGGCTCCTTTGTGGTCGATGCCGCGGGCACCATACAGCGCCAGGCCCCCTTCTTCGAGGAGGGGTTATTCCCGGTCACCCTGGCGGTTGATAGTAGCGGCACTGTCTCTGTGCCGGCCCAGGATCAGATAGCCATACCCAGCAAGTTGGCGGCAATTTATCAGGCTCTGGTGGTTGGCGTGCGCGATTACGTCAATAAGAACGGCTTTCGTGGCGTGGTGTTGGGCCTCTCCGGTGGCATCGATTCCGCCCTCACACTGGCGGTAGCGGTGGATGCCCTGGGCAAGGAGCGGGTTGAGGCGGTGATGATGCCGTTTCGCTACACCAGCGATCTGTCCAAAAACGATGCCAGTGATGAGGCCAACCGCCTGGGGGTGCGTTACCAGTCGATCAGTATCGAGCCCATCTATGAGGCTTTTATGGCCAGCCTGGCCGAAGAGTTTGAGGGCAGCAAGGTCGATACCACCGAAGAGAACCTGCAGGCCCGCTGCCGGGGTGTGCTGTTGATGGCGATCTCCAACAAAAAGGGTTATCTGGTGCTCACCACTGGCAATAAAAGCGAAATGGCGGTTGGCTACTCCACCCTCTATGGGGATATGGCGGGTGGTTTTGATGTATTGAAAGATGTACCCAAGGTGACGGTGTTTGAGTTGTCGCGTTATCGCAACACCCTGTCGGAGGTGATTCCGGTGAGTGTGATCGAGCGGCCACCCTCAGCCGAGTTGGCCCCGGATCAAAAAGATGAAGACAGCCTGCCGCCCTACCCGGTGCTGGATGAAATTCTGGAGCGCTACATCGAGCAGGATCAGAGCGCAGCGGAGATCGAAGCGGCCGGATTTGATTCCGCCACCGTGCGGCGGGTGCTGCGTTTGGTGGATATCAACGAATACAAACGGCGCCAGGCGCCGGTTGGGGTGCGTATCAGTGAGCGTGGTTTCGGTCGCGACCGTCGTTACCCGATTACCAATGGCTGGAAGATAGGCGACTAGGCTGGCCAGTTAAAGAGGGGTGGTTGGTGCCTCCCCGGCTGGTTGCTTAATCCTGTGGCCGGGGGGCGGAGACCTGGCTCTCGTCAAAGTAGACCGAGTTGTAGAGCTCACGGGAGTCAAAACTGGGCGAGACTGGCTTATCAAACAGGCCGAAGGTGACCTTGCTCACCCAGGAACGCTCACCTCGTTGGGTACCCGAGGCGAAGCGGAAGCTGCCGTCTTCGTTCAGGGCCGGGTGGTTAGGGAAGTTACTGCTTAACACCGCCAAGCTGGCATCGGAGAGGTCATCCATGCCCAGTAGTTTGTAGGCCTGCACCATCACCGCCAGGCCATCGGGCACGGCCGGTGTTTTCTGAAAATTCTCTACCACGTAGCGACCGCGGTCGGCTGCGGCAATATAGGCGCCGCGCTTGAAGTAGTAGTTGGCTACGTGGATCTCATAGCGCGCCAGCAGGTTGCGCAGATAGATCATCCGTTTGCGGGCATCTGGGGCATAGGCACTGTTGGGGAAGCGGGCCAGCAGTTGGGCAAAGTGGCCGAAGGATTCGCGGGCCATGCCGGGGTCTCGGCTGGTGCGGTCGGTGGGCAGGAACTTCTCGAAGGCGCCACGGCCCTCGGTAAAGGTGGCCAGCCCCTTCATATAATAGGCGTAGTCGACCTGGCGATGCTGGGGGTGCAGACGAATGAAACGGTCGGCGCTGGCAATGGCGGCTTCGGTTTCGAAGTTTTTGTAGTAGGCGTAGATCAGCTCCAGCTGGGCCTGCTCGGCGTAGGAGCCAAACGGAAAGTTCTCTTCCAACAGTTGCAGGGTGCTGATACCTGCCTCCCATTGGCTCGATTTGAGCTGCCGCTCGGCGGCGTCGTAGAGCATTTTTTCCGTGGTTTCCGGGGCGGCGGATGGATCGTCATCTTTGCCGAACAGGGCACAGCCGGAGAGACTGGTACACAGTAGGACGAGTGTGGAAAGCAGAGCGATGTGGCGTGCGGGCCAGCGGAGTATTGCAAAAGTATTGGTCATAAAGCAGCGTATCTGGTGGCCGATGGGTGCGCCCACACAAGTAAATGTTTCCTTGGCAGTCGGGTTAAGCCCGCGCCGCCAGCGTTCAGTTCGAATGGGCGCCTATTTAATCACAGAGTTGAGAAGCGCCAAAGCCTTGCATGGTGCATAATTGCGCCTCTGTTCTTCTCCTTTGCCCCGCGAGTGGTGGGTTGTTAGTGTCTATATCCAATATTCATATTGAAACCACGGTCCCGGTGGCGCTCAGAGGCTCCCGGTTGGACCAGGCAGCCGCGCAATTGTTTCCTGATTATTCCCGCTCACAGCTACAGCAGTGGATTAAAGGCGGCCAGTTGACGGTTAATCGGCGCCCAGCCAAAACCAAAGACAAACTGATTGGCGGTGAATTTCTGTTGCTCGACGCCGAACTTGAGGCGCAAGGCGACTGGCAGCCCGAGGCGATTCCCCTGGATATCGTCTATGAGGACGACGCCCTCATGGTGATCAACAAGCCGGCTGGATTGGTGGTGCACCCGGCCGCTGGCAATCGTGATGGCACCCTGCTCAATGCCCTGCTGGCGCACCTGCCGGAGCTGGCCAAGCTGCCGCGGGCGGGTATTGTGCACAGGCTCGATAAAGACACCACCGGTCTGATGGTGGTCGGCAAAACTCCGACGGCGGTAACCGACTTGGTGGCCCAGCTGCAGGCGCGCACGGTGAGCCGCACCTATCTGGCGTTGGTGATTGGCGGCCTCACCGGCGGCGGCACCGTCGATGCCCCGATTGATCGCCACCCTGGCCAGCGCACTAAGATGGCCGTCGTCCAAGGAGGTAAGCAAGCAATTACTCACTACCGGGTTAAGGCGCGCTTCAGCAACCACACCCTGTTGGAGGTGAAGCTTGAAACCGGACGCACGCATCAAATTCGGGTACACATGGCCCACCTGCGCCACCCCCTGGTGGGCGACAGCACCTACGCTGGTCGTTTTAAAATTCCACCGGCGGCCAGTGAGCCATTGATCGCCGCACTGAAACGTTTTCCCCGGCAGGCACTGCACGCCACCGCCCTGGGCTTGATTCACCCAGTGAGCGGCGAGGCTATCTCCTGGCAGGTACCACTGCCCAAGGATATGGCCGACCTGCTGGCCCTGTTGCGGGTGGAGGAGGCGGGCGGTGGTGAGTGAAGCGGGTTTAGCCCCCTCTTTTATCAGCCTCGAGTGGCCCGCGCCGAAGGGTGTTTGCGCCCTGCAGACGACCCGCCAAGGCGGGGTGAGCGTCGGCCCCTACGCCAGTTTTAATTTGGCTGACCATGTTCAAGACGACCCCAGTGCGGTAGTTGCCAACCGCCAGCTTCTGTCTGACCAGATGGCCGGCGTGCCGGTACAGTGGCTCTGCCAGGTACACGGTGAGCGGGTGGTGGAGGCGGAAGAGGATGGCCTGGTGATTACCGCCGATGCCTGCCTTACCCGCACCCCAGGGTTGGCTTGCGCGGTGCTGACCGCCGATTGCCTGCCGGTGCTCTTTTGTGACCGGCAGGCGAGCGTGGTGGCTGCGGCTCATGCCGGTTGGCGCGGACTGGTGGGCGGTATTCTGCCCGAGACCGTCGCTGCCATGGCCGTTGCTCCGGGCCAGTTACTGGCCTATTTGGGGCCGGCTATCAGCCAACACTATTTTGAGGTGGGGGTGGAAGTGCTTGAGGCACTGATGGCCAGTGCGCAATCGGCCGAAGAGTTGTCCGCTTTTGCCAGTGCCACCCGGCCCGGAGAGCGGCCCTTGCACTTTTACGTTGATCTTTACGCTGTCGCTCGGGCTCAGTTGCGACGGCTGGGTGTTGAGCAGATCTATGGCGGCCACTGGTGCAGCTATGGTGATGAGCGTTTCTACTCCTATCGCCGGGATCAGGTCACCGGCCGCCAGGCCAGCGTCATCTGGTTGCAGCCCTAATTGAACTAAAAGCAAAATTGCTTTGGGTCAAAATTTCCCAATTCAACCGCTTGTATTTCCAGTGGTATCCCCAACATAAAAAGCCAATAGAAATGGGCGTTAGAAGCCCTGTGGGACCAACGAGAGGGTACACATGCGAATCGACCGTTTAACCAATCAACTGCAAAACGCGCTGGCCGACGCTCAATCATTGGCGATTGGCCGCGACCACAATCAAATTGAACCGGCCCACGTGCTGCTGGCCATGCTCGATCAACAGGGTGGCGCAGTGCGTCCGCTGCTATCCCAGGCCGGTTTTGACGTCAATGGCCTGCGCAATGGCCTGGCCAAGGTCTTGGAGGGTTGTGCCCGGGTACAGAGCCCCACCGGCGAAGTGCACATGTCGCAGGAGCTGGTGCGGCTATTCAATCTGGCCGACAAACAGGCACAGAAGGCCGGTGACAAGTTTATCTCCAGCGAATCCCTGCTGATCGCCTCCCTGGAGGATGGCAACAGCTCCCTGGGTAAGCTGCTGAAAGATTTCGGTAATGCCCAACGATTGAAAGATGCGATCGACAAGGTGCGTGGCGGTGAAACCGTCGATAACCCCGACGCCGAGGGCAATCGCCAGGCACTGGATAAATTCACCATCGACCTAACCGCCCGTGCCGAAGCCGGCAAGCTGGACCCGGTAATAGGCCGCGACGATGAGATCCGCCGAACGATTCAGGTGTTGCAGCGCCGTACCAAAAACAACCCGGTGTTAATTGGTGAGCCGGGTGTGGGTAAAACCGCCATTGTTGAAGGTTTGGCTCAACGCATCATTAATGGCGAGGTGCCCGAAGGGTTAAAAAACAAGCGGCTGCTGTCGCTGGACCTCGGTGCCCTGTTGGCCGGCGCCAAGTTTCGCGGTGAGTTTGAGGAGCGCCTCAAGTCCGTGCTGAATGAACTGGGCAAAGAAGAGGGGCGGGTGATTCTGTTTATTGACGAGATTCACACCATGGTCGGCGCCGGTAAAGCCGAAGGGGCGATGGATGCCGGTAATATGTTGAAGCCGGCTCTGGCCCGGGGTGAACTGCACTGTGTGGGTGCCACCACGCTGGATGAGTATCGCCAGTACATCGAGAAAGATGCCGCCCTGGAGCGCCGCTTCCAGAAAGTTTTGGTGGATGAACCCTCCGAAGAGGACACCGTCGCTATTCTGCGTGGCCTGAAGGAGCGCTACGAGGTGCACCACGGGGTCGATATCACCGACCCGGCCATCGTTGCCGCAGTGAAGCTCGGCCAGCGTTACATCACCGATCGCCAGTTACCCGATAAAGCCATCGACCTGATCGATGAGGCTGCCAGCCGCATTCGTATGGAGATCGACTCCAAACCGGAATCCATGGATCGCCTGGAGCGCCGCCTGGTGCAGTTGAAGATTGAACGCGAGGCAGTGAAGAAAGACGAGGATGAAGCCTCCAAAAAACGGCTCTCTAAAATCGATGATGATATTGCCCTGGCCGAGCGCGAATACGCCGATCTGGAGGAGATCTGGCGCGCCGAGAAGGCCGCGTTGCACGGCTCCCAGGAGATTAAAAGCACCCTGGAACAGGCGCGTATGGATCTGGAAGCCGCCCGTCGTGCCGGCGACCTGGGGCGCATGTCAGAGTTGCAGTACGGCATTATTCCGGAGCTGGAAAAACAGCTCGATATGGCCGCCCAGGTTGAGATGCAGGACATGACCCTGTTGCGCAACAAGGTCACCGACGAAGAGATCGCCGAGGTGGTCTCCAAGTGGACCGGCATTCCAGTCTCGAAAATGCTCGAAGGCGAGCGTGAAAAACTGCTGCGTATGGAAGAGGGGCTGCACTCCCGGGTGATTGGCCAGGGGCAGGCGGTGGAGGCGGTAGCCAACGCCGTGCGCCGTTCCCGGGCCGGTCTTGCCGACCCCAATCGTCCCAACGGTTCATTTTTGTTCCTGGGCCCAACCGGGGTGGGCAAAACCGAGCTCTGTAAAGCCTTGGCTGAGTTTCTGTTCGACACCGAAGACGCCATGGTGCGCATCGATATGTCGGAGTTTATGGAGAAGCACTCCGTAGCCCGACTGATTGGCGCTCCTCCGGGCTATGTTGGCTACGAAGAGGGTGGTTATCTGACCGAAGCCGTCCGCCGCAAGCCCTACTCGGTGCTGTTGCTGGACGAGGTGGAGAAGGCTCATCCGGATGTCTTCAACGTACTGCTCCAGGTACTGGAAGATGGCCGCCTGACCGATGGTCAGGGGCGCACGGTCGATTTCCGCAACACCGTGGTGATTATGACCTCCAACCTGGGCTCGGATGTGATTCAGGAGCTGACCAAACTGGGCAGCGAGCAGGAGGCGATCAAAAACGCTGTGTTGGATGTAGTGGGTGGCCACTTCCGGCCTGAATTCATCAACCGTATCGATGAGGTGGTGGTGTTTGACCCACTCTCCAAAGATCAGATTCGCGGTATCGCCACCATCCAACTGCAACGCCTGCGCGACCGCCTGGCGGACCGCGACCTGCACCTGCAGTTGAGCGATGCGGTGCTGGATAAGCTCGGCGAAGCCGGCTTTGACCCGGTGTACGGTGCACGGCCGCTAAAACGGGCTATTCAGCAACTGCTGGAGAACCCGCTGGCGCAGCGTGTGCTGGCGGGTGATTTCAGCCCGGGTGACACCATTGTGGTGGGCTTGGATGGCGAACAGAAGGTGGTCTTCGATAGGAGCTGAGTTGCGTTATCGTTGATACAGTTTAACTAAGCCAAACAAAAACGCCTCGGTTTTGCCGAGGCGTTTTGCGTTGCGAGGTGTGCGGTAATTGCTAGGCGGTGTGCGCAGATTACTCCACGCACTCCTGATCGAGGATGTTTTTGAACTCCACCTTGCGCTCAGCCACTTCGGATTCGCTCAGGAAACGGACTTTACCATCGGGCTCGGTGATCCGAATGCGGGCAAAGCTGTTGAGGGCTTCCAGGTTTTTGCGGGCGTTGTCGCAGCGCGCCTGGTCAATCTGGGGTTGTTCCGGCTCGCTGGCCTCATCTTTCTTGCTCTGCTCGGGAGACTCAGTCTGATAGTCCACCGGTGAATTGCCCGGGGTCACTTCGCTGCGTACACGCTCGAAGTTGGTAACCCCCACTGGTGGGTGCTCGGAGTAGTGGACTATGCCTTTGTCATCCTGCCATTTGTAGAGAATGGGGCCGGCATGAACCATGGCAGTGAATGATAGAGCGGCTAAGCTTGCAAGCAATCGGGATGTACGGTTACCAAACATTTATTCTTCGGCCTTGGGCTGGAATGATCAAAAGGGAATGCAGTTGAAATGATCAAAAGGTAATGAAAATGTGCCTTTAACTATAGCTGCTCATTGACAAGTTGAGTACCGAGTCGTTCGTTGAAATGTGCGTTGGTTGTAGTTTGCCCCCGGAATACTTGACATTGACGAATATTTCACCACAATTGCCGGTTCCCAAGATGGCGCGTAGGTCAAGTCAACCCACCCTCGACCCAGCCTACCCCGGGTGGGTCAAAATCCCACCTCACCATCCTCCAGCGGACAGCTGTGTTATCGGCACAGGCTATCTGCAACACTTGGCTAAAAGCCTATGGTCGCGGGCGAACTCCCGCAAACTATTTACACTTACTGATACCTTGGCTGAGTCCCAGTGGGAATTCTCAGCCTTTGCTGCTTTCAAAAGCGCACTAAATTCAACTCCCAATTTGTAAAGGGGTATTCAACCGTGGAAATGCTTTCCGGTGGAGAATTGCTCGTTCGAGCCCTGCGGGATCAGGGCGTAGAGCATGTTTTCGGCTACCCAGGCGGGGCGGCCCTTCATATATACGACGCAATTTTTCAGCAAAAAGATGTACAACACATTCTCGTGCGACATGAGCAGGCCGCTGCCCATGCCGCCGACGGCTATACACGAGCAACCGGCAAGGTGGGTACGGTGCTGGTGACTTCTGGCCCTGGTGCCACCAACACCATTACCGGTATTGCCACCGCCTACATGGATTCGATTCCCATGGTGGTGCTCTCGGCCCAGGTGGTATCCAGCAAAATTGGTGAGGATGCCTTCCAGGAGACCGATATGATCGGCGTCTCCCGTCCGATTGTTAAACACAGCTTTGTTATCACCGACCCGGTTGAGATCCCAACGGTCATTCGCAAGGCGTACTACCTGGCGGCTACCGGCCGACCGGGACCGGTGGTGGTTGATATTCCCAAGGATATGACCGACCCGGCACAGAAATACCCCTACGATTTTCCACAGTCGGTCAAAATCCGCTCCTACAACCCGGCCGAGCGCGGCCACACCGGCCAGATCAAAAAGGCGGTGCAGCTGTTGTTGGAGGCCAAGCGCCCGGTTATCTACGCCGGTGGTGGTGTGGTACAGGGCAACGCCAGTGAACTGCTGACCGAGTTGGCGCAAAAGCTTAATTTTCCAGTGACCAACACCCTGATGGGGCTGGGCGCCTACCCCGGCACCGACCGTCAGTTCCTGGGTATGTTGGGTATGCACGGCACCTTCGAGGCCAACACCGCTATGCATCACAGCGATGTGATTCTGGCGTTGGGTGCCCGTTTTGATGATCGGGTAACCAATACCCCCAATAAATTTTGCCCGCACGCAAAGATTATTCACGTCGATGTCGACCCGGCCTCTATCGCCAAAACCATCCCGGTGGATGTCCCCATCGTGGGTGCCGTCGATAGTGTGTTGTCTGAGATGCTGGCGCTGGTCTCAGCGGCCGATGCTCAGACCAACACCAAGGCCATTGAGGAGTGGTGGGCACAGATTGAGGTGTGGCGTGAGCGTCACGGCCTCTATTCCGCCAACCGCTTCGATAGCAGCGGTGAGGTGTTAAAGCCCCAGGAAG
Source organism: Halioxenophilus sp. WMMB6 (assembly GCF_033283405.1). NCBI lineage: Bacteria > Pseudomonadati > Pseudomonadota > Gammaproteobacteria > Alteromonadales > Alteromonadaceae > Halioxenophilus > Halioxenophilus sp. WMMB6. Next base: position 40,501 of record NZ_JAWMQR010000011.1, read on the forward strand.
TTGTGCAGATGCTGCACAAGGTCACCGGCGGCGACGCCTATATCTGTTCCGATGTAGGTCAGCACCAGATGTTTGCCGCCCAGTACTACCTGTTTGATAAACCCCGGCGCTGGGTTAATTCCGGCGGTCTGGGCACCATGGGCTTTGGCCTGCCCGCCGCGATGGGGGTGCAGTTGGCCGAGCGCGATGCCTGTGTGGTCTGTATCACCGGTGAAGGTAGTATCCAGATGTGTATTCAGGAGCTCTCCACTCTGCGCCAATACCATCTGCCAGTGAAAATTATCTGCCTCAACAACCAGGCCTTGGGCATGGTGAAGCAGTGGCAGGACATGCAGTACAGCGGCCGCTACTCCGAGAGCCTGTATGAAGAGTCGCTGCCTGACTTTGTGAAGTTGATGGACGCCTATGGCCACGTGGGCATGCGTGTGAGCAAGCGGGAAGAGCTGGAAAGCAAAATGCGTGAGTGTTTTGCCATGAAAGATCGGGTGGTATTTATGGATATCGCCGTTGATCCCACTGAACACGTTTACCCCATGCTGGTGGCACCCAATGGTTCCATGCGCGATATGTTGTTAAGCAAGACGGAGCGAACCTAAGCATGCGAAGAATTATTTCGATCCTCATGGAGAACGCGCCTGGAGCTTTGTCGCGGGTGGTTGGCCTCTTCTCCCAGCGCGGTTACAACATCGAGACCTTAACGGTGGCGCCCACGGAAGACCCAACCCTGTCGCGGTTGACCTTAACCACCATTGGTGACGATCACAAAATCGAGCAGATCACCAAACACCTCAATAAGCTGATTGATGTGGTGAAGCTGGTGGATCTGAGTGAAGGCGCGCACATTGAGCGCGAGCTGATGCTCATTAAGATTCGCGCTACCGGCAGTCAGCGCGATGAGATCAAGCGCAGTGTTGATATTTTCCGTGGCCAGGTGGTGGATGTGACGCCCAACGCCTACATCGTGCAACTGACCGGAACCAGTGACAAGCTAGACGCTTTCGTACAGGCGATTGGTGAGTCTTCGGTGATGGAGGTGGTACGCAGTGGTGTTTCGGGTATCTCGCGTGGTGAGAAGGTATTGAGTATCTGACCGCTGTTGGCGGTTTAAGCCGGTGTCAGGCGGTGGTGGCTCTCCGGCCAGCACTGCCCCTTACCGGCTTACTTGGGCGCCTCTCGGCTAGTTGGGAATATGAGGGTTGTCTTTGGGCAGGTAGGTCGCCAGATCATTGGCCAGTGTCTGCACGTTGGGCTGCTTTAAAATTCCCAGGTGGTTGCCCGGGGTCGTTTTGATCTTCAGATTGGAGAGGAATCGGCGCCAGCCTAGGTCCTTGCCAATCGGCTCCAGTGGCGAGCGGTCCTTGGCTCGATAGAGAACAACGGGTTCGTGGAAGGGGTCAGGCACGTAACGCCGAATGATAATTCGACGTGCCTTGGCGGCGATATCGTCACCGTTATTGTTAGCGTCAATGCCAGCCTCTGGCGGCACTCCCTTCCTATCGATTTTCGAGTAGACCTTTTTTATCAATAGGTCGGGCCGGAGAATGGCAGTACGGCCGATAGAGACCAGTTGGTGCAATATCGATTTGTGCCCGTAGTTCGGTGTCCAGGTATCGAACATGCCGATAAACTTCACCTCTTCCCCTTCCGCCATTAATATGCGTGCCGCCTCTAAAGCGACCATGCCACCAAAGGATTCCCCGCACAGATAGTAGGGCCCTTTCGGTTGTATGGAGCGCACTTCCACCAGGTATTTTTGGGCGATGGTTTGTACGTCAGCCAGCGTCTTGAGGACTACGTTGAGGTCGCCGGTCGCCAGCAACTCCACCTCTTCCTGGAGAAAGACACCAAACACCGGTGTGTAATCGGGTAGGGCTTGTGCCAGTTCACGGTAGAGCAGTACACCGTAGAAGCAGAACAGGGGTAGTGCACTGCCCCCTTTCAGCATAAACACATTACTGAGCTTGAGTGCCTGGTCGGCATTGGCGAGCAGCTCGGCAAGAGAGCGAATGGTTGGGCGTTGTAAAAAGGCCTGAATTGGCAGAGTAACATTCAACTCTTTTTGTATTCTGGAGACCAGAGTTGCAGCCCGGATGGAATCCCCGCCGAGATTGAAAAAGTTATCGTTCACACCGATCTCTGTTGATTCGAGCGCCTCCTGCCAAAGTTGCAACAGGGTGGCCTCAATATCAGATTCGGCAGCAACAAACTCCTCTTCACGAATCAGCTGACTTTGCGTGGGCGCGGCAAGGGCTTTGCGATCCACTTTCAGATTGTGGTTGAGGGGCAGCTTGTCGATGCTGACAAAACCCACTGGCTGCATATAGTCAGGCATTTGGGTGGTCAGGTATTGGCGAATTTCCGCTACCTGCCCGGCATTAAATTCTCCCACTAAAAAGCCGTATATGCGGTGTGTACCTGAGTCGTCTTTGAAGCTCATGGTGACGGCATCGGTGATGTGGGGGGCTTTGCGTAGTTGCGCTTCAATTTCAGCCAGCTCAATGCGGATGCCATTAATGTTGATCTGAAAATCTTCGCGACCGAGGATCTGTAAATTGCCGCTGGGGTCCAGTCGGCCAATATCGCCGGTACCGTACCAGCGTTCGCCATCAATGATTTTGTACCGCTCGGCGGTTTGCTTTTCATCCTGCCAATAACCGAGGGTGATGCCATTGCCGGAGAAGTAGATCTCGCCTTTGTCGTTGGCGGCAACAGGGTTGAGATTTTCGTCCAGGATACGCATATCAGCCCCGGCGAAGGGGGTGCCCACCACGGTTTGTGGTAATGTTTTGGGGGCAAGCACGGGGTAACGGCAGCCCATTACGGCCACTTCGCTGCAGCCGTAGACCGTGAACACCTCCGCATTGGGGAAGTAGTTGCCGATCTCGTTTACCACCTCCACAGGAATTAAATCACCGCCACTGGAGACGTGAATAATATGTTCGAAATCTTTGGCCGAGAGATCTCGCTGTTTAAACTCACGGAACAGGGTCCGTAGCAGGTTGGGGGTGAAGTGAAAGGTGTTCGCCCCTTTGATGGTTTGAATCAATTTGTTGGGATCCAGTACTTCGCTGCGCGACAACAGCGTGATATGGCCGCCAACACAGAGTGGTACAAGCAGTTCCAATAAGTTGATACTGAAGGTGAATTTGGCAACAGAAATCAGCCGGGTTCGGTTGTTGAGGCCCAATTCGTAAATGGCGGAGGCAACGTAATGCTTAAGGTTGCCACAGCTGCCAACTACGCCCTTGGGGTTGCCGGTGGTGCCGGAGGTAAAAAAGATGTAGGCCGGATCGCTGTTGTTAAGTGGAGCATCTGGATTTTCTGGCTCGGCATCTGAATCGGTTGATGTCAGTGACTCGGAGATAAAGGCGGCCCGGTCGCGGAACTCCTCGGGTAAGAGCGCCAGGTTATTCGAGTCTGTCAGAATGATGGCAGGGTCGAGTTTTTCCAGCAGGTACTGAATGCGGCCGGCGGGAAAATCCGGGTCCACAGGGGTATAAATTGCCCCAGCTTTCATTATGCCCAACAGGCTGATCACCATATCGACATTGGGCTTTACAAATAAGATGCAAACTTTGCCGCGGCAATCTTGGGCCAGTAGGGTTTTAGCCAGCCGATTCGCTTGGTTGTTCAGCGTTTTGTAACTGGTACTGGTTTCGCCGTAGGTTACGGCTACAGAATCCCCCTGCTTGAGTGCAGTCTGCTCAAACAATGTGATTGGGTTAGGCTGAACTGATGTCTCCACCGGCTGTTCTGCGGGGTGGACTCTAGCGGTTCGATTCTGGACGCTGTTACCAACGCTGCCACTACTATTGGATGCATACATCAAGTCGGACTCTTCACCGGGATGGAAAATGCAATAGGGCAGGTGATATACCTGCCTAGCTCCTTGAAAATCGTGCTGAGACTAAACTAATTTTCCCCGGCGTATCTGGTCCAGTTCGATTGATTCGAACAGGGCTTGAAAATTGCCTTCGCCAAAACCGTCGTTGCCAATTCGTTGGATAAATTCAAAGAAAATAGGCCCGATGCTGTTTTGTGTGAAGATTTGTAGCAGGTAACCGCCCCCCTGCGCCTCACCACCATCGATAAGAATTCTCTGATTTTGTAGCGCGGCAACGTCCTGGCCGTGGCCGGGAAGGCGGCTGTCGATCATTTCGTAGTAGGTGTCTGGGGTATCCTGGAAGGGGATGCCGTTGCTCTCCAACTGGCCAACCGTATTAAAGATGTTGTCACTGAGTAGGGCTATGTGCTGAATACCTTCACCATTGTATTCACGCACAAACTCGGCAATTTGTGACATTTCGTCCTTGGATTCATTCAAAGGAATGGTTACCGAACCATCCGGGCTCCGGATGACTTCGCTGACTAGGCCGGTCGCCTTGCCATCAATATCAAAGTTGCGGGTTGAGACAAAACCGAACACCTTCTCGTAGAAACCTTTAACGCGATTGATGCCACCAATCCGCAGGTTGTGAGTGAGATGGTCGATGGCAAGAATGCTGTTGCTCGACTTTTGATGGAGATCTTTATCAAAGTCGAAGCTGGCAAAGAGTTTGGCTTCATGCTCTTCATCCACCAGATAGATAATCGAGGCGCCAACACCCTTAATGGCCGGGATGGATAAATCGGGGTTGTTAACTGGCTGAGCACCTAGCCGCAGTGCTTGTGCATAAGCAGCCATTGAGTCCTTAACCTTGAAACCCATGGCGCTGGCCCCGCGAATATGTTGCTTGCGAAAGTTCTCCGCGGTGCCGCCGAAACTTGGGTTGGATATGAAAAAGACTTCGTTGATGTTGTATAGCGTTTTATCGCCTTTGGGGTAGACGAAGAAGCCCATTTTGCGGAACAGAGTGTCCAACAAGTGGGGTTTGCTGCCGGAGAATTCGAGGAATGAGATACCTTGAATCGCCACTGGATATGATTGACTGGCCACCCTTAAAACCTCCATGTTGTCTGTTAAGACATTAACTGTAATGTGTGCTGCTCATACTACGCTAAACGACATGTCTTAGCTGGCAGCTGAAACAAGCTGAGTGTGCAACCACTCTTTGGTTTTTATTGATCTTGAATCTTATAAACCTGCTTCGCACTTGCTGATGGCATATAACAGGGCGATTTGGATGCCGATTACCGCCAACTACCTAACTGCTATCTTAAATGGTGCGCCACTCTGTACCTCTGTCTCAGACAATCCGTATGTCTGATGGACAGTCTGGCTACTGTTGTACATCGCTGGGTTTAAATCACACCTAGCTTATTCATACTTTCTGCCAAGTGACGTAGGGCTAATCTATTGGCCGACCACTATTTTGTATGTGGACTTTGGAGGCTAATTGCGGCTGACTCGAAGAGAATCCAGTGCTCTTATTTTTGTCGCCTATTTGTTCGTTATGCTGTCACTTGTGGTTGTTAATTAGTACAGGTTTTAGAGTAAAGAAATGTAAATATACGTCAATATGTGTATATTTCAAGCCTTGTTAATCTTTTTAATAACTAACTTCTCGCTACCTATGCTGCATGGTTTTAAGAGAATATTAATAAGGATTAACTATTATAAGGGTAGGTTAATATTCTTTTTGCCTCTTTAAGTAGCTGCTATTTTTTCGGGTCTACGTGAGGCTGACAATTTGTTCCAAAAAGGCAACTATCTCCCGGTTTAAGTTTGCGTGAATTTCTGTCACTGATTTCCCATTTGGGCTCTCCAACTGCAAGATTTTATCTTCGTTGGCCTGAAAGACGGTGACATTCAGATTGCTCCGGTCGGTACCGAACAGGGTATCGACAATCACGTTGTTAAAGCGACTGACCAGTTTATCGTTGTAGAAAATCTCATTCAGCAGTGCATCGAAAGGGTACATGCGCAGCGCTTTGAGGGCGGGTTCGCAGGCAATCACCTCTTCGTAAATGAGGTCGCTGCGCGCCATGGCTTCGTCGAAATCGCGAATGGAGCGGGCCAAATGCTCTGTGTGGGTGGCCTTGGGGTCGATGCCGGTGATGATGGGCACCAAATTGACAAACATGCCCACGGCGGGCATCTCTTCACTGTCTCTGCGGGTGGCCACATGGACGCAATAAACAAATTCAGTGCGTCCAGACTGCTGATACAGGGCGTAGGTCAACGCCGCCATAAAGCGCGTGATTGGCAGGTGGCTTACGGTTTGCGGCAGCGTATGTTTACCGAGCAGCGGGTGTGTGTCTGTGGTGTGGTCAAACTCGAACAGTGGTTGCGATTGCAGTTGCGGAAGTAGTTGCAGCAGTTTCTCTGCCAACAGTTTGGCGGGCTCCTTAAAGTAGCCGGAGCTTATCTTACGATACTGGTCGCGGGCGAATTCGTTGTAATCCAAAATGTTGGACGGTAGTGAGGTGCTCTGCCCCTGTTCGTTATTGGCGTAGATTTGCGCAAACTCCACGGCCAGCCGCCCCATCGAGTTATCGTCAGCGGCGATATGGTGGGCGGTTAGCTGCAGCACCTCACTGCCATCGTCAAGTGGAAAGATGATAGCGCCAAGCAGTGGGCCCTTTTGCAGGTTAAATTTGATGGCTTGCTTGTGGAGGGTATTTGACTGCCCCGGTTGAAAGGTCCACAACTCCTGCAACCGGATAATGGGTATTTGATCAGTCTGGTATTGGTTCTCCAGCAACTCAAGATGGGGTTTTTTCATCTTGATGTTGGTGCGCAGGGTAGGGTAGTGCTCGACCAGCTGTGCAATGGCGGCCCGCACCTGGTGGTCTTCAAAGCCGTTGGCGCTTTGCAAATATCGGGTACAGGTGATGGAGCTGTCCTTGGTGGTGAGCAGCTCACGGAAAAAGAGCCCAACCTGACCTTGGGTTGCGTAAACTTCCACACTCTCATTTGCGGGTGTGGTAGCAGGGGCTAATTTGGCGTCGATAAATTTGGTAAGCTGGCCGTAGGTGGCATTGCGATAGATATCGGCCACCTCCACCTGTGCTTTGAGCTCTTTGTTGATTTTCATCACCAGTTGGATTACCAGCACGCTGTTTCCGCCCACCTGGAAAAAGTTGTCGCTCGCATCTCCAGGTGGCACCTCTAAAAGTGATGCCCATATCTCTGCCAGGGCATGGCTGTCGGTTGGTTGGCTTTGGCTGGTTGGCGCAGGCTCCATTGCCGTCAGCTGCTTGCGATCAATTTTGAAGTTTTCCGTTACCGGTAACCGCTCTAGGAAAAACCACTTGGCGGGTTGCATGTAGTCGGGCAGGCGGGATTGTAGATGTGTTTGCAGCTCGCCGGCGGTTATCGGTTGCCAGGTGGCAACATAAGCACGCAGCTCCCGCTCGCCGCCAGCGGTTTCAATCGCCAACAGGCAGGCTTCGCGCACCTTTTCATGGCTGAGCAGCGCCTGTTCAATTTCACCCAGCTCAATGCGAATGCCGCGAATTTTTACCTGGGTATCCTGCCGCTGCAGAAATTCCAGATCGCCGGATTCGGTAATGGCAACAAAGTCTCCGGTTTTGAAGTAGCGGGTGCCATTGATGGTAACAAAGCGCTCGCGGGTGGCTTCCGGGTTGTGTCGGTACTCCATGGCGATACGCGGACCGCTCATGTAGATCTCGCCTTCTTCGCCGGGGCCTACGGGTTTGCCCTCGGTGTCGAGCAGCAGCTGCCCCATGTGCGACACCGGCTTACCGATTAAGACCTTGGGCTCACCCGTGGCCGGGTAGAAGTAGATATGGCTGAGGCCGAATATTTCGGTGGTGCCATAAGCGGTGCCTAAAGTAGCATCGGGAAAAGCGCTGCGCAGGGTTTCGATATCGCTGGGGCGGAAGGTGTCACCACCATACCAAACCAAGCGCAAATTGTTGACTGGGCCATCCGCTGATGGGGTGTGCACCAGAGTATTGGCCAGGCTGCGCAACAGTGCCGGCGGGCAGTGGAATGCCGTGCATTGCCGTGCTTGATTGGTCAGCCAGCGCAGATCTAAAGCCTCGCGAGCGTCCAGAATCAGCGTGGTGCCACCCTGCACCAGTGCAGCCATCATCTCCAGCATGCTGATGCTCCAGGCATAGCGGGCGATGGAGTTGAGCGTGTCGTCGGCGCTAAAGCCGAGGTCTTGGCTGGGGTAGACAATAGAGTCGCGTAGCGCCTGGGCGCTGCCGAGAACCCCTTTGGGCACGCCGGTGGTGCCGGAGGTAAAAAAGATACAGGCCGGGGCCTCTAAGCGCCGCTGCGGTGGCTGGAACTGAACCGCTTGGCTGGGTGGTTGGATAACCAATGGCGTCGTGCACCAGTTGCTTACACGTACCTGCAGTTCGCGGGTGGTGAGTGCCACGCGGCACTGGGTGTCGTCAAATTTCTCTGCCAGTTGTTGATCGGGGTGTTGTGGATCGAGTGGCATATAAACAGCGCCAACGCGAATCGAGGCAAGCAGTGCGGGGATGATCTCGGCACAGGCCGGCACCACCGTAGCAACAAAATCACCGGGTTTAACACCGGCTTCGGCCAGCTGAACAGCGAGATAATCCACCCACTCCGCCAGCTGGCGGTAGCTGATCGCCTGCTGGTTGAAACGGATCGCTATTTTGTCGGGAGTGGTGCTGGCGTGAGCAAGAATGAGGTCATCAAGAAAAGTGTTGTCGTCCATAAACCGGTATCAATTGACTGGGTAAACTGTGTGAAAGTGCTGCGGGCTGACCAGTAGGTCAATAATCTTCCTTGGAGGTAGCCAGTCCCATCAGATGTTTGCCATAGGTGAGAGAGGCGATGTCGAAATCGGTTTGAGCATGGTTGCCACAAATATGAATATCCCGAAACAAACGCTGCAATTCATTGCTTCTGAACCAGGCCCCGCCACCGGCCGCGGCAAATAGCCGATCGACTGCCGCGATCGACATCTTCACGCTGTAAGCTTGGTGGACCCGCCAGTTTAGTACCTGTTCGGGGTCTGGCTTTTTGCCTGCATCACAGCCGCTATCCATTTCACGCCAATCCTTGCGCAACAGCTCGATGGCGGCTGTAACCTCACAAGTTGACTCCGCCAGCCGCATGCAGGCCGCAGCGGATTCAGCCACTCTGGCGGCGGTGTAGGCTCGCACCCGATTGCTGGTCTTCTCTTTAAAAACGGCGAGTGTGCGACGGGCGATGCCGGCGGCCACGGCCGCGAAGCCCAGTGAAAATACTGGCGAGTAGGGTAGTAAAAAGATTTTGCCTGGGTGCACGCCAAAGCCTTTGCTCATGCCAACGTTGAGACCCAGGAGTGATTCACAGCGGTGCGCCGGGACAAAGATATCGTCTGCCACCAGGGTCTTACTGCCGGTGCCACTGAGCGCAGCAGAATCCCAGTCTTCCATAATGGTGTAGTCGGAGCGGGGGATGAGCGCATAACAGGGGCCGGGTTGGCCAATTTCATTCACGCCCATGTAGCCAACAACGGCCCACTGTGCATGATCGCAACCCGACGACCAGCCGAATTTTCCCGATAAACGAATGCCGCCATCGGCCTCCTGGTACTTGCCCATGGGTGCCACCGAGGAGGAGACCAGTGTTGCTGGATCCGCTCCCCAGACATCATCCTGAGCCTCTTTTGAAAATAGACCCAGGCCGTGAGAGTGGTTGGCGAGCAGCGAGCAGGCCCAGGCGGTTGAAGCACAGCCTTCGGCTAAGGTCATGACGCATTCGGCGTAATCGCTGATGTTCAGCTCCAGGCCGCCATAGGCTTTGGGTTGTAGCGCCTTAAAAAAGCCGACACTTCTCAGTAGTTCGACGTTGGCTTTGGGAACACTGGCGCTCTCTTCGGCCTGTGTGGCATTGCTGCGCAATTGGGGAAGCAGCTCCTTGATATGCTCCAACAACATAAACCCTCCTTTGATGCTGCCCGGATGAGACATGGATATGCTCTTTGGTCGGCTTTGATTAAAAGCGTGGCGTCACACACAATCGGCCATGCTATACTTGGCGCTGATTTTGGCAAACGGCGCGCCGTTATACTACAGGATAGCCAAAAGGAGAACACTCCGCTTTCTGGTGACGTAATGGATTTACAAAAGCTGATCTTATCATCAATGGCCAATCCGTCGGCACTCTATTCTAGTGATGGCACGGCCTATCTCAAAAGCCGAGCAAGTTTTTTAAAAATTTGCGAGAGCCTTAAGGCGGTATCTGATGCGGGTGTTACCGTAGTCGGTATCCGGTTGCCGAAAGAGCCCGAGTATCTGTTATCGATGTTGGCTTGTATGGCGCTGGGGCTGGCCTATGTGCCGCTCTCTGAATCCTTTCCTGAAAGCCGAATAGAAGAGATAAAAGAAGATTCTGGTCTGGGTTTGATTATCGATCAGGCCTTTTTGGCGAGCGCGCTACAGCAACCTGAAAACCCTGCTGTTCTGCATAAATTACCAACACTCACCGGTGAAACTCCGCTTTATATTATCTTTACCTCAGGTAGTACCGGGAGGCCCAAGGGTGTGGTGATCTCGCGGCGGGCATTTATTGCTTATTATCAATGGCTCGATGGTTATCTGGCCGGGGTGAATGCCGATGACCGGGTGCTGCAGGTTACCGAGTTCACCTTCGACATCTCACTGATAGATCTTATTCTGTTGCTTACCAAACGCTGCTCGCTCTACTTCACCGGCTTTAATGGTGCCATCTTTAAATTGGCTCAGGAGATCGCTGACTACCAGATCACCACGCTTAGCACGGTGCCAAACAACATTAATATGATGTTGGATAAATTTATTGTCTCGAAGGCGGATTTCACCAGCCTGAAAGAAGTAATGATTGGTGGTGCCCGATTCAGCTACGGCCTCTATCAGAAGGTGCAGGCCCACTTTCAGGGTAAGTCAATCTCCAATTTTTACGGGCCGACCGAATTTACCATCTACTCGCACGCCAAGAAAATTCAGTTCGATGAAGCGCTGGATTGCGAAGATCATAACGTCGCCATAGGTACTCCCAACACCGAGGTGCAAGGGCATATTTATCGGGATGGGCAATTTCAGCCGGCGGGGGAGCGCGGGGAATTGCTGCTCTGTGGCGCACAGATAATGTCGGAGTATATTAGAAACCCGCAGAAAACCGCCGAGGCCTTGGTGGTTATTGATGGCGTGCAATACTACCGCACTGGCGACCTGGCCTACTGTAATCCCCGTGGTGAATTTTTTGTGGTCGGCCGTATGGACGATACCATCAAGTACCGGGGCTATCGTATCAATCTGCTGGATATCGACTCCTACATTGCCAAGCTGGCCTATGTGCAGGATGTCACCACCATCGCTGTGCCCGATGAAATTAAAGAGAATATCACCGTCTGCTATCTCATCCTCAAAGGTGATGCACCTGAGGCTATAACGCCGGCTGTGATTAAAAAGGATCTAGCCACACATCTGGTGGAGTATCAAATCCCAGAGAAGATTGTATTCATCGATCGATTCCCAACGAATGTCAGCGGCAAAGTGTGCAAAAAACAGCTGCTTGAGATTTATCAAAGCAAAACTCTCAGACCTGCGTAATTTAAAATCATGCAAAGCCTTACAAATACCAAATCTTCCAATGGGGACGTGGGGCGTATTGAATCAAGCTTGGTGTGGCTGGTAGTTCCGCTGCCAATATTAGTTTTATTGTCAGCCTACACCGCTTCCCAACATGGACTGTTTGCCAAGTCGGTAGGAGATTTCTCTTCTGCTTTCCATATAGCCGATAGCATTATCAACAGTTTTTTGGTTCCTACGCTTCTGTTTTTGTGTGGAGCCCTCTACGCACGAATTGCGGGAGTGCTGCTATCCGGGCCGAGACTGGTCGGTTGGTTGCTCTATCTATTCATCCTTTGGGTGATTGTTCAAAATCTGGTGGAGGTGGTTTTTTCCGGTTACACCGGTAGTGCGGCGGTTTTGAATGATATCTATTTTGATCTGGTGGCACGCCCGGCCAATCATCTATGGCTGTTGATGGCGATAGTGCTTTGTATTCTACTGGTGCAGCTGGTTGAACTGCTTAGTCAAAAAATGGCGGTAGTTAAATGGTTGTTTGCACCGGCTTTTGCCGTATGGGCTTATCTAGCATTTGCGCCTGGCGTGGTTGGTTATCCGTTTGATCTGTTGGCGGAAAGCTTTATTTTCTTTCTGCTTGGATGGTTGCTGCCACGCTCTTTTTCTCCCGCGTCAATAGCACGCGGCTGGTTACTTATGGCGGTTCTGGTTTTTGCTGTGGGGCAGTGGCTGTTTCATGGTTGGGCTGGGCTTGGCAGTTACCAAAATAGTTGGCCGACATTGCTATTGGCGCTGACGGGCATTGCGTTTTGGTTGACGGTTGCTTGGCTTGTTACGGGTTGTTTTGCTTCGCTAAAGCCGTTGGCAATTGTTCACTGGTCTTTGATCGCCTTTTTAACGCACTTCACCATCATCAGTGGTTTGCGCGAGGTGTTGGTTAGGTCATTAAACGTCGGTAACGTCTATCTACATTTGCTGGCGGGAATGCTGTTGGTTGTGATGGCGGCATTCATCTACTTCTATTTACGAAACTGGCCACTTTTAAAGCAGCTGTTACAGCCCCCAGCAGTGCCTGGTATACGGCAGCTCTCTTCGCTCTTTGTGCGGTATAGGTGGCTGCGGTTAGGTGGCTATGCTGTGTTGTTGTTGGGAGTCGTGGCGCAGGCTTCTGTCTACACCGTTTCTGAAATTCGTTTGCGGAATTTGTTTGCGACCAGCATCCCGCCCTTTCAGCCGGTACCGGCAACAGATGAAAATATCGATGAAGGGCGGCGGCTTACTGCTATTTATGGTTGTTATATCGGCTGTCATGGCTCGGATCTGGCCGGCAAGACCTATCATCGGGCCCCTTTTCTTGGGCAGTATCATTCCGCCAATCTCACACAGGTGATAAAAAAATATAACGACGCGGAGATGGCGCAGATTATCCGCTCAGGGCTGCGCACGGATGGACGGCCGTTGATTTTGGGGATGCCTATCGCCGGCTATTCAGAAATACCTGATCTACAAATCGGCCAGATGTTGGCGTTTATTCGCAGCATGCCGACCAAGCCGAACCCCATAGAGATAGGTACCATCGGCTTAAAATGGCGGTGGCAGATCGCTACGGGTGAGTACCAGTATCCGTTTGAGGAGGCGGTCAGTGCCAGTACCGAATTTTATGATCACTATCCGGATCTGCCGGGTAAGCGCTGGGTTCGCAGTGCCTGTACCGAGTGTCATGGGGAGACATTGCAGGGAAGCATGGAAAGTGGTGCGCCGCCCCTGATTATTGCCCATGCCTACAGTTTTGATCAATTTCAGCATCTGCTGCGTACCGGGATTAAATTGAGTGGCGAAGATGCCGGGTTAATGGGCACGGTGGCGCGTACGCGCTTTAAAAATTTCACCGAAGCAGAGCTGCAGGATATTTATCAATTTTTAATGTTATTGAATTAAGGCAGAAATTGATCTGCCTTGATCCTGATTCGTTATTGATGCAGCACGTGTCATAAAATCAGATAAAAGCAAACGGATAGGTTACCCAGCTATGAATCAACCACTGCAGCAGCTTCAATCCTATAGTGATCCGGCCAAGCCGGTTGATTGTCTTGTAATCGGCGGTGGTGTTGGCGGTATGGTGGCCGCAGCTGCGCTGGCTCCTAATTGTAAACACGTGCTGTTAATCGATAAAGACGCTTTGGATTTATCCGCAAGGTTCCGCAAAAGTATTGTGCAGGGTAATCATCTGCACAGCTTGCTGGTGGGTGGTGGTCATGTTTTGGAAAAGGTCTTTCCTGGTTTGCACGCGGAGCTTGTCGCTAGTGGATCCGTTTTGCTGCGCGCGGGCTTGGACCAAAAGATTTTCGAATACGGAGAGTGGATGCCCGATCGTGATCTGGGTATCAACATCTACTGCCAGTCACGTATGTTGTTGGAGTCGAAAATTCGCAGCCGTTTGGCAGGGTTGAAGAATGTCACAATGGTGGATCAAACCAAAGTGGCTGATTTTTTACTTGAGGGCGAGCGTATCGTCGGTGTCTCCGTTACTGGCGGTGATGATGGCGTTGCGGATATTTATTGCCGGGCGCTGGTCGATGCCTCGGGTTTGTCGGGTGGCTTGTTGGCCAAATTGGCGAAATCGTTTCCTGAATTAGCAAGCTGTAAAGAGGATGTGGCTTCCGATATCGTCTATGTCACCGGCTTTTTGAAAAAGCCGGAACAGTGGCGCTCAACTCATGAAAATGTACTTATTGTTACTGGCCCAACGGAGTCGCGGGGTGGTGCCTTGTTGGATATTGAAGACGATACCTGGGTAGTGTCGCTAAATGGCCGCAATGGGGTGAGCCCGCCGGAGACCGCTGCCGAATGGACTGAATACGCTAAAACCTTGCCGACAGAGGCTATCTGGCAACGTATAGCAGAGGCGGAGCTGATTGGCCCGTTGAAAAAATTTAAGAAGTCCAGCAGTTATCTTCGTCGTTTTGATAAAGTGGTGGATCTGCCCAAAGGTTATTTCCCGCTGGGGGATACCATCAATAGCGTGAATCCGACTTTTGGCCAGGGAATGACCTTGGCCTTCTTGCACGCGAGTGCCCTGGGCGAGACTTTTCGCCCGGATGATACTGATTCTGCACAAATGGAATATATCGCCAAAGCTATCAAGCACTCCCTTCCTGCCTGGCGACAGACTCTGGCTTACGAATCCATGTTTGGCAGTGCAGAGTCTTCAGCCGATAAAAAATTCCAGGCGTTGCAGATGATGGTTAAAAACAAACATAAAGAAGCCTTGGCAAGTTTTGATGCGCACCTGGCTATGTTTAAGTCAGCACAGATGATGAGCTAACGACAGTGCGATTGGTGGCTCTCCCTTTAAATAGACAGCGCGTTGAGTGGGTGGTGCAATGAAAGCGGTTATTGTTGGTCGAGGTATTGCTGGAATGTCTGCCGCGGCAGCCCTGGCCGATTATTGCGAGCAAATTACAGTTATTGATAAAGATATTCGTCCATCACCGGTCGCCACCCGTAAATATGTACCTCAAGGGGCCCATATCTCCATACTGCTTAAAGCGGGGTTGGATATTCTGTGTGAATTTTATCCTGGCTTGGATCGGGATTTAATGAATGCTGGTGCGTCGCGCATCAATGCCGGTTGTGATCAGCAGGTTTTCGAATATGGTGCCTGGCGCATGACCAGGCCGTTAGATTTGGAATTTATCGGTATTTCCCGTCTGTTGTTGGAGTCGGTGCTATACGAGCGCTTCCTCTCCCTGTCGAATGTCCAATCGCTGCAGGCGCAGGTGACTGGTTTGAAGATAGAGTCTGGTCGGGTGAAAGGGGTTGAATGCGGCGAGCGTACCGCGACCATCGAGGCGGACCTGGTGGTTGATGCGTCGGGTGTTGGTGGCGTGCTTTCCAAATGGCTTAACAAGCACGCAGGCCAAAGCATACCGACCGACCGCTCACCGATCCATATCTTTTACTCGACGGTGCATTTTAAAAAGCCGGTACAATTCCTAACCCAAAAAGAGAACATTCTAATTGTGCCAGAGGCGGGCGTTTCCAATTTGGGAGGTTCATTGCTGGACGTGGAAAACGATAGCTGGTGCGTGTCACTGCATGGTCGGGACCGTGAGCCGGTGCCGAAAACCATGGCTGAATGGTACGACAGTATCGCCTCGTTACCGGACGATCGAATTTGGCAGAGGGTGAAAGAGGCCGAGCCGAGTTCCGGGTTGCAAACATTCAAGAAATCCCACGCTATCTGGCGTCGATTCGACCAGTGTCAGGAGCAACTGCCAAAAGGTTACCTACCCCTAGGTGATGCGGTAAATTCATTGAACCCAATATTTGGCCAGGGGATGACCATTGCCTTGGGGCACTGCCTGGCGTTAAAGCAGTCGTTGGCCAATGGTGAGATCTCGGCCGAGAATTTTGCCACACAAAATTACTACATTCAGGCATTGCGATGGACGGAAAAGGCCTGGAAGAAATCAGCCGCGTTCGACAAAAATTTCTTTAGTGAATCTGCGCAGGACGAAAAACGTATTGAGTTGGTACGCAAGCTTACCGCCGCACAGCATAAAAAGGTGGCTGAGTCGCCGGACTTCCACTTGCAGATCCTTAAAGAGGCTCAAATGCTGACCATCTAAGCGGTTTTCTATAAGTGGCCACTGTAATTGTAACCCCGGTGAATTTTTGGTTCGCTCCTGGTGAGTCGTTGTGGCCTACTGGCTGGGGTTCAGTTCTCTTCTATTCTTAGATTTTTATTCAGCCATTCAATGGATTTTAGGTAACAGTGATAGCGAAACAGCGGGTGCCGCTTGTTATCGGTTGATGCACTAATCAAATCCAGCCATTCGGCATCAATATAGCTGGTTTGAAACTGGGCAATTTCGTTACTGGCCGCAGGTTGTGTATCCACCTGAACATAGCCCAGTCGTTTGTGGATAATGCCATCGCTGCCTGCTGCGATGCTGTACTTGTTGTAGCGAACTTTCTCACACAGCCAGTTGAACACATTGTAATAGTTTTTCTGCATGGTGCTGATGTGTTTGATCAGCTTATAGGTAAGCTCTTTTTCTACTTGGTATGGGGTCTGGTTTGATTGGTAGTGATCGACCGCTGTTAACAAGGTGTCGTACATGGCTGCCCAGCCCAGGCTGTTTTGGTGTGCCTCGCCGAAGGCTATTGGCGTTTTGGCTGAGCGTTTGATAATAATTTCCGAATCCAATATCCAGAAAGGGTCGCGTAGTACTTTACTGGGGAGGTTGAGTTGTGGAATCAGTAAGCCATAGTGGCAGCTGCTTTTGTTCTCTTCCTTGACGGTTAAAAACAGCTCGCTGTTGCCATTGGCGAGCATGGGTACGTGCTGTAGTAGCTCGCAAAACGAACCTTGATAACCAAAATCCAAAAAGAGCGTTTTCTTTCGGTCGATCTGCAATGCCTGTAGCTGCTCAACAAACTCCTGTTCGACCTTTGTCGCCCGTGCCGACAATGTTTCTCGTTCCTGTTCGGTGACCCACTGCAGGTGTTTTAATTTTTCGACAATATTTTTGTTGTCGAAGCCCGTGTCAGTGAAGCGATCTGGAAAAAAGTGTTTCAGGAAAGATTCTGTGTGCAGTTGCTTGGCAAAATCCTTTGGGGCGAGGTGGTTGTAGCTTATGTAGCGGATGTTGTAGCGCGATATCTCCAGTTTTTTAAATGGAAGCTTCGGAAAGTGTTTGCCGAGTAAGTCTTTATAGAAGTCGAATACGCTGCCGAGTACGACAATCTGTTCGATCTGGAAGCGCTCAATCAGATCGTCAATTTTGGCAATGGTCAGCCACATGGCTGGGGCTAGAATGTTGTCGATATAACCTTGGTAATAAGCCTCTGGGGAGCTGTAGTCTGGCTGGTAGCGGGTGGCTTCACGCACATAATGTACCGCTGGTAGTAGCTTGGCGGAGCCATGCATAAAATCGTGCTTTAGATGGTCGCCAATATGAATAATCTCACGGCCGTAACGTTCGGCCACTACGTCGAACAGTTTGCCAAACCCCTCCTTGGAACAGTTGTGTTCGCAGGATACAAATATCTCTTTATAAAACTCTGGGATTCCTAGCTTGTTGAGCAGGTAGCTTAGGTGGCTAGAGGTTAAATACATATCAGAGGTTAATATAAAGGTATCCTCTGGATGCCGCTCGATGAAGGCTAAAATTTCACTGTTGGCCTCCAGCTGCTCTGCTTCTATATCGAGTTCCAGCTGTATGCTCTGGCCTACTGTTCGATAGAACTCATCGACTGCCGTGGGATAGTGCTGTTCGTGCAGCTCAAGGCGTGCGGCCCGGTACTCTTCGGGGAGTCGCATTAGAGTATCGATTGGGGCTTCTTTGCGAAGAATAAGTGTATCGAATATATCGAGGCTGTAGATCATGGTTTGGATCGCTAATTGATAGTGCTGCGCTGTGCTGGCCTCACGGGCTGGAGAGAGGCATTGGTTGGCGTTACCCGAATCATCTTCTGCCCCGTTGAGTCTGCAATATTGGTGGGCAAAATACCTTAGGGAAGAGGCGGTTCATCAGTGGGGCCGGATCACTTGCTAACATAAGGAGAGGGATTGGCATCAATGTCTGCTAGCGCGTTTGCCGGTGTTAATTGTGTGGGCAGCCATGCCAAGAGTGGAGGGTGTAGCTTGTTGGGCCTACTAATCATCGCTTGGCATTGGCGGTGCGCTAGCAAAGAGTGCCCACCAATGCGCAAGGAGAGAATCATGCCTCTTCGGTTTTATTGGCGACCAAAGAGTGAAGCGAGTTGATTGAATCCAGGTCGTCGACGTTGAGGTCGGCAAAGTCTGCGCTATAACCGAGTTCTGTTTCCAGAAAACTCAACAATTCAATTAGCGAATAGCTATCGACCAGACCACTGGTAAACAGTGCGTCGTCATCGCTAATACTGGCAACATCGACTTCGAGCTCTTCGCCCAGGAAAGCTCTGATTTTGCTTTTTACATCTGTCATAACTACATCCTAGTAATTGTTATGGGAAACTGCATTGCCAATCGTGTTGGCTAGCCGACCCCTATTGTTGGCAGCGAGGGCGAAGAAACTGGACGATCAGATCTGCGGTCTCTTTGCTCTGGAGTATCTCCAGATGATCTCCCGGCGCTTCGGAAAGAATCATTGGCCCGGTTAATTTTGACCCCCAGTTTAAGTCGGGGGCCAGCTTCTGTTCACCCTGGTAACCAGCCCGGACGATCAGTGTCGGTTCACCGAAGGTGGGCTTGTTATAAAAATAATCCCTCACCCGCGGCCCTTTCAGGATATTGGTGAGCTGTTTCTTTCTCGCCTCTGCTGTAATTTTAGGCGCTTTCTTGGGTTTTGTTAGTGAAGTTAACTGTTTTCGAACTTTGTAGAGTGTCTCTTTGCTGAGAAGTCTTCTCAAACGGCGTCCGACAGAGATTTTAATCGAGGCCCAGGTGCGCTTAATGGTGCCAGGGAGGATAGCATCGAATATTACCAGGCCGGAGATGGTATCGCCCATCTGCTGCAGTTGGCGAGCGATTTCAAAAGCCAGTACGCCCCCAAAAGAGGCGCCGGCTACTGTGTAGGGGCCGTTTGGGGTGTGTTTTTTTATGGCTTTGACATAGCACCTTGCCAGGTCTTCCAGGGTGTAGCTGTTGAGCTTCTCGTCAGCTTTGATGAACGCCTCTTCCTCGGGCACGTAGATGCCATAGCAGCTGTAGTTATTGCCGAGGTTTTTCGCCAAATTGCCATACAGAGCAATGCCGCAGACAAAAAAGAGGCTGGGTTGATCCTTTACTTTGTTGAGCTGGACCAGCATGGTCCCTAGCTTTTTTCGGGACTGTTTGGCGGGTTCCGCCAGTTGCGTAATAGTCGGGTAGCGCTCTAGGTCTTCGGCCTGGAGGGCGAGGTCAAAGATGGTATTGATCTTATTGGCAATCACCTCCCGTTGCTCCATGTCGGGGCAGAGTTCGAGGTAGTTGTCCTGCACATCGATGGAGTCCAGAGAGAGAGTATCACTCACGATCTCAGCAAGCTTTAGCTCCACATCATTCGGCTTTCTGGGGTTGGGCTTGGTCTCTGGAGCTATTTCGGCGGTTGCGGCCAATTGGATTCGATATACGTTGGCCTGGATCTGGGACGCTTTAATCTCCGTTGGGAGCCACTGCAAGGATTTCTCATCGCTATTGGCTTGGAGGGGAATTGCTGCAAAATGCAGGTTTTGTCGCAGATTGGTTGCGATTTCCGCGCTGTCGATGACGTCGCTGTTGTTTGGTAACAGAAATGCGTTGCCCGATACGGGCTGGCCGGCAAGCTCAGGGTTGCTGGTGTCGTTGACCCGAAGGTGGCAGGCTAGACCCAGCTCGCCGAGGGTGGCTGGGTGGATAAAATAGGCCACTGCTATGTGTTTGGCCTGCTGGTTGAGCGTATTAAGTGTCTCGGTGGTGGGACTTGGGCCGCAGTAGATAAGCGTCTTGAGCTTGGCAGGAGTGCTTTCGCGCAGAGCCACCATGGTGGCGTTAACACTGTTACTGCCGAGCACCACGTGAGTAACTTCCTGCTTTGCCAGGAAGCTTGCCAGTGTTTCCTTAGGGCTGCGGACAGCGAGTGTGGCTCCGGCCAGCAGCGGCCACAGCAGTTGCCAAACATTGATCTCGGTGTCGGCGGGCTCAACGAAGGCGACGGTGTCGCCGGCGGATAGCGGAAAATGTGCAGCGGCCCATCGCAGTGGATAAATCAGGCGACTTTCCGGCAATTGGTGGTAGACCACGTTGGCGTCTGGGGTAACGAAGCGGCTGAGCTTAATGGCCGTAGGATGTTTGTTCGGTGTGGTCGGAGTTGGCTCAGCCTGATCGGAATGGGTGGGGCTGGTCAGCCAGCTGTCGGCGTGCAGGTTTATCTGCATCAAGGTGGCGGCCGCTTCCGGCAGGGGCCGATCGGTAAGCACGCAATTGATTGTAAATGGCAGCGCCTGTAACTCTTCCGGGCTCACAAACAGAAAGGTGCGTTTGGCCATTAACAGGGCAACCACTGCGACAACCAGCTCTGTGCAGGAGTGAAGGGCAATGGCGACCGGTGCGTGAAGCTCGGTGCCTGTATGACGGAGGATTTCGGCTAGGCGATTGCTCTTACTGACCAGCTCTGCATAAGTGAGTTGTTGTTGCTGACAAGTGATGGCGGTGTGGTGACCCTGGTGGGCCCTAAGTGGGGACAGGTCAATCTGGCTCAAATCTGAGGTGGCAAGGTTTGACACAAGCGTGGCCGATGGTGCCTCACTGCGGCTTAACTGGATAGGGTGTATCGGTGAGTTTAATGCCGAAGAGCTGTTCATAAATATGTCTTCCATTACGCTTGTCGATTCCTGCTCTTCGGTATTAGTGTTGTTTGCTGCAAATAGATAGCACTTTGCTTAGCAAATTTTCCTTTTGCGGCTCCGCGAAGAGTTTGTGGGGTTGACTCACGCAATCGTCTTCAGCGCATTTGTGTTCTTTGTTTCTGGTTAAAAACAACGACTAATGCCTAGCTCCGCGACGGCTTTTGCTGAATGCTCATTTAACGGGTTAAGGTTAAACATTAGCTTAATTTCTGTTATTTGTGCCAGTGCAGCAGTGCGGCGCTTTTTCCCAGCGGTAGCTTAGTGCGACCAATTGCACCCTGTGCGTTATATAAATGTAAATCATTAGCGTTCATAGAGGATTTCTTAACGGCTACGAACTTCTCGTCTGCTGTTCAGTGGATAAAAGCATCCTAAAAAAGCTGGGGGTAAATTAATGCGCGGTTGAATAAAATTCAATCAGTTGTTGTGTAAAATCTTCGTTAATTGATATGTGCCAAGCAGCTGATCGGTTTATAGACTTATTAGAAGTGGTGATATGCAGTCTGTTATCTCCTTCCTCTATTTATAGTTAACGCGATACATCTACAGGTCGGTGTGACTCGACTGCATCATAGTTACTCCCCTTCTCCTAAAAATCTGCTCCTGGCGTCATATTGTTCTTTGATCATTTGAGAGGGGCTGCCTTCGTACCTGGCCAACTGGCGCTTAAATATTCCAAATGGTTATATATGGTAACTTTAGCGCCAAGCGGTGGATATTAAGTCGGGGGAATCTACAGGGTGTGGTAGGAGCAGGGGCTAAAATCCTTTTTTAGGCCGTTGAGTCGCTTGCTTACCGATTTGTTGGCTGTTTTTGCATTTTTCCCCTAAAGAAGGTTTGACATGGGGAAAAGCGGTCATTAGAATTGCGCCTCCTTTTTCAGCCCCCTGCGGTGAAAAGGGTCCTAACTGGAAAAGTTCTTTAAGTTTTTTGGAGTTCGGTTCAATGCAGAATCAGCGTATTCGTATTCGCCTGAAGGCTTTCGATCACAAGTTGATCGATGCTTCTACCCAAGAGATCGTAGATACAGCCAAACGTACAGGCGCTCAAGTGCGCGGCCCGATTCCGCTGCCAACTCGCAAAGAGCGTTTCACTGTGCTGATCTCGCCTCACGTTAACAAAGATGCGCGTGATCAATACGAAATTCGTACACACAAGCGCTTGTTGGATATTGTTGAACCAACTGAGAAGACCGTAGACGCCCTGATGAAGCTGGATCTGGCTGCAGGCGTTGAGGTTCAAATTAGTCTCGGTTAATAAACTCCACTTTCTACCGTGTTCGGCCGTGTGCTGAAAACTGGTGGGAGGTTTACAAGTTGCCGAAATCCCGTGCCATATGCCGGGTTTGTGTAACGCTCTGAAATGGGCGGCCATAGCGGGTAAAAGCCCCGTACACTGAGAGGTCTAAAAGAGATGACAATAGGTATTGTCGGCCGCAAAAGCGGCATGACTCGTATCTTTACGGATGCGGGTGAATCCATTCCTGTAACCGTGGTTGAGATTGAATCCAATCGCGTTACTCAGGTCAAGAGCGTCGAAACCGATGGCTATGCCGCCGTGCAGGTAGCTGTAGGTTCTCGTCGTGCCTCCCGAGTTTCCAAGCCGGCTGCTGGTCACTTCGCTAAGGCGAGTGTTGAAGCAGGTAGTGCGGTGCTGGAGCTGCGTAATACCGCTGAAGCTGATTTCGAAGTAGGTGCAGAGCTTACTTTAGAGGGTTTCGAGGCGGGTCAAAAAGTTGATGTGACTGGTACTTCTAAGGGTAAGGGTTTTGCCGGCGGTGTTAAGCGCTGGAACTTCCGCACCCAGGATGCTACTCACGGTAACTCCCTATCCCATCGTGCTCCCGGTTCTATCGGTCAGTGTCAGACTCCTGGTCGTGTCTTTAAAGGCAAGAAAATGGCTGGTCATATGGGTTCTGTCCGTACCACTGTACAGAACTTGGAGCTTGTTCGTGTCGATACCGAACGCAATCTGCTGTTGATCAAAGGCGCGGTGCCGGGTGCTCCTGGCGGTCGTGTGATCGTGCGTCCAGCAGTTAAAGCTCGCAACTAATTCGGGGGTTACTAATGGAATTAACGATTGCTACTCCAGAGGGTAAAGGCGGCACTGTCAGTGTTTCCGAGGTTACCTTTGGTCGTGAATTTAATCAGGATTTGGTCCACCAGGCGGTAGTTGCCTACTTGGCCGGTGCTCGTCAGGGTACCAAGGCTCAGAAGACCCGTTCTGAAGTGTCTGGCGGTGGTAAAAAGCCGTGGCGTCAAAAGGGTACTGGTCGCGCTCGTGCTGGTACTATTCGCAGCCCAATCTGGCGCAGTGGTGGTACTACCTTTGCTGCCAAGCCGCGTAACCATGAGCAGAAGCTCAACAAAAAGATGTACCGCGGTGCTTTGCGTTGCATTTTGTCTGAGTTGGCTCGTCAGGAGCGTTTGGTGGTGGTTGAAGACTTCGCGTTGGAATCACCAAAAACCAAGGCCCTGCTGCAGAAGCTGGCTCAGTATGACGTGACAGAAGCGCTGATCATCACCGAAGAGGTGGACGAGTCTCTGTACCTGTCTGCTCGCAATCTGCACAAAGTTGATGTGTGTGATGTTAACGGGGTTAACCCAGTCTCTTTGATTCGTTTCGACAAGGTCATCGTCACTGTAGCGGCCCTGAAAAAATTTGAGGAGGTCCTGGGATGAGTCAGGAACGAATTTATCACGTGCTGCGCGGCCCGGTGATTTCCGAAAAGGCAGCTATGGCTGGTGATGCGGGTAATCAGGTAGCTTTTAAAGTATCAACAGATGCAACCAAGGCGGAAATTAAAGCCGCAGTTGAGCAGCTGTTTGAGGTGAAGGTTGAGGCCGTTCGCACTTTGAATGTAAAGGGCAAAACCAAGCGCACTCGCTACGGTATGGGCAAGCGCAACGATTGGAAAAAAGCCTACGTCCGTTTGCAGGAAGGTCAAGATATTGATCTTCAAGTGGCCGAGTAAGGAGCTGGGATATGCCTATTGTAAAACGTAAACCGACATCGCCTGGCCGTCGTTTTGTTGTCAGCGTTGTAAACCCCGATTTGCACAAAGGTGCGCCTTACGCACCTTTGGTGGAAAAGAAATCAAAGAGCGGTGGCCGTAACAACGCTGGCCGTATCACCACTCGCCATGTTGGCGGTGGTCACAAGCAGCACTACCGCGTTATCGATTTTAAGCGTAACAAAGATGGTATTACCGCGAAAGTTGAGCGTCTTGAATACGATCCAAATCGCAGTGCTTATATCGCTTTGGTTTGCTACGCCGATGGTGAGCGCCGCTACATTATCGCCCCTAAAGGTGTTGCGGCTGGAGATGTGATTGAGTCTGGTGTTGGTGCGCCAATTAAGCCTGGTAACACACTGCCGCTGCGCAATGTGCCTGTGGGTTCGGTTGTGCACTGCATTGAGCTGAAGCCGGGTAAAGGTGCCCAGTTGGCTCGCTCCGCAGGTGCTTCCGTACAGTTGGTGGCCCGTGAGGGTGCATACGCGACTCTGCGTTTGCGCAGCGGTGAAATGCGTCGTGTGTTGGCCGACTGCCGAGCCACTATTGGTGAGGTTTCCAACTCCGAACACAACCTGCGCTCATTGGGTAAGGCTGGTGCCTCCCGCTGGCGTGGTGTGCGCCCTACCGTTCGCGGTGTGGCTATGAACCCGGTAGATCACCCGCACGGTGGTGGTGAGGGTCGTACCTCTGGTGGTCGTCACCCAGTGAGCCCATGGGGTACTCCAACCAAGGGTTATAAAACGCGCACCAACAAGCGCACCGATAAAATGATTGTTCGTCGTCGCGGCCAAAAGTAACGCGCGATTAACTAGCTGAAGAGGAAAAGACAGTGCCACGTTCACTGAAGAAAGGTCCTTTCATCGATCTTCACTTAATCAAGAAGGTCGAGGCTGCGATTGAGAAGAACGATCGACGTCCAATCAAAACTTGGTCTCGTCGATCCATGATTATGCCGGAGATGGTTGGATTGACCATCGCTGTGCACAATGGCAAGCAGCACGTTCCAGTGCTGATCAACGAAGAAATGGTTGGCCATAAGTTGGGCGAGTTCTCTGCGACCCGTAACTACAAAGGCCATGTGGCTGATAAAAAAGCCAAGAAACGCTAACACGAGGGTTTAATGATGGAAGTAGCTGCAAAATTAAGCGGTGCGCGACTGTCAGCGCAAAAAGCCCGCTTGGTTGCCGATCAGATTCGTGGCAAGCAGGTTGAAGAAGCGTTAGACATCTTGACTTTCAGTAACAAGAAAGGCGCAGCCATTATCAAGAAGGTACTGGAATCTGCAATTGCCAACGCCGAGCACAATGAAGGTGCTGACGTAGATGAATTGAAGGTTTCCACAATCTTTGTGGACGAAGGTATGACCATGAAGCGTATTCGCCCACGAGCCAAAGGCCGTGCGGATCGAATTTTCAAGCGCTCGTGCCATATCACCGTAAAAGTAGCTGAAATTTAAGAGACAGACGTTATGGGTCAGAAAGTACATCCGACAGGCATTCGTCTGGGTATCGTTAAAAAACATACCTCGACTTGGTATGCCGGCAGTGACGCCTACGCCGACAAGCTCTACACAGACTTGAGTGTGCGTAAGTATTTGCAAAAGAGCTTGGCACATGCGTCTGTAAGTCGCATCGAGATTGAGCGGCCAGCCAATACCGCGCGTGTGACTATTCACACTGCACGTCCAGGTATCGTCATCGGTAAAAAGGGCGAGGACGTAGAAAAGCTGCGCAATGAGCTGACCAAACAAATGGGCGTTCCGGTTCATATCAACATCGAAGAGATTCGTAAGCCTGATATCGATGCAACTCTGGTTGCACAAAGCGTTGCCTCGCAATTGGAACGTCGTGTGATGTTCCGCCGCGCGATGAAGCGCGTTGTTCAAAACGCAATGCGCCAAGGCGCACAGGGCATCAAGGTGCAGGTCAGCGGTCGTTTGGGTGGTGCCGAAATCGCTCGTACCGAATGGTACCGTGAAGGCCGCGTGCCGCTGCACACTCTGCGTGCAGATATTGACTATGCCACTGCTGAAGCCAGTACGACCTACGGCATCATCGGTGTCAAAGTTTGGATCTTCAAAGGTGAAGTCATCGGCGGTATCGAGCAGTCTGAAGACAACACCAAGAAAAAACGTTCGAAATAAGGGGTACGCATAAATGTTACAACCGAAGCGTACGAAATTCCGCAAGATGCAAAAAGGCCGTAACCGTGGCCTGGCAGAACGCGGATCAAAAGTTAGTTTTGGCGAATACGCCCTGAAAGCGACCGCTCGTGGTCGTATTACGGCGCGTCAGATTGAGGCGGCTCGTCGAGCCATGACTCGTCATATTAAACGTGGCGGTAAAATCTGGATTCGAGTATTCCCGGACAAACCTATCACCGAAAAGCCTTTGGAAGTGCGTCAAGGTAAAGGTAAGGGTAACGTGGAATATTGGATCTGTCAGATTCAGCCGGGCAAAGTGCTCTATGAGATGGAAGGTGTGAGCGAGGCCTTGGCCCGCGAAGCGTTCCAGCTAGCGGCTGCCAAACTGCCAGTGAGTACAACCTTCGTTAAGCGAACGGTGATGTAATGAAAGTACAAGAACTTCGCGAAAAATCAGTAGAAGAGCTCAACGGCGAACTGATTAAACAACTGCAAGAGCAATTCAAACTGCGCATGCAAAAAGCAACTGGTCAGCTTAACCAAACCCATTTGCTGAACGCTACTCGCAAAGACATTGCCCGTATCAAAACAGTGTTGAATCAGAAGGCAGGTGAATAATGGCTACAGCAGAAAAAACCGCTCGCTCGTTGACTGGTAAAGTAGTCAGCAACAAGATGGACAAAACCGTAACCGTGCTTATCGAACGTCGAGTAAAGCACCCGGTTTACGGCAAGTACGTCAGCAAGTCTTCGAAGATTAAAGCACACGACGAAAACAACGAGTGTAAAGAGGGCGATCTGGTAACAATTTCGGAATCGCGTCCTCTGTCCAAGACCAAGTCTTGGGTATTGGTAAAAATTGAAGAGCGCGCCACCGAAATCTAATCCGGTAGCTCAACTAAAAGTTTCGGAGACGGACGATGATACAAACGCAAACTTATTTGGATGTTGCTGACAACTCTGGTGCGCGCCGGGTTATGTGCATCAAAGTGCTCGGCGGTTCCCATCGCCGTTATGCCGCTGTTGGTGACATCATTAAGGTTACCGTGAAAGAGGCCATTCCTCGCGGTAAAGTGAAAAAAGGTCAAGTGATGAAGGCTGTGGTTGTGCGCACCAAGAAAGGTGTACGCCGCCAGGACGGTTCGCTGATCAAATTTGACGACAACGCTGCGGTTCTGTTGAACGCCAGTGAATCGCCTATCGGCACCCGTATTTTTGGGCCGGTAACGCGAGAGCTGCGTAGCGAAAAATTTATGAAAATTATCTCTTTGGCGCCAGAGGTGCTGTAAGGGTTGTCCCTCAGTATACCGGTCAAAGTTAAGAGGAACGGGTAATGCGTAAGATCAAACGTGATGACGAAGTGGTTGTCATTGCCGGTCGCGATAAAGGTAAGCGCGGCAAGGTAGTGAAAGTACTCGCCGATGATCGCCTGATTGTTTCAGGTGTACACATGATCAAAAAACACCAAAAACCCAATCCGCAGATGGGTGTAGCCGGTGGCATTGTTGAGCGTGAAGCACCAATTCAGGCTTCCAACGTTGCCATTTACAACCGTGCTACCAGCAAAGCGGACCGAGTGGGTTTCAAAATTCTGGAAGACGGTAAGAAAATTCGCGTCTTTAAATCCAACGGCGAAGCTGTTGACGCTTGATAGGTGGTGACAAAAATGGCTAAGTTGAAAGAAGTCTATAAGTCGGAAATCGCACCCAAGCTGCAACAGGAGCTGGGCCTGAAAAACGTCATGGAAATTCCAAAAATCACCAAGATCACCTTGAATATGGGTGTTGGTGAGGCGGTTGGCGACAAGAAAATTTTGGAAAACGCTGTGCGTGACTTGGAAGCGATTACCGGTCAAAAAGCTGTGGTTACCAAAGCGCGTAAGTCTATCGCTGGCTTTAAGATTCGTGACGGTTGGCCCATCGGCTGTAAGGTAACACTGCGTAGTGATCGTATGTACGAATTTCTGGAGCGATTGGTCAGTATCGCTATTCCCCGAATTCGTGACTTCCGCGGTATTAACCCAAAGCAGTTCGATGGTCGCGGTAACTTCTCCATGGGTGTGACCGAGCAGATCATTTTCCCTGAGATTGATTACGACAAGGTCGACAAGCTGCGCGGACTCGACATTTGTATTACGACAACGGCGCGTACCGACGATGAAGGCCGGGCGTTATTAAAAGCCTTTAATTTCCCGTTGAAAGGTTAAGGGATCAGTCATGGCTAAGAAATCAATGATCGCGCGTGATGCAAAGCGTGCTAAAGCTGTCGCTAAGTTCGCTTCCAAGCGTGCCGAGTTGAAAGCAATTATTGCCAGCCCCTCCTCTTCTGAAGAGCAGGTTTGGGAAGCGCAAATCAAACTGCAAAAAATGCCACGCGATGCCAGCGCTACGCGCATTCAGCGTCGCTGTCGCATTACCGGCCGACCACATGCGGTATATCGTAAGTTTGGTTTGTGTCGGAATAAATTGCGTGAAGCGGCAATGCGCGGTGATGTCCCAGGTCTGGTTAAGGCCAGCTGGTAATTAAGAGAATTTAGGAGCAGATGTTATGAGTATGCAGGATCCCTTGTCAGATATGCTGACTCGCATCCGTAACGCCCAAATGGTTGGCAAGTCTGTTGTCGTTATGCCTTCTTCCAAGCTGAAAGTTAGCGTGGCTAAAGTGTTGCAAGAAGAAGGTTACGTCACTGACTTCGCTGTTAGCGAAGACGCCAAGCCAGAATTAAGCATTACTCTGAAATATTTTGAAGGTAAGCCAGTTATCGCCGAGCTCGATCGAGTTAGCCGACCTGGTTTGCGTAATTATGCTGGTAAAGATGCGTTGCCGTCCGTTCGTGGTGGTTTGGGTATCGCCATTGTTTCTACCAGTAAAGGTGTTATGACCGACCGAGCAGCTCGTGCAGCTGGCGTAGGCGGTGAAGTGCTTTGCACTGTGTTCTAATTAGGAAATAGTCATGTCACGAGTTGCAAACAGTCCGGTTGAAATACCTGCTGGCGTGAAAGTGGAGCTGCAAGGCCAAGCACTTTCTGTAAAAGGCAGCAATGGTACATTGGCGCTAGACATTCACTCGAACGTTGAGGTTAAGCAAGAAGATAACCTTCTCCTGTTCGCAGCGAAAGATGCGGCCAAGCAGTCCAATGCTTTAGCGGGTACCACTCGCGCCCTGGTCAACAACATGGTTGTTGGCGTAAGCAAAGGCTTCGAGAAGAAGTTGGAGCTGGTCGGCGTTGGTTACCGTGCAAAAGCTGCGGGTCAAACTGTAAACCTGACTTTGGGATTCTCGCACCCTGTTGATTACACCATGCCGGAAGGTGTAACCGTCGAGACCCCCAGTCAGACCGAAATCATTCTGAAGAGTGCTGATAAGCAGTTGCTCGGTCAGGTGGCTTCAGAGATTCGTGCTTACCGTCAGCCAGAGCCTTACAAAGGTAAGGGTGTGCGCTACTCAGACGAGTATGTACGTCGTAAAGAAGCCAAGAAAAAGTAGGGGTTAGGTAATGAGTGCAAAAAAACTATCTCGTTTGCGTCGTGCTCGCCGCTCTCGCGCCAAAATTCGCGAGCTTGGTGCTACCCGGCTAACTATTTTCCGTACACCGCGTCATATCTACGCACAAGTGATCGCTGCCGATGGTAATCAAGTATTGGCAAGCGCTTCCACTGTTGAAAAGGAGCTGCGTAGCGATAAAACCGGTAATGCGGAAGCTGCAGAAAAGGTTGGCAAATTGATCGCAGAGCGCGCCAAAGCAGCTGGTGTTACTGAGGTCGCCTTCGATCGCAGTGGCTTTAAATATCATGGTCGTGTGAAAGCTCTTGCCGATGCGGCGCGTGAAGCTGGTCTGGAATTCTAAAGGTTAAGATATGGCTAACAATCGAAAAGACGATCGCGCTCAAGCGCCACAGCAAGATGAAGGTTTGCAGGAGAAGCTGGTTGGAGTAAACCGCGTTGCTAAAACTGTTAAAGGTGGCCGTATTTTCACTTTCACAGCATTGACTGTTGTGGGTGATGGTAATGGCAAGGTGGGCTTTGGCCGTGGCAAGGCGCGCGAAGTGCCTCAAGCGATTCAAAAGGCTATGGAAGCTGCGCGCCGTAACATGATTCAGGTTGACCTGAATGGCGATACTATTCAGTACCCAACCAAAGGTCGTCACTCTGCGTCCAACGTGTACATGCAGCCAGCCTCACCTGGTACCGGTGTCATTGCGGGTGGCGCAATGCGAGCGGTATTGGAAATCGCCGGCGTACAAAACGTTTTGGCTAAGTGCTACGGTTCAACCAACCCGGTGAACGTAGTGCGCGCTACCTTCAAAGCGCTGAAATCAATGGCCTCTCCTGAAGCCGTAGCTGCTAAGCGCGGTAAATCGGTAGAAGAAATTACCGGCTAATTCTGCATCTGGCAGATGGCTGAATGTAAATAGGTGGAAGCATGACTAAGAAAACAGTCAAAGTGACCCAAGTAAAAAGCAGCGCCGGTCGTTTGAAAAAGCACCAGGCTTGTCTTTCTGGTTTGGGATTACGCCGTATTGGTCACACCGTTGAAGTTGAGGACACTCCTTCAACCCGTGGCATGATCAATCAAGTTAACTACATGGTTAAGGTAGAAGGTGAGTAACATGCGTTTAAATACTCTTAGTCCTGCTCCTGGCCGAGTAAGCAGTAAGAAACGACTGGGTCGTGGTATCGGCAGCGGTTTGGGTAAAACCGGTGGCCGTGGTCACAAAGGTCTGAAAGCTCGCTCTGGCGGTAGCGTTAAGCCAGGTTTTGAAGGCGGTCAAATGCCTTTGCAGAAGCGCCTGCCAAAATATGGCTTCAGCTCTCGTATTGGTCGAGTTACCGCTGAAGTGCGCTTGTCTGAGCTTAATAAAGTTGCTGGTGATGTTGTTGATTTGGCAGCGCTTTCTGAGGCTGGATTGGTCAACGCCAACATTAAACGGGCAAAAATCTTCCTGTCTGGTGAATTGAATAAAGCATTGACTGTCAAAGGCGTCGCCGTAACCAAAGGTGCTAAGGCAGCGATCGAAGCGGCTGGCGGTAAAGTCGAAGACTAAACCGCGCCTGAGCGCCTGCACCTAAGTTTAACTGGGGGAGTCAATGGCAACAGCAGGGAAAATGCCGTTTGCTAATCAAAAGGGTCTGAGTGAACTTTGGGCCCGTTTGAAGTTTTTGTTTTTGGCGATCATTGTTTATCGCATTGGTACTCATATTCCCGTGCCCGGTATCGATCCGGATCGGGTGTCCGACCTGTTTAATCAGAATCAGGGTACCATCCTTGGATTGTTTAACATGTTCTCTGGGGGTGCTCTGGAGCGCATGAGTATCCTGGCTCTCGGAATCATGCCCTACATCTCTGCCTCTATTATTATGCAGTTGATGTCGGCCGTGACACCGTCGCTGGAGCAGCTCAAGAAAGAAGGTGACGCCGGGCGTCGCAAGATCAACCAGTATACCCGCTACCTGACGGTGGCACTGGCGACTCTGCAAGCTATTGGTATGTCGGTTGGTTTCGCTCAAGGCTTTGCCTATGTGGCTAACTTCAGCTTCTACTTCGTGGCTGTTGTTTCGCTGGTTACCGGTGCCGTCTTTATGATGTGGCTGGGTGAGCAGGTCACTGAGCGGGGTATCGGTAACGGCATCTCCATGCTGATTTTCGCCGGTATTGTGGCCGGCATTCCCTCAGCGATAGGCCAAGCATTCGAGAGTGCGCGCCAAGGGGAGCTCAACATCATTGTGCTGTTGTTGGTTGGCTTGATTGCAATGGCGGTGATCTGGTTTGTGGTTCGTATGGAACGCGGCCAGCGCCGTATTACGGTCAACTACGCCAAGCGCCAGCAGGGACGTAAGGTCTTTGCGGCTCAGAGTAGTCACCTGCCGTTGAAAGTGAATATGGCGGGTGTTATTCCGGCAATTTTTGCCAGCAGTATCTTGTTGTTTCCGGCCACTATCGCCCAGTGGTTTGGCAATAGTACCGAAGGAGCGGGTTCCGACATCCTTCAGGAGATTGCACTTGCTATTGGGCCGGGTCAGCCACTGAATTTTATTATTTTCACGGCAATGATCGTGTTCTTCTGCTTCTTTTATACGGCGTTGATGTTTAACCCGAAAGAGGTGGCAGATAACCTGAAGAAATCCGGCGCCTACGTGCCCGGTATTCGACCAGGTGATCACACAGCGAGCTATATCGACAAAGTCCTGACTCGCTTAACCATTGTCGGTGCGATCTATATCGCTGCAGTCTGCTTGTTGCCTCAGTTTTTAGTGTTGGCAACCGATGTGCCTTTCTATTTGGGTGGTACCTCGCTGTTGATTGCCGTGGTGGTAGTCATGGATTTCATGGCACAGGTTCAGTCTCATCTGATGTCCAGCCAGTACGAATCCCTGATGAAAAAGTCAAATTTAAAGGGCTATGGTAGCGGTATTGCCCGTTAACTAAGCCATTGGATGAGGTGAGTCATGAAAGTACGTGCATCTATTAAAAAAATGTGTCGCAACTGCAAAATGGTGCGTCGCAATGGTGTTCTGCGTGTAATTTGCAGCGTTGAGCCCCGCCACAAGCAGCGTCAAGGCTAATTTTAGTTAGCTGACGACGCTCGCTCTTCGGTTCGTAACAAAGCAGCGGTTTTACCGCTGCTTTGTTATTTGCCGAAACCGGAGGCATTAACTGTCGTCTGGTTGAGAAATCACCAGGCTATTGCAATCGGGTGGCTTTACGAGTATTCTTGCGCGCCTTTTTAGGCCGCTTAAAGCCGTTTTTGGGTGGCCAAAACCTGTGTTTTAGCCAGTTCCCGGGCTTGAAGAGTGCCGTGTAACTGCTGTTAATGCCGTAAAATTTCTTAAAACTGGAGTATCTCCGAATGGCTCGTATTGCTGGTGTCAACATACCAGATAACAAACACGCCGTTATTTCGCTAACGTATGTTTTTGGCGTTGGTAAAACCACCGCCAAACAGATCTGTGCTGCTACAGGTATTGCCGAGAGCACAAAAATTGGTGATCTGTCTGAAGCTCAGATGGACGCCGTGCGTGAAGAAGTGGCTAAACGTGTTGTTGAAGGTGATTTGCGTCGTGAAATTTCCATGAATATCAAACGCTTGATGGACCTGGGTTGTTTCCGCGGTATCCGCCACCGTCGCAACTTACCTCTGCGCGGACAACGCACCAAGACCAATGCGCGTACCCGTAAGGGCCCACGTAAACCCATCAAGAAGTAAGCAGTAAGCTTATCAACCGACTTTAGGAAGGATTGCTATGGCCAAGCCAGGTAATAAAGCCCCTCGTAAAAAAGTAAAGAAAACGGTTGTTGATGGCGTTGCGCATATCCACGCGTCTTTCAACAACACTATCGTAACCATTACCGATCGCCAGGGTAACACCCTGAGCTGGGCAACTGCCGGCGGTTCTGGTTTCCGTGGTTCTCGTAAGAGCACCCCCTTTGCTGCACAGGTCGCCGCCGAGCGCGCTGGTGAAGCAGCTAAAGAGTATGGTCTGAAAAATTTGGATGTCGAAGTGAAAGGACCTGGACCAGGTCGTGAGTCCGCAGTACGCGCACTTAACAACATCGGCTACAAAGTGACCAACATCACCGACGTGACACCCATTCCACACAATGGCTGTCGTCCACCGAAAAAACGTCGAGTATAAGGGGAGATTAACAGATGGCTCGTTATAGAGGTCCAAAATGTAAGCTCGCTCGTCGTGAAGGAACTGACCTGTTCCTGAAAAGTGGCGCGCGTCCGCTGGATTCAAAATGTAAATTGGAAACCATTCCAGGCCAACACGGCGCTCGTCGTGGTCGTTTGTCTGACTATGGTGTTCAGTTGCGTGAAAAGCAAAAAGTACGTCGTATCTATGGCATTCTGGAAAAGCAGTTCCGTTCTTACTACAAAGAAGCGGCTCGCTTGAAAGGTGCTACCGGTGAAAACCTGCTGCAATTGTTGGAGACTCGCTTAGACAACGTTGTTTATCGTATGGGCTTCGGTTCAACCCGCGCTGAAAGTCGCCAGTTGGTATCACACAAATCCATCACCGTTAACGGCTCTGTTGTTAACATCCCGTCCTACCAAATCCAGGTTGGCGATGTTGTAGCTGTTCGTGAGAAATCCAAAAACCAATTGCGTATCAGCAATGCTATGGAGTTGTCACGCGGCCGTGCCGAGGTTGAGTGGATGGACGTGAATGCCGAGAAGAAAGAAGGTACTTTCAAGCGTGTGCCTGATCGCGGCGATTTGCCTGCCGAGATCAACGAGAACCTGATCGTCGAGCTCTACTCCAAGTAAGCGAACAACCAATAAAAGGTATGACTATGCAGAGTGCTGTAAACGAATTTTTGACCCCCAAAACTATCGATGTCACCGACATCAGCACCAATCACGCCAAGGTTGTTCTCGAGCCTCTCGAGCGAGGTTTTGGCCATACACTCGGCAACGCTCTGCGTCGCATTCTGCTCTCTTCCATGCCTGGCTGTGCCGTCGTGGAAGCAGAGATCGCGGGTGTATTACACGAGTACAGTGCCATTGAAGGTGTGCAGGAAGACGTTATCGAAATCCTGTTAAACCTGAAGGGTGTGGCCGTTGTAATGCACGGTAAAGATCAGGCAACTCTGACCGTCTCTAAGCGTGGTCCCGGTGTTATCACCGCTGGTGATATTCAGGTGGATCACGATGTTGAAATCGTAAATCCAGAGCACGTGATTGCTAACGTGACTGGCGATATCGATTTCAGTATGAAGTTGACTGTTGCCCGGGGTCGCGGCTACCAGCCAGCGGATAACCGTGCCAATGACGACGAAGAGACTCGCGCTATTGGTCGCCTGCAGTTGGATGCAACCTTCAGCCCGGTCAAGCGCCTTGCCTACACCGTGGAAAGTGCTCGGGTTGAGCAGCGTACCGACCTGGACAAACTGGTTTTGGATCTGGAAACCGATGGCACTATCGATCCAGAAGAGGCCATTCGCCGTGCGGCAACCATTCTTCAACAGCAGTTGGCAGTCTTCGTTGATCTGGAAGGCGAAAAACATGCTGAGCCAGAAGAGAAGCAGGAAGAGGTAGATCCTGTGTTGCTGCGCCCAGTGGATGACCTGGAATTGACCGTGCGATCAGCTAACTGCTTGAAGGCGGAAAATATCTACTACATTGGTGATTTAATTCAGCGCACCGAAGTGGAGCTGCTGAAAACCCCGAACCTGGGTAAAAAATCACTGACTGAAATTAAAGACATTCTGGCTACCCGTGGTCTTTCGTTGGGGATGCGCTTGGAAAACTGGCCACCTGCCAGCCTGCGTAACGACGACTGATTTAGCCGGTCAGGCCTGTAACCAATATTGCTGTGATAGCAATTAACCAAAGGATTTAGAGTCATGCGTCATCGTAAAAGTGGCCGTAAACTGAATCGCAACAGCTCACACCGCAAAGCCATGTTCAGCAACATGGCAGCGTCTCTGGTAGAGCACGAGTTGATTAAAACCACCCTGCCCAAGGCCAAAGAGTTGCGCCGCGTGGCAGAGCCATTAATCACTCTGGCCAAGAGAGATAGCGTTGCTAACCGCCGTCTGGCTTTCTCACGCGTTCGTAACGATGCGGTTGTGGGCAAGCTGTTCACCGAGCTCGGTCCTCGTTATCAAGACCGTCCCGGTGGCTATATTCGCATTCTTAAGTGCGGATTCCGCGCCGGCGACAAAGCTCCAATGGCTTACGTTGAGTTGGTTGATCGACCAGTCAACGCCGAAGCTGTAGAGGCCGAGTAAGGTCTTGTATCGGCCTGGAGGGGGTATTTCCCGTCCAGGCTGGTTTCCCTCCCCATTATTCGATTGCTTTTCTCCCTGCATCATTTTTATACTACGCCCGTTTGGATCTAAAACTTGCGCACTTATCATGTCCAGGTTGAATCAGCAGTGGTGCGTGTATATTCTTTTTTGCAATTCACCCGAATTCATTCATTGAAGTTTGAGTTATCAAAAGCAGTACTGATTCACAGTTCATGCATGTCCAAACGCAAACCTAGAGGGAGGCACCCTCGA
This sequence comes from Halioxenophilus sp. WMMB6, assembly GCF_033283405.1. NCBI lineage: Bacteria > Pseudomonadati > Pseudomonadota > Gammaproteobacteria > Alteromonadales > Alteromonadaceae > Halioxenophilus > Halioxenophilus sp. WMMB6. Next base: position 76,468 of record NZ_JAWMQR010000011.1, read on the forward strand.
TAACGGTTTGATTTAGGGAAAGTTTACAAAGCCGAACATGCAAGTTGTGGTTTTGTCTGTCATCTAAGGAAGAGGGCACTACTATGGCGTTAGGCGCCAAAGGATTGGTCAAACCCCACAGTTCTCTATTTGCACTCCTGGCACGGGTCGTCGATTGCGGCATTGTCATAACCGGAGTGGCAATAACAGCTCTGTTATCAGCTAATACAGTTCCACAAGCCTATCTAATCGCCGCTTTGGGGGCTGTTATCTGTCTGCAATTTTCGGCCGAGTTCGCCGAAATCTATCGCTCCTGGCGTTCAGAGACCATCTGGGCTGAAGCCAGCCAGGTGTCGTTGTGCTGGATAGCCAGCTTCTCTTTTATCCTTGCCATAGGCAGCGTCACCAAGCTCGAGGCAACACTGTTTGCCTGGCCGCAGTTTGCCCAATGGTTCGTTCTCACTTGGTTAATGCTGTTGGGTTGGCGGGTAATCCTGCGGGTCTCTTTACAGAAAATCCGGGATCGAGGCTACAACACCCGTAATGTGGCCATTGTCGGCAATGGTGAACTGGCGCTGGATGTAGCCCACCGTTTACAGAAGTGCTCCTGGGGCGGCTACGTGATCCGTGGTTTCTTCGACGACCGTCAGGCGCCGGAAGCACCGGTTGAGGGCGATCAAAAGCCTCGTACCGCGCACGGACTTACCCGCGTTTGCCCGTTGTCCGGCAATTTTGCCGATCTCATCAAAGAGGCTCGTGCCGGTAAGATTGATCAGGTCTACCTGACCATTCCCATGCGCGGCGAGCAGCGTATCCAGTGGCTGATCAAGCGTCTGGCGGAATCGGCGACCTCTGTTTATCTGATCCCCGATGTCTTCATGTTTGACCTGCTACACGCGCGCACTATCAACCTGAACGGTATCCCCGCGATTGGTGTGGTCGGTGAACCGAGCCGGGGTACCATGTCCATGCTGAAACGCATGGAGGATCTGATGCTGGCGATGGGTATTCTGGCGCTGATCAGCGGGCCGATGTTGGTAATCGCAGCGCTGGTCAAACTTACCTCCAAGGGGCCGATCTTCTTCCGCCAGACCCGCTATGGCTTGGATGGCAAGCCCTTTAAAATGTGGAAATTTCGCTCTATGACGGTCTGCGAAGACAACTCCAGCGAGATCAAGCAGGCACAGAAGAATGACACCCGCGTGACTAAACTGGGTGCGATATTGCGTAAAACCTCCCTGGACGAGCTGCCTCAGTTCTTTAATGTGCTGGAGGGTAATATGTCAATCGTCGGCCCGCGTCCCCACGCGGTGGCGCACAACGAGCTCTATCGCGAACAGATTTCCGGCTATATGTTGCGTCACAAAATTAAGCCCGGCATAACCGGTTGGGCACAGATCAACGGTGCTCGTGGTGAAACCGACACACTCGATAAGATGGAGCGCCGGGTTGAGTATGACCTGCAGTACATACGCAACTGGTCAGTTGGCTGGGATCTCAAAATCATTTTCCTCACTGTTTTTAAGGGTTTTATTGGGAAGAATGCGTTTTGATTCAACCAGCGGTTGCTGCCACTAGGCCGATCATCCGTTCGCGGCGTAGTGGTAGCAGGGCTCTTGTCCAGCTGCCGCGCGATTGCTCGGCTTGTTCCCCTAACTATCAGCAACAGTCTAATTCTTACTACCCAGTCCTGAGCTCTTCCTTTTTGCCAAATCGAGCGAATTAAGGTTAACTCGGCGAGGGATGCTGCACCTAGGTTGGTAACGTTAATTTTCAAGGCAAGAGTGTACTGTTGGCGTGAGCGAAGAAATTGAATTATTGGTTGTTGTCATTAATTACAAAACCCCCGGTTTGGTAGTTGATTGCATTAATTCGATGCAGGAGCAGCTGAGCGAACAGCGCCGTGTTGTAATCATCGATAACTTTTCCAACGACGGCTCGGTGGAGGCGTTACGCGCCTGGTTGGCGGATGCGCAACCGCCTTATGTGGAGTTTGTCGAATCGCCAACTAACTCGGGCTTTTCCGCCGGTAATAACCTCGGCATCCGAACTCGTAAAGCGCAGTATTATCTGCTGACCAATAGCGACACCCTGATCCGTCCAGGGGCTATCGAACAGTTGGTTGAAACGGCTAAACAGCATCCCGAAGCCGGTTTGATTGGCCCTCGCTTGGAGTGGCCCGATGCCACGCCTCAAATATCCTGCTTTCGTTTCCATAGTCCCATCAGTGAATTGATTGCCGCTGCCAATACCGCAGCGATCACCCGCATTTTTCATCGTTGGTTTGTCCCGGTCGATGTTAAAGATGAGCTCGCTGAGTATGAGTGGGTCAGTTTCGCCTGTGTATTGTTGCGCAAAGAGGTTGTCGAGCAGATTGGCCTGATGGATGAGGACTACTTCCTCTACTATGAAGATGTCGATTACAGTCGGATGGCCTATGACGCCGGCTGGAAGGTGATTAACAACCCGGCCGCCAGGGTGGTCCACCTGCGCGGCGGCAGTTCAGACGTCAAAGCCAATCAGATTAAAAAGTCCCGCCAGCCGCGCTTTGTTTGGGAGTCGCGCAGCCGCTATTTTGCCAAACATTACGGCCACGCCGGGCTGCTGCTGGCTAACCTGTTGTGGGTAATGGGGGCCTGTTTAGTCACCGTAAGGGCTTGGGTTAGCAGTAAAAACTCACCTATCCTGCAGGGCCAGTGGCGTGATATCTGGACCAACTTTTTTGCGCCGTTAAAACCGAGAGAAAAATAGCATGGGCTTGGACGCTAACAAAAAACCCGATTTTATGATTATCGGCGCTATGAAATGCGCGACCTCTACGCTACACGATCAACTGGCTCAGCTCGACGCTGTCTTTATGACAACGCCAAAAGAGCCCTATTTTTTCAGTGATGATCCCGTTTATGCCAAAGGGCTTGGCTGGTATGAGGGGTTGTATGAGGCTGCTGAAACGTCGGATTTAAAAGGCGAGTCGAGCACTCACTACACCAAATTCCCAACCTACCCGGAGACAATAAAGCGCATCAAGGAGGCGGGCCTTGGCGATATCAAATTGATCTATGTGATGCGTCATCCGGTGGACCGATTGATCTCTCACTATATTCACGAATGGTCCCAACGGGTGATCAGCTGCGATATCGACACCGCCCTGGGCACTAACCCAGAGCTGGTCAGTTACTCAAAATACGCTTACCAAATTCAGCACTATCTGGATGAGTTTCCCAAGGAGAGGATCTTATTTGTCTTCTTTGAGTCCCTGCGCGATAACCCACAGGCAGTGTTCACCGAGGTGTGTCAATTTCTGGGAATTGAGGGCAACCCCGAGTGGGATTTTAATCTCGGCGCTTCCAATGTCAGCTCAGAGCGTCTGCGCAAGTTTCCGCTCTACAGTCTGTTGGTCGACTCCAAACCAATGACCTGGTTGCGTCAGAACCTGGTGCCTAAGTGGGTGCGCAATAAAATTAAAAAAGGTTTGACCATGAAGTCTCGGCCGGTTTTGTCGGAGTCGTCGCTGGCACAAATCAATGCCGAATTTGGCGCTGACCTGCAGGCGTTGGGCAAGATCCTGGGGGTTGAGATCAACCTCGAGAACTACTCCTCCGTGGCCAAACAATACATAGCCGGTAAGGCGGTGTAATCAATTAGCCCCAGGCCGGCTCTCTACCGGCCCGTTGAGCTTTTGGCAGGCTACGGCACTCAGCCGAGCTTATCGGATGCTACGTGGTAGGTGGGGTCTTCCAGCACATTAATTTCACAGAGGTTGCCGGCTTTGGCCAGCAGCGCCCGGCACTCCGAGCTTAAGTGGCGCAGGTGTACGGTTTTGCCCTGCTGCTGATATTTCTCGGCCAGTGCATCCAGCGCGTCGATGCCGGAGTGGTCGCTCACCCGTGAGCGTTTGAACTCGATGATCACGTCGGCTGGGTCGTTGTCCGGGTCAAACAGCTCTTTGAAATTACTCACCGAACCAAAAAATATCGGCCCGCGCAGGTCGTAGACCTTGCGGCCTTGGTCATCGATATAGATATCGGCGTAGATCTTCTGGGCATGTTTCCAGGCAAACACCAGGGCCGATACGATCACTCCCACCAGCACCGCGATGGCCAGGTCAAAGGCGACAGTAACCCCCGATACCAGAATAATGACAAAAGCATCACTCTTGGGGACCTTGTGCAAAATGCGGAAGCTCGACCACTCAAAGGTGCCCAACACCACCATAAACATCACGCCCACCAGGGCCGCCAGTGGGATCATCTCAATCAGTGGTGCGGCAAACAAAATAAAGCCGAGTAATACCAGCGCGGCGGTAATGCCGGAGAGGCGCCCGCGGCCGCCGTTGTTAATGTTGATCATGCTCTGGCCGATCATGGCGCAGCCACCCATGCCGCCAAACACGCCATTGACCGAGTTAGCCAACCCCTGGCCCCAGCATTCGCGATTGCCGCGGCCGCGGGTGTTGGTCAGCTCGTCGATCAGGCTCATGGTCAGCAGTGATTCGATCAAGCCAACGGCGGCGATAATGGCTGAATAAGGCAGGATGATCCACAGGGTTGCCAGGGTAAACGGCACATCGGGGATGTTAAAGCTGGGGAGTGTCCCTTGCAGGCTGGCCGTGGCGGCCTGGGCGGAGGGCAGTTTGTCGGCGACGAAATCGATTACCGAGCGCGCCGGCAGGTCAAGAAAATAGACCGCCAGGGTAACGCTGACGATAGCCACCAAGCCGGAGGGTAACGCTTTGGTGAACTTGGGCAGAAAGTGCATGATCAGCATGGTGATGACAATCAGTGCCCCCATCACCGCCAGTGGTGTACCGTGCAGCGGCTGCCAGACCCCTTCGCTCACCTCTTCATTAAACAGGTCCAACTGCGACAGAAAGATAACAATGGCCAGGCCGTTGACGAAGCCGAGCATCACCGGGTGGGGCACCATGCGGATAAATTTACCCAACTTGAAGGCGCCGGCCGTCATCTGCAGGATGCCAGCGAGGAATACCGCCGCAAACAGGTACTGAGGGCCGTGGCTGGCGACCAGGGCGATCATCACCACCGCCGTGGAGCCGGTAGCGCCCGAGATCATGCCCGGCCGGCCACCGAAAATAGAGGTGATCAGGCCCACCATAAAGGCGGCGTAGAGGCCCACCATGGGTTCGAGTCCGGCAATAAAGGCGAAGGCGACGGCTTCCGGCACCAGGGCCAGGGCGACGGTAATGCCCGAAAGCACATCGTTTTTTACATTGGTGGGGCGGCGATCCAAGAGGTTAAACATCTGGGCCTCTGACTGCTGGGGGTAAATTTAAAGAGGGCGCATGGTACCAAACCTGGGCCGGGTGTCCTAGCCGACACCCGGCCTCATTTTAGGCTTCTGCTTTTAGGTGGCTGAGCAGCTTGTTGAGCCCGACCTGCCAGTGGGGAAGGGGGTGGCCGAGAAACTGGGTGAGTTTATCGGTATTGAGCACCGAGTAGGTGGGGCGTGGCGCTGGTGTCGGGTAGCCGCTGGTGGGGATGGCGTGAACTGTGGGTGAGCGCGGTAGCAGGCCGCAGTCAAGGGCGCTTTGAAATATCGCCAGGGCGAACGCGTGCCAGGTGGTCTCACCCTCGCTGGCGCAGTGGTAGACCCCCCAGGGCAGGGTGCGGGCCTGCTCGTAGGCCTGCACAAACGCCAGAATGGCGGTGACTATGTCTCCGGCGTAGGTAGGTTTACCCTGCTGGTCGGCCACCACCGAGAGCTCGTCGCGGCTCTCGCCCAGGCGCAACATGGTTTTGACGAAATTGTTGCCCTGCTCGCCAAATACCCAGCTGGTTCTAAGGATGATGTGCTGGGGGTTTTTCTCCGCCAGGGCTTGGTCGCCGGCCAACTTGGTTTTGCCATAGCTGCCCAGTGGCGCGGTGGCGGCATCCTCCCGGTAGGGGCTGGTGGCATCGCCGGCGTAGACGTAGTCGGTAGAGAGGTGGATGGTGGGAATGTTGAGCGCTTGGCATGCCTCGGCCATGGCGGCGACGCCCAAATGGTTGACGGCATCGGCGATGATTTGTTCTGTCTCGGCTTTGTCGACGGCGGTGTAGGCACAGGCGTTAATCACCAGCTCGGGTTGGTGGGTTGCAATGGCGGCGGCAACCGCTGCTGGTTGGCCAAAGTCGACCTGGCTTCTATCCACGCCAATGACTTCATGGTGGCTGTCGAGCAGTTGTTGATAGAGATCGCTACCAACCTGCCCGCGATGGCCAAAAACTAAGATTTTCACAATGGCTTCCTTGGTCTGTAACCTGAATGTTGAGTGGGGCTTATTGGGCGGGGGCGTTCAGTTCCGCCAATGTGGGCAGAACGGCATCTTTAGCGGAGAGTTTGGGGTCGGTTAATGGCCAGTCGATGTTGACCATGGGGTCGTTCCAGATAATACCGCCCTCATCGCTCGGGTCGTAGTAGTCGGTGCATTTGTACTCAAAGTCCGCCACCTCGCTCAGTACCAGAAAACCGTGGGCGTAACCCGGTGGTACCCAGAACTGCCGCTTGTTGGTTTCGCTGAGAATCACCCCTTCGTACTGGCCGTAGGTGGGGGAGTTGGGGTTGATGTCGACCGCTACGTCGTAGACTTCACCACGTACCACTCGCACCAGTTTGCCCTGGGGCCGGCTCACCTGAAAATGGAGGCCGCGCAATACGCCCTTGCCTGAGCGCGAATGGTTATCCTGGACAAAGGGCAGCTCAATGCCGGCCTGTTCGCGATAGCGCTCCTGTTGATAGGTCTCCAGAAAAAAACCGCGCTCATCACCGAACACCTTGGGCTCAATAATTACCACATCCTTGAGTTTGGTTTTGATAACTTCCATATCCTATTCCTATACTTAAATTTCGGTCTGGCCTTGGTTGGCCGCATCAGTGTAGAGTTCAGTGTACGTGGCTTTACAGCAAGCGTCTTCGGCGTAGTCTAACAACTGTTGTTTAAGAAGCAATGTTGCTACGGATGACGCGCTTGGGCCCAACCGCTGGTGTTATCAAAGATGGATTTGTAAACTTGCTCGCTTGGCCGGTTATAGTGAAGTCCGCCAGCGTAAAGGATGTTTTTAAGGAGAGCGAATGATACCTGTGATTTTATCTGGCGGTTCCGGTACCCGTCTGTGGCCCTACTCTCGAGCGCAATACCCCAAGCAGTTTCTACCGCTCACCTCTGAGTCGACCATGCTGCAAGAGACGGCATTACGGTTGGACGGTTTGGAATCGGTTTCACCTCCCTGGGTTATCTGTAACGAAGATCATCGGTTTATGGTGGCCGAGCAGCTGCGCGTTTGTGAGCGCCCGGCGGCCGGTATTATCTTGGAGCCCGTGGGGCGCAACACCGCACCGGCCATCGCCTTAGCGGCCCTGGCCATTCAAGCCAAAGGTGACGACTCGGTCATGTTGGTGCTGCCCGCCGACCACGCCATTCAAAAGCTACCCCAATTTCACCAGTCCATTCGCATTGCCGTTGCCCAGGCCGAAGCCGGTGCGTTGGTCACTTTTGGTGTGGTGCCAACCGCGCCTGAAACCGGTTATGGCTATATCCAGCGCAGCAGCGCCGTTGCCAACGACCTGGGTGAGGTCTACCAGGTGATGCAGTTTGTTGAGAAGCCCAATGCCGAAGTGGCCGAGCGCTACATCAGTACTGGTGACTACTACTGGAACAGTGGCATGTTCGTCTTCAAACCTTCGCGCTACCTGGAAGAGCTGGAGAAATTTAATCCTGAAATGTTGGCCTGCTGCCGTGAAGCGTTCGAGCAGGCCAGCCACGATCTCGATTTTACTCGCATTGATGCCGAGATTTTCGGCCGCTGCCCGGAGGACTCCATCGATTACGCGGTAATGGAAAAAACCGACCGCGCTGTTGTAGTGCCGCTGGCCGCTGAGTGGAGTGATTTGGGCTCCTGGTCGGCGTTGTGGGATGTCTCCAGCAAAGACAAACACGGCAACTCCCTGAAGGGGGATGTATTAACTTACGAAACCAGTAACTGTTACGTGCAGGCCGATGGCAAACTGATTGCCACGGTGGGTGTGGAAGACTTGGTTATCGTCGATACCGACGACGCCATTATGGTGGCCAGTAAGGCCCATGTGCAGGATGTGAAAGCGATTGTCGGTGAGCTGAAAAGCCAGGGGCGTTCCGAGGCGACCAGTCATCGCAAGGTTTACCGCCCCTGGGGCTACTACGACTCCATCGATTTTGGTGACCGCTTCCAGGTGAAACGCATTGTGGTTCGCCCGGGTGCTGAGTTATCGTTGCAGCTGCATCATCACCGGGCCGAGCACTGGGTGGTGGTTTCCGGTACAGCGCTGGTGGTCAATGGTGAAAAGGAGATCATGCTCACCGAAAACCAGTCCACCTACATCCCCATTGGCCAAAAACACCAGTTAAAAAACCCGGGTTCTATCCCTCTGGAGCTGATTGAAGTACAGTCGGGCAGCTACCTGGGCGAGGATGATATTGTGCGCTTCAAAGATCTCTACGGTCGAGCCTAGTGGCTTGGCCTTATCTTTCCTAAACCCATACCCAACAACCCTCTTATTAGGCTGCAGTAAACAGTAGGAATTGAGTGGACAAAATTCTTGTTCGCGGCGCGCGAACGCACAACTTAAAAAACATCGATCTGGATATCCCCCGCGATAAATTAATAGTCATCACCGGTTTATCGGGGTCGGGTAAATCATCGCTTGCCTTCGATACCCTCTATGCTGAAGGGCAGCGGCGCTACGTGGAGTCGCTGTCGACCTACGCCCGCCAGTTTTTGTCGATGATGGAGAAGCCCGACGTCGACCACGTTGAGGGGTTGAGCCCGGCCATCTCCATTGAGCAGAAGTCCACCTCGCACAACCCGCGCTCCACGGTGGGTACCATCACCGAAATCTACGACTATCTGCGCCTGCTCTTTGCCCGGGTGGGCGAGCCCCGCTGCCCGGAACACGGCGAGCCGCTCAGCGCGCAGACCATCAGCGAAATGGTCGACCAGGTGCTGGCCATGCCCGAAGGCAGTCGCCTGATGCTGCTGGCGCCGGTAATTCGCGAGCGCAAGGGTGAGCACCTGCATGTTTTTGAGAGTCTGAAGCGGGATGGTTTCATCCGCGTACGCATCGATGGGCTGGTGGTCGACCTCGATGACCTGCCCACCCTCGATAAACGCAAAAAACATACGATTGAGGTGGTGGTCGACCGCTTTAAGGTGCGTGATGACCTGCAGCTGCGTTTGGCCGAGTCATTTGAAACGGCGCTGGCGCTGAGTGATGGCTCGGCCCTTATCGCCGATATGGACGGCCAGACTGAGGAGCGCACCTTCTCCGCCAAACACGCCTGCCCCATCTGTGATTATGCGCTGTCGGAGCTGGAGCCGCGCCTGTTTTCCTTTAATAACCCCGCCGGTGCCTGCCCGGCCTGTGATGGCCTGGGCGTTAAGTCCTATTTTGATGAGGACAAGGTGGTGCAGTTTGCCGAAGCCTCGTTGTCTGAGGGGGCCATTCGCGGCTGGGACAAGCGCAACATCTACTACTTCCACATGCTGATGTCGCTGGCGGAACACTACGGTTTCGACATCGATAAACCCTGGAAAAAGCTCGCCAAAAAGCACCGCGAAGCCATTCTGTACGGCTCCAAGGGCGAGAAGATCAACTTCAGCTATGTGAATGACCGCGGTGATACCATTGCCCGCAGTCACGCCTTTGAAGGGGTGGTGCCCAATATGGAGCGGCGCTATCGCGACACCGAATCGTCCATGGTGCGCGAAGAGTTGGTGAAGTACATGAGCAGCCAAAAGTGCCCCGACTGTGGCGGAACTCGGCTGCGCAAAGATGCCCGCAATGTCTTTATCGATGATCAAACCCTGCCGGAGATTACCGAGTTACCGGTAGCCGAGGCCTATGAATATTTCTGCGCGCTCAAACTCACCGGCGCCAAAGGTCAAATTGCCGAGAAGATTCAAAAAGAGCTGCGCGACCGATTGCGCTTTTTGGTGGATGTGGGGCTCAACTATTTAACGCTCAGTCGCAGCGCAGAGACCCTCTCCGGCGGTGAGGCCCAGCGGATTCGTCTGGCCAGCCAGATTGGCGCCGGCCTGGTGGGGGTGATGTACATTTTGGATGAGCCCTCCATTGGCCTGCATCAGCGCGATAACGAACGGCTGCTGAATACCTTGATTCACCTGCGCGACCTGGGCAACACCGTGATCGTGGTGGAGCACGATGAAGATGCTATCCGCCAGGCCGATTATGTGATCGATATAGGCCCGGGTGCCGGGGTGCACGGCGGTGAAGTGGTGGCACAGGGCTCACCGGAAGAGGTGATGGCTAACCCAACTTCCGCCACCGGGCAGTATTTGTCGGGTGTGCGCTCCATCGCTGTGCCTGCCAAACGACGGGCGTTCGACCCCAAAAAACTGCTGACTCTGCAGGGGGCCACTGGTAATAACCTGCGGGAGGTCGACCTGGAGATACCTCTAGGCCTAATGACCTGTGTCACCGGGGTATCCGGCTCGGGCAAGTCGACGCTGATCAACAGTACCCTCTTTCCCATTGCCGCCACCGCGTTGAATGGTGCCAGTACCCTTAAGCCGGCACCTCATAAATCGGTTTCGGGTTTGAACCACCTCGACAAATGTGTCGATATCGACCAGAGCCCGATTGGTCGGACACCCCGTTCCAACCCGGCCACCTACACCGGTATTTTTACCCCCATTCGTGAGTTGTTTGCCGGTACCCAGGAGGCCCGTTCCCGGGGCTACCAAGCCGGGCGTTTCAGTTTTAACGTCAAGGGTGGTCGCTGTGAAGCCTGCCAGGGGGATGGCGTGGTCAAGGTGGAGATGCACTTTCTGCCCGATATCTACGTACCCTGCGATGTATGCCACGGCAAACGCTACAATCGCGAGACGTTGGAGATTAAGTACAAGGGCAAAAGCATTCAGGAGGTGCTTGAGCTAACGGTGGAGGATGCACGTGAATTTTTTGATGCAATTCCGGCGGTAGCCAAGAAGCTGCAAACCCTGATGGATGTTGGGTTGAGTTACATCCGCTTGGGGCAGCCCGCCACGACTCTCTCCGGAGGTGAGGCCCAGCGGGTGAAGTTATCGCGCGAGCTCTCCAAGCGGGATACCGGCAGCACGCTCTATATTCTGGATGAGCCGACCACCGGCCTCCATTTTCAGGATATCGAGCTGCTACTCTCCGTTCTGCACCGGCTGCGTGACCACGGCAATACCGTGGTGGTGATCGAACACAATTTGGATGTGATTAAAACCGCAGACTGGATTGTCGATTTGGGGCCGGAAGGCGGTAGCGGCGGTGGCCAGATTATCGCCACCGGCACCCCCGAGCAGATTGCCAAGGTGAAAGCCTCTCACACCGGCCGGTTTTTGAAATCCCTGCTCAAGCGCGCCGGTTAGCCCAGGGCGGCTGCGCGTCCTCTGTCGTTAGTCGACATTGGCGCGCGCCCAGTTGCCGGCATCCATGCGATTATTGGCGCCTATTTTACGGTAGGCGTTATAGAGGTGGCTCTTCACCGTATGGGCACTTAAACCCAGCTTCTCGCCGATTTCGGCATTGGTGACACCGCTTTTCATCAGTCGCAGTATCTCCGTCTCTCTGCGGGTAAGTTGTGTATGGGCCTGCAGTGGGTGGGTGGCGCGGCAGTTCTCCAAGTGGTTGGTGAGCAGCCGCCGCGGTAACCACAGTTCTCCGACCAGAACCCGCCGAACTCCCTGCAACAGTTGTGCTTCCCGTGCATCGTCGTAGAAGAGGCCATTCACCTTGGGCCACTCAATCAGCCGTTCATAGTTTTTATTGTGCGGTACATGAATGAGGGCGGCGTACTGGAGCTGGTGGATGTTCTCCTGCAGCCAGAGGGCGATCTCTTTCACGCCCAGGCCATGACAATCGATCAATGCCAGTTCCACCGACTGCGCGATGGCGGTTTGGGGAGTTAACCGTCTGCAGCTGCAGGAGAGATCCTTGGCAATCAGGCCACTGAGTAGCTGACTGGAGAAGCTGGATTCGGCACTGATCAGTAGCACTGGATGCTCAGGTGATTCGGGCTCTTTCACTAATTGGGGTTTACTGCTGGTGCTGGGGTAGGGCGAGTGTTGGCTTAGTGTCGTCATCGGCGAATGTCCCTATTCTGGGTTTCAGTGTCAGTCTGGGTTTCAATGTCAGTCTGGATTGCAAAAAGCAGTTTGTGTTTCACATTCGATCTGGGTAGCGAAATCGCAGCTTGCTGCAATTGGGCGTCAGAGCTCAGATTTTGTTATGGGAGGTGAGCTCTACCCTGGCGCTGGTGACTCAAGCGGCTTCGCATCATAGCGCTCTTGACTGACAAGTTAATTGGCTCTCTTGGCTTAAGGTGACAAAAACTGGAATTTGTGACGTAGCCGTCAGAAAGACCTTAAGAGCTGTGAGCTTATCCCCCGCGACTTTCCGCTCGCGGGCTTTCGGCAGCCGGGCTGCCGGAATTTAGGCCAATGATGGATATAATTTGTCACACTTTTATTGGATAATCGGCGGTTTTCCCCGAGGGGTTGCACTGTGATCTGTCGCTGGCGACCCCTTCGAAGCCAATAGTAAGGTACGAATGCAACGATGAGAGTTACGGTTTTTGGCACTGGCTATGTCGGCCTGGTGACCGGCGCCTGTTTGGCTGAGGTTGGCCACAATGTGGTGTGTGTGGATGTTGATGCCGCTAAGGTCGACGCCCTCAAACAGGGGCAGATTCCTATCTTCGAGCCGGGTCTGGAGGCCGTGGTCACCAGTAATTACGAGGTTGGTCATCTCAACTTCACCACCGACGCCAAGGCGGCGGTGGCGCATGGTCGGGTAATTTTCATTGCGGTGGGCACTCCGCCGGATGAGAATGGCTCAGCCGATTTGAGCTATGTGCTGAAGGTGGCCGACACGATTGCCGAGCACATGACCCGCGAAACCATCATCGTTACCAAATCCACGGTACCGGTGGGCACCTCCGATAAGGTGGCGGCGGCCGTTGCCCTGCGGCTGGCGGCACGTAACAGCTCTCTTCCGTTCCATGTGGCATCCAACCCCGAGTTTCTCAAAGAGGGGGCCGCAGTAGCTGATTTTATGAAGCCCGACCGGATTATTGTCGGTACCTCCTCAGCGGCGGTGGAGTCGGCGATGCGCGAGCTCTATGCGCCCTTCAACCGTAACCACGACCGCTTGATGTTTATGGATGTGCGCTCGGCGGAGCTGACCAAATACGCGGCCAACGCCATGTTGGCCACCAAAATCAGCTTTATTAACGAAATTGCCAATATCTCTGAATATGTCGGCGCCGATATCGAGCGTGTGCGCACTGGTATCGGTTCTGACCCCCGTATCGGTTACCACTTTATCTACCCCGGCTGTGGTTACGGCGGCTCCTGTTTTCCCAAGGATGTCAAAGCACTGGTGGCCACGGCTCAGCAGGTGGGTTACCAAGCCGATCTGCTGCAGGCGGTGGAGAGTACCAACCAGAACCAGAAAAACCGCCTGTTTGCCAAACTCAGTGGCGAGTTCGATGGTCAGTTGGCTGGCAAGACTTTTGCACTTTGGGGTTTGGCCTTTAAACCCAATACCGATGATATGCGAGAGGCTTCCAGCCGCGTGCTGATGGAGTCACTGTGGGCGGCGGGTGCCCGGGTGAAAGCCTTTGACCCCGAAGCTATGCAGGAGACCCAGCGAATCTACGGGCAGCGCGAGGATCTACAGCTGATGGGTACCAAAGAGGCGTGTCTGTTGGATGCCGACGCACTGATCATCTGTACCGAATGGAAAAATTTCTGGGCACCCGACTTTGAAATGATCAAGAGTCATCTCAAAACACCACTGATTGTTGATGGTCGCAATATTTACAATCCCTACCAGCTGGAGGAGTGGGGAATTAAATACATCGGTATTGGTCGATCAAACGGTGTTGAGCTGGCTGGCCAGTAGTTGCTGATTTTGAACGATTGATCGGCGGGAGGCGAAAGGCGCTGGCTTGCATGTTGGGGGGCGATTAGAATAGCGCCCTGTTTAAGACTCTAAAATTTGTTGTTGGCTACGTGTATTCAGATCCCAAGTTAGAACGCCGAGCGGTTGTCTCTCTCGCATCACTCTATATCGTCCGCATGCTGGGGCTATTTATGGTCCTGCCGGTGCTCGTTGTGCTGGGCGCCAGCTATGAAGGCGCCACGCCGGCACTGTTGGGCTTGGCGCTGGGTGTCTATGGCCTGAGTCAGGCAGTACTGCAGCTGCCGTTGGGCCTGCTTTCCGATTTTATCGGCCGCAAACCGGTTATCGTAGGTGGGTTGCTGGTATTTGCCCTGGGCAGTGTTACCGCCGCTACCGCCGACAGTGTGCACTGGTTGATTGTTGGCCGAGCCCTGCAGGGCGCCGGTGCTATTGCGGCGGCCATTATGGCGTTGTTGACCGATCTCACCAGTGAGGCCAACCGCACCAAGGCCATGGCCTCAATCGGTGCCTCCATCGGTGTCGCTTTTGCGCTCTCCCTGGTTATTGGGCCGTTGATTGCCTCTGCCTGGGGGCTTTCCGGTATTTTCTGGCTGACCGCACTGCTGGCACTGCTGGGGGTGGTGGTGGCGCTGGTTGTCGTGCCCTCTCCCAGACCGCACCCGGTGGCTTCTGGGGGGGAGTCCCTACCGGCGCGCATGCGCTCGGTACTGAGCAATGGCCAGCTGTTGCGGGTGGACGCCGGTGTCTTTGTGCTGCACATGCTGATGACCGCGCTGTTTGTGGCACTGCCCACTGTCTTTGTGGAGCGTTTGCAACTGCCGGTGGAGCGGCACTGGCTGGTCTATCTGCCGATTATGGTAATCGCCTTTGTGGCGATGGTGCCGATGATCATCCTGGCGGAAAAACGCCGTAAAATGAAATCCGTTTTCCTTATCGCTGTCGCCAGTTTGGCGGTGAGCCTGCTGCTGCTCTCCAGCGAGCCGCACAGTTTACTGCTGACACTCGCTTTCCTACTGGTCTTCTTTTGGGCGTTTAACCTGCTCGAGGCGACCCTGCCGTCACTGATGAGCAAGCTGGCGCCAATTGGTACCAAGGGCGCGGCCTCTGGTATCTACTCTACCTGCCAGTTTCTGGGGGCGTTTACAGGCGGGGCTGTGGGCGGTTTTCTGCTGCAGCATCTGAACAGCTACTGGATATTCTGGTTGGGTGCTGCTATGGCGCTGCTGTGGTTGTGCTGGGGCTGGTCGATGGTGGTTCCGAAGCCCTTGAATCAGGTGCTGGTCACTCTCAATGGGCAGGCGTTTGAGCAGGTGGAAACGCGCTTACGGGCGCTCGACGGTGTGGTTGAGGTGACCTACCTGCAGGAGCTTTCCGCGGCCTCTCTGCGGGTTGATAGCGACCATTTTCAGAAAACCAAGCTGCAAGAACTTGGATTGCTCTAGGGGTTTCGGTAGAGTGTCGGGTTTCGGCCTTTTTCGGGACCCGGGCCTGCCGGGATTCGGCATCGGGCCAAACGATAATACTGTACAGATTTAGGAGAGCATCATGGCGCGAGGCATTAACAAGGTGATTTTAGTGGGTAACTGCGGCCAGGACCCAGAAACCCGCTATTTGCCAAGCGGCGGCGCCGTGACCAATATCAGTATCGCCACCAGTGAAAGCTGGAAAGACAAGCAGACCGGGCAGCCCCAGGAGCGCACCGAGTGGCACCGGGTGGTCTTCTTCAATCGCCTGGCCGAAATTGCCGGTGAGTACCTGCGCAAGGGCTCGCAAGTCTATGTCGAAGGCTCTTTGCGCACCCGTAAATGGCAGGACCAGGGCGGCCAGGATCGCTACACCACAGAGATTGTTGCCAGCGAGATGCAGATGCTGGGCGGGCGCACTGAAGCCGCCGCCGGTCAGGCTGGTGGCCGTATGGCGCAGGCGCCTGGTGGTTATGGTGGTGGCTCGCCCTCTGCGCCGTCGGCACCCTCTGCGCCATCGGCTCCCGCACAGCAACCTCCCGGGTTCGACTCCTTTGATGATGACATTCCGTTTTAATTGACGCGGTCCTCGAAACCGGCGCATGCCTGTGCCGGGTGCTGAGTGCCCCTGACTCCTAGACTTGATGGTTTACCCAGGTAAATAGCTTGTCCCACACCGTTTTGTTAACCGATCAAAATAGCGCTATGGCCAAGGCGGTAGGGGCAGGGTTTGATCAGGCTGGGTTCCTCTCCCTGACGCATCTCAATTTGCAGGCTGGCGAGTGGTTGCAGCCAGAGACTGTCTCAGCGGCACTCGACCGCGTTAATCCGCACATTATTATTAACACCTTGGGCTGGAGTGATGATGGTCGTTTGGCCTCGGCTGCACACCTTACCGAGCCAACCCGGGTGCTGGTGGAGGCGTGCCGTGAGCGCGAGGTGGCGTTTATCCAGCTCTCCAGTTACCGTGTTTTCAGCGGTGTGAAGTCAGGCTTTGTGGAGACCGACGAGCCTCTCCCCAGAGATGAGTGCGGTGAGCTCTACCTCGCCTGTGAAAAGCTGGTGGCGACCCTGCCGCGGCATATTATTTTGCGCCTGAGTTGGGTGATTGGCTGGCAGGGGGAGAACCTGTTGACCAAAATCATCAATCCACTGCTGGCAGGTGATTCGGCGGCCATTGTGGGCGAACGCCGGGGTTCGCCGGTGGGACACTCCGAGGTGGTGCGGGTCTTGTCGGCGATGGCCAAGCAGATCTCCTGCGGTGCTGAAAATTGGGGGCTGTTCCACTACAGTTCGGGTAATGTCTGTACCGAGGAGGAGTTTGCCGCCGAGGTGGAGCGGCGGGTAGCTGCGAAATGCACAGTCACTGGCGGGCTCAAGGATACCTCTGGCAGCGATACCGAGCCTGTGAGCGCTGCTTTAGGATACCGCCGCTTAATGGAGTGTTTTGGTATTCAGCCGCGCACCTGGAAGCAGGCACTTGGCCAGGAGCTGGGTTTGTGGTTTAGCCACCATCCCATGTTGTTGGATTCTGAAGTAAACACCCAGTAATCACCTGACGCTGTAAGAGCGTCCCACCATGCAGGCGGTAAACGCACGGTTGTAAGCCGCTTTGCCGCTCTGGTAGCTGTTGTTCGCCTGGGCCATCTTTTGGGCTTCCAAGTCGGCCCGGCGTTGTGCATCGGCGTAGCCTGCCCGCTCATTTTCCGCCCCAATCACATTGCCTAGAGTGGCGCCAACAATGGCGCCGTTGACGGTGCTGTAGGTGTGATCATCAATAGCGTTGCCAATCAGAGCGCCGGCGAGGGTGCCGATCAGGGTGCCTTTGGCGGTGCTGCCCCGTTTCTCATTGGCAACGATTACTGGCCCTCGGGTGGGTGCTTGTATCTGGTTGGGGTCGACTCCGCTCTGGTCCACCGCCCAGCGATAGCACTGGTAGCGGTCCAACTCCAGTTGCTGTTGTGACTGGCCTGCCGCCGGATAGACGAAGAGGGTATCGGCAATCGAATCGGCTTGGGCTGCGCCGCTGATCAACTGGGCTGCGCCACTGGCCAATAGTGCTGTGAGTAATAATCTTTTCATCATGCTTACCTCATTACCTGAGCTAGCGAACTACGTAGCCGCGCCCTTCCAGGCAGGCGGCTTGGGCGCGGTAGTAGGCGCCGCGTAACTGGTTATCCTGGTTGGGTTGCGAGGGGTCGTAACCGGTCTGCTCCCTGGCCCAGCGGTGGCATTGGTAGCGGTCAAGTTCGAGTTGATCATCGCTCTGCCCTAAGTTGGGGTAGACCATCCAGTCGCCAGTGCTGTAGGTGCTGGCAATCGGCACCGAATCCGGTTGGCTGGTGGAGGAGTCCTGGTAGGGGTTGGCGACCACGATGTAGTCGTCATTGTATTGCCGGTAGTAGACGTTGTTGGCTCGGTAGTAGATGTTGGAGCCAATGGTGAAGCTGATGTATCCCACTGGCAGGTGACCCACTCGTACGCCCAGGGGCGCAGAGATCACCATAAAGCCGCCCGAATAGGGGCGATAATAGGTGCCGGCGTAGAAGTAGAGTGGGTAAGGCTGGTAGTAGAGCCGACGCACGCCCACCGGCAGCCTCTGAATGCGGTAGCCAGGCTGGCTGTAGTGGTAGTGGTTGATCTCTATGGTGCGGCTGTCGCGGTGGTCGTCGCGCCGGTCATCACGCCAGTTGTTGTGATTGCTGTCGCGTCGATCATCGCGGTAGTAGTTGGTTTGGTTGTCGCGCCGGTCATCCCGGTAATTACTCTGGCGATCATTGTTATGGCTGTCATTGCGATTGTTGTCGCGGTTGTGAGAGCTGTTACTGGGGTGGCGCACGATAACACCGTTGTCCTGGAAGGCAGAACGCTTGTTGTCCTGGGCCTGATTAACCGTGTTATTGGAGCGTTTGGTGTCATTGGTGCGCTGTATGTCGGCGCTGCTGTTGCCCACATAAAACAGTGCTAACAGCACGAGTGCATAAGAGGCAAATTGCTGGGTATTGAATCTGGCCATCGCTCGGTCTCCTCTGTGGGTTAGAGAGCATAGGGCCAGTGTAGGAGTGGTTAGCTGAACTGAAGCTGAGTGAATAACAGGCAGCGACTGGGGATAGATAGCCGCTGCCTGTTCTCTATTCGTAGCGCTGAAAGATCAGGGTTGCGTTGGTGCCGCCAAAGCCGAAGCTGTTGGACATCACACGATTGAGGCGGATATTGTCAATCCGCTCGCGCACGATGGGTAACCCTGCGGCGCCGTCGTCTAACTGCTCAATATTGGCCGAAGCTGAAATAAAATCGTGCTTCATCATCAATAGGCTGTAAATCGCTTCCTGCACACCGGTAGCACCCAGGGAGTGACCGGTTAACGATTTGGTTGAGCTGATCGGTGGACAGTCTTCAGGGAAGGTGGTGCGCACTGCGCCCAGTTCCTGGATATCTCCAGCTGGTGTCGAGGTGCCGTGGGCGTTGATATAGTCGATTTTGCCCTCTGTGGTGGCCAGAGCCTGGCGCATGCAGCGCACGGCGCCTTCACCAGAAGGGGCAACCATGTCATAGCCATCGGAGGTGGCGCCGTAGCCCACCAGTTCACCATAGATTTTCGCGCCGCGAGCAAGGGCATGTTCCAGCTCTTCCAGTACCAGGCAGCCACCGCCGCCGGCAATGACAAAACCATCGCGATTGGCGTCGTAGGCGCGTGACGCTTCGGCTGGGCGGTCATTATAGGCGGTGGAGAGGGCGCCCATGGCGTCGAACATACAGGAGAGCGTCCAGTGTTCCTCTTCGCCGCCGCCGGCAAAGATGATGTCCTGCTTACCCAGCTGAATAAGTTCAGCCGCATTGCCAATGCAGTGGGCGCTGGTGGCGCAGGCGGAAGAGATGGAGTAGTTGACGCCGCGGATTTTAAAGGGGGTGGCCAGGCAGGCGGAGGTGGTGCTGCCCATGGTTTGGGTCACTCGGTAGGGGCCAATGCGCTTGATGCCCTTGCTGCGCAGAATATCGGCAGATTCCACTTGGTCGCGGGAGGAGGCGCCGCCGGAGCCCATGATGATGCCGGTACGCTCGTTGGAGACTAGCTCATCAGGAAGGCCGGCGTCGGCAATGGCCTGACTCATAGAGAGATAGGCGTAAGCAGCGGCGCTGCCCATAAAGCGAAGAATCTTGCGATCGATGAGTTCTTTTAGATCCAGGTCGATACTGCCGGCAATGTGGCTGCGAAAGCCCAGCTCCTTGTACTCTTCTTTAAATTTGATGCCGGATCGACCGTCTCGCAAAGATTGTAATACTGTGTCGATATCGTTACCAATGCAGGAGACTATGCCCATTCCGGTAACTACAACGCGTCTCATAAGCTACCCCATCCATCACCCGCACAGGATGATGTAATCAAGAATGTAATTAAAAATTAGCTTCGTATTATCTCACAAGCAACTTTAGTGGCTAAATTGTAGCCTATTAAAATTTGCTGGTGTCGGTGAACAGTCCTACTCGCAAGTCGAGAGCAGAATAGATAGGTTTGCCATCAACCGCGACGCTACCGTTTGCGATACCCATCACCAGCTGGCGTTCAATAACCCGCTTTAATTGAATATGGTAGGTGACTTTTTTGGCGGTCGGTAAGATTTGACCGGTAAATTTGACCTCGCCTGCGCCAAGGGCTCGGCCCCGGCCAGGGTTGCCGCGCCAGCCCAGGTAAAAGCCGACCAGCTGCCACATGGCATCCAGGCCCAAACAGCCAGGCATAACCGGATCACCGGGGAAGTGGCACTCAAAAAACCAAAGATCGGGGGTAATATCCAACTCGGCTATGATTTCGCCCTTGCCAAATTCACCACCCTCGGAGCTGATATGGGTAATGCGGTCAAGCATCAGCATATTGGGGATTGGCAAGCGGGCTCGGCCTGGACCAAACAGGCGGCCGTGACCGCATTCGATGAGTTCTTCTCTGCTGTATGAACTTTTAGGGACGAAAGGTTGTTCCATGAATTCACTCTGGGTTAAATGTTGCTGTCCGCGCGGGCCCGCCTATTTGAAGCTAGGCTCACGTTGCGCGAAGGTGGCACATTCTAATAGATGCGGGGGGCTTGTCCAGATTTTAATCCCGATGCAGGCCTATTTATTGGTTTGTAAGCCCTTTTTATCAAAGGTTAAGCCCAGAACTGGGAGCCTTCATCCGATTTTCAGTGCCGAGTCAACACAGTTAGCTTGAATGTGTTATCTTCAATAATAGGTAATGAATACCATGATTTGTTCAACAGTATTTGTCGTATCTAAAAGGATTGTAACATGATTAAAAAGTGCCTCTTTCCGGTGGCCGGTTATGGAACTCGATTCCTGCCTGCGACCAAATCCATGCCCAAGGAGATGTTGCCCGTGGTGAATAAGCCGCTGGTGCAATACGGGGTGGAAGAAGCTATTGAAGCAGGATTAACGGAAATTGGACTGGTAACTGGCCGCGGTAAACGAGCCATCGCCGACCACTTCGATGTCAGCTATGAGTTGGAACATCAGATTGCAGGTACCAGCAAGGAGCAGTTCCTCGACAGCATTCGCCAGGTTATGAGCCAGGCAACCTTCTCCATGACCCGTCAGCAAGAGATGCGGGGCCTGGGTGACGCTATTCTCAATGGCCGCAGACTCATTGGTGATGAGGCCTTTGGTGTGGTTCT
This sequence comes from Halioxenophilus sp. WMMB6, assembly GCF_033283405.1. Classification (NCBI taxonomy): domain Bacteria; kingdom Pseudomonadati; phylum Pseudomonadota; class Gammaproteobacteria; order Alteromonadales; family Alteromonadaceae; genus Halioxenophilus; species Halioxenophilus sp. WMMB6. Next base: position 97,526 of record NZ_JAWMQR010000011.1, read on the forward strand.
CTCGGATGACTTGTGTATCGCCGAAGACCACGATGGCGTATTGGCGCAAATGGTCGCCCTATACAAACAGTTCCGCTGCAGTATCGTCGCCATTCAAGAGGTGCCGGAAGACCAAATTCACAAGTTTGGTGTAATTGCCGGCGAGAAGTTAAAGGATGGTATTTTCCAGGTCACCGACATGGTAGAGAAGCCGCCGGCTGACCAGGCGCCCAGTAATCTGGCTATTATTGGCCGCTACATTCTCACTCCCGATATATTCGAAATTATCGAAAACACCCCGCCCGGCAAAAATGGTGAAGTGCAGTTGACCGACGCGCTGTTAGCCCAGGCCAAAAGCGGTTGCGTGCTCGCCTATAAGTTCAAAGGTACCCGTTTTGACTGTGGTAGCGTCGATGGTTTTGTCGAGGCCACCAACTACGTCTACAACAACTTCTATTTGAAAGGCAAGGCGTGAGCCAGCCGATAACCTGCTTTAAGGCATACGATATCCGTGGTCGTGTGCCTGAGCAGCTCAATCCGGATGTGGCCTATCGAGTCGGCCGGGCCTTTGCCGAATTCCTGCAAGCCAAAACGGTGGTGGTTGGTCACGATATCCGCTTGACCAGCCCCGAACTGGCGGCGGCTGTCGCTGACGGGATCACCGATGCCGGTGCCAATGTGCTCGATATCGGCCAGTGCGGCACGGAGGAGGTCTATTTCGCCACCTTTAACAATGCGGTGGATGGCGGCATTTGCGTGACCGCCAGCCACAATCCCATGGACTACAACGGCATGAAGCTGGTGCGCGCGGGCTCCCGGCCCATCAGTGGTGATACCGGCCTGTTTGATATTCAAAAGCTGGCGGAGTCAGCGGAGTTCAAAGCGGCAGAAAAGGGTGTTGTCACCCCGCTCGATAGCCGTGCGGCCTATGTGCAGCACCTGCTGGGTTACCTTAATGTCGCCGAGCTGAAGCCGTTGAAGGTGGTGGTCGACCCCGGCAATGGCGGCGCTGGCGCCGTTATTGAGGCGCTGGAGTCCTTTCTGCCACTGCAGTTCGTGAAAGTCCATTTTGAGCCCGATGGCCATTTCCCCCACGGTATCCCCAACCCGCTGCTGCCAGAAAACCGCTCGGCGACCATTGCTGCTGTAAAAGAGAGTGGCGCAGACCTGGGTATCGCCTGGGATGGAGACTTTGACCGCTGTTTCTTCTTTGACGAGAACGGCCGCTTTATTGAGGGTTACTACTTAGTGGGCCTGCTGGCTGAGGCGTTTTTGCGCAAGCACCCCGGTGAGCGCATTGTCCACGACCCGCGCCTGACCTGGAACACCCAGGAGACGGTCAGCCGCTGTGGCGGAGTGGCCATTCAGAGCAAAACCGGCCATGCCTTCATAAAGGAGCGTATGCGCAAGGAGGATGCGGTCTACGGCGGTGAGATGAGTGCACACCACTATTTCCGCGATTTTGCCTATTGCGATAGTGGCATGATCCCCTGGTTGCTGGTGGTGGAGTTGATCTCCCAGAGCGGCAAAAGTCTCTCTGTGCTGGTGGATGATTGTATGGCGGCCTACCCCTGTAGTGGCGAGATCAACAGCACCGTGGCCGAGGCCGCAGCAGTCATTGCCAAAGCCGAGCAGCGCTATGCCGGAGATGCTCTGGTGGTTGATCACACGGATGGGCTCTCTGTGGAGTTCGAGCAGTGGCGCTTCAACTTGCGCATGTCCAACACCGAGCCGGTGATCCGTTTGAATGTAGAAGCCCGCGGGGATGCCGAGCTGATGGCCGCAAAAACAGATGAGTTGCTGGCGCTGATTCGGGAGTAGCAGACCAGAGCGGTGCGCTAGAGAGAAGAGATGTCAGTTGCCAACGGCGGGGTTGATTTTGGCCTCATCGGTGGTCAGGCGGCTCAGCCGGAAGAGGTATAGGCTTACCGCCAGTCCCACCGTTGGTAACAGTGCCACAGCCCACCACTGGGCGATGGCCAGGCACGAGGCTATCAGGGTTAGCCAGAGAATGGTGATCGCCCGGTTGCGTACAGCAATTGAAATTCCCTCACCCGCCTCCCAGCGAATAATCATTGGTCCGAGATGACGGTTGTTGCGCAGCCAGAGGTGAAAGCGTTGGCTGGAGCGCGCGAAGCACCAACTGGCCAGTAGAACAAAGCAGGTAGTCGGCAGTAGCGGCAGGAATAAGCCGGCCACACCCAGTGCTAGGGCGACCCATCCCAAACTAAACAGCAAAATCTTTTTCGGCATTGCCACAAATCTCCGGCTGCCACTTCCCGTGTGTTTATTTTATTTGTTTATGGTTGCCAGTTCAGCAGCCCAGCTGCGGCACGTAACAACCTTTTGGGTTTGATATCACTCTAGTGTAAGCAACTAGGGTGGTGGTCTCACGGTCGAGTTATAGGCCAATACCCTGGCGGCTCACCCTATAGCGAGGGGGAGCTTACTGCTCACTGCTTATTAGATTGTAGTCGCTCTGTCAGCGCTCGAGTTGATGCATCCCAAGTTTCTGGTATCGCCTGCCCGGTCAGTGCCGGGTAGACAGCCGCCCCCAACTGCTTGCCCAGTTCTACGCCCCATTGGTCAAATGGGTTCAAATTCCACAGAACGCCCAGGCAATAAACCTTGTGCTCGTAAAGGGCTATCAAGGCTCCCAGGCTGTGGGGGTTGAGTTGATCCAGAATCAGGGTGTTGCTTGGTCGATTGCCGGGGATTACCTTATGTGGCGCTAAGCGATCCGCCTCATCCGGGCTTTTGCCCGCACTTAACAGCTCCGCCTTCGCCTCGGCCAGGCTTTTGCCCGCCAGCAGTGCTTGGCCCTGCCCGATGCAGTTGGCCAGCAGGTAGGTGTGATGGTTATCGAGGACGCTCATTGGCTGGGCGCAGGCGATAAAGTCTACCAACACCTTACGGGTCCCCTGGTGCAACAACTGGTGAAAGGAGTGTTGACCGTTGGTGCCCTCCGTACCCCAGAGGATCAGGCCGCTGTCATCCGCCAGTGGAGCACCGGATACCGTAACACTCTTACCCAGGCTCTCCATATCCAACTGTTGCAGATAGGCCGGCAGCCGGGAGAGGCGCTGCGCATAAGGCAGAATCGCTTGGCTCTGGTAGTTGAGCGCAGCCGAGTACCAGAAGGTTAATAGCGCCAGGGTTACGGGCATGTTAGCCGCCATCGGCGCCTGACTGAAGTGGGTGTCCATCAGTTCGGCGCCGGCCAGCAGCTCTTTGAACTGCTTCATACCGAGGGCGATGGCGATGGGCAGGCCAATGGCTGACCACAAGGAGTAGCGGCCGCCCACCCAGTCCCACATGGGGAAGATGTTGTCCTCAGAGATACCAAACTCCACGGCAGTTGGCACATTGCTGCTGACGGCGACAAAGTGTTGGCAAAGCAGTGCCTGGCTACAGCCGCTGTCCTGCAGCCATTGGCGTGCAGCCAGGGCATTCTCCCGGGTTTCCAGAGTGCTGAACGATTTCGAGGCAACAATGAAGAGCGTGGTTTCGGGGTTAAGGTTGGCAATCTGGTCGCTGAGATCAGCGCCATCAATATTGGCTACAAAATGCACCCGGGGCCGGGCGGCTTGATAGTTGCTGAGTGCGGTGACGACCATTCGCGGGCCCAGGTCCGATCCGCCGATACCAATATTGACGACATCGGTGATGGCTCTGCCGGTGTAGCCCAGCCACGCTCCGGTGTGAAGTCTTTCAACAAACTCCGCCACTTTGGCTTGGGTTTGGGCCACGATGGTGTTTTTATCATCGGCGGATAGGGAAGGGCTGCGCAGGGCGGTGTGCAGGGCTGGCCGCTGTTCGGTGTTGTTGACGTGTTCACCCGCTAACAGCCGTTGGATGGCGGCGGGCAGCCCGGCCTCTTCGGCTAGTTGCCAGAGTGCATCACGGGCGGGTGCGTCCAGGTGGCATTTGGAGTAGTCGAGGTAGAGCGGCCCTACCTCCAGAGAAAAGTGATCGACCCGGTCGGGGTCCTCAGCCAGCAGGCTGACCAGTGTCGGTAGTTGCTGGCTGTGTGTATAGAGTTGAGGCCAGCTGGGATATGGGTAGCGCTCCTTGTTACTCATAATGACTGCTCATTCCTTACCGCTTGGGGATTGGTTTACTCGCTAGCGATCCCTGTCGACCGCGAAATTGGCCAAATCTGCTAGTGCTTGGGTATAACCGTTCTGGGGCAAATTGTCCAGTTGCGCCAGGGCGGACTTGGCGCTCTGGTTGGCGCATTCGTGGGTGTAGGCCAACCCGCCAGTGGCTTTAACCACTTCGACAATTTCGCTGAGATGGTCGGTGCTGCCGGAGCGGATCGCGCCGGCGATCAGTTCGCGCTGCTCGGCACTGCCGTTGGCCATGGCATAGATGAGGGGCAGGGTGGGTTTACCCTCGGCCAGATCATCACCCACATTTTTGCCCAGGGTGGCGGTGTCGCCTTCGTAATCGAGTGTGTCATCCACCAACTGAAAGGCGAGCCCCAGGTGTTTGCCGTACAGGCCAATGGCCTCTTTCTGGGCTTCCGGCACTTGCGCCAGTACTGCCGCCGTGGTGCAGGCGGCCTCGAAGAGGGCGGCGGTCTTTTTGTAGATCACCTCAAAGTAGTTCGCTTCGCTGACGCTTGGGTCTTTAATATTGACCAGCTGCTGTACTTCACCTTCGGAGATCACATTGGTGGTGTTGGATAGGATCGACATGATACCCATATCGCCGATGGCCACCATCATCTGAAAAGCCCGGCTATAGAGGAAATCTCCCACCAGCACACTCGGCGCGTTGCCCCAGTTGGCATTGGCGGTGGGGCGGCCGCGGCGCAGCTCCGACATATCGACCACGTCGTCGTGCAGCAGGGTGGCGGTGTGAATAAACTCAATAATTGCCGCCAGGTCCAGGTGCCTTTGGCCTGGGTACTCCAGTAGCCGGGCGCTGAGCAGTACCAGTAGCGGTCGCAAGCGTTTGCCGCCGGCATCAATGAGGTGGTGGCCGATATTTTCCACCAGGCCGACATCAGAGTGGAGTTGATCGAGAATCAATTGGTTGGTTGCGGCAAAATCTTCGCGAACGATAGATAAAAATGGAAGCATGTAAACGATCGCCATGGCTTTTTGTAGTTACCGCGCATCCTAGGCAGGCGGGGTGCTTACGTCAAGAAAGCGTCCCGGCGCCGGGTCGCTTGTTCTCGGGCTGGCGGGGCGCCCGGGAAAATTGGTGATTTAGGTTGTTTTGCCTAATTATTTTCCGTACAATCCACGCCCCTGAATTTGTATACGCTGCAAGTCCTGTGGGGATCTGTTGGTAAACTCTACAGACCCTTGAAAATGGTGCCTAAGCGCCCGTTACTTCGTAGCGTCCAATTCTTGATTTTTAAATTGGAGCATTTATGTACGCAGTTATCGCAAGCGGTGGTAAGCAGCACCGCGTAACCGAGGGCGAAGTTCTTCGTCTGGAGAAGATCGAAGTGGGTGCTGGCGAAAGCATCGATTTCGACAAAGTATTGTTGGTCGCCAATGGCGACGATGTCAAAATCGGTGCCCCGTTGGTCGATGGTGCCAAGGTCACCGCCGAAGTGGTTAGCCACGGCCGCGCTGACAAAGTCAAAATCGTCAAATTCCGTCGCCGTAAGCACTCTATGAAGCGCCAAGGCCACCGTCAGTGGTACACCGAAGTTAAAATCACTGGCATCCAAGGTTAAGAAAGAGGTTAAAGTCACATGGCTCACAAAAAAGCAGGTGGTAGTACGCGCAACGGGCGCGATTCCGAAAGTAAACGCCTTGGTGTTAAGCGCTTCGGTGGTCAAGAGGTTTTAGCCGGTAGCATTCTGGTTCGCCAGCGCGGTACCAAGTTCCATCCGGGAGTGAACGTTGGTGTGGGTAAAGACCATACCCTGTTCGCTAAAGCCGATGGCAAAGTGAAGTTTGAAGTTAAGGGCCCAAATAACCGCAAATTCGTCAGTATTGAAACTGTTCAATAGTAACGACCGGCGGTAGATCGGCCCCGATGGGGCCAGGCCAAGAAACCCCATCATCACTGATGGGGTTTTTTTGTTTCTGTGCCCAGGCTTGTGTAGCATCAAGTTCCAGTCACCAAGCACCAATCCCAGCTGCTGGGAGGATCACCATGAAATTTGTTGATGAAGCGCCAATTTTTGTCCGTGCCGGCGACGGCGGTAACGGCTGTCTTAGTTTTCGCCGGGAAAAGTTTATTGCCAAGGGCGGCCCGGATGGCGGCGACGGTGGTGATGGCGGCAGCGTATTCCTGGAGGCCGATATCAACCTCAATACTCTGGTCGATTACCGCTACCAGACCAAGTATCGGGCGGAGAGCGGCCAGTCCGGCCGCTCCAAAGATTGTCGCGGTGCCAAAGGTGATGATCTAGTGCTTAAGGTGCCTGTCGGCACCTCGGTTTTGGATGTCGATACCCTGGAGCAGCTGGGTGACTTAACGGAAGATGGTCAGCGGCTGAAGGTGGCGCAAGGTGGCTTCCACGGCCTGGGTAACACCCGTTTTAAATCCAGTGTCAATCGGGCACCCCGCCAGACGACCCCAGGCAGTGAGGGTGAAGCGCGAAATTTGAAGCTGGAGTTAAAGGTGCTGGCCGACGTTGGCCTGCTGGGCCTGCCCAATGCCGGTAAGTCGACCCTGATTCGCGCTATCTCTGCGGCCAAACCCAAGGTGGCCAACTACCCCTTTACCACCCTGGTGCCCAACTTGGGCGTGGTAAAAGTGCATGCACACCGCAGTTTTGTGGTGGCCGATATTCCTGGCATTATCAGCGGCGCCTCGGAAGGGGCTGGCCTGGGCATTCGATTTTTAAAGCATCTGACCCGCTGCCGAATTCTGTTACACCTGGTCGATGCCTGCCCGGTTGATGGCAGTGACCCCATCGACAACATCCGAGTCATCAACGAAGAGTTGGCCCGTTTCAGTACCACTCTGGCCGGCCGTTCCCAGTGGCTGGTGCTCAACAAAACCGATTTGCTGACTGAAGAGCAGAAGCAGGAGTTGTTGGCCCGGGTCACTGACGAATTGCAGTGGGCCGGCCCGGTAGTGGCCATCGCCGCCATCAACAGTAGTGGTACCCAGGCTTTGTGCCAGAAACTTCTGCAAACGCTCGAAGAGTTGTGGCTGCAGGAGCGCGAAGATCCGGAAGCGCTTGAACGGGAACAGCAGCTGCAGCAGCAGATGCAGAACGAGGCGCGCGAGAAGATCGATGCCCTGCGGGCCAAGCGCCGGGCTGAGCGCAAGGATGGGCAGGATGATGACGACGATGATGATTGGGATGATGGCGATGTCGAAGTTGTCTACGCGCCTTAACTGCGCCTCCTCCCTTGGTTGATTGGAAGCCTGAGCATGTCGCTTCGCAGTACGCTCGCCAGCAAACAGCGCTGGGTCATTAAGATCGGCAGTGCCCTGCTGACCGACAACGGTCGCCAGCTCGACAGCGCCGCCATTGCCGGCTGGGTTGGCCAGATGGCTGCCATCGCGGCACAGGGTAAAGAGGTGATTTTGGTCTCCTCCGGTGCCGTCGCCGCTGGTATGAGCCGGCTCGGTTGGCGCCAGCGCCCAACCCGTATTCATGAGCTGCAGGCCGCCGCCGCCGTCGGCCAGATGGGGCTGGTGCAAACCTATCAAGAGCTCTTTCAAACCTTTGCCCTGCACACCGCCCAGGTGCTGCTCGACCATGACGACCTCTCCAACCGCGAGCGCTACATCAACGCCCGCTCTACTCTCAATACCCTGCTGGAGCTGGGTGTGGTGCCGGTGGTGAACGAGAACGATACCGTGGTCACTGATGAGATCCGCTTTGGCGACAACGACAGCCTGGCCGCCTTGGTGGCCAATCTGGTCGACGCCGATATGCTGGTGATTCTCACCGACCAGGATGGCATGTACACCGCCGACCCGCGCAAAGATCCCAGCGCCGAGTTGATCAGTGAAACCAAAGCCGGGGCGCCCGAGCTGGAGGCGATGGCCGGTGATGGCGGTGCCCTGGGCCGCGGCGGCATGATCACCAAGGTGCGCGCGGCCCGGCTTGCGGCGCGTTCCGGCACCCACACCCTGGTGGTGGGCGGTCGTATTGAGCAGGTGCTCAGCCGCCTGGTGGCTGGCGATGCCTTAGGCACTCTGTTTGTCGCCGATCAACAGCCGCAGCAGGCCAGAAAGCAGTGGTTGGCGGGGCAGTTACAGAACCGCGGCAGTGTCACTCTGGATGCCGGCGCGGTCGCCGTATTGCAGCGCCAGGGCAAAAGCCTGCTGGCGGTGGGGGTGAAAGCCGTTGCCGGGCAATTCAAGCGCGGTGATATGGTGCTCTGCCTGGATGAGAGTGGCCGGGAGGTGGCGCGTGGTCTGATCAACTACAGTGCCCGCGAAGTCGCCAAAATCAAGGGCTTGCCCACAGAATCCATTGAGCAGGTGCTCGGCTACAAAGACGAGGATGAGCTCATTCACCGTGACAATCTGGTTGTTCACTAGGTCGCCCCGGTAGTCCGTCGAGAGTGCGGTAACGAGTTAAAAGAGAGAGATCGTGAAGATTTTTAAGCCCTATTTGCAAGCGCTGGCCGCCTATAAGCCGCCCCTCGAAGGCCGCGACCCGGCCCGCTTCGAGTTGTTGGATTTCAACGAACGCACGATTCCGGTGGGTGAGCACATCAAGCAGGCGTTGATTGACTATATCAACAGTGATCGCCTGCAGATGTACCCCTCCTACGGCGATATCTGTACGCAGCTGGCGGGCTATTGTGGCGTGCAAGAGAGCCAGGTGATGATCACCAACGGCTCCGACCACGGTATCGAGTTGATCTTTCGCGGCCTCGGCGGCGTGGGCGACCAGGCTATTATTCCCGGTCCAACCTTTGCTATCTATTCCCAGGTGGCCAAGGTGGAAGGGATGACGATTGTCGCCCCGGAGTACACCAAAGCCGGGGGCTACCCGTTGGCTGCGGTGTTGGCGGCCATTACCGACAACACCAAAACGATTGTGGCGGCCAACCCCAATAACCCGTGCGGGACTCCCATCAGTAACGAGCAGATCGCCACCTTGGCGGAGGCTGCACCGCAGGCGGGCATTTTGGTGGATGAGTGTTACTTCGAGTACACCCGTGCCAGTGCCAAAGAGTTGTTGGACCGCTACCCCAACATCTTTATTACCCGGACCTTCTCCAAAACCTGGGGGCTGCCCTCCCTGCGTTTTGGTTATATTCTGACGGCTGCGGAGAATATCGAGGTGTTATTGGCCATGCGTGGCCCATACGACATCAACCAACTGGCGGTGGTGGCGGCCAAAGCGGCGTTAGCCAATCCGGAGTATGTTGAGCGTTACATCGATGAGGTAATGGGCTCTAGCAAGCCTGCCGTCGAGGCCTTTCTGGATAAGCTGGGCATCGACTACTGGCCGACTGTGGCCAACTACGTGTTGATGTTTCCGGCCGACCCGGACGGCCTCTACGAAACTTTGATGCAGGCTGGAATTTTGGTACGGCCACGCGTCGACAACCAGGGGCGTAAAGGATTGCGGGTGACCTTTGGCACGCGGGCACAGACCGATAAACTCCTGGCTGTGATGACCGAATATTTTCACTGAGGCGGCAACGCACAAGTATGTACATTTTTTCTGTTACCGCCAAATCCAAAAAGGATATTGAGGGTTTTGCGGCCGGTGCTGAAGCGCCATTCATTGTTTACATCGATTTTAAAGATCTGATCGGTGCCGAGCAGTTAGCCCGCCTGTTTGTGATGAAAGAGGGTTTCTACGACGTGGTTATTGAGAAGCGCAAACACCTGCCGGAAGGTAAAGTGATGCAGCTGAAGCGCAAAGATGCCCAAATTCAGGAGGCGTTAAAAACCGGTTACGCTATTCAGCTGTTCGATGAGCACTGAGTAGCCCGGTTAATCGGTGCGCTTGCCGCCGTCGAGTTGCGATTGGCGTTAGGCGAAGCGACCGAGTATTTCCCGTACGGAGCTGTAGTAGCTCGGACCAAACAGATAAAGGTGGTTGAGCAGGTGGTAGAGGTTGTAGATACTCACGCGTGAGCGCCAGCTGGTGTCGATACCGGCCACCTGCTCGTAGGCGGAATAGAAGCGGTCGTCAAAACCACCAAATAGCTGTGTCATTGCCAGCTCCGCCTCCGCCCAACCGTGGTAGCAGGCCGGGTCAATCAACACCGGGCCTCGCTCGCCAAACAGCACATTGCCCGACCACAAATCCCCGTGAATTAACACCGCCGCTTGCTTGGGCAGAAGTTCTGGCAAGCGTTGGCAGAGCGATGCCAGATCACTCATATCGTTATCGTTTAGCAATCCCGTATCGTAGTTGAGCCGGCCTTGGTAAGTTAGTCGGTGTTCGGCAAAAAACTCTATGCCATCGCTCGTGGCTGTATTGATTTGCCGGGTGGTGCCGCAAAAGTTGTCTTCGACAAAACCAAAATTGGCTTTCGGTCGGCGGTGAATTTCTGCCAGCCCTTGGCCGAGTGCCTGCCAGTTTGCCGAGCTTGCCGGCCGGGTTGTTATCCAGGGCAGAATCAGCCAGTTTTCACCTACAGCCAGTGGCGTGAGTACTTGCAACTGTGAGCGCTTCTGGCTCTGTTCCAACTCCGTGGCGAGGGCGAGCAGTCCCAGCGCTTCGGCCTGGCACTGCTCAGTTGCCAGTGGTGTGTAGTAGCTCTTAACAAGCAGGGGTGGTTGCTGTTTACCTTCTATCCGCAATAGCGTCTGTCCTTCACTGCCTCCCAAACTGACTTGCCGAAAATCTCCGAGCCAATGCTCGTTCAACCACGCCTGCCAAGTTCCGCCTGATCTCGTCACTTGCACCAGAGTTACTCCTCTCAGTAATCAAACAACGACAGCGAAATGGGTAAACCAAAAGCCATCGCTGCCGATAGCGTTATTTACTCACAGTGATAGAGCGCAGGCCTTATACCAAAGTCGTAGGTCAGGCCGGAAATGTTGCTGCTATTGATAACAAAGTCAGTGAGAAACAACAGTTTAGTCTATGCTTTTTCACAATTAATAGAGTTATCCATGCGGGTAACCGAGTGTGAATTTAATTTTTTCTCGGTTGGCCGAGGGAGCGGAGAGGCTTGAAGTAATGAGAAAAATGGGTCCTGTCACCCAGAAAGAGGTGATGTTTGGTAAAGATGAGCAGTTGGTCTCATCGACTACCACCAAAGGTGTGATCACCTTTTGTAATGATACTTTTAGCCGTATCGCGGGCTTTTCAGCCGAAGAGCTGCAGGGGCAGGCACACAATATTGTGCGACACCCGGATATGCCGGCGGCGGCCTTTGCCAAGATGTGGCAGGATTTGAAATCTGGCCACCACTGGATGGGGTTGGTAAAAAACCGCTGTAAAAATGGTGACCACTATTGGGTGGATGCCTATGTGACGCCGCTGCGTGAGCGCGGTGAGATAACCGGTTATGAATCTGTGCGTGTGGCACCCACACGGGAGCAGGTGGAGCGCGCCGAGCAGGCCTATGCCCGTATTAACCAAGGCAAAAATCCGGTGCCTACCGCAGAGCGACTCTGGTCTCAATATCATGCGCCGCTACTCACCCTGTTTATGGTGCTGTTGCCAGCTCTGGCCGGTCTCTGGCTGCTGGATAAATGGTCTCCGGTAACGGCACTGATTACTGCGCTGATCAGTGCCGTGGTGAGCCTGGCGGTGGTTACCATTGCGATGGCCGGTACCCGCCAACTGCTGCGTGAATCGCGCGAGATTATTCACGACCCGCTGGCGGCCTACCTCTACTCCGGCCGCTGCGATGCCGAGGGTGAAATTCTCTTTGCGCAAATGGCCACCAAAGCCCGGTTGCGAACGGCGTTGAGCCGCTTTAATGAGTCCTCCCGCTTTCTGGTGCACAAATCTTCCAATGCTCGCCAGCATGTGCAGGATGCCCTGGGCGGTATGTCGGCCCAGCAGCGGGAGTCGATGCAGGTAGCTGAATCCATGGATCAGATGGCGCAGGCGGTGCAAGAGGTGGCCACCGGCGTTACTCAAACCAGTGATGCCACAGTGGAAGCGCTCAACCGCGTGAAGTCGGGTGAGTCGGTAATCGTGGCCGCGAACTGTGAAATCAATGAGCTGAGCAGCACGGTGGCGGCATTGGGTGAAGTGCTTTCCAATCTCTCTGGCGGCAGTGAGAAGATCGCCAGTGTTATCGATGTGATTCGCGGCATAGCTGATCAGACTAACCTGTTGGCGTTGAATGCGGCCATCGAAGCGGCGCGCGCCGGTGAGCAGGGGCGGGGCTTCTCCGTGGTGGCCGATGAGGTTCGCTCGCTGGCCCAGCGTACTCAGGAGTCGACCCAGGACATCCAAAAAATTATCGAGGAGTTGGGGGCGGCGACCTTGCAGGCGGTTAAGAATATGGACACCTGTCGCGACCGCAGCCAGCGCAGTGTTGAAAGCATCGACGAGGTGAATCAGGCGTTGTCGGCGATTACCCAGTCTGTCTCCAGCATTGAGCGCATGTCGCAGCAGATTGCGGCCGCTGCCGAAGAGCAGTCCAGTGTTGCGGTAGAGGTTAACAACAACACGCAAAACATCTCCCAAATTGCCAGGACCAACGAAATGAAGGCGAGTGAGGCGGCAGACCTCAGCGCCGAAATGTATCGCTTGGCCGAAGACCAGCTGCGTTTGATCGAGCGTTTCCGTTAATTATCACTAGTTCGCAGCGGGCAGAGCCACCGCCTGCTGCGAATCCGCCTTTTCTGTTTGCCTTCATCGGTTGTTCTTGCCTTGTTGGATGTCTCTTTCAGCCCTCTGCTGGCCCGCGATTAGCCTGCCTTTTTCCCGTAATTTATTATCGGCAACTTAACAACGAATGGCTGTTATAACGGCGAATGCATTATGGCTTAAGGTTATTTGTATTTTTGTTTTTAAAACCAGACATATTAAAAGGGCTTACCTAATTATTTTCGCATAAGGGAAACCAGTATTTATAACCTGTGATATGTTTAACAAATCGGGTAACGGCATCCATTTACAGTACCTTGTCGAGAGGCTCTCTGGCTCGGCAGTAAGCGAGCGCCAGATTGTTGAACATATCACTTGGAGGAGCTAATCATGCGCGGCGGCTTATGGATCTGTTTGGTTCTTGCTGGCCTGTTACAGGCGTGCGCAGTCAAGGTTCCCATTGAGTCCTACAGCGAGCGATTGGTGGAAAAGCCCGTTCATCGCGCGCACAGTAAAGTGGTTATCTTTATTCCCGAGCAGATCGCCAGTGAATCGTTTAGCCAGCATGGCTTGTTGGCTGTGGGTGCTCTGCTCGATTGGCAAATGGCGGCCGGGGATGCCATTGCCGACTCCTCTAAAAACTTCTTTGAAAACTATTTCGCCAACGTCGAGGTGCGCGAGAAAAGTTACGTGCGCGGCGAATGTACCGACTGTGCCCTGGCGGTGAAGCCCATTATCGACGAGGTCTCGATTAATAAGCTGACCATGCAGGCTACCGTTAAAATGACCTTCAGTATCTACGACAGCGATGGTGCCGAGATCCTGCATCTGCCGATTACCGGCCGCTCTAAATTCCTCACCCTGGAGCGCTTGGGGGTGGGCATTGCCACCGCCAGTTTGCCAGTGCCCGGGATAAGCAGCCTGGCCGGCAACCATGTGTTGGCCGGCTCTGTGGAAGATGCCTTTGACGATGCCTTCTGGCGCCTGCATTTGAAGATGAAAGACTACACCGAGACCGGAGCGCTGGCGCGTAACTGGCTGCCGAAAGAGTTGCGCAGAAAGAGTGAGTACGGTCGTTATGAATTCGCCGCGGAACGCACCATTAAGGCAGCCGGCTGCCAACTGCCCCAGGATGGCTTGCGCTTGATTGAGAGTGGCATTGAAGAGCTGTATGAGGCTTACTGTTGGCGGCAGGAGCCGTTTATGGTGAGCTGCAACGGTTCCCAGTGCAGTTTGGTCTACCCAGAGCCGCAGGCGGACAATGTCGGCTTTGCGTTGGAGTAGCGTCTTTTTTTGTTAACTGCTCTCCTTAAACTGCCGGCTTTTTTCAGCAGCGAAACTCTCCCTAAGCTGAATCGCTCCCCTAGCAGGAAAACTTCCCCTCTGTAGAGATGCGCCCCATCAGTGGCGCAAACCACTTTTGCGCTTGGCCTTTTCCGCCAGTTTGGCCTGCTTGATCGCCTCTTTCTCCGCCTGCTGCTGGGCGACCACAACCAGCTCCCGCTCAATCATCTCGGGCGTTTCGAGCGTAATTGCCCCCAGCTCACCACTGCGATAATCGTGAATTACCAGCTCCGCAGCCTTGTGGAAATTCACTCGCCCACCACTGGCCTTGGCGCCTCGGCGACGACCAACGGCCTCGAGCAGGGCAATATCGGCGTCGTGGTCGGCCGTGAGATCGGGAATTGCCACCTGGTAGCGTTTTGTTAATGCCTCCGGATGGTGTTGAGCGAGAAAGCGCAGGGCGAAGAGGGCGATATCTTCGTATTCAATGGCGGTGTCGCGAATGGCGCCGGTGATGGCCAGCCGATAGCCGCTGTTGTCGTTTTCGAACTTGGGCCAGAGGATGCCGGGGGTATCGTTGAGGACAATATCATCGCTCAGGTGCACCTGCTGTTGGGCTTTGGTTACAGCCGGCTCATTGCCCACCTTGGCGGCGTTGCGGCCGCTTAAGTAGTTGATGAGCGTCGACTTGCCGACATTGGGTATGCCGACAATCAGGGCTTGGATTTTACGGGTGTGGCCGACCTTGGACGCCACCAGTTTGCGAATTAATTCCGGCAGCTGTTTGATGCGCCCGGGCTCTTTGGTGGTAATGGCCAGGGAGGGGGTGCCTTTTTGCTCAAGCCAATACTTTTGCCAGGCTTCGGTGGTGGCTGGGTCGGCCAGGTCTGATTTGCTGAGCAGCTTGATGCAAGGCTTTTGACTTCTCAGTTCGGCGATAGCGGGGTTTTCACTGCTGTGGGGGATTCGGGCATCGACCATTTCAATGATGATGTCCATATTGGGCAGCACTTCCAGCATCTGCTTGCGTGCTTTATGCATATGGCCGGGGTACCAATTGATCGCCATAAACTCGGTGCTCCTGGAGATTGCGGGGGAGAGGCTGTCGGGTGTTCTTTCGAGCCCGCTATTGCGAATGTGCGGTTGCGAGAGTCATCGACAGTGCCCGGAGGCGCTAATCGGCAATCATAGCACTGTTGGCCCCAGACCGTGGAGGCGAGGCCGGCTGCTAGCGGCCGGCAGAGTAGCCTTGCTCAACATTGCTAAAGCCGGCTAGCGGTTGCCCGCGACGGCAACAACTGCCTATACTCACCGGCCATGAGCTCAAGTCCATTTTTAAAAAAACAGTTGCCGTGGGTGAGCCTGTGTGTGGCCGCCTTGATGTCACTGATTTACCTGCTGGTGCCATTCGGTAGCCCGCTTTTCGACTCGCTCAGTTTGCGTCAGTCAGAACCGTTTCAGGTAATCACCTGGCTGACCGGAAATCTTAGTCATAGCGATGGCAATCATCTGTTCTGGAATTTGGCGGCGCTTCTGTTGCTCGGTTTTTTTATTGAACAGGAGAGTCGCTGGTTAATGCTGTGTGCGCTGTTGGTTGGTTTTGTGGCGATCGATATTTGGTTCTTTATTCAAACCCGGTTTCAGCAGTATGTGGGTTTGTCGGGAGCGTTGAATACGATTCTGGTGTGCGCCCTCTATACGCTGCGCAAACCCGGCCACTGGCTGCGTGGCAATGAAATTTTGTGGTTGGTGCTTCTACTGGCGTTTGCCAAGAATGGTTATGAGTATGCAACCCATAGCGCGTTGTTTAGCAACACTCGTTGGCCAACCACGCCGAGTTTTCATATCGTGGGTATGTTGGCCGGCTGTGGCTTGGTGTGCCTATGGTGGAGGTTGCGGTTTGGCAAAGAAAATTAACGGGCAGCGGGTAAATTTGGGCTGCCCAGTGAATCGTTCTGAGCGGCTGCCGGACCAGCCACACAGTCAGCAATGATAGATGTCTGGTTGGTGCAAAATAACCGCTTGGTTGATGCCTGGGTTATGGGCGCTATGACGTCGCTACGAAAAAGCGGTATTGATTGCTGGCTGGGGTGGCTTTTCCCAGTGGTGCTCTTTTAAGGGTGCTCGGTGAGTGCTGCCCTTATCTATTTTCGACTGCTACATTTGGCTGCTCGGCAGAAACAAAAAAGGCGCTGAAGTGATCCAGCGCCCAGTCGAGCCCGAAGGGTTTCCCTACCCCTCTTATATTCCTGTGCAAATCTTCCCTTACAGTGTGGTATCTACCGTCTCTTGCTGGGTGGTACCCGTTGCGGTAGTGGTTGAGTCTACAGTTTCTACAGCCGTGGTACCCGTCGCGGTCGTGCTGGAGGTGGTGCTCAGGGTGGTCAAGCTGCCGCTGAAGCTATCGCCTAAGGTAACCACTGCATCATCGGCCGGGGCACTGCTGCGATCCAACTGCTGCAGGTAGGCCAGCAGGTTGGATTTTTCAGCGGCTGAGGCTTGTTGATAGCTGCTGTGTGCTTTTGCCAAGGCTGCGCTTTCAGCGGTACTCACGGTGATATCGTCAATGACCACACTATCGTTGTTATCCCCTGAGCGGATAGTGACACGGATCTGGTTGCGTCCTTCGTCGAGGTCGACATCAAAGATCGCTTCCTCAAAGGCGACGGTTTCACCGTCTACGCTGGGCATGGAGACCAGATCGCGTTGGTACTTGCGGCGGTTGATGTCGATAACCATTTTGCTACCGGCGGGGGCGGCACCATAACGTACGCGTACGCTACCACTGTGGGCAATGCTATCAACGTTCATCTGCATGAAGCCTTTCACTGGCAATTGCACAGCCGATCCAGAGCGCATGTAGGAGAACTCGCCAGCGGTGATTACCTCTGCACCTTTGCGTAGAATTTGATCTTCCGTTTGATAGACATCACCACCTACGATGGAGAAGACCTCTTCCAAAGTTTTGGCGCTGCCATCGTGCAGGTAGGGCGCGGTGGCAAACAGGCCAAGCAGTGAGGGGGTTTTGATACCGGGTAGATCGCCACCGAGGCGGTGACCGGAGTAGCTGCGAAGAGTGCCGACGTCGTGGGCAACACCGTCGGTAAAGGCTTCGCCACGGTGACAACCGTCACAACCCAGGTCGCCAAACACCATCTGACCTTTCAGTGCTTCCGGAGTCATTTCACCGATGCTGTCACGGTAAGGGCTCTTCGGCAGTGAAGCTTGGCCGAGGCTGGAGACAAACGCGGCCAGATCGTCGAGGTTTTCACTGTAGCCAGCCTTGCCTGCACCCAGTGGGTCGGAGGTGGCTGCGAAGTCTGCGTCAGCCATCAAGCCGCGGCCCAGGAAGCGTAGGCGCATGTCGTTCTCGAAGTCATGGATCTCATCGAAGTTGCCAGACCAGTGCACGTTACCGAAGCGGGTGCCGGAGCGGCCAATCATGGCGATGTCGTTGCGTAGACCTTCACCGCGGCCGGTAAAGTCGTAGACACGACCGTCGTCACCGCCATCCATATGGCAGGTGGCGCAACTCAGGTAACCCTCGGCACTGGTGCGGGCCAGCAGCTCACCCTCTTCTTCTTTGCCGAAGATGGCATCGTAGAATATCTGCTTGCCGCGCAGTTCTTCTGGCGAGAGAAGTTCGTTCTGTACGGTAGTGGCCTGTACGATTTCTGGATTGACAACTTTACCCAGCAGGAAGCTGCTCATATCAACGGTTGATAGAGTACGGTCGGTGTAGTTCTTAACAAACAGGTGTTCTGTTGCACTGTCGAACAACAAACCCTGAGGTGCCAGACCGGTGGCGATTTTACTCACGATGCCGGTGAATGCGCCTGAGTTTTGATCGAGGCCGACCACGGCGACTTGGTTGTCACCCTGCAGGCTGACCAGCAGGTAGAGTCCATTACTGGACAGCGCTACAGCAGAGGGCGAGTCGGCGTTGTCGAAGTCCATTCGCTCTTCGCGGATTTCGGAGCTGGTTGCCAGGTCGATTTTGCCTGCGAAGGTACGTACGGTGTTGTCATCGTCGATATCGGCATTGCCGTTCAACAAGCCACGGTCGGTGTTATCTTTCTTACCAACCACATAGGCGTATGCGTCGTTGGCATCAATCACAATGCCTGAGACATAGTTGGGGACACCTCGGCCCTGATCGATATCATCGGGCACCATGTTTTTATCCAAGCGAATGGTGTGCGATAACGTCATCGAATTGGTAGCGATCTCGTAGACTTCGCCCCAATGTTCAGGGGAGATAAACCGAGTCACTAACAGTTTGTCGCCGGTTTCGGTCAAGGCCATTGATTTCGGAGTTGTCAGCCCGCTAACTTCACCGACTATAGAACGGCTTGCTGCGTCGATTTTTAACACCTTGCCGGCGTTATAGAGCGCAACATACAGGGTGTCTCTTTCCCGGTTGGAGACCACTCCGGTGGGGGCGCTGCCATAAGGCAGTTGGATGGTATCAAGCACCTCGCCAGTGTTACTCATAATAACGAGCGCATCGTCATCTTTGAGTGCTACCCAGGCGCGGTTGGATCCATCAACGGCAACCCCACGTGGATTGTTGCCGACTGGGTATTCTGCTTTCAATACGCCGGTGCTGGAACTCACCTTACTGAGGGTGTTGTTGTCGGGGTTGACTACCCAAACCATGGCGCCACTTTTGGTGAGTGCCACTGAACTGCTCGCCAAGCTGGATTCTGCGATATTCAATGTTTCGGAAACCAGAATATTGGCTACTGAAGTTACCAATGCTCCTTTGCTGTCACGGACCTGAACGTTAATGTCGTAATTACCTGTGACATCATAGCTAAAGCTGGCGCTGCTGGAGCTTGACCATGCGCTGTAATCCTCGCCATCGGCACGACGAAAACGATACTCAAGCAGATCGCCGTCAGCATCGGCTGCGGAGACGGAGATCGATACGGGTTCGCCGAGGAAGGCGTTGGCCGACGGTGAAACCTGTACCGAATTGATTGTTGGTGCGCTGTTGGTGGCCTGGGCGATAGTAGAACCGGTTGAGAATCGGAAAGTGTAAGGCAGCATCTTGTTGTGCACGGCATCTTCGATGCCTTCAAGATGTACCTCATAAGTGGTATTGGGTTTGAAGTCATTCAGTGGCGCAACCGTCATTAACCCGGTGTGGGTCAACACATAGTCAACCGTAACTTCAGCGCCGCCCACTTCGGTAACGGTGAGGGTATCGCCCGGAATAATGGTGGTGGCGTGCAGAGTTTCGGGAATCATAATGCTGATCGGTGCACCCACCGGGTAGTTGGTTTGATCAGCTTTGGGGATATGGTAGGAGACATAGGGCGGGCGAGTGTCGGGCTCGGCCTGATGGCCCCAAATGCTCAAACCACCGGGTTTAATCCCCTGGTTTTCCAACAGGTAGTTGTGGCCGCCACCGGCCAGCATCAGGTTGCCAATTGGACGGCTGTACTGACTGGTTTCAGCACCGTATTTTTGCTCGTCAAATTGCAAGGCAACTTCGCAGGTCTCGACATTGATTTTTAACTGTTCAGCGAAAGCGTACTCATCCTGGAAGTTGACGTACATTGGGTTGTCAACACCGCTACTGCTCAAGCCAGAGGCGGGATCGTTGAACAGCACTTCACAGTGTAGTTTCAGGTTGGTTGGATCCGAGAAATCAACCACCTGTATGCCAGGGTTATCCAGGCGTCGGGCGAAGACCATGTAGTGGCCAGTGACCTCATACCAATAGCCACCCAGGCCATATTGCAGTGGCTCGCCGGAGCGATCTTTCAGCGTTGGGTGTCCAGCCGGTAACTTTAATACGTCCAACAGCACGGGGTTGTGTGGGTCGCTGATGTCGTAAGCGGCGGCGCCGGAGAACGATTGATCTGATCCGTACAGCAGTATATTGCCGACAATGGTTGGGAAACCGATAACCCCGGTCAAGCCCAGGTGGTCCCACTCAGCCATCACTTCATCTTTGTAGAAGAGCTGGGCATTGCCCGACACATCATCGTAGCTCCACCAGTGCTTGGCGGCCCAGGGGTAGTTGCCGGCGGCTTTACCATAGTTGGTGGTTGTATAAGCTGACCAATTGACTTTACTCAGGCTGCCGTCCTCATTCAGGCGGATGGCATTCTCTGAGGTTCGCCCGCCACCAATGTAAACCTCGTTGAGTCGTTTGTAGGTACCGTGGGCGAGAACCGGGTGTGCGGTTTCGCCAAAGGTGGCGACTGTGACTGGATTTTTCGGGTCGGAGATATCGACCGCGCGTACCAGGTAGTCGGCCCCATCGGGAGAAGAGGGCTTTTCGGGAATGCCGATTATGTAATCACCCAACACCTCAATTACTGTTAAGCGTCCTAGCTCGGGAATTGACTTACTGATCATGACGCCAGGCTCCGCTGGGTCGTTGGGGAAATCTGCCTGAGTCAGGCCCGGTAGACATGCTAGTAATGCAAAGGTCGTTCGGTAATTCATATAACGTCCTTTAACAGGCTTTGCCTGATAAAACTGATAGTTGCTAAAAAAGGTTTGAAGTCACTCGAACCTTAGAATAGCAGTTGGGTAAGACTAAAAATTAATTAAATAGTCAAAGCGTTAGATGTATCTCTGATAAAAAGATAAGTGTTTAACATTATGAAAAAATTGTGGAGGAGAGGTGGCGCTTGGAGCTTTTTTCCTAGTTATTCAGTGGTTTAGCTTATGAAGAACTGATTTCTAAATGAAATTCTAATTACGTTGTGAAAATATTTTTTGTTGTTGATTGGGTTGATTTTATTATCGGGTTAGTGGGTTTTTATTTGTTTTTTCTGTGAAGTAATTCGTTTTGAGTTGGCATTTTTTGTGTGATTTATTTTTTATTTTATGTGTGATCTAGCACATTTGTTTTGTGTTTGTGTTTGTGTTTGTGTTTGTGTTTGTGTTTGTGTTTGTGTTTGTGTTTGTGTTTGTGTTTGTGTTTGTGTTTGGTTTTAGTTATGACATCAAGATATTTTTTACAGAGGTTTTCGTTATGTGATCAGGTTGGCGGAGTTTGTGTGAGTTGATTTTAACTGCTTGGTTGGTTGTTTTTATTTGTTAGTGGCACATAGTCGGTGTGTAGCTTGGGCATAGAGGTATGTGCATTTTGGGTCAAGTGGCTTTATGTCTTGTTTTCTTTGTGTGGTTATTTTCTGGCTGCATCAGCACGGTATTCTGATTGATTCGTTGCGCTGTGGTTGATTGTTGTATAAACATCTACCATGTTGTGATGGCGGCATCCGCTCAGTAAATATCCTCAGAAGTATTTGGTTTATGAGTGTTGTGGTGGGTTTCTGCAATGGCTTGTGTGGACTATTTTATTGCTTGTTGGTGGTTGGGGTTATTTGTCAATTGGTAATTGGTATTAAAGATTTCCATTAATATTTCCTTGTTCTCTGTGTGGTTTGGGTTGCTCTTTTGTTGGTAACTGCATCTTGAAAAGAAGTTCATCATTGGAGGTTCGGGTTTTTAACTTTGCGAACTCTCAGTTGTCGTTGTTCAGCTTTCACTGGAAAATGTTGAGTGTGCTGTTTATTGGTATTTAGCTATTCAGTGTTGGTGTCTGCTGTGTAAATTTTTTGTTTCGGTTATTCCTGTTTTTTCGAATATAGAGTTTTTGGCTGCAGACTCTGTATGTTGCCAATGTTTCGTGTCGACTGTCACCGACAAGAGAATTACTTGATGCTGCTGCTTGATTTGGTGGAGCTCAGCATGGCTGATAAATAATGTAAGCTCTCTTTGTGGGCGCAAGTTGTGTGAAGTTGCTGGTGTAATTGAATTTGCTATTAAGCCAGTACTGGCGACGCGGTCTGTATCCGTTGTTGTAAATAGTTATCCGTGGGGTTGCCGTAAAATTCGGTGATAGATTCTATGCTCTCGCAGTCGTTATACAGGTCTGCTTCCTGGTCGTTTAATTTTGAGTCTGTGTCGGCGTGATTATTCTGTTGGGCGGTAAATGTTTCGTTAGAGGCGTAAGTGCAAAGTAGGTGGGTCGAGGCTATTTACTCTGGTAGATAATGGTTGCAACTTGCTAATCGATTCTGCACTGGGGCAGGTTAAACGGGTTGCGGGTGTTGCGGGTGTTGCGGGTGTTGCGGGTGTTGCGGGTGTTGCGGGTGTATTAATCGTCGTGATAACAGGCAAAAAAAAGCCCTATCTAACGATAGGGCTTTTTCAATTAAACCTGCGTTCAGGCTTTTCTATTTCGGCGTCTGGCGGCGACCGCAGTCAGTGCCATCAACAGTAACCAGAATGGACCGTTAGCACCAGAACCGCCATCTTCGCTGGCAGAGAGACTGCCGCCGTCAATGGTCTCTTCCTGAGTAGGTTCTACAGAAGTGCCTGGGTTATCGGTAGTTTCATTGTTGGTGCCACCACCAGTGCCACCACCAGTGCCACCAGTACCGGTGCCGCTACCATCGGACGCGCCGAGAACAATCTCTTCATCATCTGCTGGAGCACTGGCTTTGTCGATTTGTAACAGGTAGGCCATCAGGTTCTCTTTATCGCTCGCGGACGCGCTTTGGAAAACAGTATGGGCGCTACCTGTATCAGCCGTAGCGGCAGTGCTGACGGTGATGTCATCAATGGCGACAGTTTGACCGGCGTCAGAGGGGGTGATGCTGACACTAATAGTGTTGTTGCCGTCAGCCAAGGCTACGGTGAATACAGCTTCGGTAAAGGAGACGTTCTCCCCGTCGACTGTTGGCAGAACCTGCAGTGGGCGGGTGTAAGCGGTACCGTTGACTGTAACGGTCATATCGGTGGCAAACGCTACCGAACCGTAGCGTACTCGTACAGCGCCATTGTGCGCGGTGGCGCTGGTGGTGACCGAAACACTGCCGCCTTCGGACAACATTACGCCAGAGCCATGTCGCAGGTAGGAGAATTCTCCAGTATCGATAATTGTGGCTCCGCTTAGAGAGGCCTCTTCAGCTTGGAATACTTCACCGCCAAGAATGGCGAAAACAGCATCGAGAGTTTCGGCACTGCCATCGTGCAGGTAAGGAGCGGATTCGAATACACCAAGTAGCGATGGTGTGGAGATGCCATCCAGCTCGCCACCCAGACGGTGACCGGAGTATTCGCGCATTGTACCGACATCATGACGGATTCCATCGGTGAAGGCTTTACCACGGTGACAGCTGTCGCAACCGAGATCGATGAAGACCTGTTGGCCCTGCAGGGCGGCTGAGGTTAATTCACCAATGCTGTCACGGTATGGGCTGCGTGGTAGAGATTCTTTGCCCAGGCTGCTGACATAAGCGGCGAGAGCATCCAAGTCTTCACTGTAACCGGCTTTTACCGGACCTTGAGGGTCTGAGGAGGCTTCGAAGTCCGCATCGGTCATCAGGCCGCGGCCTAAAAAGCGCAGGCGGATATCGTTTTCGAAGTCCTGAATTTCATCGAAGTTGCCGGACCAGTGGACATTACCAAAACGGGTGCCGGAGCGTCCTTTGAGGGCGATATTATTACGCAAACCCTCACCGCGACCGGTGAAGTCGTAGACTCGACCATCCTGGCCACCATCAATATGGCAGGTGGCACAGCTCAGGTAGCCTTCGGCACTGGTTCTGGCAAGTACTTCGCCCTCTTCGTCCAAACCGTATACGGAGTTGAAAAAGAGTTGCTTGCCTTTGAGTACCTGGGCAGAGAGCTTCTCGCTGCTGACGGTAACGGTTTTGTTAATCGTGGGGTTAACAATGTTGCCGGAGAGGAATGCACTCATGTCGACGGTGCTGACACTGCGTTCGGTATAGTTTTTCACAAACAACTGCTCGGTGGCGGAATCAAACAGCAGGCCGCGTGGTGCTAAGCCCGCAGTGATTTTACTAACGACGCCGCCGAGTGTGCCGTTGCTTGGGTCACGACTGAATACCGCTATTTGATTATTACCCTGCAGGGCGGCAAAGACATAGAGGCCATTGCTGGCGATTGCCAGCGCGGAGGGCGAGTCGGCGTTGTCGAAATCAAGACGCTCCGAGCGGTTTTCGGTGTTGCCGGCCAGATTAATCTGGGCGATAAAGGTTCGCACGGTATTGTCATCGTCGATATCGGCGTTGCCATTTAACAGCCCGCGACCAACATTGTCCTTTTTGCCAACCACATAAGCGAACTGATCATTGGCATCAATAATGATGCTGGAGAGATAGTTCGGTACTCCGCGGCCCTGGTCGATGTCATCCGGTACCATGTTCTTATCAAGACGTATGGTGCTGGCCAGGGTCATGTTGTTGGTATTGATTGCGTACACTTCACCCCAGTTTTGTGGCGAAATGAATCGAGTGGCCAGTAATTTATCACTGGCATCGGTCAGTGCTAGGGCGTAGGGGGTGGTCAAACCATCGATCTCACCGATTTGAGTCCGTGTGGCAACATCAAATTTCAACACCTTGCCGGAGTTGTAGAGGGCCACATACATCACGCTTCGCTCACGATCGGTAACGATACCGGTGGGGCCACTGCCGTAGGGAAGGTTGATTGTATCCACACGATTGCCGGGACGGTCGAGAATGGCAATGGCGTCTTCATCGCGCAGGGTAATCCAGGCTAGATTGCCTGCGTCGACGGCGACACTGAACGGATTTGCGCCAACGCTGAACTCCGACTGCAGATTATGCGTGCTGGTAGAAACTCGGCTGACAGTATCGTTATCGGGGTTAACCACCCAGGTAAATGAGCCGCCGGTGGCAAGGGCCATAGGGCCGCTGGCCAGGCTGGGTTCGTCCGGATAGAGCACATCGGTAACCACAACATTCTCAACTTCGGTAACCAAGGCGCCATTACTATCGCGTACCTGTACATTAATTCGATAGGTACCGGTCTCTGAATAGCTCATCACGGAGCTGTTGGAGGAGGACCATTCGCCATACTCATCGCCTTCGGAAGCCCGGAAGCGGTATTCCATGGCGTCACCCTCGGGGTCAGTAGCATTAACGGTGACGGTTACACTCTCATCCACCAGCAGTGTGGAGCCTGGTGCGATGGCGACAGATTGAATGGTGGGTGGGCTCTGCTCAACTGAGCTGCCAGTGGAAAAACGGAAAGAGTAGGGCAGCATCTTGTTGTGCACGGCATCTTCAATGCCTTCAAGATGTACCTCATAAGTGGTATTGGGCTTGAAGTCATTCAGTGGTGCAACGGTCATTAAACCCGCGTGGGTCAACACGTAGTCAACCGTAACTTCAGCACCGCCCACTTCGGTAACGGTGAGGGTATCGCCCGGAATAATGGTGGTGGCGTGCAGAGTTTCGGGAATCATAATGCTGATCGGGGCGCCCACCGGGTAGTTGGTTTGATCAGCTTTGGGGATGTGGTAAGAGACGTAAGGTGGGCGTGTGTCGGGCTCGGCCTGATGGCCCCAAATGCTCAAACCACCTGATTTAATCCCTTGGTTTTCCAGCAAATAGTTATGGCCGCCACCGGCCAGCATCAGGTTGCCAATTGGGCGGCTGTACTGACTGGTTTCAGCACCGTATTTTTGCTCGTCAAATTGCAGGGCAACTTCGCAGGTCTCGACATTGATTTTTAACTGTTCGGCGAAAGCGTACTCATCCTGGAAGTTGACGTACATTGGGTTGTCAACACCGCTACTGCTCAAGCCAGAGGCGGGATCGTTGAACAGCACTTCACAGTGTAGTTTCAGGTTGGTTGGATCCGAGAAATCAACCACCTGTATGCCGGGGTTATCCAGGCGTCGGGCAAAGACCATGTAGTGGCCAGTGACCTCATACCAATAGCCACCCAGGCCATATTGCAATGGCTCGCCGGTGCGGCTGTCTTTTAATGTTGGGTGTCCGGCCGGTAGCTTTAATACGTCCAACAGCACAGGGTTGTGCGGGTCGCTGATGTCGTAAGCGGCGGCGCCGGAGAACGATTGATCTGATCCGTACAGCAGTATATTGCCGACAATGGTTGGGAAACCGATAACCCCGGTCAAGCCCAGGTGGTCCCACTCAGCCATCACTTCATCTTTGTAGAAGAGCTGGGCATTGCCCGACACATCATCGTAGCTCCACCAGTGCTTGGCGGCCCAGGGGTAGTTGCCGGCGGCCTTACCATAGTTGGTGGTTGTATAAGCTGACCAATTGACTTTACTCAGGCTGCCGTCCTCATTCAGGCGGATGGCATTGTCTGAGGTTCGCCCGCCACCAATGTAAACCTCGTTGAGTCGTTTGTAGGTGCCGTGGGCGAGAACCGGGTGTGCGGTTTCACCAAAGGTGGCGACTGTAACTGGATTTTTCGGGTCGGAGATATCGACCGCGCGTACCAGGTAGTCGGCACCATCGGGAGAAGAGGGCTTTTCGGGGATACCAATAATGTAGTCACCCAGTACTTCTATTACTGTGAGGCGTCCAAGCTCGGGGATTGATTTGCTGATCATGACCCCAGGTTCCACGGGGTCATTGGGAAAATCTGCGTAGATGTTGGTGGATGCCAACGCTAACGCACTTGCGATCGGGGTTATCAAACGTTTCATATATGGGCTCAGACTGAAAAAAAATGATAAGAATCAGGCTTGGTCTGGGAAATTCAGAATTTGCACACAAAGTATACCATTGGCCAAGTGGTGAAATTTTTTGGAGCCGGGACCAATTTTAAAATGTGTTAACTGTTCCGCTAACTTTGTTCACCAAATAGAACTTGTAATTATTTAAAGGCTCACAAGTGTGATTGGGTCAACAGAAGCTGTGTGAAATCAAGCCGTTCTGGCGGGATGAATAACTGTTAAGTAACAGTAAAGATCACTTTTGGGAGCGGTCGTTGAACAACCTGCGCTCAAAAATTAACTGTGGGTAATCATCCCTGTTTGTGTTAAAGACTCCCTGTCCTATGTAATCGCGTATTGCGATAGGTGAATTTTTGTACAGATGATCGAGTGGGTAACTGGTTTAACATCGCGTCTTGTTTAATACGTTGTTTGTAACAAATTGAAGCGATGCTTGAGACCTTTTCTGGGTGAATTCGTCTTCTGTTGGCGCAAAGAATTTAACTTTTGAGTAGTCTGTCACGTTTTATTGTGGGATGTAGGTGAGATAGAAATATGATTCGGATAATCGGTGCTTTTTTACTGTTTGTTACCCCTTGGGTGTTTGCTGCGGAGCAACCCAAAAATATCATTATGGTGATTGGCGATGGCATGGGGCCCGTCTACACCTCTGGCTACCGTTATTACGCCGATGACCCGGCCACGCCCGTGGTGGAGACCACTATCTTCGACGAGCTTCTGGTTGGCCTGGCCAGTACCTACCCGGCGCCTGAGTCGGGTGTGGTCACTGATTCCGCCGCCGGCGCCACGGCGCTCTCTAGCGGAGTGAAAAGCTACAACGGCGCTATTGGTGTGGACGTCAATCGCAAACCACTGCCCACCGTGCTGGAGCTGGCCAAGCAGCGCGGTATGAAGACGGGAATTGCGGTCACCTCCCAGATCAACCACGCCACTCCCGCTGCTTACATGGCTCACAACGAGAGTCGCAACAACTACAACGAGATTGCCGACAGCTACTTTGACGATCGCTTAAACGGTCACTTTAAAGCGGACGTCATGCTGGGCGGTGGTTGGGCTTACTTTATCCGCCCCGGCCGCAATCTGGTGGCGGAGTTTCAGGAGGCGGGTTTCCAATATGTCGACTCCATGGCGGCGTTGACCAGCGCGCCAGTGGGTAAACCGCTATTGGGCCTGTTTGCCGACAAAGGGCTGCCCTGGGCGCTCGATTACCCAGACCATCAACGCCTGCCACTGCTGGCTAAAACCGCCGTTAAGCATCTGCAAGGTGATCAGGGTTTCTTCCTGTTGATAGAAGCCAGCCAGGTGGATTGGGGTGGTCATGCCAACGATGTGGCCGCGGCCATGGGGGAGATGGACGATATGGCCATTACTCTTGAGTGGCTGAAACAGTTTGTTGATGCTGATGGCGAGACGCTGCTGGTGGTTACCGCCGACCACAGCACCGGCGGTATCAGTCTGGGCAGTAGCGGCAAATATGAGTGGCATCCGGAGGTGATCCGCAAGCTTGAGCAGTCCCCCACGAAAATCGCCGAACAGCTGCTGGCCTTGCCCATGGGTAAGCGTGCTGCTTTGCTTAAAGTGCAGCTGGGTGCGGAGCTTAATGCTGAAGAGGCGACGGCGCTGGCCGGCCTTACCGATGCCCGCAGTGCTGAAGGTCTGGTGAAGAAGTTGATTGATCGACTAACCAATACCGGTTGGACCACTGGTGGTCACACGGCGGTGGATGTTCCGGTGATGGCCTACGGCATGGGCGCGGAGCAGTTTCGCGGTCACCAGGACAACACCGAAATTGCCAAGAAGGTGATTGCGCTGCTGCCCGAGAAGTAGTGGCCGGGCGGCAGCTGGTTAGCGGCCAGGTAATCCCAGTTCACTGTTGGGTTACTTGGCGCCCCCCAGTAATTTTCCCACCTCTATATAGCTGCTCTCCCCGAGCCAGCTGCGAACTCTGATTATTGCGGGTCGGCAAACACTGGTGGTCGTTTGGCCATCTTGGCGGCTACCGCTTCGCGATGGTTGGTCGAGCGCAACAGCGCGGCCATGGCTTCGGATTCGGCCAGTAAACCCGCTGCCAGCGCTCCTTGATTGAGCAGGGCCTTCCCCGCCCGCAACGCATCGGGGCTTTTGTGCAGCAGCTGCTCGGCGTAGGCTCGGGCGGCGGCGATGGGCTCGGGCGCCAGCCGGGTCGCCAGGCCCAGGCTCACCGCTTCGCTGCCGGAGATCATCCGGCCGCTAAAGACCAAATCGCGCAGTTGATCGGTACGCACCAACGGAGGTGCCAGCTGCGTCAGCCCCATATCGGGAATCAGTCCCCACTCAATCTCCATAATCGAGAGCTTGGCATCGGCCTGCACCAAGCGCAGGTCGGCGCCCAGGGCAATCTGCAGTCCGCCGCCCAAACAGTGGCCCTGGATTGCGGCGATCACCGGTACCGGTAGGGTTCGCCAACCGACAGCTGCCTGTTGGTAGCGGTTGCAGTCGCCGTGGCTGCGGGTCAACAGGTCGGCGATGGCGCTTGGGTTGGCGAACAGGCTGACATCCAGGCCGGCGCAAAAGCTGGGGCCGGCACCGCACAGGATTACCGCGCGCAGCTGCTTATCGTCGTGCAGCTGTGCAACTACCTGGCAGAGTTCGTCGAAGGTGGCGGCATCCAGGGCGTTAAATTTGTCCGGTCGGTTGAGCTTTACCTCGACAATGCCTGTTGCGGTACGGCTCAACTGCAGGCGCTCGAAACGATACGGTTCTGTCACGGGGTCATCCTTTTATTGTTATTGGCGGGTTCGTGCGTGAGTGTGGCTCGCTTGCGCAATCGGCTTTGTAACCCAATCGCTTCCCAATTTAAAGCACACCGTATTCTCTGCGTCGCTGACGGTCACAATGGTGTAGAGTGTGCGCCAATTTGAATGGCCGATGGTTAGCAGTGGAGAGGTAGCGGTGATCAGTGGCGAAGTGATAGTGATGTTGGTTTTGTTGGGCGCCTTTGTGGGGGTGGCGGCAGGTCTGTTTGGAATCGGTGGCGGTGGTATTTTTGTACCGGCGCTGAGTGCGCTCTTTTTAAACCTCGGTTTTCCCACCGAGGAGATTATGCACATGGCTCTGGGTACCTCCATGGCCACCATTATTGCCACCTCTACTGCCAGTGCCTGGGCGCACCACAAACGGGGTGGGGTCATCTGGCCAAGCTGGCGTGCCATGACGCCTGGGGTGTTTGTGGGGACCTTCCTAGCTACCTTTCTTGTAGCGCAACTGAATGCGCACGCTCTGGCCGTCTTTTTCGCCCTGTTTATGAGTTTGGTGGCTTGGCAGATGTGGTTTCCGTTACGTGTACAGAGCAGTAGTGAACCGGGGCGGCTGGAGCTGGCTACCGCAGGCGGCGTGATTGGCGCGATTTCGGCGCTGGTCTCCATTGGCGGCGGTTCACTAACGGTACCCTACCTGCATTGGCGCAACCATAAGCTGACCGATGCTATCGGAACCTCGGCGGCCCTGGGTTTGCCGATTGCCATCACCGGTAGCCTTGGCTACCTGGTTAATGGCTGGCAACACACTCAGCTCGCCAGTGGTCAGCTAGGCTTTATCTATCTGCCGGCGGTGGTGGTGCTCACTGTGGCCAGTGTGCTCACCGCTCCCCTGGGGGTGCGCCTGGCTCACTGGTTGCCAGTGCCTATTTTGAAAAAATTATTTGGCCTGCTGATAGTGGTGATCAGTGTGCGCATGATTTGGCAGGTGTGGCAGGCCTGATTGTTCGGCGGCAGATTGCCGGGTGAGAACACCCGGTTAACCGGTTTGGCTGCTGTATTGCCGATCCACGTGCAGGTAGCGTTTCAGTTTTGCCGTCAGAATATAAAATGGAATGGTGTCGAGCAGGGCGGCAAACATTTTGAAGAGATAGCTGCTCGCCATGTAGGTGAAATATTGCTGCAGTGTGATTTCACCGCGTGCCAGGGCTCCCCAAAAAACAATACCAATCACCAATACCGAATCCACCGCTTGGCTCAACAGGGTACTGAAGTTGTTGCGCAGCCATAAATGTTTGCCTTTGGTTAATCGCTTCCAAAAATGGAACAGGCGCACGTCAATATATTGCGCGGCCACATAGGCAAACATACTGGCGAACACCGTGCCGGTGGCAAATATATAGATAAAATCGAACAGCTCAGCAGTGCCCGATAACGCCTGGTCACCGGGTAGCCCCACGACGGGTTCGACCAGTTGCAGGTTATGCCAGGGAATGCCTGGTACCGGGGTGGCGCTGTGGGCCAGGGTGATAATGCCGAGAATAAAAAAGTTTAAAAATAACCCTACTGTCACCAGATAATTTGCCCGCTTTTTGCCGAACAGTTCGCAGATTAAATCGGTGCAGAGAAAGGTGATGGGGTAGGGCAGAACCCCGACGGTGAGGGCCATGGGGCCCAACTCAATAAAGCGGGTGCTGCCAATAATATTGAGCATGGTCATCGCGCAGATGAACACCCCGGCCAGTGCCAGAAAAACCTTCTCGCGACGCTCCTGCAAATCCGAGTCGCTAATTGCCAACGGCGTAACTGCTTGCTCCATACCAAAAATTTCCAATGCTGAGTGAGTGATCGCGTTCCGGTCAGTCGCGCCGAACCGGCATGAGTACCAGATTTACCGCGGCGAGACAACTTTCCGGGGGCTCTGCAAACGCCGTTGGTAGGCGATTGCAATTTTTTCTCCAAGCTCGATCCTTCTGTGCGTTACTTTTCGTTTGCCAATTTTGCCCGTGAACTTTTTGAGACTACGCCCCTCTTACTGGCGACTTTTAACGGCTGGGAAATTGGCTAAGGAGGTTATCATGCTGGAAGTGAACCGGCTAAGTCGCAACTACGGCGCGCAGCGAGCGGTCGATGAGGTGACATTCACGGTGGCAAAAGGTGAAATTGTTGGTTTGCTTGGCCACAATGGCGCCGGCAAAACCACCATTATGAAAATGATTACCGGCTTTCTCGAACCCGATACCGGTTATGTTCAAGTCGACGGCATAGACGTCGCCACCGATCCTAAAAAGATCCAACAGGGTCTGGGCTACCTGCCTGAAAATCTACCGGTCTACCCGGAAATGAGTGTGGCCGATTACCTCGACTACTGTGCCACTCTCAAAGGGCTGGCCGGTCCGGAAAAAATCTCCGCCATTCGCTACGCTCTCGCCGCCACCGACATTCAAGACAAACTGGCCAGTGCCATCAGTACTCTCTCGCGTGGTTACAAGCAGCGGGTGGGGGTGGCCCAGGCTATTTTGGGCCGGCCCAAACTGTTGGTGTTGGATGAGCCCACCAACGGTCTCGACCCGGAACAGACCCAACACATGCGCCGTCTGATTCGCGAGCTGGCCAAAGAGGCGACGGTGATTTTATCCACCCACATTCTGCAGGAGGTGTCGGCGATCTGTTCGCGGGTGCTGATCTTACGCTCCGGGCAGCTGGTGGTGGATGAGTCCCTGGCCAGCCTCAGCAACAGCCGCAGCGTAATCCTGCACAGCAACCTGCCGAGCCAGGAGCTGCCACTGCTGAAAGGCCTTGCCGGCGTGCAGAGTGTTGAAGCCTTGCCTGTTGATGAAACCACTGAGGCCAGTGCCTACCGACTGCACCTGGGTGACGGCGGGCCTCTGGCCGAGGCCTCGGCGCGTATCGCCAAGGCGGTGATCGGTGCCGGCT
This sequence comes from Halioxenophilus sp. WMMB6, assembly GCF_033283405.1. NCBI lineage: Bacteria > Pseudomonadati > Pseudomonadota > Gammaproteobacteria > Alteromonadales > Alteromonadaceae > Halioxenophilus > Halioxenophilus sp. WMMB6. The sequence continues at coordinate 129,651 of NZ_JAWMQR010000011.1, forward strand.
TCGATCTCTACCAGTTGAATCCCCAGCAGCAGGATCTGGAGAGCCTGTTCCATAGCGCCGGTGCTCCCGTCAGCGAGGAGGCCAGCCATGCAGCCTAACGTTGCCACCAGTATTCTGCGGGTTGCCAAAAAAGAGGTGACCCTCTTTTTCGCCTCGCCCATCGCTTATCTGTTTCTGGCCACCTTTGCCGGCGTTACCCTGTTTGTCTTCTTTTGGGGTGAGGCCTTTTTTGCCCGCAATATTGCCGACGTGCGCCCCCTGTTTGAGTGGATGCCGATCCTGCTGATCTTTCTCTCTGCGACGTTAACCATGCGGCTGTGGAGTGAGGAGCGACGCACCGGCACCTTAGAGACCGTGCTCACCCAGCCGGTGCCCTTGTGGCAGTTTGTACTGGGTAAATTTTTGGGCTGCCTGGTGCTGCTGGCCATCGCCCTGGCGATGACGCTGCCGCTGCCCATTACCGTTGCCATTATTGCCGATCTCGACTGGGGGCCGGTGTTCGCCGGTTACCTGGCCACTCTGTTGATGGGGGCGGCTTATCTCAGCATGGGGCTGTTTGTTTCGGCCCGGGCGCAGAACCAGATAGTCAGCCTTATTCTGGCCACCGCCCTGTGCGGTACCTTTTATCTGGTGGGCAACAGCACCATCACCAATTTCGTCGGCAATCAGGCGGGTGAGTGGCTGCGTCTGTTTGGCACCGGCAGCCGGTTTGAGTCCATCGCCCGGGGGGTGATCGATATCCGCGATCTAACCTACTACCTGAGCCTGATTCTTATCTTCCTGGTGCTCAATGCCTATGTGCTCGAGAAAGAGCGCTGGGTCTACGGTGGCACCCGGCCTCACCATCGCCGCTGGCGCTCTGTCACCGCTCTGATTGTGATCAATGCCCTGGTGGCTAACCTCTGGCTCTTCCCCATTGGCAAGCTGCGGGCGGACATGACCGAGGGCAACCTCTACTCCATCTCCGATGCCACCCGCGGTTATCTGGCACAGCTGCAGGAGCCGCTGCTGATTCGCGGCTATTTCAGTGGCAAAACCCACCCGCTGTTGGCACCTTTAGTGCCCCAGCTGCGCGACCTGATCGAGGAGTACCAGGTGGCCGGGGGCGATAAAGTGCGGGTGGAGATTATCGACCCTTTGCAAATCCCCGAGCTCGAGAAAGAGGCCAATCAGGAGTACGGCATTCAGCCGGTACCCTTCCAGGTGGCCGACCGCCATCAATCGGCGATTGTCAGCTCCTATTTCAACGTGCTGGTGCAGTATGGCAACCAGCACCAGGTACTAGGCTTTGAAGATCTGATTGAGGTGAAAGCCAAGGGCGAGGGCGACCTCAATGTCGAGCTGCGCAACCCGGAGCACGACCTCACCCGGGCGATTAAAAAGGTGTTGGCCAGTTACCAATCGGGTGGCGATCTGTACGCCAATCTCGGCCATGATCTCACCTTCACTGCCTACGTCTCCGGCGACCCCATGCTTCCCACCGAGCTGCAAAAGTACAAGACGGAGCTATTGGACAAGGTCAAGGCGGAGCAGAAGAAGTCCGCTGGCCATCTGCAATTGCGGGTAATCGATCCACAGGCCGACAACGGTGCCGTGGCTGCACAAATTGAGCAGGACTACGGTTTCCGGCCCATGGCCACCAACCTCTTCAGTGACCAGCACTTCTACTTCTACATGACCTTAACCAGCGGCGACCAGGTGTTACAGATCCCGCTGGATGACCTGGCCATCAGTAGTTTCACCCGCAATTTTGAGTCGGGTTTGAAGCGCTTCTCAGAGGGCTACACCAAAACCGTCGGCCTGGTAACACCGGCAGCTGGGCAACCGGCCTCGCCCTACATGCCGGACCCAGGCCCCCACTTCGACCAGTTGCGCTCATTCCTCGGCGCCGAGTTGAATGTGGTGGATGAAAATATTGACGACGGCCAGGTTTCTGGCGATGTCGATATCCTCATGGTGTTGGCGCCCAAGGAGCTCAACGACAACCAGCTGTTTGCCATCGACCAGTACCTGATGCAGGGTGGCACCGTCATTCTGGCCTCCTCGCCCTACACCGCCTCTCTGGCCAATCGCAGCCTGGCGGTGACGGGCAATCAGAGTGGCCTGGCTGACTGGCTGGCGCACAACGGTATTCATATTGGCGACAGTATGGTGCTCGACCCGCACAACAGCGCCTTCCCGATACCGGTCAGCCGCAATGTGGGCGGCTATCAGATTCAAGATATCCGCATGCTCGACTACCCCTACTTTATCGACGTGCGCGGCGATCAGCTCAGTCAGCAGAATCTGATCACTTCCCAGCTGCCACAACTGACCATGGCTTGGGCATCGCCCATTACCCTGGATGGCGACCAGGGCAGCCGCAAGGTAACACCATTGATTACCAGCTCCGACGGCGCCTGGTTGTCATCGGATACCGACGTTATGCCCAAGCTCAACGACCAGGGCAGTACCAGCTACCAGCCAGAAGGCGATACCAAAACCCGTACCCTGGCGGTATTGAGCGAGGGGCGGTTTGACTCCTACTTTGCCGGCAAACCGTCACCACTGTTGGCGGCGCCGGCTGACGTCGATGCGGATGCCACCGCCGAACCCGACCAGGCCGATCTGCAGTTGGGCGCGGTGGTGGAGCGTTCGCCCAGTTCCGCCCGGTTGTTGGTGGTGGCCTCTAACGATCTGTGGCGGGATTCGGTGCTGCAGATGACGGCTGGTGTCGATCAGTCGCAGTACCTCAACAGCCTGCAGTTGGCGGCCAACGCCATCGATTGGTCTCTGGAGGATGCCGGCCTGCTCAGCATCCGCTCCCGGGGGCACTTCAATCGCACCCTGCCGCCGATGGCGACCACCACCCAATCCTATTGGGAGTACGGCAACTATGGCATGGCAGCACTGGCCCTGTTGCTGGTGGCGGCCGGCGAGCGGTTGCAGCGCCGGCGACGAATGGCGCGTTATCAAGCGTGGCTAGTAGGCTAGAGCGAGTGGGAGAAGAGCAATGACCAGTACCATGAAATGGCTCACCGGCGTTCTGATAGCACAGCTGTTATTGGCAGTCGGTGTTTACACCCAACAGGCCCACCGGGAGACAACCCCGCCCAGTGGCCCACTGTTAACCTTTACCCCGGATTCGGTGACCGAGTTTGATATCACCGGCAGCAACAACCAGTCGGTAACCATTGTGCGCCGGCCGGATGGTGGCTGGATTCTACCGGGCCTCAATAACCTGCCGGCCGATAAACAACTGCTGGACGAAGCACTCAGCCATCTCGCCGGCCAGCACGAGGATTGGCCGGTGACCCAAACCGCCTCTGCCCACGAGCGCTTCCGGGTGGCCGACAACGATTTTGAACGCCGTCTGGAGGTGAAATCGGGCGGTGATTCGGCGGTGCTGCTGTTGGGGGATTCGCCCGCCTACCGCAAGGTCTACGGGCGCCTGCCTGGCCAGGATCCGGTCTACTCGCTGGCGTTAAACAGTGTTGATTTCCCGCTGCACGCCAACCGCTGGCTGGATAAATCCCTGCTGGCGGTGAACGATGTTAGCTCGGTAAAAAGAGCGGAGTATCAGCTGCAGCAGCAGGGTGACCAGTGGCAGCTGCAGGCCGAGGGCAACATCCTGGCCGCGGCCGATGCCCCGCGTCAGCAACTGTTGAAAGTGTTGTCGGAATTGCGGGTGACTGGTGTCGCCGATCTGCCGCCACCGGCTGAGGCCACCGTTACGGAGATCAGCGTGCAGTCGGGCGAGCAACTTTATCGCTACCGCTTTGCCCACGACGACAGCCACTACTGGGTTTCGCGGGCGGATTTGGCGCCGACCTTTACCATGGGGCAATATCAGTTTGCCCAGATCGTCGATACCGGTGTGGCTGATTTGCAGGCAGTGCCGGCCGCTGAGGTACCCGCCGCCACGGCGCCAGCGCCCGACACAACCAGCCCGGGCAGTGTGGCACCCACGGCCGACGTCCACTCCTAAACCGCCCGCCACAGCCGGCACCGCTTGGTCCGGTTGTGGCGCTTCGGCAAGACAGCCCACAGGCGCCTGCCGCCCATCCTCTGGCTGCCGCCACTCTCGCCCTGGCCTGACCTTGTCGAGCATCTGCGGCCTATCGCTGCCCGCTGCCCGCTGCCCGCTGCCCCACCCGAGTTTTCCCCCCAACTGAATTTGCAGCTGTTAAGCGGACGCTAACCTGACTATCCAGCCCTCGATTAACGCGCAGCCCGCGGCAATGGGCTGCGCACCAGGGCTGGACGTGGCGTTAGTGCTGGACAAATGGCCAAATTTTGCCAGTCTTAACACTAAAATAAGACAATTCTGGGTAGATTGTGCCGAAATCTCATCGCTTGTCAGCGCTGCATTGGGCGTCACTTATTGTGCTGGTTGGAATCCTGGCGAGTGCGGCCGCCGGTTGGTGGATCGGTCAACGTAATCAGGTGGTGATCAACGACTATCTGGCCCAGCACCACAGCCAGCTGCAGAATGACATCGCCGCCCGATTGCGCCTTTACCAATACGGTCTGAAATCGATCGCCAGCGACATCGATAACGCAAACCACAACGAAGTGGTTGCGGCTGTCCAGAAGCTCAACGATAACCACTCCCTGACCACCGAGTTCCCCGGCGCCCTCGGCTTTGGCTTCGCCGAGCGCAGCCCCAGCGTTGGCGAGTGGCCGGTGGTGGCGGTTGCCCCGCAGGCGTTGAATGAGGCGCTGCTGGATTTTGATTTTGCCCGTTATCCCGCCATCCGCTATGCGGCCGACACAGCCCTGCAGCAGGGCGCGCTGCGCCTCGCCCCCCTGGATGAGATCCCGAATCTGGCCGGTGGCCGGCAGCTGCTTTTGTTGATGCCGGTCTATCACGGCGAACAACGTCCGCGCAGCCTCTCCCAGCGCCAACAGCTGCTACTGGGGTGGGCCTTCGTGGTGGTCGCTCTCGACGATGCCTTTAGTGACCTCTGGCTCGACAGCCGCTTCCTGCGCCTGCGCCTCTCCGATGTCAGTAATCCCGACTCGCCCCTGCTCTACTACCAATCGGCGTCTCTGGTCGACAATGTTCTGGCCCAAATCGACAACGAGCAGGAGTTCTATGGTCGTCTCTGGCGGGTGGAGTTGCAGGCCTTTCCCAACCTGGTACAACAGCTCAACCTGCCGTCGCCTACGGGTGTTTTCCTGACCGGTCTGGTGATCTGCCTGCTGTTGGCGGCCCTGGTGGAAAAGGTGGTGGAATCACGCCTGCAGCGGGCCGACACCGATGCCATCCGGCGGCGCATGGCAGCGCTTATCGACGCTACCCCGGACGGGGTGGTCACCACTGATCTGCAGGGCCGCATATCCGATTGGAATCGTGGCGCCGAGGCGCTGTTTGGCTATAGTGCGGAAGAGGTGCTCGGCCGTTCGTTAACCCAGTTGATTGTGCCCGAGGGGCTGCGCCACGAGGAGGAACTGTTATTTGCCCGGCTGCGCCAGGGCGAATCCATCGCCAATATCCGCTCCCGGCGGCAGTGTAAAGATAAGCTCACGGTCTACGTCTCCATTTCGATGACTCCCATGAGTGACCATGCCCAGGTGAATGCGGTGGCCATGGTGTTTCGCTATATCGGTGATGAGATGGTGGAGCAGCAGCAAATTGAGGCCAAGAACCGCTCCCTGGAGAGCCTGGCCAATCTGCGCAGCCGGGAGTTGGAGAGCTCCCGGCAGTTTATGCGGGCCCTGCTCGATGCCATCCCGCCCGCAGTGGCTTACCTGGATCGCAACCGGGAGTTGCTGCTGGTGAACAAGGCATTTGCGGCCATGTTCAGCAAGTCGGTGGATGAGTTGGTGGGTGCTTCACTGCCTGAACAGGTCCACCCCGGGGTTCTGGAGCGTACCGAGCAGCTGCTCGACAAAGCCCTGGCCGGCGCAAGTCAAACTGTGGAGAACAGCTACAACCTGGGTGATGGCCAGCATGCGCGCTACCTGTCGCACTTCATTCCCGACCGCCGCGACGATGAGATACTGGGCCTCTACCTCATTACCTACGACGTTACCGAACTCTATGAGAGCAGACAGCAGCTCTCCCAGGCGGTGCGCGAAAACGAAGCGCTGTTGAACAGTATCAATGAACAGATGGCCTACGCTCAGGCTACTGTCAATGGCGAGCTTACCTTCGTCAACGACAACTACTGCCGTTCGCTTGGGCAGAACCAGTCGACACTGCTGGGTAGCCGCTTAAAGCTGTTTGCCAGCGACACGGCAACAACGCCACTGTGGCCGGAAATTATTGCTGCCATTGAGGCGGGCCACTGTTGGCAGGGGCAGATGTGCGAACATCATAGCGATGGCAGTTGGGTCTGGTTTCAAGGGGTGGCCGCCCCCGCCTTTGATATCCACGGCAAGCTCGACCACCTGATTCTGCTGCGTCTGGATATTACGCACAGCAAATCCGCGGAGCGCGATCAGGAGCAGTTCAATCTGCTGTTTCGCAGCATTCTCAATATTGCCGCCCCGGTGGCTATTATTGCCACCGATCCCCAAGGGGTGATCACGGTGTTTAACCGCGGCGCGGAAAACCTGCTCGGCTACCGTGCCGCAGAGGTGGTGCAGCAGACCAGCTTTGCCAGTCTGGCGGATGGCCAGGACCTGGCGAACTTAAACCACTCGAAAACGCCTGCAGAGCCACTGCTGGGCCAGGGTTTTGAGCGTTTTCGCCAAACGCTCGATGACTCCGGCTTAGCGCGCAGCCACAACTATTTCCGGCGCCGTGATCAGAGTGACTTTGTCGCTTCGCTGACCCTCTCCCGGCTCACCGATGAGCAGGGCGAAGTGAGTGGTTACCTCGCTGTGGTGCTGGATATCTCTCAGGAGGTGAATAATTACCAAGCCCTGATCAAGACCCGGGATCAGCTGGCGATCGCCTCTGAGGTGGCCGACCTGGGGGTGTGGGTTTGGGATCCGGCTACCAACCTTATTGAGTGGAACGCGCGCATGCGCGAAATCTACCACCTCAGTGAAGTGGACCACCCGCAGATCTCCTACGACGATTGGCGCGCCTGTATTCTGCCTGACGACCGGGCCGAGCTGGATGCCCGTCTGCAGGCGGCGATGGCCAATCGTGGCGACTTTGACGGCGTGTTCCATATCATGCTGCCCGAGGGGGGTGTGCGGGCGGTGCAGGTGGCGGCGCACTTCGATCGCACCGACGATGGTCGGGTGTTTTCGGTGACAGGGATCAATCGCGATATCACCGAGCAGCTGCAGGTTGAACGCAGTCTGCGCGAAGCCAAGCTCGGGGCCGAGAGCTCCAGCCAAGCCAAAAGCCAGTTTCTGGCCAATATGAGCCATGAAATCCGTACTCCGCTCAATGCCGTGTTGGGCCTGCTGCAGCTGCTACGTCGCACCTCGCTCGACGTCCAGCAGACCGGCTACGCCCAGAAAGCCGAGACCGCCGCCAAATCGCTGCTCGCCCTGCTCAACGATATTTTGGACTTCTCCAAGATCGATGCCGGCAAGCTGAGCCTCGATCCCCACCCGTTTGAGCTGGCCGAGCTGCTCGACGAGCTAGCCATTATTCTGGCCGGTAATCTCCAGCAGGACTCGGTGGCGCTGGTGTTTGATATCGCCCCGGAGCTGCCGGCAAGGCTGGTGGGTGATGCGCTGCGTCTGCAGCAGGTGCTGATCAACCTGGCCGGCAACGCGCTCAAATTCACCAGCCAGGGTTATGTGCTGGTGCGCATTGAACCGGTGCCGGGCGCGCAGCGGTTAAACAGCATCCGCTTCGAGGTACAGGACACCGGCATCGGCATCGACGCCCAGCAGCAACGGCGGCTGTTTCAGGGCTTCGAGCAGGCGGAGGCCTCCACCTCCCGTCGCTTTGGTGGCACCGGCCTGGGGCTCGCCATCTCCAAACATTTAGTCGACTTAATGGGCGGCGAGCTGCAACTGCAAAGTGAAAGTGGCGTTGGCAGCCGCTTCTGGTTTGACCTCACCTTCAACGACTTCAGCGACCAACCCATGGCCGAGCGGCTGGCTGCTTTGGTCGGCCGCAAGGTGGTGTTGATGGTGCGTCAACCCCAGGTGCGCGCAGCGCTCTGGCGCCAGTTGGAGTACCAGGGCTTGGAGGTGTGGGTGGTGCAGGAGCTTGCCGAGGTGCTGGGCCAGGGTGCCCGCTTTGAGTTGGTGATTACCGATCAGCCGTTGGCCGACCACAGCCGTCTGCAGCGCGTGGCTGAAACACTCTCGGCACAGATAATCCTGCTGCAGGCGAGTGGCCAGCTGGAAACGGCCAGTAATCCGGCGCTGATCCGGCAGCCCTTCTTGCCGGCGCAAATCGTACAGAGCCTGGGCCGGGTGGTGCTGGGTGACGCGGCCAACGAATCACTGCAGCTACTCCCCGCTGACCAGCCCCTGGCCGGTCTCACTCTGCTGGTGGTGGAGGATAACGCCATCAACCGGCAGATTGCGGATGAGCTGCTCACTCAGGCCGGTGCCCGGGTTGTGCTGGCGGCCAGCGGTGGCGAAGGAGTGGCCAGGGTGGTGGCCGGCGACCCGCCCTTTGATGCGGTGTTGATGGATATGCAGATGCCCGACATGGATGGCCTGGAGGCGACCCGGCAGATTCGGGCCCGCCCAGAGTACCGCCAGCTGCCGGTTCTGGCCCTCACCGCCAATGCCAGCCAGGCCGATCGCGAGGCCTGCCTGGCGGCCGGTATGAATGGCCACCTGGCAAAACCGATCCTGCTTGAGGCGGTGATTGCTACACTTCTTGAGGTGACCGGAAAAAGCCGGTCCGAACGGCCATCACTGGCCGGGGACAGCCATAGCCAAGCGGAGGTAGACGCTATAAAACTTATTGAAGACTATGCGACGGTTATCGGCCGTTTTGGCGGCAACGAGAAGCTGTTTGCCAAAATGCAGCCCAAGTTTGCGCCAGAGATGGCCAAGCAACTGGAGCAGTTGAGCAGCGCAGTGGCGGCCGGTGACGTTGCCGCCAGCCGCGCCGCACTGCACACCGTGAAGGGTGTTGCCGCCACTGTAGGGGCCAGCCGCTTGATGCAACGGGCGGCGGATTTGGAGCTGATATTCAAGTGCGAGCAACCACCGGCACCGGGCGGATGTATTACCCCGGCGGTATTGGCCGAGCTGGCGACCCTGGTTGCCGATAGTGACTCGGCCTTAGCGGCGCTTTTACCTGCGGCGGTCGCGCCCGAGCCGGTTGCCTCGATGGCCTCGGTAATGGTGGCCGATGCCACACTGCGTGAAAACCTGGCTCATCTGCGCAAGTTTTTAGCTACTGACAACCTGCAGGCTCTGGACGAGGTGGAGTCGCTCTGTCGCAACCTGGCACCGGAGCAGCAGCAGAAGCTCTCCCCCGTGATTGATCACGTGCAAAGTCTGGCCTTTGGTGAAGCGCTGCAGGCTTTGGATACCTTGCTGGAAGAGATCTGAGCTGATGTTGGAAAGCACTGAGTTGCAGGCCAATGGCCAGCGCCCAAAATTACTGATCGTTGACGACCAACAGATCAATATCCGGATTCTGCACGAGCTGTTTCGCGACGAGTTTGAGATTTTCATGACCCTCGACAGCAGTAGCGTGGTGGCCAAGGCGAAAGAGCTCGCCCCCCATCTGGTGCTGCTCGACATCGAAATGCCGGGGATCAATGGTTACCAGGTCTGCCAGCTGCTGAAGGCGGATCCCGGCACGGCCGATATCCCAGTCATCTTCATTACCGCCCACTTCAGCGAGGCTGACGAGGTGCGTGGGTTTGAGGTGGGTGCCGTCGATTTTATTCACAAGCCGATCAATAAGGTGATTACCCAGGCCCGGGTCAGAAATCATATCAACGCCAAGCTACAGGCCGACCGCCTACGGCAGATCGCTCTGGTGGATGGTCTGACCGGAGTCGCCAACCGCCGCAAGCTGGATCAGGAGTTGCAGCAGGCCTGGGGTCACTGCACCCGGGAGCAGGTTCCACTCTCGTTATTTATGATCGACGTCGACTGTTTTAAGCACTTTAACGACACCTATGGCCACCAGGCCGGTGATGGCTGCCTGCAGGCCATTGCCGCCACCCTGCGTAAAACCCTGCGCCGTTCCTACGATATTGTCGCCCGTTATGGCGGCGAAGAGTTCGCTTGCATACTGCCCAATACCGATGCCGCCGGTGCACTGCTGCTCGCCCGGCGTATTCGGGAGCGGGTGCGGGAGCTCGCTATTGAGCACCAGGCCTCCAAGGTGGCGGAGGTGGTAACCGTCAGCGTCGGCGCTGTTACGGTGATACCAACGCCAGATGCCAACAGCGACGAATTGCTGATGCAGGCCGACAAAATGCTCTACGAGGCGAAGGTCCAGGGGCGTGACCGGGTCTGTTGTCGCGAACTCAATTCGCGCGCGCGGGTGATTTAGTCTATCCACCAACCAGGCCAGCCTGGGCTTGGCAAATCGTTGGGCTGAGCCGATTGCCGGCACCACAAATGCGAAGAGGCGCCAGTTGACGCCTCTTCTCTCTCCGATATTTCCGATTTTTCTGCTGACGTTTACGCTGCTGGTTACTCGGCCACCAGCGTAACGCCTGAGTAGGCCCGATAACCGTAAATGCTGATATACCAGGTGCCGGCAGCCGGGTTGCTGATGGTGCAGCTCTCATCGTTGCCATTCAGGTAGGGGCGGCAGTCGTAGCGCCGACGGCTGGGGGCAGCGTCGTAGCGTACGTAGAGGTCGGCATCGCCGCTGCCACCACTGATACTGGCGGTGAGTGTGCTGGTACCGGCTGGCACCTCAATGACAAAGTCCTGCCAACTGTTGCGGCTGCCGGAGAGGTTGGCTTCGTAGAGTCCGGTGGTGCCGCCACCGCCACCACCGCCGTCGCCGCCACCGGCAACATAAGCCACTGCCGCAGCGGCATCGACAATACCGGCGCCGCACTGGTTGCAGGTACCGGGGAAGTCCCGGGCGGTTGCTTTCAGGGCTGTTTCCACCTCATCGGGGGTGATACTTGGGTCCACGGAGTAGAGCAGGGCGACGGTACCCACCACATGCGGGGTCGCCATACTGGTACCTTGGTAATAAGCGTAGCTGTCGGTTCCGGGGGTGGTGGCGCCGTCATTGAGGGTCGATAACACTCCGTTGGCGGTGCCGGTAGACATGTCGCCCCCCGGTGCCGCCACATCCACCACACTACCGTAGTTGGAGTAGTAGGCTTTGGCGCCGGTACGGCCGGTGGCGGCTACCGTGATCACCCCGGAGCAGTTGGCGGGGGTGGCGTTGGCGGCGTTGGTGTTGGCGTTGCCCGCCGCCACCACCACGGTGGTGCCCAGACTGCGGGCGGTGTTGATCGCCGCCTGAGTGGTGCTGCCACAGCTGCCGCTGCCACCCAGGCTCAGGTTGAGCACCTGGGCCGGATTGCTGTTGGCCGGCAGGCCGCTGACACTACCGCCGGCGGCCCAGATCATGCCATCGGCGATATCGGAGGTGTAACCCCCGCAGCGGCCCAACACGCGCACGGGGACCACCTTGGCGCTGTAGGCGATTCCCGCTACGCCCAGACCGTTATTGGTCACAGCGGCGATGGTGCCGGCGACGTGGGTGCCGTGCCAGCTACTGTCGTAACCCGGGTCCTGGGTGGAGCAGGTGCCGGCGGAGCTCCAGTCGCCGGGGTCGGTGGCGTCACTGTCGCGGCCGTCGCCATCCACCGAGACAAAGGTATCGCTGATCATGTCGTAGCCGGGTAGCAGGTTGGCGGCCAGGTCGGCGTGGGGACGGTAACCGGTATCGATCACGCCCACCACCACTCCGGCGCCACTGGTCACATCCCAGGCGGCCGGCAGATTGAGGCCGCCGGTCGCTTCATAGTAGTGCCACTGGGAGCTGTAGAGTGGGTCGGAGGGGGTAGCCAAGGGGTGCATCAGCAGGTCGGGCTCGGCGTACTCAACATCGGCACGGGCGCTCAATTCGGCCACCACGGCGCTGACATCGGCGGCTGTTTTGAAGCCGCCCAGGGCTAATACCTGAGCGCCGTTGGCTGTGCGGCGCACATGGCTGAGGCGCAGGCCGCTGTTGGGTGCCAACTGCTCCAGGTTGCCACTGGCAATGGTGGCACCAGTCAGGCCGGTGGCTGAAGCTTTGAACTTGACGATAATGCGGTCCGTCAGAGCCTCGGTCTGATTGGCTGTTGCTTGAGCGGCGGTCAGCGGTGCTGCGGCGTTGGCCGGTTGCGAGGGTAGCGTGAATGCGAGTGCCAGCATGGGCAAACTGAGCAGCCAGCGCTTACTGTGGTTTCTCTTCATAACAGTCCTCTTTGCGTGGTTACAGACATCGGTGGGTGGAAAATGGCAACAGCAGGCCCTGCAGAAGCACTGTTCCGCATAAGTAGCTCTGGCATACCGCCGTCGAAATTAAACCAGGCGCTGGCAGCAGGACTGTTGCGCCCAGGGCACTCCTTGTAGGGATTGCCTGGGTCGCTGTCTAAAGCTATCTGGACAGTCCACCTGCGCCTCTTTGGTTACTGCCGGCAGAGGTGCGGCCGGCTAGGGATTCACCAATAAACGGTGCGAGGTGGTTAACGTTGGTATACCGCCTGCGCTAATTTATTGGTCATCTTTGTTAGGCGCTTCTATTGGCCTCTTTTATTGGCCTCTTTTATTGGGTTCGGCATTTTGGTCTCCTAGCCGTTACCGGCGGTAAATGCCTACGCGGCCTTTTGGCTGCTCTGTTTTTAACTCATCACCTTTGACGGGGCGTTACTTGCCCAGCGTCATTTGCCATGTGCCGCTTGCTCGATTTTTCCGATCATCTCGGCTAAACCAATTGCTCCTGTGTGAGTGTGGGCAAGTAAGGTGTGCGGGTAAGGCTTATTACGAAAACACTGTTAGCAACAACAGAACTGCCATTGCCAATATCGTTAGGCTCATTGCCATTTGCTTCCGTATTTATTTCGATTTTTTGCTATTGCTAACCGCTGCTTACGGTAGAGTGCCGACCGTCATCCTACTGCGGTGGCGCCACAAATTTTGCAATGGCGTGACAGTTGTATTCAGTCGATATTGTTGTCAACTCTGACTAAAACTCCATGCCGCCCTAAAACAATTTTTGATAAGCCTGCCGAAATCATCCGCACCTGCCAATTTCAGCAGAAAAGTAGGCTTTTAACGGTTCTCTGTTTGCAGTTACATGAGAGTCTGCTAACACTAAATTTAGGTTCACTGTTTTTTGCCTAACTGCACTGCTTTTTCCGGCAAAAAGTAATTGGTTGTCGGTGCCTGTTAGAGTCAGGTTGCAAAGGCGAATGTGTAGTAAACGAGGCGGTAACGGCTTTCCTCACTCGCAAAAATAGCAGTATTGGTAAAATGTGTGCTCTTTAACCCTATTGCGGGCGTGTTAATAAACACGATTTTTTGTTAGTGCCAGTTTCGCTACCAGATTGTAGCGGTGGCGTTAAATTTCTCTGACGGTAAAGCGAAAAACCATTGGTCGCCGGCGAGAGTGCTTAAAACTCGGGTTGTAAAATGGGCAGTCCATTGGTTAATGGTTGCAATTTTATGCGCCAATAAGATTTTTTTGTGAACCAAGCCCAGTGCTTTTGAAATTTTTATGTCGAAAGGTTTTAAAAGTCTGGAGGTGGACTGGATGTCTGCCAAAGATTGGCTCAGTGGTTGCCTTTGTTGGCTGAGCTCTTCAGTGAATGCAGTGACTAAATTGCGCATTTGGTTATAATTGCACGCTGTCCAATGGTTGTTCGTTGGGATTTTAATTGTTGGGCTGACGTTGCCGGCGCGAAAAAGCACTGGTTGATGATTCCAATGGCTGGAGTGACTTGGGGTTATTGGAAAAAGGTACGGCCCCTAGCCATGCCTTTACTAACGAACGGCTTTGGAGCGCCTAAGTTAAAATGTCTTCTCTGCAGAGCTTTCTGCCTATCAGCCCTAGTGCCTGTTCAGCAAACGATCGCAGTAATTGCACCTACAGTTTCCTGCGCGGGGTCATCACATCGTGATGTATCGGCCAATCGGTAGCACTGGCAAATTGTTCGGTCGCCGCTGGTTTGTCGCGATTTTCATCTCCACTATTACTCTCCTCTGTGGCTTTTTCTCAAGCTTTTCTGTCGCCGAAAGTCGTTCCGAAGCGGAAGTTCGAGCGGCGGTTATCGCCGGTCTGTTGCGTTTTACCCATTGGCAAAATCCGGGCAATGGTCGCATCTGTATCGTTGGTGATGCGCCCAGTGCTGCGGTTTTGCTACAGGCGGCCGATAAAATTCGCCTCGCTGGCGAGCCGGCCAGTGTTGAGCGGGTAAAAGATTTCACGACCACGGCGGAGTGTCAGGTAGTGGTGATAGGGCCACTGCCGGCCAACACTTTGGCAAGCTACAGCAAGCCGCCGGAGGCCAACCAGCTGGTCATCTGTGATAAGTGCGATAACAGTCGTCAGTTCGTCGATATCGAATTGATTCTGCGCAGTGGTCGCATGGCTTTTAATGTCCATCTGTTCGATCCCGATACCTCTCCCATTCAATTCGGCTCTGCCATGCTGGAGTTGGCCAACAGTATCGAGGTACACAAACATTAATAACGCGACGATTGTAAATGGTAGTGTTTTCCGCCAGTCGATTTACAAGCGGCTGCAGCGGATTGTGCTTGTCACCCTGGTTATCTGTCTGTTGATGTCGGCCATCGCCGTGCAGTTTTCTCAACACTTTGTTGCGCGCAAGGTGTTGGCCGAGGAGTTAAATGCAGTTGGGCAGTTGTTGGGAGAGCGCTCCATTGCCGCGCTGATATTCAGTGATCGCGATGCCGCCGCCACCAACCTGGCCAGTGCCAGTAAAATTCCCTCGGTTGACCGCCTCTGTCTGTACGACAGCCAGGGTCATCTGTTCAGCTACTACGAAAGTGCCCTGGGTGGTGTTAACAACTGCTCGCCCTTTATCGATTACGCCTTTCAATCCGGCGAGTACGAATTTACCAGCCAGCGGCTGCGTTTATACCTCTCTATTAATAGCACCGATGAGCAGTTTGGTTACCTGGTGCTCGACAGTAATCTGGAAAATCTCTACCTGATTCTGGTGCGTAATATCGGCATCTTTTTTGTTATTTTTCTGGTCAGTTGTTATCTGGCCTATCTGATTTCCAGAGCCCTGCTGCGCAAAACCCTAGATCCACTTAATCGCCTACACCAACATACACTGAAAATTTCGCAAAACCCCTCCGAGGTGCAGAGTTTTCAGTTTAATACCAGTTATGCCGACGAGATCAGCGACCTGGCGCGGGCCTATGGCACCATGCTCGATACCATTGCCGGAGAGCATCGCAGCCTGCAGGCATCGGAGGCGCGCTTTCGCAGCCTGGCGGAAAACTCACCGGTGGGTATCTATCTGCAGGAGAGTCGCTCTGGTCTCGTCTACGTTAATAAAAAATGGCGACAGATTACCGGCCTGGAAAGCAATGAAAGTGTTGAGGCCTTTCACCGGTTGATTGTCACCGCCGACCAGGAGAAGTATCGTCAGCACCTCTCCCTGGCGATCGACTCCGGCACGCCCACCCGCGTGGAGTATCGCATTGCCAAATATGGCGAGCGGGAGATGATCCTGTTGGAGCATATCTCGCCGGTAAAAGAGGGCGATCGTATCAGTGGTGTGGTCGGCTCGGTGATGGATATTTCCGATCTGAAAAACGCCGAGCAGGAGCTGAAAAATCTCGCCTTTTACGATCCGCTCACCGGCCTGCCCAATCGCCGTTTCTTCCGCGATCATCTCAATTACCGAATTGCCGAGCTGTCAAAGGCGGGTGGTTACGTCAGTGTGTTAATGATCGACCTCGATAATTTCAAAGACGTCAACGATTCTCTCGGCCACGACGCCGGTGATTTCCTGCTAAAACAGGTAGGCAAGCGGTTGCGCGAACAGGTGTTTGCCGAAGACGTGGTGGCGCGTTTGGGTGGTGATGAGTTTATTATTTTGCTTGAGCGCACCGACCGCTTTGAAAAAATCGAGCAGATTGCCAACCGCATTCTCGCGGAAATTCTACAGCCACTAACGATTGAACATCAGCGGGTGGATGTCTCTTGCTCCATTGGTGTGGCCCGTTTCCCGAACGACGCCGGCAGCGCCGAAGATCTGATTCATCACGCCGATATTGCCCTCTACCAGGCCAAGAGCAAAGGCAAAAACTGCCTGGCCCACTTTACCCCCAACTTAAATGCCGCCATCCAGGAAAAAATCCGCATAGGCCGTAAATTCCGCTCGGCGATCACCGCAGGCGACCAACTGCAGGTCTACCTGCAACCACAGTACGATGTGCACAGCCAAACCTACTTTGGTGCCGAGGCATTGCTGCGTTGGTTCGACCCGGATGAGGGGTTTATCTCGCCCGCCAAATTTATCCCTATTTTGGAGGAGAGTGGGCAGATCGACGAGTTGGGTAAACGGGTGTTGCGTGATGTATTGGAAATTATCACCCGCGAGCAGAGCCTGCTCGACAAAATTGGTATTAAAACCATCTCGGTAAACCTCTCCGCCAAGGAGTTCTACCACAAAAATCTGGTGAGTAACCTGGAAGGGATATTGGCTGAATATCAGGTGCCGGCCTCCTGGCTCGAGTTTGAAATTACTGAGTCGATGGTGATGGCCGATGCCAAGCGCGCCAGCGACAATATCGAGCGCCTCTACGATATGGGTTTTCGTTTGTCGCTGGACGATTTTGGTACCGGTTATTCGTCGCTGGCCTACCTGAAAAAATTCCGTATTCACCAGCTTAAAATCGACAAAAATTTTGTCGACGGCCTGCCCAACGACGCTAACGATCGCGCCATTACCGAATCGATTCTGGCGATTGCCTCCAAGCTCGACCTGGAGGTAATCGCCGAGGGGATCGAAACTCCGGAGCAGAGCGACTACCTCTATGGCCAGGGTTGCCGGCGTATGCAGGGCTACCTCTACGGCCGGCCCATGTCACTGGCACAACTGCGTGTCTGGCAGCACCAGCTGCACGTCGTTAAAGAGGCGCGCTAAAGCCCAGTAACACCAATTTTTGCGCGCGCCGGCCACGGCTCACCTCGCTGGTGTAGAGGTTGCCGCTGGAGTCGGTGGCGACACTGTGCAGCCAGGTGAACTCACCCGGTGCCCGGCCGTTGCCACCAATAGCGGCCAGTAGCTCCAGGTTCTCCCGCCAGTAGATCCAGATCTTGCCGTTGGCCATATCGGCAATGTAGAGGTAGCGCTCATCCGGTGAGAAGGCGACATCGGTGGCCGAGCCGGGGCCGCGGCTGTCGGGGGAGACGGCCAGGTTGGCGACGAACTGCATGCGCCCCGCACTATCGGCTTTGAAGATCTGTACGCGATTGTTGCGCCGGTCACACACATAGAGCAGGCCATCGCTGGCGCGGTTAACGCAGTGCATGATGTCACCAAAGCTGGCCGACTCCGGGTTGCCACGCTCCTCGCTCACCGCCTGGCTGACATCAAACTGCCCCGCCCGAACTCCCGCTGGTGGCCGGCCGTAGGCACCCCACAGCTGATCAAAACGATGGGCGCGGTTGTCGAACTGGATCACCCGGCGGTTGATGTAGCCATCGGCGATGGCCAGTTGGCCGCTGGCCGGGTCGTGAAAAATATCGGCCGGGTTGCCGAGCAGCTCGGGGTCGCTATTGCCGCCGGATGCCCCGCGCCGGCCATACTGCTGGCGGAACTTTCCGGTTTTGGAGAAGTTGAGTACCACATGGTCGTCGCCACCATTGCCCGCCAACCAGACGCCATCGCCGTCGACGAACAGACCATGGACATTGGCCGGCCATTGGTTGATGCCATCCAGGATAGGGGCCAGGGCTTCACCACCCCAGCCGCGCAATAACTCACCGGTTTGCTTGAACTGTAAAACATGGGGCGCCGTCTGGCAGCGGTCGCCACCCCGGGCTTCGGCAGCGGCGGCCAGATCCTCGGCACTCACCGAATTGGGCCGCTGCAAAATCCAGATGGTATCGTCACTATCGACCGCCAGACCGCTGACCTGGCCGAGCAGAGTGCCGGCGGGCAGTTGTGGCCAGTTGAGGTTCGCTTGAAATTGCGGAATGGGGTATTTGTCCGCAATAAAGATCTCCATTACCAGAGGTACTGTGTTGTCCTCGGCGCGGACTTCAATAGGCGCCAACTCGATCAGCAGAGCGGCGGCAAGGGCGACATAGGCGGCTGGGAGCAAGGGCTTGTTGGTAGAGAGGTTCAGACTGCTCATGCATACTTCCTGTGGAGTCTTAATTGCGGGCTGCAGCCCCGTAATTGGCGGCCTTTGCCTCTGTGAAAAAAATAATCCCGGCGCCAGTGGTGGCCTCATAATATAATTTGCGCAGCACGCCAAAGGGGTTAGACTCGGCGGGTTGTAGTAAAAACAGGAGATCACCAAATGGGTGACAAGCTCGCCGGCCTAACCCCAGAACAGTTGGCCGCTCACTGGATGCCCTTCACCGGCAACCGTCAATTCAAGCAAGACCCACGCATTGTGGTGGCCGCCGAAGGCTGCTACTACACCAGCGCCGACGGCCGCAAAATCTTTGATGGCCTCTCCGGCCTCTGGACCTGCGGCGCCGGCCATGGCCGCACCGAAATCGCCGACGCGGTGGCCGCTCAGGCCCGGCAGCTCGATTACTCCCCCGGCTTCCAGTTCGGCCAGCCGAAGAGTTTCCAACTGGCGGAAAAGATCACCCACTTTATGCCAGACGGTCTTAACCGGGTCTTCTTCACCGGCTCGGGCAGTGAATCCGCCGACACCTCCATGAAGATCGCCCGCGCCTATTGGCGCAAGAAGGGGCAGGCCAGCAAAACCAAATTTATCGGCCGGGTGAAAGGCTACCATGGCGTTAACTTTGGCGGCATCAGCGTCGGCGGCCTGCCGGCCAACAAAACCTGGTACGGCGCCGCCATCGAGAGCTACCACCTGCGCCACACCCTGCTGCCGGAGAACAAGTTCTGCAAGGGCGACCCGGAGGTGGGCGCCCACCTGGCCGAAGACCTGCTCGATGCCATCGCCCTGCACGATGCCAGCAATATTGCCGCCGTTATCATTG
This sequence comes from Halioxenophilus sp. WMMB6, assembly GCF_033283405.1. Classification (NCBI taxonomy): domain Bacteria; kingdom Pseudomonadati; phylum Pseudomonadota; class Gammaproteobacteria; order Alteromonadales; family Alteromonadaceae; genus Halioxenophilus; species Halioxenophilus sp. WMMB6. Next base: position 148,660 of record NZ_JAWMQR010000011.1, read on the forward strand.
AGCCTATGTCCGGCTCCGGTGGGGTTATTCCTACCCCCAAAGGCTACCTGCAGCGCATCGCCGAGATCTGTAAAGCCAACGATATTCTGTTGATCCTCGACGAAGTGATCACCGGCTTTGGCCGCCTCGGCTACAATACCGGCGCCGAGGCCTACGGCGTGGTGCCCGATATGATCAACGTCGCCAAGCAGCTCACCAACGGGGTGATCCCCATGGGCGCGGTGATCTGCCAACAGGGCATCTACGACACCTTTATGGAGACCGGTGGTCCCGAATACCAACTGGAGCTGCCCCACGGCTACACCTACTCCGCGCACCCGGTGGCCTGTGCCGCCGGCCTTGCCACCCTCGATCTGCTCGAGCGCGATGACCTGGTGGCCAAGGCCCGCGCTTTAGTGCCGGTGATGGAGGAGCATGTTCACCGGCTGAAGGGGTTGCCCTGGATCGATGATATCCGCAACGCCGGCCTGGCCAGTGCCGTCGCCTTTGCGCCGGCACCGGGTGAACCACTGCTGCGCCCGTTCCTGGTGGCGATGAAGATGTGGGAGAAGGGTTTCTACGTGCGTTACGGCGGTGACACCATCGCCATCGCGCCGCCCTTTATCAGCCAGCCGCAAGAGCTGCACGATGTATACGCGGCCTTAGGTGAGGCGATTACCGAGCTCGCTTAGGCGACTCGCCGGCGGTGGTGTCACGGCTCGCCGCCGCCGGATCGAACAGCCACCGCCGGGCTCAACAGCCATTACTGTTAACCAATCCCCGCTGTTACCCCTTGCACTCGCTTGCGTAGCGTTCTTGCCAGCTTTGCGCCTGGTGCGTCTACAATGCTGCCCTGGTAGGCGTCCCCGCCGTCGCGAATGTGTTGTAGCATGGTCGCCTCACTTCCGTCGGGGCTCCTCATGCAGCGTTCTGTTCCCGTTCAACGACTGATTGATGCCCTCGACCCCCAACGCGGCTTGTCGGCCGAGGAGGCGAGTGCGCAACGCCGGCTGTATGGCCTGAACACTATTGTCGAGGCCTCCACCCCCCGTTGGCAGCTGCTGCAGGATACCCTCAAAGATCCCATGCTCTGGTTTTTGCTGGGTACAGCGTTGCTCTTTCTGCTGCTGGGCGACATTGTCGAAGCCATCACCCTGTTACTGGCCGTCATTCCGCTGATCGGTATGGATCTCTTTCTGCATCGCCGCACCCAAGCTGCCACCGAGAGCCTGCAGAGCCAGCTGGCCAGCCACGCCCAGGTGCTGCGTGAGGGGCAGCTGCTGACCGTGGCCGTGGCCGAATTGGTGCCGGGGGATCTGGTCTGTTTGGCGGCGGGGCAGAGTGTACCCGCCGATGGCATTGTGATCGGTGGTGATGCGCCACAACTGGATGAGTCGGTACTCACCGGTGAATCCTACCCAGTGCGCAAGCGTGCTCTGGCCGAGCTGGCCTCGCAAGCCGCCGAGCTACCGGTGGCGGCCGAGCACTGGCTCTTTGCCGGCACCCGCCTGCTGACCGGCAGCGCTTCGCTGCGGGTGGTCTTCACGGGCGGCGAAACCCTCTACGGCGAAATAGTTGCCACCACTGCCCTTGGCCGCCGGGAGCGCACACCGCTGCAGGCGGCCATCGGCAATCTGGTGCAGGTGCTGCTGATCGCCGCCATCCTGCTGTGCGGGGTTTTGGCCTGGGTAAGGTTGCGCCAGGGGTTCGGTGTTATCGATGCCATTCTGAGCGCCGTGACTCTGGCGGTGGCGGCGTTGCCGGAGGAGTTTCCGGTGGTGTTCACCTTCTTCCTGGGGGTGGGGGTCTATCGCCTGGCCCAGCGCCGGGCTCTGGTGCGACGGGCGGTGGTGGTGGAGAATATCGGCCGGGTCTCCTGCATCTGCTCCGATAAAACCGGTACCATCACCGAGGGCCAGCTGCAGCTGGCGCACACCTTTGTTAATGGCGACGTTAATAGCGACTCTCCGCTCAAGGCCGCCCCCTTGGTCAATACCGGCGAAAGCGACGGCGCGTTGCTGGCCACGGCCGCCCTGGCTTCGCGCCGGGAGACGGGCGATCCCTTGGACCTGGCCATCTTGCAGGGCCGGGAGCCTGAGGCTCGGGCTTTGCTGGTGCAGACCTTCCCCTTTACCGAAGATCGCAAGCGTGAAACCGCCATCTGGCGAATTGCCGATGGCTCCCTGTTGGCTGCGGCCAAGGGGGCACCGGAGACCATTTTTGCCCTCTGTTCACTTACCAGCGATGCACTCAACCACTGGCAGCAGCAGGTGCAATCCCTGGCCGCCACCGGCCACAAGGTGATCGCCTGCGCCGCCCAGAGTTTCAAGGTGGAGAGCTGGCTGGGCGGTGAGCCCGATCGCGGTTTTGTCCTGCAGGGGCTGTTGGCTTTTGAAGACCCGGTGCGCGAAGGGGTCAGCGAGGCGATCGACCACTGCCTGGCCCGCGGTATTCGGGTGGTGATGGTTACCGGTGACCACCCCAGCACGGCCCAGGCGGTGGCGCGGCAGATTGGCCTGGGTAGGGGGGATCCCAGAGTAGTGACCGGCAGCGAACTGGATGGGTTGCTGGCCCGGGGGCCGGCAGCGCTGGCGGGAGTTGATGTGGTGGCCCGTGCCGTGCCGGCCCAGAAGCTGCACCTGGTGCAGGCTTTTCAAAGGGCGGGAGAGATAGTCGCGGTGACTGGCGATGGCGTTAACGATGTGCCGGCGCTGCAGGCGGCGGATATTGGCCTGGCCATGGGTGAACACGGCACCCGCAGTGCCCGGGAGGTGGCGGCCATCGTCCTGCTCGACGACAATTTCCGCACCATCGCCCAGGCCATCGCCGAGGGACGGCAGCTGTTTACCAACCTGCGCCTGAGCTTTGCCTACCTGCTGATGATCCATATTCCGCTGGTGCTGTCGGCGGCGCTGATCCCTCTGGCCGGCTACCCACTGCTCTACCTGCCCATCCATATTGTCTGGCTGGAGTTGATTATTCATCCCACGGCGCTGCTGGTGTTTCAGTCGCTGCCGGCGGCACCCAGGGCGGCACTGCCCAGGCGGCCGTCTTTGCACTTTTTTGGCCGCCGGCAGTGGCTGGTAATCGCGGCGGTGGGGGCGTTGATCTCCGGCCTGATTATTCTTGGTTATGGCCGCAGCCTGGGGGCTGGCGGGAATGTCGAGCACGCCCGGGCCATGACTTTGGTAATGCTCACATTTGCCAGCGCCACAATTACCGTTATCCTGAGCCGCCTGGCCACCCGTTTGGCGCGTACTCTGGTGGCGGCTACGCTGCTGACCAGCCTGCTGTTGGTGCAGATGCCGCCCCTGGCTGCCCTGTTACACCTTGCGCCCCTGCACCTGGATGACCTGTTGCTGAGTGTCGCCGGCGGTGTGCTGGTGGCGGTAACCGCAGCACTTGGTCGTTTTGGCCGGGTATAGCGGGGCGGTTATCTAAGCGCGCTAACAACGAAGCGAATTACCCCATGAACTGGAGAGAATCATGATTAAAAAATTGAGCCAACTGCTGCTCCTGCTCAGCCTGTGCAGCTGTTCAATTATCGCCCCGGCCGGGCTTACCACCGGCAATCAGGCGCCGGATTTCACCCTGCCGGGCTCTCTGGCCGGGGAGGATTTCACCTTCCACCTGCAGGAGGCGCTCAAACAGGGGCCGGTGGTGGTCTACTTCTACCCGAAGGCGTTCACCTCCGGTTGTACCGTAGAGGCCCATGAGTTTGCCGAAGCCAGCGACGACTTCGCCGCCCTGGGTGCCCGGGTGGTGGGGGTCTCCACCGACGATATCGCCACCCTGCACGAGTTCTCGGTGGAGGAGTGTCGCAATAAATTTGCTGTACTGGCCGACCCGGCCGGGGAGGTGGTACACGCCTACGACGCCAAGCTGAAGGGGATGAACATCGCCGACCGCATCTCCTACGTGATCGCTCCCACAGGAGAGATCCTCTACGTGCACCAGACCATGGAGCCGAAAAGTCATATCGCTGAAAGCCTGCGGGTGATCAAGGAGTGGCGCGCAGCCCAGGGGCAGTAGCTGCCGCCACAGGGCTCAGGCTTGGCGAGGGGGCTGCCACCTCGTCAACCCGTCGTTCACAACCCCTCGTTCACAACCCCTCGTTCACAACCCCCCCAATTAACTTTTCTCCCGTTTTTTGATCCAGTTAGCAAAAAACCACAACCTTAAGCCCCCTCTTAAGACTCTCTTAAGTCCCCCCATCTAGTCTCATCATCACACCAATCTTTTATGACCGGGACGCGATTATGACCAGCACTACTCTAGCGTTAGCCAACAAGCCAATGGTGCGTGGCGGGCACTCCGCGCCCAACTTCCAGGTGCGAATACACAGCCACGGCAGCGATCAGCGCGACCAGCTTGAGGGCTATATCGCCGACCAGTTTGCCAAGGTCCACGGCGCCCGCGTCTCCAACTTTCTGCCACTGTTGTTAGCGCTCTCCGAGCAGGCTGGTAACACCGCCGGTGTCGTGGGGCTGAAACCCGGTTACGCCGGCCAGATGTTTCTTGAGCACTACCTGCCGAAGCCGGTGGAGCAGTGCGTTGCCCAGGCGCTTGGCCAGCCCATCGACCGCGCCGGCATGGTGGAGATTGGTAATCTGGCTGTCGCCCGGCGCGGCAGCGGGTTTGTTCTATTTGTGTTGATGAATGCCATTTTGGAGCAGGCCGGTTTTCAGTGGATGGTGTTTACGGCCACCTCTGAGGTACAGCGGCTGATCTCCCGCCTCGGCTTCGAACCCCTGGCCCTGGCACCGGCGAGTATTGATCAGTTGGGTGACGAGAGTGGTGATTGGGGCGAGTACTACGCCAACAATCCACAGGTGATGGTTGGCAGCGTGGCCAAGGCCAAGGCTATCTTCGACGTCAGCCCTGGCCTTAAACAACTGGCCGAGCCCTATCGCCCGCTGATTGCACAACTGGCCTCGCACCTGCGCGACCACCGTCGCTTCTGTGCCCGGGCTGAGGTCGCCTAAGCTATGACTGGAGTGTTAGAGCGGTTACGTTTTATTGCCGAACTGGTGCCTGCCGAGCAGATTGCCGTCGCCGATGACCAGGCGGCGCTCACCTACCCACAACTGATTGCCGCCATCGCCAGCATGAGCGAGTGGCTTGCCCACCAATCCGCGCGGGTGGTGGCTATCCAGGCCGATAACGGCATCCCCTGGCTGTTGGCCGACCTCGCCTGCCAGGTGACCGGTAAGGTGGCACTGCCTATTCCCGGTTTCTTCCAACCCGGCCAGGTACAGCACTGCCTAAAGGAGGCTGGTGCCGAGTTGTTGCTGAGCGATGAACAGCCCGAGGAGAGCAGTACCTTTGACAATCTGTTTGATGCCCCGCTCGGCGACCCACCGGCCGGCCATCAGCAACTGCAGCCGCTCTACGCCAGCCGCTTAAATGTGATCAGCCGCTCGACCATGCTGCCGGTTGGTACTGGCAAAATTACCTTTACCTCCGGCTCTACCGGCACCCCAAAAGGGGTCTGCTTGAGTACCGACCACCAATGGCAGGTGGCCGAGTCTCTGGCCGAGGTGATCCACCTGAAAAGCCCACGCCATCTCTGCCTGCTGCCGTTGGCCACCTTGCTGGAAAACGTCGCCGGTATCTACGCGCCGCTCTTATCGGCGGGTACTGTGCTCCTGCCGAGTGCCAAGGTGCGCGGCCTGCAGGGCAGTAGTGGCCTCGATAGCGGGCGCCTGCTGGCCACCATCAGCCAACAACAGCCCAACTCTCTGATTCTGATTCCGCAATTGCTGATGGCGCTCACCTATGCTGCTCGCCTGGGTTGGCAACCGCCGACCAGCCTGCGCTTTATCGCCGTTGGTGGCGCCCGAGTGGCGCCGGGGCTGATCGACCAGGCGCGCCAGCTGGGCCTGCCTGTGTATGAGGGCTATGGCCTCTCTGAGTGCGGCTCGGTGGTGGCATTAAACACTCCCAGTGCCGACCAGCCCGGTAGCGTTGGCCAGATTCTGCCGCACTGCCAGGTCTCCCTGGAGGAGGGTGAAGTGTGGGTCAGTGGTGCCAGTTTCTTAGGTTATGTGGGCGACCCCGCCAGCTGGTACCCGGAGCAGGTGGCCAGTGGTGACCTGGGTGAGTTGGAGGGCGAACGTCTGACTCTGTACGGCCGCCGCAAAAATCTGTTGATTACCGCTTTTGGCCGCAATGTCAGCCCGGAGTGGATTGAAAGCGAACTGCACCTCAACCCCGCCATCCGCCTGGCAGTGGTGGTGGGAGATGGTCGCTCCCATCTGAGTGCGCTGATTAACAGCGACCTCAACGATCAGGCGCTGGAAGAGTGGCTGGCCACAGTTAACAGTCAGCTGCCGGACTACGCCCAGGTGAAGGCGTGGTTGCGGGTAGCCCCCAACGACTGGCAAGGGCTGCTTACCGATAACGGCCGACCCCGGCGCGATCGTATCAACCAGCGTTTTGCCGAGTTGATCGATGGCCTTTATCTATTGGATGAAGCGCTACTCGATGAAACGCCCTTGGTCGAACCCGGCAGCGACTCATTGGGCGAACCCGAGAGCGATAGCCAAGCCAGCAGTGAAACCTCCGGCGAAAGCGAACCGCTGGTCGCCAGCGGTGCCCGCGCTACCTTGCACTAATCGGCAACCGCACCGCCCGCGCAGAGAGATTCAGTAAGAGAGACGAATATGAGTTTTTATGAGCAACTGCAAACCGACACCGCCCGCGAACGGGAGTACCTGATGAGCGCGCCCATTATTGGTCGCGCCATGCAGCAGGAGGTGGTGTTGGAAGAGTATGTGGCCTTTCTGGCCCAGGCTTACCACCATGTGAAACACACCGTGCCGCTGTTGATGGCCACCGGTGCCCGTATCGGTTTTGACCAGGAGTGGCTGCGCGAAGCGATTGCCGAGTACATCGAAGAGGAGACCGGCCACCAGCAGTGGATTCTGAATGACATTGAACACTGTGGTTTCGACGGCCAGAAGGTGGCCGAAAGCCTGCCCAACTTCGCCACCGAACTGATGGTGGCCTACGCCCACGACACCATCAACCGCGTTAACCCGCTCGGCTTTTTTGGCATGGTGCAGGTACTGGAAGGCACCTCCATTCAGATTGCCGACTACGCCGCCGATGCCATTCAAAGCAAGTTGGGCCTGCCCGACCAGGCCTTCTCCTATCTGCGCTCCCACGGCGCCCTCGATCAGGAGCATGTGAAATTCTTCGCCAATTTAATGGATCGGATCGAAAGCGAAGCCGATCGCCGGCAGATACTGCACTGTGCCAAGCGCTTCTATCACCTCTACGGTGATGTCTTCCGCAGTATCGACGCCGACCAGGCCCAGGCCTTCCGCAAGAGTTCGGCGGCTTAGGATGACCACCGGAAAATCATTGAGTGGGTTGCCCCAGGAGCGGACACCATGAATTTAAGCAATAAAACCGTATTGATTACCGGCGCCACGGGGGGGATTGGTTCGGCCATTGCCCTGCAGATGTCGGAAGCGGGGGCCAATCTGTTATTGACCGGCCGCAACCCGGAAAAATTGAAAGTCCTTAAGCAGCAGATACCTAGCGCCGAGCTGTGCGTGGCTGACCTGGCGCAAAGTGCCGACCGCGCCAAGTTGGTGACCAAGGCCCAGCGGCTGATGGTCGATATTGTGATTAACGTCGCCGGCGCCAATGAGCTGGCCCTGTTGAGCGACACCAGCGACGATAAAATCGCCCAGCTGGTGCAAACCAATCTCACCACGCCTATGCTGCTCGCCCGCGATCTGTTGCCGCAGCTGAGTGCACGGCCCGAGGCGGCCATTGTCAATGTCGGTTCGATTCTTGGCAGCATTGGCTACCCCGGCTCCACCCTCTACTGCGCCACCAAATTTGGCTTGCGCGGCTTTACCGAGGCGCTGCGCCGGGAGCTGGCCGACAGCCACGTGGCGGTGATCTACTTCGCCCCGAGGGCTACCGCCACCGCCATGAATGCCGATAAAGCGGTCGCCATGAACCAGGATTTGGGAGTGGCGATGGATGCACCGGAGTGGGTAGCGGAGCAGCTGGTCAATCTGTTAAAACGGCGCCGGCCACACAGTGCCTATCTGGGTTGGCCGGAAAAACTGTTTGTTAAAATCAACGGCATTCTGCCCAAGCTGGTGGATGGCGCACTGTTAAAGCAGCTGCCGATTATTCGTCGTTACGCCGGCCAGTAATTGCTGCCGCAAACAGAGCCTAACCGGCACAGCAACAACTGAAAAATGTAAAACAACAACACAATTAAAAAGAGAAGCAACCACAACTAACCCGTGGCGCGATTGCAGAGGTGACATCATGAGACAAACATTAGCGATTCTTGTACTGAGTGTGCTCAGCCTGGTGGGGGTAGATGCCCTGGCCGACCCACATACCCAACTGCAGGCCGACTGGGCCAAGGCCAACTATCTTCTGCAGGGCGATGAAAAACTCAACCTGTTTGAAAAATTGCTGGCCGAAGCCGACGCCGCCAAGCAGGCCAACCCCAAAGATGCCCGCGTCTTTATCTGGAGCGGTATTATCAACTCCAGCTATGCCGGTGCCAAAGGCGGCCTGGGTGCGTTGAAATTTGCCAAGCAGGCCAAGCGTGACCTGGAAGCGGCCATGGCCATCGATGAGAGCGCCCTGCAGGGCTCGGCCTTTACCAGCCTCGGGACCCTCTACTTCAAAGTGCCCGGCTGGCCAATCGGTTTTGGTGACGATAAAAAGGCAGAAACCATGCTGAAAAAAGCCTTGGCTATTAATCCCACGGGTATCGACTCCAACTACTTCTATGCCGACTACCTCTACGCCAAGGGCGATTACGAAGCAGCACTCAGGTACGCCAAGCTGGCCGAGCAGGCGCCAGCCCGCCCCGACCGACCGGTAGCCGATGAGGGCCGCCACGGCGAGATCTCTGAGCTGCTGCAGAAGATCTCTGCCAAGCTGATTTAATTGCGAAGGCCGCTGCAACCGAGTTTTTCCCCAACGGTACAAGGACGTACCACCCTTATTCCCAGCCACCCTCGCCCGCAGTAATGCTAAACTGACTGGAACCCGGCCCCGTATTCGGGGTCTTTTTTTTGATGCTCAGTAACCTCAGGCCTGCTATTTCACCGAAAATATTTTAGGCTTACCGGGCCGATATATTTTATGGCGGCTGCAGCCTGCAGAAACGAAAAGCAAAACAGGGAAATAGCGAATACCGCCCCCGCTTGCGCGAGCCAACACGGAGCCTCTGCCGGGTTGGCGACTTTTGGGGAATGCAGAACGCCTTGGGCAAAACTTAAAAGCGCTAAAGGGAAATGGGTAAACAGCGAAATACCGCCCCCGCTTGCGCGAGCCAACACGGAGCCTCTGCCGGGTTAGCGACTTTTGCCCAATGTAGGAGGCCTTGGGCAAAACTTAAAAGCGCTAAAGGGAAATGGGTAAACAGCGAGATACCGCCCCCGCTTGCGCGAGCCAACACGGACCTGTGCCGGGTTGGCGACTTTTGGGGAATGCAGAACGCCTTGGGCAAAACTTAAAGGCGCTAAAGGGAAATGGGTAAATAGCGAGATACCGCCCCCGCCTGCGCGAGCCAACACGGAGCCTCTGCCGGGTTGGCGACTTTTGGGGAATGCAGAACGCCTTGGGCAAAACTTAAAAGCGCTAAAGGGAAATGGGTAAACAGCGAGATACCGCCCCCGCTTGCGCGAGCCAACACGGACCTGTGCCGGGTTGGCGACTTTTGCCCAATGCAGGACGCCTTGGGCAAAACTTAAAAAGAAGGTAACCATGAAAATCCTGCTGGTCGAAGATGATGTTGCTCTCTCCAATGGCTTGGTGCGCGTACTTACCGCCGAAGGTTATATCGTCGAGGCCTGTTTTACCGGCCAGGCGGCACTGGATGATTTAACAACCGTCGAGCCCGATATGGTGGTGCTTGACCTGGGTCTGCCCGACATGGACGGTACTGAGGTGCTGGCTAAAATTCGGCGCACCCAGCCGAAACTGCCGGTGATGATTCTCACCGCCCGCGACGACATCAACGATAAGGTGGATGCCCTCGATCTGGGTGCTGACGATTACCTCTGTAAACCCTTCGCTATTGAGGAACTCTCCGCCCGCTTGCGGGTGCTGTCGCGGCGGGTGGGTACCGCCAACTCCAGCTGTATTACCAGCGGCAGTGTCACTCTCGATCTGGCCAGCCATATGGCCAGCATCGATGGCGAGCCGTTAAGCCTAACCCGCCGTGAATACAACCTACTGAAAGCGCTAATGGAAAATGCTGGCCGCATTCAAACCAAAGAGGGGTTGGAGAACAAACTCTACGGTTGGGGCGATGAGATCGCCAGCAACACCGTGGAGGTACACATCTCCAACCTGCGCAAGAAATTACCGGAAGGGTTTATTCAAACCGTGCGCGGCGTTGGCTACAGCGTAAAAAAATCTCAGTAGCCGCCTGTGCGATCGATCCGCCGTTACCTGGCCATATTGCTGCTCTCCACCATCTGCTTGGCGAACTTTCTGGCGGCGCTGACCGGCTACCAAAAGGGGATGGAAGAGGGCAACGAAATTTTGGATAGAGAGTTATCTGAAGAGAGTGCCTTCCTTGCCAATATGCTTACCCAAGGGGTGGCGCTGCCGCAAAACTACACAGATGAAAACTACCTCTTCCGGCTGTGGCAATCCAACGCGGGCCGCGACTGGGCGGAATCTGAAACGGTCTTTTCCTTGGCGATTGGCGAGCCGGGTTATCACTGGCTGAGCTTTCGCGGTGAACGCTGGCGGGTACTTACCGTCAATGAAAATGACCACACCATTTTGGTGGGCCGGCGCGATGCCCGCTACCGCCACATTATTGAACAGATGATTATCGAATCGATTCTGCCCATCATCTGGATGCTGCCCCTGCTCGGTATCATAATTTGGGTGATCGTCAGCTACGGCCTGGCACCGTTGAAATCCCTGGCGAAATTGCTGCAGTCACGCAACGCCGCCAACCTGCAGCCCTTCCCCCTACGCGGTTACCCAAAAGAGATGACCGTGGTGGTCTCGGCAATTAACGTGTTAATGCTACGCCTGGACGACGCCTTCAACCGCGAGCAGCAGCTTACCGCTGACGCCGCCCACGAACTGCGTACCCCACTCACAGCTTTAAAATTGCACCTCTACAATTTAAAAAGCGAGCTGCAACTCGACAACGACAACATCTCCGCTACCGAGGCAGCCGTGCTGCGTATGGAAAACTCCATCGAACAGATTTTGGCGTTGCACCGGCTAACGCCGGAGAAGCTGGTGCGCGAGTCGGAGTTGATCGACCTTACCGCGCTTATCAAACAGGTGATAGTCGATCTCTACCCGGCGGTAGAGAACAAACAGCAGACGATTGAACTGTTGGCTGAAGATGTGACCGTGAAAGGTGACCATTTTGCTCTGCAGACCCTGGTGAAAAATTTAATTGATAACGCCATAAAATACGCGCCGGAGGCTGGTAGTATCAGCGTTCATCTGCAGCGGGTGGGCAAGCTGGTGAGCCTCTCGGTGGAGGACTCGGGCCCGGGTATTCCCGTGGCCGAGCGCGAGCGCGCCTTCGATCGCTTCTACCGGGTGGGTGGTGATCGCCACCCCTCGAAGGTGGTGGGTAGTGGGTTGGGGCTGGCTATCGTCAAACAGATTGTGCAACTCCACAAAGGCGAGGTTACTCTGGGCCAGTCGGCCGAGCTGCATGGTCTGAAAATTACGGTCAATTTGCCGGAGGCAAAATAACAATCGGTATGATCCACTCTCGACAACAACACTCGCTGCTCTGGCGCAGCCTGCTATTGGCCGCGGCCCTATTATTGAGCCAGGTAGCCGTGGCGGCGCCGGTGATAGAGCTGCACATTCGCGACCATCTCTTCTACCCGGCGGAGTTGATGGTGCCGGCCAACACCAAAATAAAATTGGTGGTCATTAATGAAGATGCCACCGCCGAAGAGTTTGAAAGCTACGAGCTCAATCGCGAAAAGGTTGTGCTTGGCAACAGCCGCGCGGTGATTTTTATCGGCCCACTGGCGCCCGGTGAGTACCCCTTTTTCGGGGAATTTAATCTCTCCACTGCCCAGGGCAAAATTATCGTGAAGGACGAATAATGCTGTTAGACGCGGTCATTATTGTATTGCGCGAGACTCTGGAAGCCGGCGTGCTGATCAGCCTGCTGTTGGTGCTGCTCAATACTCGCCATTCCGCTTTGTGGGTACTGCCGGCGTTAGTATTGGGGTTGGTCGGCTCTTTTGTTTATATGTGGCAGTTGCCGGCGGTTTCCACCTGGTTTGATTACGTTGGCCAGGAGGTGGTCAATGCCAGTTTGCAGTACCTTATCTTTATTCTGCTGTTGGTGCTGTTGGCTCTACGCTCCTCGCCCTGGTTTGCCAAAACCGAGTTGGTCGCCAGCCTGGCAGGGGTGATGGTGGCGCTGGCGATTATTCGTGAAGGGGTGGAAATTCTGCTCTTTTACAGCGGTTTTTGGCATTCGGATGAGGGCTTTATTAAGCCGCTGCTTAGTGGCTTTATCGGTTTGATGATCGGCTTTAGTGTGGGTGGTATTGTCTACTACCTGCTTTTGCCTCTGGCTGAAAAGCTGGGCGGCTTGCTGGTGCGCTTGGTGCTCACCTTTGTGGCCGCTGGCATGGTCTCCCAGGCCACGCAACTGTTAATGCAGGCCGACTGGCTGCCCACCAGCCTGCCCATTTGGAACAGCAACGGCTTGTTGCCGGAGCAATCTCTCGTTGGCACCCTGGCCTACGCTGTGCTCGGCTACGAATCGACCCCCACCGCACTGCAGGCGACCATCTACTGGGGGGCAATTATTCTGGCGACGGCCGCACAACTGGCCACCCAGCTCTTTTTTAATTCTGTAAAACCGACGGATTCGCAATGAACTGTTATCGTCACCTACTCCTAAACGCTCCCTCTTTGCCCAGTGTTGTCAACCGGGTTGCATGGGCTTTGGTCATCAGCAGTGCCAGCCTGGTCAATTCGGCCTGGGCCGATGGCCTAACCGTGGATAAAATCTACGACCCCTACGTGCAACCCCTGGAGCACGAACTGGAATACCGTGTTATTCACGACGATACCAATAACCTGCAGCTGCATAAATTTGGTTACGGCCAATCAATGAGTGACCGTTGGTTTACCGAGGCCTACCTGTTGGTGCAGGATGGGGAGCACCGTCGCTCAGAGACTGAAGGCTTCGAGCTGGAGAGCAAGTGGCAGCTCACCGAACAGGGCGAATACAACAACGACTGGGGCGTGATGGTGGAGCTGGAACGCGAATTTTCAGCCAATATCTGGGAGGCCGCGACCACGCTGATCGTCGCCCATGAGTGGAGCAACTGGTGGGCAGTGGCCAACGGCTCTGTGATTTACGAGTGGGGCAGTGGTAGTCAGGAAGAGCTCGAAACCGAATTCAACGGCCAGATTAAATACCGCTACCGCCGCGCCTTTGAGCCCGGCTGGGAACTGTTTTTAGCCCAGGATACCCGCGCAACCGGCCCGGTGGTTATGGGTAATGTCCGTATGGGTGGCCGGAAGGGATTTTTTTGGCAAGTGGGGGCCTATGCTGGCTTGGATAATGTCACGCCGGATACAACCGTTAAGGTGAATCTGGAGTTTGAATTTTAACGGCTCTTTCCCTCTCCTTTGCTGGAGCTGTTCGGGATTGTTGGGGGTGATGCTAAACCATGTTCCCAACACTCCATCGCTTTCAATTAGCCCATTCATGCGGCAGTAGGCCGTTAACATAGCAGGCACTGCGCACCTTTTAATTCCCACGGCGATTGCCCAGTTCTACTTAAACTTCAACACTTCCCAGCTAAAGCCCTGCATCAACATGGATACAGCTGTTTGCACCTGTAAAATTTGCCAGTGTAAGAGCCGATTTATGGTGAGCCGTTTCGCCAACTCTCAAGGTTTATGGTCACCACCAAAGTCCAATGAACCAATTTCCAAGCTGAGAAATTAATAAAAGGATAAACAGTCGCGGCGATGCCGTTTTTAGCACAAAAGGAAAGCTAAAGCGGCGACGCCGGATGGCTTAACTACTCATAAAAATCACTGCAGAAAGCGTTATTCGGCTGCTTTCGGCAGTACGGGCTAAAAATAAGCGTTAGCGTAACGCAACTATTCAACACAATTAGTGAGAGTGTGTATAAGCTCGAAATCAATCCATAAAACTAAGGAGTTTTGCAGGTGGGGCTTGGGTGTGTACCCATAGAAAAATACAAAGTCTGAATATAAATACAGTATAGGCGACGCGTAACTCCTCTTGTAAACTCCAAAAACGCGAAACTATTTCGGTGATCCCGGGCTAGGCTCGGAAATAAGGTTAATACCAAGATAATTCAAGCACTTAGCTAAGGGGTATTTTTTGGGATAGGCGAAACGATTTCGCTTTTTCCAGAACAGGAAAAACGTAAAGCTCTAGAGGCCACGAATAACGGGGGCTTCAGAGCTTTACAAAAATTTACGAAAAAATCATGCGAAATGGAAAAAGCGAAACTGTTTCGTTGATTCAAATGTTAAGTGTCAAAGGAGTTCAACCATCAAATCGGAAGATAAATTATTAAAGAGGCTTAAGGGGCTTGTAGAAAACGAAGATCTAGAGATTTCTAGGCTCGTAAAAAGGCAGGCTGTATTTTATTGGCTTGGTTGGCTGCTTATAGCTACCTCAATTATTCAGGCAATTTCAATTGAGCCGGCAATCCCCCCAGGAGCTTCTGCGATTTTGGGTGTGGTTGGTGGTTATTGTTTTTGTGTGGCCCTCTATCTACGTTCATCTATTAAGCTGTGGCCATATTTTAAGCAGTATATTGATACCACAAAAGTATCTGGCAGTGTCTGCAATGAAAACACTTAACAAGGCGGTGTTGTCGCCTTCGGCTGGGACTGCCATTCCGCTGGCGCTCCATGTCAGCCCCAAACCGCGGCGTTAGCACTCAATATGAAACGAGCATTACTTATCATTTTTACCTCATTCCTTTGTTCATGTGATTCAGGTGTGGAATGGAAAGATAGCCCTTATGAGGTGATATGGATTGATACGAGTGATAACCGAACACTGAATCACGAAATAAGTGAAAATGCCTCAATCGGTCGAGTTGAAGCAGAAGTTATAGCTGTCGGAAGCAACGAAAAATATGTAGTAGCCAAACAAAAACCAATTGGTGGTGGTTCTATCTCATATTTCTACATTGATCGAGCTAAAGATGATAAATACTTAAACTGGGATGAAATTACTCAAGGGCCATTCTCAGAGTCTAGGTTTTTGCAACTAAAAACTGAATTAGGCCTTCCAGAGTTTAGCAAGGAGTTTTAATGCAAAGTGCTAACAAGTGCAGGCATTGGACGTCCACTGCGTGGCCGCCCATGCTGCAAGCGTTATGCGCAGGGGATAGATCATGAATGATTCACTAAAACTTGCATCGTTAATATTCAATGTCATAGGGATCTTCGCATCAATAGCAGTCGCCATTATTTTATTTTTTCTTGTTGCGGGGTTGTTT
>NZ_JAWMQR010000012.1:0-153135 GCF_033283405.1 Halioxenophilus sp. WMMB6
CTTGGTGTGTTCGCGCTAGGTTTGTTCGCCTTTTCAATTCTCTTATGGCAAATTTCTAACAAGCGCAACCAGGCAGGGACAAACTTTCCGCTTGCGCTCCAAGTTTGCCCCTGTTGCGGTCGTTATGTTTCTGAATAGATATGCTCAGTGATCAAGAATTAATAAAAGAGGTATCGCCGACGACACGCCGAGTGCTTGGAGTTGTATGCTTAGTTCTTGGTTTGGGTTCTTTGGCGCTGTCGTATTTGGGCGGCAATGATATTTCATTGGTTTTAAGTATTGTTGTCGGCATCCCCATTATCTTCGTAGGTATTTCTCTGCTATTTGGCAGAGCGAGTAAAGGCAAGGGCATTCTATCGCCGTTTACACTTTACCTATTTGGTAGCTGCTCAGCTTTGGCGAGTGTTTGGGGTATCTATGCGGGTGCAAGTAAGGCCGGCATAGGTATTCTTATTGCATTTGGTTGTTTCGCATTGGCTAAAAAGCGCTCAAAGGAAGCTCGGTCATGGTAAAACATAACAAACGGCGGCAGGCGGACAGTTTTTCCGTGGCTCGTTTTGCGTATGGCTCCGCCATAGTCGCGCAAACCGTTCCACTCCAAAACTGCCTCAGTGCCGGGCGTTATGTGTAAATCATGCTGAGAGATCTACATACATTTAGTGTAATTGCCGCATTCTGCGCAATGTCTGTCATGGTCGTAGTGACCTTTACAGCCGGTGGAGGCATAGCAAGCATTTTGTACGGTGGCATGGCGCTACCTTTTGCGTATGTTTTTTCGTTGCTCTTTGGTCTGCCTTTGTTATTTCTCCAGAAATATTTGCACCTAAATGTATACATTTGGTTTTTTATCTATGCTTTTGCAGGCGTAATTGGTTCTGTTTTGGTGCTTTTCGTTCTGGGTATAAATATTACGTCGGCTACCTTTATAAATTCGGGGTTCTTTTTAACCTATGCCCCAATGGGCTTGGCCGCAGCTACTGGTGCATGGTATTTCTCGGTGTATCGTAAACAGAAATCAGGTGGGCGTAGTGTCAACACATAACAAGGCCAAGCACAATCGTGCAATGCAAAAAACGCATTGCACTGGACAGCCTACAATTAACAAGACACCCACATTAAGAAGAGCCAAATATTTAGCTAAGCAGGAGCACTTGAATATCGTATTAAATATAAATAATTCTGGTGTTCCCCAATAGTGGAATTCCAAAATCATCGGTTAATCTAGGTTAATTTAAACTAGAAGGTAATAAGAAAAGCTTTGAGGCGGACCTCTCCTTACGCGTGTGGAGAAGGCTAATTGAATAGTCGTTGGTTTTGAGTAATACCCGGGGTGCGCTGGTAACCGAGCATCTCGGCAATAGCTCTAATTTGTTTGGGTGATCCTACAAACCCGTGCATTTGCTCAAACTGAGTAGTTAACCATAGCCAGCGTTCGGGTGGTATTTCTAGGCGGCTTAATATTGAAGGGAGTCCGTTAGGAATGAACCCGCGCTTATCATCCCGAATTGCTCGGCCGGTCCAGTCCACCAGCTCTAAATAATCAGAAAAATTAAATGGAATTCCGATAGGGGTATCGTCACGGACGTTACCGGTAAATGGCAATAAGTTTGACGGTTTAGGTGGTGTTAGTGGTAGCGACTGAATTCGTTTTTGAATCGATGTGTGACTAGACGCCTCTGGTGTTTTCGCCAGTTTGGACCTTATAGGATTAAGGTCTACGTATGCCATACAGGCCAACAATGCCCACTCATCCAAAAGGGCTTGTGAAGTGAATCGCCCCTCCCACAAATTCATCCGGAATGAATTTGAACAGCTTTAGCTGGCCCGGAGGGTGATTGCCATGGATGGAAATCATAAAGCGCCCGGTGCAGTGATCTTCAGCATTGGCTTGACGAGCAATGGGTTCGTTCAGTGCCCGCATAAACCAGCTAATATCACACAGCTGTTGGCGCCATAGATCAATCTTTACATTGACAGCATCAAGTTCTGCTTTTGATAACGTATCACCGTTGGCATACTTTCGCGTAAGGAGAGTACCCTTATAGAGTTGATGCCAACGGTCACAAACCTCTTTATGGGATAGGGACTTGGCTAGATCTTGATTAACATGTAGTACCACATGTAAGTGGTTACTCATCACGGCATAGGCGCACAGATCAATAGTAAATACGTTAGCAAGCTCTAGGAGTCTATCCTCAACCCATTGCCGACGATGCTCGTAAGATTGGCCTGAGTAGTGGTCCTCACCACAGAGAAAGGCCCTCCGGACACACCGGGAGGTACAGTGGTAGTATGGCGTGGCATCTAAAGATACTTGAAGTTTCCGAGCTCTTGCCATATGCAAACCTATCGGTTGGACTGCGCCTGAAATACTGGTTAAAAATACAGTAATTGTCGTAAGTATCAAGTCTTTTTATGGGGTGTCTTATTAATTTTATTATTAATTTCTATTGTGGGTTCGGCAGAGCATATTATAGAGGTGGAGCCCTACATCTATTTGTCCGTACTCACCGCGAATTTAACGCCTGAGCTAAAGAAATCTCAATTCACGATTATCGTAATTAATAGGGCTCCGCCTCTGATTGCTGATACTCCTACTTAAGGTGCAAACGCGTGAACGTCGATCAGGTTGGTCCATACGGTCGGGCCGCCGGAAGCCTCTTTGACCTGCAGCAACGCTCCACGTCCGCCATCGGCCTCTGGGCAGTAGTACTTGTGCTCAATCGCACCGTGCTCCAGAGGGCTCCACTCCTTGGTTTCCAGGCAGTTCGCATACTGCCCTCCTGCTGAATCCTCAACCGTGACGAAATTGAGCACCTTTCCCCAGTCCTCGGCGTTTTCCTGGTCGAATTCCTGCTGGTAGAAGTCACCTTTTGAGGGCGAGGCCATCATTACAATGCCGGCAAGTGCATCGTTTTCACCCGCGATAAAGGAGCCATCCAGGCAGACGTTCAAGGCCGGAAAAATGGCATCAGTACCGTAAACATAGGTTTCACACTCTGCCGGTGCGATGGTCATGTCGAGAGTGTGTTCACCTAGGTACCAGATATTACCGGAGTCATCCTGTGCATGGTAATCTTGTGTAATCTCGGCCAAATTGCCATAGGGGAAGCCGCTGGGATAAACATTGAGTTGGTCCGCACAGTTTTCTGACTCATCCAGCCAGACCCGATCGAGCACAATCCGGGTGTTGATGCCATCAATGAACCGTATCTGGTTAGTGACATCGACCTCGTCCCACTCACAGCCGTCTGCGGTTTCGCTGAAGTATACGTAGGCTGTGTTAACGGGCAAAGGCCAGTACTGGTTGTTGATCGTGAGCGGTGTTGAAAAGTCACCCGGAAAAAACTCAGGTGCAAATAGCCCTCCAGCCATCACGTTGCCACTTGCGCACAGCACCAGCATGACTGGCATACTGAACCGAGTGTTTCTTTGTCGTTTTTTCATCGCCTTCTCCTTTTCTTTCGAAAATGGATAATGAAGAGCTGGCCGGAAGCGGGCAGGCCGACTCTATGATGTTAGTTCGAGTTGACGGCGTTCAGTTCAACCTGATTTTAATGTTGGAGGTTAAATCTCGTTTCACACTATGGTAGCTCTGTGCTTATCTGGATGAGTAATATAAAGTTGCCAATATTTGCTATTCTTTCCTTTTTATTCCCCGTTGTTATTCGCCTAAAAAGTGGGCGTAGGGCTGGCCGAGATGGGTGTGCTAGAGGCTCTAACTGTTTCACTATTGTTTACCATCTTTGTGTGGGACGTCATTGGATGCGATATCAATGAAAACCATTGGTATTACAAGGGACCACACTGTTTTTTTACATTGGCAAAATACGATATTGGAAATGCCCATGAACGACTTAATAGACGGAATTTTTAAAAAATGGCATACGTACGCTGAAGTACAAAATATTAAGGCTTTGGCTGCTCTGTATAGTGATGATGCGCTGTTTGAAAGCCCATTAATCCCTATTATTTTAGGCGGTAGCCTCGGTGTACTGCGGGGCAGGCCGGCTATTGAGCAATTTTTTGAGAAGGCTGCACAAATCAGATCCGATAAGCCCATTAACTGGTTTCGAACGGGCGACTATTTTACCGATGGTAAAACCCTGGTGTGGGAGTACCCGCGCGAAACCCCGGATGGGCAGCAGTTTGATGTGTTAGAGGTGATGGAGATAGACTCGGGAAAGATTAAAAAACACCGGGTCTATATGGGATGGTACAGTTGTGAGAATCTTTTTGGCGCTTCGCCTCCTTAACGCGATACAAAAAACGATAACCGTATGAATAAACTCACTCAATTATTGGCAGAGGCCGTTAATAGCGGGGCTAATAGTCGCGGCCGCGATGCGTTATCGCAGGCGATATTGGCGTATGGCTCCAGTACCGACGATAACCTCGCCTGCACAGCCAATATCGCGGTGGTGCAGGAGGAGGAATATATCGGCCTGGGTACGGCCAGCGGCCGGCTGCTATCGGGCATTACCAATAGCGCCGAAGGCTGCGCCATTCCGGCCGAGCTGCAAGAGTCTTATCCTGATCTGACCCAAGCCGAATGGGATGCGCTGCTTAGGGTGTGTACCTTGTTGCTGACTGATTTGGAACGGACAGGCAGCTAATAGCTTACCCATTATCCAGTCAGCAATTTATCTACTTTCCAAATAGAGCTTCATAACGCTGGTGATGTTTTCCCACCCCAACCCCTCAAACTGAGCCTGCTGGAATACCGCTGCGGTCTGCTCCGCCAGTGGTGCTGGCGCGGCTGCATCGGCGGCGTACTGTGCCATGTAGCCCAGATCTTTAACCACCAAATCCACCGGAAAGAGCGGCGCGAACTGACCCTTGCGCATAAGGTGCAGGGCTGCGGTCATTACCGGGCTGGTCACCGGCAGCTGTTCCAACAGTGGTGCCACCTGGGTCAGTGGTAGCCCGGTTTGTTGCAGCACGCCCATTAGCTCCGCCATGGCCGCCAGTTGCAGGGCAAACAGGGTGTTGGCCACCAGTTTTAATTTCATCCCCGCGCCTTGTTCGCCCACGTGCAGTACCGTTTTGGCGTTCACCTGTAGCACCGGCTGCACTTGGGCGATGGCTTGCGGGTTACCGCCGGCCAGGTAGATCAGTTGCCTCTGTTCGGCGTGGGGCAGGCTGCCCATTACCGGCGCATCAATAAACTGTGCACCGGTAGGCTGAATAGCGGCCGCCAAAGCCTGGCAACAGTCAACGCCGAGGGTGCTGCTCTCAATAGCGATATGTCGAGGGCTGAGGCCGTGAACGGCGCCGGTTTCCGGTGCCAGCCAAACGGCCCGCGCGGCGTCGTTGTCGGTGACCATGGCTATCACCACATCGGCCTGTTCCACAGCCAGGCAAGGGGTGGCGTAGGCCTTCGCCCCCAGCGCTGTCAAATCTGCACAGGCTTCTGATGTGCGGTTGTAGAGCGCCAGGTCAAACCCGGCGCGGATCAGATTTTTGGCCATGCGGCTATGCATGGCGCCGACCCCTAATAAAGCGATGCGCATGATGGCTCAACTCCCTGCGGTGGTGTTGATGGTGGCCAGCGCCTGGAGTATGGCCGAGGCTTCGGTGCGTTTGCGGTAGTCTCCATCTTCCGCCTCGGCAAAGACGATGGTGCCATCCGGCGCAATGACAAAGGCGGCGGGAATGGGCAGTTCGGCGCTGTCGTCGCCGTAGTAGCTGAAAAAGTCGTAACCGAGTTCGGTCATCGCCTGCATTGAGGGCATCGGATTTTTAATAATGGTGGTGTAGTGCCTGGCCACTTGGTTGCCGATATCGCTCAGCACATAAAAATCGAGCTCGTTGGCGTTGATGGTCTCCAGGGAGTTGTCCTGTGTCATGGGGGAGATGGCGATCAGCGTGGCGCCGGCGGCTTTTATCTCGGGCAGCACCGCCTGGTAGGTGCGCAGCGCCAGGTTGCAGTAGGGGCACCAGACGCCGCGATAGAAGACCACCACCGCCGGGCCCTGGGCCAGCAGCTGAGAGAGTTTCACCACCTGGCCATCGGCGTGGGGCAGGGCGAAATCGGCGGCCTGGCTGCCGGCGGTGAGTTTAAGGGGGCTGCGGTAAGCGGCGGCCAGCGCGGCGGCGTCTTGGCGAAAGATCGCCAGCTTGTCGGGCGGTAGCATCCCCTCCAACTGTTGTTCAAGTTGGGTGAGTTCGTGGAGATAGGAAGAACTGGACATAATCTTTGCTCCTGAGGCGAGTGGTTGAAAGGTCAGGAGCAGGTTAACTAGTGCTTATTTCGCAATAAACTGGTTGATGTGCAATTATAAAGTGCATAAATTGCAATAATGGATACCAAAGTACTCGCCATTTTTGTCGACGTTATGCAGTTTTTAAACTTTGCAGACGTCGCCCGCCTGCGTGGCCTGGCGCCGTCGTCCGTCTCCCGGTCCATTGCCCAGTTGGAAAATGAACTGGGGATTCGCCTATTCCACCGCACTACCCGCAAGCTGGAACCAACGGAGGCCGCCGAGCGCTTTTGTGAGCGTATTCGGCCACTGGTGGAAGAGGTGGAGAGTGCCTGCCAGTTGATCAAAGATAGCGACAACAAACCCCAGGGGCGGCTGCGTTTAACCGCTGCCACGGTATATGCGCAGACTTGCATTGTGCCTTTGCTGCCGGAATTTGCCCGCCGCTACCCGGAGCTGGAGGTGGAGCTGGTCATGACCGATGCGCAGCTGGATCTGGTGGAGGAACATATTGATCTCGCCATCCGCCTGGGGGCTCTTAACGATTCCAGCTTGATTGCACGTCGATTAAATAATTTGGAATTTCGAGTTTGCGCGAGCCCTGGGTATATAAATCATCAGGGTGTACCGAGCAGCCCGCAGGAGCTCACCGGGCGAGACTGCTTACTCTTCCACCGGGGAGAGGTACAAGCCAAGTGGCTGTTTAAAGATAGCCGGGGGGAAATAGAGAGTGTGCCGGTCAGGAGCCGGTACCTGATTACCAACTCCGCCGCTGTGTTAGCCTGTGCCGAGGCTGGCATGGGTATTGTGTTGCTGGCCGATTGGCTGGTGGCAGAGAGTATCCAGCGTGGTGATTTGGTAGCGCTCTTTCCCGACTACCAGGTGGCCCGGCAAAGTTTTGATAATGCCGTCTGGCTGGTCTATCCATCGCGTCACTATTTACCATTGAAGGTGCGGGTGATGGTGGAGTTTTTAGTGGAACATTTGCAGCGTACACTCTAGCAATTGTTAACTTGGGCCAGTGCCCCTTTTTAATAATCGCCTGCCACATGAATAGTCAGGAGCAGTCAATGACCGCAACCAAAGCTGAGGCGGCCGCGTTTATGGCGGCGGAGTTTCCGCAGAGCAAATGTGTGCTGGAGGATTTAACCCCTGGTACCGCTACTGTGTCGCACGCCATTGGCCACGATGAGCTGCGCCCTGGGGGAACGGTTTCGGGCCCGGTGTTGATGACGGTGGCGGACGTCGCCCTCTATGTGGCTATTTTGGGGGAGATTGGCATTGTGCCGCTGGCGGTGACCTCGAGCCTGACCATTAATTTTTTGCGTAAACCCTCGGCCCAGGCTGCGATTATTGGCCGCTGCCAGTTGCTCAAGGTTGGCCGTACCCTGGCTACCGGTGAGGTGCTGCTCTATTCGGAAGGCAATAGTGAACCGGTGGTGCATGTGGTGGGTACCTATGCCATTCCCCCAGCAACCTTAACCACGCAGTAATGAGAGATAGAAAGCGTTCTCCACACAGCAGAAGCATAGCCAGCGGGCTGATGCGAGTCATGGGGTCGCATTTAGTTGCCGGATGTAGTTGCCGGATGGTCACATTGCCAAAATATAAAACACCAATAACAACGACCAGTGTGTTAAAGCCATAGGGAGAAAAAATGATAAGAGGCATACACCATATTGCGGTACATGTGCACGATATGGAGCGCATGATCGAGTTTTACCGGGCCGCGTTTGGCTTTGAGCCCATTGCCAGCCGGCCCCACGCCTGGGCTAACGATAACAATATGGACAACATTATTGGTATCAAGGGCAGCGTTGGTAAGGTTACCACCTTAAAGGCGGGTAGCTGTTACCTGGAGATGTTTGAATTTACTCAGCCGGAGCCCGGTAGCCGCCAGGCAAAAGCCGCCAACGATAAAGGCTATACCCACTTTTCTGTGGATGTAATCAATATCGAAGCGGAGATGGCACGCTTGGCAGGACTTGGCATGAGCTTTCATCGTGCTACGCCGGTTGCGAATATGGGCGTGGTGAAATCGATTTACGGCAAGGATCCGGAGGGCAACATTATTGAGTTGCAGGAGACCTTGGTTGAAGGCTTCGAGCTGGAAGATCTGGCACCGGTGGCTAAAAAATCACGCCGGCTGTAAAGCCATTACATTATTCAATTTATTTTCTGGAGCCGACGCATGTTAGTGAGCGGGTTGGTTATTGGTGTAATCGGCACTCTGGGGATGGATCTCTGGGCGCTGGTGGTTAAATACGCGTTGCGCTTGCCGGTTAGCGACTGGGCCATGATCGGTCGTTGGGTGGCCTATCTCTTTCGTGGCCGTTATCGCCACTCACCCATTTCGGCAACGCCGGCGGTAAAGCACGAACTGGCACTGGGCTGGGTGGTGCACTACCTCACTGGCATTAGCTACGGTTTGCTCTACCTGTTTATTTTGGAGAGTATTTTGGGTGTTGCCCCCAATTTAGGGTCGGCGTTGCTGTTTGGCTTGGCGACATTGGCAGCACCCTGGTTGGTTATGCAACCGGGCTTGGGGTTGGGCCTGTTTGCAGCGAAGGCACCAAAGCCTTGGTTGATAAGAGCGATTAATCTTTCCATGCATTTGGCTTTTGCCTTGGCCATGTATTTGGCCTGGTTGCTGTGGCTGTGAATGGGGTCTCTTGATATTGATCGAATACAAAGGGTCTCTTCATGACTACCACTGAGAAAGCGTTAGTGCAATTTCGGTTGGCCAAACAAGCGCTGGCCAGCTACAAGTACCTGCTGGCGTTGGCCGCGCCTATTATTTTCCTACGGGCCTTGCAGGCCGATTTTTTTGAACTGGAAACTTATATCGTTGTGTATGTTGCGATAACGCTGTTGGGCACTGCCATTCGCGCCTTTGTGGTGGGTCCAACCACGGTTAATATCGCCTTAACGGAAAAATTTATTAATGAAACTGCCGGCGCTATTATCAGGCAGCCCAAATGACGGCTGTTCGCTAAATAAAATTAAATAGGGGGCTTGATGTCGCTGTTGTTTAGTAGCGGTAAACAATTTCCCGCACGAGTGAACGTTTGCGCTGTGGCAGTAACACTGAGATGAGGGTGAGATGGTTAGAAATTTAAAATGGATTTTACTGGGCTTATTACTGGCGTTGCTGGTGTTTGCCTTAATGGCGACATTTGTTTTCTTCCTGATGCGCTTGATGATGGGCGAGGCTTATCAGCTCTCTTGGGCGGCGGTGAATAGCAGCCCTGCGGTCGTGGCGGTAATTGGCGAGCCCATTGAGCCTGGTTGGTTTGTGCTGGGCAGCGTCTCCACCAGTGGCCCAGAGGGCTCTGCCGCCTTGCAATACTCCATTACCGGCAGCCTTAACACCGGCATGGTTTATCTGATGGCCAGTAAAGTCATGGGTGAGTGGCAGCTCGATCAGGTGATTGTTCGGCCAGAGGGGGCCGCAGCAATTAATGTGGTCCCTAAGGCCGGGTTGGAGGAGAGCCGCTTCCCAGCCGATTCGGCTATATCCATATAACTCGGCCGCGGTTCGGGCATCCTGTGCACGCTTATCCACTCTGCCACCAATAGCTAATGGCACAGTTGGTGGGAGTCGGTTACTGTAGTCGCCCATTTGTGGTTGTGCCGTTCCCTTTATGCTCTCGATACTCGCCCTGATTCTACCGATTTTTGCATTGATCCTCTGCGGCTGGCTGGTCCGGCGGGTGGGCTGGGTAAAAGATGCTGCCGCCGCCGAGCTGAATCGGTTTGTGGTACTGCTGGCGCTACCGGCGCTGCTGTTTGATATCGTTGCCGAGGCCGAGTGGGCCAGCCTTTGGCAGCCGGATTTTATTCTCTGCTATACACTCGCCACCTTTGCCATTTTTGTGGCCACCATTGTTGTTCAACGCCGGCGTCGACGGGCGCTGGCCGATGCCGCTGTTGATGGCCTTAATACCAGCTACTCCAATACCGGTTATATGGGTTTTCCGCTGCTGTTGGCGGTATTTGGTAGCGATTCCCAGCAACCGGTAATGATTGCCACTCTGATCACCGTATGCCTGCTGTTTGCGGTGGGTATTACATTGATTGAAGCGGGTTTACAGTCGCAGCGCGCTGGTGGCCAGCTTGCCCTGATGGTGGTTAAAAAGGTGCTCAGTAATCCCATTGTGGCGGCACCCTTGTTAGCCCTGGTCATTCCGGTTTTCAACTGGTCGTTGCCGCAACCGGTGGCTGCGTCTCTCAAACTACTGGGTGATTCTGCGGCGCCCTGTGCCCTGGTAACCATTGGTCTCTTTTTGGGTGGCCGGGCCGGTGGTCGGGGATTACTCTCCGCAACCAGCGGGGTGATGGTGGCGACCAAATTAATTGTGCACCCGCTACTGACCTATCTGTTGGCGGTTTATGTTTTTCATCTACCCGACTACGCCATGCAGTGTGCGGTTTTGGTGGCGGCGTTGCCCACCGGCACCGGGCCGTTTATGGCTGCGGAGTATTACCGCCGCGAAACCGCTGTTACCTCTAATGCCATTTTAATTTCCACGCTGCTATCGCCCATTTCACTAACGTTAATTTTGGCTTGGTTTGCGGCCGCTTAGTGGTTGTTTTAATCGCGATCCAGAGGCGCACCCTTTGCCTGTTGGACAGTTTCTGCTTGAGTGAAGCAATTTTCCGATTGTGTTATTTGAAAAGTTGATTAGCCTATTCACTTTTCTGTTAATGACGGTTATTCATTCGACTGCTTGTGACCAAATTTAATAACTGGTTTTCTCTATATTCACTCCAATGTTAACGACAAAAATAATTCTATTTTAGCTGTCGTCTAAGTTTACATGGCTCTCTAATTTGGATAGTTTTAACGCTGTCGCTGTTAGTGACACGGTTCGTGGCCCATGCTGCTGGGTAGGGTGAGACTGTGTTATAGCGATATTGGCTTCTGTTCCCCGCGCAAAAGCTCTCTACCTATGGTTTGTCAAAATAGGTTTATCAAAAATAGGTTTGTCGATATAGGTTTGCCGAAATAGCTCTGCAGATTATTGATGATGTGAGCGACTAGACTTTTGCCTCAGTGAGTGTTCATCTGGCACTCGCTGGGGTTTTTTATTGTCGGTTGAATGGTAAACGGCGTGGTAGTTTTTCTGCTGCAAATTCACTGAGGTAAACGAGAGCCAGCTAAATGTTATTGCTAGAATCGCATTCTGTTGAGTTAAGTTCTTAGATTGCAGATACAGGAGCCAGGGTTATGGTTGACGCAAGTGGTTCGGGTGGTGGCTCTACGCACTCCGTAATTGGCGATATTGAGAAGGAGTCGCCCTATTGGCCAGAGTATCAATATCGGCACACCCATATTTGGAACAATATCTACAAGTTAACCTTTGCCGTGGCTTTTCTTTCTGTGGTTCCCTATCTCTACCCCAAAGTGGTTTTTGTCATTACCTGGTGGGCCATTTGGCCACCGTTGTTGGCTTTTGCTTTGGCTCTGTTTGGTACTTTTCGGGCCCATCGGGAGTTGATCGCTTTGGGCGAGATTAAAGATCGGCACCGGGAATTTCTTCGGCTGAATTTACCCGGCAACAGCAATTTTAAGCGCGATGTAATGGTCTACCTTGTTACCTTGCTACTGGCGGCGGCCGTCAACACCTATGTGGTATTGGTGGCGTGGATTCCCAATGTGCAAATGCCGGCTTGTGCTTAGCCGATGAGTTGCGGCAATTGTATGAGCTGTGTAACTCTATAAAATTGTCTGCTTGTTTGTTCATGAAGCATCTGTTTAACGGAGTAATCAATGGACGGCTGGGATAAGTTTAAAGTGGTCAGTGCGGTATTGGTGCCAGCGGCGATTGCATTGGTGGGCCACTGGTATACCTCGGCCATTGCCGAGCGGGAAATTCAGGCGAAATTTGTTGAGCTGGGGGTGTCGATACTACAGGCGCCGCCCAATAAAGAGACGGCCAATCTGCGCACCTGGGCGATTGAAGTGCTCAACCGTTACTCCGGTGTGCCACTGAACGAAGCGACGCGTAAAGATCTCATCGAAAATGTGCCCATCCCGACGGCGGACCGCTGGAGTGAAGCACCGCCGGTCTCCGGCTGGTGTTATCAGGAGGATAGTTTAAAGCCTGGCCCACAGCAGTTTTCCGTTCATTGCCACTGGTCTGAGCCACGCTGCAATGAGGCGCGTGGCCCCAATGCGAGAACCCGGCAATCGGCCTGTACGTTGGTGGATTTGGCCCAAGCCCAGTGGCAGCCCAACGCCAAGGGCTGGCAGGGCTCCTGGTTTGAATTTCGTGCCCAGCCTTTTCCTCCACCCTTTCCGCCGTTACCATAGGCCGCTACCCGATTCCGCTTGGCTCGTCGTTGCCTAATTTATATATGGTCTAATTTGACTATGGGTTAAGTTGTCTATGGGTTAAGTTGTCTATGGGCCCTGATGGCGGCCGGCGGGGTTATCCATATCGCATTATGGAATTTTAAAAATATGGATGTTGTTATCGCCTTTGCTATCGATGCGCTGATCAGTGGTGCTATTTTGTGGTTGGCTGCCAAACTTACCAAGGTCGATCTGGCTTTTATTACTGCGGTGATGGTTGCTGGAGCCTCTGCCCTGGTGGGTATTATTCCCTCGGTTGGCTGGTTGCTGTCGATTATTGTTTTTTTCCTGCTGCTTAAACAGTACACACAGGCAGCCATCTGGCCAGACCTGATCTTAATGGTTTTGGTCAGCAAGCTGGTGGCGCTGGTGGCTGTGTTCGCGCTGGCTGGCATGGTTTCGGCTTAAACTTTTGGAACATTTACCACTTGCTAAAAAAGTTAGGCGAATCAGTTCTGCTGTCGCGGCTATCAGTTGTCTGATTTTTGTTGGCAGTTCTCTTCGTTTTCTCTACGTGATGACTACCTATTACCAGCCAAGTGCACCGCCCAGTTATTTGGGGTGGGCTGTGGTTAACGCTCTGCTGGTTGTGGTGCTCGCGCAGCTGCCAGCCGCGATCATCTGGTTAATGGTGCGTCGTCACTTTCGGCAAATCTGGTTGTGGTCGATCAGCGCCTTTTTTATTTTGGGTACTGGTATCTACCTGTTTTCCAGCTATCTGGCGCTTTGGTCGTTGGCGCATTGATCTGCACCAAACTCAAGCCGATTAATCGGTTGCGCAGGGTTAACATCTCTGGTTACCTACCGAACCCAATAATTGCCACAGTGGGTAACAATGATGAAGATCGTGGCGGCCGATGAATCACACTTTGCCGATATCGCGTGCTTGGTAAGCACGCCTGAAGAGCTCTATTTGGTTTATCCCAGAGGGCGCTTTCCGTGGAGTGGTGAACAGGTTAAAGCGTTGGCAGTGAGTCGACGCGAGCCAACGGTGGTCTTGGTTGACGGACAGGTGGTGGCCTTTGCCAACCTTTGTAATGTCGACCCAGGTGCGGTGGCTTTTATTGGCAATGTCATCGTGGCGGATCCGTTTAAAGGTCGGGGTATTGGCCAGGCGCTTATCCGTCACATGATTGAGCTCTGCCAAAATCGATACAGCGCGGTTGCCCATTTGGCGGTGTTTGGTTTTAATGCCCGGGCACTGCTGCTCTATGCCCGGTTGGGCTTTAAGCCCTATGCTGTAGAGGCACGCCAAAACCTGAGTGGTGAGCCGGTCGCACTGATTAAAATGCACTATGTGGAAAGTTAGCCCGCGAAATACCGACTATGGCCACCGATAATCCTCCGCCCTCTAATTCTTCACCGCCAGATAATAAAACCGGTCTCTGGGCTCACATCCGCCCGCTATTAACCTTGAGTGACCACAAGCGTCCTCTGGGTTTTTTAATGACGGTGACTCTGGCGATTGCCGGGCCGGTAGTGTTGGGGGCTTGGCTCGGGCAGTTTGAGCTGGGAGTGGCGGCCAGTATTGGCGGCCTGGTGAGCACCTACCTGCGCCAGACGCCGCTGTCCCACCGGATGGTGACCATGGCGGTGGTTACCGTTGGTTTCTGCGCGGCCTTTACCCTCTGTCTGCTGGTGGCATTCAGCCCCTGGTTGATGGTGGCCGCGCTGGGGCTGGTGGCCTTTTGGGCCACCTTTGTCTGCCGCTATTTTACGGTACCACCTCCGGGTAGCTTTTTCTTTATTCTGGTAGCCGCCATTGCCGGCGCTCAGCCGTTTGACCTTGCTCTGTTAACGGAGCGTACCGGGTTGCTGCTGTTGGGCTGTTTGGCCGCCTGCGCTCTGGCGCTAACCTACAGCCTGCTGCAGCTGTTGGCGGGCCATTCCAACGGCGTGCAGCCGGCAGAGACCACAGACGTGCGTGTGGTGGCTATTTTCCTGGAGTCGGCCACCATCGCACTGTTTATTGCCATCAGCTACCTGCTGGCACTGGGCTTGGGATTTGACAACCCCTATTGGGCACCCATCTCCTGTGCCGCTATTTTGCAGGGGGCCAGCTTTCGAGCGGTGTGGCAGCGCAACGTGCACCGGGTGGTGGGTACTGCCATTGGCATGGGGTTGGCCTGGGCCGTTTTTCAGTTGCACCCCAGCCCCTGGGGGCTGGCACTGCTGATGGTGGTACTGAGTTTTGTGATTGAATGGCTGGTTACCCGTAATTACGGCCTGGCGGTGATTTTTATCACGCCGCTCACGATTATTCTGGCTGAGGCAAAAAGTGCCTCGCTCGATACCAATACGGTTATCTTGCTGCGTATGGTCGATGTGTTGTTGGGCAGTAGCGTGGGCTACCTGGGTGGCTGGTTGCTGCACCGGCAACAATGGTATGCCGGGCTTGAGCAACGCCTGGCGCGGATGATTGGCAAACGGGATTGAATGCTGCCGTTGTTAACGATTGGTCGCTAATGGCTGTGGTACTTAATTGTTGTGCTAGGTAATTGCAGTGGTAGGTAATTGCAGTGGTAGGTAATGTCAGCAGTTGGTTATTGCTAAGGCAGTTGTTGGCTGCAATGGCTACTGAGTTTGCGATGGGCAAAAAAAATCCCGGCCCCAATCATCAGGGCCGGGAGATTCTTAAGCTAACTCAACATTTGGAGAATCGAGTTTAGAAGTTGTAAACCGCTTTGATACCCACTTCGCGTGGTGTGATTGGGTCAACCACAACACCTTGAGTGGCGAAGAAGTTAGGCATGGCACCGAAGTCGGTCAGACGACGACCGGTAGCCCAGCCCTCTTTGTCGAAGCAGTTGTCGCAGTAGAGCTCCAGGTCGACACCGCTCATGCTGGAGATACCGGCACGCAGGTTAACCAGTGAGTAAGCTTTGATGGTGGTCAGGTTCAGCTCGTCGGCGTAGGTTTCGCTGCGGTAGACAACGTCAGCTCGCAGGCTGTAATCCCAACCGTCCATCAGGTCGTCGGTCCAGGTAACACCAATGGCACCGCTGTGCTTGGGTGAGCGGGGCAGGGTGTTGCCGTCGGCCTTGTAGAAGGTGCCGTAGCTCAAGCCCAGCAGTGAGCGGAAGGAGTTACTGTTGTATTGATCGTACTCGGATTCAACATAACCGTAGGCACCTTGTACGGTCAGGTTTTCGGTAGCGCTCCAGCGGACTTCCGCCTCAATACCTTGCTGAGTACTGGAACCGGCAATAGTCGGCGTCAGGAAGTACGGTGTACCGGAGGAGGCGGTGAAGGTGTACAAGCCGGAAGACTTCATTCCATCCCACTCTTGGCTGAAGGCAACCAGTGAGTACCACAGTTGGCCGTTCATCAGAGACTGTTTCCAGCCCAGTTCCATCAGCTTCAGAGTCTCTTCGTCGGTCTCTTTGGCAACATCCGGGTTAGCGGCCAGGAATTCGGCGGCATCGGTTGGATCCATTGAGTCAAACATGGCGTTATAGGCGCCTGGCAGTTGGCCTTCTGAGTAGCTCAGGTAGAGGTTGGAGTCAGGCAGTGGCTCGAAGTTAATACTTACACGGGGCAGAATGGCTTCAAAGGAGAGCTCAGTTTCGCCGGTAAGGGTTGCTTCGGTATAGCCAGAGGAGTTTTTGGTGGTGTCATCCTGGTAACGGGCTTCTGCCACGAAGGTTGCCCAATCGGTCAGATCCCATTCGAATGAACCAAATACGCCCAGGGTTTCGATGTTGGTTGCGTCCAGAACACTGGCACCGTAACCGTACAGGAAGCCGCCAAAGTAGCCGTTAAATGCGTTCCAACCACCGTCGACGTCACCCATTTGGTCGAGTTCAGAGTAGTTCAAACCACCCATCAAACGGATAGCACCGCCGTTGTCCCAATTGATACGGGCTTCAACGTTGGTGGATTCCAGTTCCAGGTAGGTGTGCAGCATCCAGGCCTGGGAGTCGGTTTGGTCGGCGTCACGAATCTGGGTGGTGTCGCGCTTGCTGTAGCCCACCAAGGCAGACAGCGTCAGGCTGTCGGACAGGTCGTAGTTCAATGCGGTGGAGAAGACCAGCAAATCCGAACGCAGGCCAACGTGGCTGAGTGAGGGAGTGTCGCCTTCGGCATCGCGGCCGGCCAGCAGTTCAGCAACGCTGTAGGTGCCATCGGCCAGTGGGCTGCCGTACATCGCCTGGCCATTAACCAGGATATCGTAGAACGAGGTGTTACTGCTGATATCGATGTAGGGAACGTCGCCAGACAACCAAGGCTGACGGAAAGCGGTGGTTACAGTACCGTTGCTGGTTGGTACTGTGATGGCGTCACCCACAGCGATGTTGTTGTAGGTAGAGAATGGTACAAAGGTAGAGGCTGGAGCGCCGTCGTCGTCCTGTGAGTAGGCCAGACGGGTTTTGATATCCAGTTTGTCGGTTGGAGTGAACGACAAAATAACAGAGATACCGTCGGTCTTCTCTTCGCCCAGAGCGCCGCCGTCGTTGGCGTCAAACGGCGCGCCTTGTTTGCGAGAGAACATAGTCAGGCGGCCGTTAACGTTGTCAACCAGTTTACCTTCCACATAGCCGTTGATGTCGGTGCTGCCGAAAGTGGGGCTGTAGTCAACAGAGATTTGGCCACCAAACTCTTCAGTTGGGGTAACGGTGGTGTAGTTGATGGCACCACCAAAGGTTCCGCGACCAAAGTAGACAGGCTGTGGACCACGAATCACTTCCACCTGGCCAATATCGGTAAAGGAGACAGAGCCAGCACCGCCCAGAATATTAACGCCATCCACATAGAAACCACCGGTTTGGTTGGTGGGGGTGGTGATCGACATATCCATACCGCGGAAACGGATGGCGGAGTTGAAGCGACCTGGCTGAGAGTTACCCACGTTTTGGAAATCCATGTTCGGGGTAAATTGGGCAACGGATTCCAGCTCGCTTAGGCCGGCGGCATCCAGGTCACGCTTGGAGAACGCCTGAATGGAAAGCGGAACATCCACGATGCTCTCTTCCCGCTTACGGGCGGTAACGACCATCTCTTCAATGAAAACCGGCTCGGAGGATTCACTATCCTGGGCAATGGCTGCGTAGATGGGGTTGAGCGCGAAAGCGGCTCCAGTTAAATAAAGATATTTTCCAACCTTGCTGTGATTCATGCATCATCTCCTAGCAAATTATCGTAATCACAAATTAAATCGTTAAATTGACACAGTGGCGCTTTCCGCCACGACGCCGCCGCAATTTAAGGAATATCTTGTTGTGGTAGCCAACGGGAGTGTTTCACTTGTAGCGCTTCACTCTGCTGGTTACCACAACATGCCTTTGCCGCGTTATTCGGCCAGCCCGACAATCTTTACGCTCTACCGTTAGGAGTTTTAAATGGCCAGCTCAAGAATGGCTGGTTGGCACTCGCTTCCGTTGTGGTAAAAAACGAAATTACTTTCGCGCTCCATCTGCCGAGTTGATAACGGCACCATGGCAACGCTTCAGCCTCTAAACTGGGCGGCAAATTACTGGATGCCGCCTTTAGTGGTTGCACAGGCTTAGGCTGCAGGTCTTCAATCTTTTTTGCCGATGAATATTGTCTATTCATCGGCGATAAACTGTCTTTTCGACTTTCGTCGGTGCGGGCGGGAGTTGCCCGGCTGTCATTCTTAGGCCCGCCGCTGACAGATGTGCGGGCTTAAATTTATTGGTTGCCCATCCCGCTGCTGGCTGCTCACTCTTACTGGCGCCAGTGCCAACTCCACGCCTTCAGCGAAAAATTGGTGAACCACGAACAAGAGTGCTTGTCTCAGTTTCTCTTGTGTCGTCAGGGTTGTTGCTGAGCTTTCAGAAATCCTAGGTGGAGCAAGCGCGAGTCGCTATGACAAAAGTCAAGCGCCATCAGGCCGAAATCGACTATAGGTCTCGTCTATGGCTGGTATAAGGTTCAGACAAATCGCGGTCGCGGTCGCCCACCCCCCGCCAATCGTGGACTCCAGCGTTATTCCTTGCCGTTGCCGAGCGCTCGGATGGACGACACAGAACACTTTGGCTTCAGTAAAAAAAACTTCATTTATTACGGTTATTAGGGGTATAACCCCTGTTACCCGGTGCCCAGCACGTGGCTGGCCGGTAGCTTGTGGGCTGGCTTGGGGCTGGCTTTTAATCGGTTAATAGCTGTTGGCTCGAGGTTGTCGCGTTAAGGCATCGTTGAACAAGCTCGGTCTGTTTCGAGCTACCGGTGAGGGGGGAATCGTCTATGTCGGGCATTACCGATTTGGAACAGTTACTAAAACGGATACAGCCACAACTGCAGGCCGGGGAGTTTGTCTTTTGCACGGTTGCTGGGCCACTCACTGAGTTTCTGCCACTGGCACCCATCGCCAGTTTTAAAGAGGCTGAAGGTCTGACTCTGGTGCTGACCAGAACGGCAGCGGAGGCCGCAGGGCTACCCTTCGAGGGCTTTTTTCGCCAAATCACCTTGAATGTTCACTCCAGCCTGGAAGCCGTTGGCCTGACGGCAACGGTCGCCACCCGCTTGGCTGCGGAGGGCATTAGTGCCAATGTTATCGCTGCTTTCTATCACGACCATATTTTTGTGCCGGCAGCAAAAGCCGAGCAGGCTCTGGTGGCTTTGGCAGCTCTCAGCTGTTAAACGAGAGTGAGCCGTTGCCCAGGTTGACGGTGGTCGATTGGCTTTGCCCAGGCCTCAGGGCAACAACCGGCTGTGGTAAACTCCCGGCTTTTCTTTGCCTGGGTGTTAGCCTTGGCTAGGCTCCTCCCGCGGGCGTTGCCTGGGCATAACTTTTTTCGCACTCTCAATAAATCCAGGCGAGCAATGTGGATACCTGGAATAAAACGGACCATTAAAGACGGACTAAAAACGCCGAGAGCCGTGGCCATGATATTTGAAAAGAATAAAACTGCAGACGCAGACAATACTCCTTGGGTAATCGGCCAGCTGTTTAACCTGGCTATTCCCGCCGATGCCGAAACCTTATTAGCCGACGGTTGCGCTTTCCTTACCCGGGCATTTCAATCCGCCGGAACGCTGGCTGCCAACAA
Organism: Halioxenophilus sp. WMMB6; assembly: GCF_033283405.1. Taxonomy (NCBI): domain Bacteria; kingdom Pseudomonadati; phylum Pseudomonadota; class Gammaproteobacteria; order Alteromonadales; family Alteromonadaceae; genus Halioxenophilus; species Halioxenophilus sp. WMMB6. The sequence goes on from NZ_JAWMQR010000012.1 coordinate 19,572, forward strand.
CCGGGTAAGCCAGATAATTACCGCCGAGGAGTTTGTGGGTGGCGGTACCGGTAAAAAGCTGTTGTTAACCGTCGCCTATGCTGTGCCAGCGTCGGACCTGCCTGAACAGCTGTTTATAAAATTCTCGCGCAATTTCACCAATGAATTGGCTGATAGAGCGCGCTTTATGATGATCTCGGAGGCTAACTTCGCGGTGTTGTCGCGTGCCCCGGATTTCCCCGTGACCGTGCCCCGATGCCTGTTTGCCGATGTCGAGTCAAGCTCCGGCACCGGGTTGATTATTACCGAATGTATCAGCTATGGCCACCAGGGGGTGGAGCCCTTCTACCCCAAATGCATGGACTCTGTGGTGCCCGAGCCCCTGGAGCACTACACCACCATTGTGCGCGCTTTGGCCAGGTTGGCGGGAGCCCACGCCAGTGGCCGGCTGAGCCCGGAGTTCGATAAGCGATTTCCCTATAACCCCAAACGCGCGGGCGCGATGTTGACTTTGGGTGCAACCGAAGAGAAGTTGCTGGAGCGGGCCGGGCGCATGTTCGATTTTATTGCCCGCTACCCCAGGCTGGTGCCCGGGGCACTCTGCGACGAAAAATTCCAACAGCAATTTATAGCCGACCTGCCAGCCTTGGTGGCCGCGGAAGAGAAGGTCCGGGCGCGGCTGTTTGCTAATCCGGCGATGATTGCTTTTAACCACTGGAACGCCAACATCGACAATTGCTGGTTCTGGCGCGATGCGCTGGGTGAATTACAGTGTGGCTTTTTGGATTGGGCCAATGCCGGGCCGATGAGTGTGGCTCAGTCGATCAACGGTGTACTAAGTGGTGCCGACCTGAGTATCTGGAACCAGCATCTGGAGGAGCTGTTGACGACCTTCATCACGGCGTTTGCTAGAGCCGGTGGGCCGAGCCTGGAACTCGATGAACTGCGTTTACAGGTACTGCTGATTGTTGCGCTCTCTGGGGTGGCTTACGCAATGAATGCCGGTATTGCTATCGCGCGCGAAATCGAAAATCTGGAGGGGGTGCAGGGTGCTCACGACGACTGCTTCCGGCAACACGACAACGCCCGCATTCAGTTGCACATGATGACCAGGCTGTTGAGTGTCTGGCAGACGCACCGACTGGGCGACCTTATTCGCGAGCTGTAGTGTCGCAATTGCGCAGCGCATATTAGTTGGGGCTTGAGTTTAAACAGTGGGAAATTTGTCGAAGCGTGGACTATATTGAATTCGACAACAGTAAATTGATCAACACTGGATTAGGTATGAAAAGAGTTGCAACATCGGCCCTCTGTATTAGTGTTTGCTACTGCCTGGCGGGTTGTGCCGAATTAAAAGATACCGGTCGCACCATTGGCCACGGCACCAAGGAGGTGGCAACCGCTATCGGTCACGCATCGCGGGACACGGTAAAGTCCATTGGCCACAATACCGAAAAGGTGGTTACCCAAAGCCAAAAGAGCAGTGATGATTAACTCCCATTTTTAAGCGAGGGTGGCGTAACGCCAGTTAGCCCTGGCAAGCCACTGCTCTCTCCGCCATCTCTATACTCCCGCTCCCTTCACGCCAAAAAAACTATTTTACCGCTGACGTTGTCTGAGCCTCTGCTCGGGCAAGCCTTGCCTGCCTATGGTAAGCTGCCCCGCTCAGATTGGGGGATGCGTTTATGCACACATCGCAAAAGCCCATTGGTTTTTGGTCGGCCGTCGCCATGGGGATTGGCGCCATGGTGGGAGCCGGCATCTTTGCTCTGTTGGGCGAGGCCAGTGCCATTTCGGGTAGCGCGGTTTATCTGTCGTTTGTCGCCGGCGGTATCATCGCCCTGTTCAGTGGTTATTCGCTGGGTAAATTGGGCGCCCGTTACCCCTCATCCGGTGGTTTGATTGAATACCTCTCCCAGGCTTACGGCAGCGGGCTTTTTACTGGCGGCATGGGCATTGTGCTCTACCTGACCGCGATCGTCAGTTTGAGCCTGATTGCCAAAGCCTTTGGCAATTACGCTATCACCTTTATACCAGCGGCAGATTCACCCCTTTGGCACCATCTCTTTTCGATCGGTATTATTCTGCTGTTTGTGTTGATTAATCTCGGTGGGGCGAAGGACGTTGCCATCTGGGAGCGGATTACCGTGGCGGTAAAATTTTTGGTGCTGGTGGTGTTGTCGGTGGCCGGCATCTGGGTGCTAAAACCACAACTGCTCTCGCCATCGCACTACCCACCGGTGAATGCCATCTTTTTTAGTCTCGCTATCACCTTTTTTGCCTACGAAGGTTTTCGAGTGATTACCAACGTTGCGGAGGATATGCCCGACCCGGGTAAAACCCTGCCAAGGGCTATGCTGGCGGCTATCTTGTTGGTGATGCTGCTCTATGTGGCGATCGCTTTTGCCGTGTTCGGCAATTTGCCGGTAGCGCGGGTTATCGCGGCTAAAGATTTTGCATTGGCGGAAGCGGCGTTACCCATCTTTGGCTCGATCGGATTTTATGTGATTGCGGTGACGGCTTTAATTGCCACGGCCTCTGCCATTAATGCCAACCTCTATGCCGTCACCAATGTTACCTATCAGTTGGCAAAAGATGGTGAGCTGCCCTCGCTGTTTGGCCGGCCGATTGCTCATAGTCGTGAGGGGTTGATCGTTAGTGGAGTGCTGATTGTAATTGCGTTGCTGCTATTTGATCTGTCGGAGATTGCTGCGGTTGGCTCGGTTTCGATTCTGTTTGTGCACCTTATTACGCACCTGGGCCATCTGAAATTAATTGCCGAGACGGGCGCCTCCCGAGTTATGGTGTTAATGGCGGCGCTATTTAGCCTTTTGGCGATAACCCTGTCGTTTTTCTATATGGCCCATCACCTAAGCCACACCATTACTATTTTCTGTGGTTTTCTCGCCGTGGCTGTGGTGACGGAACTGGTGCTACGGAAATTCTCCGATAAAAAAATTTGCTCCCGTGTCACCGACTAAAGCCGTGGCTGAAAGTCTAGTTGCAATTTTCACTATAGCCTTCCGGTAGAGTGCTCACTTCGGTAAAGCCTAAGACCTTGGCGGCAGCCAGATGGTTGGCGGCAATGGTGTGGATATTGATGTTACCCGTGCCGGCGCCACACACCATCGGGTAGGCGACGCCATTGATCACACCGCAGCGACTGCGAGCAACCGGGATGCCCTGGCCGGTGAGCAGTTGTGCCGTAGCCGCGGGTGGCTTGCCTTTAAATTCACACTGGACGGCACCGTTGCTGATATAAACCTCAATCATTTTCTCTGCAGCCATGGCGGCCGCGAGTGGTGGGGATTCTTTGGTGGCGGAGGGTGCTGCACTGAGGCCACTGGATTCACTGTGGCAGCCGCACAGCATGGCCGCCGTTAGCGCAATTATTAGCGATAATTTTTTTAACGGCATAGAGCCCCCCAGGCATTATTAATGGTGACTACACGCTTTTTATCAGCGGCGGGGAAATCAGGCCACTGAGTAGAATTAACCGCCGCTTATTGTAGGGCTGTTTTTAACGGTAATGAATGTTCACCCCAGTAAAGTGTGGCAGATTGCAGATTTGGAGTGGTTTGGCCCGATGCTGGTGATTACGAGGTGAATTGAGGGTCGAGCGCAATAGCGGGCAAAGTAAAGCGGTAAAGAGTGGTGATAAATTAAAACGGGGGCTTCTGGAGGATTTTGTTGGGGGGGTGCTAGGCAGCACTGGTGGGTGCTGCCTAGCGAAGAGCCATTAAGCGGCTTTCGGGTCTGAGCCGTAATCGTTGTCGCCTGGAGTGCCATCCATAATGGTGAAAATCAACAGAATAATGCCACCAACAATGGGTACAAACTGAATGAAAAACCACCAGCCAGAGCGATTGGTGTCGTGCAAGCGGCGCACGGTTACACCCAGTGCCGGCAATATGATGGCCAGCATGTAGATCGCGATCAGTATTCCTGCGATACCTGCCAGGGCCGCGATATTATTTACGGCACCAACAATAACCAGGATGTAGAGCGCCATCGTGATAAGGATATTGAAAAGGGCAAACAGCCAGTACTCTTTACGGCGGGCACGGCCACTAAAGACGGCATATTTTTTCAGGGCTTGTAGATACCAGTTCATGGAATTCTCCTTGTTGATTTAATCGTGTGTGGCGGTTCCAGCCTTCGGTTTATTAACAGCCTATTTTCCGCAAGTGGTAACAGTGTGGGGGTGTACAAATAACAGCCGACATACCACCTGTCGAAGGGCTTTGCCAGAGCCGATCATCAAAACAGTATAGTCAGCAATTAGGTGCTTGCCAGTTGGCCGGGGTTCGCGGCTGCCTTGGCGTCGTTATTATCGTAATTCTGTGACGTTTTCCGACATTAGCCGGGGTGTGGAATTTAACAATCGCTAATACTGGGGGCCAACGAGCGGGCAGTCAGCATGAGATTTAACCGATGATACTTGAATGATCACCCTCTTTTTGTGAGTACTGGTCAGTGCGGGAAAACCCCACAGCGTCGAGCTGAGTTCGGTGGGCCGGCTGATGATTTTTGTTGAAGGGTGGCTGGTGGATCCCCCCAGTTGGTGGCGGGCAGAAAAGTTAATGGGGTTATGGCCTTGGTGAATTTGTGCTGCGCAGGCTGGGCAGCAGGAAGATAGGCGGGAGGAGAAGGGGAGTTGTTGGAGAAAACAGTGGCGCTTGGCGCCACTGTTTATTGGCCGCTTACTGAGGCTTGGCCAGAACCATCTCAATTTCGATCAACATGCCTGGGCCACCGGCGAGGCCGGCAATCTGAATTGCAGAGCGCGCTGGCAGGTTGGGCTGAGCCTCGGTACCGAAGTACTGAGTGTAGGCTTTCATAAAGCCGGCAAAATCCATTTTTCCATCCATGGCGGGGTCACCCACCAGGAACACGGTCAATTTCACCGCATCGCCAAAGCCCAGGCCCATCTCTTTCAGCGAGGACTCATATTTGGCAAAAACACTCATGGCTTGGGTGTAGGTGTCGCCATAGTACTCACGGCTGCCACGGGTGGCCTCTTCGTTGGCGGCACCCGGTACCTGGCCGCTGTGGTAGATCAGGGTGGTGCCGGCGGGCACCTCTACGGCGCGGGCAATGGGGAAGGTGCTGTTGTTCGGCAGTGGGTGGCGAATGGGTTCAGCACTGGCGGCTGTGGATATCAGCAGCGCGGCGGCAAGGGCGGCAATTTTAACTTTCATGGATGCTCCAAAAATAATTTGATTAGTTAAGGGTTTGAATAAATGCGACAACGTCGGCCACGGCTTGTTCATCGGTCAGTACCGTTACCGCAGCAGCCATTTGACTGCCGGTAACGTCGCCGTCGGCGGCTCCGCGTTTACCACTTAGGAAGTTGTTTAGCTGGCGGGTCAGGTACCAATCGTTGCGGCCAGTCAGTGGTGGTGCAAACAGGGCTTCATTGCCTTGCGCCTGGTCGCCGTGGCAGGCCATACAGGTGGCAAACAGCGCCTTGCCCTTGGTGGCATCACCGGTAAGTGTAGCGGCTGGTAGCGGCGACTGGGTGGCACTGGCAAAGGCGGCCGCGTCGTCGAGCATATCGCTGGTGATACCCTCGGCCGCGATGCGCATTTCGTTGCCGGGTTGGTCACTGGCATCGGTGCCGCGGTAGCTGTGCTGGAACGACTTGAGCTGATTGACGATATACCAGCTGGGCAAGCCACTGATGCGCGGTGCCCCAGTGGAGGGGTTGCCCTGCATCTGGGTACCGTGGCAGACAGTACAGTACTGGAACTCTTTGGGTACTGGTTTTAGGTCTCCCTCCGCCAGGCACAGGGAAGACAAAGCGAGGCTGATACAGCCACTGAGCATTAACATTAGCGATCGCATGGGAACTCCTTAAGCGGCGGAAACCAGTTGGTTGAATTGCAGCAGCGCGGTTTCAGCTGAAGCCAGCGCGCCCTCCTGCCAGCCGGGGTGGTAGCTGACCTGGTCGCCAATCAAGAAGTGGCGGTTGCCCTCTGGTTTTTGTGCCAATGGGAAGTTGCGTTCAAAATGGGATTCACTGATGCGGTTGCCACAGCCCATCATGTTGTTCATGCGATGCCAGGCGATGCTGACGCCGTTTTCGATGTAACCGCTGTAGCCTTTATGAATGGCTTCACCCTGGGCTGCGGCCTCTTTCAGGCGATCCTCAAGCGAGAGATTGGCGAAGTGCTCGATATCTTCGGGATTCCAGATGTAGGCACCCAGCAGCACGCCTTTATCGGCGTTGATGTCGTGGCCCGGGTACCAGATCTGGTTGATGCGGTCTGAGGTGTAGGTGATACCACCGTAGATCCCTTCCTCTTCCCAGAACCGTTTTTTCATCTGGAAGCCGATTTTGAACAGGCTGTCCCGTTCAAAGGAGGCGATCACATCGCGGTAACCTTCGGAGAAGTTGTTGGGAATACCTGGCAGGAACGGAGCCGGAATGTTGTTGAAACAGTAGTCGGCTTTCAGGGTTTCGACTTTACCCTTGTACTGGTAGGCAATTTCAACACCGTCGTCGCGCAGGTTGATCGCCTGTACCTGGGCTTTCAGTTTTACCTTGGCCTTGAGGTTGCGTTTAAAGCCTTCCACCACCTGATCCATGCCCCCTTTGGGCTCCATCAGCGGGCTCAACCAGTCGAAATTCTCGGGGGAGTTCATTGAACCCTTCCAGTATTCACTGTTGACCAGTTGTTGCAGGGCCATGGGTTCGTACTTGTCTCCGTGGCTGAGCATGCGATCGGTGGTGGCTCCGGCGCGGTAGGTACCACTGTATTGGCCGCTGGTGTCCAGATCGCCGTAGCCTCGAATAAAGAACTCCAGCTTTTCTACATCTTCTTTACTGAGTGGTTCATCAAACAGGTTTTTCTTAACCGCTTTCCAGGCGAGCTCGGCCAGGAAACCGCGCGCATCGGAGATGTAATATTGTTGCCGGGTCATGGCTGGCGCGCCGGGGACATTGTCGTAGGCATAGGCCAGACGGTTGTGGTTGGCTTTAATGGCCAACGGCACATGGAATTTTTTGCAGTAGTGCAGTAGTCGCCGATGGTGGCCGGGAATACGGGCTGGACCAGCGTTGAAGTAGAGATTGGGGGCTTTGTCGAACTGGCAGTAGTTAGGGCGACCCAGTTCATCGATTAAATCGCCGTGGCGCAGAGTTAAGTTGCGGCCGCCCAAGCGGTGGGAGGCTTCCAAAATCACCACGTTGTAACCGGCTTCGCCCAGTTCATGAGCTGCGGCCAGTCCGGCGATACCGCCGCCGAGTACAGCGACTGTCTGTTTGCTGGTGGTGGGTTTGAGCTTAAGTGTGGTTAAAGCATCTTTGTTGCCGACTAAGTCCAACGCCATTGCGGTGTTATAGACGGCGAGCGTGCCTCCAGCCATTGCCACCTGAGCCAGGAATTGGCGGCGGGAAATCTTTTTCATTGTCTACTCTCTGTATTTTTAGTGCGCCTGGATGGTCAGCCAGCACGCCCTGGTGATTGAAACACACCCGTATCCTAACCCTACCGAGAGCCCGGCTTCCTGCCACCGGTATATTTGTATCCTTTAATTATTATTGTTTTAGGTATTTTTTTGTTGTGTCGCTTTCTTTCGTTTTACTGGCTTTTAGTTTGTTACTTTGTTTGTCACTAACGCCAAGCGATGGCCATAGTGGCAGATCAAACTCGATTAGCCAAGTCGGCTGCTGCCAACGCAAATAGTTTGCCAATATATTAAAGGCTGATTATTACAGTGGTTATGACGATTGTTTAAACAATTACCCGAAACAGTCTGCACCAATTGGAATCAGTCATAAGAGATCTGCGCTCTCAAATTGCAAAAAATTTATAGCCTGTCTATTTATTGGCCAGGTTTATGGCGGTCACGTTCGGCAGCTATTGCACACCACTGTCGGTTTGTTGTGAGACATCGGGTGGTTTATTTGCAGGGTTGAGCCAGGCGGCGCGCAAGCTATCTATCGTTGCCAGCAGCCAGAAGAGAATCACCAGGCCGCCGGTGCGATAGACGCGAGTGCCCAGGGCTTCGGCTAAATGCCATTGTGTGGATTGCCAGAGCCCGTCCAGGGAGAGGGCCACCTGGCCGCTGCTGAGGTCGGCGGCCACGGCCTGAGCAAGGTGGTAGAGGGCAACCACAAACAGAGCCAGGGCGACGCTGGTCACTATTGCGTGGATGGCGCCAGTGATACGGCAATTCAGGTAGAAGTGGCCGAGTCCGGGAAAGATAAACGCGGTGAGAAGCGCGGCTTTTAGAGTTCTGCTCAACGATCGGTACGCCTGTGTTTAGCTGGTGGGGCAAAGCTTAGGGGCCACTGCCCATTGCGGCAAGTCGCAACGCCAGCCTATCGGATTTGCGCCACGGCAATCAGTTCCCCGCCGGTGGTTAAACGGTAGCGGGAAAAATCTTCGGCGATAAAGAGTCGGCCATGGTAGTGCGCCTTCGCCTCCTGTTCGATTTCGACCAGGGCTGGGCGTCGGTTCGGGTTGGACTGATAACGTGGGCTGATGTGGGTGAGGAGCAGATTGGCGATCTTCGCCTGCTCGGCAAAAATGGCCACCTGCTGGGCGCTGCTGTGACCAAATTGAGCACCGATTTTCAAAGCCAGCGGCTGGCTGAAGGTGGCCTCGTGAACCAGCACCTGGCAACTTTTTGCTGCCTCGGCCAATAGTTGTGGCTGATCGTTGTCGCCAGCAACAATAATCGAGCGGGGCAGAGCGGCGGTGACATAATCGGCGGCGCTGACCTGGCGGCCATCAATCTTCACATCTATGCCGCGCTGTAATTCACCCCACAGCGGCCCTTTGGTGATTTTGTCACGCTCAAGTTTTTCAATATCGAGCCGGTTGCGCGGCTGCTGTTCGGTAAATTGGTAGGCGTAGGAGGGGACCCGGTGTGAGAGCGGGGTGGTGGTGATTTGAACCGTCCCCAGATTCAGCGCTGTTAAGCGCTCAACCGGTTGCCACTCCAGGGCGTAGGGCAGATGTAGCTGAGTGTGTTGCTGTACGGCGGCGATCCATTCGGCAATGCCTTTGGGGGCCACAATCGGCAGGGCATCGCTGCGGCCCTGCATGCCGGCGCTGGCCAGCAGGCCGGGCAGGCCATAGCAGTGGTCGCCGTGCACATGGGTAATAAAAACCCCGCGCAAAGTGGCCAGTGATAGTCGCGTGTGGAGCAGCTGCTGTTGTGTACCTTCGCCGCAGTCGATCAGGTACCAATTTTTGCTTTGCTGTTCGATGAGCGCAATGGCGGTGACGTTGCGCTCTTTGGTGGGGGTGCCCGAGGAGGTGCCGAGAAATAAGATATCCATTGCCAAGCCCTAGCCAATAAACCTTTTCCAGCTAAGCCCTCTCAACTAAGCCCAGGTTCCGGTTATTCGTTATCGGTAATCAGCCGTTTGCCCAGGCTCACCACCTTATCCTCAATGAAACCCAGTGCCCGATAAAACTCTATCACGTGGCGGTTGCTGGTACGGATCTGCAGATTGATTTTGGGACAGCCGCGCGCCAGCAGCAGTTGTTCAACCTCGACCATCAAGGCGCGACCCAACCCCTGCTTTTGCCGCTCGGGGGCGACTGCCAGGTAGTTGACCCAACCGCGGTGGCCCTCGTAACCAGCCATCACACTGGCGACCACCTCGCCGGCAATCACGCCGACCAGAAACAGCTCGCCATCCTTTTGCAGCTTACGGTCGATATCCCGCTGCGGGTTGTTGTGCGCCACCACCAGTTGGCAGCGCTGCCAGAGGTCGACAACGGCGGCCCGGTCGCCGGCCTGAAATGCGCGAATCTCCATGCTGGATTAGGCTTGCGCCAACCCCTGGCCACCCAGGGGCGTGGTCTCAACGCGTTCTGCAAAGCCCACGATCATCGGTTTGCCCTGCGCGATAACGTAACTCAGGCAGCCGGGCAGACCCGGTACCGCGGCCAGCAGTAGTTCGGCCAGGGCATCCCGCAGGCCTGCGACACAGACAATTTTGCCAATCAACCCATACATACTTGTCTCCTGCGGTTGCGCGCTTTGGCGTGCTGGCGGCGCTACTTGGTTTGGATGAGGGTTCGTTGTGGTTGCGACCACTGCAGGTGGAAGCTGTGGGCCGGGTCTTTATCGACCCGCTGGAAGGTGTGGGCGCCGAAAAAGTCGCGCTGGGCCTGCAGCAGGTTGGCCGGCAAGGTCTCCGACCGGAAGGCATCGAAATAGCTGAGCGCCGAGCTCATACAGGGCATGGGCACGCCAGTACGGATACCGGCAATCACCGCCTGCCGCCAATGGGCTTGGCGGGCGACCAGGGTGTCGCCGAAGAAGCCATCAAACAGCAGGTTGGGCAGCTCGGCATCGCGCTGGTAGGCGTCGGTAATCGACTGTAGAAAGCGCGCGCGGATGATGCAGCCCGCCCGCCATATTTTGGCGATCTCAGCAAAATTTAGCGGCCAGCTGTTGTCGCTGGCGGCCATTTGCATCAACTCAAAACCCTGGGCGTAGGCGCAGATCTTGGCGCAGTAGAGGGCGTCGTGCAGCTGTTGCAGGGCAGACTCAACCTCAAACGCGGGCAGAGCGCCGTCAGCTGGACCACAGAGTAGTTGTGCGGCCTGTACCCGCTGCTGTTTCTGGGCCGATTGGCTGCGGGCGTAGACTGCCTGGGCGATGACCGTGGCGGGGGCGCCGGCCTGCAGGCTGTGCACTGCCGTCCACAGGCCAGTGCCCTTCTGGCCGGCTTTATCGAGAATAATGTCCACCAGCGGCAGGCCGGTCTCTGGGTCCGCCTGGGCCAGGACATCGGCGGAGATCTCCATCAGGTAGCTGTTGAGCTCGGTTTGGTTCCATTCGCTAAACACCTGGGAGATTTGCGCGGGAGTCAGGCCTAGGGCGACCCGCATAAAGTGGTAGGCCTCGCAGATCAACTGCATATCGGCGTACTCAATGCCGTTGTGCACCATCTTCACAAAGTGGCCAGAGCCGGAGGGGCCGATATAGGCCGCGCAGGGTTCGCCCTCGGTTACCGGGTTGCCGGGCTCCTGACGTTCGATGGCGAGGCCGGTGCTTGGCTCAACCTTGGCGGCGATGGCGTGCAGTATGGGCTCCAGTCTCGGCCAGGCGCTGGCATCGCCACTGGCCATCAGGGATGGTCCAAAACGGGCGCCCACCTCACCGCCGGAGACGGCGGTGCTGAAAAAGAGAAAGTGGGAGCGGTAGTGTGCCTCCCGGGTGTTGGAGTCGGTCCAGAGGCTGTTACCGGTATCAATCACCACATCCTCCGGGCCAATGCCGGCGACAATCAGCTGCTCGCACACAGCATCCACCGGCTGGCCGGCGGGTACCGAGAGAAACACGGTGCGGGGGCTGGGTAGCTGCGCCAGCAGGTCAGTCAGTGAGCTGCTGGCAAAGGCGCGGGCAGAAGCCCGCTGACGTTCACGTTGCTCCTGTTCCACAAACAGATCGATTTTATTGGGGTCGGTATCGAAGCCCACCACCTGAATCTGGTTGTCGGTTAAATTGAGGCCGAGATTTTTGCCCATGACACCGAGGCCGATTAATCCCACCCGGGTGTGGTTGTTTTGACTTGCCATGTTGAAAACTGCCGCGCTTATGCTGGTTGATTACTATTGCTGGAGAGTACTGCTCGTCAATTTCGAAGCCACCGGCAAGGTAAATTTCTTTGCCAACCAAAGCCTCTGTTTGGTTCGCATAAGGCCGGCCAGTGTAGCAGAGCAACGCTGGAATTTTTATCTCTCTTTTCCTACGGCGGTATACCAACGGGTGGTTAATGGGCCTTGCTGAATTGCTGTTGATTGGCCAGACGCCAGGCTTGCAATTTTTGTTCGATGGCGCTGCCAATAGCAATTTGTGGCAGCGAGTGCTTGCTGTCGGGGAAGTCTCTGTTTTCCCAATCGGTTACAGTCTGCTCGGCCAGAGTAAACGCGTTGATAAAATTATCTGCCTTGGGCAGCGACTCCATAAAATAGGCTTTGGCAAAATAGGTCATGTCGCTGGTATTGCTGCATCCAAAGGAGCGGCGGTCGGAGCGGGCGGCGGTGATCACCAGGGTTTTATCATCGGCCAGTTCCGGAATAAAACCGCCGGAATAGCAGGCGGAGATAAAAATCACTTTCCATTTTATCGGGCTCTGGTTAACGATTTCCGCCAGGCGCGGTGCCGATAGGTCTGGCAGTGAGATGCCATTTAAACGCACACTCAACTCGTGTTCGCGCGAGCCGTGGCTGGTTAAATACAAAAACAGAATGTCTTCATCCACGTTCATTTTATTGGCCAGCGCCTGCAGTGCCAGCTCTAACGCGTGGCTGGTGGCGAGCGGTGTTTCGGCCATGGATTGGTGATTGTTGATCAGCTTCAGCACCCGCCCCTGGGCGTAATCGGGGCTATTGAAAATGTTGGCAATGGTGGTTAACTCTTTGAGAAAAACATCCTGGCTGCCGTAGCCGGCAAAACCCAAAAAGTAGAGCTCGGTTTTACCACTGATTCCGGGCGCGACGGTGGCCAATTCGTTTTGCAGCAGCGGCGCTTGATTGTAGAGCGCCTGCTCCATGGCCTGGCTGTAATCGATATTGGGGTAGCGCGGGTCGTTTTCCAAACGGCCGTAATCCCAGGTGCCTTTTAACTCGGTGTAACCCTGCTCCTCTGCGGCCAGTGTCAGCACGCCCTGGCCGTGGTATTGGCCATATTGAAATTCACCTTGGTAGCGGTCGCCATTGGCCAGCTGCAGGTTGCCCTGGCCCTGGTAGTAGTAATTTTCAAACTCGCCCTGATAGTGGTCGCCGTCGCTGCTGGTAAAGGTGCCCTGGCCAGTTAATGAGCCCTCGGCAAACTGGCCGGTATAGATGTCGCCATCTTCGGTGGTGAAGGTGCCCTGGCCGTTAAATTCCCAGTTGGCAAATTCGCCTTGGTAATTGATACCTCGGGTGTCGCTGTAGTGGCCCTTGCGAATAGTGCCTTCGACAAACTCCCCTTCATAAACCTGGCCGTCGGGTGAGCTCAGCTTGCCCTGTCCGTGCCGGAGATTATTGACCCACTCCCCCACGTAGAGATTGCCATCGCTGTTGCTGTACTCACCACTGCCGTTAAACATACCTTCGCGAAAGTTGCCGACGTAGTGGGAGCCATCCGCCCCCCAGAGTTCGCCGGGACCATTGAACATCCCATCGACAAAGAGACCTTCAAAATGGCTGCCATTGGGCCAGACCAATTTGCCCTGGCCGGTTAGCAGGCCCTGGTCGATTTCGCCGTAATAGGCCGAGCCATCGGGCAGAATAAAGTCGGCCGGATAGAGTGGCGGCAGATGTTGGTTGACGCTATTGATGTACAACAGGTAGAGGCTGGTGGTGGCCAGCAGGGCGATGAGTGTATTGCGTATCAAGCTGGAGTCCTTTTTGGCTTGGCAGGTGGCCGCTCAAAGATCCTCGAAGCAGCCGGCGTGGCGATTTTTCTTGACGGTACCGGCGGGGAAGAGCCGGCCGTTCATGGCGATGTAAACACCGTACGGCAAAGTTTGTACCGCCGCCAGGGCAAACCCGACATTGAAGATGGCATCGGTGGAGCGCAGACGGGCCGGCTGCATGGCGCCGGTGAGGACGATGGTTTTGTCGGCCACGCTCAACAGTACCTCGGCGGTGTGGGCCATGGTGTCGGTGCCGTGGGTGATTAGGATCTGCCGGGCGGGGGATTGTATAACCGCTTGGCGGATGGCTTCCCGGTCGGCGTCGGTCAGCTCCAGGCTGTCTTTGCGAAACAGCGGCTGGGTGGGAATATCGAGGGTGACGTTGGCTTCGTGCAGGATGCTGGCGATGGGCGATTCGCCGACCTGAAATTCGCTGAGCGCATCGAAATAGATTTTATCGATGGTGCCACCGGTGGTGATAATTTGGATTGTCATATGCGCTGTATCCGGTACTGGCCGAGTGAGTACTTGGAGTCGTGGTCGGATTTAAGAGTTCAGGCAAAATAGCAGTTTTTGTCTGTGAGCTCGAGAGCGGCTTAGGTAAATTGTGACGACGCCCTGTGGTTGGCTGTGGTTCGCCCCACGCCTAAACACGCGGGTCGTAAACAGACCGGTTAACCCCCGCTCGGGGGGCGGTGGGGTGGCCGGGGTAGGGTGGCCGTGATCAGCCCACCCGGCGCTGCGACAGCCAGCCCAGTGTGCAACGGAGGATGCCTAAAACCACCGGGCCGGAACATAAAAAAAAGCAGGCTTAAAAGCCTGCTAATGCCTGCAAGTAAAGCGTTAATTAACGCCCTCCTGGCGAGCTGCTTGAAATTGGCCTGAGGTCACATCAGGGGCGGGCGAGCTGGCCGCCCATACCGCCCCGACGCTGCTATGCCGCTTAAGGGCTTAAAAAGCCGTTGTCATCCAGATAGCGGATAACCATATCGGCCACCTCTTCCGGGGTGTGGCCCGGGGTTTGGAGGCGCACTTCCGGATTCTCTGGCGGCTCATAGGGGCTATCCATCCCCGTGAAGTTTTTGATTTCGCCGGCCCGGGCTTTTTGGTAGAGCCCTTTGGGATCGCGCTGCTCACAGGTGTCGAACGGCGTATCGACAAACACCTCAATGAACGGTGTCTCGCCACAAACCTCGCGGGCGGCCTGACGCTCCTGCCTAAACGGCGAGATAAAGCAGCTCAGTACAATCAGACCGGCGTCGGTCATCAGGTTGGCCACCTCACTGACGCGGCGGATATTTTCAATGCGATCCTCGTCGGTGAAGCCCAGATCCTTGTTGAGGCCGTGGCGGACATTGTCGCCATCCAGGATGTAGGTGTGGTTGCCACGCGCGTGCAGTTTCTTCTCCACCAGGTTGGCAATGGTGGATTTGCCTGAACCGGAGAAGCCGGTAAACCACAACACGGCCGGTTTTTGGTGTTTGGCGCTGGCACGGGCCTGCTTGTCGACATCGAGGGCCTGCCAGTGAACATTGGAGGCGGTGTCGAGGCTGGCGCGAATCATACCGCCGGCAATGGTCTTGTTGGTCATGCGGTCGATCACCACAAAGCAGCCCATACTGCGGCTTAGCTCGTAGGGATCGAAGGCGATGCGGTCGGTCAGTGCCAGTTGCACCCGGGCCACTTCGTTGAGGGCCAGATCGTCACCGCCGGCCAGTTGCTGCAGGTTGTTGATATCGACCTTGTAGTCGATGGCCGTGACGCGCCCGGGGACGGTTTTGTTCTCCAGGCGGATCAGATAGGGGTGGTTGAGAGCCATAGCCTGCTCATCCATCCAGATCAGATCGGCGGCCACCGCGTTGGTGACGGTGGGGCGGTTCTGTACGGCGGCCAATACGTCGCCACGGGAGATATCGATCTCATCTTCCAGGGTGATGGTCACTGCCTGTTCGGTGTGGGCGCTGTCGAACTCGCCATCGAAGGTGACAATTTTAGCCACCTTGCTGGTGCGGCTGCTGGGCAGCGCAACAATTTCGTCGCCAACCTTAATGGTACCGCTGGCGATGGTGCCGGAATAACCGCGGAAGTTGAGGTTGGGGCGGTTGACCCATTGCACCGGCATACGGAACGGGCGGGTGTCGTCGCCGGCGTCGATATCGAGCGTGTTGAAGTACTCCATCAACGGCTTACCGGTGTACCAGCCCATGGTTTCGCTCTGGTTGAGCACGTTGTCACCATTCAGAGCCGACATCGGAATAAAACCGATCGTGCTGAAGCCCAGGGTCTCGGCAAAGTCGAGGTAGGCTTTTTGAATCTCTTCGTACACCTCTTCGGAGTAGTCGACCAAGTCCATTTTATTGATGGCCACCACCACATGCTTAATGCCCAGCAGGGAGACAATAAAGCTGTGACGCTTGGTTTGGGTCAGCACGCCGCGACGGGCGTCAATCAGAATGATGGCCAGGTCGGCGGTGGAGGCGCCGGTGGCCATATTGCGGGTGTACTGCTCGTGCCCGGGGGTGTCGGCAATAATGAATTTGCGCTGGTCGGTGGCAAAGAAGCGGTAGGCCACGTCGATGGTAATGCCCTGTTCGCGCTCGGCGGCCAGGCCATCAACCAACAAGGCTAAATCCAGAGCTTCGCCGGTGGTACCGACTTTTTTGCTGTCGCGCTCGAGGGCGGAGAGTTGATCCTCAAACACCATTTTTGAGTCGTACAGCAGGCGGCCGATAAGCGTACTTTTACCGTCATCAACGCTGCCGCAGGTGAGCAGGCGCATAAAGCCTTTGTTCTCTTGCTCGTGCAGGAACTGGTCAAACTTTTCTGAAGTGTCGTCCACTTCATCCATTTTAAAATTGGCGTAGATATTCATTAGAAGTAGCCCTCCTGCTTTTTCTGCTCCATTGATGCACCGTGATCCTGGTCAATCACCCGTCCCTGACGTTCGGAGGTGGTGGAGAGCAACATCTCTTCGATAATCTCAGGCAGTGTCTCCGCATCGGATTCCACGGCGCCGGTCAGTGGGTAGCAACCCAGGGTACGGAAACGCACTCTCTTCTCTTGAATCACTTCGCCTGGCTTCAGGTCGAAACGGTCGTCATCGACCATGATCAAGGCGCCATCGCGCTCCACCACCGGCCGTACCTTGGCGCGGTAGAGGGGCACAATGGGGATATCCTCACGGTAGATGTATTGCCAAACGTCGAGCTCGGTCCAGTTGGAGAGCGGGAAGACGCGCATGCTCTCGCCTTTATGGATGCGGTTGTTGTAGGTGCGCCACAACTCGGGACGCTGGTTTTTGGGGTCCCAGCGGTGGTTGGCATCGCGGAAGGAGAAGATGCGCTCCTTGGCCCGGGATTTCTCTTCGTCCCGACGGGCGCCACCAAAGGCGGCATCAAACTGATACTTACTCAGCGCCTGTTTCAAGGCTTGGGTTTTCATCACATCGGTGTGTACCGCCGAACCGTGGCTGAAGGGGCCGATACCCTGCTCCACTCCCTCCTGGTTGATGTGCACAATCATGTCGAGGCCCAGGTCTTTGGCCAGGCGATCGCGGAATTCAATCATCTCCCGAAATTTCCAGGTGGTGTCCACATGCATGATGGGGAAGGGCGGCAGAGAGGGGTAGAAGGCCTTCATGGCCAGGTGCAACAGCACGGATGAGTCTTTGCCAATGGAGTACAGCATGACGGGATTGCGACATTCGGCTGCCACTTCGCGGATGATGTGAATGCTCTCCGCTTCCAGCCGTTCAAGGTGAGTAAGACCGCTCATAGAGTTAGTTACCTGCGTTTGTTAGTTCCCTTAAGAGTTGAATCCTGAATCTATAGGTTAATAGTTTTTCTATAGATTGATAGGTATTCTATAGAGCTATTGATAGCTAGCAAGTGCCATGCGTTAACTTTTTTGGCCATATTCCAAAATTGTCTAATTTTATGCGGTTTAGTTTTAAGAGTTATAAGTGGGGGTAAGGCTATAAAAACTATGGGTTTATGGCATTTGCGGGGAGAATTTCGTAGCATTACCGCCGCCTCGTGGCGGCGATGGTGATTATTGAATCGGGGAGTAGAGGGGTTATGGCGGGTAAGCCATCCAAATACGATAAGCGCTATTTGGCGGCGGTGGATGCTGCGGCGGCGGTATTTGCAGAGAAGGGCTACCACGGCGCCAATACCGTCGATATTGCCAACCTGCTGGATATCAAACAGGGCAGCCTCTACTACTACTTCCGTTCCAAGGAGGAGGCGCTGGAGGCGGTCTGCCTGCAGGGGATCACCTGGCAGGTGAGCAATCTGCAGGAGTTGCTGGATCAGCAGTTGCCACTGGCACGGGCCATTGCCGAACTGTTGCGTTACAACTTCCAGAGCCTCACCGACCGTGCCGACTACATGATTGTCTTCAACGACGACCGCCAGGCGATTCCACTGGAGCGACGGGGCCGTATTCGTGAGCAGTCGGTCGCCTACCACGGCCTGCTCGAACAGCTCTTCACCGAAGCCCAGGCCAAGGGCGATGTGCGCGAGGAGCTCGATCCCCGTATTTTGGTACGGGCCCTGACCGGGTTGATCTCGTCGGTCTTCTCCTGGTATCACCAGAAGAATGAGCTGGATATGGAGAAGATCTCCGAACAGTACTGCCAGGTGTTTTTGGCGGGCTGCTTGAAATCCTAGCCGCCCGCGTCCACCGCCACGCCCTGGCGCCGGCAGCCGTTAGCAAATTCTCCCTACCTCTCTACCAAAGCCAGGCGGCGCCGCGCACGCCGGATGAGTCACCATGCTTGGCCGGTCGAATGGGGGTTTTAAACTCACCGCCGAAGATGGATTGGCGCACCAGCTCCGGCAGCCGATCATAGAGCCGGGTGACGTTCGACATACCCCCACCCAAGACAATCACATCCGGGTCAATACTGTTGGCGATACCGGCGATGGCTTTGCTCAGACGGTGTTGAAAGCGATTGAAAGCCTCTCGCGCTTCGGCCTCGCCGTCGTCCATGGCCGCCAGAATCTCTTCGGCCGAGAGCTGTTTGCCGGTGTGGCGATGGTAATCGTTGGCAAAGCCGGTGCCGGAGACAAAGGTCTCTATGCAGCCGTGCTTGCCGCAGTAGCAGATGGGGCCGGGGTATTCGTGGGTCTCCAACCAGGGCAGGGGGTTGTGGCCCCACTCGCCGCCCAGGCCGTTGGCGCCATTGTGCACCTTGCCGTTGATGGCCAGGCCGCCGCCG
This sequence comes from Halioxenophilus sp. WMMB6, assembly GCF_033283405.1. Lineage (NCBI taxonomy): Bacteria > Pseudomonadati > Pseudomonadota > Gammaproteobacteria > Alteromonadales > Alteromonadaceae > Halioxenophilus > Halioxenophilus sp. WMMB6. The sequence continues at coordinate 38,150 of NZ_JAWMQR010000012.1, forward strand.
ACACCGGTACCGGCGATGATGGCAAACACCACTTCACAGCCGGCGCCGGCGCCATCGATGGCCTCCGATAACGCCAGACAGTTGGCGTCGTTGGCGAAGCGGACGGGGCGTTGCAGGTGGTTTTGCAGATCCTGGTCGAAGGGTTGCTGGTTGAGCCAGGTGGAGTTGGCGTTGCGCACCAGGCCCGAGCTGGGGGAGAAGCTGCCGGGCATGCCGATACCGATACTCCCCTGGCAGCCGAGTTCGCTCTCGATATAGCCAATCAACTGGGCGATGGCCTCTAGTGTGCCGGGGTAATCATCTCTGGGGGTGGCAATGCGTTTGCGGGCGACCACCTGGCCTGATTCATCCAGTGCTGCGGCCTCAATCTTGGTGCCACCCAGGTCTACCCCAATTCGAATTTGAGTCATTATTATTAGCGCGCTGCTGATTAGACCGCGCTATTGAATAGGGTGTTTGGCCGCTTGTCCAGCAGTTATCGGCGTCAGTAAGTACTTACGTTTGCGTCCAGCTGGCACCGGCATGGGCAGTTGATACCCTTACTTGGCGCGCGTCTATAACTTTGCGGGTAATTCTGGGAGAATGCGCAGGTTTTAACCCATCTCTCCTCTCTATACCTATTTTGCCTATGCCCATTACTGCCCCTGATCTGTTCGGCCACCCCAAATATTGGGCCGAGTGCTTTGGCTCCGCCCCTTTTCTGCCTACCTCCCGGGCGGAGATGGATCAGTTGGGCTGGGACAGTTGCGACATCATTATCGTTACCGGTGATGCCTATGTGGATCACCCGAGCTTCGGCATGGCGGTGCTGGGCCGGTTGCTGGAGGCACAGGGTTTCCGGGTGGGCATTATCAGCCAGCCCGACTGGCGCTCGAATAGCGACTTTGAGGCTCTGGGCAAGCCCAACCTCTATTTTGGCGTCACCGCCGGCAACATGGACTCCATGATCAACGCCTACACGGCGGATCTGCGCCTGCGCAGCGACGACGCCTACACCCCCGGTGGCCTGGCCGGCAAGCGCCCGGACCGGGCGGTGATTGTCTACAGCCAACGCTGCAAAAGTGCCTATAAAGAGGTGCCGGTGGTGATTGGCGGCATCGAGGCGAGTCTGCGCCGTATTGCCCAGTATGACTACTGGAGCGACTCAGTTCGACGCTCAGTTTTGATCGACAGCACCGCCGATATTCTGCTCTACGGCAATGCCGAACGGGCAGTGGTGGCGTTGAGCCATCGCCTGGCCGCCGGCGAGGCGATCGACACCATTACCGACCTGCGCGGTACCACACTGGTACTGCCGCACACCCCCGGTGGTTATACCGAACTCGACTCCACTCGCATCGACTGGCCGGGGCGCATCGATCAGATGCCAAGCCCCTACGAAGTGGTGCACCACGGCCAGTCGGTAGACGCCGAGGGCGAGGTGATGTCAGCCGTGGCCGAGGGCGCCGAGGCCTTGGCCGCCGGCGATGAGCTGGTGCGCATTGTGCCCATGCCGCTGCGCCGCTTTGAGCAGAATCTGCAGCCTGAGCAAACCTGTATTCGCCTGCCCAGTTTTGAGAAAGTAGCCAAAGACCCGGTGCTCTACGCCCACGCCTCGCGGGTGTTGCACCAGGAGTCCAACCCCCACAATGCCCGTGCGCTGGTGCAGCGCCACGGCCACCGGGAGATCTGGGTCAATCCGCCGCCAATTCCACTCACCACCGAAGAGATGGACGGCGTGTTTGATCTAACCTACGCCCGGGTGCCCCACCCCAAATACCAGGGCGAGCGCATCCCCGCTTACGACATGATCAAAACCTCGGTCAACATCATGCGTGGCTGTTTTGGTGGCTGTACCTTCTGCTCGATCACCGAGCACGAGGGGCGCATTATTCAGAGCCGCTCGGAAGAGTCGATTCTGCGTGAAATTGAGTTGATCAAAGAGAAGGTACCCGGCTTCACCGGCACCATCTCCGACCTCGGCGGCCCCACCGCCAATATGTACAAACTCAACTGCAAGGATGACAACATCCAGGCCTCCTGCCGCAAGTTGAGTTGTATCTACCCGGAGATCTGCTCCAACCTGAAAACCGACCACAGCGCTACTACGCAACTCTACCGCAAGGCGCGTGCGATTGAGGGTGTGCACACCATCGCTATCGCCTCCGGCCTGCGCTACGACCTGGCGGTGGAAGACCCAGAGTATGTGAAAGAGCTGGTCACCTACCACGTGGGTGGTTATCTGAAGATTGCCCCGGAGCACAGCGAGCAAAATACCCTCTCGAAAATGATGAAACCGGGTATGGGCACCTACGACCGCTTCGAAAAGATGTTCTACAAATATTCGAAAGAGGCGGGCAAAAAGCAGTACCTGATTCCCTATTTTATTGCCGCCCACCCGGGCTGCGATGACAGCGAAATGATGAACCTGGCGCTCTGGTTAAAGCAGCACAATTTTCAGGTCGACCAGGTGCAAACCTTCTACCCCTCGCCTATGTCACTGGCCACCGCCATGTACTACTCCGGCCGCAACCCGTTGAAGAAGGTAAGCTACAAATCGGAGAAGGTGTTCAGCGCAAAGAATATTGATGAACGGCGCGCGCAGAAATCCTTTTTGCGCTATCACGACCCGGCCAGTTGGCCGCGCCTGCGTGAAGCGCTGCGCAAACTGGGGCGGGAGGACCTTATCGGCACCGGCCCCCAGCATCTGGTGCCGGCTGAGCACGAAGAGTATAAGGTGCGCCGCAAATTGGGTGGCCCGGCCAAGGGTGCCAAACCCGCCCGCGGCGACAAACGCCAACAGGCGCTACCGACGGCGCCTAGATCCAACACAACTAGGCCAACCGCCACCAGGTCCAACACAGCCAAGCCCGGTGCCAAGCCCCCTTGGCCGGGCAGTCGCAAACCCAAGCGAGGCCGTTAATTGCCAGCGGCCGAACAGCAGTGTGCTCTGTGTGGCAGCCGCACACTGCTGACCTTTCACCACCTTATTCCCCGAACCCTGCACCGCAACAAGTGGTTTCGCAAAAATTTTGAATTAACCGACATGCGTGAGCGGGGCATTGTGGTGTGTCGCCGTTGTCACTCGTTTATTCACCGCCAATTTGATGAAAAGCAGTTGGGGCGGGAGTTTAATACCCTGGCAAAACTCCTCGCCAATGAGGCGGTGGTGCGCCACAGCCAATGGTCGAAAAAACATCGCCATTAATTGGGGGCGCATGCCGCTGCGAAGTGTGTGGGTTGGTTTTAAGGGTTGCGTTTTTTCTGCGTTTTTTTTGCGACGCTGCTAATTGGCCAAACTTCTCTGGATCTGTCGCAGGTGGTTCGAAACCCTCTTTGCCAGATCGAAAATCGACTTGTGCGACAACCCAGTTATCACTTCTGCCTTTGTGATGAAATCGTTTTCCGCGCGTGACCTACGCGTGAATTTTCCTCTCTATGATGGCCGCCGCAGCATCGGCTAAACGGGTTGTTGCCGCAGTTAGCGTTTTTTCAATACCCACGCCTGTGCTGTCTGTAATTTTCATCGATTGCAGTTAACGCTTAATGGTTAGCAGAGAGGATGGGATATGACTCACAATAAATTTTTTCTACGAGTTACACGGTTATTAATTGCGCCTGTGATGGCGTCGCTGTTGCCACTGATGGCAGAGGCATCGACGAAAGTGATTGGTGCGGTTTACACCATGAGCAACGCCGCCGAAGGTAACAGTGTGTTGATGTTCAATCGGCTGATCAATGGCCGTCTCTGGCCGGCGGGTGAGTTTGCCACCGGTGGTTTGGGTAGCGGTACCGGCCTCGGTAACCAGGGCGGTGTCATTCTCGATACCGGCAATCGCTGGTTGTTTGCGGTGAATGCTGGCAGCAGCGATATCTCGGTGTTTGCCGTAGGCGAGGCTGGCCTCACCCTGGTGGATGTCGAGCCATCCGGTGGCCTGCAACCAATCAGCCTGACCTACTCCGGTAATGTGCTCTATGTGTTAAACAGTGGTGGCGCCGTGGGCGGTATTGATAATATCGCGGGCTTTCGCTTGAGCGAGGAGGGCGATTTAACCCCGATTGCCGGGGCGACTCAGTTGCTCAGCGGCGACAACGTTGGCCCGGCGCAAATCAGTTTCAACGGTGATGGCGACGTGCTGGTAGTCACCGAAAAGGCGACCAATTTGTTGGTGACCTTTACCGTCGATGAGAGCGGTGTGGCCGGAACGGCCAATCTTTTTCCCTCGGCAGGAGTTACCCCCTTTGGCTTTGCCTTTGCTGAACGCGATCAGATATTGGTGAGTGAGGCGGCCGGTGGCGCCGAGGGGGCAAGTACACTCTCCTCTTATCAACTGAGCAAGGATGGCAGCCTGGTACTGATCAGCGACGCTGTTGCTTCGGGTCAAAGTGCCGCCTGCTGGGCGGTGGTCAGTAACGATGGCCGCTTTGTCTATACCACCAATACCCTCACCAACAATGTCTCTGGTTATCGTGTCGCCTTCGACGGCAGTGTGATGTTGCTGAACGACTCCGGTATAGCCGCAACCACTGGCGCCGGCCCCTTGGATATGGTGGCCAGCAGTGATGGTCGCCACCTTTACACACTCGATAGCGGCGCTGCCGCGCTCAGCGGCTTTCGGCTGACACCCTACGGCAGCCTGGTACGGATTAAGGTGAATGTCTCTGTGCCGGCCACGGCCAACGGTTTGGCGATTCGCTGATCACCTTATGCCGCCACCGTAAGTGCGTGGCGGCACCTGTGAGATTAACGCCCGCCCGGGCCTAGTTTCACGGGTTTAAGGAACAGTGGCAGCAAAGATACGAAGAGGATGAAAAACGCCATCATGTAGAAGTTGTCGATGTAGGCAATCATCAGCGCCTGGCGATTAATCTCGGCATCGATGGCGTACATAATCACCGAGCCATACTCCGCAAAGCGGTCGGCCATTGAGGCGATATCGATACTGGGCAGTGTGTAGTCGGTGATGTGTACCGCCAGGTCGGCGTGGCTGGTCTGGGTGTTGCGCGACAGCATGGTGACGATCACCGAGATCCCAAAACTACCACCGACGTTACGCATCAAGTTGAGCAGGCTGGAGCCATCGGGCCGGTGCTCCGGTTTTAAAATCGACATCGCCGCCACATTGATCGGCATAAAAATAAAACCCAAGCCCAGTCCCTGCATAAAGCCACTGGTGACAATTGGCCACTGCCCCATCTCCAAGGTCCAGCGCGACATCTGCCACATGGCAAAGCCGGCAACCATGTAACCCCCGGAGACCAACCATCGGACATCGGTTTTATGCATTATCCGGCCGACAATGGTCATGGAGATGAGTACGCCGATGCCGCGCGGCATCATCAACCAGCCGGTGTCAAAGGCGCTGTAGCCCCACACGGTTTGATACATGGTGGGCAGAATGGAGGCGATGCCGACGTTGGCCACACCCAGTACAAACATAAAGATAAACACTCCCAGGAAGGCCGAGCTTTTAAACAGCTCCCCCGGGAAGAGGGCATTTTGGGTGGTTTTGGTGTGTACCGCAAAGATCCAGAACGCCGACGCCATGATCACCAGCTCCAGGACAATCTCTTTGGAGCCCAGCCAGCCGAGCCCCTGGCCACGGTCGAGAATCAACTGCAAGGTGCCGAGTGCCAGTGCCAAAAACAGCGCCCCAACGGCGTCGAGGCGCCTATCGGTAATCGCTCGGGAGGGCAGCAGCCACAAGAGCACGATAAAGGTGGGAATGCCCAGGGGCAGGTTGATGTAAAAGACCCAGCGCCAGTTGAGTGTGTCGGTGAGAAAGCCACCCAGCATTGGCCCGGTAATGGGGGCGACCATCACCACCGCTCCCCACAGAGACATGGCCGAAGCGTGTTTGCTGGGTGGATTGGTGTCGAGCAGAATGGTTTGTGACATGGGCCCGACGAAGGCGGCGGAGATCCCCTGGGCTATACGAAACAGTACCATCTCTTCCAGGCTGGTGGCGGCACCGCAGAGCATGGAGGAGATGAGAAAGCCAGCCACGGCCCACAAAAAAACGGTGCGCGATCCAACCCGGTCAGAGAGCCAGCCGACCACGGGCGTGGCCACCACCGAGGCGATAATAAAACTGGTGAGCACCCAGGTGATGTTGTCCAGGGTTGCCCCCAGGCTCGACTGCATATGGGGCAGCGCTACGTTGGCGATGGTGACATCCAGCAGCTGCATGACAGAGACGCCAATAACGGCCGCCATCAACAGCCCCGGATGTTTACACTCCAGCGCCGCGCGATCTTGGTAGCCCTTATCGGCTGATATCGACTCGGACATGGACCGACAAGCCTGCGATTAAGGGGAGTTCTGGTTGATCGTGAATAGCGATGCGCACCGGTACACGTTGGGTGACTTTTACCCAGTTGGCATTGGCATTTTGTGCTGGTAGCAGCGAAAACTCCGAGCCGGTGCCAGCGCCGATGCTCAAGACATGGCCGGCCAGGGGCAGTTCGGGGTAGGAGTCAATTTCAATCGTGACCGGTTGGCCGACTCGCAGCTTCTCCAGGTCGGTCTCCTTGAAGTTGGCTTCGACCCAACTACTGTCGTTTTTCACAATGGTTACCGCCGGCAATGCCTGCATCATCATCTGGCCGATGTGCAGACGATCGGTTTGGGCGACGATACCGGTCACCGGGGCATAAACCTCGGTGCGTGACAGATTTAACTTGGCCTGTTGCAGCTGTACCTCAGCGGCGCGTACCTCTGGGTTGATGTCGGCGGCAAAACCGCCGGTGGAGAGTGCGGCTTGGGCTTTATCGGCGTCTGCCCGGGCACTGGCCAAGCGGCTGCGGGCCTCAGACAACGCATGTTCCGCGGCCTGCACCGCAGCCTGGGTGGTGACGCTGGTTTTTACCAGCTCCAATTGACGGTGGTACTCCTTCTCGAAGTAGGCGACATCTTCCAGAGCGCTCTCGATATCGACATCGGAAGTCTCCAGCGCGGTCTGCAGCTGCACCAGCTTGGCCTTGGCCCGGGCCACGGAAGCCTCGGCCTCCAGCACGGCCAGTTGGTAGGGCTCCGGGTCGATGCGAAACAGCAGGTCACCGGCTTGCACCTGTTGGTTCTCCTCGACCGCCACCTCGACAATACGGCCACCCACTTCGGCACTGATGCTCACCTTGCTCTGTTGAATGTAGGCGTTGTCGGTATTGACCGAGTTTGCAGTCGAAAGGTAATAGGCGGTCACGCCAATAATTAAAACTAATGGGCCGACCAGCATGATGGTCAGCCGTCGCATAGACTGGGACAAGAGACTACTCCAAAAAACTTGCTGCTACTTGGCTACTGTTTTGTTTGGCTGAGTGAAGGCTCAGCTCTGTTCGGTGCGCCTGGCCAGATTCTGGCGCACTAACTTCAATGTGCTGCGAAACTGCTCGCGCGCAGACTCATCCAGCCCCTCCAGGGCCAGGTCGTTAACCTCCACACCCAATGGCCGCAGCTGAGTTAACAGCTGTTCGGCCTTGGGTAACAGATAGAGCCGCCAGACCCGGCGGTCGGCCGGGTCGCGACGACGCTCCACCAGCTCGGCCTGCTGCAGACGGTCGAGAATGCGGCACAGGGTGATTGGCTCGATATCGAGAATCTCGGCCAGGCCACCCTGATTGATGCCTTCGTTGCGTTTTAGGGTGGTCAACACATACCACTGGGGCCGGGTAATACCGATGTTGCGCGCTTTTTCGTTAAAGGCGCGCCGCATCAGCCGGGAGACATCCGCCAAAATCACACCAACACTATCTTCCATAGCGCTCCATGAGTTTATTAATAATAAGTGTGCTTATAATGTCGCTGCTTAGTTTAGTCATTCGCCCGATTTACGCAATGACTTTTTGTAGCCTATTGACTGTTCGGTTGATTGGCGGAGGGGGTGGGGCCAAATAGGTGGGCCCTGTCAGGGTGATACGGTGCCAGTGTCGGCCTCCTGGCTCGCCACTGGCGCCCTACCGGTAGTGGCCTATGCTGCTTGGGCCACTGGGTCTGTTAGCTAAATAGGTGCTATTGGTTTAGTTGCCCCAAATCGTGGTCACCCATTCCGGATGATCGACAAAGGGGTTGCGGTTGCCCTGGTATTGGTAGACGGCCTCGTTGCGGTCGATCTCTTTCTGGCTGACCGGGTCCTGGTTGTGCCAGCTTTTCAGCAGGGTGAGCATCCAGGGCTCGAACACCTGGTCGCTGGTACCGTTCAACACCGCGTCCGCCTCAGCGGCATTGCTCTGCCAACCGGCGATCTGGTTTTGGTAGCGGGTGGCCATATAAAAGTAGGCGCGCGCTAAATCACCCTTAAATTCATCGATCGGCTCAAACACCGTACCGCTATAGCCCAGGCCTACTGCAGCGCTACCCAGCTTGGAACCGTTGCTGCTGGTAGTGGTGGCTGTGCCCACCTCACCGTAGGGGTAACTGCTGCGATAGGCATTGACCTGGCCATCGGTGGCAAAGATATGGTGCACATCGGAGTTCATCGGCTCCACCTGGCCGCCAAACCAGTTGCGCGGGAAGGAGTGTTCGCGGTTGTAACAGTCGGCCTCACTGTTGTAGGTGCCGCACTGATTGCTCACCGGGGTGTAGTTGTAGGGGTCGCTGCCGGATGGGTTCTCGGAATAGATATCCAGAATAGAGCCGTCATTTTCATAGTAGTGGTCCAACTCATTGGCCGAATAGAATCCCCACAGTGCACTGTAACCCTGGTTGTTGTGATCTTTAATGATGTTGTAGAGCGCTGTTTTTAAGGCGTAGCCGGAGAGACCGGCGGCGGCATCGTAGTAGCCGCCGCTACCGCCACCACCGCTTACGGCGGGCAGGTCAAAATTGATGCTTTCACTGCTGGTAAACTCGCCGCCTTCTGCGATGGTGATGCCGTTGCTGGTCAGACGGTAGGAGCCATTGCCCACACTGCAGCAGATACCATCGCCATAGCTGTCGCTGATGACAAAGGTATAGCTGTTGTCGGCCAGGCAGAAGCTCTCGTTGTAGAGGGTGTTGGCGGTGTAGCCACTACCGGTGCCGAGTGTGGTAGTGCCCTGCAGCAGCTGCCAGCTGGTTTCCGAGCCGTAGTTATCGGTGAGCAGGACCAGCTCCAGCAGATTACTGGCGCAGCCCGATGGCGGCTCGCTGCTGGCGCTGGGCAGGGAGAAGGGCGTCGCCTCCTCACCGCTGAACTCGCCGCCACTGGCAATGGTTTCGCCGGCCACTGTTAAGGCGTAGCTGCCACTGCCATAGCTGCAGCAAATACCATCGCCGTAGCTATCGTAGATCACAAAGGTGTAATCGCCATCTGCTAAACAGAGGCTCTCGCTGTAGCTGCTGTTGTTGGCGTAGCCGGAGCCGCTGGCGGTTACCTGGCTGCTGCCGTCGAGAATTTCCCAGCTGGTTTCGCTGGCGTAGCTGTCGGTGGTGAGATCGACCACCGCCTCGCTACCGCTGCAACCACCACCGCTGCTGGTACTGGGTTGGAAGCTGTCGACATAAACCACCTCCGAGCCATCGAAGCCGGTTACATCGTAAAAGCGCAGGCCAACTTCGATATCGGTGCTGCTGGCCGCGGTGTAGCTGTAGCTGAGTTGCTGCCACTGGTTAACGGTGGTTTCACTGGAGTACCCCTGATAACCATCGACATAGAGACGGGCGCGCACATGGCCTTCGGTGTGGTAAACCCAAACGCTGAAATCGTAATTCTGGCCGGCCACCACGGCCACCGATTGCCGAAAATCGGTGGCCGCCTGGCTGGCGGTGTTAACGCTGATGGACACTGACTGAGCTCCCGCCTGTGCGGTTGCGCTGGGGGCGGTGGTAATGCCGCTGTCGATGGTTGTCCAGCCATCCGGTGTGTTACCGGTAAAAGATTCAAAGCTACCATTGCTGATCTGAGCGTGCACAGACTGAGAAAATAAAGCAGCCAGGCACAGAAGTCTTGCGTAAGATTTCATAATTGCTCCTAAAGAGAGGTAGGTTGGCAAGCCAATATGGGAAGACAATAAATGGCAGACGAGTCAGAGAGATGAATCCCAACAGCTAAGGATCAATTTGTTGATGCAGTTGACATCCATGGCGCAAACAGGCTGGGCTTTGGTCTAATTGCGTATTCCATGGTTGTTTTTGACGACGCTGCATTTTTTGACGGCGGTAGGCATTTGCTGTAAAAGCGCCTGCAATATTTTCCCGCTACGATATGATGTTGTGGTTTTAACCGGGTGAAAATCTCAACACAGCCAAACCCGACAGAAGATCAAATGCTAATAAGCACCAGGAGGCTACATGGCAAGAATACATTTAATTAGCGGTGAGAAGGGGGGCGTGGGTAAATCCTTTACCGCACGGGTGCTGGCACAATATTTTATTGATCAGAAAATGCCCTTCATAGGATTTGACTCCGATCAGTCGCACAGCACCTTCTCCCGTTTTTATGCGGAATTCGCGGCGCCGGTTAAGGTGGAAAATTTTGAGAGCCTGGATGAGATTCTCGCCCGGGCGGAGCAGCAGCCCGACCAGGATATCATTGTCGATCTGGCCGCACAGACCACCAAGTATCTGCAGGCCTGGATTGGCGAGAGTGACCTGTTTGCCGTGCTGAAGGCAATCGATGCCCAGCTCTACTGGTGGCATGTTATGGATGATGGCGCTGACTCCGCCCGCCTGTTGCAGGACCTGTTGGTCGCCTTTAAAGGGGCACCGCTGCAGTTGGTGGTGGTGAAAAACATGGGGCGGGCACACAATTTCAGCCTGTTTGATGCCTCAAAAATCAGCCAAGCAGCCCAGGAGCGCAAAGCACTCTTTTTTACCCTGCCTGAGCTCTCGGCCAACCTGGCTCAAAAAATCGATTTCTACAACTTCAGCTTTTGGGCTGCGGCCAACAACACTAAAGCGATGTCGACTGTTGAGCGTCAGCGGGTGAAGGTTTGGCTGCAGAACTGCTATACCAAATTTGCCCGCTTTTTAAAGCCCTTGGCCAGCTCATCGGAACCCAGTCAACCGGAAAAAGGCCTGCCGGAAACAAGCCAGCCGGATTCTAGTCAGTCAGAACAAGGCCAGCCCGCACCAAGCCAGATAGCAGCGAATCAACCCCTCCAGTGAGAGCACTATCGCTAAACCGGCGGTGGTAAATTACCGCCGGAACTTTCTCTGTTTCCAGTATTGATTAATCATTGCCAGTGGCGGGCGCAGTAGAGTTCACAGCCTGGGCGGCTGTAAACCTGCTTGTGGCTGCTTTGCGACAACCAATTTCAAGTCGACGGAAAGTTAGGCAGGGAGTTGGTCGACGTTGGTTTGTGGGTAATGCAAAACCCCGATTGGTCGCGACCTGTTCAATAACTGGCTACTCTTTTTTGAATTTCTAATCTTAATAAAAGATTCATCACTCTTCCATTTGGTGGCCACTTTGGCCAGTAATGATGGCGTGTTGGTTTAAATTTAAATTTTTCTCTAATTTTCTACTTAAATATTTTTACTATAAATATTTCATATTTCGGTAAATTATTTTTAATTTGCCAATGACAGTCTTCCCCACCGGATTTACACAACCATTAGGGGAAGTACCATGCATTATAAATTCAATCAGCGTCGCCTGGTTCAGGCGATCAGTGCAGCGGCCACCATCGCTGTATCGGTTCACGCTTACAGCCAGGAGCAAGAGATACCGACCAGTGAACTCCCAAAATCAAAAAAAATAGAGGAGGTTATTGTTGAAGGCAGTCGTATGAGTGAGGGGATTTCGGATCTGGCGATTGATGTCGCCCGCTTTGGAACCCAGGTGCAAATTATTAACTCCGAAGAGATTGCCACCGGCGGCTTTACCAACTTTGGCGAGTTGGCTGCCGGCCTGATTCGCGGTGCCAATATCGGTTACTCGCCGGACGAAGGCGAATTTACCATTCGCCTGGACGGTGGTACCGACCGCGACACACTTTTATTGCTCGATGGTGTCCCCACCTTCGACCGGGGCACTCCGCTGGAGAGTTTGTGGGGGGCCACCGCCATTGACCCGCGCATGATTGAAAACGTGGAAGTTTATCGCGGTGGTCAGAGCCTCTATTTTGGTGGTAATGGCGGTTTGGGTGTGGTTAATGTTTTGTACAAACGCCCCGAAGCTGGCCAGGAGACCAAAGGCGAAATTGGCTTTTACGGCGGCAGTTTTAAAACCCGGGAAATGTATGGCAATGTCTCTATGCGCCTGTTTGATAGCGACGAGCACGCCATTATGTTTTTTGCCCGCTCCTATGAGACCGACGCGCACACACTGTTCGACCGCGAAGCACACGTGGATACGGTCCGAGCGTTGGGTGGCTTTCACGATTTTCCCTACTCCTACAACTTGTTGGGTGTGAAGTACGTTTGGCAGATGAACGATGACACGTCACTGCGCTTGGGGTATCAACACGCGACGATCGATTTTCGCGACTCGTTTCCTGATCGAACTGTGTTTCAACCGAACTACACCGAGTTTCCGATCTACGACCTCAACTTTGAAAGCCAGTTAAGTGACTCCACTACACTCACCCTGGATGCCTACTACACCGCACCGACACTGAAAAACAGTGAGGTGGATGTGCGCGTCTGTAATATTCCTCGAGTGCGGGATTTGCCTGCTGATATTCAACAGATTGCTGCAGACCAGGGCATTACTGAGTTTACCAATGCCGCCCAGTTTGAAGCCTTTGCTGATGGCATCGATAGCCTCCCGGCCGGTTGTGTGACCAACCCGGACAACGCTATTACCTCTGTCCCCACCGGCGCCGCCACCAGTGCCCGAACCGGCTTCCTGGTCGATGAGAATGGCAACCCCTACGGCACCGTTGATAATCCCTTCCCCATTGGCGCACCCATCGGTTATGTGATTCAAAGTACGGCATCCTTTGGTGATGGCTCGCCCACCAAAGGTTTTGGCGAGGGTGATCAATACAAAGCCGGGTATGTCGACTACGGCTTGAATACCCGGGTTAAAACTGTTTGGAACGATACCTTGCAGACGGTGTTTGGTTTTCAAAATATCACCTACTTCGACAACTCCGCCGCTGCCTACGGCATGACGGACGATAAGGTCGAGAGCAACGGTATCTACGCCGATGTGCGGTTGGATTTTGATATTTTAGCGGGCTCCAGTTTCTCGCTTGCCGGTCGCCAGGATTTTAACAACGCGTTTGAGGATGAGTTCATCTGGAAGTTTGGTTTCCGCCAGGAGTTTGGTGGTGGCTATTATGCTCGCGCAAATGGTGGTACCTCCTACAGCAATCCAACTTTGACGGAAATCGGTGCCCGGGAAAATCTGCTCAACAACCCAGATTTGGAAACTCAAGGAGTGGATACCTACAGCCTTGGCTTGGGTTTGAACGGCGAGGCATTGGGCGGTACCTACAATGTTGAGGTCGGTTATTTCAATACCGAAATTGACAATCAATTTGGCAGCGCACGTTTAGAAAACGTCTGCCCGGATATCGCGGCCACCAACGGTACTGATCTGGTTGACGATATTGTGCGCCCAACCTCCTTCTGTAATTACGCCAGCAACGAGTTTGAAGCGGGTAATCTCAGTGGCCGCGAGACGGCTTACTTTAACTATGACCGCATTCAAGAGATTGAAGGTTATACCATTGATGTCTCTTTCGACTTTGATCAGTGGCAGTTGGACTTCACCTACACCGATATGGAGTCCCTGGAGAGCAACCCGATTTATGGTTTAACCGCCATTCGAGAGGGCACGGGTGAATCACTGGATTTCGTCGTGCCAGGAGCCGCTGGTGCCAGTGCCACCCGTCAATCATCAGAGCGTCCGGAATGGTCCGCCTCGGCACTGCTCACCTATACCCCTACCGAGCGTTGGGCGCTTGCGCTTAATCCAACCTGGCAGGGGCCTGAATGGGCCTACGCCGGTACTACCCAAAGTCGTTTGGTGGATGAGAGCGGCCAGCGAGTCAGTGAAGATTTGAACTTTGGCGATTACTTTGTGCTGAACGCTTCTGTGCAATATTTCATGGGTAAGGATTTGGAGCACCGCTTCCTGTTGCGTATGGTTAATATCACTGATGAAGACTACTTTGAGCGCGCTTCAGCCAGTGCCACCCAGCGAGCTTCCACTGCAGGTGTGCGTGGTGAAGTCGGTATCTACGATCAGGAGTACTACTACCAGTACGGTTGGAACGGCAAACCCCGCTCTTTCTGGCTGCAGTACGAATATCGTTTTTAAGCCTTTATCCAATAACTCATCGCCAATTAAACCATCGCGGTCGCCGCGATGGTTTTTTTAGGAATAAATTATGAAAAAGATAGCTAGAAAGATAGCTAAGAAGTCAGCTTTAATGGTTATCGCCCTGGCCGCGTTAAGCGCGGTTGATGCCAGTGCCGAAAGTCAGTGGTGGAAAGGTAATACCCATACCCACACCTGGTGGAGCGATGGCGATTCACCGCCGGAAGTGGTGGCCGATTGGTATAAAGAGCACGGCTACCAATTTTTGGTGCTAAGTGACCACAATATTATGCAGCAGGGTGAAAAGTGGTACTCCATTACCAATAGTAAACGCAATGCCGAGCAGGTGCAGGCTGCCTACCAAACGTATCACAAGCTGTTTCCCACCGGTTGGATTGAAGAGCGGGAAGTGAACGGGGATAAGCAGGTGAAATTAAAAACTCTGGATGAGTTTCGTTCACTCTATGAACAGCCCAACCGTTTTATTTTTGTCAAAGGCGAAGAGATTTCAGATCGCTTCCGCGCCCATCCGATCCATATGAATGGTGTTAACACGGTGAAGAAAATAGAGCCGCAGGCTGGCAACAGTGTGGCCGATGCCATTCAGAACAATATTGATGCGGTGCGCCGCCAAAGTGAGCAATTTGGCCAACCTATGTTTGTCCATCTGAACCACCCCAATTTCTACTACGCGCAAACCGCCGAGGATTTTTTCTATCTCGATTACGCCCCCGGTGAAGGCTACTTTGAGATGTACAACGGCCACCCTCATGTCAATAACTACGGCGATGCGCTGCACGATAGCGCCGAACGTATCTGGGATATCGTACTGGCCAAACGCCTGGGCGAGCTGCACCGCAGTGTGCTCTACGGCGTGGCAGTGGATGATGCTCACGAGTACACCCGCTGGGGTGTGGGCGAGACCAACCCAGGCCGCGGTTGGATCATGGTGCGTTCCGAGTGGTTAACCCCCAATAAAATTGTTGAGGCCATCAAGCGCGGCGACTACTACAACAGCACCGGGGTGACGTTGAAAAAGTTGGCCATCAGCGACAACCGCATCGATCTGGAAATTGACGCTGAACGGGGTGTCGATTACCGGGTGGAGTTTGTCGGTACCCGGCGCGGAGTCGATCTGGAGCCCGAGATGAGTGTTGTGCCGCATGATCACATGGGGGTTACGGATCACGAGCATAAAGCCATCAAACGCTACAGTGCGGAGATCGGCCAGCTATTGAAGGTAGTCGAGGGCCGTAAAGCGAGTTATGTGGCTACCGGTGATGAGATCTATGTTCGGGCGCGTATCATCTCCAGTAAGGCCAAGCACAATCCCTTTGCCGAGGGTGATGTGGAGATGGCCTGGACGCAACCTCTGGTGGTGGCCGCCCCCTAAGAGCGATAACCAGCCCTTTGGGGCTGGTTATCAGCTTGGCTGAGGCAGATTACAGTGTGGCTGGCAGTGGGTATCGTTTAACCACGCCGGTGGCATCCACTGGCTCGCCATCAATCAGCTTGGGCCGGTACTTGCGGTTAAGCAGGGAGTTCTTCAGTGCGGCCAGGGCGCGTTGGTTGTCGATGCTGGTTTCGACGACCTCTACCTCACTGGCATTGCCGCGCCAGGAGACATTGTAGCGAAACACAGCATAGTCTCCGGCGGGCTCCTGCTCGAGATCTTTAGCTTGATTCAGGTTGGGCAGGTCGACGGGCAGGCGGACAATCTCGTTGCCATTGTCGCTATCGTGTTGCAGATTTTCAAATAGGGTATGGTAGGCCTTGCGATACTGTTTGCGGGCAGACTCCGGCCGGTTGTAGAGCATGTACCAGTCGGCCAGCATAATTTCGGCATCAAACAGCGACTGAAAATCGTGGTCGCCGTCGCTGGCTTCGATTGTCACCATACGCTCAATGGCTTCGCGCCCAGAGTTGTACTGCTCAATAATGAAATTCTCTTTCTGCGCGGCCAGTGTGGTGGCTGGGTCGTTGGCTTCCAGTTTGCTGTCGACGATAGGGCGATTTTTTTCAACGCTCACCACCGACAGATAGTAGGCGCTGACGGAGAGATCATAGAGCCACGGCACCATGGCTTGATCGCTCGTACCATAGTGTTGCTCGAGTGTAGCCAACGCTTTGGTAAACAGCTGGTTGGCGCGCAGCAGGTGCAGCTCAGGCCGGCCGCCAACGCTGGCATCGTGGCCGAAGTAGTTAACCATGTGCAGGCTGGCCAACTGGCGGACGCCTTGCAGGAATTTTTCCGGGCCATCGACGCCATGTTCCGTCGCCAGCCACTGCCAGTGACCCAAAAAGTTCTGAGCCAGCTCCCAGTCGTCCATGGCCACAGCGCTCTCTACCATAGCGGCCAGAATCACCTCTTGCCCGGTTGAGTAGAGGCCCTGATTGATACGCTCCACGTGCATGGCGCTTTTGAAGGCCTCCAGGGCGGCGCTGTGGTCCTGCTGCTGTTGCAGTTGCATACCGAGGCTGGTGTAGAGCTGGCCCAACTCGGCGGCGTAGGGCCCCTGTTCAGATTGGACGGCGGCGATGGCGTCGGCAACGGTGGTTGCCACAGGTTTAGGCTTGGATGAGGTTGTGTTGGTGTGCAGGGCAGCCAGTTGCAGCGGCTCTTCGCCGGCGGCTAAAGCTATGCCTGGCATGCCTGTGCCGGAAACAAATGGCAATGCACACAGCATTAGCCTGTGAATGGTTTGGCGGACTTTCATTAACCTATCCTCTTACAAATACCCAATCTCAAAAAACAGACACACAAAACCCTAGTAGCAAGGCACCCGCGCTCCTACGCGACGCTATTTTCGTTATGGTTGTGATTATTATTTTGAGAGAGAGTCACCAGCCCTGGTTGTTGGCCACGAATCAGCCTGGCACCAGGAGGGTGCTCGAGAGGTGGGCTTACAGCTTCTTGCCGGTTTGGTTAGCCCCGCCGTCACTCTAGGTATAGTTCATCCCTTTCGGGCATGACAAATCGCTGTTGGTTTTCAAGCTAACGCTGATAAGGCAGCGCTAACCTTTGGTCGAAAAGCCCCAGCCGGTGACGTTATCTTGCTACCGCAGTCACAATTTCTAACTGGCCGCGATACTCTATCTTGTCGTTTTCGCTAGTTGCAGAAGAGGGACATACAAATACCGTACCTAACCCATCCGCTCGCCCCGGGTTAGTGAGGCAATTAGCGAAGTTATTGCGCACTTATCACCCACTGCGGCAGATAAATCTCTATTCAATACGGTTAAAAGGACATTTCTTCTCCCCACACGGCCAGCGTCAGTTGGCCGGGGTCAGCTGCCTGCTCAATTTTGGTGCTTGATTCGGAGTGACGTGTTGGTCACTGGTTGCAAACCGAACAAAATCATCCGTTAATCGGCAATAGGGCTGCGGAGCTGTGTAGGCAAACAGGCAAGTTGGCTGACGGCGGTAGCCTGCCCACCTATTTGGCGGGTGGTGGCAGTACCCGGCGGAAGGTCAGATTAATGCGCGGCTGATGGATTTCCGGGGCGGGGGGGACTCCGTGCTGGAAGTGACGCTGAAATTCCGGGTGCATAACCAGCAGGCTGCCACTGTTGAGTTCCAGTTCACCGACCTCGCCGGTGGCAGAAGAGCGGTATTGGAAACCTCGTGTCGCGCCGAAAGTGACAGAGGCGATGAGCGGCTCGGTGCCCATTTCGCGGTCGTCGTCACTGTGCCAGCCGACATAATCGCTGCCATCCCGGTAGAGGTTCACCAACACGGCATTAAACGGATAGTTGAGTTTGGCTTCCAGTGCCCGGCGAATCTGAAGCAGCAGAGCATTCCAGGGCTGGGAGGTAAGCAGGTTATCGGTGTAGCTGTAGACGATACCTGGGTCTGCATGCCAGGTCTGCTGCCTGGGCAGTTGGAAGGAGCGACCGGCCACCGAGTAGTGGTTGGTTGGCCAGGGGTGTTGATGCAGAAAGTACTGCAGGTAATCGGCCTGCTGGGCTCGATTGAAAAAGCCATCCCACAAGCTCAAAAAGGGCGCGATACGTTCATCCACGGTCCGGCTTGTCGGTACCTCTATAGAGGTGACCGGCGGTTCACTGGTAACCGCCGGTACAGGCGCAACCTCAAATACCGAAGCCGACATTTAGGCTCGCAATAGGGCTTTTACCAAACGCTCAGAGAGCTGGTCGGGCGTAAATTGCGGCTCATTGGGCGGATAGAGGGAGTCTTCATCAAACTCGAAGCCGTTGTCCCGAGCAAGGGCGAACATCTCTTTAAGTTTTTGACAGCTTTTCAATTGTTCGGCCAGTGCCGGGTCGCTTTTTGCCTTGGCAGAGAAGGCAGCAATCACATTTACAGACATGGTCTTATCTCTCACTTAATCTGGTGGAACTAAAGGTCGTAATCTGGTGGAACGGTACGGCTTAGCCGCAACAGGGGGTTATGAGCAAATAGTTAGCCGCTAATGTCTGGCCTTTGGCAAAAAAAGCAGTTAACAAAAAGTTATTTAAAAACAAATAGTTATTGCTATTTGTAGGAAAGTGCCTGATCTGCTTTCTGTTGCGGGTGCCGGTGGGGGTGGCTGTTTTGGCGGATTTGCAACAAAGGGTGGTGTCCCACCTTGGTGAAAATTGTCGGAATTGGTACAGGTTGCTGCAGAATTTGGGATTTGTTGAATCGGGTCTTCGTCTGCACGCGCAACGCTCGTTTTCAGTGGTCCAATTTGTTCCCTTTACGACAGTCGTTGCCAATGCCTGAACCGGTTAATGTCGACTTCAGATGGCTCCGATAGGTAGCTCATAACACGTTGAAAGCTGAGGATAAATAAGTAAATCGACCTACTTGAGGGGGACTGGGACATATCATAGGGTTAATACTTTTTTAGGGGTATTTGACTTAGCTTCGTCTCATTGCACAGTCAGTTAATTAAACATGCATATAAATTGCAGAATAGTCGCTGCGAACATGTATGCACAAACTTGCAAATGATAATTATTATCATTTGGCTTGATTTTTGAATTGCTTGATCGTGAGCGCTGGTGTTTGGAGCAGCGCTTTACTTGATCAGAGGGCAACATCACCCACGCGGTGAAATAACAGAATAAAAAAGGTAAATGAGCATGTATGAGAGTAAAAAGTTACTCGCCCAAGCAGAGTCATTGGCGAGTCAAGGCCTGTGGGCGGATGCCGAGAGTTTCTATATCGCCGCTTGTGAGTCTTCCGCCGAGCATGTACGCCATTGGCGCGGCGATAGTGAAACCATAGAAACGGCAGTACTCTGCTACCACCGATTGGCACGTTGCTGTTTCGCCCAGGGGCGAGCGGATGTCGGCCAGGGCGTCTGCGAAAAGATCGATCTCCTCATCGAAGATTGTCGCCAACACTGCACGGTAACTGGCGCTAGCTGTGTGGCGCTCAGCCGCGCATTGGCGAAGACCAAATCGGAACTGCGCAGTGCCCAGCTGCAGCGGGCTCTGACCGAGGGGATGGATTCGGGGTTTAGCAGGCGTTTAAACTAAACGCCTTCAGTTTTGCTGAACTGTGCTTGGCGGGCCGGGTCATACTGGTTATTCTTTTCTACGGTCCACCTGCCGGATCGGCTGATTCCTCACTGCCTTCGACAGGGCTCGGTTTGAAGCTGATGTATATCAAGCATTCAACCAGGATTCGTCATAATCTGCTCTGCGAACCATCACCCAACTAAGGAGCCATCCTGTGGCTGTAGAACATCACGATTTAGTGCACGAATTACCGGAATACAAAGATCAAATCCACGCCTTGAAAACCTCCGATAGCCATTTCCGCAAGCTTTTTGATGAGTACCACGAGTTAACCAAAGAGATTGAAAACATGGAGAACGAGGTGACCCCTACCTCAACCGAGGAGGAGGAGTCCGCCAAATTGAAGCGTCTGCACCTGAAAGATGAGATGGTGACTCTTTTGAAACAGACACAAGGTTAGCCCCTTATGAATCTGCCCCAAATAGAACAGCAGTTGCGCAGCCAATTGGATGTGTTGCAACAACGGTTGCAGAAAATCACCTCTGATTTAACCCAGCCCCACTCAGCCGACTCCGAAGAGCAGGCCCAAGAGCGTGAGAATGACGAGGTTTTGGAGCGAATTGCCCAGGAGACCCGGGAGTCGATCAGCCATATCAACGCGGCCTTGGCCCGAATTGCCGATGGCAGTTATGGTGTCTGTGAAGCCTGCGGTGACAATATCGCGCCGGCGCGCTTGATGGCCATTCCTGAAGCCACCCTCTGTGTGAAGTGCGCCAGTTAAATCAACCCAGTCACACCACCTGGCCTGACCATCGCGTCTGACTATCTCGCTAAGGTAAGGTACTCCAAGCTAAAGCCCGGTCTGTCCCCGGGCTTTTTGTCTATTTTGCCGATAGTGTCTTTTTCGCCGTTTTCGATTCTCTAGCGTCATCGGGGCCTTTGGTCTGTTATTAGGCTGGTGGTGCCGTTGCGGTGTAGACTAGCGGGCCGTCGATAGCACAGAGATTACGCATGAAATACTGCCCGGAATGTGCCAGCCCGCTGGCTGAACAGCTGATAGATGACCAAATACGACTCGGCTGTTCTACTCTGGAGTGTCAGTTTGTCCACTGGAATAACCCCACTCCGGTGGTGGCGGTGATTGTTGAGGTGGCCGATGGGGTGGTGATGGCGCACAACGTCAGCTGGCCGCCTGACTTCTACTCGATCATTACCGGCTTTCTGGAGACCGGAGAAGATCCCATTGAGTGTGCCCGCCGGGAAACCGAGGAAGAGCTGTCACTGGTGTGCGACGAGATCTCTCTGGTGGGGGTCTACCCTTTTGCCCGCCAGAACCAGGTGATTATCGCCTATCATGCCCGGGCCTGGGGCGAGGTGCGCCTCAACCACGAATTGGATGACTACAAAATCGTACCGGTGGATGAGTTACAGGGGTGGCCAATGGCCACCGGCCTGGCCGTCACCGAGTGGTTGGCCAAGCGCAGGGGCGCGTAAGGAGAACGATGTCGCTATCCCCGTTAGAGCGTCTTACCGAGAAGCTGCGCGAAAAGATCCCCAACGGCGAGTTGGCCCTCACCCGTCTACCCCAATGCGACGCTATTCAGTTGTGGCTGCTCGATGCCAACTACCCCCAGTGGCAGTTGAGCCATGAGCAGGCCGCCGAGCTGATGGATAACCCGCCATTTTGGTCGTTTTGCTGGGCCAGCGGCCAGGTGCTCGCCAAGCAGATACTGGCCAACCCCGAGTGGGTTGCGGGCAGGTCGCTACTCGATTTCGGCGCGGGCTCCGGCGTGGTGGCCATTGCTGCCAAGCTGGCGGGTGCGCGCGAGGTGTGGGTGTGTGACCAAGACGCCAATGCTCTGTTGGCAGCAGAGGCCAATGCCGCGCTCAATGGCGTGAGCCTGCAGTTGTGTAACGAACTTAGCACCGCGCCCAGCACGGATCTGGTGACTGTGGCCGATGTCTTTTACGATCGGGATAACCTGCCGCTGCTGGCCACTATGCAGAAAAAATTTGGAGAGATTTTAATGGCCGACTGTCGATTAAAAGGTGAGCCGTTGCCGGGGCTTACCATTGTCGATTTTCAGCGCAGCCATACAGTGCCCGATCTCTCGGAGCTGGATGAATTCAATAATGTCTATATCTATCGCTCGACAGGCGTTTCCACCCAGGCGGTTGATTCGTCTACCCCGTAAAATCAAAATTAATTATTAAAAGAAAGATAGCATCAGGATGTTTCGCAAGCAGAAAAAAGTACTGTTGTATTATTTGTTGGTGGCGCTGGCTAGTGCTTTCGCAGAGGCGGCCACTACCAACCCAAACAGCCCGGATCAAAACTCCTCTGGCCTCAACCCTTCTGACTTCAACCCCTCTGACCCCAACCCCTCTGCCCCTAACCCCTCTGCCCCTAACCCCTCTGACCAGCGCCTCTGTCAAAACTACAGTGGCCTGCCCGAGCCGGAAGGTGAGCATCCGGGCATGGTGCACCTGGCGGGTGGCACTTTCGTTATGGGTAATGATGCCGGCCATAAAGATCACGGTACGGGTAACTTTCAGCCCTTCTACGAAGAGCGCAGCGAAATGGCGGTTACCGTTAAACCCTTCTGGATCGATCGCCACGAAGTGACCAACGCCCAATTCGCCCAATTTGTTGCCGAGACAGGTTATGTCACCCTGGCGGAACGCAAACCCAAAAAGGAGTGGTTTCCTCCCGGCTTCCCGGAAGAGGAGATGGTGGCGGGTTCGGCGGTGTTTATCGCACCCGAGGAGCCGCCGCGAATGGATGATATCTCGGCTTGGTGGCATTTTATTCCGGGCGCGGACTGGCGCCACCCACAGGGGCCGGCCAGTAACATTGAAGGCCGTATGAGCCACCCGGTGGTCCATGTCGCTTATGAAGATGCCGCTGCCTACGCCGAGTGGGCGGGCCGGTCGCTACCCACCGAGGCCCAGTGGGAGTACGCTGCCCGCGGGGGCTTGGCGCACGCGACCTATACCTGGGGCGATAACTTTCGCCCAGATGGGCAGTGGATGGCCAACACCTGGCAGGGCCAGTTCCCGACGGAAAACAAGGGCAGCGATGGCTATATTGGCTCGGCCCCGGTGGGGTGTTTCCCGGCCAACAATTACGGCCTGTTTGATATGGCCGGTAATGTTTGGGAGATAGTCCGGGACCCATACCAACCCTTCCACGCCTCAGACGCCGGCGAGCAGATGGTACAGCCGGGGCAGCATGTCATTAAGGGGGGCTCTTACCTCTGTACGCCCACCTACTGCATGCGTTACCGGCCATCCGCCCGGCAGCCACAAGAGTACACCTTAACCACGTCCCACATCGGTTTTCGCACGGTCATAAACGAGTGGTAGCTATCGATAGTAAAAAGCCCGATAGCTAAAGACCCGACAGTGAAAACCGCACCACCGGTGCTGTTGAGCGCCGGCGGTGCCTCAGCTGGTAAATCGCTCAGCTGACGGCAGTGCAATCTTTTACCTGAGCGATGCAGGCGTTGTCGCGCACACTGTGCAGGGCATTGTTAAAAACCATCTCATTTTCAAACAGCACGCTTTTCACCAGTACCTGGCCGCCACGGTTTTTAATGACGAAAAACTTCTCGCCTTCGGGGCCGGTACCCACGGCGATCATATCGCTCATCATTGAACCCACGCGCACCTCCTGAATGGCCTGCTCGGCTTCGGACTTGCTCGCGAACTCGGCACTCATCATCAATTGATCGCCTTTGCCGTTATAAAAATCAAATTGAAAAATTGAGTCGCCGGTGGTTTTCAATTCAAAGGTGGCAGCCATGCTCTTCTCCAATAGTGTCGTAAAAATTAAATCAGCCAGTATGGTTGCTCTGGAGCAATGCCTGTGCCACGCCGTCAAGCCGCTCTTACTCCTTAATATTGACCAAAATCAAAATTTTTGTCGTCTAAGCAACAAGGCAGTCGACGTCTGTGTCGCAACCACCACAGAAAAGGGCAATTAGCCGTAGAAAAACGCGAAAGCACGGCGGGATTGAAAATTGCTGATTGCTTGCAGAAGGACAAACGCTTGCCAAATTGTTTGGCTGATGGCGTGCCGACCAGGGTAGCAAGCTGCCCTGGCCACTCGCTCAAATTTGGAGAATCTGTGATGCAACCCCTATCGATTAGCATGAATTTACCCAGCCGCGATTTGGAAAAATCGGCCATGGAGCGGGCTATTACCGCGTTTGCTTTGAGCATTGCCACGCAAAAGGAGGCAACCCAGGGACTACAGGCGGGGCCGACACTGGATATCACCTTTATGTTGGCGTTTAACGGCGATAAACCGCCGTTTGATGGAATGCGTATGGGTGGCTATACCGCCAATGACAATACACTCTATTTTCAGGCGGCGGTGCCAGAGACGTTTAACAACTCTGAGCGCGCCAAAGATTACGTGGCGGCGATACTGGAAGACGTGGTCACTAATGCCATCGACTATTTTCAAACCACAGACATCCGCTTTGATGCCATCAACTGGAAACGGGCGCTGCCGCCGTTAATTAGTGGTGCCGATAAGATCGTACTACCCAACTAAAGGCTTGGCTAAGCCTTGCCGGGTAGTTGGGAGGGCTGAATAAACCGGGCTAGGGAGGTTTTACTCCTCCCAGTCCTCATCTTCCATATCGTCGAAGCGGTCATCGGATTTGGGGGCTTTCTTGGCAAGAATGCGTTTCAGCATAGGGGAGGGCTCACCATTGAGCTCGGCCTGTAGCTCTTCGATAATCTCCTCCACATCCGGCCCCTCTTTTACCACCACTGGGTTAACGCCAATCGTGACCAGCTGTTTGGTGGCGGAGCCGCCCACAGATCCGCAGTAGACCAGGTCGCAGCCCAAGAGCCACTGTAATTTGGGCTTGAGCTTGTCTTCGTTACCATCTTTAAGCTCTTTCGGAAAAATTTTACTGGCGATCAGTTCGGCCTCATCGCCATCAATTTCGTAGACAAAAAAGCCCTGCGCGGAACCAAAGTGCTGGTCCACCATTTCCCCGTCCTGGCTGGCAAAGGCCACTGTTAATTTGCCGTTTGGAGCGGCGTCCTCGGGTTGTAAGTCGGCTACACAGCTGATTTCAGCAAGGGTATTCATAGCGATAGTCTCCACACATATAAAGCTCTCATTAGCCTTGCTAACGATAAGCAGCCAGTTTGAAACTGATCCAGCGAAAAGTGTTCCAGTCCCGCTGGTGGAGTGGCATGGCTCTTGAAATAACCTCATTGAATTGACCAAAAACAATTCGAGCAGCGGGTAAGCCCTGCGCTGGCCCCTTGTTTCGTGCTGAAAAACGGGTAATCCGTTGCGGAAACTGCGCTTACAGTGCTGTTTGCTTCGGCTGTACCGTTTTCAGGTTGTTGGTAAGAGGTGTAGAGGGCTTGTCAGCCCGGAAGGCAGTGGCCAGTGCCCGATCAGCACGCCATGGATTTCCAGGTTGTGTAGCAAATCCGACAATGCCGCGCTGTTGTATGCAGCACAGAGTTGCCCGTAGGGTAAACATCAACTGTCACTTATTGATTAATGCGTAGAGGATAGCGTCTATGAAAATTGCCGATATTGAGTTTAAAGACGAAGCATTTAAGGCCTGCGTATTGGCAACAGGTTGTGAAAGTGCCGAAGAGGTGGTTGAACTGCGATGTCGCAAGCAAAAGATCAAGGATATCACCGGAGTTGAATTTCTGACTGAGCTGAAATTGCTGGATCTCACCCGCAACAGCCTGACAGACGTAGACCTCTCCAAAAACACTAAGCTGGAAGAGCTGTTTCTGGGTAACAATGCTATTGAAAGCCTGGATATCAGCGCCTGTAAAGAGTTAACCCATCTTGAGATCTTTATGAATGATCTGGAAGAGTTGGACGTTAGCAACAACAACCTGATTGAGGAGTTGTGGGCCGATGTTAACGACCTGAAACAGCTCGATCTTAGCAACAGTGTGGCGTTGACTGACCTGCGGGTTAACAACAACAACCTTACCTCGCTGGATGTCTCCGCCAGCCCCAATCTGGCCAAACTCCTGGCAAAAGAGAATCCACTCAGCGAGCAGTCGGTTAGCAGTTTGAGTTCGCTCAACTTAAAGCAGCTGCAGTTGTAACTGCTCTCTTTTCGGTTCGAATTGCGGGCTCCATCCAACTGAGTTCACGCTGCTATGCTGCGAGCGTGAACCGGTAATAGCAAAAGGGTGGAGTTCGTCAATTGCTGCTGTCTGTCAATTGTTGCTGCCTGGAGTGGCGGTATGGATTGTCCTATTGATGCTATTAATTGAGTGCCGCGCAATTAAATCAGGCTTAATTAAACAACGCCCAAATGGCTGGTCTTACTACCAAGGTCTGTGTCCTCAGGTATTAATTGGCCGTCATTCTGCGAAATTGGCTATTGTTAGCTATTTATCCGGTGAATGGTTTGCACGCGGTGGCGTGATACTTTCACAACACCGCAGGGGTGAGGTGGGGGGGAACCACAGCTTAACCGTGGTTTATCAACATGGCTAACATGCCGGACTGGATTCGCTGCTGATTGATGCAGTCAAAAATTTCAGCCCGGCTTTTGAGTTCGGCTAAAGACGAGCGTTGCAGGCAGAACAATTCCTGCTTAAATCGATCGATTGTGTAGTTCAGCCATCCATTCGATATTCGCCGGCATCAATCATTCCGGTGAAAATGCTCAGTAGACGATGTGGGCTAACCAGGCAGCCCGGTTTATTGGGCTTGGCCATAATCTCCACCAAAACGTCATCTTCAATCAGCATCTCCAGGGTGTGGTACATAAAATCTTCCAGAGATTCCGCTTGTGGTTGGCTGCCTTCCCACTCACCGACAGCGGCATCCTTTGCGTATTTCTCGTAGGGCCACACCGGCATGGCTTGCTCGCCATTTTCGCCTACGCGATAGATCCATTCACAACCGTCGTCAAGACCCCATATCTCTTCGGTTTCAAACACCCGGGTTAAAAAATATTCCAGCTGCTGGCCTTCGGACATGGTATCTGAGTCTAGGTACTCAGCGTCGTACGGTGCGTAGCGCATGGTGCTCTCCAGTATTGAATACAGACGCGATAATTAATCAAACAGTTCGCCAAACTTATGGCTGGCTGCTATCAGGCGGCTTCTGTTTCGCTGATGCCGGCAGATTGTTTCAGTGGCTCGCGAATCTGTTCAGCCCACTGATCCAAGCGTGCTTCGGTTAACATCGCCTGATTTTTATTGTCTACCGCCAGGCCCAGAAAGCGGCCATCGATAATGGCATCGGAGCCTGTGAACTCATAACCCTCGGTGCTCCAATCGCCAACAATGGTGGCCCCGCGGTCTTTGAAGAAACGGTACAGGTGGCGCATGGCACTAACAAAGCGATCACCATACTTCACCTGGTTACCAAGGCCATAGATGGCAATGGTTTTACCGCTCATATCCAGGGTTTCAAGTTGTGGCAGAAAGTCCTCCCAGCTACCGTTTTTAACACCCAACTCAGCGCTGGGCAGCGCCCCTTCACCGTAACTGGGGGTGCCAATAATCAACGCCTGGTATGCCATAAAGTCGTCGGCGGTGATGCGATTAACGTTGAGTGGTTTTGCACAAAACTCTTCGCCCACTCGGGTCATCAGTTTTTTGGCGATTAATCGGGTTGTGCCGGTGTCAGTGCCGAAAAAAATTCCGATTTTCTTCATGCTCGAGTGCCTTTAATAAGTTGTGACAGCTGGGCTGTTGGCCGCTTTGTCGGGTTGTCGTATTTCATGAGGTAATTGCAAAGAATGAACCAAGGCGGTTGAATTCTTCCACAGTACTGATATTTAACAGTGCTATTCAGCTTTGGCTGATCTGTATCAATTTCGGGTGGTCTTGTCGGTAATTTGGTTGTTGGATTATTGCCACCCTGGGCTAATTTAGCGGTAATTAAAACAGATGTGGTTGTCGGCTGTATTTATAGATTGGCAGTGTCCACAACCGGTGGTTAACCTAACTTAAAGGCAAACAATGGTGACCGTACGAACCAGTATCACCCACCCTCTACAGATTGCAGAGGTTCGCTTAAATCCAACACAAGGGCGCATTGGTATCACCTTTTGTCCGGGTAAGCACGACCGCCTGGCGGCCACCGGTGCCTGGGCTCGGGATCTCGCTACCGACATCGACGCAATCGTTGCCTGGGGGGCCAGCCTGGTACTGACGCTGTTGGAGCCAACCGAGTTGACCCTGTTAAAGGTGCCGCAGTTGGGGGTTCAGGTCGAAGCACGTGGCCTCCAGTGGCGACACCTTCCGATTGCCGACTACTCCGTTCCCACAGACACCTTCGAGCAGCAGTGGCAGACTCATGGCCGCGAAATTCGCCGATTGTTGCGCGCTGGCGGAGATATTCTCGTGCACTGCAAAGGTGGCCTGGGCCGGGCCGGAATGATCGCTGCGCGTTTGTTGGTAGAGCTGGGTATGACGCCAGATGAAGCCATCAAGCTGGTACGCAAGGCGCGTAAGGGCGCTATTGAAACCCCCGCTCAATTGGCACTGGTTCGTCGAACGCAGGCGATTACCGAAGAGTAGCGAAGGTGAATTCAAACGAGCTGTTGATTGATACCAATCGGATGGTGCGCGTGGGTGGCCAGCTTGGCAGTAACCCCGCCGGTATTTTTGAAGAGAGCAACGGCCGGCGTTACTACGTAAAAAACCTGGAATCTGAAGCCCATGCGAGCAATGAATTTATTGCGGCAAAACTTTATCAATTGGCCGGCGCACCAACGCTCACCTATGTTCATACACAGGCCAAGGATCAAGTGGCTACCCAGTGGTTAGCACTCGATAAAAAACATATTGCCCATTTTACCGAAACCGAGCGTAAAGCCGCGCAACAGTGGCTGGCGGTACATGCTTGGACTGCTAATTGGGATGCCGCCGGGATGGATGGCGATAATCAGGGGGTGGCTAACGGGCGGGTGTTTACGCTCGATGTCGGCGGCGCCCTGGCGTTCCGCGCGCATGGTGACCCCAAAGGGCGGGCATTTGGAACGGTGGTGGATGAGCTGACGACACTGCGCAATGATCCGCACAACCCCTACGCCGTTAATTTGTTTGCCGATATAAGTGATGAAGCATTGCGGGAATCAATTCAAAAGGTGGTATGCATTCCGGATGAAGAGATTGAACAGGTAATTCTTAATGCCGGTGGCAGTGCCAAGTTGGTAGAGAAAATGGTTGCGCGTAAGGGTGATATGGCAAGACGATTAGGGATGAATTTCTAATGGTTATTGATTCCAGAGAAATTCAGCAGGTAAATAATTCCAGCGTGGAGTAAGTCTGTTAAAAGGTTTCATAAGTTCAGGCAAAACGACGTTTTTGCCGTAGCGTTTTTTGGGAATACGGGGAGGTATTCCCAAAAACTAAACTAAGTCCCACAGAAGGTGGCGACAATCTCCTGCCCTGGCCCCGGTGGTTGTGCCAGCTGGAGATACTCCGGTTGATAGTCGTAGGGGTTGGCCAGAGCATCGACCAGTTGATGGAAGAGGGTGAAATCTTCGTTGTAAGTTGCCATATTAATGGCTGCTTCCAGCACGTGGTTGCGCGGAATAAAGAGTGGATTACTTTTCAGCAACGTTTGCCGTGCCTGGCTACTGGAGATGCCTTGCTCGGTGAGTAGTGCCCGCCAATGCTGCAACCAGGGTTGAAATTTCTCCGGCAGCGGGTAGATATTTTCCACCACCTCTTCACCCGCTCCCAGTTGGTCGGCCAGTGCGCGGAAACTTAGGGTGAAATCGCAATCCTCACTGGCCAGCAGGCTTAACCAAGCCTCGCAGACTTCCACGGTTTTTTCTGTGGCTTTGTCAAAACCGAGCTTGCGGGCAAAAAAGGTTTGGTAGTAGTCATCGTAGAGGGTTACAAACTGTTCCAGCTGCTTCTCTGCCTTTTTTACCGCGCCCAGTTCGGTTTTATCCATTAATGGCAGTAGCGCCTGGGCCAGCCAGCTAAGATTCCAGCGGGCGATATCCGGCTGGTTGCTGTAGGCGTAACGGCCTTGTCGGTCGATAGAGCTGTATACCTGGCGGGGATTGTATCGATCCATAAAGGCACAGGGGCCATAGTCGATCGTTTCGCCAGAGAGCAGCATGTTGTCGGTGTTCATTACGCCGTGAATAAAGCCCACCGACATCCATTGGGCAACCAGGCGAGCCTGGGCATTAACCACTGCCGCCAGTAACCCGGTGTAAGGGTCGTCTGGGTAGAATTCATTGACGTAGTCGCGATAGTGGCGGTGGATAACATAGTCGGCCAACTGTTGGATGGCTTTGATGTCCTGGCGGGCAGAGAAGTATTGGAAGGTACCAATGCGGATATGGCTCTGAGCCACGCGCGTCAGCACCGCCCCGGGCAGAAGTTGATCGCGCACCACCCGCTCGCCAGAGGCGACAGCCGCCAGTGCCCGGGTGGTGGCGATACCAAGGGCGGCCATGGTTTCACTCACCACATACTCCCGCAGTACCGGCCCTAAGGGGGAGCGGCCGTCACCCATGCGAGAATAGGGAGTTTGCCCACCCCCTTTCAATTGCACGTCGTAGAGATTTTGATCCTGGCCTTGCAACTCGCCCAACAAAATAGCTCGGCCGTCACCCAGCTGTGGGTTCCATTGGCCAAATTGATGACCGGCATAGACCGCCGCCAACGGTTGGCTGTTGGCGGGAATGCGGTTGCCGGCCAGACACTGGATCGCTTCCAGGGTATTTAACTCACGCGCATCCAGCCCCAAAAAGTTCGCCAGATTAGCGTTTAATCGAATCAGATGAGGTTCGGGTACCGGGGTGGGCTTCTGTGGGGTAGAGAAACGTTCACCCAAGTTAAGGTAGCTGTTTTTAAATTCCGCTTGGTCAATGCTGGCCATGGTAATACTCCCGGCAATGGCTTGCTCTGTGGTGGGCTAGGCGATGCTGGTTAGGCGGCAGAATTGCGACAGCGTTGTTTCGGGTTTGTCACAATGGCCACAGAGGGTCGTGTTTACTTACTCGACAACGTCGCCCGCCAAATATTCATCGATACGCTCCACCAGATAGTCGTTTTCACGAATATTCTGAGCCAGGTGGATGCACTCCTCAATGCTGTATTCGTGCAGGAAAAAATTGAGTGTGGCCACAAATTCATTTTGATAGAAGATCTGAGTACGCAGTTCCACTGGCTGGCCCCTGAGTTTAGGGGCATTCAAGCTGGCAACCACCCTTAGGTTGCGGTCGATCTGATTAATAAAGCTATAACCCTCCAGCGACTCCCCGCCAACAAATGCCTCATTGCTGCTTGGGGTCTCCGGCTTTGAATTTGGTTTAGTCATAGACACTACTCGCTTTCGCTCTCACCCTAATTGGTCCTGTTTTGACCTTGTTATTACACCGTGTTCGTGATTTGCACTCTGTTCTGCAAGTTCTGCGCCTTGCCTGCAGGGCAGTGGCTGACATAGCGGTTCTATATTCTTGTTTGTTCCGAGCATAGTACCAAAGGTTATTTGTGACCGGCGGGAAAGCGCTTTTATGCTGCCCCGGCACTAAATACTCACTTTGCCGGTAGATTTGCTACCATTGCCAACTTTACAAGGGCAGCAATGCGGCACACTTTTGGCAGAACCGATAAATATGCCCTCACGACAACTGGGTTAAGGAGCAGACAATGTTTGAGAATAATGCACAATCCATTGGTAATACACCCCTGGTTCGAATGAAGAATTTGTGGCCGGCTGGAAATATCTACGCCAAGATCGAATCCCGTAACCCGGCCGGCTCCGTGAAATGCCGTATTGGGGCAGCCATGATCTGGGCGGCGGAAGAGAGCGGCAAATTGAAACCAGGTATGACTCTGATCGAGCCCACCAGTGGTAATACCGGCATTGCCCTGGCCTTTGTCGCCGCTGCCAAAGGTTACAAATTAATTCTTACCATGCCGGCCAGTATGTCGCTGGAGCGTCGCAAACTGATCAAGGCGTTGGGTGCGGAAATTATCCTCACCGAGCCACCCAAAGGGATGAAAGGGGCCATCGCCAAGGCCGAAGAGATTGTCGCTCAAGATCCCAACCAGTATCTGATGCTGCAGCAATTTGAAAATCCAGCTAACCCGGCTATTCATGAGAAAACCACTGGCCCGGAAATCTGGAAAGATACCGAAGGTAAAATTGATGTACTGGTGGCTGGCGTTGGTACCGGCGGAACAATTTCCGGCATCTCCCGCTATATTAAACAGAGTGAGGGTAAAGCCATTACCTCGGTTGCAGTTGAGCCGGTGGATTCGCCGATCATTGCGCAAACCATGAAGGGTGAAGAGCTCACCCCCTCGCCTCATAAAATCCAGGGTATTGGCGCCGGCTTTCTGCCTAAAAATCTCGACATGAGCCTGGTGGATGAGGTACAGCAGGTCACTAACGAAGAGGCGATTCAAACTGCGCGCCTGTTAATGCAGAAAGAGGGGGTGTTGGCGGGTATCTCCTGTGGTGCCGCGATGTGTGCCGCCATGCGTATTGCCGACAAACCCGAATACAAAGATAAGATGATTGTCGTTATTCTGCCAGACTCCGGTGAACGTTATCTGAGCTCAGCGCTGTTTGAGGGTATCTTTACCGACAACGAGATGGTGCAGTAGCGAATAGCTGTGCCTGCTGTTAATTATTGGCGGGCACAACTATTACTCGAGAGGCAGACAAAAAAGCCCGGTTAAACCGGGCTTTTTTGTTATGTCTTAAGGTAAATAGACAGAGCTGTGAATTTCCAGGTTTGTGAACCCGTTGTTCTGTAAAAATCTATCCAAGCAGAACAGGTTTTGAACTAGCTCTCGGCTGATTCCATTTGCGATTGCAGGTAATTTTCAATACCTACCTTGTCGATTAAACCCAGTTGTGTCTCGAGCCAATCGACATGCTCTTCTTCATTTTCCAAAATGGCTTCGAAGATTTCCCGCGAGATATAGTCTTGCTGCTTTTCAGCTTCGGCGATAGCGGCACGCAGGTCGGGGATGGCGTCGTTCTCCAGCGCCAGGTCGCACTCCAGGATCTCTTTCGTATTTTCACCAATACGCAAGCGACCCAGATCCTGCAGGTTGGGGACCCCTTCCAAAAAGAGAATACGCTCGATAAGTTTATCGGCGTGTTCCATCTCTTCGATAGATTCTTTGTACTCTTTCTTGCCGAGTTTGGTTAGGCCCCAGTCATTCAGCATGCGCGAATGCAGGAAATATTGGTTGATCGCAATCAGTTCATTGTACAAAACGACATTTAAATGTTTGATGATTCCGGGATCGCCTTTCATGAATATTCCTATGCAGAGTTGGGCAAAATATTAGCGGAGCGTGCAGCTCGGTAGCTTCGGGGTAGAAGCCTAACGACTATTAACCAAGTTATCAACCAGCACTCACGCCGCTGGCGATGGTTGTCGGATTGGTAGCAACCATCTGGTTCAATAGTTGTCGGGCAGATTTACGACAAACCCCACACTGGGTACCCAGGCCCGTTTGACAGCTGAGCTTTTGCATAGTGCAAACCCCCTGGCTGACATGCGCCTTTACGTGTGATTCGCTAACCCCTTTGCAGATACAGAGCAACACGACACTTCTCCCAACTCTGTGGCTAGGAAAACGCTCCGGCCTTAGGCCGGAGTCGCCTCACTTTGACTGGCAGCCAACAACTCCTGCCAGGATGCTTCGATCACTTCAATTTTCTTGTTGTTGCAGAAGCGACGCTCTTTGTCAGTCGGCGCTGGCATTACTGCCCACCCGGTGGGTGAACCGGCGCTGTAGACGATATCGCTCAACACCATACGCTCGGTATCGCGGGTCATGGCCATACCGATGAACAGATATTTTTTATCGGTGCGATACTCTTTCAGGAATGAAGGAATAGCGAAGCCGCCCATCAGCTCGGTGATGTAATCGACATAGTCGGCATCGGCGGCGATATAGCTGGGCTCTGGCAGTGGGGTGCCCATGGGCTTGAACAGAATCGGCAGGCTTGGGTCGGCCGCTTCCTGGTCAACCGCTTTATAGCTGCTACCGTCGTAGTGATAAATCTTGAAACGGTAATCGGTACCCGATAAGCGAGCACAGCCGACAATTAAAGTGTGCGCAATGGCGCTGTAGGATTCCTGCAGCTGGGTATCACGATTGATATCGATGACGTACTTGGGTTGGATGCTGGCCAGCCAGTCGTGGAAGGCGGCGCGGGTCCACTGCTTGGTGCCGTAGGTTTCCGTCAGGAATCGCTCAACGTAACTGCGACCCTTTTTTAATTCCAGATTCATTGCTGCGCGGGGGAATTCGTACATTAACCGCGGTGCCATGGGCTGACCGTTGTTCATGGCCAGAATCAGACTGTCGCTGTCTGCCGGCATCGGTGAATTGTCGGCCTTGTTTGTTACGTCGGCCAATGCGCCTGGGCCAATGTAAGGTACCACGCTGCCATCTTTAAGGCCGGCGATAATCTCTTGTGCCAAGTCTGAATCTAACATGAGTCTCTCCGTGGTTTGAGGCTGGGTGAACACCGATCACCAATGCTGGTTGTGGTATTCGAAATACAAATTCTGGTTTGCTGTTGTTACTCATTTAAAAACTGCAATGAGCCCATCAGTAATAACCACTCGAAAATAACCACTCGAAGCGATTACCAATAACTGCTTGCCGACAACTAAAGAGTCCTTTACTAACCCACAATTAATTAAGCCTTCGGCAATTGGCTATTCAGCAATAACCAAACCATGCGAAGGCAGAAGGCCGATTGACTCTAAATGCTTGAAATTACGGAATAAATTATTTTCGCTATGGTTTGGCGTGTGGTAAATGGCGGGTGCATTGAATGGTAATTGTTATATTCACAACAAAATGGTGTTTTAGCGAAGTTTGGCAGAATAGTGGTGTTTGCTACAAAAACAGAAAAAGTTGGGTTAGTCATGAATTGTATTAACTGTAACAAAAGCTCAGCTTTAAGGAGTGGATAGTCGTCAGCAGAATTTTTGTTTTGTAGGTTAACTATATAAAAGGAAGAAAGAGTTGGGGGTGTTTGTCGTAATCGTGTCGCCTGGTTGGCTTCAAGGTGAAGTCGGCTCTCTTTCGAATTTTGATATTTATCAAATAATTTTCAGTAAATAGCGGGTGGTACTGGGCGGGTAAGGTACCTGGCTGGCCAGTAATAAGATGCTTTCTCAACAACTGCCCCATACCCCCTTAAAACCCTACAAAAAACCTGTCTATGTTGGTGTTATAACAGTCAAATTGGAGGTTTTGTGGGGTGAAGGCTCTGACAAAACCCTGACAAAAATAAAAATATCCTTATAAAACAATGGTTTATTTTGTTTGGCGGATATTGGTACGCGCTTCGCAATAACTCCTGCGCTATTCACAGCTTCTAGTACAGCGCCACAGCTCAACCGGTTGTGGGATTACTAAAACAGGAGATATTAACATGCGTCAATGTGCGATTTACGGTAAAGGTGGTATTGGTAAATCTACTACCACTCAAAACCTGGTTGCTGCTCTGGCAGAAGCCGGCAAAAGTGTAATGATCGTTGGCTGCGATCCTAAAGCCGACTCCACTCGTTTGATCCTTCACTCAAAAGCTCAAAACACCATCATGGAGATGGCTGCTGAAGCTGGTACTGTTGAAGATCTGGAGCTGGAAGACGTTCTGAAAACTGGCTACGGCGACATCAAATGCGTTGAGTCTGGTGGTCCAGAGCCTGGTGTTGGTTGTGCCGGCCGCGGTGTTATCACTGCTATTAACTTCCTGGAAGAGGAAGGTGCTTACGACGACGATCTGGACTTCGTATTCTACGACGTACTGGGTGACGTTGTTTGCGGTGGCTTCGCTATGCCTATCCGTGAAAACAAAGCTCAAGAGATCTACATCGTTGTATCTGGTGAGATGATGGCTATGTACGCTGCCAACAACATCTCTAAAGGTATCGTTAAGTACGCCAACTCTGGCGGCGTGCGTCTGGCTGGTCTGATCTGTAACAGCCGTAACACCGATAAAGAAGACGAGCTGATCGAAGCTCTGGCCGCTGCTATCGGTACTCAAATGATTCACTTCATTCCACGCGACAACGTTGTTCAGCGCGCTGAAATCCGTCGTATGACTGTTATCGAATACGATCCTACTGCTAAGCAAGCTGACGAGTACCGTGCTCTTGCTCAGAAAATCATCGATAACAAAAACCTTGTTATTCCTGAGCCTGTAACCATGGATCAGCTGGAGCAGCTGTTGATGGACTTCGGCATCATGGAAGAAGAAGACGAAAGCGTAGTTGGTAAAACTGCTGCTGATCTGTAATTGATGAGCAGGATTAAATAATTTTCGAATTATTTAATTAATGCCCAGAAAATTCAGTATTTATGCAGTTGCTGAATTTTTTGGGCATGCATTGGCTAGTTGCCAATGGCGGTACCTTTTGTTGCCCTTGGGTAACAACGCCGCTCTATTAACACGACTACCTTTTTTAATTCATTAAATTTAGGGTCGCATTAATAGTAGTTTCTGGCTCGGCCGGGTATGAAGCAGATTGGCTTCTACCTGCAACTCAAACAAGAGGAGACAGACAATGACTGTCATGACACGTGAAGAAACTGAAGCCCTCATCTCTGAGGTGTTGGAAGTTTACCCTGAGAAAGCGAAGAAAGACCGTGCTAAGCACTTGACTCCAAACGATACTTCTTTGGAGCAGTCTAAAAAATGTATTACCTCCAACAAAAAATCACTGCCTGGTGTTATGACCATTCGTGGTTGTGCCTACGCTGGTTCTAAAGGTGTGGTTTGGGGTCCCATCAAAGATATGATCCATATCTCTCATGGTCCTGTTGGTTGTGGTCAGTACTCTCGTGCAGGTCGTCGTAACTACTACATTGGTACCACTGGTGTTAACACCTTCGTTACCATGAACTTTACTACCGACTTCCAAGAGAAAGACATCGTATTCGGCGGTGACAAAAAACTGGCCAAAACTATCGATGAGATTGAAACTCTGTTCCCGCTGAACAAAGGTATTACCATTCAGTCAGAGTGTCCAATCGGTCTGATCGGTGACGACATCGAAGCTGTTGCTAAGCAGAAAAACAAAGAAACTGGTAAAACTGTTGTACCAGTTCGTTGTGAAGGTTTCCGCGGTGTTTCTCAGTCTCTGGGTCACCACATCGCTAACGACGCCGTTCGTGACTGGGCTCTTGGTGCTCGCGACGACGACGATAGCTTCCAAACCACTCCTTACGACGTAGCTATCATCGGTGACTATAACATCGGTGGTGACGCCTGGTCTTCTCGTATTCTTCTGGAAGAGATGGGTCTGCGCGTTGTGGCTCAGTGGTCTGGTGACGGTTCTCTGTCTGAAATCGAGCTGACTCCAAAAGTTAAATTGAACCTGGTGCACTGCTACCGTTCAATGAACTACATCTCTCGTCACATGGAAGAGAAGTACAACATTCCTTGGATCGAGTACAACTTCTTTGGTCCTACCAAAACTGTTGAGTCTCTGCGCAAAATCGCTTCTCACTTTGATGAATCTATTCAACAAAAATGTGAAGAAGTTATTGCCAAGTACAAGCCAGAGTGGGATGCCGTTATCGCTAAATACCGTCCTCGTTTAGAAGGCAAAAAAGTAATGCTGTACGTTGGTGGTCTGCGCCCACGTCACGTTATTGGTTCTTACGAAGATTTGGGTATGGAAGTTGTTGGTACCGGTTATGAATTCGGTCACAACGATGACTACGACCGTACTCTGAAAGAAATGGGCGATGCCACCCTGCTGTACGATGACGTAACTGGTTACGAATTCGAAGAGTTCGTTAAGGCAGTTAAACCAGACTTGATCGGTTCTGGTATCAAAGAGAAGTACATCTTCCAAAAAATGGGTGTACCTTTCCGTCAAATGCACTCTTGGGACTACTCAGGTCCTTACCACGGCTTCGACGGCTTCGCCATCTTTGCCCGTGACATGGATATGACTTTGAACAACCCATGTTGGAATGTTCTGAAAGCGCCTTGGAAAACTGACGCGGCTGAAGAAACCGCTCAGGCTGCCAGCGCCTAAGTAATTCCTGTAGGCCTTAGTGCCATTGCCGCTCCGGTTTGCGGAGCGGCAACTAACTCAACCTTAAACTAGCGTCCACAGATTGGTGGCCTAGAAGGAGAATCGAGATGAGCCAAGATGTAGATAACATCAAACCAAGTTACCCTTTGTTCCGTGAAGAAGAGTACAAAGAAGTTCTGAAAAACAAGCGTGAGTCTTTCGAAGAACCGCATCCGCAGGAAAAAATTGACGAAGTCTTCATGTGGACCACCACTGAAGAGTACAAAGAGTTAAACTTCCAACGTGAAGCTCTGACTGTTAACCCAGCGAAAGCTTGCCAGCCCCTCGGTGCTGTTCTGTGTGCGCTTGGCTTCGAAAAAACCATGCCCTACGTACACGGTTCACAAGGATGTACTGCCTACTTCCGTACTTACTTCAACCGTCACTTCAAAGAGCCAATTTCTTGTGTATCTGACTCTATGACTGAAGACGCTGCGGTATTCGGTGGCCAGCAAAACATGAAAGATGGTCTGGAAAACTGTAAAGCGATTTACAAACCAGACATGATCGCTGTTTCTACCACCTGTATGGCGGAAGTTATTGGTGACGACTTGAACGCGTTCATCAACAACTCCAAAAAAGAAGGCCATGTACCTCAAGAGTACCCAGTACCATTCGCACATACTCCTAGCTTCGTAGGTAGTCACACTACTGGTTGGGATAACATGTTTGAAGGTATTGCTCGCTACTTCACTCTGAACTTCATGGAAGACAAAGTGGTTGGTAGCAATGGCAAAATCAACTTCGTACCTGGTTTCGAAACTTACCTGGGTAACTTCCGTGTTATCAAGCGTATGATGGACGAGATGGATGTAGACCATTGTCTGCTTTCTGATCCTACTGAAGTGCTTGATACTCCTGCAGACGGTGAATTCCGTATGTATGCCGGCGGCACCACTCAGGATGAAGTGAAAGATGCGCCTAACGCATTGAACACTATCATGCTGCAACCTTGGCAGTTGGTTAAAACCGAGAAATATGTTAAGAACACCTGGAAACATGCCTCTTCCAAACTTCAGATCCCAATGGGCCTGGCTTGGACTGATGCCTTCCTGATGGAAGTTAGCAAAATTTCTGGTAAGCCAATTCCTGCTTCCCTGGAAAAAGAGCGCGGTCGTCTGGTTGATATGATGACTGACTCCCACACCTGGTTGCACGGTGTTAAATTCGGCCTGTACGGTGATCCTGATTTTGTCATGGGTATGACCAAGTTCCTGTTCGAACTGGGTGCTGAGCCAATCCACATTTTGTGTAACAACGCCAACAAAAAGTGGAAGAAAGCAATGGATGCCATGATCGCTGAATACAAGCGTGAAGGCACCTGCGAATCTCACATTGGTAAAGACCTGTGGCACTTCCGTTCACTGATGTTCACCAACAAACCAGACTTCATGATTGGTAACTCCTACGGTAAGTTTATCCAACGTGACACTCTGTACAAAGGTGAAGAGCACGAAGTTCCATTGATCCGTATCGGTTTCCCGATTTTCGACCGTCACCACCTGCACCGTCAAACCACTATGGGTTACGAAGGTGCTATGCAGATGCTGACCACTCTGGTTAACACTGTACTGGAGCGTCTTGACGACGAAACTCGCGGTATGCAAACTACCGACTACAACTACGACCTGATTCGTTAATAGTTTATTAACTCTAGGTTAACGGGGTGGGTAACCACCCCGCTTTTCGCGTTTTTAACAATGTTAAAAATTATTGTCGACGAGCCAACTTTAATTGCGCTACGTCAAATTACCTAAGTAGTTTGCGGCTAAATTTTAAACATTGGGCGTAAACCTAATCAGCTGTTAACGGCCTGTTGTAAATGGAGCGGTGTTATGCCAAGTGTAATGTTACGAAAGAATGAAAATGGCCAATTGACCTTATATGTGGCCAAGCGAGACCAAGAGGACGTTGTTGTCTCTGTAGAGATTGATGGCGCAGATGGTTGGGGTGGCACCATTGAGTTAGCTGATGGATCTTCTTACTACATTGATCCTTTGGATGCTCAACCCAAATTACCCATAACTTTGCGAGCTAAGCGCGCGGGGGGATAAGGTCATGTCCGGACTAACAGAAGATGTTGCAGTCCGTTTAGCCTTGGCAGCTCGAGCACTTCCGGAAGAGATCGAAACCCGAGATTTAGTTCTGGGAATTCTCGAAGCGGTTGGTGAACCAATCACCAGTGCTAAACTCAACAAAATTCGGCTCGGTCGTTTAAAACGTATCGATGTGTTGGCTAACATCGATGAGTCGTACCTCAAAGAAGCGCTCAATTTCCTTAAAGGGCGTAATATCAAACGCGAGCCGGAACCTCTGCCTGAGGTGGTCGACTACGAAGATGGCGATATGCCACAGTCCGTTCGCGTTGCCTGTGCCTCCAATTCCGGCGATAAAATCGACGGCCACTTCGGTTCTTGCAAACGATTTTTAATCTATCAACTCTCTGGCGAAGAGATGCGTCTGATTGATATTCGTGAGCCAGAAGCGGTTGATGACGACGAAGACAAGAACGTCGCCCGGGCACAGCTTATCGATGACTGTCGTGTACTCTACACCATCTCCATTGGTGGCCCCGCTGCGGCGAAGGTTGTTCGAGCCGGTTTACACCCAATCAAATTACCCCAGGGCGGCTGCGCACCCGAAGTGTTGTTGCGTTTGAAAGAGACCATTGCCGGTTCACCACCACCCTGGTTGGCCAAGGCGATGGGGCAGGATCCCGAACAGCGGGCTCGTTATCGTGAGGAGGCAGGTGCATGATTTCAGAAGCGGATATAGCTACGGTTGTTGATTTCGTCAAAGCCAACGGTTTGAGTGAAGCGGTGGTATCGCAGTTGCGCGGTCAATTCAGCGATTACCACTTCACCTACTGTATGGACGACGACATGGAGGCCTATACGCCGGCGTTGGAGTCAGAAGGATTTAATATCTATTTTGTAAACTCCAGTGACCACTGTTCGAAACTGACTACCGATCCCACCAATGCCTCTGGTTTTGTCTTAGCAGAGGTGGATGAGGATGAGTGAATCAGAGGAATCCCCCTTTGACTTAACTCCCATTGCAGATTGTCGTTTCTGTAAGTTTCAAACACGGCTGCTACTTAATGGTCGGTGTACACCGGGTGATGCCTGCGTGCTGGTGGAGAGCGGTCGACAGATCGACCGCTTTTTCCGCAACAATCCGCAATATGCCAAGGATTATCTGGCGGATCCGTTTTGGGAGCGAAGGGCCATTGCTGTGCGCTATTCACCGCAGGCAGAGTTGATCAAAATGATCAAAGACCCGGATGAAGCGGTGCGCCGTGCGGTTGCTTACCGGCTGCCGCCAGATCAGCTGATCGATATGATCCATGACAGCGATCGCGAGGTGCGCATCACCGTGGCTGATCGTCTGCCGCTCGATAAGCTCGAGTTGCTGGCCAATGATCCCGATTATCTTGTCCGCGCCTATGTGGCTCAACGGCTGCCCGCCGGTCGCCTGTTCCGCCTGATTCGCGACCCCGATCGCCAGGTTAGGAAACTGGTCGCCAAACGTCTGCCCGAGGCGAGCCTGGGTATGATGCTCTACGATCCTGAGCCCGAGGTTAGAAGGGTGGTTGCCAATCGTGCGCAAGAGGATGAGCTAAAAATCCTGCTGCAGGATGAAGACTGGATGGTGCGCTTAACAGCGGTAGAGCGGGCGCCACTGGATGCGTTAGAGAGCCTTAAAGAGGATCCGGATCCGGAAGTTTGTCGAACAGTAAAAGAGCGTTTGGCCAGTTAGACTCTTGCTGGAGGTTTAAGGGGCCGCTCGTAAGCGGCTTTGCTTTTTCGCTAGCACCGTGAGCATAACGCACTGTGCGGCAGAGGGCGTTTCTCTATGGCCTTTTAATCCTGGCCTCTCAATCCTGGACAAAGGTTTTTCTACCACGCTTTTTGCGTGTGGATTCCTCTGCATGTAGCAATGTGCAAGAGGTGGGCGCCTTATAAGGGGGTGTGGCCAACGGCTTTCGGCTTCGGGTGGCTACTGCCGGGCCGTTGATTACCGCTAACGACCACCTCAATCCAAATTGCCCACCTCCAGCATCGGCGCGGCTTCAATATCCTCTGCATCCATCATCTCCGCTACCCGCTGTAGGGAAGCGATAATCATATTTTGTTCCCACTTTTTTAAGCGGTTGAAGCGCTCAATGAATTGCTCTTGTAGCGGTGTGGGCGCGGACTCCAGCGCTTGCTGGCCCCGCGGGGTAAGGCTGGCATGGACTTTACGGCGGTCGCTTTGCGAGCGTTCGCGGATGACCAGTTCCCGTTTTTCCAAGCGGTCGAGAATGCTGGTCACCGTGGCTTGGCTGAGGCTGATATCGGCGGCAATTTCGCCGATAGTGACCTGTGGCTTGGCCTGAATTGCTTGTAACAGCAGAATTTGTGGGGCGGTTAAACCAGAGGTTTTAGCCAGATATTTTGAGTGTAGGTCGGTGGCTCGTATAACCCGTCTCAGCGCCACCAAAACCTCTTCACTGTTGGACATTAGTGCAGGGTTCCCAGGTTAAACAGATCGGGCGATTATAGATCGGCCTGGGTGGTAACTAAAACCCGTAAGCGATTGCGGCTTCATCTGCGCCGCAACAGTGGTCTTTCGCTGAGTAGCCCTTTGCTCAGGCTGACCACCATCACCAGCAGCACCAGTGTAAATGGCAAGCCAGTGGTGATGGCACCCGCTTGCAGCGCCCCCAGGGCAGCCTTGCCGCCGCCGACCAACAGTACCAGGGCGATCATCCCCTCCATCACCGCCCAGAAGATGCGCTGCGGTACAGGGGCATCGAGTTTGCCGCCGGAGGTAATGCTGTCAATCACCAAGGAACCGGAGTCGGACGAGGTGATAAAAAAGACAATTACCAGCACCACGGCCAGCAGGGAGGTGAACGAGGTCCAGGGCAGATGCTCCAGCAGATGGAAGGTGGAGAGGCTGACCTTGTCGATGCCTTTGGCCAGTTGACCGACCCCTTCCTGGCTCTGCTCCAGGGCACTGATACCAAACACCGACATCCACACCAGAGTGACCAGTGTCGGCACTATCAATACCGCAAAGAGAAATTCACGCACGGTTCTACCTTTGGAGATGCGCGCGATAAACATGCCGACAAAGGGCGACCAGCTTACCCACCAGGCCCAGTAAAAAACGCTCCAACCGTGCATCCACTGCTCGTCTGGTCGATCAATCCAATTGCTCAATGGCACGAGGTTGACCAGATACTCCTCACCGGTGATCAGCATGCCCTGCAGAATATGCACCGTAGGGCCGACGATAAACACCAGCAGCAATAGGCCAGCCGCCAGGCTGATATTGATATTGCTAAGAATACGAACCCCGCCTTCCAGGCCCCTCACCACAGAGAGGACCGCAAAAAAGGTAACGCCGCAGACGATGATAATCTTGGTTTGCAGACTGTTGGCTACGCCAAACAGAAAGTGCAGGCCGGAGGTGGCCTGGTTGGCACCAAACCCCAGTGAGGTGGCCAGGCCGAAGATGGTGGCCAGCACCGCGGTGATATCAATGATATGCCCCCACCAGCCCCAAATCCGATCGCCCAATATGGGGTAAAACGCAGAGCGTACCGTCAGTGGCAGCCCTTTGTTGTAGCAGAAAAACGCCAAAGATAAGCCAACCACGGCGTAGATGGCCCAGGCGTGCAGCCCCCAGTGGTAGAGGGTGGCCGGCAGGGCCATATCGGCGGCGCGAGCACTGAAGGGTGGCAGGTTGAGCGGGGTTCCGCCCCAGCCAGTGTAGTAGGCGATAGGTTCGGCTACGCTCCAAAACATCAAGCCGATGCCCATGCCGGCCGCAAACAGCATGGCAAACCACGAGAGCCGGGAAAACTCGGGTTTGGCGGCGTCGCCACCGAGGCGGATCTTGCCCAGGGGTAACAGCATCAAGGCTATGCAGAAGATCAGCACCAGGCTGGCGGAGCTCATAAAAAACCAATCGAAATGATCGATGCACCAGGTTTTGGCGGTGTTAAGCCAGCTATTGGCGATCTCAGGGAAGAGCAGGCTGGCGGAAACAAACAGAAGAATCAGTGTGGCGCTAATGAAAAATACCGGGTGGTGGATATCCATCCCCCATATTTCGATATTGTCCTGGCCAATTTCGTAGTCGGTTTGATAGTGATTGTGGTTGCTGTGAGGGTAGCGGGTTTGCTTCATAGGGTGGATCAAATAATTTAGATTACTAACTAATTTTCACATGCTACCACTGCTGGGTGGAGAAAAATACAGCCATCTAATTCTCATAATATGGCGATTTTTCAGCAGAAAAAGGGATTTTGAGGTAGGTTTTTATCTTGGTTATGCGCTTGAGGTGGCAAAGATAACCCTTTAACATGTTTAGAGTTCTAAAAATAATAACAATCCCACCTTAAAAAAATACTTCACACACACTCAAGGGGAGCGCATGTTCCAACGCAAACTCTTGGTCAGTGCCGTTATATCGGCGGTGGCCGCCAGCCAGCTGGCTCAAGCTGAAATTGAAGAGGTGGTGGTTACCGCCACCAAGCAGAGCGCCAG
The DNA here is from genome assembly GCF_033283405.1 of Halioxenophilus sp. WMMB6. Lineage (NCBI taxonomy): Bacteria > Pseudomonadati > Pseudomonadota > Gammaproteobacteria > Alteromonadales > Alteromonadaceae > Halioxenophilus > Halioxenophilus sp. WMMB6. The sequence goes on from NZ_JAWMQR010000012.1 coordinate 82,394, forward strand.
TACTCAGGATATTCCCGTCGCCGTATCAGCCATCACGGAAGAGTCGCTAGAGCAGCTGGGGGTCACCAGCTTTGAGGACTACCTGGTGCAGTTGCCCAGCGTTACGGCCGGTGGTAGTGGCCCCGGCCAGAGCACCATCTACATCCGTGGGGTGGCTTCGACTACCCCCAATCTCACTACTGCTGGTGTCGCGGGCTTAGCACCCAATGTGGCGCTCTACCTCGACGAGCAGCCGTTATCGCAGCCGGGCCGCAATCTCGATGTCTACACCGCCGATATGAACCGGGTAGAGGTGTTGGCCGGCCCGCAGGGCACTCTGTTCGGCGCCAGTTCCCAGGCGGGTACGGTGCGGTTGATTACCAACAAGCCCGATCGCAGCGAGAGCTACGGCACTATTAAGGTGGGCGCTGCAGCCACCAAGGGTGGTGATCCCAGCAGCAATATTGAGGTGATGGGCAACCTCGCAATTAGTGAGCGTATGGCGCTGCGGGCGGTGGTCTACTCCGATACCAAAGGCGGTTACATCGATAATGTGGCCGGCAGCCTCACCGCCGAAGAGAGTGCCCGTTTTCGTCCAGCCGGTACGGTGCGGGCCAATGGCGTGCCCGTGAGTAGCAATCGCGCCGGCTTTCAATCCACCTCGGACCTGAGTGGCGTTACCTTCCTCGCGGCCGATAACAGTGCCCTGGTCGAAGACGACATCAACGAAACCACCTACACCGGTGGCCGGGTCAGTGGCTCTTTTGATGTGACTGACGAGTGGAGCCTGCTATTGGCGGTGGCGCATCAGGAGCTGGATGCCGATGGTGTCTTTTACGCAGATCCTGAGCTGGGCGATGATGACCTGGCCGTGCAGCACTACCAGCCAGATCGTTTGGAAGACCAGTTCGATAACGCCGCCTGGACCATTGAAGGTCGTGTGGCGGCCCTGGATGTGGTGTATACCGGTGCCTTTACCAGCCGTGACACCGATCAGGCGGTGGATTACGCCGACTACCTCTTTGTTGGCCAGTACCTGCCTTATTACATCTGTGACGGCTCGGTCTCCTACCCCGGTAGCGCTGCACCATCGGGTACCTGTCAGGCGCCGAACCTGTTTGTCGACAGCCGTACCGAAACCGAAGTCACCACCCACGAGCTGCGTTTCAGCACCGATCAGTCGGCCGGTGTGCGAGCCACGGCTGGTGTGTTCTATAGCGACCTGGAGCTAAAAGAGCGCAACGATTTCAACTACCCTGGCTCAACGGTCATTCAAGGTTTTGGCCAGGTGGGTTTCTCCCCCAACTACCCCTTCTCCACCGGTTACACCTCCGATGGCGGCCCCTTCCCGGCTGGGGTGATTTTCCGCAACGACATTAAACGTACCGATGAGCAGTTTGGGGCGTTTGGTGAAGTCACCTTCGATATAGGCGACCAGTTTGCGGTGGTATTGGGGGCGCGCTATTACGATATCGAGGTCGACTTCGACGGCAGTGCCAACTCCTCGTTCTGTAACCTCTTCCAGCCAGATGCCAACGCCTACGGTACTGACATCAGTGATATCTACAACAATGATGGCGAGGTGACCTACCACGGCTCCTGTAACACGGCCGATCACATCACCTACACCCAGGCCGATGTTGACGACCCTAACATTGCGGTGCCGGCCGCCGTGGCGGCAGCGCTTAACGCGCCGGATACCGCCAGTACCGATGGCACTATCTTTAAAGTGACCGGTAACTGGACACCCACGGCGGATACCCTGTTCTACCTGACGGTATCTGAAGGGTTTCGGCCGGGGCTGCTGAATCGGCCGGGGGGCGCCAGCAACGCTGATGGTACCTTCTCGGTCCCTTACGCCCTGGATACCGATGAGGTGTTAAATACCGAGCTGGGTTGGAAAACCGATCTGGCCGATGGCAGCCTGCGCTTTAACGGCAGCCTCTTCTTCGTTCAGATCGACGATCTGCAAACCACGATTTTCGATCCCAGTATCACCAACCTGTTCTTCTCGGATAACGCCGCCAATGCCGAAGTATTGGGGCTGGAGGGGGATTTCATCTACGCTCCGGATAGCCTGCCCGGGCTGACGGTGAATGGTGCCTTCTCGCTGCTGGATACCGAGATCACCGAGGTTTTAACGCCCACCAATGATGTGCAGAAAGGTGATTCGCTGGCCTATGCTCCTGAGTTCCAGGCCACCTTGAGTGCGCGCTATGAGTGGGATTTAAGTGGCTTTACCGCGCACGTGATGCCGCACATGGCCTACGCCGATGAATCCTACAGCGATATCATCACCATCAACCGGATGAAGATCGACAGCTGGCTGATGTTTGGCATTACTGCGGGCATCAGTACCGAGCAGTGGAGCGCCGAGCTGTTTATCGATAACCTCACCGATGAGCGCGCCGAGCTTGCGGCCAACTTCGTCTTCGACCGTGAACGGGTAACCTATGCGCGACCACGCACGGGCGGTTTGCGGCTGGCCTATCATTTCTAACATTGCCACTACGGCAAATTAAAATCACCCCGGTCGCTATTGTGCGGTCGGGGTTTTTTATTTTTGAGCTCGCCAATAAAATCGAACGCTGTAGGGTGAGCTATTTAATCTGCTAATGAGTTAGTGACAGGATGGATGATCAAGGCCGTCAGGCAATTGAAACGTTAATGCGCGAGCGCCAATTTAATGAAGCCCTAGCCGAGTTGGAAGCGGGTTTGGCGGTGGCTGCCAATGACCCAGACCTCTACTATTTTAAAGCGGTCTGCCTGCGCTACCTGCAGCGGCTGCCCGAGGCTTTATCGGTACTGCAACAGCTGAAACAGGTCGCTGCCGGCTTCGGCCGTGCGTTTCAGGAGGAGGGGCATTGCCTGCGCACCTTGGGCGACCTGCCGACTGCACTTAAGGCTTATCGGCTGGCCACGGAAAACAATATTGCACTGCTGGCCAGCTGGAAGGCGCGGGCGGAAATTGCCGGCCAGTTGGATCTTGTTGATGAGGCTCGCTTGGCCGCGCAACAGCTGCAGCGGTTGGCCGGTGAGCCCAAAGCCATTGTTGCTATTCTCGATTTAATGGCGGAAGGGCGATGGTTGAAAGCGGAAAACCTGTGTCGGAAATTTCTGGTGAGCAATCCGCAGCAGGTGCGCGCCATGCGCCTGTTGGCCGAGATAGGTGTGCGCATGGGCGCCTTGGATGAAGCGGAATTTTTGTTGGAGAGCGCGTTGGTGTTTGAGCCCGGCAATGCCGATACCCAACTGGAGTATGTGCAGGTACTGCGTAAGCGGCAAAAATTCAGCCAGGCACTGGCCGTTGCCAAAGCCTTGTGGCAAACCAACCCCGCCCATCCGCAATTAACTTCGGTATACGCTATTGAGTGTATGCAAACCGGTGACTATGCCGGCGCTGTCAATTTATTTGATACGGCGTTGCAAACCTTGGGGGAAGAACCCGTCACGCTAACCTCCCGTGGTCACGCGTTAAAAACCTGGGGTAAAACCGATCAGGCAATTGCCTCTTATCGCCGGGCGCTGGCCGCCAAACCCGGCCATGGTGAAGCCTGGTACGCGCTGGCCAATTTAAAAACGGTGGCCTTTGAGCAAGCCGATATCGAGCAGATGAACAACTGCCTAACGCGTGCGGATCTGTCGCAGATGGACCGCATCTATTTGCAGTTTGCCTTGGGTAAGGCCTACGAAGATAACGCCGATTATGCCCACTCCTTTCAGCACTACAGTGCAGGCAATGCCGCGAAAAAGAGCCAAAGTCGTTACCGTGCCGAACAGATGAGCGAGGAGTTTAAATTACAGCGGCAGGTGGTGACGCCCGCGCTAATTACCCAGCTGGGCGATTGTGGTTTTCCGGCCGCCGACCCCATTTTTATCGTCGGCCTGCCGCGAGCAGGCTCAACCCTATTGGAGCAGATTCTGGCCTCTCACAGCCAGGTGGATGGCACCTTGGAGCTGCCTAATGTTCTCTCGCTGGTGCATCGCTTGCGGCGCGGTACCCGCTTCAGTGGAGAGAACAACTACCCGCAGGTGTTGGCAGAGCTAACCCCTGAGCAGTGTCGGGAATTTGGTGAGCAATATATTCGGGAGACGCAAATTCACCGTCAGAGGGCGCCATTTTTTATCGATAAAATGCCCAATAATTTTCGCCATATTGGCCTGATAAAAATGATGTTGCCCAACGCCAAAATTATCGATGCCCGACGCGAGCCAATGGCCTGCTGTTTTAGTGGTTTTAAACAGCTCTTTGCCGAGGGGCAGGAGTTCAGTTACAGCCTAGGCGACATCGGCCACTATTATTGCGATTACCTGGCTTTGATGGATTACTGGCAGGGTCTCTTTCCCGGCCAAATTTTGTTGGTCAATTATGAGTCGGTGGTGGCCGACTTTGAAAAACAGGTGCGGCGTCTGTTGGATTATTGCGGTCTGGATTTCGAGCAGGGCTGCCTCGATTTTTATCAGAATAAACGGGCGGTGCGCACCGCCAGCTCCGAGCAGGTTCGACAACCGATTTATCAATCCGGCCTGGAGCAGTGGCGCCACTACCAGGAATATTTACAGCCATTGGCTGACGCGTTGCGTAAGTCTCACAACTTGGCGTAACTGTCAGCTATTAGTCTCTGCCAGCTTGTTTGTCGCTCTGATCTCGCAGGTCAGCACGTGCTTTAGAATGGGAGCTGTCTGAGGCCTCGGTCACCGCCGGCCTGCGGCAAAATAACCAGCTGGCGGCCGAGAGCGAAAACCGCCTGGGCAGCGACGACCTGCCCCAGTTGCCACCCATTCTCTAGTTACCACTTCTCCTGCGCCGCGTCCGCCCCGAAACCACCTGCGGCTGGCGTGGCGCGGGGTTTGCTGGGGGTTTGCCACTTGTTAAAAGCTGGCGTATTTTGTCCCTTACCCGACACAAACGCCGGTGTCATCGAACCCAAAGGCCCTCAGCGTATGGAGCACACCCATCCTTCTGCGGCAGCGATGCCCAAACTGATCTACGGGACTGCCTGGAAAAAAGAGCAGACCCAAACCCTGGTCGAGCAGGCTTTTCAGGCTGGTTTTCGCGGTTTTGATACCGCCTGCCAACCGCGCCACTACGCCGAGCCGCTGGTGGGCAAAGCGCTGCTTTCCCTGGCGGCGCAGGGCGTCAAGCGCGCTGACTACTACCTGCAAAGCAAATACACCTCGGTAACCGGCCAGGATGCCGAAACCATTCCCTATGACCCCTCAGCCGCCATTGGCGAGCAGGTGGCCGCTTCCTTTAACGTCTCGCTGGAAAACCTGCACACCAGTTATCTGGATGCTCTGGTGCTGCACTCACCGTTTGCCAATCTGGCCGACACCATGGCCGCCTGGCGGGCGATGGAGAAGATTGCCGGCGAAGGTGGGGCGCTGCGCTTGGGTATCAGCAACTGCTACGACCTGACCCTGCTCAAAACCCTCTACGACCAGGCCCAGATTAAACCGGCTATTGTCCAGAACCGCTTCTATGCCACCACCGGTTTTGATGGTGAATTGCGCGCCTGGTGCCAGGCGCGGGGCATCACCTACCAGAGCTTCTGGACACTGACCGCCAACAAGGAGCTGCTCGACCAGCCACAACTCTTGTGGATTGCCCGCCAGCGTCACCAAACCCCGGCGCAGACGCTGTTTAGCTACCTGCACCAGCGGGGAGTGGTGCCACTTACCGGCACCAGCAGCGGCGAACATATGCGGGAAGATTTGGCGAGTTTCGATCAGGCTTACTCGGCGGCGGAATTGGAACAGCTGGACGAGCTGTTGTTACTCCCGGCTTGATGGTGCCCGAAGGCTAAGTGGGGCGCGGTCAACGGCGCCAGGCACCGGCCAGCTCGGTAATTTGTGCACGGGTGCTGGCGAGAGCACCCTCTACCTCGGTCAGCCGTGTTTGCCAAGGTTGCTTCTCTTCGCTCGCAGCCACGGCCGTGGTCAATTGCTGCTGCAGCTGCTGCCACTGTTGTGCCTGCGTCCCGCTGGCTCCCTGCAGCTGCCGGGCACCACTGGCAATTTCACACAGCTGTTGGTTGATGGCGTCGAGCCCGGCACTGGCGCCCTCGGTCTGTTCGGCCGCCTGGCCTATGGCACGGCTGTGGTTGGCGATAGCCGCCACGGCCGCCGCTACCTGTTTCTGCAGGTCGGCTAACGTGGTTTGGATGCTGGTAGTCGAGACCTGGGTACGGGTGGCGAGGCTGCGCACCTCATCGGCGACCACGGCAAAGCCGCGCCCCTGTTCTCCCGCCCGCGCCGCTTCAATGGCGGCATTCAGGGCCAGTAAATTGGTCTGATCGGCAATCGAGCGAATCTCATCCAACACCGAATTGGCACTCGCCGCCTGGCTCTGCAACTCGTCTACCTGGCCGGCGGTCTGTTGCAGCTCGCCATCGAGCTGGCGCACGCTGGCAACCACTCTGGTCACTGCCTGCTGGTTCTCCTCGTTCAGCTGCTGAACCGCCTGGCTCGCCTCGGCCAGCTGTTGGCTGCCCAGGCTCAGGGTTTCACTCTGTTGGCTGATCTGCCGGGCTTCGTCCAGCCACGGCTGGTTGTTGTCGGGCGCGGCTGTATTGCTGTTGGTCTGCTGGCAGAGGGCGGCGGTCGATTGCAGGACTTGGCTGGCACGTTCGAGCTCACCGCCCAGCGCCTGGCAGCGCCGACTAAGGGCTTCTATCTGGGTAAGGGCCTCGCTGCCGTCAACCGGGCCGAGCCAGGGTTGCAGCGGCTGCCAGAGCGCTGCCAGGGCCTGGGCCTGCTGCTGTGGCAGCCACAACAGCAGCGCCAGCGCCACCACTGCCGTCCAGAGCAGGGCGCTCCAGAGCCAGGGGCCGGGTGTCCGGGCAGGCTGGGGGGCGGGTGGGGTTATCTGGCGGGCACTGGCCAACTGCTGTTGATACCGCTGATCAATGAAGGCGTGCAGCCGGTTAAAGAACTGCTGGCTGGCGCTCTTGTGTTGGGCCACAGCGACTATGGTGTCGCCCGACTGCTTAAAGAAGATCACCTCCCGGCTGGTGTCCCACCAGGCTTGCCAGCTGGTTTCGAAGTCGGCCTGTTGGCTGGCATCCAGCTCTGTAATGGCACGCAGAGTAAAGTCGTGGGCCTGTTCGGTCTGTTGGTGCCACTCGGTCAACCGCTTGTCGGAGGCGGATTCAAAGGCGATCGCCTTCTCCGTGGCGAAGGCCGCCTGCAGATGGCGGTCCGCCTCCAGCAGGTTGGTAATGATGGTCAGTTGGCGCTGCAGTGACTCGCCGGCCGGGCGGGTATCGACTGCGGCCGGTGCTTTCAACCACACTGCCAACGCCAACTGAACGACGGCAATCAGGCCAAGGGCAAGCAGTAGTTGCAGACGCAGGCGGTTAGGGTGCCAGCGTGTCATACGCGATTCTCCCAATGGGCAAACAAGCGGTGTAGGTGTGTTGTGGGCTCTAAGTGGCGCTATTTATCACCTTCGGTTACAGCACTAACTGTAGTCGCTGGGCCAGCGGCCGGCACGCGGGTGGGGGAGGTTTCTAGGCGGGAAGGGGGTTAACCCGGCGGCGTTGCGACCGGGTTAACAGTTTCGAAGGCTTACGACACGTCCTTGGTTGCCGGCCGCACTTTATACAGCGTGGCGTAGAGCACCGGCACCACACCCAAGGTCAGGATGGTGGAGAAGATCAGGCCCGACATAATCGTCAGTGACATAGGTTCCCACATGGCGCCGCCACCGTAGTAGAGCGGCAGCAGGCCAAGCACGGTGGTGGCGGTGGTCAGCAGAATCGGGCGGGCGCGCTGTTCCGCGGCGTCGATAATGGCCTGGTGGTGATCCATGCCATCGGCCAGATTCAGTTGAATCCGCTCCAGCAGTACAATGGCGTTGTTGATCACAATGCCGGCCAGGGAGACCACCCCAAGGATGGTCATAAAGCCGATGTAAGAGCCGGTGACAAACAGCCCCAGGAAGACGCCGATCAACCCCAGCGGGATGGTGGAGATGATGATCAACGGCTTGCGGATGCTGTTAAATTGCACCACCAGAATCATCAGGATAATCATGCCGCCGGTACCCACCTTGGCCATGATCGAATCGTTCGATTTGCTCGACTGCTCCGAGTCGCCACCAAACTCAAAGCTAACGCCACTGTCGGCCAGCTCCGATTCATTTACCAACCACTCGTTGAGTTCGTTGGTAATCGCTGCGGCATTGGCGCCACTGGTGAGTTGGGCGCCGACGGTGACGGTGCGCAGGCCATCGCGACGGTGCACGCTGGCGTTATCCCACACCACCTTAACATCCGCTACCTGGCTTAACGGTACCGATGTACCCGTGGATTGGGCGTAGACCGACAGCGATTCCACCTTGTGGATCGACTGGCTGGCGGCACCGGTGGTGCGCAGCACCACGGGGATAGTCTCCTCATTTTCGCGATACTCGGTCAGCTCCAGGCCATTCACCCCCGACTGCAGAGAGACGGCGATATCCTGGCTGGTCACCCCGGCCAGCCGGGCGCGCACCTGGTCGATATCGATACTCAGCTTTTTAATGCGCTGACCCCAGTCGTCACTCACATTTTGTAAGCCTGGGTGCTGGCGCATCCGCTGCCGCACACGGTCGAGCAAGGCAAAGAGTTGCTCCGTATTGCGGCCGGTAAGACGCACCTCCACCGGGTTGCTGATGGGCGGCCCGGTGCCCACCCGCTTCAGCCCCAGGTTGAGGTCCGGAAAGTGATCATCGGCGTAGGCTTGGATCTTCGCCATCAGCTCGTCAATCACCTCGCTGCCGGTGGTATTGGCGACAATCAAACTCCAGTTGTTGCTGGCCGGTTTGGGGGCGTGGGTAAGGATAAAGCGGGGGCCGGAGTTGCCAATATAGGCCGCCCAGTTGGTGATCCCCTCGGGCCGCTGCTCATTCACCTGCAGCTCGCTGGCCAAAAACCGCTCCAGCTCCGCCACCTTCTGTTCGGTGCTCTCCAGGGCATAACCGGTGGGGAACTCCATCTCCATCACAAAATAGCTGCGGTCAGAGGTGGGGAAAAAGAGCTTGGGAATAATGGCGGTGAGGGCGATGCCCAAAACAAACATCACCAGGGTGGCGAGCAGGGTGGCGGCGCGGTGGTGCAGCAGCCAGGTTAACAGCTGCCGGTAGCGGCTGTGGAGGCCGGCAAAAGCGATCTGGTCGCGCTTTTTGATCCTTAAAAAGGTGACGCACAACATGGGAATGATGGTCAGTGCAATCAGCCAGGAGCAGAGCAGGGTGATAGTCACCACCTGAAACAGGGCGGCGGTAAATTCGCCCATGGCCGACTCCGCCAGATAGATGGGCAGAAAGGCGGCGGCGGTGGTGAGTGAAGCGGTAAGCAGCGGCAGGCGCAGTTCATTGGCCGAGGTGAGCGCGGCGCAGAGGGGTGCTTCGCCTCGTTCCATGCGCACCAGGATGTTTTCGGTCATGACGATGCCGTTATCGACCAGCATCCCCAGCGAGATCATCAACGCCGCCAGCGAGATCTGATCCAGGCCAATGGCGAAATTATCCATTACCACCAGCGACAGCAGCATGGTGGTGGGAATCAGCACCGCCACCACCAGCCCGGTACGCAGCCCCAGGAAGATCAACATCACCAGGGTTACCACCGCCACTGCCTGGCCCAGGTTTTTAACGAAGTCGCTCACCTTCTCCTGCACCTCATCGGGGGAGAAGTTGATCACATTAAACTCGACGCCGTAGGGGTAGTCGTTTTGGAACTTGGCCAGCAGCGTGCGTACCCGCTGGCCCAGCTCGATGTTGTTACCGCCCTCACGCATGGAGACTGCCAGCGCCAGGGCTCGCTCACCCTGGTAGTGGACGCGGGAGCTGGGTGGGTCGACAAAGCCGCGGCTGATGTTGGCGATATCGCGCAACATCACCAGGCGGTCACTGCCAGGTAGGGGGATGACGGTATTGCCGATATCGGTAACGGATTCAAAGTTGCCGGTGGGTTCCAGGCTGATGCGCTCCTTGTCGAGCACAAACGAGCCGCCGGAGCTGACGATATTGCGCGCCGAGAGCATCTGCGACAGCTGATAGGGGCTGATGCCAAGCTCGGCCAGGCGGGCGTTGTTGTACTCAACAAAAATCCGCTCCTCCTGCTCCCCCAAAATATCGACCTTGGCCACATCCGGTAACAGCAGCAGCTCATCCTTGGCCTGCTCGGCAATGCGCTCCATCTCGGCGTAGGTGAGCCCTTCACCGCGCAGAGCCAGCACAATGCCGTAGACGTCGCCGAAGTCGTCGTTGACATAGGGGCCGACAATGCCTTCGGGCAGGTCGTCGCGGATATCTTCCACCTTGCGCCGCAGATCGTCCCAGATGGGGCGCATCTCGGTGTAACTTTCGCGAATGTTGACCAGCACAATGGAGATGCCGGTGCGCGATTCGCTCTGCACAAAGTCGAGTTCGGGTATCTCCTTGGCGACATCCTCTATCTGCGAGGTGACCAGCTTCTCCACCCGCTCCGGGCTGGCTCCGGGAAAGTAGGTGAGTACCTGGGCGGTGCGCACAATAAAGCCCGGGTCGTAGGCGCGTGGCATGCTGTAGAAGGTCTTTACGCCGGTGATAATCGTCAGTGCCAGCACTACCCAGGTGACCCGGTTGTAGTCGATCGCCAGGCGAGTGATGTTCACTTCGACCACTCCTCATTCAAACGCACGGTCAGCCCCTCGTACATTTTGCTCATGCCGGCAATCACCAGGCGGTCGCCGGGGGCGAGGCCGGTGAGGACGACAATCCCCTGCTCGGAGACCCCTTCAATGGTCACCGGGCGTTCGTGTACTACACCCTGGTTGCCGTTGATCTCCTCCACCACAAAGGCAATCTGGCCTTCGCCGTCGTCGAGAATGGCCTCGGGGGGAACCACAATCGCCATCGACGAGGACTCGCCGCCGCGCACGGTAACTGACATACCGGGCAGAACGTTCATTTCCGCCACCGGCGCCATGGTGAAGGTGACGCTAAAGGTGCGCGAGCCCGGGTCGGCGGCGGTGGCCACAGCCAGCATCTCGAGTGGAAATTTCTGATCCTTCAGGGCATCGAAAATGGCGTAGATGTTGTACGACGGCCGGTTTTTCAGATGAATCATCACCGTTTCGGGAACGTCCACCTTAATGTGCAAAGAGCTCAAATCCTGCAGGGTGTAGATCGCCTGACTGGCGGCGATATCTTCAAAGTTATCGACATAGCGGCGGGCGATAAGGCCGGTAAAGGGGGCTTTGATGGTGGTGTAGTCGACGTTCTGCTGGGCCGCCTCCAGGGCGGCGCCGGTGGCGGTGAATTGCGCCTTGAGTTTGTCGACATCGGCCTGGGCAATCAACTTCTGGCCAAGCAAGCGCTTGGCCCGCTCATAGTCGGCCTCCGCCTGTTCAAATTCGGCCCGGCGGCTGTTGAGTTGAATTTTGTAGTCGGTGTCGTCCAGGCGGGCGAGCACCTGCCCGGCTTTGACTGTGTCTCCCTCCTCAACCAATAGCTGGCTCAACTTGCCCGAGACGCGAAAGCCGAGGTCGGCGGTTTGCGCCGCTTCCACCACGCCGGGGAATTCCCGCCACCCTTCGCGCGGCTGCAGGGTGATGGTCTGAGTACGCACCAGGCGTGGGGTCGGCTTGCCGGGCGCCTGCTCGGTCGGGTCACAGCCGGCCAATAGCAGGGCCAGTAGCGGTGTGATTAATAAGAGTGAGGAAAAGGATAAGCTGAACCGGGTCTTGCTGCGCATGCCGTGCTCCCTACGCATGGGTCTTCAGATGGAGAAGTCGAGTGTTGTACTACTCATCTAAAAGTTGAAAAGTTATCTGCTGCGGATTGTAAGTTGTTTTTATGAAGGGCAGGGTGTTTATCGGCGGCAGTGTAACAGCTCGCCTGCAGAGCAACAATTTGCCGGCCACAATGGTGGCGGCCCTCCGGGAAAAAGTGGAATATAACGCCTAATGTGCAGATGCAAGGCGACTCTTTCTGTGAGTATTGGTGTGCTAATGCTCCACCCCAGGCGATGGCCTCTGGCCGTTGCCGGCGCTCTACTTGTTACTTTCCCCTTTGTGTGTGCACCACTGCAGGCTGGAGAGTCATCGGACCTGCCCAAGTGGGCGGTCACCACCATTACACCGGTGCACTCGATTGTCTCCAACTGGGTGGATAACTCCTCACGTAATATTGACAGCTGGTTTGGCACCGACGAATTTCTGGATGTCGATAACCACTCCTACCTGCGTTTGAGCCAGGAGTATCAGTGGTTCGAAACCGAACCCTTCGACAGCAACCTCGGCCTGCGCTTTAAGCTGGATCTGCCCACCACCCGCAAACGGCTGAAGATCGTTTTTGAAAACACACCGGAAGAGACGCAAACCCCCATTGAAGAGGAGGGGGCCCGCACCGGTAATCGCGACCTGCAGGATAACGACTCCACGGTGATTGGTCTGGAGAAAGAGACCAAGCCCGGCCGTACCTGGCGCTATCGCATCAACGCCGGTGTGCGGCTCAATATTCCCCTGGACCCATACGTGCGCTTGAACGGCAGCCGGTTGTGGCGCATCAGCGACAGCCCCTGGAGCCTGCAGGCGGACCACCGCCTCTCCTGGTTTAACAGCGATGGTTACTCGGCGCGCAGCCGCTGGGATTTGAGCCGGCCGCTCTCCAGCAATCGCAACCTGCGTTCGGTTACTCAGCTGCAGTGGCGGGAGGTGGAGGATACCCTGGAGTTTGCCCAGCGCTTTGAGATCAACCAGTTATTGGGGGAGCGCAATGCCATTCGTTACGCCTGGGTGATGTTGGGTGAGGGGGCCGGCAGTCCACTGCTGGTCGACAGCTATGCCCAGATACTGTTTCGCCGCAACCTGAACGACAACTATCTGTTTGGCGATATCGTGCCCGAACTCCACTTCCCCGAAGATAGCGACTACAACCCCCAGTGGGCGATCACCCTGCGCCTGGAGCTCTATTTCCGCGGCACCTTTCAGTTGCAAGAGTGAGTGGCCAGTTGCAAGAGTAAGTGGTCAGTTACAGGTGTCAGCGGTTGCTGGAGTAGGCCCGACGCTTCAGCGAGGGTGAAAGAGCGCTAGCTGAGCAGTAGTGCCAGGGCGATTACCGCTGGTGTCACCACAGCCGCCGCCACATTCATGCCCATGGCGGGCAGTAACTGCTCAATCTGCCCACCAAATTGGCGCGCCCCCATAAAGCTGGCCACACCCGCCAGCCAGGGCAGCAGCCCCAGCAGGCTCCAGTAACTCAACCCAACCGCAGTGGGTAGCAGCACAACGGCAATACCGGCGGCCAGCAGCTGCAGGCCAAACAGCCGGATGCTGGCGGCCACGCCGTAGGCGATGGGGAAGTGGTGGCGACCGGCGGCGCGGTCGGCGTCGATATCGGGCAGCTGATTCATCAGCAGCAGGTTATTCACCAGAAAGAAAGGCGGCAGCGAAAGCCAGAGGGCGGTGGTGGCTAAGTGACCTGTCAACGCCACCTGGGTGCCGACCACCATTAATGGGCCAAAGCTTAGCCCGGGGGCAATCAGGCACAGCCAGGGGTTGCGGTTGAGCCAACTGGTGTAGGTGATAATAATCACCAGACCAAGCAGGCCGATAGGCACTATGGCCAGCCCCGCGCTGATCAGGAAATAGAGGCCGATCATAACGGTGAGCAGCAGGGTTATCACCGCCGAGGCCAATACCCAACTCGCCGCCGCGGGTGTCTGCACCAGGGAGCCGCTGCCACCGCTAAAGGGGGTGCGTTCGGTGGTGGCATCCAGGCCACTCTTAAAATCGAAATATTCGTTAAAGGTGTTAACGCTGATGTGAGCACTCACTGCACCCACCAGAGCCAGCACGATGGGTAGGGCTGAGAGGGTTGGCTCACTCAGCCCAGCGCTGGCGATACCCAGCAACACGCAGGCGGGGGTGAGCACGAGAAAGGGTGGGCGCATGGATTGGAAGGTGGCTTGCAGAGACATAGGGTTTTCTATTCCAGCCGGGTTGGCTTCCGGTTGAGTGTTGGTTGCAGGGAAAAGCGCTGTTGGCTGCTCAATTGGTTTTTTGCTCGTTAAAAAAATCGAGAATCGCGTTTAAAACCGGCAGTCGGTAGCGGTCGGTCTCCATCAGCAGCTCATGGTAGGCACCCTCTATTACCATCGGTTTACCGTGGTGGCACAGGTTAGTGCCGGCTTTGGTAAGCGCCTGGCAGAAGCGGTTTTGACCTTGGGCGGTTACCGCGCAATCGACCTCTGCCTGCAGCACTAATATCGGCACAGCAATATGGTGGGCGTTGCGGCGCAGGCGCCGGCAGGCGCGGCAGGTCTCCGCCAGCCAGCGGTTGCTGACCCCGCCCAGCTGAATTTGACGATGCTCCTGAAACAGCCGTTGAGTCTCTTCAAAACGTTCGCGGCTGTGGGTGAGGGTGGTGGGATCACCCTCGCGAAAGCGCTGTGGCTGAAAAGGGCTTTGGGTTAACGCGTAGTTGGCTGGCCGGCGCAGCAGGCGGGCGCCCAAGTCGATCAACTCCACCAGAATTTCCCCCCAGGTGCCGAACCTGCCCAAATCCGGCCAGTGCAGGGGGGCGGAGAGTGCCGCGGCAGTAAAATCCGTGGGGTATTGCTCCAGATAAAGGGTGGCCACCGCGCCGCCCATGGAGTGGGCCAGCATAAAGGTGTGGCGGTGTTGCCGTGGGGCGACAAACCCCTTGTAAAAGTGTTTAAGGTCGGCGACATAGTCGGCAAAGCGCTCGACGTGGCCCAGGTGCGGGTCATCGTGTAGCCGCTTGGAGAAACCCTGGCCACGGTGGTCGTAGCTGTAGATGGAAAAACCCTGCTGATAGAAGTTGTAGATCACCTCCCGGTACTTCACCACCGATTCCGCACGACCGGTAACAATGACAATGGCATCGTCACTGACGGGATTTGGCCAGCGGCGATAGTGCAATTGGGCACCATCGCAGGCGTTGAAATCACCCATCTCCGCCTGCTGCCAGAGAGCCTCAATGGCCGCTTGGCTGGTCAGGTATTGGCTGTCGGTGATTAATCCATACGGGTTGGTGGTGGCTGGTACTTGCTTCATGCAGTGTCTGTTGTCTTGTGCCTGGGGCTGAGCCGCGGTTTTGTCTTGGTGGTGTTCGGCTTGCAAGGGCAGAGCTTAGCCGGTTTTGCCGGCAGAAGGGAAATGGCATGGACCCAGGTGTGTGTATTGCTGCAGGCGTTATTGTGCCTGGCTAGTGTGGCGGGTCGGTATCGGGTTTGAGCATCAACCACTCTTGAAAGGGCTCTTCCCCCTCGAACTGGAGTTCGCGAAAGCAGCGGGCCCGGGTTTTGGGGTGCAGATAGAAGCGGTAACCCTCCAGTTCGCGCAGGGTGGTGCGCTGCCCATGGACCCAGGCGCACTCGTCAAAGATGCGGTCCCGGGGTTTGAAGTCGGCCCGCACCTGCAGTGGTGGTGGCGGTGAGGGGCTCACCTTGGCTTTGACCCAGCGCCAGAGGTCTCCACCGGCGGCGCTGAAAAAACTACTGAAGACAACCACCACAATGCCACTGACCAGTCCCCAAATAAACGAACTCAAATCGGATGGCAGCATATTGTTATTCTCTTGGCTGATAGCCCACGATGCCGGCCATCATAAAGAGAAAATTGGTTTCCTGACAGTGATCTATGCCCGCTTTCTTGCGGCTAGAGGCTACTCCAGGCTGGCCGCTCGGAGCCCTGCCACTGGATAGGCGGTGCCATTTTTGACCGTCAGGCTGATCTGGCTGAGCGCCGCGACGTCGGCCAGCGGATTGCCATCAACCACCACCATATCGGCCAGCTTGCCCACCTCAATGGAGCCTAAATCCTGCTCCACTTGGGCGATACGGGCACTTTGCAGGGTGGCGGCCTGGAGAATCTGCCAGGGCTTTAACCCCGCCCGTTGGTAAAGGCGCAGTTCGGCGTGCAGGCCGGTGCCAAAGGGGGTGAAGGGGGAGTCGGTACCGGTGCCAACCAGTGCCCCGCGCGCCACCAGGTGGGTAAGCAGCTGCCCGTAGTTATCGACGTAACCCTCGGCACCGGGGCCAAAGAAGCTCATAAAGGCCTGGTAGTTGGCCTTTTGTGCCGGGCCGTAGAAGGCGTTGAAGCTGTCGGTGCCGTAGAGGTCGTCCTGTTCGCTGAAGGTGAGCACCACGCCGGGCACCACCATGGTCGGCACTATGGCCATGTTGGCCGCCACCAGAATATCTTCCACATCCTGATAGGTGCGGCCAAGCTCGCTGATCTTGGTGGTGTAACCGCGCCGACTGGTACCGGTAAAGTGCTCTATGCCATCGACCCCCATGCTGGCGGCGGGCAGCAGTTCATGGGAGGTGGTGGGTACACCCATGGCGTGGGCGAACTCCATCACCCGCCGCTGCTGGTCGTTGGGCAGGCGCACATACGTTTTAATGAAATCGACATTGAGCAGCCGCGACCGCTCCAGCGCCCGCTCCAGGTGAGCGTCGGAGCCAATTCCCTCGCTCACTGCGTAGTAGATGCGATTGCCATCGATGTTGTGGCCCGTGATAAAGGTGCGTGGGCCAATACGCCGGCCACTGGCCCAGGCCTCTTTGCGCTCGTTGGCCAGGTAGGGGTTGGAGCCCGGGTCGCGCACGGAGGTAATGCCATAGGCGAGCCACACCCGGCCCTGCTCCTCACTCAGATTGTGATCGCCAATGTGGGAGTGGGATTCAAACAGGCCGGGGATAACGGTTTTGTCGCTGGCATCCACCACCGGCAGCTGCGTGGCCGGGTCGCTGGCGCCGATGCTCTCAATGCGGTTGCCGGCGATGACGATATCCTGGTTGGTTAACACCTTCTCGCCGGTGCCGGTAAACAGCCGCCCGGCGCGCAGCACCCATTTCTCCTTGGGCACCGCCCGCTGCCAGGTAAGCGATGGTGTGATCTCCTCTATCTCGCCGCTGGCGATGGTCAAGCGCATTATTTTGTCGCCGGCCTGGTAGGCGATGTAGCGCCCATCCTGGGACCAGCTGGGGGTGTCGGCCAGCTCGTCCAACACCGTTTTCGCCTCACCGACGGGCTGCATCGCCTGGTCCACCGGCAGGGCGTGCAGTGTGCCGTCTTCACTGTAGGCGATGGCCGAGGCGCCGGCGGAGTAGCTGGCGTGTTTCAGGCTGCGGTGGGGGGTGGGGCGAATCAACTGCAACGAGTTGGCGGCCACGTCGATTATTGCCAGGTCGTAGAGCCCCTCCCGGTAGCGCTTGTTGTAGGGCACCAGCTTGGTGGTGATCAGGTACTTGCCATCCGCCGACCAGGAGAGCGGGTCGGGCGGCATGGGGGTGATCAGCGGCGTCAGGGTTTTGCTGGCCCGGTCGTAGACGGTCAGCTGGCCGGTTACGTGCAGAATCGGGTCGCCGGGCACATCGGTAAAGAAGGCCACCTGGCGCCCATCCGGCGACAGGGCGGGAAAGCTCACGATTGAGCGGTCGATATCGATCGGCTCCGCCTGTGCGCTTGCCAGGTCGTAGAGCCACACCTGGTAGCGGCCGTTTTTGTCGGAGACGTAGGCGAGTGTCTTACCATCGGCGGACCAGCTTGGGCTCTGGTCGGCGGCGGCATCATCGGTGAGCTGGGTGAGGGTCTGGCTGGAGATCTGCCACAACCAGAGATCGCCGCGGGCGCCAAAGGCGAGGCGGTCGCCCTCCGGCGAGAGTGCCGGGTAGGAGTAACCCAACACCGGCTGGGCGTCGGTGCGGTCGAAATCCCGCTGCTTACGCGGGTAGTCGGCGTGGGTGATGGTAATCGGCAGGGCAAAGGGGATAGTGGTCTCGCTGCCCGCCTGCCAGTTTTTGATCAGTCCGTCGCTGGTAAACAGCAGGCTGTTGTTGCCGCTCCACTGGGCGCGAAACGGAAAGACATCGGCATCGTCGGCGGTGATGCTGTGCTCGTCACCGGTGGCGATATCGATCAGGCGCAGGGCCGAGAGGGCATTGCCATCGGCGTCGCGGTCGAGGGTGCGGATGGCCAGCTGCTGGCCATCGGGGCTCCAACTGAGGGCGCTGAGCTTGCCGTCGCTCTGCCAGAGTGCGCGTTGGCCGCTGCCATCGGCCTCTGCCAGGTAGACGCTACTGGTGGGCCGGCCATCGGTGATATAGGCAAACTGCTCGCCGCTCGGCGACCAACTGGGTGAGTGGCTTTCACCCTGGGTGTGGGTGAGCTGTTGCAGCTCGCCGCTGGAGAGTGCCAGCTGCCAGATATCGTAGGAGCCGCCCCGTTCGGAAGAGAAGATCACGGCGTTGCCATCGGGGCTGTATTGCGGTTCGCGGTCGTCGAATTCGCTTTGGGTCAGTTGCGTTGGCGGTTCGCTGCCGTCCAGGGGCAGCTGCCAGAGGTCGAAGCTGCCAAAGCGGTAGCCCTCGTACACCAGTGCTGTGCCGCTGCTGTTGATATCCGGCTCCCAGGCATCGTCCGGCCACTCAGTGAGCGCCTGCACCTCGCCCGCTGCAGTCTGCAGGAAGAGGGCACCCTGGTGGGCAATCACCAGCTCGCCATTTACCGGATTGCGGGCCACGGCGATATTGGTGCCCTCGTGGACGGTAATGGTGGTGCTGATGGTGTTAGTCGTGGTTTCCGGGCCGGTGGCCGGTTTGGGGCTATCGCAAGCGCTGAGGGTCGCAAGCAGTAGGGTCAGCCAGAGCGGCCGAAAGAGAAATTTAATCGCGGGCATGGGGCAGGTTACTTCGTGCAGTGAATCCAAAATAAAGGGCGATCAAGCCCGGTTTTCGCGCGTCGCCTAAGTGCTGTGATGGTGAGCTGGCGGCTGGTTTGGCTTCCCTGCGCTTGGCAAAATAGCGGCTTATCGCTCGGATGTAAAATCACACGCCAAGGGCGGCCGCTGTGGATGGTTACGGCTTTGGCAATCCTTAATATCGCTCAGCGCGCAAGATTTGGTCCCGCTGACCACCAATCTTGGTCTGATCTTCTCATCTGCCGTTGCACACTGTTTGCATACTAAGCCGGCAGACAAATTCTGTAGTGAGGTGACCGATGAGCAATCCCAAAGCGCGCTGGCAGGGGCGCCACCCCAAAAAAGATGAACTGCGCCAGAGTGTCTGGTCCGAGCTGGAGAGCTCCGGTGCGGCGGTGGGTTCGCCCTGGTCGGCGATTCCCAATTTTGTTGGTGCCCAAGTGGCCGCCGCCCGCCTGGCGGAGTTGCCCGAGTGGCAGGCCGCCAAGGTGGTAAAAACCAACCCCGACGCCGCCCAGGCCTGGGTGCGTCTGCTGGCCCTGGAGCAGGGCAAGCGGCTCTACACCCCGGTACCGGAGCTGGTGCGCGACTTCCCCTTTCTGCTGCTCGACCCAGAGGCACTGCAGGCGGCCAACATCCCCTTCACCGAGGTGATGTACGCCGACGGCTTTATTAAACACGGCAAGCGGGTGAGCTTTGCCGAGATCGAACCGCTGGATTTCTGTGTGGTGGGTTGTGTTGCCGTCACCCCCGCCGGGGGCCGTACTGGCAAAGGCGCCGGCTTTGCCGACCTGGAGTTGGGCCTGTTCCGCCACTATGGGGTAGTGTCCGACAGCACGCCCATTGCCACCACGGTGCACGATATTCAGGTGGTCGATAACGAGTTGGTGGTGATGCAGGAGCACGATACCCCGTTGGATTACATCGCCACTCCCGAGCGCTTACTGGCCACGCACACCCACTACGCCACACCCGGGCCGATGGATTGGAGTGCGCTGCAGCCGGATCAGTACCTGAATATCCCCTTCCTCGCGGACCTGCGTGCGGAGCTGGTGGGCGGTTAGCACCACCCACTGCTTTAGCCAGCTGCCTGGGCCTTTTTCGGTTGCAACCAGGCTACCAGCAGGTAAACCACGGGCGTGTCGATTAAGGCAATCACCAACTTAAAGAGCCAGTAGCCCAACGTCATTGCCACAAAGGCTGAGAGCGGCATACGCTCGGCGGCAAACAGATAAAAAGCGATACCGTTAAACACCAGGCTGTCGAGCAGTTGCGAGACGATGGTACTCAGGTTGTTGCGCAGCCACAGGTGTTTGCCGCCGGTGCGCCTGCGCCAGAAATCAAATGCCCAGACATCGTGCATCTGCGCCACCAAATAGGCCAACAGCGAGGCTAAAACGATCACCGGCACCGCCCCCAACACCTTGGCCAGTGACTCCTGGTCCTGGTAGATGGCTGCCGGTGGCAGTTGAATGGCGATCTGCGACAGGCTTAAAACAATCACATTGGCCAGCAGCCCCATCCACACCACAAAGAAGGCCCGCTTGCGGCCAAAGATCTCGCCCACCACATCGGTAATGGGGAAGGTGAGCCAGTAAGCCATAATGCCACCGGAGATGGTCAGCCCGGCAAAGCTCCAGAGCTTGGCACTGACCACATTGATAAAGCTCATACAACTGATAAAAACAGACAGCAGAATCAAAAATTTAAATTCGATCGCGGGGAGGGAAGGGTGTTCGGTTTCGGACATGGGGTAACAAACCTGCAAAGTGAAGAGCATCTAACGGCGTACGGCCTAAAAATTTATCGGCTGACGCGTAATGTTGCTAAGCAATTATTACTCCACTCTGCGGTTGGTCGGTCTTGGCGCAAGCGGGACTGTCGCTAAATCAATTCCCGTGTTTGATCTGCCAATGGCAATTAGTACCAATAAAGCCGACGGATAGGTCTACCTCGCGTCGCTCATCGGTTAGTTCGCTGCTAACCAGGGATGGCGTTCCACCGAATTCAAAGAACTCTTCTCCTCGTAACTTTCCTCCCACTCAGTTGGGAATCTCTTCGCCGTGGTAGATAACAAAAATTCGTTGATTGGGAGATAAACTCAGACAGGGTTAACTTGTTTTCTTCACCGTAGATGGATTCGAAACGAAACTTGCCTTCATTGTCACTTAAGATCCGGAGTTCCGTGGTTTTGCCCTTATATTCATTACGAATCATAACCTCCGCCCCGGCGGCAGGCTTGCCCTGGTAAGTAAGTTGCGCTTCAAAGCCGGTAAACAGGCAGACTCTGTTAGTGAGTATTCCCATAGTGGAGGCCTGATGGTTGGTGAGGGCCAGACTGGCAATCAAAATCAGTCGACCAAGGTTGCCTAAGTGATTAGTCATCTCTAGAGAGTTGAACAAAAAGCGATAAATTGTCGTGGATTATTTCTCTCGTTAAATGAATTACGTTGCTTTGCTTGGAGGTTTCTCTCTATGAGCTCCTGGCTTTTGAGGCCTAGCCATAAAACACCACCAGCCAGAGGGTAATCTGGCTTGGGTCCGTCCAGCTGACCTTATGCTTACGGTGAGCCGGAATGTTCAAGTGGTCGCCTCTGCTCAGTTTTACAAAATTGCCATCCTCGAATTCAATTGTTGCGTGGCCGGAAATTACCATAACCCACTCGTTCTCATCTTGGTCATACCATCCGGCAGCGGGTGATCTATGCCCCTTTGATAAGATTCGTTCAATACGAACAGTTGGGGAGTTGACAATCTCTTCGAATTTTTCATCCTTCAAATTTTCAGGAATAGAGTCAAAGATGTTTGAGTGATTCATAGGGTGCTCACTTGCAGGTAAGGCCGTATACGATGGTGACAAAAAATGAAATAAATTGAAATGGTTTGGGTATGCTGTGGAGGCTGCTTACCGGGCAACGTTCTAATCCTCCATGTTATGTTTCCTATCCCGGCTTTCTCGGGAACTCAATCCAGCTGTTTGTTGGTCAGACACTGATCTTTTAAAAGGCAAAACAACTGCCGCTGTTTATCGTTTTTTTCTGAAAAGTGCTCTTCGTAACCGCCAAATCATTTGGTATGGCCAAAGATGTTGCGTGAGTCGGCGTAGGCCAAATAGGGGGGGCTGGTCGAGCTCGGGTAACAGGCAAACGCTGTAACTCAATGGCGCTTGATCATCCTGACGTCGCAGCCGCCAAGGTTGCCACTGTTCGGAAAGCCAGTTGGCTGACTGCTGCATGGCCGTGTGATAGCCAGATATCGCCTCCACTTGCTCATTTGCCACGGTTATCTGCTGCACAATTGCCAGGTTATGGGTGGCAATAGGTTGTAACCAGTCGCTGATCATACAGACCAAGGGTGCTTTGAGTGCTTTCACTTGCTTAATTGCTGCCGGTACTTGCTGTTTGGCCTGCTTACTTAACCACTGCTCACCGGCTGTGGGAAGCTCTGCTAGCTCCAGCTCTATGGCCGTTACCGTTACATCAGTGGTGGCCTCAATGTGCTGCTGAAGCTGTTGTTTAAACTGCTCGACATTAATTCCGCTATTGGGGAGCGATCGGATAACCGTGTAGGCAATGGCGATAGCGGTAACTGCCTGGTGAATTGTGGCCGTTTGGGATGCGATAAACTGCAGCAGCGCCTGGCCACGTTTGCGGTTGCTGGTTATCAGGGGGCCGCCGGCTTTGGGGGGCGGCAGGCGATAACGGCTATTGAAGTAGGCAGCGGTTGTTAATTGTTCTATTAATCTTTGCAGAAAATCCTCACCACTACATTCACTTAAGCAACGACACAACTGAGCCTGCACTTCTGGCTTTTTACCGAGACGAGGGAAATCCTTTAGCAACTGTAGCTTGGCTTCAACTTGGTAGTGGTTCGGCTGTTTGAGTTTCTGTTCAATAAATTCGGCAAGCTCACCGGCGATGAGTGTAAACCAGGGCCGCAGATGAACATCGGCTGAAGAAAAGGTGTTGCCCACAACCATGGTCAGCAGAAAATAGAGGGTTAATCGCGGCGCGGCCTGCGCTGGCGCTTCTGATAGGGGTGGTGGTCGAGGGATTGTTCTGGGGTTGGCTTGCTGGGACTATTAATTTCTCCACCCTGCTGCTCTACATTCGCCACCTGGCGCTGCACCGTTTGATACCATTGCCGCAGTTTGCTGAGCCCATCGCTGGATTCACTGTGGTTGACGGAGAATTCTGCACCACAGCTGTTACAGAGCGATGGCCTGCCCGCGAGAATATCGGCCAAGGGGATGGCCACCCGCGCTTGGCAGAAGGGGCAGGGGAGTATGCCCTGGCTGTTGTCAATATTGCTCATAGCAATTCACTGTTGGTTAGGCCGTTTGTAATCCGACGATTTTAAACAGGGTCAAAAATTAGCGGTTTGATTGCGGTGTCAGTGATGCGCCTATTCACCCGTGTTCGATGGGTCTGCCCCAGCGGAGGGATTCAGCAGTTCGGCGTCTTCGATCTCGGTAATATCTTTATGTTGAATGTTGTCAGACATGTAATTTAACAGCCGGCCGAGGCCAGCGGGGATGTCTGACTGCTGAACGGTAACTTTCATTTTAACCAGCATATCCAGGGAACGACCCCGTTTACTGGCAGAGGACTCCGGGGCGAGGCTCGCCCGCATAATGGCGGGTTGCTCTATTAGCGGTGATGGTTGCAGAGCCTGTTGCTGCAATGATTCTTTACTGAAGCTGTTGTCGGTTTCGGTGCGCAGGACCTTTACTGTGTACTCCAGTTCGGCGTCTTTAATTTGTAGAGCGGGAATGGGTAGCAGCGATAAAAAGGGGAGATCGACCTGGATAGTACTCTGTTCGCCGTTATTGTTCGTGCGGTTATGGCGGAAGCTGGCCATGCGCATGGGGCCGAGGTCGCCGGGGTGATCGCCGCCCTCGAAGCCCATATTGCGGATAAAATTGGCGGTGGTGAGTGCCGCCTGGGCTTCGGCGTCGATCAAGGCGTGAATGGGTGCACCGATCAACTGGGCCAGGGAGAGTGCGCCACCATCGTAGCGTTTGGGGGCAGTGCCGCTGTTGCCAGCCGGGCTGGTATCGTTACTGTTCTCATCGTCTGCCATGGTGCTTTCTCTCCAATAGGGCGTTCAGAAATATCTATTCCTAAAGCCGGTTATTCCGAAGTGAGTACCCGTTGTATGTCGCGCTCGCCGCGTTTTACTTCAGACCAGAGGTGGTTGCGTACGGTGGCCCGAACTTTAACGGAGCAGATCGCGGAATCTTTTAAGCTGTGTAGATGCTCACCCACGGAAACGCCCAGGCGCACATCGTTGGAGCTGTCCCAGATGGTTTCAATCGGCGCCTCCAGCGATTTGATAATATCGGTAAATTGCTTTTGGGTTTGCACGTAGTCACAGATCGGCTTCATCAGTTCGAAGAATGTATTGGTCGCCAATTCCGCCTCGGGTTTGCGATGGTTGTAGAGCGCAAACAGCATGGGCCGCATCACTTTGGACTGCGCCGCCTCGATATCGAATTCGCCATCGATAGTAATCAAGCGTGAATAGGACTCAATAAACATGCGCAATACGTTCTGGCGCATCTCAATGCGGACTTCGGCGGAACGAAAACCCTTGGCTAATACCGCGTGGATCTGCTGCATCAGCTCTGCGTTTTCCGTTTTAAACGAGAACTCTTCGGCAATCTCCAGAAAGACCGACACCAGCCGTTCGGTGGTGCGCTCCAACACAAAGGCCAGGTTAGCCTCTTTACCCTCGCCATTAACCGAATTATCGCTAATGTCGGAGATGGCAAATTTCAGGTCGATCTCAATCTCTTCAATTTCAGTGCGGGGAATCGGGAAGCGCCGCAGCAGGTAGTCGTTTTCGTAATAGCGGGCGATGGAGCGGGAGTAGAGATCGGAAGAGAAGCGAGCCTTGCTGATGTCGCGAATTAACGCACTTAATATCTGTTGTAAATCGGCCATAAACAACGCCAAAAAATTTTTAGTTTGGCAGCTGCCAAAGCGGTTGGCTCCAGCAGCTGCTGTGTGAGGTTAATTTATAGGGTTGGGGTTTCACCCGCCGAAAAGTTGACCAGGCGCCGAATTTTATTCACCACTTTCAACAGTACCTGGCTTGGTTGCCAGCGCCAGTGGCTACGCAATGCACTGCCTGCTGCATTGGGTAAGTGGCTGCTATTGCGTTGGCTCTGCTGGCGATTCTGTCTCTTCTGGCTTTTCCTGTCGGCCCGACTTGCGCTTGCGGCTACTTGTGGCGCTTTGGCCGCTGGCGTCAGGGCTATTCAATTCGGGGGTGTTGTCTCCTTTCCCGGCGTGGGCTCCTCAATGGTTTTGGTGAGGATGTTTAAGATGCGGGCAAGGCCACCGGGTACATCGTCCTGCACCGCATGCACGGTAACATCGACGGTATGTTCAACGGAGTATTTGGAATCGCGCGTGGAGCTGGAATCTTTTTTCGAGGAGTAGGAGGCTGACATGCTGGCCTTGCCCCACAGCCAACCAGCGCTGGCTTTGGCATTGACCCCCCAGTTTTGCGTGGCTGAGGATTTATCCTCAGACTCTTCCGATTGCGTGATATTAGCCTTGAAGTTGATGGTCATATCATCAATACGCAGAAAGGGGATGGGAACAATGGTGAGCAGCGGGACTTTAATGTCGGTGGTGCTTTCACCCTTTTTAACGGTAAAGGTGATGTTGGTCACCTCCTGTTTCCCGCCCTGTCCGTCGGTAAAGCCAACCGCGTTAATAAAATCGACGGTGGTCATGGCTGCTTTGGCTTGGGCCTCTACCGCTGCGTTCATCGGCCCACCAATCAGTGTGCCAAAGGGGATAGAATTGAGAGCTTTTGTCGCATCTGGCATTGCTGTCGTCCTTTGTTATTGTTGGTGTTTGGCGTAGCGCGTCGATTATAAGGCTCTCAAATACCATTGCCAGGAAATATTCCGATTAATTCTCTGAGCCTGCTAGAAATACAAATGCCATTTGCGAAAGAGATTTAATTATGCGCTTGGCGGGCGGAGTGGTGGCTGCGGTTAAACGGATTGCGAGGATTGAACAAGTGGCGCGCAAAACAACAAGGCTGCAAGGTTTAATGATTTTTCTGATGTTTTCCGCTTTACTCGAACAACAATCGTAGATGGGTTCGGTAATTTAACAACTGAGTAACGATGTGGCGGTTGTCATTAAAAATTCTCGCCAAAAGCAGGCCGCCTTCCGTGCAGGTGGTAAACATATCGGCGAGCTCGGTCAGTTCGACCGCTAGTTTGCTTGGCCGCTGTTTGGCTACGGCTTCCAATCGCCGCAGGATGAGTTCACGCCAGCTGGTCACTCCGGCTCGAATCAACTCGCGGATCTCCTCATCGAACTGCTGGTTCTCGTAGGTGAGGCCAGCCACCAGGCAGCCGGGGTGGGTCTCTTCCAAACGCTCAATGGCGTTGGCAAACAGTTTTAAAAAGATCAACAGCTGCTGCAATGGATCTTCAGAGAGTTGATCCGCCTGCTCGAACAAGTCACCAAACAGCTTGGCATCCTGCTCCAGGTAGCGAAGTATCAATCGCCGGGCCAGATCTACCTTGCCTTCAAAGTGATAAAAAAATCCACCTTTGGTGATGGCAGCCTTATCGATAATTTCATCGATTGAGGTGCCGGAAAACCCCTTGCACAGAATAATTTGTTCGGCTGTGGCTAAAATCCGCTCCTGTGTGTTGCTAGCTCGCTTGCCCATGGCGCTCTCTGCCTTCCCTATGTTTTTATTTTGAGTCGGTTTATTTTCAGCTAGATACTGATTGGTCGGTATTGAAAGCCATTTTTGCCGGGATGTCACTGTACTCCAGGTACAGTTTTGTTTTACTGCTGGGTGTTTTGTTTTTGAACTATCGCCGGCTATGTTCCATAACAGTATGAAAAATAAAAAGTTATTTTCAACTTTTCATCTTCGTACTCTCGGTCCACTGACTTCCTTTTAGCCCGCTCGTAGAATTTAAAAATACCAACTAGTCGGTATTTATTGTTGGTTTCTCTTTCTACTCAATAACAAAATTACCTAGGAGCAAGTTATGCCTACCCCATTAGAGCTGGTGTTAGACCCTCTCTCACTCACAATTATTGCCCTCTATTTCGGCCTGATGGCCTGGGAGCGACTTTTCCCCAGGCAGCGCTTTGTGGCGGTACGTGGCTGGTATCTGAAAGGCATTGCCGCCTTCGCCACCTATTTTTTGCTCTCCTCCTATCTGCCACTGGTTTGGGATGGCTACCTGTCGGCCTTTCAGCTGTTTGACTTGACCGGCTTGGGGACGCTGGCGGGTACCTTAGTGGGATTGCTGGTTTATGAAGTTGGGGTCTATCTCTGGCACCGCAGCATGCACAAGAGCGATGCCTTGTGGTTGGGCTTCCATCAGATGCACCACAGTGCCGAGCGGGTCGATGTGGCCGGCAGCTTTTGGTTCTCACTCACCGACATGATTGGTTGGACTATGCTTGGCAGTCTGGCGTTGGTCGTGGTGGTGGGGTTGTCACCGGCGGCGGCGACCAATGTAATTTTGATCACCGCGTTTTTAGCGATTTTCCAACACGCTAATATCCGCACTCCGGTGTGGTTGGGTTACCTCATTCAGCGCCCTGAGATGCACGCCATTCATCATCAGCGCGGTGTGCACCACTACAATTTTTGCGACTTAGCCTTTATTGATTGGTTGGGTGGCACCTTCCGCAATCCAAAAGCGGAACGGCTGGTGGTGGAGGGCGGCTTTTACGATGGCAGCTCTGCCAAGGTTGGCGCCATGTTGCTGGGTTGCGATATCAACAAAGAGGCGCAACCCGGGGCGCAGTTAATTGAGCATGCGGCCTAGAGGCGGCTATCGTTCAGTGTCCTGGTAGCCTGCCTTCCAGGCGGGAATGGCCAGGGCGTTGGCGATGGCCCGGGCGGCGGCATCAACCGCTGGCTCCTTGCCGTGGTCAAGAATATTCACCCGTTCGCCATCGGCGAATACCAAGTTGAGTTCATAACTCCAAAAGCTGTGCGGGCCGTACTTGCGGGAGCGGGCCCGCACGCGCTCACGAATAATCTGCACGGCGTAGATCTCGTTTAACCGGCCCTGACGAGAGCGTGGCAGTTGCTCTTCCTCTTGAAAGCATTTACCAAAAAAGTAGACGCCACGGGCGCGATCAATGGTGAAGCGCTTGGCCAGCAAGAGCTGAATGGCGCCGGCGGCGCCAAAGAGCAGGCCCCACAGCAGCAGAAACAGCCCCTTAAACCACTGGCCTTTAATGATCAGTTCCGGCGCGATGGCGAGTAGAACAAATAGCCCCGGCAGTAGAAAACACCAGGCCAAAAACCGGGCGAGCAGACTGGGCTTAAGGGTGATGGTGTCGAGTTCAGAGATTAATTGGCGGGTTTTGAAATTGGCACCACCCGGTCGCAACGGTTGCCAGGAGAGCCGTTGTGCGACCGGATCTTTACTGTCTGCCACCTGCGTTGCAACTGACGCTAGCTTTACGGTTTCAATACGGGACATTGTGTTTGGCTAGTGGGCTCAGCCTGCGCTTACTCGGCAGGCTTTAACGTTGGTGTTACTCCGCGGCGTCTGTCTCGTCAGCGGAATCTGCCCCCTCTTTATCGAAAAAGGCCGACAGCTGTGGTTTGTATTGGCGAATCAGCTCAATATCCGCAGCCGGTACCTTCTTGGCGGCGGTGATCATCACCTCCATCATCTGCATCTGCTGCTTGGCCGATTCCGGGAGCGTATCCGGTGGCAGGGTGGCGATAATCGCCTTGGAGGCCTCAAATTCCGGCTGCTGCTGCAGAATCGATTCAGCCATCAGCACGTGCATAATGGCATCGGCATCGCTACCCCAGGCGACGGCGGAGGGGTAACCCTCGCCAGAGACCACCTTTTCAAAGCGGCTGTATTCACCGGGAAAGCGCTCGGCCAGGGCCTGCAGACCCAGGGTGAATGGTTTGTAGTTGGCGTGGGAAAACTGCTCAATGATATAGGCCGGTTCGGTGGACTCCTCCGGCATTAGGCTGTTCCAGTCGTGATCGCTCAGCTGCTCGTCCAGTACCTGGATGGCGGGGCCGCAGGCGATAAACTTTTTGATGGTGGCCTCATCCAGCGCCAGAACGCTCTGGCTGGCGAGCAGGCCCAGCAGTAGGCTGGTGAGGGCGGTGACAAGCTTGGGCAGTGCAAATAGCCTATTGGCCTGAAATCGGGTCATGGTCATATCCTTAGCGTGGCGCTGGGGCCTGGCTGGGCGTTGATTATTATGACGGTCGGTAAAATCGGGCGACTCTACCACATTGGCGATGCTTTTCCGTTAAAAAGGTGCTGCTTTGACCAGGGTGGTCTGGGATTGTGCCGATCTTCGGGCGGGGTGGGGCGCATTGCCAGGTGGTGAGCTTTATTAGCCGCTTGCGAGTCAGAGTTGGTGGCTTATAATACTGTACATTTAATCAGTTCTTTGGGGGCGGCATGAGTCGCAAGATTATTCACTGTGATGCCGACTGCTTTTTCGCGGCTATTGAGATGCGTGATAACCCCCATCTGCGCAATCGGCCGTTGGCGGTGGGTGGCAGCGCCGACCGCCGCGGAGTCATCTCTACCTGCAACTACGATGCGCGGCGTTTTGGTGTGCGTTCCGCCATGCCTTCGGCCCAGGCGCGCAAGTTGTGCCCAGAATTGATTATCGTGCCGGGTAATATGGCCAAGTACAAAGAGGCCTCTCAGGTGATGCGCTCTATCTTTAACAGCTACACCGACCTGGTCGAACCCCTCTCCCTGGATGAAGCCTATCTCGACGTTACCGCGGTCAGCCACAACCACGGCAGTGCCACCAAAATCGCCGAAGAGATCCGCGCCCGCGTGCGTAAGGAGCTGGATATTACCGTTTCGGCGGGGGTCTCCAACTCCAAGTTCCTGGCCAAAATCGCCAGCGATTGGCGCAAACCGGATGGCCTGTTTGTGGTTCCGCCGGCGCAGGTGGAGGCGTTTGTGCTGCAGCTGCCGGTGGCCAAAATTCACGGTGTTGGCAAGGTGACCGCCGCCAAACTCGAGAGCCTGGGCATCCACACCTGCGCCGATCTGCGACCCTACTCGGTGGCGGAGCTGACCAATCTGTTTGGCTCTTTCGGCGACAACCTGTATAAACTGGCCCGGGGTATTGATGAGCGCGAAGTGAAAACCAGCTGCCGGCGCAAGTCGTTGAGTGTGGAGCATACCTACGCCCAGGATCTGCCCAACAGCCTCACTTGCCTGGCGCAGTTGCCGGCGCTATTTGCCGAGCTTAGCGGCCGGTTGGCCCATTTGCCGGCGGAGTACCAGGTAGCAAAAGCCTTTGTAAAGGTGAAGTTCGCCGATTTCACCGCCACCACGCTGGAGCGGGTAGGTACCCAGGCCTGCCTGAGCGACTACAACGAGTTGATGCAACAGGCCCTGCAGCGTAAAACCAAGCCGGTGCGGCTGCTGGGCATTGGTGTCCGCTTCGACGCCGCTGACACCGAACAGGCACCGCAGCTGGAGCTGTTTGCGCTCAACTGACCACCACCGGCCGACAACAATCAATCGATGAAATGAATGGGGGAGTTATGCAACAGCGCCGTCTCGGCAACAGCGGCATCGTCGTTTCCGACATCTGCATGGGCACCATGACCTTTGGCAGCCAGGCCGACGAACGAGCCTCACAGGCGATACTCGACAAAGCCTTCGACGCCGGTATCGATTTTTACGACACCGCCGAGATGTACCCGGTACCGCCGGCCGCCAAGTGGATAGGCCGCACCGAAGAGATCGTCGGTAAGTGGCTGAAGGGTAAAAACCGCGATGCGATTATCCTCGCCTCCAAGGTGGCCGGCCCGGGACACGCCTGGATTAAACCACCTCTGCGCGGTGGTAAAACCGCCCTTGATCGTCACCATATCATGCGCGCCATTGAGGGCAGCTTAACGCGGCTGCGTACCGACTATATCGACCTCTACCAAACCCACTGGCCGGACGGCGTCATGCCCTATGAAGAGACTCTACGGGCCCTGGATGACCTGGTGCGCGATGGCAAGGTGCGCATTGTCGGCTGCTCCAACGAGACCGCCTGGGGCTTGACCAAAAGCCTGGGGCAGTCGGAGCTGCACGGCCTGGTGCGCTACGAGACCATCCAAAATAATTTCAGCCTCAACAACCGCCGTTTTGAAGACGCACTGGCCCAGGTGTGCCGGCAGGAGCAGGTGAGTTTGATTCCCTACTCCCCCATTGCCGGCGGTGTGTTGAGTGGTAAGTACAACAACGTTAGCGAAGGCAAGGGGCGGTTTTTCGAGTACCTGAGCAACGGCCCCCGGCAGCAGGCCATGGCGCAGCGCTTTGTGAATGAGAAATCCCTGGCGTCCACGGCCCGTTTTATGGCCATTGCCGAAGAGATCGAGCTGTCGCCGGTGACCCTGGCCGTGGCCTGGAGCAAGCAGCACGACTTTGTGGCCTCGACCATTGTCGGTGCCACCCATGTTGACCAGATGGACGCTATTCTCGCCGCCGCCGAGGTAACGCTAAGCGCTGAGACCCTGGCCAAGATCGATGCCGTCAGCCAGGAGATTATGTACCCCATGGGTTAACTCCCGGCCCAGACGTCGGCGTGGCTTGCCCGCACTGACGCCTGCCACCTAATTTTTCTGCCCACAAATTCTGGCTCGAGCTATGCCATTGATTGATACCGTTTCACCTTCACTCTCTCCGCCATTCGTGGCCCGGCTTCTTTCTCCCCAGGCAGGCTGCCAAAAGGGGCGCTGCGCCCGGGTGGCGGTTATTGTGTTTGTCCTGTGCTGTTGGCTGGCGGGCGGAGTAGCTGCGGCTACCCAGGCAGAGAGCATGGCGGGCCAGGAGCATCCCAGCAGCACGCAGGCCATTGCCTGGTACCCAGGCAGTACCAAGGCGGCCTTTGCCGAGGCCAAGGCCGCCAACAAACCACTCTTTCTCTACTGGGGTGCGGTCTGGTGCCCGCCCTGTGAAGAGATCAAACAGACGGTGTTCATCAGCCCGGAATTTATTGCCCTCAGTAAACTGTTTGTGCCTGTCTACCTGGATGGCGACACCGAATCGGCGCAAACCTGGGGGGAGCGCTTTGGGGTGCGCGGCTACCCGACCATGATTGTTTTTAACCCGGCCGGTGAAGAGGTGACCCGTATTCCCGGCGGTATCAATCTGGCGCGCTACACCGAGGTGTTGGGCAGCAGCCTGGCCAATCTGCGTTCGATAGAGTCGCTGATTGTCTGGGCGCTGTCAGAGCCCGAGCGCTTGCGTGCCGCCGACTACAACCAGATCGCTTACTACTCCTGGTGGCAGGAGAATCTGCACCTGCAGGATGACATTACCAGTGCTGAGCTGGCGCAGCTGGCGGCCAGTGCCCTGCAGGCCGGTAACACTATGGCTGGCCATCGCCTGCAGCTCACCGCATTGATCTTTCGTTATATGGAGGAGCAATCACTGTCGGCTGAGGAGCGGGCGTTGGCCTATCAGCAGCTGAGTGGGTTACTGGCCGATACGGGCGAGGTGCGCAACAATCTCGATCTCTTCTCCTACTGGTCGGAAGAGCTGGTGACGCTAGTTACCGAACCGGGTGCGGAACGCGAGCGGCTGGTTGATCTGTGGCAGATGGCGTTGCGGCCATTTCGTCACGACCCCGCTATCGTCACCGCCGAGCAGCTGGCCACCTGGTACTCCGAGCTCTATCTCTTCTGGATGATTCACCCAGAGGCCGAGGCACTGCCGGAGGCGGTGGAGGCCGAATTACTGGCCGATATCGACGCCGCCGATCAACACACCCGGGGCAGTGCCCGCCAGGCGGTGATCAACAAAGCCTACCAGTTGTTAAAGGCCGCCAAGCGCTATGAGGCTGCCCGCTCATTGCTGTTAGCGGAGCTGGATAAATCCGCCGAGCCCTACTATTTCATGAGTGGACTGGCCGGTATTGAGGTGGCGTTGGGCAATAAGCACGCGGCAGTTGAGTGGTATCAAAAGGCCTATGCCACAGCACAGGGGCCGGCCACGCGCTTTCAGTGGGGAGTGAATTACATCAACAACGCCATCGATTTAGAGCCCGAGGAGGTAGCCCAGATTAATGGAGCATTGGCGGGGTTGCTGGCCGAGCTGCCAAAAGCTAGCGATGTCTTCACCGGCCGCAATTATGTTCGACTGCAGCGCTTGCTGGCGGCGTTGGCCCAGTGGCCGGGCCGGAATAAGAATGGTGTGGTTGATCAATTTATTGCTGATTTGCAGGCCGCTTGTAAACAGACTGGGCCGGACACCATTGCCGCCAGCAATTGTCACTCGTTGCCGGCTCTAACTGTTGGCCAAGGCCTGAAAGGTTAGCGGCGGTTGATATACTCCCTCGCTTTACGGTACTGCAGCTCCTCTGCTACTTCTGCCGGGACGCAGATTTTATTGACCGGGTTGAGGTAGGTGCTGAGCGATTTAATAATTACCAGGGCCACCGGAATACCAATAATTGAGCAGATCAGGCCGACCGCTTCAATGATGGCAAAAATTGTGAGCAGCAGGCCAATGGGAAAATAGAGAATCATAATCAGCGTCGAATAGGCCTGCCATACCGGGTTTAGATCGTCATCCAACTCCCTTTGGCTCACCATGGTGTTACCAAACGGCCACAGCAAAAATTTGCCGAACTCCACCAAGCCAAAACCGATGGGTGCGGCCACCACCGTAAGAATTAACAACAGGCCTAACAACAGCACCAGCAGTGCATTCACGAAACCCAAAAAGGGAATGTGCCACAAAATATTACCCAGTGTGCGCATGCATATTTCTCCGTCAATATTCCCCACAGCCACTACGACTTAAGTCTGCATTAATTTAAAACTGGCCACGCTTTTGCTTAATTGCCCAGGATTTTTCTGCCGGTAATCTTCGCGCACAAGATTGTCGGCTCGCAAGTTGAAAGTGGTCGATGAGGAGAGGTAATGCATAGACGTCGTTTTTTACAGGGTTCCGCGGGCCTGCTAACCGCATTAACCGTGGGCTGTAGTGCCACTAATCCCTATGGCCGGCAGTCGGCTGTGGCCGACCCGCTGGGCTATGTTAATCCCATGTCGGTCAGCGTGCCGCCACTGACTGCTATCGATGCCCGGGTCGATCGGATTATCGCCACCAATGTGTGTACGCGCCCTTTTAGAGCATTGGGTCCGCGTTTGGAGCTGGAAAAACTGGGCAGCAAGTCGGTGGTGCATAATTACGGCCACGGTGGTAGCGGCTGGTCGCTCTCCTGGGGCTCGGCCGAGCTTGCCCAGCAGATGGCTGCCGCTACCGGTGAAAAGCAGATCGCTGTTGTCGGCTGTGGTGCCATCGGTTTAACCGCGGCCATTGCCGCGCAACGCGCCGGCATGGACGTAAAAATCTACGCTAAGGAGCGCCCACCCTACGTGCGTTCTTCCTTTGCCACCGGTATCTGGTCGCCGGATTCGCGCATTGTCACCCAAGCCAATGCCGCCCCTTTTGCTGAAACCTGGGAGCGTATGGCGCGTACCTCCTTCCGTAGATTTCAAAGCTTGTTGGGCTTGCCTGGTTTGCCGGTGGAGTGGACGCAAATTTACAACTTGTCGGATGATCCCTTCGATGCAGTGGGGCATCATGGTGCCGATGGCGAGCCGGAATATCCCCACTTTTCCAAAGAGCTGATTGCCGATCTCACGCCTCAAGCGGTGGATATTCCCTCCAAGCAGAATCCCTTCCCGGTGCCGTTTGTGCGCCGCAGTCCGCTGTTGATGTTCAACATCAGCGCCTACTCCCGCCTGTTGATCGAGACCTTTACCCAAAACGGGGGCGAAATTATCACCGCGGAGCTGCAGTCGGCCGATGACTTTGCCAAGTTTGATGAAAAGACCATCATCAACTGTACCGGCTATGGTGCCAAAGACCTCTTAAATGACGACACCATTACACCGGTGCGCGGCCAGACCTGTAAATTAATTCCTCAGCCGGAATTGGGTTATGGCATTCGTTACTGGGATAAAAAAGTTTCCGCGTATCCACGGCGCGACGGCATTTTGGTGCAGTCGGCGGGTGAGGGGGATTTTGGCAATCCAGTGGCGAGCCTGGATCCATCGGAATCGGAAAATGCGGTAAAACGGTTGGCGGAGGTGATGGCGGCGATGAAGAGCGTTTGATCGTCCCGCAGGCCATAACTTCGGTGTGTGGAGAGTTCAAAAAGCCGCGGCAAGGATACTCCCGAATAGCTCGATTGGGGGTGGCGCAACCATGGTTAATAAGACCATGGTTGCGATTTAACACGTTCTTCCGCTATCAGCTTTAATGGCGAGATTGCTGACACGACCTCCTCTTGGCAATCTTCCGCTTCAATATCTAAATGTAGTTTGCCCTTAAAGTGGGTATTTCCTAAATGCCGCCCGCTTAAGTTCTGCGTTCGCACTCTTAATTTAATCGGCTTTACTCATAGTGTGAGCTGTGGTGTTCGCAACAGATCAGAAATGCCTTCCTTTCGAACAATCATTGCAATGCTTTTAGAAAAGCGTTACTTCTCGGTATCGGCATTCGCAACGTGGGTTGGGAAAAATGACGACTACTGAGATGACGGTTTAAAGTGAATGGATGCAACGTTATGGTGTGCGATTAATCCATGACTGAATCAGTGTCTGGAACCGCTGAGCCTCAAAATAGGCGAGCTCGGTATCCTGTTGAATAACGGCCTGTAATATCCGCCGGCGACCTTGGCGCCAGGTATCCAGATTGATTTGATTAACAAATTGGTTTGGATCGGCGTCGCTCTGGTAGAGCTGCATGGCAATTCGGGAGAGTAGCTCTAACAGCGGCCGCTTTACTGCTTGCAACAGACTGTTTCTAAAGTCCAATTCAAACTGAATGACATCATCGGCACTGCTGCATCTCTGTAGCTGATCGAGCAGTTCGTCCATGGTTGCTTGATGTGGTGCACCAGCTTCTGTGGCTGCTGCTTTGATAATTTCACAGTCCAGTAGCACCGTCAGCTCGAAGACATCCCGGTGACTGATTTCGTGCAATCTGAGATAGGTGGCGAAGGCCCGCTCCAGTGCGGAGTCATCTGGACGGGCGCCATAGTAGCCGCCACCAGGACCACGTTTTACCGCTAAAAGCCCCTCGTGCTCAAGAATTCGTGCCGCCTGTTGCACAGTCACAATACCCACACCCAAGCGTTCAGCGACCTCGTTTAGTGAGCCCAAGTAGGTATCTGGTTCCGCTGCCAATATCAGTCGGCGCAAGGCCTCGGCTGAGTCGCGTACCAAGATGCGTTTGGTCTGTTTGCCCTGTTTCACAAATACCTATTTCCACTTATTGCCCATTGCCGTGGCCAGTTTAGCAGCAACCTGGCTGTGGCATAAGTTGCGATGACCAATTAAATATATGCATATTAATTTGTTTTTATGGCGAAATAATATTAATAAAATGACTTTACAGGTTAATTATATGCACATTATTATTCGTCAACTCGCATTGTGTATAAATTCATAACAACGCAATGGTTCCTGTCAGTGCAATTTCGGGAGCCGGGCGTCACCCTGGAGATCTCGTAGATGGGCTTCAACCTGCCGGATACCTCAATTATTCCCCGTTACACCGCCATTGTTGGCGATACTCGATTAGAGCGCGGTGGTGGCTCTGGTTGGGCGCATATCTACCCCGCCAATGGCAAGGTCACCACCGAGTTGCAATTGGCAGGGGTGGCTGACGTGGAAGCCGCTGTAGCCGCTGCGCGCGCTGCTCTCCCCGGATGGCGCGCCGGTTCCAGTGAGATTCGACGCGACCTATTGTTAAAGCTGGCGGATGCCATTGAGGCCACTGCCGCTGAGCTGGCGGCTCTGGATACCCTGGGCAACGGCTACCCCGCCATGATGGCGGCTTACACGCCGGGAGTAATGGCCCAGCGTTTCCGCTACTACGCCGGCTGGGCCGATAAAATTCGTGGTGAAACCCTGGATGCTTGGAATGGCCCGGCACACAGTTACGTCAATTACGAACCCTATGGTGTGGTGGGCGCGATCATTCCCTGGAACGGCCCCCTGTTTGCTGCGGCAATGGTATTGGCCCCGGCCCTGGCCGCCGGTAATTGTGTGGTTATTAAAGCCCCTGAGCTGGCCCCCTTCTCGGTTATGCGCTTGGCGCAACTGTTTGCCGAAGTGGGCTTCCCGCCTGGGGTGGTCAATATGGTCTGCGGCGGGGCCGATGTCGGTGAGGCTATCGTGGCCAGTTCCGGGGTCGATAAGGTGCAGTTTGTGGGCAGTGGTAACACTGCCAAGCGCGTGCTGCAAACAGCAGCCCAAACATTAAAGCCGTGTGGTTTGGAGCTAGGCGGTAAATCGGCGGTGTTGGTATTTGACGACGCCAACCTACAGGAAGCCGCTAAGCTTGGACTCAGTGGTGCGGTCAGTGTCAGTGGCCAGGGCTGTGTAAACGGCACTCGGGTGTTGGTGCAAAGAAGTATCTACGATCAATTTATTGCCATGGCCCAGGTGATGGCCGGGCATATTTCTCTGGGCGATCCTTTGCTCCCTACCACTGTCATGGGCCCGCTGATCAGCGCTCAATCTTTGGCGCGAATCGAGGGAATTGTTGCCCGCGCTCAAGCTGAAGGAGCACGTCTGGTGTGTGGTGGGGAGCGCGCCGGTGGCGATTTCGCTGATGGTTTCTATATGCCGCTCACCCTGTTTGCCGATGTTGATCCAAACAGTGCATTGTCCCAACACGAGGTGTTTGGACCGGTACTGGCTATCACCCCATTTGACGACGAAGACGAGGCCATTGCTATTGCCAATGGCACGGACTATGGCCTTGGTGCCTACATTCATAGCCAGAATCTGCGTCGCGCCCACACGGTGGCGGCCCAGATGCAGGCCGGCACTGTACAGGTCAACACCGCGGGAGGCGGCATGCAGCCCTATGCTCCTTTTGGGGGTTACAAACAGAGCGGCTACGGCCGCCTGGGCGGGGAGCAAGGTCTGCTGGAATTCTTGCAGGTGAAAAGCGTGTGGATGAACCTAGCGTAAACGGAGTTAAACCATGACCTTACACAACGCTCAAGAACGCCAGCAGCGGGGCCTGCGACAACAGGAGAAGCTGTTAGGCCAAGCTCCCAAAGCGGCCACCACTCTGTTTGAATCCTCCTGGAGCGATTACATCTTTGCCGAGGTTTGGACCCGGCCGGGGCTAGATCTGCGTGCACGTTATCTCATTGCCGCCAGCAGTGCGGCGGCAAACGGCGCCAGTGCTGAACAACTTGACGGTTATATGCGTGGCGCCCTTGCGCAGGAGCAGCTGAGTTTAGTTGAGTTGCGCGAGGCGGCTTTGCACTTGGCGATTTATGGGGGGTGGTCGAAGGGTGCCGCTTTGGATGAAGCCATCACCCGGGTGGCCGCAGAGCTGGGGCTACCGGCGGAAGAGTTTAAACCCCTGCGGGACGGTAACTGGAATCCCCAACAGCGTCTGGCTGAGGGCGCCGCTGAATTTAACAATGTGATGACCTTTGGCGGCCCGCCACCGGTTAGCCCCTATTTTGAAGGTGGCATTCTCAATTTTGTGTTTGGCGAAGCTTGGTGTCGGCCGGGGCTGGATCAGCGCGCACGGCGCTGGGTAACCCTGGTTGGGGTGGCTGATTCCTCCGCCGATGTGCCCATCCGCACCCATGTCTACGGCGCCATGGCAAGCGGCAATGCCAGCTATGAGGAGATGAATGAATTTGTGTTGCAGTACGCCATACATAGCGGTTGGCCCCGTGCTTCCTTTGTACAAGGGGTGGTGATGGATATGGCAAAAAAAATTAAGGCCGGTCTCTTTTGGGATGGTACAGCGCTGGAGAAAGAGAATGAATCAAGCAAGTGATATGAGCGGTAAAGCCGCACTGGTAACTGGCGCGGCCGGTGGCTTGGGGCGTGCGACAGCCGTGGCCTTGGCCAAGGTGGGAGCCGATGTCTGTGTAGTCGATATCAATCCGGCCGGGTTGGAGGAGACCGCCGAACTGGTTCGGGCTGAGCAGGTGAGATGTTTGCCTTGCAGCGTCGATTTATCAACAAAATCCGCTTGTATGGCAGTGGTTGCCGAAACGATAGAGACATTTGGTCGCTTGGATGCTCTGTGTAATGTTGCCGGAGTGATCTTTTTTAACCACTCCGAGGCGATGTCAGAAGAG
Organism: Halioxenophilus sp. WMMB6; assembly: GCF_033283405.1. Classification (NCBI taxonomy): domain Bacteria; kingdom Pseudomonadati; phylum Pseudomonadota; class Gammaproteobacteria; order Alteromonadales; family Alteromonadaceae; genus Halioxenophilus; species Halioxenophilus sp. WMMB6. Next base: position 121,217 of record NZ_JAWMQR010000012.1, read on the forward strand.
CAGTGGCAAAAGACGCTGGCGGTTAACCTCAGTGCTCCATTCTTTCTCTCCCAGGCGGCGATTCCACATTTACTTGAGCAAGCTGGTGCCATTGTCAACGTCTCCTCATCCGCGGCTTTTATCGGGGAGGCATACGCTGCAGGTTACTGCGCCACCAAGGCCGGTTTGGTAAACCTAACCAAAGCCATGGCCATGGAGTATATGCACAAGCCTTTGCGCATTAACACCGTCGCCCCGGGTGGCATGATGACCAACATCGTCTCCAGTTTTGCCTCTATGCCCAAAGATTTGGATCCTGGCCTCATGGCGCGCTTTAAACCTTTGCGCGGTATGGTGGAAGTGGACGATGTCGCCAACTTAATTGCTTTTCTTGCTTCAGATGCCGCCAGCGGTTATCACGGCGCCTGCGTCACCATCGATAAAGGCATTACGGCCGGATAGGGGGTGGAGGTGAAATACGGATTCATTGGCCTGGGCAGCCAAGGGGCGCCTATGGCTCAGCGTATGATCGACGCCGGCTTAGAAGTGGTACTTTGGGCTCGTCGGCCGGAGACTTTGGCACCGTTTGCTGACAGCTCTGCTACTCGGGCGTCAACAATAGTGGAGTTGGCCGAGCAGGTAAGTTACTGCGCCGTGTGTGTGGTTGATGACGCCGGTGTGGAACAGGTGGTTCGGCAGTTGTTGCAGGGCATGGCGCCGGGCGGCACCATCGTTATTCACTCCACCGTTCATCCTCAGTTGTGTCGAGACCTGGCCGAGCGGGCCAAGAACTTGGACATAGCTGTGTTGGATGCGCCGGTCAGTGGCGGCGGTGGTGGTGCGGCCAATGGCACCTTAACGGTCATGCTGGGTGGCGATGCTGACTCCGTAGCCGCCGTAAAGCCGGTGTTGGAGACCTTTGCTGGCCTGATTGCCCACCTGGGTGGCGTCGGTGCCGGGCAGTTGGCTAAGCTGGTGAACAATTCATTGATGGCCGCCAACCTGGCTTTGGCCGATCACGCCTTGGCCGCCGCCGAAGCATTGGGTGTTGAAAGCGCCGCCTTCAAACAATTGGTCGCAGTTAGCAGTGGCCGTAGTTTCGCTTTTGACGTGCGCGCCCGTATGAACCAGCCCAGCGATTTTCTTCATGGGGCTCAATTGTTGGCAAAGGATGTACGCCTATTGGGGGACGCGCTAATGCATTCCCGCGATTTTACCGTGCTGAAAAATACTGCCCAGGATTTCCTTGATAGGGCACTGGATCAATAAACCCCAATAACACGTTAATTCAACACGCCACCCGCATTGCGGCGCGTGAGGAGACGAGCATGACCTTTTCCATTGAACAATTCCAACTGCACGATAAGGTCGCCATAGTGACTGGCGCCGGTGGTCGGGGTAACAGCATTGGCCGTGCCTATGCGTTGGGTTTAGCCGAAGCTGGCGCTGCAGTGGTAGTAGCCGATCTTAACCAAGAGGGGGCGCAGGCGGTGTGCGATGAGATTACTGCCACCGGTGGTAGTGCCATTGCTGTAGCGGTGGATATTACCGATCAAAATGCTGTACGCGCCATGGCCGCCAAGGCCGAAGCAGAGTTTGGTGGGGTGGATATTCTCGTCAACAACGCGGCATTGATGGCAGAGCTTACTTCTGCGCAGGCGGTGGATGTGAGTCTGACAGAATGGAACCGTATCCTGGAAGTAAACCTGACCGGTGCTCTCAACTGTGTACAGGCGGTAGTCCCGCTGATGCGCAAACGTGGTGGCGGCAAGATTGTTAACCAAACCTCTGGCGGTGCCTTCCCGGCAGTCTCTCTTTACGGCATTAGCAAGCTTGCATTGGTGGGTTTAACCACTACCTTGGCACGGCAGTTAGGCCGCGAGAAAATCAATGTCAATGCCATAGCCCCGGGCAATGTCACCAGCGACGCCGGCAAGCAACTGGTGCCTGATGATTCCCCATTTTTCCAATTTTTGCAGGCGAGTGTTGCTATGCGTGTACGCGGTGCGCCAGACGAATTAGTCGGCCCGTTGCTGTTGTTGTGCTCTTCTGCCGGCGATTGGATTACGGGCCAAGTACTGCACGCCGATGGTGGTTGGGTTTTACGCCCGTAAGCTATTGCTAACCTATTTCCTGTATTACCTTTTTAACCTGCTCTGCTTAGTGGTTTGACGGTGTGTGTCGCGGCTAGATCTGGTGGCTCGGCACACCGTTAGGTTGGCTCTAAGCACTATCTTTAGCCGTAGCCAGGTAGCGGCTAAATTTCTCCTGGTAGACCGGGTAGAAAACCTCTTCCGCCCAATGGGGCCGGCGCTCCGCCAGGCCGTAGTTCTGTGGCCGCCCCTCGGGAATGTGCAGGCTGCCGAAAAGCCAGTCAAATACCGATAGCACAAGGCCAAAATTACGGTAGTGTTTACCATCGCGGCCGTAGCCGTGGTGGGTGTGGTGGATGCCGGGCGAAACAATGATGTGTTCCAGCGCGCGGAAGGGTTTACCCAGCCACTGGTGGCGGCGCAGGGTGTCGTCCCAACGGAAGTGGCTGTGGGTAAAAATACCCCAAATCGAGAAGATCAAAATGCTGACGATAGCCGGCTCCTGCAGCCCGAGATAGAACGCCAGGCTATGTACCCAGGTCACTGGGGTGACCATCCCCCAAAACAGATTGATGCGAAAATGGAGCAGTACATTAACGTACTTGGCGGTGTGGTGGGTACGGTGTAGCTTCCAGATCCAGTTGAACACGGGGTTCTGGCGATTGATGTGCGACCAGCGGTGCAGCCAATACATGCAGAAATCAGCCAGAACCAGAATAGCAATCAGCGATGGCCAGAAGGGCCAGTCACTAAAACTGCCTTGGGCAACGGGCACCACGGCGCCGATAAAGAGCGCGACCGAGAGCGCCAGGAGCGGGCGTATGGTAAAGCCCAGCAGTGCGCACAGGCCGTTGACCAAGTAATCGTTCTTGCCATACAACCCTTTATGGCGGCCCGCCAGCCACTCGGCCAGGAGTACCGTTAGTAAAATGGCCATAACCCAACCTTGATGCACCATCGCTGGCTACTCCTTCGTTATCTTATTTGAGGTTGTGCTTACTCTAGTGAGCTGGTTAGAATTCATCCAATGCATTATGTTGGTTAAATTAATGAGTTCTACGCATATAGATCTGCGTGCTTTGCGGCATGTGGTCGGCTTGGCCAAGACCCTCAACTACACCCGGGCGGCACAGGCGCTGAATCTGACGCAATCGGCGCTGACGCGCAGTATCCAGGCCACGGAGCAGCGCGCTGACCTCAAGCTGTTTGATCGCGACAAGGGTGGCGTACGGCTTACCGCCGTGGGTAAAGTGTTCGTCGAGCGGGCCATACAACTGCTGCAGGATGCGGATGATTTCTCGCAGCAGGTGCAGCGTATGGCGGGGGGAGAGGATTACGAGGTGCACTTCGGAATGGCGCCGCTGCCCGCGAAAACGCTGCTGCCGGAGTTGGCGGTGGGCACCATTGCCGACAGCAGCCGACTGCGCTGGCAGGTGGAAATTAAAAGCGCCCAGGAGCTGTTACCGTTGCTGTTGCAGGAGAAGCTGGAGTTCTTTCTCTGTGCTGAAGAGCAGTTCCCCAACAATACGCCAGTGAAGATGCAGCCCTTGGGTCGTTTTCCGCTTTCCTTTAGCGTGCGTCGTGGTCATCCGTTGCTCAGTGGTGAGGTTAATGTGGGGCCGTTTCCTGTGGTATCGGTGGCGCCCATTCCCAGTTATCAGAGTTTCCCGGCCGCCCTCACATCGCAGTTGGAGTTTCCCCCCAAACTGGTGGTGAATGACTACGCGTTGCTCGCCACCATTACCCGTCAAACCGATGCCGTCTGGCCCACCTCCAGCCTGGCCGTGCTCGATGAGCTACGGCAGGGCAGCCTGGTGCCGTTAACCTTCAGTGACAAAACCCTACCAGTTGTCTTCGACATTGTGATTGTCTCCCTGCAAAAGCGCACGCTGTCGCCAGCCGCTATGCAGCTGCAGAACTATTTCCGTGAGGCGATCAAAAAGTTGGAGCGGCTGCTGCCGGCTTTACCGCGCTAGGACAGCGTTGTGGAGCTGCAGCATGATTACCTTGGTGATGCGGGCAAGCCTGGGCTTATAAAAATGGCCGCTATATTTGTGTAGTCCGAAACCGTACCGGCGGAATTATTGTTTGAGCTTTCGCGTGATGCGAGCTGGGCGGGCGTAAAAAAGGCAAAAAAAAAGCCCCGAAGTCTCCTTCGGGGCCACAGTTAAAATTAATACTAACTAGCTTTAGGCTCAACGGCTTTTTTGTCGTTGGGTCGTTTCCAACCTTCACCCACATCGTAGGTACCAAACAACCAATCGTAGAAGAGCGAAATGGTGGCAAAGTTACCGGCAGTGAAGCGGGCATGGTGTACATGGTGCATGAAGGACATGTACTTCAGGTATTTGAATGGGAACTTTTGCTCTTTCTCTTCCATTAAATCGTGGTTGTGCAGGTTAATTTCAGAGAAGGCAATCCAGGTAATGATAATGGTGATCACGTTAAAGTCGCCCATAATCATGGCCAGTACACCGATGCTGGCACCGTAGAGGTAGAGCCCGGCACAGGTCTCAATCGGGTGCAGGTAGGCGGAGTCTTCCCGGCAGGGGTTACGGCGCTGGTGGTGAACCGCGTGTACCCACATCAAAGGTCCTGGGCCGAAACCGCCATCGTGAAACAGGAAGCGGTGTACCAAGTAGTAGAAAAAATCGTAGAACATCAAAATGATGAAGATATCCAGCGGGTACTTCCACCAGGGTTGCGCCTCGGCCGTCATGCAGAAGGGCAGAATAAAGGCAAAGATGGAGAGTTGTGCGGCAATACCCCAAATTTTGCTGCGGTTTACAATCGGCTTCCAGTAGCTGAGTGTTTGCCGTTGCTCATAGGCCTCGTGGTTAATCTTTGCGGTGCGTTTAAAAGTGGGTACCAACTTAATGATGAACTGCGCCAGGAACGGTACCAACAATACCGTAACCAAGGTGATCAGTGAGAGTTGCCACTGATAATTTTCCGCAGAGAATATTGAGGTATCCATAATTACTTCCCTCTGGTTATTTGTAATAAATGTTGAGCCAAGGCGTTGGCTCCGGTTGTCCCGAGTTCTGCCAAAATCATCTCTGACAGTTGTTCGATCTTGCTGCGTAAAACATTGGTGTCGCTGTAGCTGTTGGCCACCTGGGCAAACAGTGTGTTACTGGCACTATCGAGCAATTTAAATTCTTGTTCACTCAACTGACTGGCAATTTCTGCCTCCAGCGCTTTCACGCTGGCCAGTGCGGCGGCCAACAGGGCTTTGCCCGCGTCGTTCACCTGTAAAATAATCTGCCGTTTATCCTCTGGGTCTGTCCGGCGGGTGATGTAACCGGACTCTTCCAGATCGGCGGCCATGGCCGCCACGGCCTGCTTACTAACCCCCAGGATGGAGGCGATGTACTGGATGCGCTGCGCCTCGCGACTGATCATCCCCAGTACCTGGCCAAAGCTCGACTTCAACCCGGTAAAGCCCTTCGCTTGCAGCGAGGTCATCAATGTTTGCCGCAGATAAATACTTAAATGGGGCAGCAACACATTTAACCGGGTTGGTGTTGAGTGGGCCTCGTCACCTAAATTGTTCAGCGCCGGCAGGGCAATCTGTAAGCGCTGGCATACCTTTTCCAATATGGTGTTGAACTGCTCCAGCTGGTTGCCACCCAGGGCATCGGCAAACTGCTGATGAATCCCATTGGTGATCTCAATACCATCCTGAATCAGCTGCAAACCCAATTCCGACGGCGACAAAATTACTGAGCGGCTGTCGTCCGGGTTTTTCTCGCGGCGGATAAACCCGATGTTCTCCAGTTCGCGCAGGGTCTTGTTGCACGCCTGCTTGCTGATATCCAGTTTGGCGGCCAACTCGCTGGGCGAGTGATCGCGCTCGGCCAGGTGGGTCATAAAACCCTCGTAGGCCAGGCTCAGCTTTGGGTACTTGCCGCCCTCGGCCAACAACTCCAAGGTGTGCTTTTGCACATAGTGAGTCAGCACCATCAACCGGGGGATCAACCCCTGGTAGCCGGCCATCTGTACCTCTTGCGGTTCAATCTTCATATTGGCGACCATGAATTAATAGTAAACTAAAGTTGTCGAAATGGTAAATATAGTTTTACTAGATATTTGATCTATCTAAAGTAGGTGAGTGTATTACACCTCTGCACTATTATTGGATGTAAGCGCTTACAAACCCGAATGTGCCCATGAGGCATGGGGTTTTGTGTTGGGGGGGAGAGCAAGGTGAGGGCGGGGGCCGATAGTTTCGGCCCAACGACCCTATGATGAATGGTTTGCTGCAGGTACTAAACGGTTAGCCCTTTATCCTTCAGACGGCTGATCAAAGCCTTGCAGGCGCGCATATTTTGCCCCTGTTGCTCGCCGATGCGGGCGCAATCGACCAGGGTTTGGATATCCTGATTCTGCACCTTGCCGCCGTGGTGGAAGTGGTTGAATTCCATAAAACCGATGGCCTGGCCGTCGCGCTCCATCTGCCGCACAGTTTCGGCCTGGCGTTTGTTGGTCATTACCCAGGAGATAATCCTACCCAGCAGGCCGTGCTGCTTCATGCGCAATATCTCGCGCTGTGCCTGGCAGCAGAGGGGCCACAACTCCGCGTCATTGAGGATGCGGTCGGTACTGTGCCAGTCAGTTATTTCACAGGCGGCGGTAAAGGTGAAGAATGCGCTGGTAAAAGCCCGATAGAGCCCGGTCGGCATGCGGGCGCAGCGGGTAGCGCCACACTGATTAAACAGCTCCGTAAAAGCCTTGGAGGGGCCGGCGGGCTGGCTGGTAACCATAAATCCCCGCTCTGCGGACTGGCAGCAATAGGCGATATCGGCTTCATTGTGCAGGTCGATGTTGGTAGGCGGTGGTAGCGGCATCTGCGCACGGCCAACCTGATAGGCGTAGATACTCATGGTGCCTTCCAGGATTCGTTTGCTGCTCAATCCGGTGACCGTCTGCACATAGTGATACAAACCCATACCAACGCCACAAATCACTAGCACCGCCCGGCTGTTGGCCAGCATCACGCCCAAGGTGCTGAGCAGCTGTTGGCCCTCATCGGTTCTACAGGCCGCGCCATCGAGCGTCAGTAACACAAAGTCGTAATTACCACCGGCAATGGCGGAACAGTCGCTGTGCACGGCAAAGTTATCGAGTGTTTTCAGGCTGTGGTCACCATAACTGTAGAGTTTTTGTGGGCGGGAGAGCGCCTGCACACGGTTGGGACGAACCAGGAATTCAATACGGGCGCCGGCCAGTTGCAGATGGTAGGCGGTGGTCATACCCAGGGCGCCGGCACCCACCACTAAAATCGATTTACTCATAGACATATTTTTATGGGTTATTGGACGGGGATAGATCTCCAAGGCAGAGACCATTTTGCCCATTGTGGCAGCGGAGGGAAGTGAAATTTTCCAGGTTTGCAACTTTGTTGGTGATACGCGACTGCAGTGGCGTTTTTTCGGATGGAATTAAAGCCGCGCACAAGGGCGCAGAAGCGGGGTTTGAGAGTGTAAAAGAGAGCCTGCGTTAGCGCTAACACAGGCTCATTCGCTCAGCGGTTTTACTGGGCTACTGGGAAATGTCCAATCACCCTTGCAATTGCCTACTGTCGGCAGCGGATGGTTGCTGGCTGTCATCAGCCGTGAGTGGAGAACGGACAGCGACCTTTAATCGTCGTCGTCATCGTCGTCTTCATCCAGCACGCGGGTGATTGGATCGTAGATTTCAATGCGATCGCCCTCGCTGACCGGTGCGGTGAGTTTGGTGAATTTACCGAAGATACCGACCTTCTGTTTTTTAACATCCAGACCAAAGTCGCTAATTAAACCGGATTGGTTTAATACATCTTCCACGGTAGTGCCCTCGGCGACATCGTAAGTTCGCCACACCTGGGCATGCTCATTAGCAAATGCCACGCTCACTTTCATGATGAACCCTCCAACACTGAATCAGCCACCGCAGCTTTTTGGCTGGTGCGCTCGGCAACAACTCGATCTATCACCCGCTTGGCGGCCAGTAAAAAGCCCAATACCAGAAAGCCGCCCGGGGGTAGCACTAACAGTAAAATGCCTTTGTATTCCGGAATGATGGTCAGTTCCATCCAGTGGAAACTATCGCCAAACAGCAGTGAGGCGTGGGCGAAGAGGGTGCCACTACCCAAAACTTCACGGAAGCCGCCAACCACCACCAGCACCCAGAGGAAACCGAGACCCATGGCCAGGCCATCGACAATGGAGGGCAGGGGGCTGTTTTTGGAGGCAAAGGCTTCCACTCGGCCAAGGATGGCGCAGTTGGTAACAATCAGGGGGATAAACAGGCCAAGCACTTTGTAGAGCTCGTGCAGCCAGGCGTTAATCCACATATCAACCATGGTCACAATCGAAGCAATTAAGACGATGAAGGTGGGGATGCGCACCTGTGGCGTGGTGAAGTCGCGGAAAATAGAGCTCACCAGGTTGGAGGCAATCATTACCACCAGAGTGGCCATACCCATACCAAAGCCATTAGTGGCCGAGGTGGTAACGGCCAGCAACGGGCAGAGTGCCAGCATCTGGCTCATGGCCACGTTGTTGTTCCACAAGCCCTCGCTGAACAGGGGGCCGTAAACTTTGGCGGGTTTGGCGTTTGGCTCGTTGGCAGCTTCAGCCATAGTCTTTACTCCTCGCTAGTGGCAGCAGCGCTGGCGACTGGGTCGTCGGTGGCCATTAAGGTATCTTTGTTGCTCTGGAAGAAGCGCAGCCCTTCATAGACGGCACCGACAACCGCTCTGGGGGTGATGGTGGCACCAGTGAACTGGTCGAAATCACCACCATCCTTTTTAACTTTCCACTGACTATCTGTTTTGGTGGTTAGTGATTGGTTGTTAAAGCTGGTGATCCAGTTGTCTTTGCTGATGTCAATTTTGTCACCCAGGCCTGGGGTTTCGGCATGGCTGATCACCCGTACTCCGAGAATCTCTCCCTGGCTGTTTACGCCCATAATCAGCTGGATGGCACCGCTGTAGCCGTAACCCACCACCGGGAAAGCGAAGCCCACCGCTTGGCCATCCAAGCGAGCGACATAAACGGTGGTGGCGTTGTCGCCGCTGCCGAGGGTTTTGGTGTCTTGCAACAGATTGTTGTTGTAGAGCTCAGCGGGCAGAACCTGGCTTAGCATCTTGCGCTGGTCCATCTCCAACTCGTGGGCGATGCGCTCATGGGTGGCGTGGTTACCGATAATAATCAGCGTCGCCACAATCGCGCAGATGCCGCCCAGCACCATGGAGTGGTAGCCGAGCCGTTGGCGATAAGCCGGTTGTCGAACAGTTGTGGTACTCACTGGGCTCTACTCCTTGGCGTAGCGTTTGGGGGTGCCATCAATGCGGCGGCCATACACCCGCGGTTTAAAGTAGAGGTCGATCAGTGGTGTGAGCGCGTTCATGAAGAGCACGGCAAAGCCCATGCCTTCCGGGAAACCGCCCCAGGTACGAATAATAAAATCGACAATGCCGCAGCCGGCGCCAAACACCAACTGGCCGCTCTTACTGGAGGGCGAGGTCACCAGGTCGGTGGCGATGAAGAAAGCGCCCAACACCATGCCCCCGGAGAGCAGGTGAAAAATACCACCGCCGTAACGGCTGGGGTCAATCCAGTGGAATATTGCCGCCATGATCACCACGCTGGCCATCATGCTTACCGGTATGTGCCAGCTGATAATGCGCATAATCAGCAGCCAGGCGCCACCCAGCAGCAGTAATAGTGCGGAGGTCTCGCCCAGGCTGCCGCCGGTGGTGCCGAGAATAGCCCGGCTGGCGGAGAAGCTCTCGGCCAGCACCTGCTGGGCATCGGCGCCGGTGCTGAGCTCGGTTTTCAGATGGCCCAGGGCGGTGGCGCCGGTCATGCCGTCGGCCAACGGCGCCCCGCCGAAGATAATCGAGAAACTCTGGCCAATACCGACATCGGTGAATGAGTCGAGCGGCAGGGCCCAGGTGGTCATCTGCAGCGGGAAGGAGATCAGTAGTGCCACCCGCGCCAGCATGGCGGGATTAAAGATGTTCTGGCCCAGTCCGCCGTAGAGCTGTTTACCAATCACAATAGCGACAAAGGTACCGCCCAGGGCCAGCCACCAGGGCGCCCAGGGTGGCAGCGACAAAGCAAGCAGCCAGCCAGTCAGCATTGCCGAGCCATCCCACAGACGGGATTGCGAGCGGCCCATCAGCTTCAGGCAGACACTCTCCCACAGGATGGCGCTGCCCACGGTAAGCAGAAACATCAAAATGGCTGGCAGGCCAAACAGGTAGAAGCCCAGGGCGGTGGCGGGCACCAGCGCCAAACAGACGTGCAGCATTACCCGGCTGACCGAGGAGTGGTCGTGGGCGTGGGGCGAGGAGATGGTCAGTAGTGCCATGGCTATTCATCCTCCTCTTCGGCAACCGCTTTTTTGGCGGGTTTTGGCTTGCGCTTGGCGGCCTTGGCCGCTGCCTTGGCGGCTGCCTCCTTCTCTTTGCGTTCGCGTTTGGCGTCGGACAGCTCACGGGTGTAGTCGGAGCGTTTGGCGGTCGCCTTCTGAGCACTCTGTTCACCTTTGGCGTACTGAAAATAGTGCACCAGGGGAATATGCGAGGGGCAGACGTAAGCGCAGGAGCCACACAAAATACAATCTTTCAGGCCGTAGTCGTTGGCGCCGTCAAAATCCTGGGCGCGGGCGTGGTTGGCCATCTCCAGAGGTACCAGCCCCATGGGGCAGGCATCAACACAACGGGCGCAGCGAATGCAGGGCGAGGCAGCGGGTGCGGCGACCTCGCGCTTGTTGAGCGCCAGCACGCCGGCTGAACCCTTGTTCAGTGGTACATCGGTGCTCGGCATAATCACGCCCATCATTGGGCCGCCGAGAATAATTCGGTCTGGTGTATCGCTGGTGCCACCGCACTGTTCAACCAAGTGCGATATGGGAGTGCCGATCAGCGCCTCCACATTTTGCGGCCGCTTAACGGCACCGCCGGAGATGGTGACAATGCGCGAAATCAGCGGCTCACCGCGGGTCAGGCACTGGGCGATAGCGTAAGCGGTGGCGACATTGTGCATCAGTACGCCAACATCGGAACTGCGGCCGCCGGCGGGAACCTCTTTTCCGGTCACCGCCTGGATCATCTGTTTGGCCGAGCCCATGGGGTAGCGGGTGGGAACCACCACTACTTCAATATCGCTGTAGGGCTTGGCGGCGGCGCGCATGGCCTCAATGGCTTCGCCCTTGTTATCTTCAATGGCAATAGCAATGCGGCCGGCGTTAATGATGTATTGAATCAGCCGGGCACCGAGGATGATCTGATCGGCGCGCTCGCGCATCAGGCGATCATCGGCGGTGAGGTAGGGCTCACACTCGCCACCGTTGATCATCAGGGTCTCGATACCGTCTTTGGAGCGGGTGGCGGCAGAGAGCTTAACCGCCGCCGGAAAGGCGGCGCCACCCATACCGACGATGCCGGCTTCAGAGACCCGTTGCGCCAGTTCGGCGCGATCCATGGTGAATGGGTCGAGAGTGGCGACGGTGGGGATGGCTTCGTCCTTGCCGTCGACTTCAATAACAACCGCTTTGGAGTGGATGCCCGAGGGGTGCGCGGCCAGTACCTCTTCGACGGCGGTGACTATGCCGGAGGTGGGTGCGTGCACCGCGGCCGACAAACCCTCACCAGGGCGGCCAATGAGCTGGCCCTTCAGCACTCGCTCCCCGGCCTTGACCACGGGAATTGCTTCGCTGCCCGCGTGTTGGCGCAGAGAGACGCGTAACTCCTTCGGTAAAGGCAGGGTTTTAATGGGCAGCTGGGACGACAGCTCTTTAAAGCCGTCGGGGTGAACGCCGCCACGAAATGCTGAAAACCACATGGTTACTCCCCCAGGTTACTTCTGGCCATCAGGCCACGTTGGGCTTGGGCCAATTCCAGGTATCCAGAGTCATTGGATCTGGTTGCATATCGATACAATCTTCCGGACAGGCGTTGTCGCAGGCTTCACAGCCGGTGCAGGCCGAGCGGATGACTGCGTGAATCTGTTTGTTGGCACCGACAATGGCGTCGGTCGGGCAAACTTTGGAGCAGCGCATACAACCGGTGCAGAGCTCGCGGTCGATCTTGGCGTAGAGTGGTACATCGCTCATGCCGTCCAAGTTAACTTCTACTCCCAGCTTGTCGGCCAGAGCCACTGCCAGCGGCTTGCCGCCGGGTGGGCAGAGGGTGACCGGAGCCTCGCCGTGTACCACGGCCTCAGCCGCTGGCGTACAACCGGCATAGCCACACTGGCCACATTGGGTGCCGGGCATCATGGCCGTCACCTCTTCCACCAGCGGGTCGCTGTCGACATGAAAAATGCGGCTGGCGTATCCCAGACCCCAACCTAAAAGTAAACCCATGGCTGTCAGCACGACGATTGCGGCGATCATTGCATGAACTCCTAATTGTTAGGTGTTGTTAAACCAGGCCGGCAAAGCCCATAAAAATCATGGAGAGCAGGCCGGCGGTTATCAGCCCCACCGGGGCGCCGGAAAAGGTTTCAGGAACTTCCGCCAGGGCCAGGCGCTGGCGCAGGCCGGCGAAGATAATCATGACCGCCGAAAAGCCCACCGCCGCACCGAAGCCGTACACCAGGCTTTCGATAAAGCTGAAACCTTCACGAATGGTCAGTAGTGCCACCCCAAGTACCGCACAGTTGGTGGTGATCAGGGGCAGGAAAATACCCAGGCTCTGGTACATGGCCTGGCTGGTCTTCTTCAAATAGAGCTCGGTAAACTGCACTACCGCTGCCACCACCAAAATAAAGGAGAGTGTGCGCAGGTAGGTGAGCGCCAGGGGCTCTAATATCCAGTGTTCGATCATCCAACCGCACATGGCCGATAGGGTCAGCACAAAGGTGGTAGCCATGCCCATGCCGGTGGCGGTAGAGATGTTGTTGGAGACCCCCATGAACGGACACAGCCCCAGAAACTGAACCAGGACAACGTTGTTCACCAGGACGGTGGTAATGATGATGATGACTAATTCCACGGTAGGGATACCTCCTAATGGGGCAAATTGCATTTTGTATGCCACGGAAATGGGCAGATAACGGCGGGGGCGTCGGGCTTCGTCTGGGCGTTATTGGCTGTGGCTGCCGCTGCCATCGAGCCCGTGAAAAAGCCCTGAATCAATCGCGGATAACATCAGATAATATCTATAAATCAAAGGCTTAACGGCATGACGGGGGTGCCTTGGCGGCACTGCGGTCAGCCCCTTGCCCGCACTGGTCACCGGCCATCAAAAACAGTGCCCATCTGATCTAGATCAACCTCGCCTGTAGCCCACTTGTATGCTTTGTTACGCCAGGGGCGCACTCTGTCGATTCGCTTTCCGACAAAACGCCCTTTGTGTCGCTTTTACTACAAAGGTCAAATTGGCGAATCGAAAATCGTTGTAGCGTTTGCTACAAATCGAGCGTGCTTTTGCCACAAACTCGCGGATTTTGGCGTCTGCACGCGTGGTATAGATCTTGCGGTTTTACAGTGGCCAAGGGTAAACGCCCCTTACGACTCAACGCCTGGTGGTCCACTGGTCAGGTGTTGGGCCCAATCAAGCTCTACGGAAGCTGTAGATTATGAGCAATAGCAACAAGCCGACACTGCAGGTCACCAATCGACTGACAGAGGTAAAAGGCGGGCGTAAAACCCGCCCAACCGGCGACCCGGGAAATACCAATCTGTCGGATGATGTCTTCTTTAAGGCGGTGGAGAGTTGTCCGGTGGCCATCTCCATCACCGACCTTCACGCCAATATTCTTTACGCCAACAAAGCCTTTAGTCAGGTGACCGCCTACGGCCCGGACGAGGTGATTGGTAAAAACGAGTCAATCCTCTCCAACCACACCACCCCCTCGCTGGTTTATGAAACCCTGTGGGGGCGCCTGTTTCAGAAGAAGCCCTGGGTGGGGGTGCTGGTAAACCGCAAAAAAGATAATGCCCGTTACCTGGCCGAGCTGACCGTGGCGCCGGTAATGGACGACAACGGCCGGGTGACCAACTATCTCGGTATGCATCGTGACGTTACCGATGTGCACCGCCTGCAAAGCCAGGTGGTCAACAATAAATCGTTAATTGAGGCGGTGGTGAATGCCAGCCCTTCGGCCACCGTGGTGCTGGATGATCAGGGTGAAATCCTGATGGACAACCTCAGCTACAAGGCGTTGGCCTCCGATATGGGCGAGGAGCCGGTTAATAAAATATTCGCCGCCCTGGAAAAGCAGCTGGGCGAGCGCTTTACCCCCGACAAAGAGGGCGGTATTCACGTCAACGGTGTCGAGCTATCGTTTGAGATGCAGGGCTTTGGCCAGCGCTGCTTCTCCTGCTTCGGTACCTCCATCTCCATTAAAGATGACTCCATTGACTACTTCTTTGATCGCGCCACGCACAACTACACCCTGTTGGTGCTTACCGAAATAACCGAAATTCGCCGCCGTCAGGATCAGGCCCGGTTGCACACACTGAAAGAGTTGGTGGCCGAAGAGGAATTTATTCAGTGCATGACCGAAACCTACAACGGTGCCATTCACCAGTTGGAAAAGCCGGTCAATATGATTGCTGCGGCGGTCTCCATGTTGCAAAAGCGGGCTGGCGCCAAGGCTGATGCCGACCCGGTTCTGGAGGCGATGAGAAACGCCTTGGCGGAAGGCCAAAAAGCACTCGATATCCTCACCAAACAAGCGCCGGAAAAACAGCAATCGGCACAGGTTCCGGTCAACATTAATCAGCTCACTCGGGAAGTGGTCTCCATCTTGGCACAGAAAATGAGCGCCAGTGGTGTTGAGTTCAGCTGGGAGCCCGAGTCACATCTGCCGCACATTGTCGGTTCCGAAAATCAGTTGCGTACCATGATTAAACAGCTGGTGGAAAACGCCATTGAAGCCATGGAGCGCAATCGCGGTGAGTCTCGCGATCTTAAAATCACCAGCCGGCACGAAGATCAGTTTGTCGTGCTGGAGGTGGCGGATACCGGTAGCGGTATAGCCGAAGATTTGGCGATTAAAGTCTTTGAACCATTCTTTACCACCAAAGAAGTTGGCCACAACAGTAGCCGCGGAATGGGTTTATCGATGGTTCAGGAAATTGTCAACGAGCATGCGGGGATGGTGTCGCTTACCGATAATCGGCAGCCTGATAGCAGTATGCCTGGTTGTAAAGTGATTATTTATCTACCTGTAACTCACGACTCTCATTGATTCCGGTCCTGGGGGACATGCAATGAAAGCCTTTAACCTGCATGATGAAAAGATGACCGCCATGTTTGACAGCCGACAGAAGTTGCTAGAGAAAGAGATGGAAGTGGTTTACCAGATCTCTCGAGTATTGTGCCGCCATGAGGAGATCGAAAAGACTCACGCCGAGATTCTGAGTTTGTTGGATCAGGAGATGGGTCTGGCTGTGGGTCTGGTGGGCTTGTGTGATGATCAGCAAAGTGAGTTGCGCATTAACGCCATCAATGTGACCGATCCTCAATTGCGTAAGCAGGCGAGCAGTGTGCGCTACAAAGCGGGTGAAGGTATATTGGGCAAAGTGCTCTCCAGTGGTGAAAGCATTGTGCTTGGCCGCGTTGAAAGCGCTCCTACCTTTCTGCATAAATTGGATATTTACGACTACACCCTGCCTTTTATTGGTGTGCCTATTAAAGAGGGCAACGGCAAGGTGATCGGCGTGCTGGCGGTTCAGCCCGATTTTCCAGCTCAGGAGTTTTTGTCGGATTTAACCCGCTTTCTCTCTTCAGTGGCCAACCTGTTAGCGCACAATATTCACGCCGGTGGCACTCAGGACGCGGGCAGTAACACCTCTGTAGAGCGTCGCGACGACGCCGTGCGTCAGAAGCGGGTGAAGTACAGCTTCGACAATATGGTGGTGGGCAGCTCCGAGCCCATGCGCAAAATTTTTGAGCAGATCAAGCGCGTGGGTAAGTGGGACAGCACGGTACTGATTCGCGGTGAGTCCGGTACCGGTAAGGAGTTGATTGCCAGCTCCATTCACTACAACTCACCCCGCTCCAATAAACCCTTTGTGAAATTAAATTGCGCCGCGCTGCCGGAAAACCTGCTTGAGTCAGAGCTGTTTGGTCATGAAAAGGGTGCCTTTACCGGCGCGATTAAGCAGCGCCAGGGCCGTTTCGAACAGGCCGACGGCGGTACTCTCTTTTTGGATGAAATTGGTGAGATCTCACCCATGTTTCAGGCCAAACTGCTACGGGTGTTGCAGGAGAATGAACTGGAGCGGGTGGGTGGTAACCAAACCATTAAAGTGAATGTGCGAATTGTTGCGGCGACCAACCGAAATTTGGAAAGTGATATTGAAGAGGGTAAGTTCCGCGAGGATCTTTATTACCGTCTTAATGTTATGCCCATCAATTTGCCGCCATTGCGTGAGCGCCTGGAGGATATCCCCGAATTGTCGGAGTTCCTGGTGGGTAAAATTGCCAAGCAGCAGGGTCGCGAATTGCGCATTACCGAAGGTGGTGTGCGTAAATTAATGAGTTATCACTGGCCGGGTAATGTTCGCGAGTTGGAGAACTGCCTGGAGCGGGCTGCGGTCATGTGTGAAGACAGCTGTATTGATCTGGATGTGATATCGCTTAACACCACCTCAGAAACCAACGTCTTTGAAACCAACAACCGCGCTGCGGTGCCGGCCGTTGATTTAAAAGACGATAGTCTGGATGAGCGTGAGCGGGTAACGGCAGCGCTGGAGCAGGCCGGTTGGGTTCAAGCGCGCGCCGCTCGCCTATTGGGTATGACGCCACGGCAGATTGCCTACCGTATCCAAACATTGAAAATCAATGTTCGTAAAATTTAATTGACCGATGGCGGGTTGGTGGTTAACCGGGTGTGGTAACGGCTAATCACTGGTCGCCGGCAGGTTGATTCGCGCCGTCAGCGCAAACAGTTTTTGTAAGTGCCCGAACCAACAAAAAATTAATCTCGCACTGAAAACATTTTTAAATCAATCGAAAATTTGGCAACTAACCGGCTCTCCCGTTGAGCTTGCCAATTCTTTATCTGATTTGCGATTTATCAAATAATCCGCCGAATAAGTTCTTGTCATTTTTATTTTCCTGCCTGTTGCGACCTTTACATTTTTGTCACGAAAGGATTGTTCCGAGTGGTACAAATTCCGACAAAACATAAAGTCAGGCTAAAAATGTTGTTATTTTTCAAAGGGTTAAAAATTGCTTTTGGCGGGCATAGAGGTTGCAACACCTGCCTCACCAACCTGGAAGTGGCCGTGCTACGTAGGGCGACCGCTAAAACTAAAATCGTGATGTGGCAGGTATAGGAGTTTATTATGGACCTAAGTGTAATAAATGAGGCGGCGCCAGCCGAAGGCGGAGGTTGTTCATCAGGTTCTTGTGGTACCACCGATGATCAAATGTCTCATCTGTCCGAAGATATCAAACAGAAAGTTTTCAATCACCCCTGTTATTCCGAAGATGCGCATCACTATTTTGCGCGTATGCACGTCGCTGTAGCGCCCGCTTGTAACATTCAGTGTCACTACTGCAACCGTAAGTACGACTGTTCCAACGAGTCACGACCCGGCGTGGTATCCGAGTTGTTGAGCCCTGAAGAAGCAGTCATGAAAACCAAAGCTGTAGCGGCCACTATTCCGCAAATGACCGTACTCGGTATTGCCGGTCCTGGCGACCCCTTGGCCAATCCGGAGCGCACCTTTGCCACCTTCCGCATGCTCTCCGAGCAGGCGCCAGATATCAAACTGTGTGTTTCCACCAATGGTCTGGCTCTGCCCGAAGCTGTGGAAGAGTTGTCCAAGCACAACATCGACCACGTTACCATCACCATCAACACCGTTGACCCGGAAATTGGTGCCAAAATTTACCCATGGATCTACTGGAACAACCGTCGTATCCACGGTGTGAAAGGAGCCAAAATCCTCATCGAGCAGCAGCAAAAAGGTCTGCAAATGCTGACTGACCGCGGCATTCTGGTAAAAGTTAACTCGGTAATGATTCCCGGTGTTAACGATGAGCACCTGAAAGAAGTGAGCCGCATTGTTAAGTCAAAAGGCGCTTTCCTGCACAACGTTATGCCGCTGATCGCTGAAGCCGAACACGGTACTTTCTACGGTGTTATGGGTCAGCGTGGTCCTACCCCTGAAGAGCTGCAAGATCTGCAAGACTCCTGTGCCGGTGACATGAACATGATGCGTCACTGCCGTCAGTGTCGTGCCGACGCCGTGGGCCTGTTGGGTGAAGACCGTGGTGAAGAGTTCACTTTGGATAAAATTGCCGAAATGAACATCGACTACGACAAAGCCATGAAAGTTCGTGCTGCTGTGCATCAGGGTATTGAAGAAGAGCTGGCGGAAAAACAAGCCAAGAAAGCTCGTCTGGCTTCAGCCACCGTTGCCAAACCTGCCGATGACAAAGTTTATCGTCCAGTGTTGATGGCGGTTGCCACCAGTGGACAGGGTGTTATCAACCAACACTTCGGTCACGCTACCGAGTTCCTGATCTACGAAGCCTCCAGCAAAGGTGTGCGTTTTATCAGCCACCGCAAAGTGGATCAGTACTGCATCGGTAACTCCGAGTGTGGTGAGAAAGAGAGCGCTCTGGAAGGCTCTATTCGCGCCCTGCAAGGTTGTGAAGTTGTACTCTGTTCCAAAATTGGCTTCGAGCCATGGGGCATGCTGGAAGATGCCGGTATCGCTCCCAATGGTGAGCACGCCATGGAAACTATCGATGACGCCATTCGCGAAGTTTATCAAGAGATGATTGATAACGGCGCTTTGGAAGAGTTGGTGGAAGAAGAGGCCGCAACCGCTTAATTGCGTTGCTTCCCCATGGCGTAAGCCATGGGGACTCTTCAAAAATTTATGATTAGCCTGAAAATGCCGGAAATAAAATCGCCGTGTTAAAAAGGAGACAAGCAGATGTCATTATCCATTGTTGATTCTTGTGTAAGTTGTCACGCCTGTTCCGCTGTGTGCCCTAACGATGCGATCTACTTGTCCGAGCGACATAAGCATTTTGTGATTGACCCAAAAAAATGTACCGAGTGTGAAGGCGATTACGCCGATGCCCAGTGTGCCAGTATCTGCCCGATCGAAGAGACCATCCTCGACGCCCAGGGCGCACCGATCAATCCATTCGGCTCATTAACCGGTATTCCACCGGAAAAAATGGAAGAGGCGCTGCAAGAGATTCAAGCGCGCTAATGTCGACCGCGAATTCAATTCGCACAGACCGCAATCGAGTTAGACCCAATGTTATACGACGATATACCCCTCTTTTTTGGCAAGCCCACGTGTATTAACAACCGCAAACAGCGGCAGATTTTGCACGCGGCCGGAGTGGAGTTTATCGAACAGGATCTACTGAACTACCGTTGGTCTACCGAGTTGCTACGCCAATTTTTCTCAGGGTTGCCTGTGGCGGAATGGATCAACAAATCGGCCCCGCAATTTAAATCCGGAGAGCTCGATCCATCCGCCATGAGCCCTGAGCAACTGCTGCAAGCCATGGTGGCCAACCCCATTCTGATACGTCGCCCGCTGCTCGCCTGGCGCGGCCAGCGTTGGGTGGGATTCGATTGGCAGAAACTGCATCAGATATTACCGGTGAATATTGAGCAGGCCGATGCGCTGCTCAAGGCCGACGATGATATTGAGAGCTGCGCCCGCACGCAGACTGCCAAAGGATAAACGGATGGACGTTTCAGATCAGCTCAAAGTCAGCAACTACCAACCGGCGCCCAGTGCGGCACCGGCGATTGCCGACCGTTCGTTGTCGGCGATCAACGGCCGACTGTTTCGCTTTATTTATCAGGCTCAGCGCAACGGCTTGAGCTGCTTGCCCTATTTTCTGGGGGTGAGCGATGAGAGCCGGGTGGATGTCGCCCGTTTTCTGGTGGCCAGCAACCCAGAGCTGGAGATCGATTTCTCCATGCAGCCCTGGGAGGATGTGCGCCAGAGTCTCTTGGATATGCGCCAGGATGAGTGGCAGGAGGTACGCGATCTGATTGCGGCCAATGCCAATAGCGAACATCCCAGCTCCCTCTGGTTGGCGGATATCGTCGCTGCCGGTTGCCTGGGTGGTAACCACCTGTGGCGCGATCTGGGGCTGCCCAACCGGCAAATGCTCTCCGAGCTGTTGACGGCCAATTTCGGACCGCTGGCAGAGCTCAATGTCAAAGACATGAAGTGGAAAAAATTCTTCTACAAGCAGCTGTGCGAAATGGAGGGGGGCTACGTCTGTCGGGCGCCCACCTGTGAACAGTGCACCGCCTACGAAGACTGTTTTGGACCGGAAGATTAGAGGTACGCGCGTGTGTCTTCTCCCCCTGATGAGTTATCGAACGCCGGCCCAGCGCTGGCTGCGGTTAAGCAGTACCATCAATTAACCAAACACCGGTTCGAGGCCTACGCCCGCGGACCGGAAACCCTCGATTGGGATAACCAACCCAACCCCTTTCGCGAATTCACCGGCAGTACCGCCATTCCCCTAAGCCTGGAGACACAACTGGCAGCGGTGGACTTCTCCCAACTGGCGAGCCTGACCGCCAGCACCATAACTCCACAACCGATCAATCAGGCAACACTGTCGGCGTTCTTTCGCCTCAGCTTTGGCCTGGCCGCCTGGAAACAGTACGGGCCGGATAAGTGGGCGCTTAGGGTCAACCCCTCCAGTGGCAACCTCCACCCCACCGAAGCCTACTGCCTGCTCGACAGTGAAAGCAGCGAAGACCCCAACTTGGTTGGCTTGCAGCACTACCACGCCGAGCAGCACGAGCTCACCCGCCGAGGCGGTGGCCACGGTCAGGGACAGCTGAATCAGGGCTTTTTGCTGCTGTTTAGCTCGGTGCTGTGGCGGGAGAGCTGGAAATATGGCGAACGCGCCTACCGCTACTGCCAGTTGGATGTCGGCCACGCCATGAGCTGCGCCGCCTATGCCGCGCGCAGCCTGGGCTGGTCGGCCTATTGGTTGCCGCGTGTTGACGAGCCCACCATGAGCCGGGCTCTGGGTTTGGCCAACCATGAATACCAAACCATCCGCCCGGAAGAGGGTGAAGTGGCTGAGTGTTGTCTCTACATCACCCGCGAAACGATCGATTGTAGCAATTCCGACAAAAGCAGCCAGGTGCACCAGCAGGCAGTGGCGGCATTGAACGCCATCAGCGAGTGGTATGGCACACCCAACAGCCTGGGTGAAAAAAGCTTCTATCGCTGGCCGGCGGTGGATGAGGTGGCCCGTGCTTGCGCCACTGACGGCGGTGAAGCCGAAGCCCAATGGCCCTGGCTGCTGCCGGTTCAGCAACCCGAGGCCCTGCTGGCTGAGCCAGACTCCCTGCCAGATATGCCCTTTGACAAGGTGGCTCTTAACCGGCGTAGCGCCCAGCGCTTCCAGCGTCAGCCCATGGCTAAAGCCCAATTTTTACAGCTGCTGCAGCGCCTGCAGAGCTTGGGGCAACCGCTGTTATCCGGTGTCGACGGGACCATAGCCGGCCTGGACTTGATTATCGTGGTCCACGATGTCGAACAGCTGGAGCCGGGCCTCTACGTACTGCCGGGCAGCGCCCAACAGCGGGCGCCACTGCAGGCGGCCATGCAGCGTTGGCCGGACTGGCAGACAGCGGCACAGTGGGGTAGCGACAACAATCAACACCAGTTATGGCAGCTCAAGGTGGCGAATGCCCGCAAGGTAACCGGTAGTTTGTGCTGTCAACAGGCGATCGCTGCCGACTGCAATTTCACCATTGGGTACTTGGCACGATTTGAGCAATCACTCTTGCAGATGGGCAGTTCCTGGTATCGGACTCTGTTCTGGCAGGCGGGCAGCCTGGCGCAACAGGTTTATCTGGCAGCCACCAACGCAGGTGTGGCGGCCACAGGGATTGGCTGCTTTTTCGACGATCCCTGGCACGAGTTTCTGGGTTTGTCTGATGAGCAATACCAATTTGTCTACCAAATGGCAGTTGGTCATCCCATTGTGGATGAGCGCATCACACAATTCTCCGGCTACTACTACTTGAAAGATCGGAATAATAACTAAACCTGCCGATTGATCTTGATCCAAAGCGACGCTCGACCATTGTAGGAAAATCGACAACTTTAAAAATCGCCGGTGTTGTCGACGGCAAAAATGACAATGACTCCAAGCGCAGTTTAATTGAGGTGGAAGCAATGAGTGGGTTTAAGGAAGTTGATCTGAAATCGGCAGAAAAAGTACTGGCCGAAGAGAATATTCTGGTGCTGGATGTGCGCGACCGCTTGTCCTATCGCTGCGGCCACATTCCCAACGCCATTAATTTTGGCAAAGACAACCTGAAAATGTTTTTGCAAAACATCAATAAGCACCTGACTCTGCTGATCTACGGCGAGGGTGAACAGGATGCCGAAGCCATCGCGGAATTGCTGGTGGAGTTTGGTTTTCAGAACGTTCTGGTGCTGGCCGGTGGTTACGACCTATGGGCGCAGAATCATCAGGCTAAAATGCCCAAGCATGTCTGCGATTGGCTGAACGACAACGGCTACTCCTGCGACGACCTGGACCGCCGCGGCTTCAATGGTGAAACCGCGCTGATGCTGGCCGCCCGTCAGGGTAGAACCGAATATGTGGTGGAGCTGATTGACCGTGGCGCCAGCCTCGATATCACCAACAACGATGGTAACTCCGCTGTATGGCTGGCCTGCTATGGTAACGACCCGCACACTCTGCAGGCGTTGATTGAGGCTGGTGCCGACATCAACCAGCAAAACGACAATGGCGCAACGTCGTTAATTTATGCCGCCTCGGCCGGTCGCGAAACCATGGTGCACATCCTGTTGCTGGCCGGTGCCGATCACCGTTTGGCCACCCTGGATGACTTCACCGCACTGGATGTCGCCAGCACCGCCAAAATATTGAAATTATTGCGGCAGGCCGCCAAGGGTTTACCCATTGCCGAATTTAATGCGGCGCTTTCCCTAGCCGTTTAAGCGCGCTCCACCGGCTTGTGCCGGGGGCGTGTGACTGGCTTGAGTGCTGCCGCAGCCACCTACTGCATGTAGGGTTCACCAAATTTGCAAATCAAATTAGGCCGAGCGTGAATCAAAAACAGTGTTGCTGTTATTGATAACCAGGCAAACCGATAAACAGGAGAGTGTTTTGTGAGTACTGAAGACAAAATTCGTAAACAAATCGCCGAAAACCCGGCCATCCTCTACATGAAAGGGGTCCCCGAGGCTCCCGAGTGTGGCTTCTCCCGCGCGGCGGTGGGTGCCTTGGCAGAAGCCGGCATCGAATACGCCTACGTTAATGTTCTACAGGCACCCTTTATTCGCGAAAAGCTGCCCAAGGTTTCCAACTGGCCAACTTTCCCACAACTGTTTATCAATGGTGAGCTCGTTGGCGGCAGCGATGTTATCTGTGAAATGGTAGCCGACGGTTCGCTCAGCAAAGCAACTGTTTCCACCCCCGCCTAAAGCCAGTTAAGGAGTGCAATGTGGAAAGCCAATTTGTTGAACAGAAAGTGGCCGAGCTGGTGCCGGAAGCGGAAATAGAAGTGGAAGGTGCCGACTGTGATTTTAGTGTCACCGTTATTAGTGAACATTTTCAGGGTATGACCAAGGTCAAGCGGCAACAGTTGGTGCTCTCCGGATTTTCCGATTACCTGGCCACCGGTGAACTCCACGCTCTGACCGTAAAAGCTTTCACCATGGATGAGTGGAATAACAAAACCAATGGTTTGGTGCAGCTGTCGCTTTAAGCAGAGGACTCTACTATGTCTGCGAGTAACCTAGAGCGGGAAGCCGCCTTAAAAATCGCCTTGGCCGCCCGTATTCTTCCGGGCATTACCGTCTCTCAATTGTTGGAGGTACTCTTCTCCCGCCTGGATGGAGAGATCAACGAAGAGACGTTAAAAACCGTTACCGTTACCGATCTGAAGACCAGTTTCGCCAGTGTCGATGGTGAAGAAGATGGTGAAGATATCGGTATCGGTCTGGAAGAGATGAAAGAGGCGGTCCGCATCCTGTGGGGTGAATCCACCGATGAGGAGTCCATTAAAATGGAGACCTTTGAGGGGCCGCAGGAGGGCAGCATCCGCGTTGCGGTGGCCTCCAACAGTGAGGAGCAGCTCAATGGCCATTTTGGCTCCTGTATCCGCTATCTGATCTATCAGATGAGTGGCACAGAGCTGAAACTGATTGACGCCCGCTCGGCGTTGGCGGCCGACTTCTCCGACGATAAAAACCTCTTCCGCGCCAATTTAATTGCCGATTGCGACGTGGGCTATTTTGTCTCCGTGGGTGGCCCCGCTGCCGCCAAGGTGATTCGCGCCGGGGTATACATCATCAAGGAGATTGCTGGGGGCGAGGCACGGGAAGTGCTGGGCCGCCTGCAACAGGTGATGGCCGGTTCACCACCGCCCTGGTTGGCGAAAATTATGGGTGCCAAAACCGAAGACCGGATTCGCTGTGAATCTCTGAAAGAGACCAGTATCGAAGAGTAAACGGTTTACCGCGTGGGCCCGGTAGTGTTACCGGGCCACGTATTAGCCGATAGGCTAGCGATTAATCCAGTGGCCGGCTGCTTTAGTTGGTTATTTAATGAATCAGCCATTCCTCGTGTTATCTAACTCTTTGCTAGGCATGTCTGCCGCCTTCCCTCTATAGCTACTTTCCCCTGTTGTTAACGGCTCTCCCTTGGTAACACCCCTCTGTTTGTGCGTGGCTTCTGTTTAAGCGTGGAGCTGACCCTAACCTCGTCACATACTGTGGATGTGGCCTGCCAGTTAAAGTCGTTATAATCGGATTTTCTGTCCGCGAGCCTGCCCGCCAATGATCGACCTCTACTGTGAACGCCTCGGCCCTGGCCTGTGGGCGGAACCCTGGAATGCCCTCTCCAACGGCGCTTTTTTGCTCGCCTTTATCCTGCTGTTGTCGCCCAGCCGACAGGCCTGGCCGAATTTATTGCCAGGACAACGTATCGCGTTGCAACTGCAGCTCCTGTTTTTGTTGGCCATTTTTATTGGCAGTAGTGCCTTCCATACCCTGGCCAATCAGTGGTCTTTGTTGGCCGATGTGATACCTATTTCGTTATTCCAACTGGTCTTTTTGGCGGCTTACAGCCGTTATGTGATAGCTCTGCCTGTGTGGGGCGTGGCTTCGCTGCTGATACTTTTTTTAGTGAGTGGCTGGTTGCTGGGACTGTTGCCGGTGGATATTAACGGTTCACAATCTTATTTGGCTGCCGCACTTTTTGTCGCCGGGTTGGGCATTTATCACCGTTTGAGTCATCAGCCGGAGCCCTTTGTTTTATTGACGGCACTGGTACTTTTTTTAGTATCACTAACATTGCGTACTATCGATAACAGTATTTGTGGGCAGTGGCCATTGGGCACCCATTTTTTATGGCATTTGTGCAATGGCGCGGTGTTGTATTTGTGTGTGCGAGCCTATTTAAAATCTCTAACCCATAAGGGGCAGGGGCTGCATTTACTGGCATTTGAACAATAATAATTTGTGTTTAGACGAAGGCCGAGCTAAGAATCACACGGGCTTAAAAAAGTGCTATAGGCCTGCTGATTATTAATTTTAGTCTGCAAAAATAGGGGTTAATTTAACGTAAAATTTTATTTTTGCAGCAACTGCTTTAATAAAGCTAAGCGGCTTTAGCCAATAAAGGTTACTAAAAGTACCAGTTTGTTACCCATCTCATTTGACTAATCGCCCGCTCGTTGGTGGTTAGCTATCAAACCCGAAATTCATCCATTCAGACGAGGCGCCTGGTCGCCTCCATCTTTTATATTGCCGCTGGTTAAAAAGAGATGCTGTTTTTTTGCATCCAAAAGTATGCCGCCTGATCGGACAGGTGCACATTTATAATAACGACACTTTTGGAGGTGTAGTCATGCTTCGCCATGTTACTAAGGGCGGATTGACGGCGGTGTGGTTTGCTTTTACCGCTGCTGCCGCCCTACCCACGTCAGCCGATGAATTACCCCTGTTAGACCAACAATATATTCGCTCGCCCATCGCTGCCGGCTGTAAAAACCAGCCCGATAGCACGCCTATTCCACTGGACCCTCGTACCCTGGTGGTAGACGGGGTTAACAACCCCAACTCCGCGGTGCAGTTCAATGCCTATTGGGTTGATTTGCATAACCCACCGGCACCTTTTGTGAATAACTCTCTGCCGCCCAATCCCACCACCTGTGGCGAGTTCAGAGCCAGTGTGGAGCGCGGTAAAGCCAATCTGGAGACCCGCGCCTACTTCCAGTTTTTCAGTACCTCACTGGCCTACTACAACCTCTACCAAACCTGGGGCTATCTGTTCCGGCCTTCGGATTTCGACGAGCAGGTGGTCAAGCGCTACGGCCTGTCACCAGCGCCATTCCGCAACCCCTACCCACTGCCCTGGGAAGACCCGAATCAAACCGACGGCGGTAGTGGCCAGCTGCCAATGGGTATGATTCAGGTGCGCGATGACGACGGTAACTACACCGGTATGATCGCCTCCAGCTGTTCCGGCTGCCACGACTCGCGGGTGGGTGATGAAAGCGAAGCCTACTTCCACTGGGGCCGTGCTAACGGCTCTGGTGATGCCGGTTTGATACAGGCGGACTTCTTCCGGGCGAATGTCTTTACCGCACCCCTGGAGCTGGCACCCATCCCCTGGAGTACCGGCCGTGGTACCTCTGATGCCATTGGTATTATCGACTACCTGCCGGCGCTGTTTGATATGGACACCATGATGCTGGCGCCGAGCTTGTTGGAGTACTTCCCAACCCACGCCGGCGGTATGACCAAGGCACCACACTGGTACCATCGCGCCTTTAAAACCCGTCAGTTTTGGGATGGTGCGCTCACCTCGGATAACGTCCGTTCGGAGATGGCCTTTGGTGTCGCCAACCTGACCCGCAACGCCGCCGAACGCCGGGCGCTGACCAGCGAGTTTGAGGATATCGACAACTTCCTGATCTCCATGTCGCCCCCCAGCTACCCGGGGACCATCGACACGGCTCTGGCGGAGCAGGGCGCCGTACTCTTCCACGAGCGCGACCTGTGGGCCAATGGTGCCAACCCGGATATTCCCAAAGCGGCCGGTAACGGCTCCTGTGCCAGCTGCCACGGTGTTTACTCGCCACGCTACGCCGCCGATACCAACTATCTGCCCGACCCGCGCCTTAAGGGCATCGCCGGGGTGATCACACCGCTGGAGACCATCGGTACCGATCCGGAGCGGGCGCTGTTGATGTCGGACGAACGTAAACGCCGCGCCTGGAACACCTCCTACCTGGCCTATAACGATATGAGCCCGGACCATGAGGGCTATGCGGATAACCTGGTAGTGAGTGAGTTTAACCGCGTGCCACGTGCCGCCTACGACAACGACGAAGGTCCTATCTTCTCGCCAGAAGGCCCCAACGAGTGGATCGCACCGTTTGGCTACATCGCACCACCGCTCTACGGTGTGTGGGGTAACGCGCCCTTCTTCCACAACGGCAGTATTCCCGACCTGTGGGGTGTGTTGAAGCCGTCTGATCGGCCGAAAGTGTGGAAGCGGCGGCAAACCGATGCTGGTATCTACGGCAAAAACCGTGGCTACGACTACAGCTTCGCCGCTTTTGATTTCACCAAGCTGGGTTGGAAATACGAGTCACTGGCCTGTAGCAACAATATCTTCACCTCGCCCTTCCTACCCTGTACTAACGACATGGCCACGGCGGATATTGTGTTTGCCAACGTGGCGAATAAGGTGGCCGAGTTCAACTCACTGGCTTACCAGTCGCCACCGCCGATCACCGACAAGCAGATCAAGTCGCGTATGATCTTCAACACCTACCTCTACGGTAATGGTAATCGGGGCCACGAGTTCACTCAGTCGCTTACCGACGCAGAGCGAATGGCTATTCTGGAATACCTCAAAACCTTGTAGCTTTATGTGGTGTTATTTGGCCGCCCTGACGGGCGGCCCTTTTTTTGTAAGCGTGAGGTGGCGGGGCTTACAGCGAGGGTAAAATGCAAGTGTTTGAAAAATAGACAATTTTATTTTGCAAACACCCCTTGACCACCCCCGTTCACCTCCCTATAATGCGCAGCCTCTGATGGCAGGGGATACCAGCCCCAAGGCGTAACAGCCACTGCCACAGAAGACGTTGATGCGGGGTGGAGCAGCCTGGTAGCTCGTCGGGCTCATAACCCGAAGGTCGTCGGTTCAAATCCGGCCCCCGCTACCAATATTCAAACAAAAAAGGCCGACTTTTAAGTCGGCCTTTTTTGTTTGTGGTTGCTGGAGGTCTGGCGAAGAACCGACCCGGGTTCACCAGACGCATTGCGTCTGGAACAAGCAGCTTTGCTGCGCAGCCCGAAGGGTGGTTACAGCCCAAAGGTTGTAATCATTCAATCCGGCCCAAGGAGCGCTCAGTCAGCAGCGCGCGACTTTTAAGTCGGCCTTTTTTGTTTGTGGTTGCTGGAGGTCTGGCGAAGAACCGACCCCGGTTCACCAGACGCATTGCGTCTGGAACAAGCAGCTTTGCTGCGCAGCCCGAAGGGTGATTACAGCCCAAAGGCTGTAATCATTCAATCCGGCCCAAGGAGCGCTCAGTCAGCACCGCGCGACTTTTAAGTCGGCCTTTTTTGTTTGTGGTTGCTGGAGGTCTGGCGAAGAGCCGACCCCGGTTCACCAGACGCATTGCGTCTGGAACAAGCAGCTTTGCTGCGCAGCCCGAAGGGTGGTTACAGCCCAAAGGTTGTAATCATTCAATCCGGCCCAAGGAGCGCTCAGTCAGCAGCGCGCGACTTTTAAGTCGGCCTTTTTTGTTTGTGGTTGCTGGAGGTCTGGCGAAGAACCGACCCCGGTTCACCAGACGCATTGCGTCTGGAACAAGCAGCTTTGCTGCGCAGCCCGAAGGGTGATTACAGCCCAAAGGTTGTAATCATTCAATCCGGCCCAAGGAGTGCTCAGTCAGCACCGCGACTTTTAAGTCGGCCTTTTTTGTTGGTGGTTGCTGGAGGTCTGGCGAAGAACCGACCCCGGTTCACCAGACGTATTGCGTCTGGAACAAGCAGCTTTGCTGCGCAGCCCGAAGGGTGATTACAGCCCAAAGGCTGTAATCATTCAATCCGGCCCAAGGAGCGCTCAGTCAGCACCGCGCGACTTTTAAGTCGGCCTTTTTTGTTTGTGGTTGCTGGAGGTCTGGCGAAGAACCGACCCCGGTTCACCAGACGCATTGCGTCTGGAACACTTAAACGCCGGCAGCGTTTAAGCGCTGCCCTGGCAACCTTAGGGCGTGCTCAGGAAGAGCTCGACACACCCGCATAGCGGCGCAGCCCGCAGGGTTATCAAGTCCCACAGGCCGGAATAATTCACCAGCCCGAATCAATGCCAGCAATCACTGCATCTCCTACACAAAGCTTTGCCTCGTTGCTCAAGGCGTTAGAGCCCTTGGAAACTGAACTAGGGTAACGTTAAAGCACAGCGCTTAACGGGCTTTTAACGCCGTGCGCGCCTTGCTTGATAACGTGTGTATAGATCTCGGTGGTGGTAACGTCAGAGTGGCCCAACTGTTGTTGCACGGTTCGGATATCGGCACCGGCCTGTAATAGGTGTGTCGCGAATGAGTGACGAAGGGTGTGGCAGGTAATCGTTTGCCTAAGACCGATGCGAGTTCCAGCTTCACGAATCGCTTTATTTAACGATGACTCATCAAAGTGATGCCGACGAATTAGGCGTGTGGCAGGGTCTATGCTCAAGCGGCTTGCAGGAAATAAATATTGCCAGTCTAGGGCCTGTTAACACTAATTTAGCGCCTCTGTTGAGCTTGAAATGCGCTCGATCTAGGCGCGAGCCGCGTAGTTTGGTGGGCCCAAATCAGCGGTGAGCAACAACGAGCGAGCGCATTTCAGGCTCAACCCTTCGGGCTGGGGCCAGTTTTTTGCCCAGCGTTGTTGCCCGCCGCTTATGTAGGCCCACTACCTGGCACGTCCGGCGCCTAGCTGGACAAAAAACTGACCTCCAGCAGTGGTGCTAAATTAGTGTTAACAGGCCCTAGGTTCTTGCTGGCTTTGGTAAACTTTCTATTTAGTGCATTAGGAAGATGAACGCCGGCAAAACTTGGGTTTAGTAGATCCTCTTCTAATTGCAATGCTACCTTCGCAGTTTGAGCGCTGAGTGCGGGCAGTAGCTCGGGTGCCAGCGTGGTCAAGCGATGTTTACCGCCTTTGCCATTCCAAACGCGTATTTGCAAATGCTCGATGTCTATATCGTGCACACGCAGGCGCACCACTTCAATACGCCTCAGGCCAGAGCCATACATCAAACAGGCCATCAGCTTTACCTTACCGCTTAGCTCGGCCAGCAAATTCTTCACTTCGTGTTCTGTTAGTACCACTGGTAATTTAGCCTGCTGTTTGGCTTTTTGGTAACGAGAGAAATCCAGCGGTGAGTGTAAGTATTTATTGTAAAGAAATGCTAATGCATTGACGGCGGTAGCCTGGGTGGACGCCGATACACTACGATTAACGGCTAAATGGGTCAGAAAACGTTGAACGTCCGTTCCTCCTAACTCCGCCGGGTGTACCTTGTTACAGAAAAGGATGTAGCGTTTAATCCAATGCAGATAAGAGTCAACGGTTCTACGGCTGTAACGCTCAACCAGCATATGCTCACGGATGTTTTGTAGGAAGGGGGAGGCACTCATTGTTGTCATTCCTGTATGTATGTACAGTATTTTGCCCAGCTTATTATCTTAACCGGGGATTTGCCCCTGTTATTAATTGCAGGCAAACGCAATGACAGATTTTGTTCTGTTATTTCAATGGGTTAGACTTGGCGCATTAATCCTCCAGTCAATAAGCTGGGGACCCTATATTATAGTAAAGAGGGCGAAGCCCTCGTTTACGGACTGTTATACGTAAATTCATATGCACGAGTATCACAAACTTAAAAATGCTTTAGTTGAGATCTTCTCCGAACAAGGATACAAAGAGGATAAGCCTGATACAGATTTAGATTATTGTGGGTCTGTGCACAGTATCTATGCTCACGGCGAAAAGCGATTCATGATCGAGTGGGATGGAGAAGAGGGATTTGGGGCCGTAGAGCAATGGATGGGTAATAATTCCTGGGCCATGCTCAAGCCAATTGTTCCTGAAGATGTAGAAAGTGAATTTAATAAAAATCTAGAAGCTCTATGTAAAGAGGATAAGAGCCGCCTGTGAGAACACGTATAACAATTCAAACCAGCAAGGGCCTTCGGCCGGGACTCGCTAACGCTCGCCCCTGTTTGAGGCGTTATGTGTAAACCATGCTGAGAGAACTACATTCATTTAGTGTAATTGCAGCATTCTGTGCAATGGCAATTATGACTGTTGAAACCTTGTTTGCAGGTATAGGGCTAGCAAGCATTTTGTTTGGAGGCATAGTTTTACCATTCGCCTATATTTTAGCCTTCATCCTTGGTTTTCCACTTCTTTTCCTTCAAAAGAAGTTGCATTTAAGCATCTATTCTTGGTTGGTGGTTTATGGCGCTGTGGGCTTGCTGGGTTCTACGTTATTTCTCGTAGTAATGGGTATTAGCATTACCAATGCATTTGGCTCTTCATCTGGGTTCTTTTTAACCTATGGCCCAATGGGGTTAGCAGCATCAACGGGGGCTTGGTATTTTGCTGTTTACCGCAAGAGTAAATCAGGTGCAGAAAATGCACACACATAACAAGTTGCTATTGTCGCCGCTACGCGGCTGGGACAGCCTACACGCCGCTTCGCTCTGAACCTATACCACTTTAGTTGACAGTATTTTCTGTCAATCTAAAGGGTAAGAATATGGGGCAAACTAGAAAGCGTCATTATGATCGATATACGCTAGAATTTAAAAAGATGGTTGTTAAGCTTGC
>NZ_JAWMQR010000013.1:0-134248 GCF_033283405.1 Halioxenophilus sp. WMMB6
AAAAGGTCGCTATCGTTGCCTGCATGCGCAAGTTAATCACTATGCTTAATGCTATGGTTCGCGACGATGTTGCTTGGGCTTACTAAAGGTAAATTTAACTGGGTTGACACCACAGTCGCTTGTTATGTGTTTTCAAAGTACCGCTCTTCCATATATTCCATTAGTTCCCTTATAGATGAAGAAACAAAATTATATGTTTTTACCAAGTAATCGTAGGATACATCAAGCTGGCTATTTATTTGGCTTAAACCTATATCCATTTCTATAAGTTTCACCAAATCATTTTTCAAACTGTCATTCATTGACTCAATATTTCCATTAGAATGAGCAATACAATTTCTGACCTTGGTTACTTGACTAAATTCTGACATAACTCCCTGGTCAAAACAAAATTTGTACTCCAGTATATGTTGAATATATTTATTATAAGATGAGATAAGGCTCTTTCCTCGGATGTCTTTGACACCAATCTTTTTGTGTTCTTTATTTTGGCCATATCTTAGAAGCTCAAAGACCGAATTCTCAAAGAGAGTGTAGAGTGTTACAACAAATGGCATCTTTATAATTCGTGGAATCTCTTGCTCAGCGATCGAATAAATATGCTGGTATTCATAATGAGGAACACCTTCATTTTCTTTTTCTTCTCTTTCTAGATATGAATTACAAACTGCATTTATTCCGCTTTCCATCTCATTTAGGTATTCTCCGATCACTGAAAGCTCAACCTTTATGTTGATTCCTGGATAGTTAATATCCATATTCATGAATCTTTTCAGTGATACCAACTCTCTGCTCCTTTATACACATAACGCTTTGCACACCGGCCAAGCTGCGGCGTGCGAAAATGTGGTAAAAGCGCAGCGACCACATTTTGGTGCGACGTAGTTTGGTCCGAGTGCTGCAATTTGTTAGAAGTCACGCTGGCAAACCCTCACTTATGAATTCGAGCTGTGCTTTGAGTAATGCATTTGCTGGAATGACACCGGGAACCCCATGCTCGCCGTATGCAAGATGGGGAGCTATGCGCAGTAATCGCTTACCGCCAACATGCATACCCTCACATCCATAGAACAAACCGGCAAAAAGCTGCTCTCTATCTATCCGCACATGTGTAACAAGCGTTTCCCCATTATTACTTAGCAATGCTGGTGACGTACCCCAAACTTTCTCCCAGCGCACAGGTTCGCCCCTATGAAGCCAGAGTTTCAAACGGATCTGATACCAATTGTGCCGAGTAACTGGCTCTCCGCTTCCTGGCAAGTCCTCAATAATTTCAATTCCGGTACGCATCTTTCTGACTTCTAACGCCGTGGTAAGGGGCAACCGAAACGCAGTGTAGGTTGTCCCGCGCAGGCCGCGCTTTTTGCGGCCGGAGTGTACTTGACCACTTTGTTATGGCCTTTGTAATTTAATTAGCGGCTGGCCAGCTTCTACGACCTGACCGTTTTGAATTAATTGCTCCGCCACTGTGCCGCTACAAGGTGACACCACCTCAAATATATGGCTCGGGGTCTCGATCTCTGCGACAGGCTGACCACCAACTACTTGAGCGCCTACAGATACTAACAGTGTGCATTCCGGCCCAAGATATAGGCCACCGTGTGGATTTGCTGGCATTTCAAAGAACTCTGGGGCTGAAACAATTCCGTCTTCGGGGAAAATCTCTTCTTCTGTTGCCATCGGCTGAAATTCCTTCACGCCTAACGCACCATTTAGCCAGCCTAGAATTTTATTCATCATGCTCTGAATTCCTGTGAGCCATAACGCCTTTATAAACGGCGCGCGCTTTTTGCGCGTCCAGTGGAGCCCGTTTTTTGGCCGTAACGGTGTTTAATAAACTTGTTATGTTTGATGTAGCACCACGCCATAAACAAAACCAATTAAGCCAAGTATTGCTAGCGGTAAGTAGTAGAACTTTACCACAGGTTCTTTTAAGCAATTTAACCCCTGTACCGGGAGAAAGTTAAAAGCCAATACCCAGGTACACACAAGAAAAACTGCCCCTTCAGATAGGTTGCCATCGTCGAATGACCACCATAGGCCAGCCATTACAGCCATTAAAAGGACGCCGAACAGCATGACTAGATTGTAAATTGTTGGGAGTACTTTTTTCATGTTTTAAACATAACGCAAAGGGTTGGGGCGCGCGCTTTTTGCGCGTCCCAGCCGCGTTTTTAGCGGCGAAAACCCCGCCTTGTTAAATGATTTATGCATCAGGCATATTTGGTAAAACATGGTAAATACCCAAAACCGTAGCTGTGAATACAGCTACATTAAATATAAGTATTTTTCTATGTTGTTTCTTCACCAGCGCAGTAGCTCCGAGAACACTCGAAGCAACTAAATTAACTATGCTTCCAATGGACAATGGAAAATACCAGTGGAACCAAAATGACCAAAGATCCGTTGATTCTGATAACTGCGCAACACTTGAACCTCGGTTCACCACAAAGACAATCGAAAATACTATGATAGATGTGACTGGCACCAATAGCAGCAAGGCTCTATAACGTACTTCACCGGCATTTATAATGAATTGAAAGCCAGCATAAACAACTACTACTAGCCAGCCAAAATATACTGCCCAATTTAGAATAATCATTTCATTTAACAGTCCGTAAACGAGGGCTTCGCCCTCTTTACTATAATATCGGGTCCCCAGCTTATTGACTGGAGGATTAATGCGCCAAGTCTAACCCATTGAAATAACAGAACAAAATATGTCATTGCGTTTGCCTGCAATTAATAACAGGGGCAAATCCCCGGTTAAGATAATAAGCTGGGCAAAATACTGTTCATACATACAGTAATGGTAACAATGAGCGGATCCCCCTTCCTACAAAGCATCCGAGAGCATTTGCTGGTTGAGCGTTACAGCCGTAGAACCGTTGACTCTTAACCTGCATTGGATCAAACGCTATAACCTTTTCTGTAATAAGGCACACCCATCCGAGTTAGGAGGAACAGATGTTCAACCTTTTCCAACTCACTTAGCCGTTAATCGAACCGCACTAAATTTGAGGGGCATGCCTTACCCCGATAATTTTTTCTGCGATACCAACACCTTGTTAGGCATTTGAAACCGCACGTGATATTTGCGAGACAAGATGCGCCCGCAATGATGTGAGCTCTTCTATGCCAAGAATTTTGCGGGCTTGACCACCACGGTGTTATTAGCCGAGCAGGTTGTTTCATAGGCCAGCTGAATTTCGCTGACTCAGAATTCACCGATGCAGCAGAGCCTTCTTAACCTTCCTTAACAGTTTTTTGAGCCTGGATTTGTTTGCCACACGGCTTCCTATCTGGAAAAACAACTAGAAGAAACAACCAACACGGCTTTGTTTAGCCAACCCAGAAGATGTGACCCACCTCACAAACAGTGAATCGCCAGATACTAGCCTAATCCCTTCGTTTTTTGCCAGATTAAATTCAACAGGGTGGTTGTAAATTAATGACTTAAAGATTCATCTAAAAAGGTCGTTTACTGCCATTGCGCTTGTTAGCAGTGGAGGGTTTTAAAAATTTTAATGTTCCAAACTTGCTGTAATTCAGCCGTTATATTTATCGCCGGGTTACTCGCAGAGAATAATTTCCGAAGCAACTTTCACTTTTGCTTCGCTGCTGTAACAGTTAAAGGTGGTGCTGCGCGCGTAGCCCAGCGATTCGCCTTGATGGCTTCTGGCTGCGTCCGGTGAGCAGTGCGCGGCGAGCTTAACCTATCGGTAAGTAGGCCTCTCCCTTCGCCCACTGAGCTCGGCTCTTCTCAAAGGGAGCTCAGGCTATTTCAATGAGAGCTCGGCCCATTTCAAAGTGAGCTTATTGCCTCGCTTGCAGAGCTTAGCCCATCCCAGCCGGAGCCCGGTCTATTCCAGCGCGAGCCCAGCCTATTTATAAGTGAGCACCGCCCATTGAAAACGGAGCCCAGCCTCGAAAAAAGTGGGCCCAGCCTGCAAATCAGACCCCTGCACCTATTCGCGATTGAGCCTGAGCTTACTTTTTGGGGCATGCATGGCTGCAATTGCGAGCCCGCGCTTGTTGCGTTATGGGCCGAGCTCGCCGGCGGATGGGCTAGGCTCACTGGTGGATAGGCTGGGGGATACGGTGAATAGGTTAGGGGGGTGCCGGGAATAGGCTGGGGGGATATAGGTAATAGGCTAGATGGTAGCTAAGCCGGGCCCGGTTGCTTGAGGGGTTGGCTGTTTGCCGAGTTGGAGGCGAATGGAATTAAATTGGGTGGTGTTGAGCCAGCAGCTATTTGCCGGCTCACCTTCAGTGGCTATTCGTTAGTAGCTCTCAGTAGTTATCAATGGCAATTAATAGCGTTCAATGGCGATCCTTAGAACGGCAAAATCGTCACAGTTACAGCACTTCCGGTAACGCCGGTTCTGCCATGTTGATTTTATTATCGCGATCGGCTCGGGCGCCGGTTGCGAAGCGCGGGAATTTATGGGTCGGAGCTTACAGTTGATCCCGGTCTCTTTGAATGCTCGCCCCATCCATGGGGCTCGGCTATTAAAAAATAACCTATTAGGACCAGCTCAGGTCGGCCTTGCGGAAGGGGGTGCTGCGAATACGCTTGCCGGTGGCCTGGTAGATAGCATTGGCAATCGCCGGGCCGATGGGACCAACCGGCGCTTCACCAATAATGGCGAAGCGGTCGTGGTCGGAGAGGGCTTCAAAATAGATATTGATCTCTGGGATGTCGGCCATTTTAAGCATGGGTAGGCGGTCAAAGTTGCTCTCGGCAATCGCACCGTCAACCAGGCTGAGGCCATCATTTAACGCCATATTTAAGCCGAACAGAATGCCGCCCTGCAGCTGCGCGAGGACGGCATCTTTATTGGCGATGCGACCGCAGTCGAAGGTGAAATCCAGCCGGTGAACCTTGAGCGCCCCGGCCTGGCTCACCTCTACGTGGGCGACTGCGCAGACGGTGGAGCCCGCCTGCTGGGTGCCGGGGTGAGGCCAGTTGCTGATGGCGATGCCTCGTCCTTGGCCTCTGGGTAGCGGTTGGCCCCAGTTGGCTTTTTCGGCGGCCACACGCAGGCAGTCAGACCAGGCGGGATCCCAATTCGCCAGCAGTTTGAGCCGGTACTCTAGCGGGTCGATATTGCCGGCTGCGGCACACTCGTCGATAAAGCTTTCGATGGTAAAGGCATGGCTGTTGTAACAGGGGGCGCGATAGGCGCCGGTAACAATGTGCGTGGGTAGTGAGCTGACCGCCAGTTGCACATTGGGGATGGTATCGGTTGCAGCGTAGACCATGTCGGTATAACCGATGTTGACCTGCATGCCGCTGTAACAGGCTTCGCCCTGCAGGGCGAGCGGCATACCATCTTCACCCAGCTGGGCGCTATAGCCTGTGGCGATGGCGGTGCGGTAAGCGCCTTGCCGCGAAGTCTCCTCCCGCGACCAGATCACTTTAACCGGTACGCCGGGGTATTGTCTGGCAATGGCCACCACGGCGCGGGCATCGTCGCTGGTGGTGCGGCGTCCGAAGCCACCGCCAACCAGGGTCTGATTGTATTTGACCTGTTCCGGTTGCAGGCCGCTTTCGTCTACCGCTACCCAGAAGGCCTGCTGGATATCCTGGGCGGGGTGCCACAGCTCCAAACCTTGGTCGGTATAGAGGGCGGTGCCGTTGAGCGGTTCCATGGCGGCGTGTTCGCAGAACGGGGTGTGATAGGTTGCCGCGACCGTGGCCGTGCCCGTTACGCCATCGACATTACCCCGGTTGGTAAGCCGAGCACCCTGCCCACGTTCGAGCAACTGCTGCTGGCGTTGCTGAAGTTTTTCGTAGGAGGACCAGAACGCGCCCAGGCCGTTGTCCCACTCCACCGGCAGGGCGGCCAAGGCTTTTCTGGCCTGCCAGTAGTGGTCGGCAATCACCGCCACGCCACTGCGTATTTCCGAGCCGTCAAAGCCGAAGGTTGGCTGTGCTGTAACGGGGGAGCCTGGCGTAGCTGAGGGATCAAGCACTACTACCGCCCGAACGCCGGGCATGCCCAGCACGGCTTCCGGTTGATGACTTTTCAGCTGGCCGCCGTGCACCGGTGATTGCAGCAGTGCGGCGTAGACCATGCCGGGTAGCTGGATATCAATACCGTACTCGGCAGTGCCGTTGACCACCTTGGGCAAATAGAGTTTGTGGGGCTGGGCTTTGCCCAGCAGCCGCCATTCGCTGCGCGGTTTCAGGGCTGGCTCGGCGGCCAGCTCGACGCTGGCGGCGGCCGCGGCCACTTCACCAAAGCGCAGGCTGCGGCCACTCGGTTTGTGGCTTAGCACGCTGTTACGGGCGGAGACCTCAGCGACGTCTACCCCCCAGTGTTGCGCCGCCGCCAGTTTGAGTCGTTCCCGGGCACTGGCGCCAAGCTGCATGGCAAACGGCATGCGCTCGTGGTCGGTGCTGTGGCCACCGAAAAAGGGCTGGTTACCCACGGCGTAGCTGCCGGGCTGTTGGTATTCGCGGGTGAAATCAGCAAACTCCACCTGGATAAACTCCCAGGCACACTCCAGCTCTTCGGCGATGTTCATGGCGTGTTGCGTGGATACGCCATTGCCGATCTCGGGGGAGGGGACGGTTACAATCACCGTGTCGTCGGGTTTAATCATCAGCCAGGGTGATAGATCGCCGCTGGCGCTGGCTTCTGCAGCGTTGGTTGAACTGATTCGCAGCGACAGGGCGCCGGCCACCGCCGCGGAGGAGACCAGGAATTGGCGCCGACTCATCTTGAGTGACGGGCGGGTTGAATGCTTCATGCGTTAATCTCCTGGGCTGCCCGGCGAATCGCTGCGCGAATGCGTGGGTAGGTACCACAGCGGCAGATATTGGAAATATACGCATCGATCTCGTCGT
Organism: Halioxenophilus sp. WMMB6; assembly: GCF_033283405.1. NCBI lineage: Bacteria > Pseudomonadati > Pseudomonadota > Gammaproteobacteria > Alteromonadales > Alteromonadaceae > Halioxenophilus > Halioxenophilus sp. WMMB6. The sequence goes on from NZ_JAWMQR010000013.1 coordinate 6,857, forward strand.
CAGTCGGATTGGGAATACGCTTGAGCAGATCCGCTGCGGCCATCAACACCCCGGCCTGGCAATAGCCGCACTGGGGTACATTCATCTCCACCCAAAGCTTTTGCAGAATATGATCGCCGGCATCGGATAAGCCCTCGATTGTGATAATGTCGGCGCCCTCCACCGCCGCGACCGGCAGGGAGCATGAGCGCAGTGCGCTGCCATTAAACAGTACCGTACAGGCACCACACTGGCCGACTCCGCAACCAAATTTGGTGCCGGTCATACTGAGATGATCGCGCAGGGCCCATAACAGAGGGGTTTCAGGGTCGATCTCCAGGGAGTGAGGCTGCCCATTCACTTTGAAATTTATCATGGTCATTGGATTCCAGCCCTCGATTTGGCCAGCGCTTCGAAGTCAGCATTAATATTGGCGAGCACCTGATCGTTAATCACTTCACGATTAAATTTCTGCATAAAGTTGAGGGTAAAGCCGCGCCCCTGGTCGATATCGGGGTTGGTTGAAAAGCCCGGCAGGTATTTGTCGACGATGGCGCGGGCCTCTGGGTCATCGAGAATGATACCGACCTGGGTAGAGCCGGTGGTGTACATCACCACACTCGAGCCTTTCAGTTGGCGCAACTCAGCGTCGACTGCTAACAGCGTCTGCTCGGTAATGATGGCGGCATAGAAAGGCTGCATATCAACCAGAGTGAGGGGGCGTGCGACGGACTGCTGGCGGATATCGGTAATGCCTGGCATATGGCGCTCCAGGACTTCACGCGCTTCGTCGTAGTCCAGCAGCGAGCCAAAATCGGACTTCGAGACCGAGTAGGATTTTCCTCCCAGGGTCACAGTGGGTTCGACGCGAGGCATGAAAATGTAGGCCAGTGTGGCTGCGATGGCGAGCAGCGCGCCGACGCTGACAAGAGCGATTTTTATTTTACTTCTGAACATAAGAAGGCATCGATCAACAACGGGGTTGGTAATACTTTTTTGCAACAGCCGGTCATTCTACAGGGTTATTGAAAGAAACTCTTGTCTCTAGTGGGCTTCAGCTTTGTTGCTTGTGGCAAATTGCGACGGCGATTTGCAGGCTGCATCCGTGGAGCCTGTCATGCGCACCAGCCAAAAGTGTCGCAGTATGCTCACTGCATGCTGCTGGTCGAACTAGGCGGTGGTTCATACTCAGGTACGTTCATGTACCTGACACTCCGGGTGCCTTTGGCAGTACAAAATCTTCCTGACGTTTTGTGATCGATGACGCCTCTGGGCATCGTACAAATAGCTGGTGGAGGGTATTGCGGGGGATAGTAGGGCGTGGCAGTGAGGTGGGAGGCGGACTAATCTGCCGGGCGGGTAAGTTCTCCTGCTATCCCCGCATTCCCCGCATCCATGTGGCTTGAGCGGATTGGCACAGTGGTGCGCTGTAGTAAACGTTAGTGCTATCTGGGAGATCAGCGGAATGTGGCTCCCTTCCCTGGGGCCCAGCCTTCGGCTGTCCAAAATTAACAAGTCACATCCCTATGACTTGGCCTGCGGCCAGCTAAAGCTGTGCAAATCTGTTCCGGACAGATTTGTGCTCCTGAAGCCTCTGGGCACCAAACAAAAAAGCCCCGCGAATGCGAGGCTTGTTTGTTTGGTGCCCAGAGGCGGAATCGAACCACCGACACGGGGATTTTCAATCCCCTGCTCTACCGACTGAGCTATCTGGGCAAATTCGGTACTGGGGTCTGTCCCCAGAGAGGCGCGTATTAAACCCGGTGCTGGGTTGGTAGTCAAGGCCCTCGGCGACAAATAGGTTGCAGAATCAGTTGCTTGACTTGGCTACTGGCCGCCGGCCTCGGGTGGCACGTAGCCTTCCACCTTGTCGGTCTCGGCGCCGGCGAAGAATTTCTCCATCTGCTCGCTCAGGTAGGTGCGCGCGGTCAGGTCCATCATGTTGAGCTGACGCTCGTTGATGAGCATGGTTTGGTACTTCATCCAGTCGTTCCAGGCCTGTTTGGAGATGTTGTTGTAGAGGTCTTCACCTTTGGCGCCGGGGTAGGGTGGGCGCTCCAGCCCTTCCAGCTCTTTCTGGTAGCGGCGGCAGAATACGGTACGGCTCATTGGGTTCCCCTGTTGCTTGGTTTGTCACGCTGGGGCGCTATTATCGGTGATTGGTCTGTTAACCAAAAGCGCTTACTGATGATTGGCCGGCGGTGGCCACAGGTGGTGCGTTACCGGGGAGGTGGAGTGATGAGACGGGTGTTGTTTTTGTGTACGGCCAACTACTACCGCAGCCGCTTTGCTGAGCAGTATTTTAACCACTATGCCCGGCAGCAGGGGTTGTTGTGGCAGGCGGATTCCAAGGCGCTGTCGCGGGATGTGGCGGGGGAGGGCAATCTCGGGCCCATCTCCTCTCACTCGCTGGCCTACTTGGGGCAGCTGGGGTTGCCGGCGGATGCCGGCCGCTTTCCGGTGCGGGTGGAGCGGGAGCACTTTACCCAGTTCGAGCGGGTGATTGCCGCCAGCCGCGATGAGCACTACCCGATGATGGTGCGCTGGTTTCCCGAGCTGGCCGAGCAGATCGACTACTTCACCGTGGAGGATCTGCACATCTATGGGCCGGAGCAGGCGTTACCTCAGCTGGTGCAGTCGCTGGACGCGTTATTGGCCGGGCTGAAGGCGGAGCCGTAGGCCTTAGGCGCGCTTGGCCGGCAGCCGGCGCAGCAGTTCCACCACCGGCGCTGCCAGCCCCAGGTGGTCGACCTGGCCCGGGCTTACCCACTGGCGTTGGCCCTCCATAACCGCGCTGGGGGCTTTGGGCAGTGGCAGCAGCAGGGGGGTGATATCCAGGTGGTAGTGGCTGAAGGTGTGCCGAAAGCTGGGCCAGGCTTCGCCTTTGGCCTGGCTGTTGATGCCCAGCTGTTGCAGCCAGTGGCTCAGCTCACCACTGTCGCCGGCCGCGATCTCCGGGAAGCACCAGAGTCCACCCCAAATGCCTGTGGCCGGCCGCTGGCAGAGCAGCACCTGGCCCTTGGGGTTTTGCAGCATCAGCAGGGTGGTGGCCTTGACCGGCTTCTCGGCTTTGGGCTTTTTGCCGGGGTAGTCGAGGGGGTTGCCCTGGGCGTAGGCCAGGCAGCTTCGCTGCAGCGGGCAGCGCTCGCAGGCGGGTTTGCTGCGGGTACAGAGGGTGGCGCCCAGGTCCATCATCGCCTGGGTGTAGTGGTTGCAGTTCTTACCCGGCGTGAGGGCTTCGGCCTGCTGCCAGAGCTCTGCCGCCACGCTGGTCTGCCCGGGCCAGCCGGCGATGGCGTAGTGGCGGGCGAGTACCCGTTTGACGTTGCCGTCGAGAATCGGCGCCGCCAGCCCCATGCTCAGGCTGGCGATGGCGCCGGCGGTGGAGCGGCCAATGCCGGGCAGGGCCGCCAATAGCTCCACGCTCTTGGGGAATTCACCGCCGTGCTCCGCCACCACCGTCTGCGCGCACTTGTGCAGGTTGCGGGCGCGGGCGTAGTAGCCGAGGCCGGTCCAGAGGGCGAGCACCTCGTCGGTGTTGGCGCTGGCCAGTGCGGCGAGGCTTGGCAGGCGCGCCATAAAGCGTTCGAAGTAGGGGATAACCGTGCTCACCTGGGTCTGTTGCAGCATGATCTCCGACACCCACACCCGGTAGGGGGTGATCTGCTGCTGCCAGGGCAGGTCTTTGCGGCCGTGCTGGTGATACCAGTCGAGTACCTTTTTTTGAAAGGCCTGGGGGCTGTTGCGCTTAGTCACGGGTTAATCTTTACCCTTCTTGGGGCCGAGCAGGTCGCGCAGCAGGTCGTCGGCTTTATCTTTCAGCTCCTCTTTCTTCTGATCCAGGCGGTCGAGCTCTTCCTGGTGTTCGGCCTTGAGCTTGGCTTCCGCATAGTCCTTCACCGCTTCGCGTACGGCGCGATCATCCAGGCCGCAGGCCTTTTGCGGCTCCAGCAGGTTGCCTTTGCAGCGGATCAACGACAGCGCCTTGCCCACTATCCAGTCGCTGGTGGCGGGGCAGCCGGGTTGCTGGGTGAGGGGCTGGGTGATGGTAAACGGCAGGCGCACATCCAAAGTCTCTGCGCCCAGGTCGATCTTGCCGTTGGCCAGCAGCTTGAACTGCTCGACGCCGGCGGTGAGGGTTTTGATGGTGGCGACCTGGTTGGCGTAGTTGATCTGCGCCTGCAGGTTGTGCATTTCGGTGGCGGCCGGCCAGTCGATGGCGCTCGGAACCTGCCCCTGAATCAGGCCCACCGCCTGGCAGACATACTTCTCAATATTGATGGGTGCCAGCTGCAGAGCGCTGGTGTCGGCGCTGATGTTGGCAGCGGCGTTGTGGTAGAGGCTGGCGGCGCTGGCGCCGTGGCTGTCGAAGCTGAGCTTGCCGTTGGCCAGCCCCGAAAGCACAAAGCCCTGGCTGCTATCGGGCGCGCTTAATGCGGCCAGCAGCGGCTTGATGGCCAGCCCTTGGCCCTGGCCGGTGAGGTGGGCCTTGGGCTCCTTGCCGGTGGTATCGAGCTGCCCCTGGGCGCTGATCTTGCCCTGGTAGAAGTCGGCCTGCAGCTGCTGCAGGGTGGCCAGGCCGGACTTGCTGTTGGCTTTTAACACCACGTTGGCCAGTTCCAGGTTGTTGGCCTTGAGCTGGCCAAACTCCACGGTGAGGTCGCCGCCGTAGTCGTTTAAGGCGGAAAAGTCGATCGGTTCGCTGGAGAGTTCGCCACTGCTGGCTTCGGGGCTGCTGCTGGCGGCGGCCTCCGGCGCCGGTGGCGGCAGGTAGCGGTCGAGATCGAGCTGGTCGCCCTGCAGGGCCAGGCTGGCGTAGTTGAGCCCGGTTACCCGGGCGGTGCCGGTGATTTTGGTCTGGTCGAGCTGCAGCGCCAGGTTGCTGATGCGGAGATCATCCTGGTTGCCCTTGGCCGCCAGCGACAGGCCTACCTGGCTGAGGGTGGTTGGGTCGGCCATCTCCGGCAGCTCCACCTTTAGGTCGGCCAACAGCTTGCGCAGGTTGAGGGCCGGCACATTGACGTTGGCGTCGATGTTGCCCTCGGCGTTGACGCTGCCTGTGACGGACAGGGTTTTGCCGTTGAGCTCGGCGCTGAGCGGCTGTAGCTGCAGTTGGCCATCTTTGAGGTGGGCCACCAGGGTTGGTCTAACCAGGGTCACGCCGCTGGCGGTGAGCTCGGCCAGGCTGATGTTAACCTCGGCCTGGTAGTCGTTGAGCAGGGCCAGCAGGTCGCTCTCGCTCTCGACCTCCAGGTCGGCGGCGCTGGTTGGTGCCGGCGGTGTGCTCTCAAAGGGCGCCGCCTCGGGCAGGTAGTGGTCGATGTTCAGGCTGCCACCTTTGAGGGTGAGGTGGAACTGATTGAGGTTTTGCGCGCGGGCGCTGCCGCTGAACTGGCTGCCATCCAGGGCCAGGTTGAAGCTGGCCAGGTTGAAGTCGTTCTGGTTGCCACTGAACTCCGCCTTCAACCCAACCTGGCTCAGTGCATCCTCAGCCTGGGTGCGCAGGCCGCTGCTGGAGAGGGCGTTGAGCAGATTTTTGACATGGGTGGGGGCCAGTTCAATGCGCCCGGCCAGGTTTGGCTCGCTATTAAGATGGCTGGCGTCGACATCAAAGTCGAGCTCAATGGGAGTGACCTGGCGGCCGATCCCGAGCGTGGCTTGCAGCTTGCCAGCGTGGGCGGAAACCGAGTCAAAATCCTCGCTTAAGGCGACATCCAGTTGCAGTTCACCGCTGCTCTCTATGGGGTAGGCCAGGCTGGCATCGCTGGCGCTTAGGGTCCAGGCCAGCTTAACGGCAAAGGGCTTTCCGGTAAGTGAGAGGTTACTAACCTCCAGGTTGAGCGGCGCCAGGTGCAGCTCCTGCTTCTGTTGTTGATCGACGTAGTGAATCTCGGCGTTGCTCAGGCGGATGCTGTCGGCGGCCAGGCTGATGGGCGAGCTCGAGGCTTCGGCCGGGGCGGTGTCGGGCGTATCACCGCCGCTCTCTGCTTTAATCAGGTATTGCCAGTTGCGGTTGCCCTCGGCATCGACCAGCAGGTTGGCGGTGACGCCGTCCAGGGCGATCTCATCGATCATCACCTGCTTGGCGAGCAGCGGCAGCAGGGCGACCGAGACGGTGACATTCTCCACCGAGGCGAACTGGCCGCTGCCGTCGGCATTGAGCAGTTGGCTTGGGCCGATGTTGAGGCCCAGGTTGGGGTAGAGGCGCCAGCTCAGATCACCCTCGAGTTTGATGGGGTAGCCCTGCTCTGTGGCGAGCTTTTCGATCTCCCCTTTGTAATCGTTGGGGTCGATTACCAGGGTGATAACCACCACAGCGGCGATCAAGACAACGACGGCGGCGAGCGCAATCGCGATCACCCACTTGATGATTCTCTTCATGAAATTGGCTCCTTTGCCAAGGTGCTGGCCGGCGGCGAACCGCCCCTGCGTTAGCTTGCTGTTGGTTATCTAGTTTAGAGGGACAATTGGCGGCCCGTAGCGCCGTTGCCCACTTTTTTGCAATCAACGCCGCGTTGGCCCGGGCAAAACGGCCGGCGGCGGTGGCGCAGAAAAAGATCTAAATCAAATTGAATCGACTCCAGCGGTGCCGGTCTGTTGTGTCGCTAAATAATAGTGCTTATTATTTGCGTCTAAGGTTTGTCGAGTTTTCCCATCTTAAATCTCGCCACTCAGTCACCGCCATTGAAGTTGAGTTCCTATGAGTGTTAAGAAATCCTGGAGAGCGGTTATCGGTTGGCCGCTGATTGTATGCGCAAGCGCGCTGTTGTTCACCGGTTGCAGCCAGCCAGAGAGTGATGCCGAGGTTATTACGGTTTACACCGCCCGCAACGAGCAGCTCATCAAGCCTCTGTTCGACCGCTTTCAGGCCGAAACCGGTATTGAGATCCGCTATATCACCGACAACGCCGGGCCACTGCTGGCGCGACTCAAGGCCGAGGGCAAGAATACCCCCGCCGACCTCTTTCTGACGGTGGATGCCGGCTTTCTCTGGCAGGCTTCGGAGGAGGGGGTGCTGGCGCCGCTCGACTCGCCCATTCTGAAGGCCAATATTCCCGCCTCGCTGCGCTCCAGCAAGGATGACTGGTTTGGTTTGAGCCTGCGGGCACGCACCATTATCTACGCCACCGACCGGGTGCAACCCGGTGAGCTGAGCACCTACGAGGCGCTGGCCGAGCCCGAGTGGAACGGGCGCATCTGCCTGCGCACGGCGAAGAAGGTCTACAACCAATCCCTGGTGGCGACCATGATCAAATCCCTGGGCGAACCGGAGACCGAGCGTATTGTCGGCGGCTGGGTGAAAAACCTGGCTACCCCGCCTTACTCCAATGACATCCAATCGATGGAGGCGGTGGCCGCCGGCCAGTGCGATGTCACCATCGTGAATACTTACTACTTCGGCCGCCTGCAGAAGGATAACCCCGATATCAACCTGGCGGTCTTCTGGCCCAACCAGAGTGACCGCGGTGTGCATATCAATGTCTCCGGTGCCGGACTCACCAAATACGCCAAGAACCCCGCCGCCGCCCGCCAGCTGCTGGAGTGGTTGAGCGAGCCGGAGGCGCAATATCTGTTTGCCGAGGCCAACGAGGAGTACCCGGTCAACCCTGCGGTCGAGCCATCGGCCGAGGTGAAGGCCTGGGGCGATTTCAAAGCCGATAATATCAACGTCGAGGCGGCCGGCCGTCTGCAGGCCGAAGCCATCAAATTGATGGACCGGGTCGGGTACCAGTAGTTGGCGGTATTCGAGGGCTCCATCGCCGGGCTTGGCAACCGGCAGGCGCGGCAGCGCTCTGCGCAGTTCTACTGGCGCCTGCCCACCTATCTGGTGGCGGCGCTGGTGTTGTTGCCGCTATCGGTGATTGTCCTCTCCTGGCTCGATCCTCAGCCCGATATCTGGGCTCATCTTCTGGAAACCCAACTGGCGCGCCTGCTCAAGAACACTCTGGTGTTGCTGCTCGGTGTTGGCGTATTGGTGGCGCTGGTTGGGGTGAGCCTGGCCTGGCTGGTGGCCACCTGTGAATTTCCCGGCCGGCGCTGGCTCGACTGGGGGCTGATGCTGCCGCTGGCGATTCCGCCCTATGTGCTGGCGTTTGTCTTTCTGGGGCTGCTCGACTACTCCGGGCCGGTGAACACCTTTCTGCGCAACACCTTTGGCTGGCGCAACGGCCTGGGCGATGTGCGCTCGGCACCGGGGGTGATTGTGGTCATGGCCCTGGTGCTCTACCCCTATGTTTACATGCTCGCCCGCAGCGCCTTTCTTGGCCAGGGGCGGGAGCTGATGGACGCCGCCCGCAGCCTTGGCGTGAACCCCTGGCGCGCCTTCTGGCGGGTGGCGCTGCCCATGGCGCGGCCGGCCATTGCCGCCGGTATGGCGCTGGCGCTGATGGAGACCCTGGCCGACTTCGGCGCCGTCTCCGTGTTTAACTTCGATACCTTTACCACCGCTATTTATAAAGCCTGGTTCGGCTTTTACAGCCTCTCGGCGGCGGCGCAGCTGGCGTCGCTGCTGTTGCTGGTGGTGCTGTTGGCGCTGTGGCTGGAGCGCGCCGCCCGGCGTGGCCGCATGAGCCAGAATCAGCGCCTGCAAAAACAGCAGCGCTATCGGCTGGCCGGTGGCCGCGCCTGGCTGGCCAGCGGCTACTGCCTGCTGATTTTTGCGCTCGCCTTTGCCGTGCCGGTGGCGCAGCTGTTGGTGTGGACTTTGGCCCACCTGCAGGAATTCGACAGCCGCTACTGGCTGTTTGTGAAGAACTCCCTGGTGCTGGCCGGCACCACCTCGCTGGTAGCCCTGACCGTGGCGCTGTTGGCCGGCTTTGGCCAGCGGCAGTCACAAACCGCGGGTATCTGGGTGCGTATCGCCAGCCTCGGCTACGCACTGCCGGGCTCGGTGTTGGCGGTGGGGGTGCTGCTGGTGTTGGCCCTAATCGATAACCACCTGCTGGCGCCACTGTACGAGGCGTTGGGCATTGGCCAGCTGTTGGTGGGCAGCCTGCTGGCCCTGGTGCTGGCCTATCTGATCCGCTTCTACTCGGTGGCCTTTGGCCCGGTGCAGTCGAGCCTGGATGCCATTCGCCCCAGTTACCAGGAGGTGGCGCAAACCCTGGGCGCCGGCCGCTGGCGGATTTTGCGCCAGGTCTACCTGCCGCTGTTGCGCCCGGGACTGTTAACCGCGGCTCTGCTGGTGTTGGTTGATACTCTGAAAGAGATGCCGGCCACGCTGATTTTGCGCCCCTTTGGCTGGGACACACTGGCGGTACGTATTTTTGAGCGCACCGCCGAGGGCCAGTGGCAGCAGGCGGCGCTGCCGGCGGTAACCCTGGTGGCGGTGAGCCTGGTGCCGGTGATCATGATGATCCGACGCAGCAGCGAACCGCACTGATTGCCCGTCCGCTTGTGCCAGCGCACATTTGCGCTTTACTGCTACCGCCCTTTTCCTTTCTAATACGCGCTTTAGGCGCCGTCGCCAATCATCGCCGCCGTGCCCCAAGGGGCGCTGCGCACAGGCGGCTGAACCCTTTCACCAGCTTCCGGCTGGAAAAAGTGTGCGACCAAGTTACTAAGCCGTTGTAAGGGTTGGCCTGGCACCTTCCCAGGGCTTTGGTAGAGGCCACTGAGTGAGACTGTCATACCCGGTTGCAGGGAATTTGAGGAATAGACCATGAGCGAACTACGCAAAGAGCTGAAATACCTGCCCTCTCACGAGTGGGCCCGAGTGGAAGAAGATGGCACTGTCACCATCGGGATTACCGACCACGCCCAGGAGGCGCTGGGTGATGTGGTCTACGTGGAGACCCCGGAAGTGGGCAGCGCTGTGAATGTCGGCGAAGAGGCCGGTGTGGTGGAGTCGGTGAAGGCCGCCTCCGATATCTTTTCACCGGTCAGCGGTGAAGTGATTGCCGTTAACGAACAGCTGGAAGATGCCCCGGAGACCGTCAATGAGTCGCCCTACGACGACGGCTGGTTCTTCAAGGTGCGCCCCACGGATCTCTCCGAGCTGGACGACGCCCTCGACGTTGACGGCTACCAGGCGCTGCTGGAAGACGAAGAGTAACGCCTGCCGCTGGCCGGCCGCCGGGCCGGCCGCCAAAAGCACCTGCGCTTGCCGCCCCACACAATGATCACTGCCGGTGCTACTCCAGTAACCGGCGGTGCCGGCCCGGGTAGTGGAAACCGCTACCCGGCGCTACGCAATCGGATACACCCAGGCTTCTGCCTCCCCATCCATCTACCCGCTAAAGCAACTCTATGTCTCTGTCATCGCTGCAACTGAAAGATAAGGCGGATCGTCGCCTGAAAAAGGGTCATCTCTGGATCTACTCCAACGAGATCGACACCCAGAAAACGCCACTGAAAGGGCTGGCTGCCGGTGAGCAGGTGGCGATTCTTGGTGAACGCGGCAAGTGTTTGGGGGTGGCGATGGTCAACCCCAATGGCCTGATCTGTGCCCGCCTGGTGAGCCGCGACGAGAAGCCTCTCGGGCGTGCCCTGCTGGTGCAGCGCATTGAACAGGCCCTGGCCCTGCGTGAACGTCTCTTTGCCGAACCTTACTACCGCCTTATTTACGGTGACTCCGACTGGTTGCCGGGGTTGGTGGTGGACCGCTTTGGCGACGTGCTGGTGGTGCAGATGGCCACCGCCGGTATGGATGCTCTGCAGGCCGATATCGCCGCCGCCCTGCAGCAGGTGCTGAAGCCTGCAGGGATCCTCTTTAAAAACGACCACGGCGCCCGCGCCCTGGAGGAGCTGCCCGAGCGGGTTGAGACGGTGGGCGAGGTGCCCGAGCGGGTGCTGGTGCGCGAGAATGGCGTTGACTTTGAGGCGCCGGTCTTTAGCGGCCAAAAGACCGGCTGGTTTTACGATCACCGCGAAAACCGCCGCTACCTGCAGCCGCTGGTGGCCGGCAAGCGGGTGTTGGATGTCTTCTCTTATATTGGCGGCTGGGGTATTCAGGCGGCGGTGGCCGGCGCCAGCGAGGTGCTCTGTGTGGATGCCTCCAGCGATGCCCTGGATGCGGTAGCGGCCAACGCCGAACGCAACGGCCTGAGCGAACGGGTGGCGGCGCTGGAGGGCAAGGCGCAACCGGCCTTGAAGGCGCTGCTGGAGGACGGTGAACGCTTTGACGTGGTGGTGATGGATCCTCCTGCTTTTATTAAACGCAAGAAAGACCAGAAAGCGGGGGAGGCGGCCTACTACCATTTGAATGAGTTGGCCATGCGTCTGCTCAATCGCGATGGCCTGCTGGTGTCGGCCTCCTGCTCCATGCACCTGCCGCGCGAGACGCTTACCGAACTGCTGCGCTCGGGCAGCCGCCATATCGATCGCCAGTTACAGATCTTCCACCAGGGCGGCCAGGGGCCGGACCACCCGGTGCACCCGGCCATTCCCGAAACCGACTACCTCAAGGCGCAGTTTGCCCGCGTTTTTCGCTAGGGCGATTCAGCGCAGGCTGATGATCGGCCAGTTGTTCGCCTCGGCGTGGGCGCGCAGCCGGTCGTCTGGATCGACCGCCACCGGATTGTCGACCTGGCCCAGCAGGGGCAGATCGTTAAATGAGTCGCTGTAGAAATAGCTGTTGTTGAGGTCGCCGGCGTAACCCGCCAACCACTCCTGTAGCCGTATCACCTTGCCGCCCTGGTAACAGGGGGTGCCCACCACCTTGCCTGTGTAGTAACCATCGATCACTTCCGGTTCGGTGGCGAGCAGCTCATTGATGCCCAGCCACTCGGCGATGGGGGCGGTGACAAAGCGATTGGTGGCGGTGATGATCAGCAGGTCGTCACCCTGGCTGCGGTGTTTTTCAATCAGTGCCCGGGCTTTGGGCAGCTCCATTTTGGCGATCTTATCGGCCAGGAAATCCTGTTGCAGCTGGCGCAGCTCGTGTGGTGGGCGGCCGACGATGGGGCCCAGGGCAAAGGCGGAGTAGGCGATAATATCGAGTTGGCCGGCCAGGTAGTCCTGGTAGAAACGGTCGTTGGTGGCGCAGTGTTGCTGCCAATTTACCAGGCCGCGTTCGGCCAGGTATTCACCAAAACTGTGGTCACTGTCTCCGGCGATCAGGGTGTTGTCCAGGTCGAAAATTGCGAGCGTCAAACGGCGGCCTCACTGCTGCTGGGTATTAATAAGAAGGCGCTGAGCATACTCACCGGATTGGTGCTGCTCAAGCGCTCTGTTAGTTTGGGGGCTATGAAAGTTTTGAAATAATCGTTTATATTCTCCCTTTGCCTTGCCCGGAGAGAGATTTTGATAGACGCCGACGGATTTCGTCCCAATGTGGGAATCATTCTCTGTAATGATGTCGGCCAACTGCTTTGGGCGCGTCGAGTGAATGGTCATGACGCCTGGCAATTTCCTCAGGGCGGTATTAAAACCGACGAGAGTCCCCGCGATGCGCTCTTCCGTGAGCTCTACGAGGAGGTGGGGCTGACCGAGGAGCATGTCGAGCTGCTGGCTTGTACCCGTGGCTGGCTGCGCTACCGTCTGCCGAAGCGGTTGATTCGCCAGGGCAATGTGCCGGTTTGTGTCGGCCAAAAGCAGAAGTGGTTTTTGCTGCGCTTAAAAGCGGAGGAGTCCGCCATCGACCTCAATCGCTTCGGTCATGCCGAGTTTGATCGTTGGCGTTGGGTCAGTTACTGGTATCCACTGGGAAAAGTGGTTTCCTTTAAACGGGATGTGTATCGGCGGGCGTTGAAGGAACTCTCCAGCCACCACGCCCAGTTGGAAGAGGCCTGCGGGCGCTAGCGACACTCCATGCTCAATGATCTGAGAAACCTCGTTCAGGAAGTTAACAGTGCCCGCGATCTGCAGGTGGCGCTGGATGTTATTGTCACGCGTGTGCGTGAAATCATGAAAACTCAGGTCTGTTCCATCTATCTGCGCACCGCCAGTGGTGAGTATCTGTTGATGGCCACCGAAGGCTTGAAGAAAGAGGCGGTGGGTAAGGTCAGCCTGTCGGCGGAAGAGGGGCTGGTCGGTTGGGTGGTCGCCCGGGCCGAGCCCATCAACCTGGAGAACGCCGCCCAGCATCCCCGCTATCGCTATTTCCCGGAGACCGGCGAAGAGCGCTATCAAGCCTTCCTGGGGGCGCCGATTATCCATCACCGCCAGGTGATGGGGGTGCTGGTGGTGCAGCAGGTAGAGAACCGCCGCTTTGACGAGAGCGAAGAGGCGTTTCTGGTAACCGTCTCCGCTCAGTTGGCCGGGGTAATCGCCCACGCTGAGGCCACCGGTACCCTCGAAGCCATCGATACAAATCGCAAGTCTGCCCGCTTTCATGGGGTTGCCAGTGCCTCCGGTGTGGCCATTGGTACCGGCGTGTTGGTCACGCCGCCGGCGGAGTTGAGCAGCGTTATTGCCGCCACCAGTGACGACCCCGAGGCCGAAGTTGCCCTGTTGCAGCGTTCCCTGCAGCTGGCGCGGGAGGATATTGAACATCTGGCCGGGCAGCTGAAGAGCCGGTTAACACCGGAAGAGTTGGCGCTGTTTGATGCCTATCTGGCCATTTTGGGTGATGCCTCTCTTATAAAAGAGGTGGATGCCCGCATTCACCAGGGCGACACTGCCGCCTACGCCTGGAGCCAGGTGATTTTGCACCACGTCTCCACCTTCGCCAGTATGAATGACGCCTACCTGAGTGAGCGTGCCGCCGACCTGCGCGATCTTGGCCGGCGAGTGCTTGGCCATCTGCAGAAGTCCGCCGCCCGGGAGCGGATCTACCCGGATAACACCATTCTGGTGGGTGATGAGCTCACCGCCACCATGCTTGGCGAGGTGCCGGAGGGTAAGCTGGTGGGTGTGGTTTCCGCCCAGGGTTCCGGCAACTCCCATGTTGCCATTTTGGCGCGGGCGATGAATATTCCCACGGTGATGGGGGCGGTTGATCTGCCCTTCCTGCGTCTCGACCAGCGGCCGTTGATTGTCGACGGCTACCGTGGCAGCGTTACCAGCGATCCGAGTGATGAACTGCGCCGCCACTACGAGGCGATTGTTCGGGAAGAGAAAGAGCTGGTCGAAGACCTCGCCTCTTACACGGATCTCCCCTGTGAAACGCTCGACCACCACCGGGTTGCCCTGTGGGTGAACACCGGTTTGATGGTGGATGTGATGCGCTCGTTGGAGCGGGGCGCCGAAGGGGTAGGGCTCTACCGCACCGAGGTTCCCTTCCTGCTGCGCGACCGCTTCCCCTCCGAGGAGGAGCAGCGCAAGATCTACCGCGAGCAGCTGCAGGCGTTTCACCCGCACCCGGTTACCATGCGTACGCTGGATGTGGGCGGCGACAAATCCCTACCCTATTTCCCCATTGAAGAGGCCAACCCGTTTTTGGGCTGGCGTGGTATTCGGGTAACCCTGGATCACCCGGAGATCTTCCTGGTGCAGATCCGGGCCATGCTGAAAGCCAGCGAAGGCTTGGATAACCTGCGCATTATGCTGCCCATGGTCTCCAGTGTGGCGGAGTTGGAGTCGGCCCAGGTGCTGATCTACCGCGCCTTCCACGAACTGCTGGACGAAAATTATGCCATCACCCTGCCGCCTATTGGGGTCATGATCGAGGTGCCGGCGACGGTTTATCAGGCGCGCGAACTGGCGGCCCGGGTTGACTTTTTATCGGTGGGCAGTAACGACCTTACCCAATATCTGCTCGCCGTGGATCGCAACAATGCCCGCGTGGCGGGGCTTTACGAGTCGTTGCATCCGGCGGTGTTGCGCGCCCTGATCGAGATAGTCCAACAGGCCCACAGCCAGGGCACACCGGTGGGTATCTGCGGCGAGCTGGCCGGTGACCCCGGTGCCGCCATGCTGTTGGTGGCCATGGGCTTTGATGTGTTATCGATGAACGCCGCCAACCTGCCCAAGGTGAAGGCGGTGTTGCGCTCCATCTCACTGGAGGATGCCGAAGGGCTGCTCAGCCAGGTGCGCGATCTGCCCGATGCCGCCAGTATTAACCACTGCGTGCAAGAGGCGTTGAAAAGCAGCGGTGCCTACAAGTTATTGCGCTCCTCGATGGGTGAAACCGTTTCCCTCTGAATAGGTGTAATTGGCCGGTTCGCAGAGGCTCGAACCGGCTGGTGTAGTTGTCAGCCTCAAGTTGGTCGAGTGCAGGAGGCGTGAGTGCACAGCGAAAAGCAGAGCGTGGTTTTGATTGGTATGCCCGGTGTGGGCAAGAGTACCCTGGGGGTGCTTTTGGCCAAGGAGTTGGGCTTGGAGTTTGTCGATACCGATCTCTCCATTCAGACCCGTGAAGGCAAAACTCTGCAGGAGATTATGGACGAGCGGGGCTACCTGGAGTTGCGGGCGGTGGAAGCGCAGGTGCTGTTAGAGCTCAACTTCGACTCCGCCAAAGTGGTGGCCACCGGCGGCAGTGCCGTCTATAGCCCCCAGGGGATGGAACACCTGCAGGCAAGCAGCCATGTGGTGTACCTGTCGCTGTCGCTTTCAGCCCTGCGCGAACGTATTCATAACTATGAACAGCGCGGCATTGCCCGGGCGCCGGGGCAGTCGTTTGAATCGCTGATGGAGGAGCGGGTGCAGCTCTACCGTCGCTATGCCGATACCGAAATCGACTGCGAGCAAAAAACCCCACAGCAGTGTTTGCAGGCCATTCTTACCGCTCTGGCCAAACTCGGATTACCACTGAAAGGCTAGGGTTTCCGTGCGGTTGGGGGCTTCTGGGTTGTGGTTGCGCTCCAGCCAGTGACCGCCGCCATGCCGGTTCATCAAGACGATGGTGGTGGTGCGGGTGCCATAGCCATCGAAACCATTCACCTCATCCCGCCGCCGTGCCGGTATAAAACGCGACGACAAATAGCGCTCCTGGTCCTCGCCGATGCCGGTTTCCGGCAGGCCGCTGGCGGCCTCCTCGGTATCCCCCATGAGATTAAATAACCCCTCTATGTCGACGGTGTTTTCTTGCACTAGTTTGGTGAATTCCAACTTGCCATTCACCACTTTGGGCCATGGTGTGTCCAGCAGGTGGTTGGAGAGGCCATAAATGCCGCCGCTCAATTGTTCGACGGGGCGCCCGCGGTTGCTGCCGTAATAGAGCTCTTTGACACTTCCCAACAACAGATTGAAACCGGTGTAGTCAGTACCTGTCAGACCCTGAAGGTAATCGGCCGGCGATTGCTCACCAGCAACAAAATCGTGCACCAAAAAGCCCCGGCTGCGGGTGCCAGTTCCCTGTTTTGGATCACGAAAGTTGGTGACGGCGGCGAAGCGGCCGTTGCGGTTGACCGCCAGCCAGGTGCCACCTTGTTCTTGATCACGCCCTCCGAGCAGGTTAAATTGCGGAGCCCAAAAGTGCCCAGGCAGGCTCGCCCGCTGAAAAAACTCGTCGCGATTGCTGGCGATAATAAGCGGCCACTCGGGGTGTTGCTGGTAGGCGATGAATATCAGGCACATAGAATAGATAAAACCGTCATAAAGGCGGTCTAGTCTACCGCAATTGCGGCCCGGAGGTGGTGCCGCCAAAACGTTGAATCACTCGCCTTCGGCCACCCGCCGTTGGCGTCATGCGGAGCAGTTTATGATCCCCTATCCCGAGATGGACCCCGTCGCCTTTGGTATTGGCAAGCTCCAGGTGCACTGGTATGGCCTGATGTACCTGGCGGGTTTTGCCTGTGCCTGGGCCTTGGCGATGTACCGCGCCGGCAAACCCTGGGCGCCGGTAAAGCGCAACCAGGTGGAGGATATGATCGTCTGGGCGGCGGTGGGGGTCATTGTCGGTGGCCGTTGTGGCTATGTCTTTATATATGGAATGGAGCAGTTTCTCGAAGATCCGGTCTGGCTGTTTAAGGTCTGGACCGGTGGCATGTCCTTCCATGGCGGGCTGATTGGCGTGATTCTGGCTATGTCTCTCTACGCCTGGCGAATTCGGGTGAACTTCCTGTCGCTGATGGATTTTGGCGCGCCACTGGTGCCGCTTGGGCTTGGTTTTGGCCGGCTCGGCAACTTCATCGGGCAGGAGTTGTGGGGGCGGCCGGTGAGCGGCGATGTGCCCTGGGCCATGGTCTTTCCCAATGACCCTGAGCAGCTGGCCAGGCACCCCTCACAGCTTTATGAAGCCGGACTCGAAGGAGTGCTGTTATTTATCATTCTGTTCGTCTATTCTGCCAAGCCGCGCGCGCGTGGCACCGTTGGTGCCCTGTTTTTGATTTGCTATGGCTGTTTCCGGTTTTTCGTCGAGTTTTATCGCGAGCCGGATCAGCACATTATGTTCGATTTTATGGGCTGGGTTACCCGCGGTCAGTGGCTCAGCTCGATTATGGTGGCCTCCGGCCTGGTGCTGTTTGTGCTCTTCGTCTGGCGTGCCGCCAGATTGCGCCGGGCCGAACAGGACGCCGCGTCAGGCCAGGAGACCAAAGCCGACTCGTCCGTTGCGACCAAAGCCTAGCGCGCTGGCGCCCGGCTGGAACCAGAATAAGAACCTAAGAATTTTCATGAAGCAGTATCTCGATCTTATGCGCCTGGTCCGCGACCAGGGCGTCAAAAAAGCAGACCGCACCGGTACCGGAACCTTAAGTGTATTTGGTCATCAAATGCGCTTTGATCTGCAGCAGGGGTTTCCCCTGGTAACCACCAAGAAGTGCCATCTGCGCTCGATTATCCATGAGTTACTCTGGTTTTTGCGGGGCGACAGTTCGATTCAATACCTGCGTGACAACGGTGTCTCCATTTGGGATGAGTGGGCCACCGACGCGGGCGATCTCGGCCCCATCTACGGCGTCCAGTGGCGCAGTTGGCCGACACCCGCGGGTGGCCATATCGATCAGATCAGTGAGCTTATGCGGCAGATAAAGGCCAAGCCGGACTCCCGGCGTCTGATTGTCTCGGCCTGGAATCCGGCCGAGCTGCCCGACGAGAGTCAGTCGCCCCAGGCCAATGTGGGGGAGGGGCGTATGGCATTGGCTCCCTGCCATGCACTGTTTCAGTTCTATGTGGCTGAGGGGCGCCTCTCCTGCCAGCTCTATCAGCGCAGTGCCGATATCTTTCTGGGTGTGCCCTTTAATATCGCCTCCTACGCCCTGCTGACCATGATGGTGGCACAGGTGGCTGGTCTGCAGCCGGGCGATTTTGTGCACACCCTGGGCGATGCCCATCTCTATCTGAATCACTTGGAGCAGGTGGAGAAACAACTGGCAAGAGAGCCAAGAGCGTTACCAGTCATGCACATAAATAAAGAAGTGCAGGATATTTTTGCGTTCAGTTACGAAGACTTCGAATTAACTGGTTATGATCCGCACCCGCACATATCGGCGCCTATAGCTATATAAGTCAAGGCTGATATTGTCGTCAATTTGTAAGGCGGAGCCAGTTAGAATGGCCCGAAGAGTTACGAGATCGTATTTGGGGGTTGAAATAGGCCCCGAAATGCGAGTATTTTCGCATTCCCATGCCTGTGAATGAGAAGATCTTCTCGCGTCTTTGGGTTGGGTATGGGTTAGTATGGGCGCCCAGCGCCTGTGCCAACAGGGAGTCGGAGCGTTAGCAGAGAAACCTTTGATGAGATGTCGTGAGTGGAGTGCTTTACAGGGCTTACCCGCACAAAACGTCTTTTGAAGGCTGCAAAAATTAAAATAGGTTGTTTCGGCATCTAAGTTGCATATGGCTGCCGCCCATAGGGCACGTTTTGTTACCGGTCTACACAAATGTTGTGGCACCAGTGCGAGACGTTGAATGTATCCACGGCCTGTTATTACAATGTGCGCCCGTTGGCTGCTGCGACCAAATGTTTATAAATAATTTTTGTTATTTTTAAGCTCTGACGCGTTTCAGTGGATAGATTTTTTTTGTGTTTTTTATTGCTAGCACCCGAATTGGGGGATTTATGAAGAAGCAGCGAGTGAAAGCTGTGGCAGTCGCCACGATGGTCACCGCGACCACTCTCTTTGGCGGAGAAGTGTTTGCGGATCAAACCTTGAATCAAATTTTCGAGGTTGGAGAGTCGAAAGTTAATGCCGGGCTGCAATCCCAGCAACGCATCGACCGTTTACAGGAACAGACAAATGCCCTGTTGCAGGAGTTTAAAACTGTAAACAAGCAGATCGAAGGTTTGAGAGTTTATAACGCTCAGCTCGAGAAGCAGATCGCCAAGCAATTGGAAGTTATCAAGGATCTTGAAGAGTCCATCGATAACGTCACCATCATCGAGCGTCAGATCCAGCCTCTGGTTCTGCGTATGCTTGAAGGTCTGACCCAATTTATCTCCCTGGATGTTCCTTTCCATATCGAACAGCGTACTGAAGAGCTGGAAAAGGTCACCGCCAACATGGATCGCGCCGACATCTCTGTCGCTGAGAAATTCCGTCAGGTGTTGGAGCTCTACAAAATCGAAGCCGAGTACGGTCGTAAAATCTCCACCTACGAAACAGCCCTCACCCTGGATGGCGTAGAGCGTGAAGTAAACGTTCTGCAGGTGGGCCGTATTGCTCTGCTGTATCAAACAAAAGACACCAAGCTCTCCGGTGCTTGGGATGCCAGCCAAGGTGCCTGGACACCATTGGACTCTGGTGATTACCGCAGTGCCATCCTGAAAGGCATTCGTATCGCTAAGAAACAGGCATCTGTCGATATACTTGAATTACCCATTTTGGCTCCGGAGGCAGCACAATGAAATTGACCTTCGCTAAACATTTAGCTGCCGCTGTCGTTGCGAGTGTTTTCACCACCGGCGCAATCGCGCAAGAAAAAGCCGCTACGCTCGACGAGCTGTTGAACATGGTTAAGCAGGACAAACTGGTTGAGTCGAAAGAGCACCAGGCCCGCGAAGCCGAATTCCGCCGCGACAAAAACAAGCAAGCTGATGAACTGCGTCGTGCCCAGAACACCAAAGCCGAAGAAGAGGCCCGTTCTGAGCGTTTGGAAAACAAATACGACGAACAGGACCTGGCTGTGCAGGATAAGCGCAAGCAACTGCAAGATCGCTTGGGTTCACTGAAAGAGCTGTTTGGTCACCTGACCTCAACCGCCGGTGACCTGCGCACCAACATCGAAACCTCGATCGTTTCTGCTCAATACCCAGGTCGTACCGACTTCCTGGAAGAGCTGATCGACAAGATGAACAGCAACACCAAACTGCCAAAAATCGAAGAGATCGAGCGCCTGTGGTACGAACTGCAGCGTGAAACTATCGAAGGCGGTAAGGTTGTTAAATTCCCCGCCACCGTTATTTCTCCGGAAGGTGAAGCGCAAGCTACTGAAGTTGTCCGTATCGGTACCTTCAACCTGCTGGCCGATGGTCGCTACCTGGAATTCAAAGGTGGTCGCATCTCCGAATTACCTCGTCAGCCAGCCGGCCGTTACCTCTCTGGCGCCGCTGATTTGGCAACTGCCACTTCCGGCTTCACCAAAGTGGGTATCGACCCAACTGGCCCAAGCGGTGGTTCTTACCTGGCCGCACTGATTGGCAGCCCCAACCTGGTTGAGCGCTGGCACCAAGGTGGCGTAGTGGGTTACATCATCTCTGCTGTTGGTGTGTTCGCTATGCTGCTGGGTATCTACCGTCTGATCGTACTGTCTGCGGTTAGCTCTAAAGTAACCTCTCAGCTGAAATCCCAGACTGCCAACACCAACAACCCGCTGGGTCGTGTGTTGAAAGTAGCCGAGGGCAATCCGTCACTGGATACCGAATCTCTGGAGCTGAAACTCGAAGAGGCGGTGCTGAAAGAGAAACCAGCGATCGAATCGGGTCTGAACCTGTTGAAGATCATCTCCGCCGTTGCCCCGCTGCTGGGTCTGTTGGGTACGGTAACCGGTATGATCGTTACCTTCCAGGCAATCACCATCTTTGGTGCGGGCGATCCGAAAGCAATGGCTGGCGGTATTTCCGGTGCTCTGGTAACTACCGTACTCGGTCTGGTCGTTGCAATTCCTACCGTACTGATGCACACCGTAGTAAATGGTCGCGCTAAGCGCATTCTCCATGTTCTTGAAGAACAGACCGCCGGTATCATCGCAGAAAACGCCGAGCGTAAGTAAGGAGAGGTTCCATGTCAGGATTAACTGATGCATTAGAGGCGATCCGTGCTTTCGTAGCGTCGGGTGGTGAGGTCCTTATAGCGATTGCTATTCTGACTCTCCTGATGTGGACACTGATTTTTGAGCGTGTTTGGTATTTCAAATTTATGCTGAGTCGCGATGTGCGAGCTGCTCTCAATGCTTGGGAGGGCCGTTCAGAGCGCCAGTCTTGGAATGCCCATCAGGTGCGTTATGCATTAATTTCCAGGGTGGAAGAGAAAATCAACACCAACCTGGACATGATCGGAACCTTCGTTGCTTTAGCACCCCTTTTCGGGCTGCTGGGTACTGTGTGGGGGATGATCGAGGTGTTTAATGTGCTAGCGGTAACCGGTGGCGGTGATGCCAAATCAATGGCCAGTGGTGTATCCAAAGCAACCATTCCGACAATGGCGGGCATGGTTGCGGCACTGTCCGGTGTATTTGGCAATACCTACGTTACCCGTATCGCGGAGCGAGAAAATCAGCTGTTTGCTGACCATTTAACGATGGACCACTAAGGTCCATCTGCTAAGCACCTAACGGTTGTAGGAATTGTCCATGAGTAAGCGAAATCAGGGTCAAGACGAAGAAGCCGGGGCAATTGACTTAACACCCATGCTCGATGTGGTGTTTATCATGCTCATCTTCTTCATTGTGACCGCTTCGTTCATTAAAGAGCCGGGGATCGAAATTAATCGTCCCGAGGCTACTATGGCGGAGGCTAGAAAGAACGCCGCCATTCTGATTGCTGTCAATGACAACAATGAAATCTGGATAGACAAGAAAAAGGTAGACCCGCGTAATGTTCGCCAAGTTATTGAGCGTCTCTATGCGGAAAACCCCAAAGGCACCATCGTTATCCAAGCGGACTCCAAAGGTAATGTTGAGACAGTAGCCAAAATTATGGTTGCGGCTCGGGAGCTTGGTCTGGATGACAGGGTAGCAGTGTCTACGGAGGCAAAGTAAGTCGATGAACATTTTTAGAGTTTTAATAGCGGCTGGCTTTGCTGTAGGAACAACAATCGCACTGTTTGCCTTGATGGCTTATCTCATTCAAATGAATGAGACAGCTCCTAAGGAAGAGGACACCATCAAGATTGCCGATATCACCATGCCTCAGGCGGAGATTGAAACCCGCTATGAGGCCGCCAAACCCGACAAACCGGAAGAGCCGGATACCCCGCCCCCGGAAACTCCGGAAATGGAAGTGGATACTCCGGATGTTGATATGGCGCTGAACATCAGTGCTCCATCAACCAAAACCGACCTCTCCATTAAAGGCTTGGGTGGTTTTAGTGGCGACGGTGAATACCTGCCTATCGTAAAGGTTCAGCCAGTCTATCCGCGCCGCGCGCTACAGCGTGGTATTGAAGGTTATGTGATTGTGGAGTTTACGGTGACCAAAAGCGGTTCCGTGCGCGATCCGGTTGTGGTTGAGGCCGACCCACCCAATATCTTTGATAGCGCAGCGATTAGCGCGGCCTTGAAGTTTAAATACAAACCGCGTGTGGTCGATGGTGAGCCGATTGAAGTACCTGGTGTACAAAACAAAATCACCTTTGCGATTGCTGATTAGGTGAGGAGGAATGATCTATGAAAAAAATTGCCTCTAAACTGATCCGTAGTCTGGTAATAGCAGGGCCTTTGGCGGTTGCGCCGACGGCTTCCGTGGTGGTGTTTGATGCCCTGGGTTATACCACTCATTTTGCCAGCGCTGTTGCGCAGGAAGAGCGTAAAACCCGTAAAACACCAGCGCTGAGCCAGCCAGTCTACAAAAAGTTAACGGAAGTGACCGAACTGGTTAACCCGGAAGAGGGCGAGCCCAACTTCGCAGCGGCATTGAAGGTTCTTAAAGAGCTGGAAGCCAAGGATGCTCCCAAGTGGAACGCCTACGAATTGGCAAACCTTTACAACAACTTTGGCTTTGTGTACTACAGCCTTGAGAACTACGCCCAAGCGATTAAATACTATCGCCTGGTAGTGGCTCAATCGCCGAGTATTCCACTGGGTTTGGAAACCGCCACCCTCTACACCATTGCCCAGTTGCAATTTGTGCAAGAGGACTACAAAGGTGCTATCAAAACCCTGGAGCAGTGGTTCAAGCAACAGGATCCACAGTTTATCAATGCCGACAACTATGCCTTGTTGAGCCAGGCGTACTACCAGGATAAACAGTACGACAAATCGTTACTGAATATCCAAAAAGCCATCAAAATGTACAAAGATAAAGGCCAGGTCCCGAAAGAGAACTGGTACTCCATTGAGATGGCAATTCAGTACGACCGCGGTAAAAACAAAGAGGTGGTTGATATCCTGGAAGTGCTGGTGCGTGAGTACCCGAAAGCCGCCTACTGGAAACAGCTGGCGGGTATGTACAACCTGGTTAAACGCGAAAAAGACTCTTTGTACCTGAGTGATGCCGCCTATGTGGCCAAAGCTCTGGATAGAGAAACCGAAGTGTTGAACCTGGCGTACATGTTCCTGGGTGAAGGTTACGCATTCCGTGCCGCGAAAATTTTGGAGAAGGGTATCAGTAGTAAGCTGATTGAGCCTACCTCCAAAAACCTGGAAACCTTGGCGACTGCCTGGCGTTTGTCACAGGAGATCGACAAGTCGATTGCCGTTATGAAAGAGGCTGCTGAGAAATCCGATAATGGTAATCTCTACGCTCTTTTAGCTGGTAACTACGTCGATAGCGATCAAAACGACAATGCCATCAGTGCCGGTAAAAAGGCGATCGCCCGCGGCGGTGTGAAGCGCATGGATCAGTTACAGATTGTTATGGGTATGGCTAACGCCAACCTGGGTAACTGGGATGAGTGCAACAAGTACTTCACGCAGGCACGTAAGGATAACCGCAGTAAGGCATTTGCCGATAACTGGCTGGCCTACTGTAAAGGCGAGGATGAGCGGGAAAAATCACTGGCAACCACTAAGTGAACCCACCCTTCACCAAGCATAAAAAAACGAGCCTTATGGCTCGTTTTTTTATGGCTATTGAAATCTGTTTGATTTAATCGAGTTTGCTCAGATCGCGTACCGCACCCTTGTCGGCACTGGTAGCAAAGTAGGCGTAGGCTTTAAGCGCAGCACTCACCTTGCGCGGCCGGGGTTGGGCCGGTTGCCAGCCGGCTTGCGCCTGTTGCTCTCGGCGACTGGCCAGCTCCTCTGGGCTGATGGCGAGATTGATGGAACGGTTGGGGATATCGATCTGAATGGTGTCGCCGTCCGCCACCAGGCCAATAGCGCCGCCGGCGGCGGCCTCTGGCGAGACATGGCCAATACAAAGGCCGGAGGAGCCACCGGAAAAACGGCCATCGGTAATCAACGCACAGGCCTTACCAAGCCCCATGGATTTGAGGTAACTGGTTGGGTAGAGCATCTCCTGCATACCCGGCCCACCCTTGGGCCCTTCGTAGCGGACAATCACCACGTCGCCCGGTTGAACCTTGCCGCCGAGGATATTTTCCACAGCCGCCTCTTGTGACTCGGTGACGTGAGCGCGCCCTTCAAACACCAGAATAGACTCGTCGACTCCGGCGGTTTTCACAACACAGCCATCTTCGGCGATATTGCCAAACAGCACCGCAAGCCCGCCCTCGGCGGAGAAGGCATTATCGACCGAGCGGATACATCCCTGGGCGCGATCGTCGTCGAGGCTGGGCCAGCGGGTGGCCTGGCTGAAGGCGACCTGGCTGGGAATACCGGCGGGGCCGGCGCGGAAGAATTCCAGTACGGCGCTGTCGCGGGTTTGGGTGATGTCCCAATGGTCGATAGCCTCGGCCAGTGAGGCGCTGTGCACGGTGGGTACGGAGCTGTCGATGATTCCGCCACGGGCCAGCTCGCCTAATATGGAGATAATGCCGCCGGCACGATGCACATCTTCGATATGGTACTGCTGCGAGTTGGGAGCGACTTTACAGAGTTGCGGTACTCGGCGCGAAAGCGCATCGATATCGGTCATGCTGAAATCGACATTGGCCTCCTGGGCTGCTGCCAGCAGGTGCAGGATGGTGTTGGTGGAGCCGCCCATGGCGATATCGAGCGACATGGCATTGGTAAACGCAGCCTTGGTGCAGATATCGCGCGGCAATACCCGGGTATCGTCCTGCTCATAATAGCGCTTGGCGAGAGTAACAATCATCTGCCCGGCCTGGCGGAAGAGCTTTTCGCGGTCGGCGTGGGTGGCGAGCACGGTACCATTACCAGGCAGGCTTAAGCCTAGGGCCTCGGTCAAGCAGTTCATGGAGTTGGCGGTAAACATACCGGAGCAGGAGCCACAGGTAGGGCAGGCGCTGCGCTCAACCTCAGCCACTTCGTCATCGGAAACCTTCGGGTCGGCGGCAAGAATCATGGCGTCGATCAGATCAAGCTTGCGCTCGGCCAGGCGGGTTTTACCGGCCTCCATGGGGCCGCCGGAGACAAAAATAACGGGGATGTTCAAACGCATCGCCGCCATCAGCATTCCTGGGGTGATCTTGTCGCAGTTGGAGATACAGACCAGCGCATCGGCGCAGTGGGCGTTGACCATATACTCCACGGAGTCGGCAATGATGTCGCGGCTGGGCAGGCTGTAGAGCATGCCGTCGTGACCCATGGCGATGCCGTCATCAACGGCGATGGTGTTGAACTCTTTGGCAACACCACCCGCCTTCTCGATCTCTTCGGCGACCAGCTGGCCAAGATCTTTCAGATGCACATGGCCAGGTACAAACTGGGTAAAGGAGTTGGCGACGGCGATGATCGGTTTCTGAAAATCGTCATCTTTCATACCGGTGGCACGCCATAGGGCGCGAGCACCCGCCATGTTGCGGCCGGCGGTGGAGGTTTTGGAACGATAAGCAGGCATAGGAGCTCCCGGCGTGTCGATGTTGAATCTGTCTGAAGTCGGTAGTCGGGCCGGGTGTAACGCGACTGCACCCGGCTGAAAAGGGCGCTAAGCATAGCAGAATGGCCGCCGGGCCACTAACCCCAACGGCGGATTGTTGCTCAGCCGTTGGTGAGCGGCTTGATGAATACTTTGGAACGGCGCTGCAGGTTATAGAGCGACTGCTTCTGCGCTGGCAGCTGAGTGAGTTCAGCGGCCCTGAAGCCGTGCTCGATAAACCAGTGGGCGGTTTGTGTGGTAAGCACAAACAGTGAGGTGTAACCCTGGCTGCGCGCCTGTTGCTCGACGTAGCCCATCAGTTTGGCGCCCAGCCCCTTACCCTGGAAGCCGGGATGGGTGGCCACGGCTGCAACTTCGGCCATGTCGCTCTCGCCATAACCGTAGAGGCCGCAACAGCCGATGATCATGCCGTCGATCTCAAGCACATAGAAGCGATTGATCTCCGCCTCGAGCAGCTCCCGGGAGCGGCGCACCAGAATACCTTGCTCCTCCAGTGGCGCGATCAGGGCCAGAATGCCGCCGACGTCGTCGATGGTCGCCCGCCTTACCACCTCATAACTGTCGCTATGCACCAGGGTGCCGCTGCCGTCGCGGGTAAAGAGCTCCTCGATTAGAGCGCCGTCTTCGATGTAACTGACGATTTGAGCCCGGGGTACACCCTGGTTGCAGGCCTGGTAGCAGGCTTTTAAGGCGGAGCTGGCGTCGGAGGCGGCAATACTGGCGTCGTTCAAGTAGTAGCGGCATTCGGAGACGCTGACCTGGCGTAACAGCTCGCCATCTTCCATATAGAGGCCGTCGGGCTCCACGAAAACGATCAATTTGTCGGCGTTAAGCGCGGTGGCGACGCGGGTGGCGACATCCAGAGAGCTGACGTTGAACAACTCACCGGTGGCGGAAAAACCAATGGGCGAGGTGATCACTACTGCGCGGGCGTTGAGGGCGGCCTCTATGCTCTCGGCTTCGATCTTGCGCACCTTACCGGTGAAATGAAAATCGACGCCATCGATCACCCCCTTGGGCATGCCGACCACATAGTTACCGCTGGCCACCCGGATTTCGGCATTGTACATGGGTGAATTGGGCATACCGGTAGAGAGCGCGGCTTCAACATAGAAGCGGGTTTCGCCCACTGCCTGCAATACCAGGGGCAGGGCCGCCTCATCGGTGATGCGCTGCTCGTTCACAAACGGGCTCTCGATGCCTTCGCGCTGCAGCCGTTCATTAATTTGCGGCCTGGCGCCGTGCACGATGACCAGCCGAATACCCAGGCTGTGCAGCAGGGTGAGATCCTGAATGATGGTGTAAAAATTGGGGTGCAGTACCGCCTCACCTGGCAGGTAGATAACAAAGGTTTTGCCCCGGTAAGAGTTGATATAGGGCGATGAGGCGCGAAACCAGGTGATGTGATCAAATTGGCTCAAGGTCTTCTCTTATACAGTGTCTGGGCAAATTGAGGGTTATTGCAAAGTTAGGAATTCTACCGCGCCGGCGGAAAACCACAAAAGTAATCGCGTTTTGCTGTGCTGGGGTTGGCTCAGTGGGGGATGGTTACTACCCGGTGCGCACTGATGAGTAACCACGGCGGCAATTGTCACTGACCGGGCGCGAGCTTGATTGCTTGTCTGCCCGCACCAACACCCTTACAGACAGTAGTGGGCAATAACGGATTTAAGCGTTTCCACCGCGGTGAGCGCCTGCCCTATCTCGATAAATTCGTTGGGTTGGTGGGCCTGGTCGATATTGCCCGGGCCCAGCACTATGGTTTCGTGGCCAAGGCTCTGTAGATAGGGGGCTTCGGTGGCAAAGGCAACCGCTTCTGAAGCATAGCCGGTGAGTTGTTCGGCCTTTTGTACCAAGCTTGATTGCAGAGACTCTTCGTAGGCGGGTACCCCCGGGAAGAGGCTCTCGAGCACCACCTGCATGCCGGTCTCCTCTTTTAAGCGCAGCAGGCGATGTTCCAGCGTGTGGCGCAACTCGTCGAGATTCATACCCGGCAGGGGGCGAATATCGAAATGGAGCTCGCAATGGCCACAAATGCGGTTGGGGTTGTCACCACCGTGGATGTAACCGGGGTTGAGTGTTGGGGTTGCCACAGCGAACATAGGGTTGCGATGGTTTTTCTGCAGTTCACTGCGAAATGCCAGTAGCTCATTGAAAACCAGGTGCATATCTTCCATGGCATTGCGACCAAGAGCTGGATTGGAGGAGTGACCGCTGTGGCCGGTAACCCGGATCGCCTCCATCATAATGCCCTTATGAGCGCGAATCGGCTTTAGCCCGGTAGGTTCGCCAATAACGGCATAGCGGCCGGTAGGTCGCCCCAGTTTTACCAACTCGCGGGCGCCGCACATCGATGACTCTTCATCGGCGGTAGCCAGCAACATAAGCGGCGCCCGCAACGGCTGGTTGGTGAAGGCGCTGGCGGCGGCAATGGCAACCGGGAAAAATCCCTTCATGTCGGTTGCTCCCAGACCGTACCAGCGATCCTCGCTCTCCTGCAGTCGGAAGGGATCCTGTTGCCACAAGCTATCATCGTAGGGGACGGTATCAGTATGGCCGGCTAGCACCAGGCCGCCGGGGCCCCGGCCGAGGGTGGCCAACAGATTGACCTTGCCGGGCTGCTCGGCTACCGGTAGCAGTTCACAGGTGAAACCTAACTGCGTGAGCCATTCGGCCAACTGCTCGACCACGGCCCGGTTGCTGCAATCCAGATGGGGCAGTGCACTGGAGATTGAGGGTATGGCAACCAGGCTGGATAATTGGCCTTTTAATTGTGCGGTTAAATCGTGTTTACTCATAAAGGCCGCCCATTGGCATCAAAATCATAATGCAATCCTAACGCAACAGTGTTGGAAAACCACTTTATTAAACCTATAAATCCGTAAAGTGATATAAAAAATTAAAAGTGAGTTGTCCTGGGACGCAATTGATGTCGAGCAGTCTCGATTCTGCCAATCCCGGAAGAGGTTGGGCTGTGAAGCGGGAGGTTGCGGTGTTAAGCTTCTGCCACAGGCGATTTTGACGCACGCCCGTTAAATAAAAGCATTAAATAAAAAACGGTACGAATTCTCTCTGCCTAATCAACGCTCTTCTGTGTTGTATTCTGATCAGATCAGAGGATCTTTAAATGACCGACACCAATCCCGCGCATTTTAACGAATTGGAAACCGACGCCGCACTGGAAATTATGAATATCAGTGTTGGCCGTGCCTGTAATAGTTTGGCCTTAATGACCGGCAGTGAAGTCTATCTCTCAATACCGGAGATCGCCTTTAACTATTTCGATAGCGACTATCTCGGTGATATGGATATCTGCAGCGCGGTTAGCCAACGTTTTCGTGGCGACATGAATGGCGTGACCATGATCTTTTTTCCCATCGATATGGCTCAGAAATTAATGGTGGCGTTTATTGGCAGCCACAATACCGAAGGCATAGATCTGGAGGTGTTGGAGCGGGATGCGCTGCTGGAGATTGGCAACATCATTCTGAACGCCTGTATTGGTAGCATGGTCAATCTGTTGGATTGCAAATTAAATGCGGAGCTGCCCAGTTATCATAAAGGCGATATTCAGCAGATAGTGCGCAACGCCGGTATCCGTGGCAAATACACCATGATGCTGAAGACCCATATCGAAATTTCAGACCTGGATATTAATGGTCACTTGACTATGGTGCTCGATTCCGATTCCTGTGAAAAATTCCAGGCGTTGATTGCTGCGTATTTGCAGGTTTATCTGAAGGCCAAGAATTTAAATTAAACGGCTGCTGTTACTTTTCGATGCGTTGATATCAACGCTGCTGCCACTGCTGACAAAACGCGCGAATTCCGTCATGGTGAGGGGTTTGGAGTAGAGGAAGCCCTGGTGTCGATAGCAACCGAGGTTGGTCAATGCCAGTTTCTGTTGCGGTGTTTCGACACCCTTGCCAATAAATTGCCAATCCATGCTTTTACACACTTCGGCTATGGTGGCCACCAGTATCTGATTCTGCCGGTTTTTATCGATATCCAGCACCACTGAGCGGTCCAGCTTGATCGCCGCCAACGGCAGCTGCGTCAGCCTTTGCAGTGGCAAATAAGCGCTGCTGAAGTCATCCAAAATAATGGCAAAGCCTTTGCGTTGCAGACGAATAAGCACCGGTAGAATCGACACAAAGCAGCCGTTCAGTGTTTTTTCCGAAACCTCCAGTTGCAACTGTTCGCACTCGATCCCGTGCTTGTGCAGGAGGCGGGTGATATCGACTTCAAAATTGTTGGCCAGCAGCTGGTTGGCCGATAAATTCACCGAAATTTTGGCACTGCCGGTGTGTGCGCTGGTGCTAATACAGCCGCGAATAAATTGACAGATTTTGGTGAATACCAGTTGTGTGAACTGACCGGCGAAGCGGCTCTTGTCGAGTATGCTGATGAAGTGGTTGGGGTAGAGCAGCCCCTGTTGCGGGTGTTGCCAGCGCACCAGAGACTCGGCGTAGAGCTGTGACTGGCCCTCCTGCAGCGTTAACGGCTGAAAATAGAGGTGGAACTGATCATTGCTGATCGCCTCCTGCAGATCGAGCTCCAGTGCCCGGCTCGCCTCAGCGGTGCGGTTCATCTGCTGATTAAAAAATACCGACGCATCGCGGTGGTTGGATTTGGCAGAGTAGAGCGCCATGTCGGCGCATTTGATAAGCTCTTCGGCGGAATCGGCATCACTGGGGTAGAGGGCAATACCAATACTGGTGGTGACGGTCACCTGGCCGCCATCCAGATCAATGGGCGCGCCCATCGCTTCGACAATACGGCGTGAGACCACCATCAGATCTTTCAGTTGGTCGAATTTGGGAATCAGCACAAAAAACTCATCGCCACCAATGCGGGCAATTAAGTTGGATTCCCGTAAACAGTGCTGCAAACGGTTGGCAACCGCGATCAACACGCGGTCGCCGGCATCGTGGCCGTAGGTGTCATTGACCGCTTTAAAGCCGTTTAAATCGAGCGCCAGCAGGGCAAAGGGCTCCTGGCTGCGGCTATTGGCTTTAATTTGCCGGGTTAAGTTGTCGTGGAAGTGGCGGCGGTTGGAGAGCCCGGTCAACACATCGTGATAGGCCAGCCGCTCTATCTCTTCCTGGTTGGTGCGCTGTTGGGTAATGTCGGTAAAGGTGCCAACGAAGCCGCTGATGTTGTCGTTGCTGTCGTGTTCGGCCATCAGATGGCCCAGCACCCAAATACTCTGGCCACTGGGCAATGCCCGCCGCAATTTAAACTCCTCCTTAAAACCACCTTTGCGCGAGCGGACGTTATGCCAGCCGGTGGTTATTTTGTCTTTGTCGTTCTTGTCTAGAAAATCGAGCCAGGATAAATGGTGCAGTTCGCTAACATGGCAGCCGGTCATACGCATCCAGGTCTCATTGGCGTACAACACAACGCCTTTGTCGCTGGTGCGAAAAATGCCCACCGGGGCAATTTTGGCCAGTGTCTGGAAGCGGTTTTCACTCTCCAGAAAATTGCGTTCGGTTTCGACTAAGTGGCTGCAGTCGCGAATGACCAGAATTATTTTGATGTCATCGTCGGCGTGGCTGATGGAAAATTTAATATCGACCGGAATGGAGCGGCCCTCGGCGTTCATTAGCCGGGTATTGACCGAGGGTACGTGCAGGTTGGCCTGCCGTTCGCTGGCGGAATCCAAAGCCAGCATCAGCCGGTCGTAGAGGGTGGAGCTGTGCTCATCGCGCTCTTTGGGTAACAACTCTCTGAGGGTGAGCCGCTCCAGTTGTTCGTGGCTGTGACCAAGCAGCGTGGTGGCCGAGGCGTTGGCCAGTTCGATATGCTCATTTTTGGCAAATACCAAAATGGCATCGCCGGTATTTTCAATGATGCGGGTGAGCTGCTCGAGGGCGACCTCTTTTTGTTGGCTTTGGCGCCGGAAATTAGCCGCAACCCGTTTTAGCCAGTTCTCTTTAATGACGGCGGTTGTAATGTCGTACACCACCAGTTCACAAAAAATATCCTGGTCGAGTTCCAGCGGTCGAATGGTAATCACCTGCTGCAGGCGATAGAGATCGTTGCCTAAATATTTAGGGTCGTAGAGCGGCAGTGGGCTGGGGTTGAAGGAGTTGGAGAGCCGCGCTGGCAGGTTGGCGTGCACGGCATCGTGGCAGCACTCCAACAGACGCGAATTTTGCAATTCGCCAAAGAGTTCGGCCAAGGGTTGGTTCAGTGCCTGCTCGGGTTGTTTGCCCGAGCGCAGATAAAGCCAATCGTTTAAATATTTTACGCACAGCGATTTGTCGAGCAGCATCACGCCAAGCTCTAGCGAATCCACCACCTGTTTATATGTCGGTAAGCTAGGCATAGTGCTAAAAACTTCGCTGATTAATCAGGCTGTGGATGTGATTTGCAGCAGGCTCGGCCATCAGAGGCTATCTTTGCAAAATTGCGAGATGGCCTCTTGATTAATGGGCTTATTAAGAAAGACTAATCCCTGATCGGTAGCCCGGCTTTTCAGCGTGTTTTGAATGTTGGCCGTAAGCAGCGCCATTTTGCCGATCTTGCCCAGGCTTGCCAGCTGCTCGGCCAGTTCAAGGCCATCCATACCGGGCATGTTATAGTCGATAATTGCGACATCAATATGATCACACTGATTCGTGCGTTGCAGAGCATCGGCGCCATTGGTGGCTTGAATAATCTCAGCGCCCGGCTCCAGGGATTGGACAATTTCGGCCAGCATGAGTCGGCTGACCATGCTGTCGTCGACGAGCAGACATCTTTTCATATGCCTTTCCGCTAAGACCCAGTTGATAATTTTTTTGTGATTGCCTGTTAAGCATAGACAGGTTTGTGGTGCTCGCCAAAGGGCTTTTTGCGCCGCTGGCGTTAAATTTTGTCTAGCAAATAGCGTTAATTATTAATGCAACTAAAAATTTAAATTAACGCTATATTTCAGAAATAAAAGCAAAAATTAATTCTCAATGTTAGCGCCTAAATTCACACGTAGGCGCTAATTGAGTATTTGATAAATTTTGTCGCCGGCGAGAGAAAATTTGACAGGTTGTTGTAGGGCCGGGCGGCCGTATGTCGTCTGATTCGTTATTTCCCTGGTAGGGGTCTCTCTTGCTGTTGGTTAAAAAATGATCACTTGGTGCAGGGGTTGATGGCTCCACCTTTGCGGGAGTTATCCACATCCTTACCCCAGAAAACTGTGGGTGACTGCTGTTCACGGGGGCGGCAATTTGCTTAAAGCGTCACCAGCATTACAATTCATACATTTCATTGCTAGTTCAGTGGCCGCAGGATGTAGGCCGTAGGAGACTCATTTGGCAGATCGACGCATAGAGTTGCGCACATGTTTGGATGATCTGGTGGCCGATGGCCGCCTGGATCAGGGGGATGCCAATGTGCTGGCCGGCACGCCGCGCTCCCGCGAGCAGGCGCTGATGCATCCGCTGGCGTTTATTGCCAGCCAGGAGTTGGAGGACCTCGCTCATCCGGGTAAAAAGCTGAGCGATGAACAGCTCAGCGAGTGGCTGGCCGAAAAGGCCAAGCTGCCCCTCTATCATATAGACCCACTCAAAATCGATGTCGCCAAGGCCACCTCGGTGATGTCCTACGCCTTTGCCAAGCGGCACGGCATCCTCTGTGTCGAGGTGCGCCAGGACGAAGTGGTGGTGGCCACCGGCCAGCCCTTCACCAGTGAATGGATTCCCCAGCTGGAGCATGTCAGCCGCAAACAGGTGCGCAAGGTAGTGGCCAGCCCGGCCGATATCGCACGCTACATGGTGGAGTTCTACAGCCTGAGTAACTCCATCTCCGGGGCGCGCGGTCTGGGCGGAAACTCCACCGTCACCAATTTTGAACAGCTGCTCGAACTGGGCAGCATGAAGGATCCCGAGGCCAACGATCAGCATATCGTCAATATTGTCGACTGGTTGTTGCAGTACGCCTTCGACCAGCGCGCCAGTGATATCCATATCGAGCCGCGCCGGGAGATCGGCAAGATCCGCTTCCGTATCGACGGCATTTTGCACCAGGTGTATGAGCTGCCCGGCGCCATCAACACCGCCGTGGTCAGCCGTTTGAAAGTGCTGTCGCGCATGAACGTGGCGGAGAAGCGCAAACCCCAGGATGGCCGCATTAAAACCAAGCGTGGCGATGGCAGTGAGGTGGAGCTGCGTCTGTCGACCCTGCCCACCGCCTTTGGTGAAAAGCTGGTGATGCGGATCTTCGATCCAGAAGTGCTACTGCGCAGCTTTAACGACCTGGGGCTGGTGGGCGACGACCTGGCGCTGTGGCAAAAGATGATGCACAACCCACACGGTATCATCTTGGTAACCGGCCCCACCGGCTCCGGTAAAACCACCACCCTCTACTCCACCCTCAAACAATTGGCCACCTCCGAGGTAAATGTCAGTACAGTGGAGGACCCGATCGAGATGGTCGAAGACAGCTTCAATCAGACTCAAGTCAACCCACAGATTGAGTTCGACTTTGCCGCCGGTATCCGCACCCTCATGCGGCAGGATCCGGACATCATTATGGTGGGCGAGATTCGCGACCTGGAGACCGCGCAAATGGCGGTGCAGGCGGCGCTCACCGGCCACCTGGTGCTCTCCACCCTGCACACCAACGATGCGCCCTCGGCCATCAGCCGGCTGCTGGATCTGGGCGTGCCCAGCTTTTTGATTAAAAATACTGT
The DNA here is from genome assembly GCF_033283405.1 of Halioxenophilus sp. WMMB6. NCBI lineage: Bacteria > Pseudomonadati > Pseudomonadota > Gammaproteobacteria > Alteromonadales > Alteromonadaceae > Halioxenophilus > Halioxenophilus sp. WMMB6. The sequence goes on from NZ_JAWMQR010000013.1 coordinate 41,389, forward strand.
GCTTGGGGTAATGGCTCAGCGCCTGGTGCGCACCCTCTGCCCGCACTGCAAGGTGCCGGGCACCATTAGCCAGGTCGACTGGGATGCGCTGGTGCGACCTTGGAAGGCGCCCATGCCGAAGGTGGTTTATCAGGCGGAGGGGTGCCTGGAGTGCCGCAATACCGGCTACCTGGGTCGCCAGGGGCTCTATGAGATTCTACCGATGACCAGTGCCGCCGCGACCATGATCAAGCCCGAAACCGATATCAGCCAGCTGCGCAACGCGGCCATGCGCGACGGTATGCGCACCCTGCGCCTGTCGGGAGCCCAAAAAATTGCCGCCGGGCTGACTACTCTGGAAGAGGTACTGCGCGTGGCGCCACCGCTGGAGCATTAAGGGGCTGCCGTGAGTTCTGTGTTGATGACCAATACACTATGAGCCAAATAGAGTTTACCGACAGTGACGCCGCCGAGTTGGTGGTTACCTTCTGGCAGGCACTGGCCGAGCGTCACGGCGATCCCCTGCCCATCACCGACGAGGCCCTCTCCGCCAGCAGCCGCGAACAGTTGGGCCGCTGCCTGGCGGGCAGCCTCTATGCCCGTGAACAGCTATTGGCTCGGCCCGAGTGGTTGCTGGAGCTTGCCGCCCCAGGTGGGCCACTGCCGGCCACCGATGACTACTACGAGCGGCTGCAGGCGGGCCTTGCTACGCTGGTCGCCGACCTGCCGACCAAAGCGTTGGTCACCGCCCTTGATGCTTTGCTGCGCCGGGAGCGGGCCCGGGCCATGGTGGCGATCATCTGGGCCGAGCTAAATCAGCTCACCTCGGTTACCGATATCACCGAACACCTCTCCGCCCTGGCCGCCGCCTGCCTGCAGACTGCGCTCGACTGCCACTACCAGCTGCTGGCTGACGAAGTGGGCTCTCCGATCGGTGCCAACAGTGGTCAGTTACAGCCTTTACTGGTGCTGGGCATGGGCAAGTTGGGTGCCTGGGAGCTCAATCTCTCCTCCGATATCGACCTCATCTTTGTTTTCCCTGAAAGTGGCGAGACTCGGGCGCAAGCGGGGCAGACCCTGCGCAAAACCCTCTCCAATCAAGAGTTTTTTACCCGTTTGGGCCAGCGCTTGATTAAATCGCTGGATGCGCAAACCGCCGACGGCTTTGTCTTCCGGGTGGATATGCGCCTGCGCCCCTGGGGCCAGAGCGGGCCGTTGGCGACCACCTTTAGTTTCCTTGAAGATTACTACCAGAATCAGGGCCGGGAGTGGGAGCGCTACGCCATGATCAAGGCGCGGGTGGTGGCCGCCTCCGCACTGCCCGGGATCGATCAGGCCTACCGCAAAAGTTGCCAGAAGCAGCTGATGGCGGTGTTGCGGCCGTTCAGTTACCGCCGCTACGTCGATTTTTCGGTGATCAATGCCCTGCGCGAAATGAAAGCGCTGATCAACCGCGAGGTGAAGCTGCGCCGTAAAACCGAGGATGTGAAGCTCGGCTATGGCGGCATTCGGGAGGTGGAGTTCATCGCCCAGGTGTTCCAACTGGTGCGCGGTGGCCGCGAGCAGCAACTGCAGGAGCGGCGCCTGCTGAAGGTGTTGCCCCGGTTGCAGGAGCTCGGTCACCTGCCGGCCGCGGTAGTGGCCGAGCTCGACTCGGCCTATCTGTTCCTGCGCCGGGTGGAGCACGCCATTCAGGCCTGGGACGATCGCCAGACCCAGGCGCTGCCTAACGACCGCGAACAGCAGGCGCGCATGGCCTATGTCTTGGGCTTTGCCTCCTGGCCCGATTTCCACACGGAGCTGGAGCGGGTGCGCAGCACGGTTAACCGCGAGTTCCAGTCGGTGGTGGGCGAGAGCGCCCATGCCGAAGTGCCGGCGCCGGCACTGCCGTTAAGCCTGTGGCAGGCGGTCTGCCAGGGACAGCCGGACGAAGAGCTGCTCGAGATCGCCGAGGCAGTCGGCCTCAATCCGGCCTCGGCCGCCATCGAAAAACTGCAGCGGCTGGCCGCTGCCCGGGTGCTGACGGGGTTGCCGCCGCAAAGCTGCGACCGCCTCGATCGACTGATCGCACAGCTGTTGCAGGCCATCGTCGAATTGGACTGGCGGGCGCTCTCCTGGCCGGACCTGCCCTCAGAGTTGGATGACGCCGAGCTGCTGGCGCGCACTCTGCCCCTGATGGAGACCATCGCCCGACGCAGCGCCTACCTGGTGCTGTTGTTGGAGAACCCCGGTGTCCTGCCGCACCTGTTGCGGCTATTTGCTGCCAGCTCCTGGATCGCCCAGGAGATCACCAGCCACCCGGCATTGCTCGAGGAGCTGCTGGATGCCGCCAGCCTGCACAGTGTGCCCGAACCTTCGGTGCTGCGCAGTGAGCTGGAGCAGGAGTTGCTGGCAATCCCCGCCGATGACCTTGAACAGCAGATGGAGGCGTTGCGCTATTTTCGTCGCGCCCACGCGCTGCGGGTGGCCGCCTGTGAGGTGAGTGGCTCATTAACTCTGATGAAGGTCAGCGACTACCTCACCTGGGTGGCGGAGCAGCTGCTTAAGCAGGTGCTCGAGATCGCCTGGGCCGACATGATTGGTAAATATGGCTGGCCGGGGGATGAGCGCGGCACCCGGCTCGATAAGGGCTTTGTGGTGGTCGCCTACGGGAAGATGGGTGGCATCGAGATGGCCCATGGCTCCGACCTCGATTTGGTGTTCATCCACGACTGTGACCAAAACGGTTGTACCGATGGTGCCAAATCCATCGATACACAAACCTTCTATACCCGTCTGGGGCAGAAGATTATCCATATTCTCAATACCCGCACCCCTTCCGGCCGTTTGTACGAGGTGGATATGCGCCTGCGCCCGTCGGGCAACTCCGGCCTGCTGGTCACCAGCCTGGCGGCGTTTGAGCGCTACCAGCGCGAACAGGCCTGGACCTGGGAGCATCAGGCGCTGTTGCGTGCGCGGCCGGTGGCTGGCAGTGACGGGCTGGCCGAGCAGTTTCAGGCGTTGCGAACGGCGATTCTCTGCCAGCGCCGGGACCCCAAGGCGTTGTGTCAGCAGGTGGTCGAGATGCGGGCCAAGATGCGGGCTCAGTTGGGCTCCAAGCCAAAAGAGGACAACTTCCACATCAAGCAGGATGCCGGGGGAATGGTCGATATCGAATTTTTAGTGCAGTACACCGTGCTGGCGTGGGCCGCCGACTATCCGCAGCTGGTGCACTACACCGATAACATGCGCATTCTGGAGAGTATGGGCAGCGAGGGGCTGTTGGCGACGGATGAGGTGCAGTTGTTGATGGAGGCCTACATCAACTACCGTTCGGCTGGCCACCGGCTGGCGCTGCAGAACCAGCCGGGTGTGGTCGGTGGGGATCAGTTCCTGGCCGCCCGCGAGCAGGTGCAACGCATCTGGGCGCGTTACCTGGCGATGGACGTTTAGGCCTCTTTATTTAATAGCCTGGGTGTTAAAGGCTCAGGCGTCGACGCTGACCAGCCAGCCGTGCGTGTCTGCGGCGCGACCCCACTGAATATCGTTCAATGCTTTGCGCAGGCGATTGGTGGTGGGGCCCGCTTTACCATTGCCCACCTGATACTCCTTACCCTTGTGCAGCAAGGTGCCAACCGAGGTCATTACCGCAGCGGTGCCCGACAGTGCCGCTTCACAGCCGGGCTTCTGGCTGCGCTCGAGCAGCTCGGCCACGCTCAGGCTGCGCTCTTCCACGGTCATGCCCAGGTCGCGGGCGAGGGTGAGCAGGGAGTCGCGGGTAATGCCGTGCAGGAAGCTGGTATCGAGAGCCTTGGTGATAATGGTGTCGCCATCAATCAGCAGGAAGTTGGCAGCACCGGTCTCCTGCACATCGCCGTCCGGGCAGAAGAGGATCTGGTCGGCTTTGAAGTCGCGCTTGGCATTGAGTGTTGGCAGCAGGGCGCTGGCGTAATTGCCGCCGCTTTTGATGCGGCCCATGTGCGGCGCACAGCGCATGCCGTCCTCTTCCAGCAGCAACCGCAAAGCGACATCGGCACCGCCGGCAAAGTAGTCGCCCACGGGGGAGATCAGTACATACTGCATTGAGGTGGTGGATGGGCCCGCAGCCTTGCCGATGGCGGGCTCGGTGCCGATGTGGGTGGGCCGAATGTAGAGTGAGCCGGGTACCTCGGGTGCCTGGTCGGCAAAGCGGCTGACCGCCATGGTGATCATCTGCCGGGTCTGCTCGGGATCAATGGCTGGTAGTGCCAGCAGGCGGCTGCTCTGCGCAAAGCGGGCGATGTTGGCGTCCATACGAAAAATTTTGACGCTGCCGTCGGCATGACGGAAGGCCTTTAAACCTTCAAAACAGGTGCTGGCGTAGTGCAGAACGTGGGCGCCTGGGTGCAGGCTGATGCAGTCGCTGGCGACCATCTTTGGTTCGCTCCATTGCTCTCCATTAAATTCGGATAGAGCCATTTCCGGCATGAAAACGCTACCAAAGGCAGTCATAGGGCGAGACCTCAAAAAAAGGGTAAATAAATGCGAGCGCGAATTGTAATTAGCCCGTCACCAAATTGGAATAGCAGCCCAGGGGTACGGCATGGTCTGGGCTTAGAGAGAAAATTATAGCTGTTGTTTGGCAGAGACTTCGGTATGATTGCCGGCCTAATTTTTAGCCTGTTTTGACCTATTACCCATTTTAACCTTCTGCTTTTGCAACACGGCTCAGTAACCACTGCATTGCCAGGGTTAAGGCGTATGGTGACTGTGGTAACGTCCCGGGCGGTAATTTAATTGATCATTAGCGCAACGATTCAGATTCGGTGGCCTGTCTTAGTGGCTTGGGTCACCAATACTGTGCATGAGGAAACGCGTGAGAATACTGGTTCTTAACGCAGGTAACTTGGCCGATGTGGTGCAGAGTCTGCCCGCCTTCTCCGATGCGGTGGAGGCGCTGCCGCATTTGGTGATTGATGTGGTGGTGGACGAGCGCTGGGAAGAGGTTCCCCACTGGCACAAGGCGGTCGGCCGGGTGTTCACCATTCCCATGCACCGTTGGCGGCACGGTCTGTTGTCGATGCTCGCTTCGGACGATGCCAAAAAACTGCGCCGACAGCTGCGCAAGTTCAATTACGACTGGGTAATCGACCTGCACGGCAGCTGGATTTCCGCCGGTTATGCGCGCAGCTTCAACAGCGCCTCGGCCGGTTTCAGTCGGGTCGACCGCAAAAAACGCACCTGCTCCTACCTCTACCATTACCGGCACCCGGAAGAGTCCGACCTGCATCGGGTGAACCGGATTCGCAATCTGTTCAGCCACAGCCTCGGTTACGCTGTACGGCGCACCCCACCCGACTACGGCCTGGATATTCGCCGCTTTGTTGCCATCGCCAGTGAGCGCCAACGCGTATGCCTGCTGCTGGGCGCCAAGCAACCGCAAATTCGTATGCCGGGGGCACAAGCCACGGCGCTTATTCAGCAGTTGCAGGCGCAGGGCTACGAGGTGCGCCTGGCCTGGCGGGATCGCAACTCGGGCGACTACCTCAAGGCGATTGCCGCCGCCACCGGCGCCGTGCTGCTGCCCAACCTGAAGTTGTCGGGTATCGCTTCCGTGATGGCCGACTCGATGGCGGTGATCGCGGTGGATAATGGCTTGTCCAACCTGGCGGCCGCCTTTGGTGTGCCGCTATTGCGGTTGGCACACACAGACGCCGATAATAATCGCACTGCCTTTGGCGGTTGTCAGCGGGTGGTGCCCTTTGCCACTGAGCCCGAGGATGTCAGTGACTGGCTGGTGGCCCTGCAACAGCTGCTATCACCTACCGGCCTACCCAACACTCCCAACCACCGTTCTGAACCGGGTGACCGGTTTGCCGCAAGCCCCATCTAAAAGAGTCTGGGCTCTCCCTGGGCCATTAAAAAGTTATGGAAAAAGAGAAGATCGAGAAAACAACCAACGAGCCAATGACGGCCGAACAGACCCAAGTTGAGCAAGCGCAGGACGAGAACACGGGCGATTACAGTGATTCTGGCCTGCAGATCTACAAGCGCCTGCTCGGTTATGTCAAACCCTACCGCACCCTGTTTGCCATATCGATTCTGGGCTTTCTGATCTACAGCCTTACCCAGGCTTCGTTTGGTTATGTCATTGAGCAATTCATAAAAGCCCTGCGCCTGCCGGAGGCGAGCAGCCTCTATTTTGTGCCGGTGCTGGTGGTGGTGCTGGCCGCCGCCCGGGGGGCCAGCTTCTTTATGGCCAACTACTCCATGTCCAGGGTGACCCTCGGTGTTATCAACGATCTGCGCAAAGAGGTCTTTGAGAAGATGCTCTTTCTGCCCAGCCGTTACTACGACGCGCGCAACTCCGCCGAACTGGTGTCACTGATCACCTTTAATATCAACCAGGTGAGCAACTCCACCTCGACGGCGGTTAAAATTGTCTTTCGCGAAGGCTTTACCGTTATTGCGCTACTGGTTTACCTCTTCTATCAGAACTGGAAACTGACGGCGATCTTCCTGTTGGTGGCGCCCTTTATGGCCGGGATAGTTGCCGCCGCCAGCCACCAGTTTCGCAAGCACAGCAAGCGCATCCAGTCGAGCATGGGCGACCTGGCCCATATCACCAGTGAATCCGTGGGTGGCTACCGCCTGGTGCGCGGCTACGGCGGTGAGCCGTACGAGCAGGAACGCTTCGACCGCGCCAGCGAGCGCAATACCAACCAGGGGGTGCGTTTCAACCTGATCCACTCCCTGCAGACGCCGGTACTGCAATTTATTCTGTCGCTGGCCATTGCCCTGGTGATGCTGCTGGTGCTGATGATCGAGGGCTCGCCCGAGGAGCATGTGGCCTACATCGTCATGGCCGGCCTGTTGGCCCGGCCCATCCGTGCCCTGACCCAGGTGAACGGGCAGATTCAACGCGGCCTGACCGCTGCACAGAGTATTTTCGATGTGATCGACAGCCCGTCGGAGGTGGATGACGGCCAGTTCCAGATTGAACGCGCCCGCGGCGACTTGGCTATCGAAGGCTTGTGGTTCCGCTACAACCCGGCCGAAGCGCCGGTGCTGCGCGATATCAACCTCACTATTGCGGCCGGCAAAACCGTGGCGCTGGTGGGTCGTTCCGGCAGTGGTAAGTCGACCCTCTCGGCCCTGATCAGCCGTTTTTATGAGCCTGAATTTGGCCGCATCACTCTCGACGGCGTGCCCCTGTCGGACTACAGGTTGGGTAACCTGCGCCGCCAGATTGCCCTGGTCAGCCAGCATGTGACGCTGTTTAACTGCACCGTGGCCGAGAATATCGCCTACGGCCACCTCTCTGGCAGCAGCCGCGAGCAGATTCGCGCGGCGGCGGTGGCCGCCCACGCCCTGGACTTTATCGAGCAGCTGCCAGAGGGCTTCGATACCCTGATTGGCGAGGATGGTCTGCGCCTCTCGGGTGGTCAGCGCCAGCGCATTTCTATCGCCCGGGCGCTGCTGAAAAACGCGCCGGTGCTGATTCTGGACGAGGCCACCTCAGCGCTGGATACCGAATCGGAGCGGCAGATTCAGGCGGCCCTCAACGAGCTGATGAAAAACCGCACCACCATCGTTATCGCCCATCGCCTCTCCACTATCGAAAATGCCGATACCATTGTCGTGATGGAGGCTGGCGAGGTGGTTGAATCCGGCACCCACGCCGAGCTGCTCGAGCGCGGCGGCGCCTACGCCCGGCTGCACTCCAGCCAGGAGCTGCTCGCCGAGAGCGAGCCGGCGGCTGGGCCAGAAGCGGAGTAATGCTGGAGAAACTCTACACCGGCGCCTGCTACCTGGCCCTGCCGTGGGTTTGGTTGCGGTTAAAACGGCGTGCCCGCCTGCAGCCGGAGTATGGCCAGCGGCTGGCCGAACGCCTGGGCTACTACCCAGGCCCGGCAGCGGAGGCGGCCAATCTCGTCTGGCTGCACACGGTCTCGGTGGGGGAGTTTCTGGCGGCGCAGCCGTTGATTGAAGCGCTGCTGGCGCGTGGCGACCTGCAACTATTGATCACCACCACCACGCCTACCGGCTCCGCCCAGGTGCGCGAGCGCCTGGGTGAGCGGGTGCAACACGTCTACTTGCCCTACGATCTGCCGCCAGCCATCCACCGCTTTCTCGACCACTTTAAGCCGCGCCTGTTGCTGGTGATGGAGACCGAACTCTGGCCCAACCTGCTGCGCCTGTGCCGCAAGCGCGGGATCGATTCAGTATTGGTTAATGGCCGCCTGTCGGCGCGCTCTGCCCGGGGCTATCGCCGGGTGGCGGGCCTCACCCGCACTATGCTCAGTAATCTCACCCTGGCGTTGATGCAGTACCCCGCTGATGCCGAGCGTCTGCGTGGCCTGGGCATGGCGCCCGAGCGGGTGGCGGTATGTGGCAGCATTAAGTTTGATCTGCCGGTGCCGGCAGCGCTCAAGCAGCAGGCCCAGGCTCTGCGCCAAAGCTGGCCGCAGGCGCAGGTTTGGATTGCCGCCTCCACCCACCCCGGTGAGGAGGTGATGGTGCTGGCCGCTTTGGCGCTGTTGAAAGCGCAGCAGCCCGACACCCTGTTGATTCTGGCTCCGCGCCACCCGGAGCGGCGGGTGGAGATTGAAAGTCTTTGTGCCGACTGGCAGGTGGCGGTGAGAAGCGAGGGTGATGCGGTGACGGCCGCTACCGATATTCTGCTGCTCGATACCCTGGGTGAGCTGATGCTCTTCTACGGTGCCGCCGATATCGCCCTGGTGGGTGGCAGCCTGGTGGAGCACGGCGGCCACAATCTGGTGGAGCCGGCCGCCTGGGGTAAGCCGGTGCTCTCCGGCCCCCATCGCTTCAACTTTGCCAGCCTGGCTGAGGCCATGGCCGAAGCGGGCGGCCTGCTGACGGTAACCAATGCCGCCGAGCTGGCCGCCACTCTGACCGAGCTGATGAGTGACAGCGCCCGGGCGCAGATGCTGGGTGAGCAGGCGCGTCAGTTTGCACAATCCAACCGCGGTGCACTGGCGCGCATATTGGCGGCAGTGGCGCCTATGCTGCCTGCCTCGACGCGATAGTCGAAGTAACGCCGGCCGTGGGCGCCGGCAAAGTGGGGAGCAACCTTATTGCGGTGGTGCAACTCCGCCCAGGCATTAACCCGGCCGCTGTTGAGCTGGCAATCCAGCCGCAAGGGTCGCAGTTCAGCGTTCACTTGTGAGAGCGCAGTGGCCAAATCGAGGTCAGCCGGCTGGCTGCTGGGCGCCTCGGTAGCGGTCACCAGCGTCAATTTCACCAGGGGCAGTGACCACTGCTCGGCCAACCGCGTCACCCGCTGTCGGTGTTGCCGGTAGCTCTCCGCCAGCTCGACCTCTGTTAACCCCTGCCGCCAATTGCCAAACACCCGGGTAAAACTCCGCTCTGTGAGTGGTTGCAGGCGCCCGGCGGGTACCCGACGCATCTTGTCGAGCAGCGTCTGCATGGAGGGGAGCCACTCGGCCAGTGGCCGCTCCAGGTAGAGCCAGTGGCTGGGTTGCAAAAGCGGGGTCAACTCGGCGTAGTCGGCAAACACCGGGCTGTCGGCCAGCACCTGAGCGCGGCTGCAGGCATCCCGGGTAAAGGCGGTGTGGGCGACGCGGTAACCCAGCTGCAGAAACTGCCAGCAGAGGCTGGTGGTGCCGGTGCGGGGCAGGCCCAACACCAGAATTTTGCCTGGCGGCGGGGGGCTCACTCGCTCTCAAACATGTAGTAGTGGCTCTGTTTCATCCCCAGCTTGTGGTAGGTGGCCTGGGCGCGACTGTTCTCCTGCTCCACATAGAGCCGAATACCGCAGATATCGCCGCGCTCGCCGGCGCGGGCCAGCACCGCCTGGTAGAGGCGGCTGTAGATCCCCTGCCGGCGAAAGGCCGGTGCCACGTAGACACTTTGAATCCACCAGAAGCGCTTGGCCCGCCAGTCGCTCCACTCCTCGGTAATCATCAGGCTGCCCGCCACCTGGCCATCGACCTCGGCTAACAGATAACCGGCCAGGTGCGGGTCGGCGAGCACCGCCGCCACACCTTGGCGCAGTGTCGTTGGGTCGAGCGTTTTGTTTTCGGTCTCCAGAGCCATGGCCTGATTAAAGGCGACCAGGGTCGAGAGGTCGCCCTCATTGGCGGAGCGGATTAGGGGGTCGATCATCGTAATTCCTTACTGCAATAGGCCTGCAACTGCCGGGTGAGGCGGCGCAGGAGTTCAGATTTTACCGTCCAGGTGTGCCAGTAGAGGGGCACCTGCACGGGCGTGTCCGGGGTGAGTTTAACCAATCGGCCGCTGGCCAAGTGTGCCTGGCACTGCAGCTCGGGCACCAGCCCCCAGGCCAGCCCGCGCAGAATGAAGTCGAGGTAACTCTGCGTGGAGGGGATCTGGTGGTAGGCGTAGTCGCTGGTGCGTATCTGCCAGTTGCGTGCCAGAAAGTTGGCCTGCAACTGGTCTTTGGGGCTGTAGTGCAACGCCGGTGCCGCCAGGAAGCCCGCTTTGTTGGCACCCTCGGCAAAGTAGTGCTGAGCGAAGCCGGGAGTGCCAACGCAGTGGTAGGTCATGGTACCCAGGGCAAAGGCGTCGCAACCGGCGATGGTTTTGGCCTCGGCACTGACCGCGCCGGAGACCTCGCCGGCGCGCAAAAAGCGCAGGGTCTCGTCCTGGTCGTCGACGCGCAGATCGAGCAGCAGCCCTTCGCGTTTGACAAATGCCTCCACGGCACCAAAAAACCAGGTGGCCAGGCTGTCGGCGTTAATGCCGATGGTAAGCGTCTGCCAGGGCTCGGCTTCGCTCTGGAACACCTCTGCCTCCAGCAGCTGCGCCTGGCGGTAGAAGTGCATCAGCCGCTGGCCCATGGCGGTGGGCTGGGGTGGCGTGGAGCGCACCAGCAGGGTCTGCCCCAACTGCTGCTCCAGCTGTTTGATGCGCTGGCTCACCGCGGACTGGGAGATATGCAGCTGGCTGGCCGCCTGCTCGAAGCTGGCGGTCTCCAACACCTTGGCCAGGGCCTGCAAATGACGATTAACCAGCTTCATAAGAAAAATTAATGACTGCTAAAAATAATTAGATTGATTGAATCCGGCAGTCTCCTAAACTGGCGCCCGCTTGTCCAGCCCGCTGGTGGTTGGCAGAGGATTTTGAGGAGCAGTTGTGAGTAGTTTGTTACCGGTGTTCCAGGGCTATTCGTTGACCCTGGGGCTCATCATGGCGATTGGCGCCCAGAATGCCATGTTGTTGGCGCAGAGCCTGAAGAATCAGCATCAATGGTTGATGGCGGCCATCTGCATTGTGATTGACGTGGCGCTGATTGTGGCCGGGGTGTTTGGTTTGAGTCTGCTGTTGCAGCAGGCGCCGCAGCTGTTGTTGTGGTTTAAATGGGGCGGCGCGCTTTTCCTGGCCTGGTATGGCTTTACCGCCTTTCGCCAGATACGCAAGAACCACCACCTGCAGACGGGTGACGCCGTGGCCAGCGCCCGGCGGGCGATTATTCTGGCTACGCTGGCGGTATCGCTGCTCAACCCCCACGTCTATCTCGATACCGTGATTTTGGTGGGCTCGGTGGGGGCGCAGCTGCCCGCTGTCGAGCGCTTCTGGTTTGTACTCGGTGCCTCGGCCGCCTCGGCCACTTGGTTTGTGTCGCTCTGCGTCGCCGGCCGGCTGCTGCAGCCGGTCTTTCAAAAGCCCCGTGCCTGGCAGGTGTTGCATGGCTTGGTGGGCAGCACCATGTGGGCGATTGCGTTGTCGCTGGTGTTGTGAGTGCGGTTTGGTCAGATGGTTTGGCCTAGAGGTCGTCGCCCAGGCTCGGGCGGCGGTTGAAGCGGGCCAGCGGGTTGTGCTCGGCCTCGCGCAGCTGCTCCTCTTTGAGTTTGGCGTCTAGCTTGGTCAGGAAGGTGCGGTAGCTGGCGGCCTTGTGTTCCAGGGAGGGGATGCGGTCGAGAGCGTTGGCCAACAGCATATAGGCGTCGCGGATCAGCTGTTTGTCGGTGTGCTGCTTGTGAAAATTGTTCAACACCGCCACCACTGCGCGGTAGTCGCCCAGGTTCATCATGATCTGGCCTAAGCGGATGGCCAGCTCCGGTGTCTCTGGCTGGTAGTTGGGGCAGCTTTTAATGATCTCCCGGTAGATGTTGGCCACCGCAAATTCGTCATCCCGGGCCATCAGCCGCGGCAGGAACTGATCGGCGTAGCGGGCCAACTGCTTGGCTTCGCCCACCCGGCACATCAGGCGCAGACACTTCTCCCACATAGCCAGGTTGGCGGCGTGTTTGGGCAGGAGCTCGCGGTAGAGGTCGAGGGCGTGCTGGTAGTAGCCCTCCTTGACCAGTACCTCAATCCGGGCCAGGTCGATTTCGGTATCGGAGCGGGGCTCGCGGGTGTAGTCGCTGTCGGCGGTGTAGAAGCCCAAGGCATCCTGCTTTTGGAAGACCAGGTAGCCCATCAGGTGAAATACCACCACGGTGTAGTAGTTGGAGATCAGGTTCTGGGCAAAGAACTGGATGTGGCGGTGGCCTTCGCCAATCAGGGCGCTGAGCACCTCCACCGAGGCCATCATGATGAAAATAAAGAGCAGCATGATGATGTAGGCGGCACCGCTGGAGGAGATAAGCCGCAGTACATTGGTGGGACTGACCGCCTCGGCCAGGTTGCCATTGATGGCCAGCAGAATAATGATGGCGGGCACCACGAACAACATCACCAGGCCCAGCAAAAAGGCCATTTCCGCGCCCAGCAGGCGGCCGGCGGCACTGATGGCACCGCCCGCTAAAAAGAGAATGACAAACAGCTGCAGCAGCAGTTTGAAGCCGCCATGAAAGCTCTCCTGAAAGTTGGGCGCCTGCAGATGGCCGTTGGCGGTCTGCTCCAGGCAGTGGAAGCTGTAGCTGGTCATCAACAGGATGGGGAGCAGAACAAACCAGAGGTTGTAGGTGCCAAACACCGCCAGCAGCGAGGCCCCGGCAATCACCAGCAGTGACTGCGTCGAGAGCGGGTAGCGGTAGATCTTATCGAGCCGCCGCCAGAAGGGTTCGACGGTGTGGGCGGCGCCCAGAAAAGTCATCGATTTGTTGCAGATAAAGCAGCGGCGGCCATCATCGTCGTTGGTGGCTGGCTTCTCATCACAGCATTTATCACAGGTGTGCGTTTGGCAGTGCTTGCAATAGAAGAGCGCTGGCACCAGCGGGTGATATTTGCAGTGGCTCATGGTTTCATCCCTGATACTTTATGCCAGAATCCATTGAGGCCTGAATCAGCGAATCGGCCAGCTGAGTATACTCGGCCTTTTTGTTGATCACCCCCTGGCGTTCGTAATAGTGCGCCAGACGTCGGGCCAGTTTGGCGATAATGGCCTCACGAAATCCCTGGTCGAACAGGTAATTGAGAATCGCCTCGCTCTGCTTGTAGTGGTCGATATCGAGAAAGCGCATACCAATCTGGGCGAGGATTGGCTTTTCGATTTGCATTCGCTGGGCTTCGGTGAGTGTTCGCCACCACTGTTCGATGCTCTCATCCAAACGTTCGAATTTCCGGTTCTGGCGAATGCACTCCTCTAGAAATTCCGCTTTTGACTCGCCACCGAGGGCGTTGACCAGATTCAATTTGATCTTCCATAGGCGGGTGGCGTCGTGGCTCGACTGTGCCAGCATAGCGTCGAGCAGAGCCAGTGCCCGCTCAAACTGGTAGTCGGCAATGGCGCGGTAGACCTTATCCAAGGCCTGGGCCTCCTGGTCGACCGACTGGTCCTCTTCCAAGTAGTCGGTATTGATGCTCTCCTGCTGCCAGCGCATGAGATACCAGACCAGCAGAAAACCGGTGCTAAAGCCCCCCACATGGGCCGTGTAGGCGATATTGGCGCCGTCGTTGGCCAGCCACTGGATCAGTTCGATGACGATGTAAAGTGGCAGCAGCCAGAGGGCGGGGGCACGGAAGTAGCCCACCACCACAAACGCCCAATAGAAGAACTCAATTTTTTTCAGACGGAAGAGGGTGACGTACATCGCCATCACCGCCGAGATAGCACCGCTGGCACCCACCAGGTAACTGGTCTCATCCGAGAAGAGATTGGTGAGGTAGAAAAAGAGGCCGCCACCGATACCGCCGAGCAGGTAAAAGAGCAGGAAGCGGCGGGAGCCCAGGCTCGCCTCCACGGCAAAGCCGCAGATAAACAGAAACACCATGTTGCCGATCAGATGCATCCAGCCGCCGTGCAGAAACTGATGGCTGATCAGGTCGACCAGACTCAGGTGGCTGGTATCGAGGCCAAACGCCCGGTAGCTGAGGCTGTTGACCTGTTTGCGCAGGGCGCTGCGCTGCTCGCTCCAGGTCAGTTCCTGGCGGTTGTTGGTGGCGTAAAACTGGATGGTGGAGTCGATGTAGCGGTCGAACTCCGGGTCGAACGCCATCTCGGCCAGAACTTCGTCCGGCCAGTTCTGCCACCGTTCCTGCAGCTCGGCTTCAGTGGTGTCGCCCGCTTTCATGGCGAAGTTCTGAAAGGCGGGCCACTCCCAATCGGGCAGCTCGCTGGCTTGGTAGTAGTCGAGGGCGGCTTTGAAGGCGCGCTGGTCGTGGCTGTGGCTAAAGAGAAATACGACCAGGTTGATTACCAACAGCGCCAGAACAACCAGCGGTGGGCGGTGCCAATCGATCTTTTTTTCGGTGGGTAGTATGACCATTGGCGCTCTTTATAGTGGTTTTCTGGTCGCGTCTGAATGGGTGGCTAGGGCCTGTTAACACTAATTTAGCACCTCTGTTGAGCTTGAAATGAGCTCGAACTAGGCGCGAGCCGCGTAGTTTGGTGGGCCCAAATCAGCGGCTGGCGCCTAGCTGGACAAAAAACTGACCTCCAGCAGTGGTGCTAAATTAGTGTTAACAGGCCCTAGAATTTCTGGTGCTATAGGCAGGGTCTAATTCCGCCGGCGAGTTATTAGCTTAGTGGTTCCAATGGGCTTGGCAAGTGCTTTCTAGGGGCGGGGGCAATATAGAGGGGAGATGATTTAGCAGGGAGTCACGCCCGGGCGGTGTCCGGGCGTGGTACAGGGGTTACTCGTAGCTGGAGCGGGCCTTGGGTTTGCCGGCGTCGAGCCACTGGTTGAGGTCTTGGATATCCAGCGGCGCGAGGGTGCCTGCGGTCTGCTTCAACACCAGAGTATCGATGATGTAGTTGTAGAGCGCGTTGTAGTAGTCACTGCGCGCCTGGAACACACCCTGTTGCGCGTTTAAGACATCGACGAAGTCGCGGGTGCCCACTTCATAACCGGCCTGGGTTGCCTCCAGGGAGCTCTCGCTGGAGATAATCGCCTGTTGCCGGGCAGCCACCGTGGCGACGTCGGTGATCACACTCAGATGCTGGGAGCGGGCCGACTGCACAATCTCACGCTTGGTCTGCAGATAGGACTCCTGGGCCAGCTGGTACTGCGAGGCCGCCTGCCGGCGCTGGGCGCTGATGCCACCGCCGCTGTAGAGCGGCACGCTCAGCGTGATCGCAAAGCCGGAGCGCTCCTCGTCGACATCGCCCTCCAGATCATCGGTGGTAGAGCTTTGCAGAGCGGCGCTGACGGTGGGCGCGTGGTTGGCGCGGGCAGCACGGGCGTTTTGGCGGGCCGCTTCGGCGGCCAGCTCGGTCGCTTTCAGCTGGTTGTTGTTGGTCAGGGCGAAATCGACCCATTGATTGCGATCAGTGGGTACCGGCTCAGTGACCGGGAAGTCGTCGGCCAGCGAGGAGACCTGGTCGTGGGTGCTGCCGGTAATCACTTCCAGGGCATCGTAGGCCACCCCTAGGCGGTTGCGGTCGGCCAGAGTGTCGGCGCGGGCACTGTCGTAACTGGCCTGGGCATTGTGGACGTCGGTGATAGCGGTAAGACCCACCTCAAAGCGTTGTTGGGTTTGTTCCAACTGATGTTTCAACGCCTTCTCGCGGGCGATGGAGTTGTCGAGCACATCGGCGGCACGCAGCACATTAAAGTAGGCGTTGGCCACGCGCAGAATAAAAGACTGCTGATCGGCGGCGAACTGGGCGGTGGCCTGTTGGCTCAGCTGTATCCCCCGGCGGTAGGTAAACCAGGCGTTCAGATCAAACAGCGGTTGCGCCAGCGAGACGGTGTACTCCATGTCGCGGATAGGGATGGTGACATCCTGGCCGCTGACTACGGTGTCGTAGTCGAAATCGGAGTAGGTCGCTTTGGCCGAGATCTGCGGTAACAGGCCGGAGCGGGCCAGGGGCTTGGCTTGCAATCCAGCTTCATAGGCGGCGGTATCGGCCTTTAAGCGGTGTTCATTTTCCAGAGCCTGTTGGTAAACCTCTTGCAGGTCGACCGCCTGTGCCAACCAGGGCGCAGCCAGCAGTGCAAGGCCAAAGAGGTATTTGGCGGGTTTTTTAGTCATGCGTCATTGCCTTTTGAATTTCGAATTCAATGTTCGAGTTCTGGCTATTGGGGCCAGAGATAATGTTTAGCCAGTGGTAAGTGGCTACCTGTCTCCATGTGTAAAAAGCCCGGGTAAGTTCGCCGAAGCGACAGCCAGTACCAGTGCGCAGATGAAGCTGTTGGCCGAAGAAGCCCTTGGACGAAGGCTATCGCCAAAAGGTTGCACTGGATTGGCGTGGAGTTAAAAGTATTGGGTATTCGGTGGGCTTTGTGTTTCTATCGTTCGCTCAGCACAGTTGTAAAGTAAATTGTGTTGCCAAAATCTGGCTATTTCGTGTTACCAAAGTTTGGTTATGTTGAACCAGCAAGCGATGGGTGGCTCCTGGTAATTATTGCGGGAGAGTTACTGGCACCCGAATACCGCGCGGCGGCTAGTATAACGCCATAAAGGGCTTTTCTGAAAGACGTTCAAACAGTGGCGAGCACTCAAAATTATTTTTGATCGCGGGTTGCAGGCGAGGCTATGAATAAGTTTTCACCGGCGGATGTGGAGCAGTTACAGCTGCGGGAGAGTTATCGTGGGTTTTTTAAAATATTGACCTACACCCTGCGCCACCGCCTCTTTGCCGGCGGCTGGAGCCAGCCGCTGCGGCGCGAGCTGTTTGAGCGGGGCCACGCCGCCGCGGCGCTGCTGTATGACCCGGCGCACGACCTGATTGGATTGATCGAGCAGTTTCGCGTCGGCGCCATGGCCGCTGGCATCAACCCCTGGTGCTTTGAGGTGGTGGCCGGCATGATTGATGGCGATGACTCAGCGGAGTCGACCATTCGTCGGGAGCTGATCGAAGAGGCGCAGTTCATCCCGGATAGACTACTGAAAATCTGCTCCTATCTCTCCAGTCCCGGCGGCACCAGCGAACGCATCGAACTCTACTGCGCGCTGGGTGACCTGTCATCCGCCGCAGGCATTTTTGGGTTGGATGACGAAGCGGAGGATATCCAACTGCACGTACTGCCGGCCGAGACGGTGTTTGCCGACCTCTATAATGAACGTTATAGCAATGCGGCCACGCTCATTGGCTTGCAGTGGTTGCAGGCGAACCGTTTGAGCTTGATCGAGGAACAGTGATACCTTTGTCAGCGCACTTTTTGTTGATCTATTTTTAACCAGGACGGTTTTACCAGAGCGGCTTTTAATTAGGACGGCTTTTAATTAGGACAGTATCGGCCACCCAGTTTGAATGCGATGGCGCCAACTAACGGACCATGCCGTCGCGCGGCATCAAGGGGGATTTTCCAATCAACTATCCAATCAACCAGATGAAACAGCGGGTATTGCGCAAAGCGCAGTACGCGGTGGACCTGCGCACCCAGCAGGCTGAGTGTGAGGCCAACTATCTGCGCCTGTGCAAGTTGTTGCCCGACCTCTCCGAGCGGGAGCTGTGGGAGTATTCGGTGGAGGGCAAAAGCCACAAGACCTCGCAACGGGTGCAGTTGAAGCTACTCGACAGCGCCCGCTATACCACCACCGTTGAGGTGCAGCAGATGGATGCCAGCCACCCTTATGAACAGGAGCGGGTGTTGCGCGTTCGCCTCTATCATGATGCCAAAATGGCGGAGGTCGTCTCCTGGGGGCGGCACTGGAATACCCGTTCCCGCTATCACTACCCCAACGAAGCCATGCATCAGCAGGATGAAAAGTTTCAACTTAACCGGTTCCTGGGGGAGTGGTTATCACATTGCCTCGCCAGAGGGCGAGTTATCTCTACTATTGCCGGTTGAGTCGAAAGATTCCCGCTCTTTTCTGGTCCACTTTGGTGCGCTCTGGCCTAAAAATGTCGACTGCTGCAAAAATTCGACAAATAGGTGTTTAGTTTTCAGTCAACTGTTTTAGCCTCTCAGAATTACCTGTTTATAATTGCAGGTGAATCTGGCACATGCTTTTTTCGACTCGGCATAGATATAAGTCAACTGAGCAAAACACTCTATGTATTTTCAACGCGATACCATTCGGATAGCGCAGATCAGCGACCCCCACCTGGGTAAGAACCCGGGGGATTGTCTGCTGGGCGTCGATACCGATCGCAGCTTGAATGACGTGCTGTCACAGTTGCCCGAACATGATCTGGTGATTGCCTCTGGTGATCTCTCCAATGATGGCAGCCCCGAGTCCTATCGCCGCTTTGCCGATACCCTCGCTCATGCCGGTATTAATAGCTGGTCCTGCCTGCCCGGCAACCACGACGACGAGCAGGTTATGCAGCGTGTGCTGGGCCCTGAGGTGGTCAATCGGGTAATGGTGCACGACTCCTGGTTGCTGGTACTGCTCAATTCCCGGGTGCCCGGCTACGAGTACGGCAATTTGAGTGACCGCGAGCTGGCCTTTCTCGATAAAGCCCTCTCCCGCAACAGCAACATGAACGCCATGGTGTTTTTGCACCATCAACCGGTACCGGTAGGCTGTCGCTGGTTGGATCAATACATCGTGCGCTCCGCCGATCGTTTCTTCAGTGTGCTGGACCGCCACGACAATGTCCGCGCCGTTGCCTGGGGCCATGTGCATCAGGATTTCCAAACCATACGCAATGGTGTTCAGCTGTTTGGCACCCCCTCTACCTGTGCCCAGTTCAAACCCAATAGTGACGACTTCGCTGTCGATACCGCCATGCCCGGCTATCGCCTGTTTGAGCTGCACCGCGACGGTGGCATCAGTACACAGGTGAACCGCGTTGGTGTGAGAGACTACAACATCGATCTGGCCTCCTGCGGTTACTGATTTCAGTGCGCCGTGGGCGGTGATCTTTCCGCTTCGATTCGACGCCAGCGCAATTTTTCTCCTGTCATAGCCTCTGCTGCCGCCAGATCCAGTACAAGAGTGTGTACCAAGTGGTCCAGCATCGGCATCGAACTTTAATTCCCGGCGTAATGTGCTAAGTTAGCCAAATCCACGTGGGCTAATCCTTCATCCATACCAATAACCCAGTAACTCATGACGAGGCAGGGACACCCAAAGCATGTCTGCGCTTATATACATACACGGATTTTTGAGTTCACCGCAAAGCCACAAAGCAGTGCAGACCGGAGCCTGGCTGGCGAGGGAACACACCGAGGTGGCGTTTGTGGCGCCGGCACTGACCCCCTATCCCGGCCAGACCCGCCAGCAGCTGGATGCCTTGATCAGCCGACTCGGGCAGCAACCCATTTATTTGATGGGCAGCTCCATGGGCGGCTTTTGGGCAACCTACCTGGCTGAGCAGTATGATCTGCCAGCGGTGTTGATTAACCCGGCCTGTGAACCCATGCGCTTGATGCCCGGCTATCTGCACCAGACGCTGCACAACTACCACACACCGGACAGCTACCGTTTGGATGAGTCGCACCTGGCCGAACTGCAGGATGCAGACACCAACGGCATCCGCCGGCCGGCCAACTACTGGGTGATGGTGCAAACCGGCGATGAAACCCTCGATTACCGCAAAGCGCTGGAAAAATACGCCGGCTGCCGCCAGTTGGTGGAGGAGGGGGGCGATCACGGCTTTCAGAACTTTGAACAACACCTGCCGGAGTGCTGGGCTTTTTACCAAAACTTTTATCAGGGCTAGGCAAACAGCTCCGGTTTGCGTATAAGATTGCCGCAGTTTTTAAAGGGCGTTTACACAAGCAATGGCAAATTACACAGCAGAAGACATTGAAGTACTGACGGGGTTGGACCCGGTGCGCAAGCGCCCGGGTATGTATACCGAAACCACCCGTCCCAACCACCTGGCACAAGAGGTGATCGACAACTCGGTGGACGAGGCCCTGGCCGGCCACGCCAACCAGATAGATGTGGTTCTGCACGCTGATCACTCCATGACCGTCACCGATAACGGCCGCGGCATGCCGGTGGATATTCACCCGGAACAGGGCAAGCCGGGGGTGGAAGTAATTTTGTCGACTTTGCACGCCGGCGGTAAGTTTTCCAATAAAAACTACCAGTTCTCCGGTGGTCTGCACGGGGTGGGGGTGAGTGTGGTCAACGCCCTCTCCAAAATTCTGGAGGTGACCATCCGGCGCGGTGGCGAAATCCATCGCATCGGTTTTATGGGGGGCGAGAAGGCCTCGGAACTGGAGGTGATTGGTACCTGTCCGAAACGGGACACCGGCACCAGCGTACGCTTCCTGCCCGACCCGCAATATTTCGACAGCAATAAGTTTTCTGTCTCCCGTCTGCGCCATATTCTGCGTGCCAAGGCGGTGCTGTGCCCGGGTTTACGCGTTAACTTTACCAACGAACAGAGCGATGAGCGCGACGAGTGGTACTACGAGGATGGCCTGCGCGATTACCTGGCCGCCAGCACCCAGGGCTGGGCCTGTCTGCCGGAGCTGCCATTT
The DNA here is from genome assembly GCF_033283405.1 of Halioxenophilus sp. WMMB6. NCBI lineage: Bacteria > Pseudomonadati > Pseudomonadota > Gammaproteobacteria > Alteromonadales > Alteromonadaceae > Halioxenophilus > Halioxenophilus sp. WMMB6. The sequence continues at coordinate 62,046 of NZ_JAWMQR010000013.1, forward strand.
GTCGGTTCCTTCAATGGCCCCACCGAAGGTGCCGATTGGGCGGTGCAGTGGCTGGTGGAAGGTGGTGAATTAACCCAGGAGAGCTACGTTAACCTGATCCCCACCGCCCAGGGTGGTACCCACGTTAACGGCCTGCGCACCGGTCTCTTGGAAGCGCTGCGCGAGTTCTGTGAATTCCGCAACCTGCTGCCGCGCGGGGTGAAGCTGGCACCGGAGGATATCTGGTCCAACTGCTGTTTCGTACTCAGCTCCAAAATGGCCGACCCGCAATTTTCCGGTCAGACCAAAGAGCGGTTATCCTCGCGCGAGGCGGCGGCGTTTATCTCCGGCGTCGCCAAGGATGCCTTCAGCTTGTGGCTCAACCAGCACACCGGCGATGGCGAGAAGCTCGCCGAGCACTGTATCAGCAACGCTCAGGCGCGGGTTCGCTCCAGTAAAAAGGTGGCTCGTAAAAAGATCACCCAGGGGCCGGCGCTGCCCGGCAAATTGGCCGATTGTGCCAGTGGCGACACCACCCGCAGCGAGCTGTTTTTGGTGGAGGGTGACTCCGCCGGCGGCTCGGCCAAGCAGGCCCGGGATCGGGAATTCCAGGCGATCATGCCCCTGCGCGGAAAAATTCTGAACACCTGGGAGGTCGACAGCGGCGAGATTCTGGCCAGCCAGGAGGTGCACGACATCTCCGTGGCGCTGGGGGTCGACCCGGGCAGCGACAACCTGGAGGGTCTGCGCTACGCCAAGGTGTGTGTCCTGGCCGACGCCGACTCCGACGGCCTGCACATCGCCACACTGCTGTGCGCGCTCTTCCTGCGTCACTTCAAGCCGTTGGTGGAAGCCGGCCATATCTACATCGCCATGCCGCCACTCTATCGCATTGATGTGGGCCAGGAGGTCTACTACGCGCTGGATGAGTCGGAGAAAAACGGCATTTTAGAGCGCATCTCCGCCGAGAAGAAAAAGAGTAAACCCAACGTGCAGCGCTTTAAAGGTTTGGGTGAGATGAACCCACTGCAGCTGCGTGAAACCACCATGGCGCCCGACACCCGCAAGCTGGTTAAGCTGACTATCGACAACGAGCAGGAGGCGCTCAGTATTATGGATATGCTGCTCGCCAAAAAACGCGCCGCCGACCGCAAGCAGTGGCTGGAGAGCAAGGGCGATCTGGCTGAGGTGTAAACCGCCGGAATCAGCTCGCCAATTCGCAGTTAAGATTGGCGAGAAACTCAGCAAACTGGCGCAGTTCCTGGGCGATGGTCTCATCTATAGGCAGCGAGAGATTCGCGGAGATACCGGAGTCGAGGAAATGGAAAAAGGGGTGCTCGATACTGAATAGTTTCGGCCAGCGCGTTTTGCACTCCTTTTCCAGTTGGTGATCAAATGCAATATCGCTGCGTCTTAAAAAACGGTTAAAGCCGCCACTGCGGCCGGTTAAGCCTTGGCAGGCCGCAAGGCACGGCTGCATAAGTGATTCAAACAGTTGCACCCGCTCCTTCAGGGCGCCACACAATTTACGCAGGTGTGGTAAATGGCTGCCCTGATCCAGAAATTCTGCCAATACCAATTGCGGTAACTGGTCCACCGCACAGGTGCTAACACTTTTTAAATCTTCAAACTGTTGCAGCCTTTGGCGATCCGCGAAAATCCAGCCCACCTGAATGCCGGGCGCAAAACTGTGAGTGGCCGCGCTCAGATAAATAACCCGTTTCTCCTCGTCCAATGCTTTTAGTGGTAGCGGCCGTGAATTTTCGAAATGGAGGTCGCCACTGGAGTCATCTTCGATAATCGTTAAATCGTATTGCCCGGCGATTTTAAGTAGCGAACGTTTACCTGCCAGTGAGATGAGATCACTGGTGGGGCAGTGGAAGTTGCAAGCCAACAGCAAGGTTTTCAGCTCGCGCTGTTCAGCCAGTATTTGTTCCAGGTTGGCTAAAAATTGTTTTTCATCGTGGTTGCTGGTGATGTATACCGGCTGCAATTTTAGTGCGTCACAGACTGCCTGATAGACGGGCGAGGTTGGGTGTTGCAATAAAACTTTTTCTCTCGGGGCGGTGAGGCTGCGCAGCACCACAGAGAGGGCCTCTATTAAACCGTGGGTGATCAGTACCTCTTCTGCCGTGGTGTAGCAACCAATCTCTGCGGCTCTGGTAATCAACTGGCGTACCAGGCGAGGATTATTATTGCGGGGTGAGAAGGTGTGCAGGTTGGGGTAGCGGCGAATCATGGTGGCGGTGAGTTTGCGTAGCCGCTCTTTGGGGTAGAGGTCGCCGTCGGGCCACCAATGGTAACCGGATTCGCGATCAGCGAAATGGGGGTCGGCATATCGTAAGCGGCTGGGCTGTTCGTTTCGAACAAAATAGCCTGAGCGCGCTTTTGGCTCGATTAAACCCTGCTCTTCCAAAATAGTCAGTGCGGTGGTTACCGTTGCCAGGCTTAGCTGCTGTTGCCGCATGAGCTCTCTTACCGAGGGCAGCTTTGCTCCGGGTGCCAGGCCTCCGCTTTGAATTGCCCGTGTCAGCTCGTTCACTAACTTTTCATATTTGGTCGATGCCATGGCTGTCTCAAAGCTAAAGCGCGATAGTGCGCCCGGGTGTATCTATCCGTTTTGCCGCAATCTGTATCTGTAGGTGGGTAAAAAAATATGCGAGAGTATGTACCAAAATGGCGTAAATAGTCACTATCTCTGTAAGGATTTAATAGGGGGTGGGTTCTGTTAGTTTTCGGTTAAATCTTTATAATGAGGCCGCCGGCATTTACCCCCAGCCAAAAGCCACTGCAACCAGAAGCCAAACCCGAATGACACTCGCTGAAAATCAACACCCAGGTAGTGCGCCGCCAAGCCCTAGACAGGTCCAGGACGCGGAACAGTGGCTTGCCAATTTAAGCCCGGCGGCGGCTGGGCACCTGGTGCAGGTTTGGCGTGCCAGTCAGGACTTGGATGCAAAATTCAGCGAAGTTTTCTATCAACGTTTGTTTCAAGCCCACCCCGAGTTGGTGAACCTGTTTCCCGGGGATATGCAGCAGCAACAGCAGCGGCTTACCAATACGCTTTCTGAAGCCATTGAATTGGTGCCCGAACCCGATCGGCTTATTTTATTGCTGCGCGCCGCCGGAGTTAGGCACCACCACTACCAGGTTCAACAGAACCATTTTCAATTGATGGGGCCGATATTGGTTGAAACCTTTAAGCAATTTTTAGGTACTGCATTTAGCCCTAAGCAGGAAGCGGAGTGGCTGCAGTTTTTTACCAGTATGGCGGTCGTTATGCGTAGTGCCATGGCTCAAGCAGCCGATGAGTAATCGGTATTCAAAATTTAGTAGTGCCCCTCGTTGTTTAATCTGGAGTGTATAGTCAACTCTGCTGCCATTGGCAGGGGAGTTGATTGGATTTCTATCATAGAGTGCCCGCTCTGAGCACCTTCTAATTTTTGTTCTATAACCTGCCTTCACCAATAGGTAGTGCTTTCCGTTAATGCTTTTTAATTTCCTGCCTCCTATGCTGGCGGTTGCTCCGTGGAAAAGATTTGCCGTCTCTGGCAGTTATTAATTTGCTGTATTTATTAAAACGCTCTCTGTCTGTATCTACTGGCGTTCATCGCTCATCCGTAATATTGCGTTCAGGCCGATGAAGCAGGTTGGTAGATAAAGTTCTTGCTTGGCCGAACATTCATTCATCTTTTTGACAAACAATAAACAAAGTTAGGGACTACGTTGTGAAATTTTTATTTGCAAACCAAAAACAAATCGCTCGCTCAACCTTGCAAAAAATTACTTTGGCGGCTGTTGCCATCTCCTGTCTGACGGCAGCGAATAGCCAAGCAAAAGAGATGTTCCCCAAAGGGCAGCCTTTTTTGCAAATACAATCTGAAATAGCGGATGTGGAAGCGCAGTTGCAGGATGCTGTTGCAACGCTGCAGGGGCAGATCGACAGTGCCAATTTGTTGATTGCCGATTTGACCGCCGCCACAGAGGATAACGCTCAAGAAATTGGTGATCTGCAATCATATATTGCTGTGCTGCAAGAGCAGCTCGATCTGTTGCAAGGAAATTTGGCCACCAGTTGTGGTCAGGGGTACTTTATTCAAGAGATCACAGCAGATGGCACGCCGGTCTGTGCTAAAGACATGGGTAATGGTTACATTACTTTCAAAGAGGAGGTCGTGGCGCCTGGTATTCCGTTTGTGCCGGTAACCTTCAAGTGCACCAGCTCACACCCTCGTATTATTGCCGGTGGTTATGTTGAGACGATCACTAATTCGGTTGTTGGTAGTGTGCCGGTAACCGGAACCGACGATGGTATCGATGGCCAAAAATTTCTGCTTAATGGTATTGGTGCGATGGTGCTGACCGTCACCTGTTCAACCAATTAATTTCCTCACAATTTCTATTTTCGCCCCTGCTTCTGTTAAGCCAGGGGCGATGGTATTTTTGTGCGGCTTGATTTTGGCTTTTATCAGTCCATTGTCTATACGGTCATTAGTCTATACAGTTAGTCGGCTTGATAAAAAAATAGCTTATTCAATAAATCGTTTGTTCAGTCAATCGATGGAGGCAGTAAATCTATGAATTGCTGCACTATAAAAATCGTCGGCTCCTACCTTTCGCCTTACGTGAGAAAAGTATTGGTCTGTTTGGAAGAAAAGGGCGTTGCCTATGAGGTGGATCCCATTGTTCCATTTTATGGCAATGATCAATTTAAGCAGATCAGCCCGCTGCGCCGAATACCGGTTTTGATTGACGATAACGGTGCAATTTCTGACTCTTCGGTAATCTGCGAGTACCTGGAAGAGTGCTATCCAACACCGGCGTTATTGCCCGGCGACCCAGCAGCGCGGGCAAAGGTGCGCTGGTTGGAGGAGTATGCCGATAGCCACATGGGTGATGTCTTTATCTGGCGGATGTATAACGAGGTGATTATTAAAAAATACGTTTGGCTGCAGGAGCCCAACCTGGAGGTTTTAAGTCATGCCAAAAATAAGGAAGCACCAGAAATATTGGATTATTTGGAGTCGGTAGTTCCCGCGGCGGGCTTTATTTTTGGTCAGCTTACTATCGCGGATATCGCGCTGGCCTGCTTTTTCCGCAATGCGCTGTTTGCCGGCTTTCAGATTGATGCCAAGCGTTGGCCAAAGGTTCAGCAGTTGGTTTCGACGCTATTGCAGCGGCCGAGCTTTACCAAGTTGCAACGTTGGGAGGATCTCAGTTTAAAAACCCCTATTGCCGCTCATCACCAAGCGTTAAAGTCGGCGGGAGCGCCCATCAGCAACGATAGTTATGGCGGCCCTACACCCATTCGCGCAAATTAAAACCTGAACTCAATCCGCAGATTCAATTTTCCGCCTAAGGGTGCGGTTGCTAGGCTCTGTGCTATTGGGAGGCGTGGGTGCTGCATGACTACTTTTCTATCGGTATCCTCTTGCCGCCCGTTGGCTCACCAGGCCTGCGATTTTCATAGGGTTATGCGTCGTCCTGTTGGTCACACGCCTGAGCCTGCACTCACTACGCTCTTGCGATCAATAAATTGGCTGGCGGCAGGATGCCGGCGTTGCGGCGGCCGCGAGGTGAGTTTGGCGAGGGCTGGTTGCGGCAGTGGCAATGGCACAGCATAATTCGGCCCAGTCTGGCGGATTCAGCCGCTGCCGGGGTGTGTCATTGCCACGGTGTGCGGGCCAACAGAGCGCCAAATCCCTTTTCAACGCCTATCAGTGACTAGCTATGCTTAAATATCGAGTGATCCCGGTAACCCCCTACCAACAGAACTGCAGCCTGGTCTGGTGCGATCAAACCCTGCAGGCGGCGGTGATCGACCCGGGTGGCGACCTGGATCGCATTCACAGTGCCATTGAGCAGGCCGGGGTGACGCCGGTGGCCATCTGGCTGACCCACGGCCACCTCGATCATGTGGGCGGCACGCCGCAGCTGGCCAGTGAGCTCTCGCTGCCGATTATCGGCCCCCACAAAGAGGATGACTTCTGGCTGGCTTCGGTACCCGATCAAGCCAAAATGATGGGCTTTCCCACTGTGGTGCCGTTTCAGCCAACACGTTGGCTGGACGATGGCGATACCCTGACTCTGGGCGAGCTGACCTTTCAGGTGATCCACTGCCCCGGCCACACCCCTGGCCATGTGGTGCTGTTCGAGCCCCAGAGCAAGCTGGCCTTTGTCGGCGACGTGCTCTTTGCCGGCTCCATTGGCCGCACCGATTTCCCGCGCGGCAACTATGACGACCTGGTGCACTCCATCCGAGGCAAGCTCTGGCCCCTAGGTGAAGAGGTCCAGTTTGTGCCCGGGCATGGGCCTATGTCGACCTTCGGCCAGGAGAAGCGCAGCAACCCCTTTGTCGCCGATAAAAACTTTGGCTGATCGCCTGTGCTGAAGCGCAAACCCCTGACCTTCGACTTCGACTACTCGCTGCACCGCTCCCCCCGACGCCGCACCCTGGAGATTCAGGTGCGCGGCGCCGAGGTGCGGGTGCGGGCGCCGACCCGTGTCAGCCAGCAGCAGATTGATCGCTTTCTCTGGGAACGACGCCACTGGGTGCAGGAGAAGTTAGCCGCGCATCAGCAGCAGTTGCTGGCCTTTCCGCCCCGGCAGTTTGTTAATGGCGCCACTTGGTGGTGGTTGGGTGAGCCGCTGACGCTGGTGCTGGCGGCAGGCGGTCGCGGCCGCGTGCAACGGCGTGACGAGCAACTACTGGTGTTGCTCTCCGCCCGTCAGTCTGCCGATGCGCCGGCTGCCCTGGAGCGGCTGCTGAGCGACTGGTACAAGGCCCAGGCACAACAGATACTGGCCGAGAAGTCAGCCGCTTTGGCGGCTCGGCTGGGGCTACAATTCAGTGCCGTGCGGCTGCGTAAAACCCGCAGTCGTTGGGGGCACTGCACCAGCCAGGGGGTACTGCAGTACAACTGGCTGATCGTGCAGGCACCGGAATCGGTGGTCGACTACCTGGTAGCCCACGAGGTCTGCCATCTGCGTCACTTCAACCACAGCCGTGCTTTTTGGGATCTGGTGGCGGAGGTGTGCCCCGACTACGCCCGGCAGCGGCAGTGGTTAAAAGAGAATGGCGCAGGGCTCTGGTTCTAGCGCTATTAGCGGTATGCTTGCCGCCGCCAACCATGGCTAACGGCCCAAGGCCAAACACCATTTTTACTGGATACAAGAGATAAACAATGACAGCGCTCGGTGACGACCTCGATAAAAACTACGACCAATTTCTAATCGATGCCCTGGCCACCGGCTGCGTTTGGGGGTTGGAGGGGCCCGAGGGGTGGGCGCTGTGTGATTCCGAATCCTACCCCAATAGCCAGGTGATGCCCTTCTGGTCACAACCGGAGTATGCCGAGTGCCATCGGCTGGATGAGTGGCAGGTGTATGAGGTGGTGGCGGTGAGCACCGAGGAGTTTCTTGACGACTGGCTGCCCGGTATGCACGACGACCAGTTTCTGGTGGGGGTTAATTGGAACGAGGAGCTGGCCGGTGTCGAGGTGGAGCCTCTAGACCTGCTGGAAGATTTTGATAACGCTTTGGAAGACCAGTCCTAAAAATCCGCCCTAGAACTGCAGTGCGGTTTTAATGGCTTCGATCACCTGATCGTTGCTGGTGCCGCGCTGGCGTATGTAGAGGATGTTTTTCTCTTCATCCATCACAAACAGCCCCGGAGTGCCCACCACGCCATAGCGCTGTGCCACCGGTTCTGCCTGCAGCAGTAACTTCAGATGCAGCCCCCTGTTTGCCAGATAGGCTTGCGGGTCGGCGTCCTCCCACACATTTAGGGCGTAGAAGCGCACCGGTTTGCCGGCCAGTGTTGCCCTTAACTGCTCAAGCTTGGGCATTAAGTCCCGGCAGTAGGGGCACCAGGTTGCCCAGAAGATCAACACCACCTTCTCATCTTCGGAATCGGCATAGAGCGAGATACGATCACCGGCACCGGTGGTGAGTATCCAATCGGGTGCTTTTTCGCCCGTCTGCGGTGGCATGGCGGCGCGCGCAGAGAGAGAGAAGATCAATAGGACGAATACGATGGCGGCTAAGGGTTTCATTGCAGACTGGTCGTAACAGGCTCAAGCTGGGGACGCTGGTTTCGACTGCCCGGGCTGGGGATGGTTCCCAGAGCCCCGGGCAGCCGGCTATGCGGCGGGGTAACCGAGGATCAATTACTTCTGGCTGGCGAAGTAGGCAGCCAGGTTGTTGATGTCGTCGTCGGAGAGGGTTTTGGCCATGGGGCTCATCACCGCCGACATACCGCCCTGGCGCTGGCCATCGCGATAGGCCTTGAGGGCGCCCACCAGGTAGGGTTCGTTCTGCCCGGCCAGATTGGGGTACATGGGGGCGATGGCCTTGCCTTCCATACCGTGGCAACTGGCACACACGGCAGCTTTGGCTTTACCGGCGGCCGGGTCGCCACCGGCCATAACGCCGCTGGCGGCAAACAACATCAAACTGGCACTGATTGCTAATTTTTTCATACGGAGTTCCTAATTCACGGTGGTCTAACAGCGATTAATGTAACTGGTCTCAGGTGCGGGCACCTGCACTTGTCACTCTGGTGGTTGTAAGTCTGGTGGTTGTAAGTCTGGGCCCGGCTTAGATCGGGCAGGTCATCTCACCCAGCTTCTTAGTGAGCTTGACGTTCTCACGGTAATCAATGGGAATGACAACGAGACTGGGGCCAGGCTCAGCACAGGCCTGCTCCAAGGTGTTTTGCAGCTCCTCGGCGCGGGTGCAGAGGTGGCCGTGCCAGCCAAAGGCGGCGGCCAGCTGCAGCCAGTCGGGGTTGGTGAAGGCCAGGTCTGTGTGACGGCCAAACTCGTTCTGTTGTTTCCAGCCAATCAGGCCGTAGCCGCCATCTTCCCAAACCATCACCGTCAGCGAACAGCCGAGCCGCTTGGCGGTCTCCATCTCCTGCATATTCATCATAAAACCACCGTCGCCGCAGATAGCCAGTATCCGGCGCTCGGGGTGCACCAGGCTGGCGGCAATGGCGCCGGGCAGGGCAAAGCCCATGGAGCAGAAGCCGTTGGGGATCAGGCAGGTGTTGGGCTCGTAGGCGATCCAGTGGCGGGCGATCCACATTTTGTGGGCGCCGACATCGCTCAGCAGAATATCCTCGGCGGCCAGCACCTGGCGGGCATCCCAGAGCGCCTTCTGCGGTCTGATCGGGCCTTCGCCGCGGTCGTCTTTATGGGCTTCCAGTTCAGCGGTCATATCGCGCCGCACGGCGCGCTGTTGGCGCAGATCGAGGCCCAGGGGGCCGTGGGCATCGAGCCGCTCGTTGAGCATCCACAGGGCGTGGGCCAGGTCGCCCACCACCTCTACCGCCGGATCGTAATCCTCGTCGATTTCTGCCGGCAGGAAGTCGATGTGCAGCACCTCTTTCTGGCGCCCCGGGTTCCACAGTTTGGGGTGGTACTCGACCATGTCGTAACCGATGGTGATCACCAGGTCGGCGGCATCGATGGCGCAGGCGGGGATATCCTTGGCGCCCAGGCCGATGGTGTAGAGGCTGTAGTCGGCGTTCATGTCGACACAGCCCTTGGCCATAAAGGTGCTGATCACGCCGATACCGCTCTTCTCACAGAGCTGGCGCAGCTGCTTACTGGCGCGCCGGCGAATACAGCCGTTGCCGGCAATGATGACCGGGTTTTTGGCCGCCTTGATGCGCTCGAAGGCGAGGTTGACGATCTTGTCGTCCGGCACTGGCCGGCGAAATTTTTTCACCTTGAGCGGCTTCTTGGCGACCGGCAGCTTGGCGATATCTTCGGGCAGTTCGATGTGCACCGCGCCGGGTTTTTCGGTGCGCGCCACGCGCACCGCCTTGCGGATGATCTCGGGAATATTCTCCGGGTGCCAAACGGTGGTGGCCCATTTGGTGACCGGGTCGAACATATCGACCACGTTCATCACCTGGTGGGACTCCTTGTGCAGGCGGGTGGAGGCGCCCTGGCCGGTGAGTACCAGCATGGGAGCGCGGTCCATGTTGGAGTCGGCCACGCCGGTGATCAGGTTGGTGGCGCCGGGGCCCAGGGTGCCCAGGCAGCCGGCCGGGTTGCCGGTAAGGCGACCGTAGATCTCCGCCATAAAGGCGGCGCCCTGTTCGTGGCGGGTGAGGATAAAGCGGATCTGCTCAGAGGACTCCAGCGACATCATAAAGTCGGCGTTCTCTTCTCCGGGGACGCCAAAAATATATTCAATACCCTCTTCTTCCAGGCATTGAACCATGAGGTCGGAAGCTTTCATGGGCATTCTCCTTACGGTCGTGGTGGGGGGACGTTAACAAGCTCTGGGGGAGTGAAGCAACCGCTAGCCAATTTACGCCCGTCCGATGGCGCCTTTGTCGGCGATAGTGTGTAATACTTTGCGGCCATTCGCCGGCTGATTTTCTCACTATGACGTGGGTTAAGGAAAGATTTTGATGCCAAATAGAGTGCGAACACGCCTCTTAACTGTAATTGCCTGGACCCTGTTCGCGCTGCTGTTGCTGCTCTCCCTGGTGCCGCTGGCGGCGCGCCTGGGGGTGCTTTGGTGGCTGGGTAAGCAGGGCTTTGACGCCCGCTTTGGCGATCTCAATATCGCCCTGCTGCGCAGCCAGGTGACCATAGAGCACCTGGGCTGGTCGCGGGATGGGCAGCCGCTGTTTGCACTCGACCGGCTCGAGCTCGACTGGCGCTGGTCGGGGCTGCTGAGCAACCAGTTCCAGATCGACGAACTGGCCATATCCGGGCTCGCTATCGACAGCCGCTGGCAGCAGGCTGGCCACGAGGTGGCCGGCTTTGTTATCGCCGGCGGGGGCGCTGCTGAGCCCTCCACTGCGGAGCCCTCCACGCCAGAACCATCTTCATCAGATGCCCCCGCCGAGCCAACCCCCCTGGCGTTGACCATCCATAACCTGCGGTTTGACGACTGGCAGCTGTGTAGCACGGCCGACCTGCCGGCAGAGCTGGCCAGTCAGCCGTTGGCCGCCTGCCTGAAACTGGCGGCGCTGGAATTGCCCGAAGGGGTGGCGCTGAGTCTGGATCAGGCCATGCACCTCAAGCTGCCACAATTGTTGCTTAAGCAGCTGGCCCTGATCGATGGCGATGGCCTGACCTGGGCCGGCCTGGAGCAGGTGTCGCTGGCCGGCCTGGCGCTGGCGGGTGATCAGCTGTCGCTGGCCAGCACCGAGCTCAAGCAGCTGGCGCTTACCCGCGCGCCGCTGCTGAAGCTGCCGGCCACACCCAGCCAGGTGACGCTGGCCGAGTTTGGTGTGCACGACCTCGCTCTTGACCTGGCGGCCACCGATATCGCCCTGGGCCAGATCAGCCTGGATGGGCTGCAGGTGGCCGATGATCAGCAGCAACTGTTGGCGCTGGCGGGCCTAACGGCCGGGCAGTTACGGGTGCAACCCGGGCAGGAGTCCCTTGCCAGCTTTGCCTTCAGTGGCCTGCAACTGTTGCAGCGGCCGCAAGGCGAGGCCCTGGCGCCGGAGCTGGATCACTACGCCGAACTGGATTACCTGCAGCTGTCAGGCTTGAGTGTCACCGAGCAGCCCACCACCGTGGCTATCGATGCGCTGCAGGTGATGGGCCCCAAGGCGCTGTTATCCACCGACAGCGACGGCCAGTGGCAGTTTCTACAGCCGCTACAGGCCTATCTACCGGCGCCAGCAGCCCAACCGGAAGCGCCTGCCCAGCCAGAAGAGCCGCAAGCGTCAGAAGCGCCGGCCGAGAGCAGTGCGGCAGCGGTTGCCGAGGCAGAACCTGCTCCCGGTCCACAATTTCGCATTGGCCAGATCAGTGTCGGTGGCGATACGCTGATCCGTTACCACGACGGCCAATTAACACCGCCGGTGGCGATTGATGTCAGCCAGCTGGCGATCAACATCGGTGCCATCGACAGCGCCGCACCCACCGAGCCCACGGCTATTTCCCTGGCTAGCCAGGTTGGGGAATTTGGCCATATCGAACTGGCCGGCACCATGACCCCGCTGGCGGCGCCACTCAATATGAGCCTCACCGGCGAGGTCAACGACCTTGCGCTCAGCCCCGCCAGCCCCTATCTGCGCCAGTTTGTTGGTCAGCGTATTGAATCGGGCCAGCTCAATCAGTCGATCTCGGTGCAGGTGGTGAATGACCAACTGGATGCCGACATCGAGATAGTGCTGCTGCAACTGCAGTTGACGGGAGAGCTGACCGCCGAGGAGAGTGACGACCAGAACCAGTCGATGCTGCCGATTGGTGTCGCCTTAAACCTGCTGCGTGACAGCGATGATCGCATCCGTTTGAAGTTGCCCATCAGTGGCGATATCCACGACCCCAATATCTCCCCTAATCAGGTGTTGGCGGTGGTGTTACGCAAGGCGCTGACCGAGGCGGTCATCCACTACTACACCCCCTTTGGTGTGGTTAGCCTGGCGCGCTTCGCTCTGGGTGAAGTGACCAAACTGCGCTTTGAGCCGCTGCCCTTTGCCCCCGGCAGCAGCGAACTGAGCGGCGATGTGCAGGCCCGCCTGAATGCCATGGTGCCCCAGCTTGCAGAGCGGCCCAATGTAACACTGCGCTTCTGTGCCGCTGCCAACGGCGCTGACCGAGATGCCCTGGTTGCCAGTGGGGCGGTGGCGGCCGGTGAGGATGAGGCCAGCGTGCAGGCGCGCAACCAGACGCTGCACAACCTGGCGGTTGATCGTGGCCGGCTGATCAAGCGCTACCTGATCGACGCCGGTGCTATCAGCTCTCAGGTGGCGCTGTGTGAAGCGCCGGTGGAGCTGAGCGATATGGGCCAGCCCCAGGTGAGTGTTGGAATCTAATTCGCGTTCGGCTTGTTCACCCGCCCCCGATTGCCCCCGGGGCCGGGCTTTGGTATAAGCCAGCCCTAAAACGACAAAAGTCTGTCTACCTCCAAGGAGAAGCATGTCTGACCTGACCTTCAGCGCCGATGGTGAAGAGACCATCGCCCTCAAGACCTTTACCGAAAAAGCCTACCTCGACTACTCCATGTACGTGATTCTGGACCGCGCCCTGCCGCACCTGGGTGACGGTCTGAAGCCAGTGCAGCGGCGTATTGTCTACGCCATGAGCGAGCTGGGCCTGGCGGCCAACGCCAAGTACAAAAAGTCGGCGCGGACGGTCGGGGATGTGATCGGTAAATTCCACCCGCACGGCGACAGCGCCGCCTATGAGGCGATGGTGTTGATGGCGCAGCCCTTCTCCTATCGCTACCCGCTGGTCGACGGCCAGGGCAACTGGGGCAGCCCGGACAACCCCAAATCCTTCGCCGCCATGCGTTACACCGAGTCGCGTCTGACCAAATACGCCGAGGCACTGCTCGGCGAGCTGGGCCAGGGCACGGTGGATTGGCTGCCCAACTTCGACGGCACGCTGGATGAACCCAAGGTACTGCCGGCGCAGGTGCCCAACATTCTGCTTAATGGCACCACCGGCATCGCCGTGGGCATGGCCACCGATATTCCGCCGCACAACCTGCGCGAGGTGGTCAACGCCACCATCCATCTGCTGGAAAACCCCGATGCCACGGTAACCGAGCTCTGCCAGTTTATGCCTGGCCCGGATATGCCCACCGATGCCGAGATCATCAGCAGCCGGCAGGATCTGCTAAAAATCTACGAAACCGGCCGCGGAGCCCTGCGCATGCGCGCCATCTGGACGGATGAGGAGGGCGATATCGTCATTACCGCGCTGCCCTACCAGTCCAGTGGTGAGAAGGTGATGGAGCAGATTGCCAACCAGATGCAGGCCAAAAAACTGCCTATGGTGGCCGACCTGCGCGACGAATCCGACCACGAAAACCCCACCCGCCTGGTGATTGTGCCGCGCTCCAACCGGGTCGATGTCGAGCAGCTGATGAACCATCTGTTCGCCACCACCGATCTCGAGCGCAGCTACCGGGTCAACATCAATGTTATCGGCATTGATGGCAAACCCCAGGTGAAGCCGCTTAACCTCTTGCTCAGCGAGTGGTTGAGTTTCCGCACGGTGACCGTACGCCGCCGTCTGCAGCACCGTTTGCAGAAGGTGGAAGAGCGTTTGCTGCGTTTGGCGGCCTTGATGCTGGTCTACCTCAACGTCGATGAGGTGATCCATATCATCCGCACCGAAGATCACCCGAAACCGGTGCTGATGGAGCGCTTCAATCTGATCGAGATGCAGGCCGACTACATTCTCGATACCCGCTTGCGTCAGCTGGCGCGCCTGGAGGAGATGAAAATCCGCGAGGAGCAGGAGGCGCTGGAGAAAGAGCGCGCTGACCTGCAACAGACTCTCGACTCCGCTCGCCGCTTGAAAACCCTGGTGCGCAAAGAGCTGCAAGCCGCCGCCGAATTGTATGGCGATGACCGTCGCTCACCGATTGTCGAGCGGGGCGAGGCGCAGGCGTTAACCGAGGCCGACCTGTTAACCAACGATCCGATCACCGTGGTGCTCTCCGATAAAGGCTGGATTCGCTCCGCCAAGGGCCACGATATCGACCCGGCCGCACTCAGCTACAAATCGGGCGACTCCTTCCGCTTTGCCGCCCGCGGCAAGAGCAATCAGCCGGTGGTACTGCTCGACTCCACCGGCCGCAGCTATTCGCTGCCGGCCCACACACTGCCCTCCGCCCGCGGTCAGGGCGAACCGGTGACCGGTAAACTGAGCCCGCCCAGTGGCGCCACCTTCGAGGGGCTGATCATGGGCGAGGGCGAGCAGAAGCTGCTGATCTCCAGCGATGCCGGCTACGGTTTTATCGCCACCCTCGACGACCTGGTGAGCAAGAACAGCAAGGGCAAGAACCTGTTGAACCTGCCGGCCGGTGCCCGGGTGTTGGCGCCGGTGCTGGTGCCCAGTGATGACTCCGCGCTGTTGGCGGTGGTCACCAACGAGGGGCGCATGCTGGTCTTTCCGGTGGCGGAGCTGCCGCAGCTGGCGCGCGGTAAGGGCAATAAAATCATCAACATCGCCTCCGCCCGGGTAGAGGCCCGCCAGGAGTATGTGGTTGCAATCACAGTTTTAACATCTGGTCAGACGCTCACCCTCTACGCCGGCAAACGCAAGACCTTAATGAAATTCGCCGATATGGAGCACTATTTGGGCGAACGTGGCCGAAGAGGGCATAAATTACCGCGTGGATTCCAGAAGGTGGATAGCGTCGAGGTGGTTTAATACTACTTTTGGCGCAGACCGTTTTCGGCTAGCTTATGGGCTTGCGTCTACACTTTAGGTTCTTGCTCACAAAAATAAGATTGGAGTCGTGCCATGGAAAAACGCCAATGCCAACGTACCCAATATCACTGTCGGTTAATGATTAACCACCCCGAACTGGGGGAACAACAGGGAGTGTGCCAGGATATTTCCGATTCGGGGCTGTTCGTCTGCTTGGATTGCGACACCCGCTTACCGGTCGGTTCCACCCTCGCTCTGCAAGTGGTAACCGGCCTGCCCCACGGGCCTCAACGAATGACCCGTGTGGTCCGTTCCGATGCCGCCGGCCTGGGCTTACAGTTTATTGCCTAGTTGCAACAGGCCCTAGCGCTCCCTCGGTTCGAACCTTACCCGCAAGCACTGTTCGAACCGCTGTTTCGCCCAATCCCCCAAATCAGAGAGTGATCCTCAACCGACGAAGGTGGGGGAGTCTCTTCCACTCCACTGGTTCACCCTTTTAGCGCTCACTGGCGTATGGTCCATTGATAGCGGTCTATACTTTTCAGGTTTTGGTTACTCCCTGTTTAAGTGCTTTATCCGTGGCCGGTAAGTGATCTCATATGACCAATATTGTTCGAATCCCCGTCTCCGCGCTGGAAGTGGGTATGTACATCACCGATATAAACAATGCCTGGGTGCCGGACAACAACCTCAGCCGCAAGGGGTTGATCAAAAACGCCAAGGTGATCGAGCAGATTATTAAATTGGGTGTGACTGAGGTCTATATCGATCAGGGGCGGGGTAAGGCGGCCGAAGTGGGTCTATCGCTGAGTGACATCAATCGCCGGCAAGCGGAGCAGCTGCAGGCGCTGGTGGCCCGCCCCTACGAGCGCCCCTCGGCCAAAAGTGTCTTTGATCAGGCGCTGGTTGAGGCCAAAAAAATCCAATCCGAGGCGACCGAACTGGTCTCCAAGGTGATGATGGATGCCAAGCTTGGCCTGCCCCTCGATTTTGGCCCCGCCCAGGAGACCGCCGACGCTATTTTGGAATCCCTGAAATCCAATCAAAATGCACTGTTGTGTGTCACCCAGCTGCGCACCAAGGATCGTTATCTGCTCGAGCACTCGTTTAACGTCAGCGTCTTGATGGGGGTGTTAGCTTCCTCACTCGGTTTTCATGGCCGCGAGTTGCAGGCTCTGGTGAGCGGTGCGCTGCTGCACGATGTCGGCAAAATTCGGGTGCACGATAACATTCTCCACAAGCCGGGCGGCCTCACGCCCGAGGAGTGGGAAGAGATGAAGCGTCATGTGACCTACGGTGAGGAGTTTCTCTGCCAGGACGACTCGCTGGCGCCAGAGATTATCGAGATCTGTGCACAACACCACGAGCGTTTGGATGGTAGCGGCTATCCGCGCGGGCTCAGCGCCGAACAGTTGCCGCTGCACACCCGGATGGCATCGGTGGCGGATGTCTATGATGCGGTCACCGCCGATCGTGTTTACCACCAGGGGATGGCGCCGACAACGGCGCTGAAAAAGATGCTGGAGTGGAGCGACGCCCAGCAGTTGGATAAGAATCTGGTCTATCAGTTTATCCGCTGTGTGGGGGTCTATCCGCCGGGGGCGGTGGTCCTGTTGAGTAATCACCGCCTGGCGGTGGTGGTGAGCGAACACCCAAGCCTAATGGACAAGCCGGTGGTGAAGGTGGTCTATCATCTGGACCAACGTCTGCTGCTGCCACCTTACCCGTTGGATCTCTCTGAACACGCCTGCGAGGTGACCATTACGCGCGCCGTTGACCCGCGGCAGTATGGTTTGGAGGCGCTAACTTTACTCAATGCGGCGCTCTGAAATAGCGTCCTGTCAGCCGGAGCCGCTCGCAACCGGCGCATCAAAACGGCCCAGATCATTACTGCGGATCATGGCCCGAATGTAATTCACATACTCTTCGCCCTTCTCCGAATAGCGCTCCAGCCCCCTGGCCAGATACTCACCGGTCAGCGGTTTACCGTCGCGCCGGGCCTGTTCGCGCAGGGCGCGCAGGGTACGGTAGGCCGGGTGGGTGTTGATGTTATCAA
Source organism: Halioxenophilus sp. WMMB6 (assembly GCF_033283405.1). Classification (NCBI taxonomy): domain Bacteria; kingdom Pseudomonadati; phylum Pseudomonadota; class Gammaproteobacteria; order Alteromonadales; family Alteromonadaceae; genus Halioxenophilus; species Halioxenophilus sp. WMMB6. The sequence continues at coordinate 79,227 of NZ_JAWMQR010000013.1, forward strand.
AGTAGGAGCCGATGGAGTCGGCGACGGTATCAAAGCGGCGTACCTCGTGGCTGGCCCCCTTCAGGCGCCGGCTGGGTACCAGGCCGCAGCCGGGTTTGTAGCACCACTCGCCATAGAAGTTATTGCCCTCCTGGGCAAAGCGGGAGCTGCCCCAGCCGCTCTCGGTGGCCGCCTGGGCGATGGCCAGGGAGGGGGGAATCTGATCAACCCGGCGCAACAACACGGCAATATCGCTGCTGTCAAATTGGGTCGACAGCGCCGCCAAGCGCTCTTTTTCTGGCGCCGTTAACGGGGTATCGCTGTTGAGCTTCTCGGCAATGGCCAGCAGCTGTTTGCGCGCCTGAGCCAGGCGCTGATTGTGGTACTCGATGCCGGGCAGCAGATAGTCGTAGAAGGCCCCCTTTTTGGCGTCGATTTCGGTAATGCTGCCGAAATCCGGCGGTATCTGGGTCAGGTGCCAGGGTTCAACCGGTGCCGGCGCGGGCTCGACGGGTTCGCTGGTAGGGGTGATCTCTTCGGCGGGACGGGCCAGCCAGAAGGTGAGGCCGAGCAGGCCCAGGGCGTAGGCGAAGAACAGGGCGACAAGAAATGTTTGGGCAGAGGTTGGGCGTTGGGCAATCGGCATCGTCGTTATTTTTATGGTTCGGGGGGCGCGCTAGAGGTCGAGCTGCTGCCTGAGGTCGGCCAGCTTCTGGCGGTTTTCCGCCTTGCTGAGGCTGGTTTCACTGCTCTCGGGGAGGGCGATGTACTCGGGGTTGGGCAGGCTAACGCCGGCGCGCACCTGTTCGCACAGCTCGGCGTAGTGGCGTTTGAATACTGGTGCGGCCACCGACTCCGGGTTGGAGGCCAAAAAATACCAGTCACTGGCAAGGCCGGCGTGGTAGACCGCCGGGTGCGACCATTTGGCCGCCGCTTTGGGGCTGGGCGCGCGGCAGGCTTCAACATAGGCGCTGTGGGCATCGGGCAGGCGATCACCGCGCACGCGCTGACAGTGATCGAGCATGGTGTGCAGGGTGGGCAGGTACTCCGAGTGGCTGATGATCGACTTGGCGGCACGCAGCAGAACGTCGGCGGGCATGGACTTTAAAGTCTCCAGCCACAGACGTTTGGCCTGTACCTCCAGCTCCGGGTCGCGAAAGGCGGCGTAGTACTGGTTGTGAAAGTTGATGCTGAACAGGCTGAACACCTGATTGATGGCGTCGATCAGGTCCGGGTTGGGCGGCTGCCGGGTGGTTTCAGTAAGCCCAGCTGCGGTCGGTAAGTCGTTGGGCGAGTGGGATATCTCGCGTTTGACTTGGTCGATCACCTGTTTGCTCTCTTTCATGGTGTCCCGTGGGGAGTTTGTGTTGTTTGGCCCAGATATACTTGAGATGGCGGATAAAAATACTATCCCAGCTGTGTTTTGGTTCTGAGCGATTGCGCCAGTATAAAACAAACTCGGGAATTTGTGCCTCTATAAACGCCAACGGCATCTCGCACTGCTGGTGCAGCAGCTCCACACACTCGCGGCTCGGTTGCCACTCGGTGCTGATCAGAGAGGCCACCGGGTTGGGGGTGATGCCGTTTTGCAGGTGTGCCCACTGGTTGGCAACATGCTGGCAGAAGAGGTCGCCCCAGTTGTTGCGATAGGAGCCATTCTCGATCCACTTGTGGACAAATTCCGGCACGCATTCGTCGATAAATTCCGGGTCGATCTCCAGCTGTTGCAGGTAGTCGAGGGTGTGTTTGGCCGGTTGCCAGTCGCCACTCATGGCCACCGGCTTACGGTTGGCCAGGAAGGGCAGCTGTTTCTCCTCCCAATCTTTTTTTACCCAGGCGTAGAAGGTCATGGTCCAGGAGGCCATCTGGGTACCGGTCTCCCGGTAGTAGAGGCGGAAGCGGTTGGCGCAGTCGTTGATGTGGGCCAGTGGAATCCCCTCCTGGCTGAGCTGGGCCAGCACCTGCTCGTCGGGTGCCCACTGCTCGGGCAGGGGTGATTGTTGCGACTGCTGCTTCTGTTCGCGCGCCTTGTGCGCCTCAAACTGGCGCCAGCGGCGCAGGGCGTAGGCCTGGAATTTGGCCCCCCAGGAGCGCTGGCTCTCGCCCCGCTCGCGCCAGTAGGTGATAAATTCCGGCAGTATCTCGCGGCTGAAGCCGGCCGGAATATTGTGTTCGGCCAGGCGTGTCATCACCTCGGCGCTGGGCGACCAGTTGGCCGGCATGGGGCTGGCGGCGACCGCGGCATTGGCGGTTGCCACCGGAGCGGCAGCGGCTGTGACCGCTGCCGGGTTTTCTGTCTGGCGCTGGTTGAAGGCGAATTTCAGCTCCAGGCTGCTGGCGTAGGGGGCTGAGGCGAGCAGCAGCTGCCCCTTGGCGCGCAGATTCTGGCTGATGCGTTGGATATCCTCGGCCGTCCAGAAGGGCATGTAGTGCTGGCACTCAACCTGGGTTAGCCGATACCAGTGGTAGCCATTGCGCACCCGGGCCGGCTGGTGAAAGCCATACTCGGCCAAAATGGCGAGCAGGGTGGCTGCCTCCAACCCCAGTTCGGTGGCTAAACGGGGGGAGACCAGAATCGGTCGCTCTGGGATGGTGGCAGCGGGCATGGGGTTACTCATAGCAGTCGTAAGGGGGGATTTTAAGCCCCGCGGGTGGAAAGGCAATGTGTTAATGTAGCGCCGATTATTTTACGGAAGGCGAATTGAGTGGCAAAAAACAAGCTTGCGTACGTCTGCAGTGAGTGTGGCTCCGACTACAGCAAATGGCAGGGGCAGTGCGCTGATTGCGGTGCCTGGAATACTCTCTCCGAGGTGCGCCTGGGGCCTGCCAAGGGCCACAGCCACCGCCTGGAGGGCTATGCCGGTGCCTCCGGCGGTGCCCGGGTGCAGAAGTTAAAGGATATCAGCCTGGAGGATCTGCCCCGGCTCTCGACCGGTACCGCCGAGTTTGACCGGGTTCTGGGCGGCGGCCTGGTGCCGGGCTCGGTGGTGCTGATTGGCGGCAACCCCGGGGCGGGCAAGTCGACCCTGCTGCTGCAGACCCTCTGCCGGCTGGCGGCCAACATGACTGCGCTCTACGTTACCGGTGAGGAGTCGCTGCAGCAGGTGGCCATGCGTGCCGCGCGCCTCAATCTGCCCACCGACCAGCTCAATCTGCTGGCCGAAACCAACGTCGAGGCCATTGTTCAGGCGACCAGCCAGCTGCAACCGAAAATATTGGTGGTCGACTCCATCCAGGTGGTGCACATGGCCGATATCCAATCGGCGCCGGGCAGTGTCTCCCAGGTGCGCGAGTGCGCCGCCTACCTCACCCGCTACGCCAAGACCTCCGGCACGGTGCTGATTCTGGTGGGCCATGTCACCAAGGATGGCAGCCTGGCCGGGCCCAAGGTGCTGGAGCATATGATCGACTGCTCAACCCTGCTCGATGGCGACCAGGACAGCCGCTTCCGCACCCTACGCAGCCACAAGAACCGCTTTGGAGCGGTCAACGAACTGGGCGTGTTTGCCATGACCGAACAGGGCTTGAAAGAGGTCTCCAACCCCTCGGCCATTTTTTTACAGCGGGCCGAGGATGTCGCCTCCGGCTCGGTGGTGATGGTGGTCTGGGAAGGGACGCGGCCGCTGCTGGTGGAGATTCAAGCCCTGGTCGACGACAGTCACTTTGGCAGCCCGCGGCGGGTGGCGGTGGGGCTGGAGCAGAACCGGCTGGCCATGCTGCTGGCGGTGCTGCACCGACACGGCGGACTGCACCTGGGTGATCAGGATGTGTTCGTCAACGTGGTGGGCGGAGTCAAGGTGGTGGAGACCAGCTCCGACCTGGCGCTGCTGCTGGCGGTAATCTCCAGTTTTCGCGATCAGCCCCTGTCGGAGGGGTTGATCGCCTTTGGCGAGGTCGGTTTGTCGGGCGAGATCCGGCCGGTGCCGAACGGCCAGGAGCGGGTGCGGGAGGCGCGCAAACACGGCTTTAAGCGCGCCATCGTGCCGGCTGCCAACTGCCCCAAGCAGGGTATTGAAGGGATGGAGCTGGTGCCGGTGAAGCGCTTGGCGGATGCCATTGAGGCGCTCTCTTAGCCTGGGTGAAATAGTGTTGCCGAGGGTGTTGTTCGGGCCGGTTGCCGGCTGCAGCGGCTCTGGCGCGAGCAGAACCGGAATCTAGCCGGCGCGATTAAAGGTTTTGATCAGGCGGCGCAGCTTGGCGCGGTGGTCGATACCGGCCGGAGTACACTCAATGCCCAGGTAGCTGCCCTGTACATGGGCCAGGTGGCCGCGCATCTTAATGCGGCCCTCCTCGTGCAGGTTAACGTGCAGAATCAGTTCGTCGCTGACATCCAGTGGGCAGGTGTTGGTGGAGACCACCAGGGCACCACTGAAGGAGAGGTCCACCAACTGCACGGGCCAACGGCCGCCGGCCGCCTCGATTTCGGCGGTGGTGCGATAGAGCACCCGTGGGAAGTTGCGGCGCTCCCGGCTATGTCGGTTAGGAAGGTCGATACTGCTTGCCATAATAGACTCTTGCCAATTGCTAAGCTGAAACAGTCTGAATAGGGGCAACAACGCACGGGCAGTGGCGCTGAAAGTAAACTCTGTTAAAGCGACACCAAACTTGTGAACAAGGGCGAACGACAATCTCACCTATTACGCACTCTAATGCTTTGGTTCACTCTAGGAGGTGATGTGCGCCTGCCATTCAATCTGGGTTACAACAACTTGAGCGGCTGTTGGCTGCGCGCTGACCAATAGTGCGGGAAAACAGTGACACAACGGTAAAAACGAAGCTCTTACGCTAACAGATCCAGGTACTGGGCAATACGGCAAATGGGTTAACTTTTACTATTTGAGTATTGGTTCACAAACCGGTTAAGTTCCCAAAGTGGCAGGCTAGCACAGTGGTTGTGCGCGGCTTAGTGGCCATAGTGCGTAGATGGTGGCTGGATAAGAGCAAGTCCAGTCAGAATGTGCGCTTATCGCGGGAGATAGGGCCAGCCTGATGGCCGGCCCGGTCAGTTTTTTTACCCGCTAGGGTCAAACCTTAATCGGTTTGTACTTCATGCGCTTGGGCTGTGCCTCATTGCCCTTGCGCTTCTGGAAATCCTCGTGGTACTCGGTGTAGTTGCCCTCAAAGAAGACCACTTCACTGTCGCCCTCATAGGCCAAAATGTGGGTGGCGACGCGGTCGAGGAACCAGCGATCGTGGGAGATCACCAGGGCGCAGCCAGGGAAGTTGAGCAGTGCCTCTTCCAGGGCGCGCAAGGTCTCCACATCCAGGTCGTTGGAGGGTTCGTCGAGCAGCAGCACATTGGCGCCCTGTTTCAGGGTGTTGGCCAGATGCAGGCGGCCGCGTTCACCGCCAGAGAGTTCACCCACGCGTTTCTGCTGGTCGGAGCCTTTAAAGTTAAAGCGGCCCACGTAGGAGCGGGAGCCCACCTCGTAGTTGTTGATGTTGAGCACATCGGCGCCGCCGGAGATCGCCTCCCACACGGTGTGGTTGTCGTTGAGGTTCTCCCGGCTCTGTTCGACAAAAGCGACCTTTACGGAATCGCCGATATCGATGCTGCCGGAGTCCGGCTGCTCGTAACCGGCGATCATACGAAACAGGGTCGATTTACCGGCACCGTTACCACCCACAATCCCAACAATAGCCCCTTTGGGGATACTGAAGCTCAGGTCGTTGATCAACACCCGGTCGCCATAGCTTTTGCTGACGTGGTTGAACTCAATCACCTTGTCGCCCAGGCGCTCGCCGGGGGGAATGTAGATCTCGTTGGTCTCGTTGCGCTTTTGAAACTCCTGCGACTGCATCTCTTCAAAGCGGGCCAGGCGGGCCTTGTTCTTGGCGTGGCGCCCTTTGGGGTTCTGGCGCACCCACTCCAGCTCTGACTTCATTGCCTTCAGGTGTGAGGCTTCGGTCTTCTGCTCCTGCTCCAGGCGCTTCTCTTTTGCCTCCAGCCAGTCGGAGTAGTTGCCCTCGTAGGGGATGCCGCGGCCGCGGTCGAGTTCCAGAATCCAGCCGGCGGCGTTATCGAGGAAGTAGCGGTCGTGGGTGATGGCCACCACGGTGCCGGGGAAGGCGACCAGGAACTGCTCCAGCCAGAAGACCGACTCGGCATCCAGGTGGTTGGTGGGTTCGTCCAGCAGCAGCATGTCGGGGCGCGACAGCAGCAGGCGGCAGAGGGCCACCCGGCGGCGTTCACCACCGGAGAGTTTGGTGACGTCGGCATCCCAGGGCGGCAGGCGCAGGGCGTCGGCGGCGGTCTCCAGCTTGTGCTCTAAATTGTGGGCATCCCAGGCCTGGATAATATCCTCCAGTTGTGCCTGCTTTTTGGCCAGGGCATCGAAGTCGGCATCCGGCTCGGCGTAGTCGGCGTAGACCTTATCCAGTGCCGCCAGCGCGTCCAGCGCTTCGCGCACACCATCTTCCACATTGCCGCGCACATCTTTATTGGGGTCGAGGTGCGGCTCCTGGGGCAGGTAGCCCACCTTGATGCCGGGCATAGGCCGGGCCTCGCCGTTGTAGTCCTGGTCGACTCCGGCCATGATCTTCAGCAGCGAGGATTTACCGGAGCCGTTCAGGCCGAGCACACCAATCTTGGCGCCGGGGAAGAACGACAGGGAGATATCTTTAAGAATCTCGCGCTTGGGCGGCACGATCTTGCCAACGCGGTTCATGGAGTAGACGTATTGGGCCATGTGGCTGTGATCCTCTCTGGGTTTAGCCAAATTTGGCGGGCACGGTAACTGATGCGTTTTTGAAGTTCAATAGTTGCGGCGGCTATGTCCCGCCTGCAACCCTTACCCGTAAAAAAAAACGGGCCACAGCTGTGGCCCGTCAGTGAAGCGAGGTGCGTCTGCCTTAGAAGCGGAAATTAACACCCACTTTGGCTTCCCACAGAGACTCCGGGTCTTCGAGTTTGTCGGTGACGCTGCCACCTTTAAAGTTGGTGTAAACGTATTGACCCTGGTCATTGACCTCGGCATCGACCACCTCTTGCGAGAAGAACTCGGCATCGGACTGGTGACCCCAACGGTCGTTCAGGAAATTGCCCAGGTTGTACAGCAGGAAGTAGACCTCACCGGAGGTGCCATCAAAGAAGGTGGGCAGCTCCTGGCGTACCGCCAGATTGACCAGCGTGCTCCAGCGGGCGTTAACCTCGTTGCGTGCCACGTAACCGGAATCCAGGCCGTTTTTATCTACCCAGGCGAAGAAGGCATCCTGATCGAAGCCATCGGCAAAGACGACGTTGGGGTCATCCGCGCCGGTGGGCACGTAGAGCAGGTGCCGGCCGTAGTAACCATCGCCTTCAAGATCCTGGCCATCCATCACGTAACTCTGGCCCTGGCCCTGTTTACGCACAGCGCGCAGGCTGATCTTGGTATCCAGGTCGCCAATAAAGGCGTGAGTGTAGTTCACATAGAGGCTGAAACGGTGTGGGGTTTCGTAGTTGGAGGTGCCCGGGCGTGGATCGTTAATATCCAGCAGGGCGGTGTTGTCGAAGTTGGAACCGGCGGTGGAGCTGGTCATCGGACTGATATCCTCAGAGCGGGTCTGAGCATAACCAACAGAGACGTAGAAGCCGTTATCAAACGCCTTGGAGAGGTTCAACGATGCGACAAACCCTTCCGCAGTGCGGTCGGAGTTGGTCAGCATGTAAACGTCGCGCACGCTGCTGTCGGCGTAGTCATAGATGGGTGCGCCGGTGGTGGTGTAGCCGACAATCTCCTGGGAGATATCCTGGTAGTAGGCGGCATCCTGGGTCTGGGAGTAGATGAAATCACCATCCAGAGTCCAGCCGGATTCGAACTCCTGAGTGAAGCCCAAGGAGTACTTCCATTCACCCGGTTGTTCGTAGTCAGGGTCGATAATATTGACATAGCTGATGTTGCCATCGGCGACGGTGGTGGCGGCAACAATATCGTACAGTGACTGTGGCGGTGCGAAGCCAGGTGCACCGCCGTTAGCCAGAGGTGCGGTCAGAATGGAGTCGGCGTAAGAGGTGTTGGAGACCTGCACGTTGGTCACACCATCGTTACTCCAGGCGTTAGAGATCCAGACGTTGGGGTTGCCGCCGGAGAAGAGGCCAATACCACCGCGAATGGTCAAGGAGTCTGCCGCTCCCCAGGTGAAGCCAAAGCGTGGCATTAGAATATCGAGGCCATCGACACCGGTGTCGTTGGGAACACCAAAGTAGTCCTCAAACGCCGGGTTGGTGTTGGGCGCATCGTCACTGGTGAACTTCTCGTAACGCAGGCCGTAAACCAAGGTCAGGTTTTTGGGAGCGATGTACCACTCATCCTGAATATAGAGGGTGTGCTGGACGTTCTCGAAGGAGGCGGCAGCGTCGTTGGGATTGTTGGTGCCACCACCGCTACCGTAGTAGACGCGGTTGGGGGTGCCCAGTTCGAATTTGTCGATACCGGAGAGGCCACCGGAACTGGAGCTGTCGAAGAAGCGGTACTCACCACCATCGGAGTGCTGTACAAACAGGTTGAAGACCGATAGCGCCTCCTGCTCGTAGCCGGCGGTTAATACGTGGTCGCCGGCCAACAGTTGGGAATTAAATTTGAAGTAATCGGATTCGGTATTGAGTGCGTTGGATTGGCGGGAGTCATCGGTACCCAGGTAGACGATATTGCTGCCAATGGAGATCTGCATCTCACCAAAGCCCTGGTCGGCCACATTCACCTGAGAGTCGTTCATCTCGTTGTGGCTGATAAACAGCTCGGTGGAGAAGGTGTCGGTCCACTGGGCAGACCACTTAGCGGTGGTGGTCTCTGATTCCGCCCCTTTGCGGTAGAAGTGGTTGGCGAACTCAAATTCGTCGCTGTCGCTATCGGAGGCGCGATCTTCAAAGCCCTCGTAGTAGTTGTAGATCAACGCCAGGCTGTGGCTATCGGTGATGTTCCAGTCGATACGGGCCGCGTACTTCTCCTCTTCCTGTACGCCGTTGCCAGGCTGGCCGCCGGGCTCGTAGCCGTAGACGTTGCGGGCGATATCGGCGATGCGGTTATAGTCGGTTTCACTCAACCAATCGCGAGTGTCGCCGCTGCCGCCATTGTAGCCCTGGGCAATAAACTCCGGCGATTCAGACTCCTCGTAGGAGACATAGAAGAAGAGCTTGTCTTTCAGGATAGGACCGCCGAAATCAAAACCGCGGCGGTAGGTGTCGTAGGACTCGCTCTCAAACTTGGAGGATTCCCCGTGGCCGTAGTCGATAGAGTCGCCTTTCAGGCTGTCGTCGGTGTATTGATAGAAAACGCCACCGTGGAACTCGTTGGTACCGGCTTTGGAAACCGCGTTGATGGTACAGGCGCTGAAACCGCCGTACTGCACCGCGTAGGGAGCCAGCTCCACCGAGACCTGCTCAATGGCCGCGAAGGGGAAGGGCATGCCGGTGGCGGTGGAGTAGCCGTTGCTGTTCAAGCCGAAGCGGTCGTTTTGGCTGACACCATCCAAGGTGGTGCTGTTGAAGCGGGGGTGTTTACCGGCACAGGTGATGCCGCCAGTGCCCGGGTCCAGGTTGATGCGTGGGTCGATAGCGATGATGTCGACGATATCGCGGTCGCCGGAGGTGTTGTTCTCCAGCTCAAACAGGCCAAAGGTGGAGGAGGGGCCCACGGCGGTGGTGGCCACCGAGCTGGCGTCGGCGTAAACCGTCACCTCTTCCATGTTTTTCTCTTCGTAACCGTAGGTGAGGTTGTAGACATCACCCAGGGAGATGGAGTCAACCACTACCTTCTGGTCTTCGTTGATGATCACCGTGTAGGGGCCACCGACGGAGAGCTTGGGCGCGTAGAAAGAGCCCGCCGAGTTGGTGGTGTAGGTGCGGCTGGCACCGGTACGATCGTCAATAATAACGATCGTGGTGTTGGTCATTGGCTCACCGGCTGGTGTGAGAATCTTTCCCCGAATGGCAGAGGTGGTCTCCTGGCCCACAGCACTACCGGCCGTGGCAGCCAGCAATACCGCCATAGCCAGGCGCTGCTTGATAAAAGGCTTCATAGTTTCTTCCCTAAATGGTCGAGAGGGGGTGGCCCCCGGTGTGATGCAAATGGTGTAATAAGTAGACGAGTGATTCGGTTAACTCCCGCATTGTCGAGGCAAAATATTACAAATCTGTGACGGTTTATAGAGCCTTAAATTAACTTTTTGACCAATAGGGCAAACAATTTTTGAAGTTTTCTTTAAGCGTCAAGATGGCTTGCTTTGTGGCGTAAATAGGAAAGAGTTTTATGAGGAAATTGAACGCCTTTTGGCCAGTTCAAGCGCTGTTGGGGGCAGTTTTTGCGATGACCCTACACCATGCAGCCAACGCTGCGAGTAAACCCGTGCCGCTGCGGGTGGCTACTTTTAACGTCAGTATGGAGGCGGGCAACTACCAAGTTGACCAAACCGACAAGCTTTCACTGGCGGTGCTGAAAGCCGAGCTGGCCAGTGGCAAAAACCGCCAGATTGGCCACATTGCTGAGATCATCCAGCGGGTGCGGCCCGATATTGTGCTGCTCAATGAGTTCGACTATATCGAAGAGCCCGAACAGGGGGTGTTGCAGTTTTTGCGCAACTACCTGGCTGTGGCCCAGGCCGAAGGCGTCACCGCCATCGACTACCCCTACTTCCACATCGGCCCGGTCAACACCGGCGACCCCAGCCCCCACGACTTCGACCACGATGGCCAAGCCACCGGCAAGGGGGGCGATGCCTGGGGCTTTGGCAACTACCCAGGCCAGTATGGCATGGTGGTGCTGAGCCGCTACCCCATAGACGGGGCCAAGGTGCGCAGCTTTCGCCAGTTTCGCTGGCGCGATATGCCCGGCGCTCTGGCGCCGATCGATCCCGAGAGCGGCCAGCCCTGGTACAGCGCGGCCCAGTGGCAGGCCTTCCGGCTGCCCTCCAAGGCGCTTTGGGATCTGCCCATTTTAGTGGCCGGGCAGCCGCTGCACCTGTTGGCCTCGCACCCGACACCGCCGGTGTTCGATGGCCCGGAGGATCGCAACGGCAGGCGCAACCACGATGAGATCCGCCTACTGGCCGACTACCTCACCGCTGCCCCCTATCTCTATGATGACAATGACAGCAGAGCCCCCTTTGCCGGCGGCCGGTTTGTGATTGTCGGCGACCTCAACGCCGGCACCCAGAGCAAGGAGACCTACCCCGGCACCATGCAGCAGCTGCTCGACCACCCCCTGGTCAACGGCAGCTTCACACCCACCAGCGACGGCGGCCGCCTGCACACCCCGGAGCAGGCCGAGGCCGCCAGCCACACCGCACTGTGGCGCAGCCGCGCCGACTATGTGCTGCCCTCCAAGGCGGGGCTGACGGTGGTGGGCGGTGGCGTCTTCTGGCCCACCGCCGAGGCGCCCGAGGCCTATCTGGTCACCGATCGGGCGGCCTCTTCGGACCATCGCCTGGTCTATCTCGACCTGGAGATCACGCCACTCGACTAGCCCGGGCGGGCGCGCCGACCGGCGGTAACGCCGGCCTGCATTTAGGGGTCGGTTTCCTCCGGGTAAATGGTGTACAATCCGCGCCTCTTTTTTTCCGCGAGTTTTCCGCAAAGCTGACCGTCGACAGGCAGTGCCCGGTCGACCCTTAGTGCACCAGGGGGTAGCCAATGTTTGATTCATCCAAGCCGTTATCAGAGTACGATCCCGAAATCTGGGCTGCCATCCAGGCAGAGGACCAGCGTCAGGAAGAGCATATCGAGCTGATTGCCTCTGAAAACTACACCAGCCCCCAGGTGATGGCGGCGCAGGGCAGCTCGCTGACCAACAAATACGCCGAGGGTTACCCCGGCAAGCGCTACTACGGTGGCTGTGAATTTGTCGACCAGGCCGAAGAGCTGGCCATCGAGCGCGCCAAAGAGCTGTTTGGTGCCGACTACGCCAACGTACAGCCGCACTCCGGCTCCCAGGCCAACGCTGCCGTTTACCAGGCGCTGTGTGCCCCGGGCGATACCGTGTTGGGCTTCAGCCTGGCCCACGGTGGCCACCTGACCCACGGTGCCAAGGTCAACTTCTCCGGCAAGATGTACAACGCCGTGCAGTACGGCCTCAACCCAGAGACCGGCGAAGTCGACTACGACGAAGTTGAGCGCCTGGCCAAAGAGCACAAGCCCAAAATGATTGTTGCTGGTTTCTCGGCCTACTCCATGGTGATGGATTGGCAACGCTTCCGCGCCATTGCCGATGAGGTGGGTGCCTACCTGATGGTCGATATGGCGCACGTGGCCGGCCTGGTTGCCGCCGGTGTCTACCCAAGCCCGGTACAGATTGCCGACGTCACCACCTCCACCACCCACAAAACCCTGCGCGGCCCCCGCGGCGGTATCATCCTGGCCAAAGCCAACGAAGAGATTGAAAAGAAACTCAACTCAGCGGTATTCCCCGGTGGCCAGGGCGGCCCCCTGATGCATGTGATCGCCGCCAAGGCAGTCAGCTTTAAAGAGGCACTCTCTCCGGAGTTTAAGGTTTACCAACAGCAGGTAGTCACCAACGCCAAGGCGATGGCCGCCACCTTTATTGAGCGCGGAATTAAAATCGTCTCCGGCGGTACCGAAAACCACCTGATGCTGGTTGACCTGATTGGCAAACCTTACAGCGGTAAAGATGCCGACGCCGCTCTGGGTGAGGCCTACATCACCGTCAACAAAAACGCCGTGCCCAACGACCCGCGTTCACCGTTTGTCACCTCTGGCCTGCGCGTGGGCACCCCGGCGGTCACCACCCGTGGCTTTAAAGAGAACGAGTGTGTGCAGTTGACTCACTGGATCTGCGATGTGCTGGACAGCCTGGAAGCGGGCAACTCCGAAAGCGTTATCGCTGCTACCAAAGAGAAAGTGCTGGCCCTGTGTAAACAGTTCCCGGTCTACTCTGCCTAAAAAGCAGCGTAATAAATAGCTGCGCAAATAACCGCAGTGTGAAAAAGCCGCGACTCTGTTCGCGGTTTTTTTGTTTGGAAGTTTGGCTCTGCTGAGCGTTGGCGATAACGAGGTTTTGTTAATCGTTAGCGTTATATATTTCGCTGTTTAACTCGCGGACAATGGGTTTTACGCTAGGATTTTTTTCTAGCCAAATATCGCCAAGGTACTGTGCTACGCTGCGACCATTGAGTACCTCTTTCATCGCCTCCGCACTACCAGCCTGTAGCAGAGTGTGGCCCAGTTTCATCACAGTTTCGGAGGCTTCCGATTGAGCTTCTCCGGTCTGTTCTCCCCAAACTTTCTGTAGGGTTGAGATCAGCTTACCCGCCAATTTTTCAGCTTTACTCTTATTTTTCGGCATACAGTTTGAGTGCTTCACAGAGAGAATATAACGGGCAAAATAGCGTGGTCATTACTGTTTTGGCCGGGGTAAAAATTAGTGCGCCTGTTCGGCGGCAAACAGCGCCCGCAAACCGATACTGATCGATTGCGAGGTTACCGTGAAGTGATCCTCTCCGGCAAAGATCCGGCTGGTGAACTGAAATTCGCGGTAGTCGCGTTGGTTAAGCACTTCGCTCAGCCGTTGCACGTCGTCCACCATGGGCGACACCGGAATATTCTCCTCGCTGCCCACCGAGAGAAACACCCGCACCGGCAGTTGTTTGTGGTTGGCGGCATACTGGCTCTCCAGCTGCAAGATCAGCCGGTTGTCCCAGGCCAGTGAGGGGCTGGAGATCAGGTAGCGGCTGAAGAGTTGCGGCTGGCTGAAGAGGGTGTAGGCAGCGAACAGGCCACCGAAGGAGTGACCGTAGAGGGTGCGTTCGCCACTGGCGGCGTAGTGGCTCTCGATAAACGGAATCACCTCCTTCGCCAAACTCTCTAAAAAGAGCGCACCGCCGCCGGTCCAGCCTTTTTGTACGCCAAAGGGGGCCTGGTAGGTGTCGGCCTGGGTGGGGGTGAGCAGGTAGGCGCGGGCCTCGGTGGCCTCGGCGCCGGTGTTGCTGTCGCTGTCGATGCCAACGCTGATCATCGCCGGAATTACGCCCACCGCACCCAGGGAGTAGACGATTTCGCTGACCCGCCCGGCCTGGGAGAAGGCGTCGGTGTAGTAGAGCACCGGGTAGCGCTGGTTGGGGTCGTAACCGGCGGGCAGGGCCACCTGCAGGCGCAGGCTGCGGCTCACGGGCTTGGCAGTGAGGGTGTGGCGCTCTAGGCTAACCTGCGACCACTGCGCTGCGGCGTCGGGCTCACTCATGGCCGGCCAGGCGATAACCAGGGCCAGGAGCCCAAGCCACAGTTTGTTGGATGACAAGCGCCCCATCTCTTCTCCTTAACTGCATGGTGTAATCCTCCGGTGTGACACGCAATAACCTCGCCATACGACTGCACTTTGCACTGACGGCGACGCATTCTTTATCTCTGCTCAGAGTGTGGCTTGGCCGCCTGCCCTTGCAGGTGTGTGGCAAAGCCCCGTTGCAGCGAGGGCTGCATAACCAGAGCATTTAACAGCTGGGCGATCTGCTCGGTGGCCAGGGGTTGCTCCTGATTTAGCCACCAGTTGAGCAGCCCAATGTTGGCACTAATAGATACCACAATCGCTGCCTCATCCTCCAAATTGGGCTGCTTACCCAGCACCTCGGCATTGTTTTGGGCCAGGCGAATCCACTCGTCGCGAATTACCTGCTCCCCCCGGCCGCTCAGCAGCAATCGCCACAGTGCCCGGCGCAGCTCAATGTAGCGGCAGAGCTCCAGGCAGGCGGCTAGGCAATCCTGGGTGTCAAACAGCGCCATGGTTAGCTCATTCAGTTGACGAATCTCGGCCGCGGCCGCCGCCTCCAGCAGTGTCTCTTTGGTGGCGTAGTGGCGGAAGAAGGTGGCGTAACCGATACCCGCCTGTCGGGTGAGGTCACGGATGGTAATCGACTCGAAGGTGCTTGTCGCAAGCAGCTCGAAGATAGCCCGATGCAGCGCAGCACGGGTGCGCAGCATGCGGGCATCGGTGGAGTTTGACGACGCTGGTTCCTCAAAGATATGATCCATGTGTTTCATAAGTGGCGATTGATGATAAGAGCGGAATGATACGGTCAACTCTGCTCAACGCCAAATAGCCATCCTTCAGTGATCAGGAGAATTCGGTGGATCAAAATAGACGTGTCTTGATATCGGGGGCTAGTATCGCCGGCCCCGCCCTCGCTTATTGGCTACAACACTATGGCTATACGCCGACATTGGTGGAGCGAGCCCCCGGCCCGCGCCCGGGTGGTCACGCTATTGATGTGCGTGGTTCGGCGCTGGAGGTTTTGCGGGCCATGGGGCTGCTGGAGGCGACCTTGGCCCACCGAGCCACCATGAAGGGGGTCTCCAAGCTCAATAGTGCGGGCGAGGAGTACTGGCGCTCGGAGGAGATGACCATCACTGGCGGCAATTTCGATAACGAAGATATCGAAATTCTGCGTGACGATCTGGCCAATATTCTGTTGCAGGCGCTGTCTGCAGAGACCGAGTTTTTATACGGCAACGCTGTGCAAAGTCTGCAGGAAGGGGACGCCTCGGTGCTGGTCAACTTTGAAGATGGCAGTCAGCGGGAGTTTGATCTGGTGGTGGCCGCCGACGGTATCGGCTCTTCGATTCGACGCTCAGTGTTTGGCCCGGACGATCAATTCCTGCTGCCGTTGGGAGTGGCCCTGGCGGTCTTCAGCGCGCCCAACTACCTCGGCCTGGAGCACTGGCAGTTGAGTTATCAGGGGGATAAACACAGCGCCATGCTCTACACCGCGCGCGATAACCAGGAGTTGCGCGTCTGCATGGGGCTTACCGCTGGCTTGGGCGATATCCCTCGCGACCTGCAGGGGCAGAAGGATTTAGTACAGGAGCGCTGCGGTGTAATGGGGTGGGAGGTTCCCAAACTGTTGACGGCTATGCAGTCGGCGGATGATTTTTACATCGGTCTGATGGCCCAGGTGAAAATGCCCGCCTGGACCAAAGGCCGGGTGGCGCTGGTTGGCGATGCTGGTTACTGCCCGTCGCCCTACTCCGGCCAGGGGACCAGTCTGGCGCTGGTGGGTGCCTATTCGCTGGCCTATCAGTTGGCGCAATCGCCGGCGGATTACCAGGCGGCCTTTGCCCGCTACGATTGCCAAATGCGACCCTATGTCGAGGCCAATCAGGCGATGATCCAGCTCTCCCAGGACCCTCGCTTCGGTAAGGACCCGGCCTTTTACGCAGAAGTACAGGCGGCAATGGATAAAGCCAAATACGCCGTTACCCTGGAAGGGGAAGCGGCTTAGTTTTTCGACAGTTGCTTAACGATCAATTTTAAATTTGTCTATTTACTTTGGCCGCCGTTTTTGCGGCGGCTTTTTATTGGTTGGCCAAGTCGCTAGTCGTCCCGTTGGCTAGAGTCTTGCGCGGCATATTGTCGCGCCGGTTTCTATTTACCGGGCGATGCATACAATAGGGGCATTCGAACAATCCGTGGGCAGCCGCTACCCCTAATGCACCCTCAAGCTAGTCAACCCCTGCGCCCCGAGACCTGGTCGGCCGTGGATGCCAGGTTCTCCGTCCGCTTCCTGCTTTACATTCGCCTGGTCACCCTGTTGTGCGCGGTAGTGGCACTGGTCTACTGGCAGTTGGCCATGCAGGCCAGCGAACACGGTGGGCTGCTGGCGCTGGTGATTGCCGCCGCGCTTGGCTGGACGCTGCTGGTGCTGGCCCGGCCCAAGCTGCAATCCTGGGCCAATGGCAATAGCCGCGAGGTGCTCTTCGACCTGGCCTGGTCTACCCTGGTACTGGCCTTGGCCGGGGGTGCCGCCAACCCGTTTATCTACTACTTCCTGGTGATTATTGCCTTTGCCGCCATGCTGCTGTCGCGTCGCCTGGCTTGGTTGGTCTGCCTGGCGACTATTGTGATCTACTCACTGCTGCTGGGGCTGCAGCTGCAGGCCCACTTTCGCCACTTCGAATCTGCCTACCAGGTGCACTTGATTGGCATGTGGTTGAACTACCTGATTGGCGCAGTGTTGATCTGCTTTTTTGTCAGTACCCTGGTGGCCGCCCTGCGTCGGCAATACACCCTGCTGCAGCAGATACGCGAACAGAACCTCAACAGCGAGCAGCTGATTGGCCTGGCCACCGTCTCCGCCTCGGCGGTGCACAACCTCGCCACGCCGCTGGCGACCCTCACCCTGCTGGTGGAGGAGCTGGCCGCAAGTGGCGAGCAGAGCGAGCTGCTCATCGCCGACCTGCCGGTGATGCAGCAGCAGATCGAGCGCTGCCAGGCGACTATCAAACAGCTCTCCAAAGTCGCCCGCGAGAGCGATCAACTCACTCCGCGCGCAACACAGAGCGTGATCGACAAGTTGATCGACCACTACGCCCTTGCCCAGCCGGAGCGCCAGCCCCGCTTTGAAGATCTAGGCGGGGGGCAGGGCATAGTAGCGGTCAACGAGCTGTTTGAATTTGCCGTGATCAACCTGATCAACAACGCCCTGGAGTCCACCGCGGGGGAGGTGCTGGTACGCTTTGGCCGGCGCGCACAGCAGCTCACCATCGCCATCAGCAACCGCTCGCCAGCGGGAGAGCAGCAGCGCCTGCGCCAGTGGGGCAAGCTGTTGCAGTCGGAAAAAACCACCGGCCTTGGCATTGGCTCGTTTCTCGCCAACAGCACCATCGAACGGCTGGGCGGCACGGTCGCTATTGATGTTGAACCGGCCGCCGCCGATGGCCTCTACAGCGTCTGTGTCACCGTGGCGCTGCCCTGCCAGAACGATGAGGTGGCCGATGGTTAACCGGCTGCTCTACCTGGAGGATGACCCAGCCCTGGCCCACGTCACCAGCCGTGCGCTGGCGCGTGGCGGCTTTGACGTTTGCCACTGCGACAGCCTGGCCGGTCTGCGCATGGCTGTGGCGGAGGGGCACTACAGCCATGCGTTGCTCGATTTGAAAATTGGCCAGGATAACTCCCTGGAGTTAATTGAAGAGCTGAAACAGGCGGGTATCGATACCATTGTTATGCTCACCGGCTACGGCAGCATCCGCACCGCGGTGCAGGCGATGAAATTGGGGGCGGTTAATTTTCTCAGCAAGCCCTGTTCGGCCCAGGAGATTATCGCCGCTCTGCTGGGCGAAGAGGAGGGTGTGGCGGCCCAGCCGGACGAGCTGGCCAAGCCGTCGTTGAGGTCGGTGGAGTGGGAGACCATTCAACAGGCGCTGGAGGAGAACAACGGCAATATCTCGGCGACCGCCAAACAGCTGAAAATGCATCGCCGCACTCTGCAGCGCAAATTGCAGAAGCGCTACCTGCCCGACTAAAACCGGGTTTATTCCTCGATTATTACGCCTTTGCCTTTGCCTTTGCGCTTTATTTTGCTCCCGCCTTTTCAGATTCCAACAGTGCCTTCAACTGGCGCAGTGATTTAATCGGCACCCGCGCCAGGTTGGCGCGCACCAGCCAGTGCGGCACCAGGCCGGCCGGGTCGACATACTGTATCCAGTCGATCTGTGTGCTCTGCTCACTGAGTTCGGTGACAATAAAACGGCCCCGGGCGTGCTGTACATGCACATAGTTGGCGGCGCGGATGGCGGTGCAGTCGCGGTCGGAATTATTAGCGCAGTAATCGGGTGCCGCCTGCAACTCAATAATGGTTTGGCCATTGGCGTAATCCTCGGTGGTGGTGGCCAGCATAATCAAATCCCGCCCCTTGATCACCGGCATTTTGGTCACCTGGTAGATGTAGGCCTCGGTGTAGCTCTCCATGGCAATCATCTCGCTCTCCTGGCAGCCATAGACCCACTGGGGGTGGCGCTCGAAATCGAGCAGCAGATTCATCACCTCGCCCTTCGGTACCTTGAGTACGGTGCTGGCCTTAAACTCCGGCAGTGGCCCCAACTCGCTGGGGCGGGTGTAGAAATCGATTCCCGCCTGCTGTTTGGTCAACTGCCACTCGTTGGCTGGGCTCGGCTCGGTGGTGCGCAGACTGGTACAGCCACTGGCCAGCAGGGTAAGCAGCACCAGCAGCAACGTTGGGGTGTGGGTGAGGTGTGGCTTGGCCATAATCTTCCTTTCTGGAGGGTGCCGGTGGAGAGTGCCGGTCTGGTTTGAGTGGCGATGTTAACCGTGGAACGTGGAAATCAGCGTGGTAATCTTGCCCCAATTTTCTGTCGAAAACGAATGGTGGCACTACTGCGCAGGCTGCCATGCAGGAGCCCCCCATGAACACCATCAATCATCACTTCCGCCGGGAAGCCAGAATAATGCTGGGGGTAGTGTTGTTTGTGGTAGCGCTGGGGCTGTTGATTGGCCTGCTGATGCCACACCTGTTCGCCTTTATGGCGGAAGATAAATGCCTGGATAGTGGCGGCCGCTACGATACCCAACAACACACCTGCGAGCCCGCACCACCCGCTCAGCCGTAACTCCCCTAATTCATAAAACCCCGCAGTCGAAACTCTATAAATCGCCTTCTTAATCACAAAAAACACCCTAACCACGCTGCCAGCGCAAATTACCACGCTCATTACCACGCTCGCTAAAACGCCTGCTCCTTACTCTGCTTCTAACTGCCGGGTTCCCGTTGATTGGGGGAGCCCGGTGCCGAATAACTATTGAAAGCGGTTGTGAAGAGATGATGGGGCGTTGGGCAGTTGTCGTTAGAGTGGTGTTGGTGGTGCTTGTAGTCGGTACCCTGAGTGCGGGCTTTGCCTGGGTGGATAGTCGTGCTCCCAATGGTGATAAGCCAATGGCGGCTCCTGCTGCAGAGCCAACCGGCGAGGAGGGCCGGCCGGCGTTTGATTCAGACCCGGAACAGCGACGGCTGTCGATTCATTTCAGCTATGTAAAACCGACGCAACGGACGCGGTTGTAAGTGTTTGGCGGGGGAAGGGTTCTATTGGGGGGATGTTGAGGAGCAGTCAGTGAAGCAGGGAGCGCTTTTTTATTGAGAGTAATCCTACCATTCGATTTGAATGGGGGTACCCACTTTAACCAAATGGTTAAATTGGTCCATTGCGGAGTTGCTTAACGCGATGCAGCCATTGGGCCAACTAAAATTTTGGGTAATGGCTGCGAGCCACCCGAAACCACTTTTTTGGCCATGCACCATAATAAAACCAGCGGGTGCTTCGCCGCGCAGCTTGGCCTTGGCTTGATCTTTATCGTTAGGGTGGGGGGCCTTTTGCTGGGAAGGCGGAGCTTTTTCTTTCGGTGGCGAGGCTTTTATTGCGGGCGCGAGACTTTAAGGTACCCACCCCATAGCGCACGAGGTAACCCCCTCCTGTCTTGTTAGGCAGACCCACTTCAGTTGCAGCCCAGATAGGGTTGCCACAACCACCGCTAAATAGCTCGGCGCTATTTTTTTAATACCTTTGAGCTGCCTTTCTTAATCTTTTTGCTTTGTCGCCTAAGCATTGAGCTTAGGGTTTTTATCTTTTAGCTTAAGTGGCGCACCTTTTTGGGGAGTGAAAATAGCTCTGAGGTATTTTTTTCTAACCCTTGGGGTATTTTCACTGAGCTTGGAGCTTAGGCTTTTTAGCTTTTAGGTATTTTAAATTCGCCTGGAGGTGGGTGTTTTAACCTTGGAGTTTATTTTTAATACCTCTGAGGTATTTATTTCGGCGCCAAATTGCAGAGGCTTCAGTAATTTGCAGTTGTCATCGGTGCTATTTGTGGGGTCCCGCCCCGCAGGCAGACCAAGCACACCCCGGCAACACTCGGCCTCGGCAACTGGTACGCCAGCCCGGTGCCCCTGCGTTGCTCTACTACGCTACATCCATGTAGCTATCCGGCCTGCCTCCCTCCAATCGAGTTTTGGGAGTCGCGCTTACAGACCATTCATGGCCTGGAATCGCTCAAACGTTTTATTAAATAGAATCGAGGCGAGAATTCTTCCCTGATACTTGGTTTAACGCAGCAACTCCCTGCCTTTTCACCCGGAGGGTGAGCCATAGGCTCCTACAAGCTAACCAACTCCTACAACCGAAAACGACTCAAATTCACATTCAAATCACTCGACAGATGATCCAACGCTTTGGCCGTCTCCAGGGTGTCGGCGGCGTTGTCGGCCATGTCGTTGGCGGCGCTGGCGATGGCGCTGCTGATGCGGTTGATGGCTTCAGTGGCGGTGTGTTGTTCGCTGGAGGAGGCGGCCATGGTTTTGGCCATGACGGAGATGCGTTGGATGGATTCGCTGACGCCGGCCAGGCCGTCGGTGACCTGTTGGGTATTGGTCATGGTGCTGCTCGCCAGCGCCTGGCTGCTGTCCATCATGCGCACGGCATTTTTGGTCTGCTGTTGCAGGGTTTCGATCATGGCCTGAATCTCCTGCGTGGATTGATGGGTGCGCTGCGACAGTACGCGCACCTCATCGGCCACCACCGCAAAACCGCGCCCCTGTTCGCCGGCGCGGGCGGCTTCAATGGCGGCGTTCAGGGCCAGCAGGTTGGTCTGTTCGGCAATGCCGCTGATGGTGGCCATAATCGAACTGATGTTCTGTGCGTGGCTGTCGAGCTCTTCAATCACACGGGTGGATTGTTCAATGCCGGCCAGCAGATTGCTCATGTTGCTGTGGTTGTCCTCGGCCAGCGTGCGGGCGGTGTTGGAGGCCTCGGCGGAGAGCTGCGCTTCGCTGGCGGTCTGTTCGGTTTGGCTGGCGACCTGGTTGGCGGTGTTGCTGATATCGCTGATGGAGGTCGCCACCCGGGCGATTTCACTCTGCTGCTGTGCCAGTTTGTCGGCGTTGCTGAGGGCATCGCGCGAGAGCCGCTCCGACTGCTCTTTCAAGGCCAGGCTGGTCTGGTTGCTGTCGCTGATCAGAGTGCGAATCTTATCGACAAACTGATTAAAGCTGCGGCTGACTGCGCCCAGTTCGTCGCGCGTCTCCACCGTGAGCGTGCGGCTCAGGTCGCCATCGCCCTGGGCGATCTCGGCCATGGCTTCGTTGAGGTGGCGCAAGGGGCGCAGGGTGCGGCTGATAAAAACACTGACAAAAATTAGTGAAATACCGGCAATCACCGCGGCGGTGATAAGCGAACTTAACAGCGACCGCTGGGCGTAGGCCATGACGCTCTCCCGGTTTTGGATCACCGCAATAAACCAGTCGGTTTCGGGAATCGGGTAGACCCCGGCCAACAGGCCTTCGCCGTTGCGGTCTTCGACCTCGGCCATCCGACCGGAACGCTTCAGTTCGTCAATCAGCTGGCTGTTCAGTGCTGTAGCTAACGCCGTAACCGGTTCCATCAACAGGCTTTGATCCGGGTGCACCAGAATGCGGTTGTTGGCATCCAGCAGCATTACATAGCCGTGTCCGCCCGGGTCGGCGTTGAGAATGGTCTCCTTTACGTCGGTGAGCGCGACATCGGCACCGATCACCCCGTTCTGTTCCGGCGTGGGGGTGGCGAAGGTCATCACCAGTTCGCCCTTATCGGAGGCGTTGGTGTAGGGCGGGGTTAGTACCGTGCGCCCGGCCGCCTTGGCCTGTTGGTACCAGGGGCGGGTGCGCGGGTCATAGTCGCCGCCCATCTCACCGGTTTCCAATAACATCACCCCCTCGGCGGTACCCAGGTAGGTGGATAAGAATTGGCCATCCCATTTGGTCTGGGCAATGGTGCCGGTCAGGTCGGTGCTGCTGTTGGCTTTGTCGGCCAGCCCTTCAACCATCAGCTTTTTACTGGTGACCCAGTCCTGAATGCTGCGACTTAAGATACCCGTGCCCGAGGCCACCTGCGACGCCAGGGCGCTCAACGCCTCTTTTTTCAGGTTGGTGTAGTTGGAGATCATCTGGCCGCCGGCTACCAGGAGGATGGAGAGGCCGGTCAGAATCAACAATTTCTTCGGCAAACTCACGCCAGAAGAGGTGGAAGTCCGTGTCATACGATGTGTCCGCTGCTTATGTGAATACGTCTCTACACAGCCCGCGCTGCCCCAGAAGTGCCAGCAGATCCGGGTCAGTTTGATTTATATCGGAATTACAATTTAAAAGTTTAGTAGCAATTTGAATAAGCGGGTTAAAAAAAGAGCAATTTATTCCGGCTGAAGTTAAGGACGGGGCGATCGGCTGGGGCTGTAATCACGAGGACTGGCGATCGAAAGAGGGGTGCTCACGCCCCCGCGGCTGTTTATAAACGCTATTTGGCGTTCTCTTGCTCAGCAATCTATGCCGAAAATGGGTCGTTAAAGGACAACTAGGTTATCCCGGGTGCCAAGCCAGCATTGCATTACAAAGTAATCTGCGCGGCTCAAATGACCTATAAACATGCGATTATTATCAACTCGCTGAGCATTTAGTCCGGATAAATGTGGAAATAGGTGCCTATTATTTGATAAAACCTACACACAGTAGGTGTATTTTCCCAAGGCGTAGCGTTCAACCCGTCACTTCAGGCCGAAACGCTTTGCCTCCGCTCCACGTTTGACTGTTGTGGCAATTAGAGAAGAGCCGTTAGGTTGCCCGGGCTGAAATGCCCGGTGCCGGACGCGGCTGCTTCTCAAGAATAATAGGACCACTTTTGCCATGACGGCTGCTTTACAAGATACGGAAGTGCATCGGCACAGAAGCCGATGGTTAGCGACCCTGTTGTCGACGGTTGTGCCCAGTGCCGTGCTGCCGATTGGCGTCGCGCTGTTGATTACGCCACTGCTGCGCGACAGCACTTGGGCCAATGAACCCGTGCACGCCCTGGTGGAGAGTATCGGCGCCTTTATCGCCGTGCTGCTGGCGGTGTTTATCTTGGTGATGCGCAGCAGCGCACTGTTGACGCCGTGCTATATCTGGGTGGCGACCACCCTGATGGGGATGGGGCTGTTGGATGGCTTCCACGCCGCCGTCGGCCCCGGCGAGGCGTTTGTCTGGCTGCACAGCTTTGCCACCTTTATTGGTGGTATTACCTTCGCCCTGGTGATTCTGCCCGAGTCTCTGGCGCGCTGGCGGCCGCTCAACCGCGCCCCCCAGATCATGGCGCCGGTCTGTATTTTGCTTGGCGTTGGTGCCCTGCTCTACCCGGAGCTGTTGCCGGCCATGGTGGTGGATAAGGCGTTCACCACCACTGCCAAGGCGCTCAACTTTATCGGTGGCGCCGGGTTTATTTTTGCCTGGTTCCACTTCGCCTTTCTGGGCACATTGCACGACCGCCGCGAACGGCTGGTGCTGGCCAACCACTGCCTGCTGTTTGGTTCCGCCGGGTTGCTGTTTCATCTCTCCGCACTGTGGGATTTTACCTGGTGGCTGTGGCACTTTTTGCGGCTGCTGGCCTATCTGGTGATTCTCTGGTTTTTTGTCGACCTCTATTATCAGATGGTCAAGCGTACCCGCCAAAACCAGCTCTCGCTGGAGCAGCGCAGCACGGAGCTGGAGGCCGCCCGCCAGCGCCTGAGCGATCTGATCGAGTATTCGCCGGCGCTGATCTCCCTGCAGGACACCGATGGCCAGCTGACCCTGGTTAACCGTCACTTTGAAGCGACTCTGGGCATGGCCGGCAGCCACAGCCTGGGGCGCACCCTGCAACAGCTGCTGCCCGGCGCCCAGAGCCGGCTCAGTGCCGCCCGCGACCAGGCGGTGCTGGTAACCGAGCGGGCCAGCACCCTGGAGGAGAAGCTGACCGCCGGCGGTGAGACCCGCACCTACCTGAGTTCCCGCTTTCCCCTGCGCAACAGCAGTGGCATCTATGGTGTCGGTTGCATCCGCACCGACATCAGTGAGCGCAAGGCGATTGAGGAGCGGCTGCAGCTGGCGCAGAAGGTGATAAAAAATACCGGCGAAGGGGTGGTGATCACCAATGCCCAAGGCTGCATCACCGATGTTAACGACGCCTACTGCCGCATCACCGGCTACAGCTACGATGAGCTGATTGGCAACAACCCCAGAATTACCCAGTCCGGTCTGCACGATCGAGAATTTTATAAGCAGATGTGGCTGAGCATTGGCGAGGCGGGTTTTTGGCATGGCGAGATCTGGGACAAGCGCAAAAATGGTGAACTCTTCCCCAAGCTGCTGACCATCAACACCATCTACGACGACCAACGCCAGGTGAGCCACTATGTCGGCATCTTCAGCGACATCACCGAAAAGAAAGAGGCGGAAGAGCAGCTCTTGCAGCTCGCCTTCTACGACCCATTAACCAGCCTGCCCAACCGCGGCCTGTTCCGGCGCCGGCTGAGTGAAGCCCTGGCCTCGGCCCTGCGTCAGGAGGATATCTTAGCCTTGGTGTTTATCGACCTCGATAACTTCAAGGATATTAACGACACCCTCGGCCACGACGTCGGCGATAGTCTTATCCAGCTGGCCGGCAGCCGTATCAAAGCTTGTGTGCGCAAAACCGATATGGTGGCGCGCCTAGGCGGCGATGAATTTACGGTGCTGTTAACCAACCTGCACAACGAGGATGACATCGGCCTGGTGGCACAGAATATTATCGGCGCACTGAGTCAGCCGTTTGCACCGCAAGGGCACGAGGCGTTTGTCAGCGCCAGCCTGGGCATTGCGGTTTTTCCCGGTGATGGCATGACCGCCGAAGAGCTGCTGAAAAATGCCGACACCGCCATGTACCACGCCAAGGCCAGCGGGCGCAGCAATTTTCAATATTATCGCCCGGCCATGAACGAGCGTCTGGAGCGGCGGGTGCAGCTCACCAATGGCCTGCGCCACGCGTTGGAGAACAACGAATTCCTGCTCCACTACCAGCCGCGCCTGGACATCGACAGCGGTAAAATAGTCGGCGCCGAGGCGCTGATCCGCTGGCATAAACCGGGGCAGGGGTTGATTCCGCCAGACGAATTTATCGCCGCCGCCGAGGCCAGTAATTTGATACTGCCCATCAGCCAGTGGGTGCTGGAGGCGGCCTGCCAACAGATCAGCGAATGGCGCCGCCAGGGGCTGCCGATTACCCCCGTGGCCATCAACCTCTCCTCCAAGCAGTTCCAGGATGGCAACCTGGTTGCGCTGGTGAAAAATAGCCTGGCGCAGCACGCCCTGCCGGCCCACTACCTGGAGGTGGAGATCACCGAGAGTATCCTGATGGACGACCCCAACCAGGCGGTGTCGATCCTCAAAGCGCTGCGCGCAATGGGCGTGCGCATCGCCATCGACGACTTCGGCACCGGCTACTCCTCCCTCGCCTACCTGCGCAAACTGCCCATCGACACCCTGAAAATCGACCGCTCCTTCGTCAACGAACTGCACCACCACACCGGCGACGCCGCTATCGTCGAGGCGATCATCGCCCTGGCGGGCAACCTCTCCTTGGGGGTTGTTGCCGAGGGGGTGGAGACCGAGGAGCAGTTGGCGTTTTTGCAGGCGCGCGGTTGCCGGGAGGCGCAGGGGTATCTGTTTAGTCGGCCGTTGCCGGCGGAGGCGTTTGGACGGTTGTTGAGTGGCAAGGGGTTGCAGTTTTGATGGGGCTGCCAGCGTCGTGCGGTGCGCCCCTACCTTCGCTCTTGAGGGATATGCGGCGCCCGCCGACCAACATAACATAGCTTAGCCAATCGCGCCAGTTTAAGCGTCAGTTGCGGACTACGCTCGAGCTAGTGCTGGTTGTTTAATGTGTTGCTATCAGATCTTTTGATAGTATTTGTAGCTGATCTTTGAATTTTAGGTGCAAGTCTTCTTTGCTTTTAAATGTAGTGTGGAAATGCCCTAGCGCTTTTAGCTTTTCTTGAAATGTTCTGAGAGATATCAAGTCGTTTAAGTCCAGGCTGTGGATGGGAACTTCGGTTTCCTGAAAGTAGGTGTATATCTTAGGCTTGCCGGCGTTTTTAAATTGCTTGTGGGCGGTGTCGAACTCCTCTTCTATGTACTTTCCAGTTTTTGTTTTAAATAGACTAACGAAGATATCACACGCCTCGATTGCCTTGTTGTACTCGTCTTGTAAACGGGTTTCTGACATTGCATCAAGAAAGTATTCCCAACGAATTATCTCAAGGTGAATATTGATATTTTTATAGTGGTCGTTTTGTCTGCGAAAATATAGGTCAAATGCATCTCTTTCATATTTCAGTTCTGAAGATGAGGCTAAAAATACTTTTATTGTTTTTAACTTTATGGGTGTGTTGGTTTTGGGGGCTGGTTCATTGGTTGGGCTGGGCGATAAAGTCGGATGTGGTTCCTTGGCCCATCCGGGGATGCTTAGTTTTAATCCGTCCAAAAGCTCTAAAACATTAACTTTTTGAAAGCTCTTTTCGCACTCGACCTGCAGGCTGTTTCTATCTTTTCTGCGAAGTAGATGGCTTTCTCCATAGAGGTGTGGGTCGTCTGAATTTCTGCATTCAGCGCAAATGCAGGGGATGAATTTTTTAACTTTATGCCGTAGGCCAGTAAACGAGTGGTTGATTGTATCGATGTCATTTGCGATTACGCTCAGTAAAGATTTCGCCTCTGGTCCTCTAGCTCTTAAGGATATTTCGTTGCCGCTGCCGGTCTCCTGCGCGAGCAGTTGTGTTTCGCCTTTCTTGAACAGAATGCCATAGTTCCAAGCTAGGGTTGGGTCGTTAACAAATCGGTTCATCCTGACCATTAAGCGATTGATTATCCCTTTGGGGAGAAAGTCGTATCGGTACAGTAGGGATATATCTCCCTCTCTTGGCCAGTTTTCCAGTGTTTCCGGCATGGATGCAGGCAGCAATTGTGTGGCTAACCAGGTTTTTGGAATTGAGTCTGCTAGCTCATAACACAGTTCAAATTTACACATGAGGGCAAGTAGTTCCCCGCGGACGTTTTCATAATTAGCGTTGCTCCAAATGCGATTGCAGTCTTCGCTGGTAAACCTTCCTAATCGTGC
The DNA here is from genome assembly GCF_033283405.1 of Halioxenophilus sp. WMMB6. Classification (NCBI taxonomy): domain Bacteria; kingdom Pseudomonadati; phylum Pseudomonadota; class Gammaproteobacteria; order Alteromonadales; family Alteromonadaceae; genus Halioxenophilus; species Halioxenophilus sp. WMMB6. The sequence goes on from NZ_JAWMQR010000013.1 coordinate 106,885, forward strand.
CGTAATTTCGGAGTCATCAAGCACATTAAAGACGGCTTCGGTTGCCCAATTGTTTTGCAATATCACAATCTTGTTGAGCATAGGGTCATCTTGAAAATGTAAAAATACTCCAAGATCGTGAAAGTATTGGCTTAGGAATAGTGCTCTTTCACGGTTAAATTCAATGTGCTCTCTATAAAGTTTAAAATATTCATCGAGGCTGATGAATGGCTTTGATTTGGCCAGATTTTCCAGTGCTCTACGGATGACCACCCACTTTGCAGGAATATTATCGCCAATGTGTTCCAGGCTTTGGGCATGGTATTCAATAGAGGATTTGACTTTGTCAACACTGTTTCTTGTGGCGAGATTAGCGCCGTGGAACTCCTTGACGTTAGTGAACCTCTTCTGAATGCCTCGCTCATCAATCGATTTGCTTCGGCCTCCCACGTGGTTCTGGAAGATTAATACCGGGCTGCTATCACTTAATGTGTCAATGACTTCCAGCCAGTATCTGAAGGCTTCATCTTGAACAGTTTTATCGTTGGTTCGGCTGCTGTCTACTAATACGTAGAGTGATCTTTTGGTAAGAAAAAATTGGTGTGTAGCATGGTAAATGTGTTGCCCGCCAAAGTCCCAAACGTTTAAACGAAAGGGCCTATTATTGGGTAGGTTGAAGTGTACTGGTTCTATATCAATTCCTTTGGTGGTTTCCTCTTCTCGTGGTAGTCCCTTGTCTGGTTTGTATAGCCGTCTAATTAAGCTGGTTTTTCCTGCGCCCCCTTCACCAACAACCAGCATTTTTGCCTCACAAAGAAGGTCGGTTCCTTGCGCCTTGGATTCGGTGAAGTAATTGAGTATGGCATTCTTCCCGCGTTCAATTATCTCTGGTGGTGGGTTCTTTATTGGGCAGTCGAAAATCCCGATGCCGTTGGCAAAGTTTCCGTCTTGATTCGGTAGTGGAGTTAATCCTTGTCGAATGAGCTCTTCGAATGGTGTTAAGTCTGAAATCGGATTGTTGCTTAAATTTAGGGTAATCAGTTGGGATGGTTGGTAAAGTTGAATCGATTCTGTGTTTTCGATGCTGTTTTTGGAGATGTCCAGCAGTTTTAACATTGGGAATGAACTTAAGTCTATCTGATCTCTGGCGGTTAATCCGGTGTGTGCTATGTTGAGGCTGGTTAATTTTTTAAACGATGATAAGGCCCCAATTCCGTCTGCGCCTATTTTATTTTTGGATAGGTCTAGTGTGATCAGATTGTTGAGTGATGCCAGCGCTTTAGCGCCATCTGGTCCAATTTCATTATTTGAAAGATTAAGCGTTGTTAGCTTTTGTAGTGTGGATAGGTGGTTTGCGCCGCTGGATTTTATTCTGTTTTGCCACTCATTAAGATATTGTTGATGCAGGTGATCTTTGTGGTAAATTTTTTGTGATTCGCCGCCAAGGTTTAAAACCTTGAGTTGTGTCAGGGTTGTGAGCTCTTTAGCGCCGAGTGAGCCTATTCTGTTGTTTACCAAGTTTAGGTGAGTGAGCTGTTTGAAATTAGCTAGTAGCTTTATGCCTTCGTTGCCTATGTCGCAGCTCTCCATGCTGAGTTCGGTCAGCTTTTCAAGCGGTTTTAATGCCTTTATTCCCAGTGGGCCGACTCGGTTAAAGTTTAACTTTAAAGATTTTAATGCTGTTAGTTTGGCAATGGCGTTGAAGGCGTGTTTGCCCTCCGATTTTTCGAGTTGATTGTTGGAGATGTTCAGTGCTGTTAATCCCGCAAGTGTTGTTACTGCTTTTACCCCCTCAAGGCCCACGTTATTACCAGAAAGATCTAGCGAGTAAAGCTGCTTGAGTGAAGTTATGCATTCTGCGCCCTCTGGCGTTATTTGATTGTAGCTGAGGTTAAGTGTATTCAAGTTTGATAGTGTGGATAATGCCCTGGCGCCTTCAGAGCCTAGTTTATTATTGCTGAGATGGAGTGATGTTAAATTGGGTAATGCAGCCAGTGTCTCCACACCCTGCGCGTCGATTCTATTGCTGCTTAGATTTACTGTAGTAAGCTGCCTGAGTGCACTCAGTTGAGCTACGCCTTTTGACCGAAGGTGATTACCTTGTAAGTTAAGGTGGATCAAATTGGAGAGTAGGGCCAGCTGTTGTATGCAATCGTCATCAATATGGCTCTGTATTAAAGAGAGGTTTTTTAGTGTAGAGCACTGTTCTAAGCTCTCGAGCTGGCCTGCGAACGGAATATTGATAACGACGAGTGTTTCCAAATCTTTTAAGCAGGTTAAGAGTGAAGCAAATTCGATATCTTCATCTTCGAGGTAGATGATTGCTTCTGATCTATCCGGGCAAAAATCTTCACTTTTGTAAGGTGTAAATGTATTTGAAACTGTTATTTTTCTAACGTGCTTGAGTTCTCCACTTAACACTTCTTTAATGTTTGCAGTGTTTTCCTGGATCACAATTGGTTGAATGTTGGTCACGGTGTCCTCTCCCTGGTCCCTGTCTCTCTGGGTTGCAGTCGTTGATTGTGATTATTATGAACTTTTGAGCTGCGTCACTTGGTAGTAGTGCATTGGGACCCATGGATTATCCCGACCCGATTGTTTTCTTTGTTGATTTGTTGAAAAGGGTTGCTTAAGACTTACTGAGTTTGAGGGGAGCTGCGTAATAGTGTTTGTCAGTTGCGGCCGATTTACCTGAGGGTTTTGTGTGTTGTTGGTGGTGATTGCAGTATTTGGGGTGGGGTTATGGTGCTGGTTGGGTGGAGAGCTGATTTTTAGTCCGTCGTTCTGACCGGCTTGATTTGGTTTGTTTGCTATCGGGGTATTTGCAGGGAGTAATGCCACAGCTGCTCGCGGATTCGGGCGTGGCCACCACTTTGCTTTGGGTCTCTCTTCAGCGAGTGGCGGAGTAGTTAAGCTTTTTTTATCGATTGCCATCGAGGTGGCGGGGTCCCGCCCCCGTGGGTGGGTCAAGACCTTTACCTAGTACATCCATGGGCTTGGTAACAGCCACTCGCTGCAGGGCGAGCAGCTTGCTGCGTTACTCCCTGCAAATACCCCGATGGCAATCGAACCACCCCATGCATCAGCATGCCACTTTAGCTGCAGCGAACCTGAGCACAGCGGAGATTTAGCACGAAATGGGGAGCCACTCGCTGCATTCATCCCTGTCTGCTCACCCGAAGTGTGAGTCAAACGCACCGGCAGGCGTATCTTGTAGCCAACAAATCCCAAGCTAGCGGGCCCCGCAACCTCGATGGCAATAAAAAAACTACCCCTTACTGGCTAAGTAAGTCCGCCACCCGCCAAACTGCGTTATCTCCTCCGCCCCATCCACGCCACAAGGCTCACAAATAAAGCCACTCACCCACCGTCCATCGGCCAGCTCTACCTTGCCAATCCCCAAGGGCGCGGGGATGCCGGCGACGAAGCTGCCGAATTCGGCGGCGGGTACCCGCCATACCTCCATGGCGATGGCGCGGCCGTTGGCCTCGTCGCGGATCATGCCGGGGCGGTAGGGGGGGCCGCCGGCCAGGGCGTAGAAGCGATAGCAGGGGGCGGAGTCGACGGCTGCCACCAGGCTGGCGCCGCGCTCTTTGAGCTGCCAGTTGAGGGGCAGGCCGTCGAGGTGGGCGCCGCAGACGGCGACGTCGATGGTGTTGGGGGCGGCCACCGGATTAGTGGCGGCGGCGGGTGCCGGCATGCCTTTGCCGACGCTGTCGAGCGGGCAGGCCTGTTGGATGCGGTTGCCGATGGCCATCAGCGCCCGGTCACTGAAGGCGGGGCCGATGAGGGTGAGGCCAAAGGGCATACCCTCACTGGTGAACTGGGTGGGGATGGCGAGGCCGGCCATATCCAGCAGGTTCACATAGTTGGTGTAGTAGCCGAGGTTGCTGTTGTAGAGGATGGGCTCGGCCAGCAGCTCGGCCACTGTGTAGTGGCGGCCGGCGGTGGGAGTGAGCAGGGCGTCGACCTGCTCCAGTTGGGCATAGCAGGCCTGGCGCAGGCTCTGCAGCCGGTACTGGGCGCTGAACAGGTCGGTGGCGAGCTTGCTGCCGCCCGGTTCGATAATGGTGCGGATCACCGGCAGCAGGGCTTCGGGTTTCTCTTGCACCAGGGGCAGGGCGGCCAGGTAGCGTTCGCTCACCCAGGGACCCTCGTAGAGCAGCAGGGCGGCTTCGTTAAAGGGGGCGTAGTCGAGCTCGACCAGTTCGATACCGGCCTGGGCGATCTCGTCGAGGCTCTTCTGGTAGGCCTGGGCGTAGCTGTCACTGCCAAAAAATTTCAGCTGGTCGGCGGGAATCACGCCCAGCTTTAATGGCCCGCTGCGCATGCCAAAGCTGCGCGCGCTGTTGTGGAAGGGGTTTTTGCGGCTGTAGCCATCTTCGCTGTCGAAGCCCTCGGCCACGGCCAGTACCTGGTTGGCGTCGTCCAGGGTGAGGGCAAAGATGCTGATGCAGTCGAGGGTCTGGCAGGCGGGCAGCATGCCGCGGTTGGAGAGCAGACCGCGGCTCGGCTTAACCCCCACCAGGTTGTTGAAGCAGGCCGGCACCCGGCCGGAGCCGGCGGTGTCGGTGCCGAGGCTGAAGCTGGCCAACCCCAGCGCCACGGAGACCGCCGACCCGGAGCTGGAGCCGCCGCTGATGTAGTCCGGATCGAAGCTGTTGTGGCACTCGCCGTAGGGGGAGCGGGTGCCGTTGAGGCCGGTGGCGAGTTGGTCGAGGTTGCCCTTGCCCACGGGGATGGCGCCGGCGTCGAGCAGCTGCTGCACGACAAAGGCCGATTCGCCGGGGGTGTAGGCGAACTCCGGGCAGGCGGCGGTGGTGGTGATGCCGGCCAGGTCGATGTTGTCTTTAATCACAAACGGAATGCCCCACAGGGGGTGGCTGGCGATGGCTTTGTCGGCCAGGGCGGCCAGATAGGGGGCCTGCTCCTCGGCGCTCAACAGGTGAATAAAGATATTGCGGTCGCTGAACTCGGCGGCCCGCTGGCGGATCTCGGCCATTAACGTATCCGGGCTTAACGAGCCCTCGCTGTAGGCTTGGCGCAGGGCGCTGACCGTCATGGTTTGCATCAAACTAACTCCTTGGTAGTGCGGTGTGCACGGCTTGGGTCCAAATAGAAATATCGTGTCTGTTTAGTTGTCGTCAGGGGTTAACACCACCAGCGCCTGGCCGGCGCTGACCGCCTGGCCGGCGCCGCGCAACAGGTGGCTGACGGTGCCGGCGGCGTGGGCATGCACCGGAATCTCCATCTTCATCGACTCCAGTACCAGCAGGGTCTGGCCGGCTTGCACCGTATCGCCCACGGAAACCTCCGTCTGCCAGACACTGCCCGAGACCGGGCTGTCGATCACCACGCTATCTTCGGGCCAGCTCTGCTCCTCGTCGCCGGCCTCCTGCTCGGGAGCGTCGTAGTGGAACTGCCCCTGGGCGTGCCAGTGGGCCAGCTCCTCGGCAAAGGCGGCCTGGCGCTGCTGGTTAAAGGTGGTAATAGCATCGGCCTGGTCGTCGAGGAAGGCTTGGTAGTCGGCCAGGCTGAATTGTGTCTCCTCAATTTTGAGCGGATAGCGCCCCTGGGGGAAATCCTGGCGGATCTGCAGCAGCTGGTCGTGGCTCACTTCGTAGAAGCGGATCTGGTCGAAGAAGCGCAGCAGCCACGGCTCCTTAAATTCGACGGTCTGGCGGTAGCGGTTCCACATCTGCAGGGTGCGGCCGACAAACTGGTAGCCGCCCGGCCCCTCCATGCCGTAGACGCAGAGGTAGGAGCCGCCGATACCCACCGAGTTCTCTGCCGTCCAGGTACGCGCCGGGTTGTACTTGGTGGTCACCAGCCGGTGGCGTGGATCCACGGGGGTGGCCACCGGCGCCCCCAGGTAGACGTCGCCCAGGCCCATCACCAGGTAGGCGGCGTCGAACACCACCTGCTTAACGGCCTCAATGCTGGCCAGGCCGTTGATGCGCCGGATGAACTCCAGGTTGCTGGGGCACCAGGGGGCGTTGGCGCGCACCGACTGCTGATACTTGGCAATCGCCAGGTGGCAGGCCTCGTCGTCCCAGGAGAGGGGAATATGGACGATGCGCGAGGGTACGCTCAGCTCGTCGAGGGTGTCGTCGAGCACCGCCTCGGCTGACTGCAGATGGTTGAGCAGCTGCTCGTGGCTGAGCTGCTGGCTGTCGTAGTGCACCTGCAGCGAGCGGATACCCGGGGTGAGCTCCTTCAGTCCGGCCAGAGGGTTGGCCTGCAGCCAGCGCATCAGGGCGTGGGCGCGAAAGCGCAGGCGGATATCGAGCACCTCGGGGCCGTACTCTACCAACAGGAAGTGGTCGCCGGCGGCACGATAGACCACCCGTTCTCCTTTTTCGTCCTCGGGAATGAGCGCCAGAATAGGGCTTTCCGGGGCTACCTCAGGCACCGTCATCGGCACCGGCTGCAGGCTGGCCAGGGCCTGGTGTTGGGCCGCCTCCAGGGCCACGGCGCTCTCCAGGCTGACCGGCACAAAGCGCACCTTGTCGCCGGCGCGCAGCTGGCCCAGTTTCCACAGGTCAGCGCTGATTACCGTCGCCGGGCAGACAAAGCCGCCCAGCGAGGGGCCATCCGGGCCGAGAATCACCGGCATGTCACCGGTGAAGTCGACTGTGCCGAAGGCGTAGGCGTTGTCGTGAATATTGGAGGGGTGCAGCCCTGCCTCACCGCCGTCGGCCCGGGCCCAGTGGGGTTTGGGGCCGATCAAACGGACGCCGGTGCGGCTGGAGTTGTAGTGCACCTCCCAGTCGCTGGCGAAGAAGCTGGCGATGCCGTCGTCGGTGAAGAAGTCGGGGGCGCCGTGGGGGCCGTAGATCACCCGCAGTTCGGTGGTGTGGCTAAGCGCCGGGCGCAAGCTGTCGGCCAGGGGCGTGGCCGCTACCGGTGCCGACTGGCCAAAGTGGAGGCTGTCGCCGGCGCGCAGGGCGCGGCCGTTGTGGCCGCCAAACTGGCCCAGGGTAAAGGTGGCGCGGGAGTCGAGGTAGGCCGGACAGTGCAGGCCACCGGCCAGCGCCAGGTAGGCGCGGGCGCCGGCACCGGTGATGCGGCCGAGCACCAGGGTCTGGCCGGCGGCCACCGCCACCGGCTGGTAGGCGGGCAGCGGCTGGCCGTCGAGCTCGGCTTTGATCTCGGCTCCGGTGAGGACAATAGTGGTGGCGCCGATAAACTTCAGGCTCGGCCCCTGCAGGGTGATCTCCAGGCCGGCGGCCGCCTCCGGGTTGCCCAGCAGACGGTTGGCCAGGCGGAAGCTGTAGCTGTCGAAGGGGCCGGAGGGGGGCACGCCCACATGCCAGTAGCCACTGCGGCCGGGGTAGTCCTGAATGGTGGTTTGGGTGCCGCCACTGAGCACATCGACGCGACTTGGCTGGTAGCGGAAGTCGTTCAGGTAGCGGGTGGTGACCCGGCCGGCGTGCAGTTGCGGGTCGGCCACCAGGGCGCGCAGGTAACCGAGGTTGGTCTCGCTGCCGTAGAGCTCGGTCTGGGCGAGGGTGTCGGCCAGTTTGGTGAGCGCTTGCTCACGGTTGGCGGCATGCACAATCACCTTGGCCAGCATCGGGTCGAACCAGGGTGGAATCTCAATGCCGGACTCCAGCCAGTGGTCGATGCGAATACCGGGACCTTGGGGAAAGGCAACATGGCTAAGCAGGCCGGCGCAGGGTTGGAAGTCGCGGTAGGGGTCTTCGGCGTAGACCCGTACCTGAATGGCGTGGCCCTGGGGGGTGAGCGTGGCGCGGGCGGCGCTGAGGTCCGGCGGTTGGCCTGCGGCCAAGGCCAGCATCCACGCCACCAGGTCGACACCAAACACCTCTTCGGTAACACCGTGCTCCACCTGTAAGCGAGTATTCACTTCCAGGAAATAAAAAGCCTCGGTGTCGGCATCGACAATAAACTCCACGGTGCCGGCGTTGCGGTAGTGGACACTGGCCAGCAGCTGCTCGGCGGTCTGGTGCAGTTGGCTGCGTACGGCCTCGCTCAGGTTGGGGGCCGGGCACTCTTCCACCACCTTTTGATTGCGCCGCTGGCTGGAGCAGTCGCGCTCGCCAATAGCCAGCGCCTGGCCCTGGCCGTCGCCAAACACCTGCACCTCGATATGGCGCGCGCGGGCGATGTACTTCTCTAAAAAGACGCTGTCGTCGGCAAAGTTGTTGGCCCCCAGCCGCTTGACGCTGTCGTAGCCCTTGCTCAGCTCCTCGGCCGAGTGACACAGCGCCATGCCGATACCGCCGCCACCGGCGCTGCTTTTTAACATCACCGGGTAGCCGATGCGCGCGGCTTCGGCCAGCGCTTCGTCGAGGCTGGCCAAGAGATCGGTACCGGGCACCAGCGGCACACTGGCCGCCTCGGCCAGGGCGCGCGCCTTGTGCTTCAGGCCAAAGCCTTGCATCTGTTCGGGGGTGGGGCCGACAAAGGCGATACCGGCCGCCTCACACAGGCCGACAAACTCGGCGTTCTCGCTCAAAAAGCCGTAGCCCGGGTGAATCGCCTGGGCGCCGGTGGCAGTGGCAATCTCCAGCAGCTTCTGCTTGTTGAGGTAGGTCTGGCTGGCGTCGCCCTCGCCCAGGCTGACTGCCTCGTCGGCGTGTTTGACGTGCAGGCTGTCGCGGTCGGATTCGGCGTAGACTGCCACCGACTGGATGCCCAACCGTTTGAGGGTGCGGATAATGCGCACGGCGATGGCGCCGCGGTTGGCGATTAGGACTTTGGTGAACATGGTTCCTACCGTGTGGGTCGTCCCACCGAAATTGTTGGTGTTGGGGGTCGTCCCCCAACGGTTGTTTTCTGTTTGCCCCGTTGGGGCTTTTGTTTGTTGCTGTTTGTTGGGTGGTGTTAATGGCGCATTGCCCATGCGGTTGCCACCGTGGGTTTTGCGGGGTTCCGCCCCCGCGCGAGGCGTCAGGGGTGTTGCTTGCCCAACACCCCTAACAACCCCAAGGGCACCCTGGCAACACTCGGCCTTCGGCTTGCCTCCCTCTGATCAAATTTCGGGGGTCGCGCTTACAGCCGGGGCGGCCTTCCGCATCCATGGTGGTTGGGCGGGCCCCCGCAGCCTCGATGGCAATCGCACCAACCCATGCGGCAGCATTACCACCGTTACGGCAGCAACTCCCTACCTTCCCACCCGATGGATGAACCACAACCACTGGCGGATCACTTCGCTCTCAATTTGTCCGATTGGATGCTCCGGCAACCCCACCGCCAATCAATCCCAAACCAAAATCTCCACCGGCGTAGGATCATAACCATTACAGGGGTTATTCAACTGCGGGCAGTTGCTGATCAGCACCACCACATCCATCAACGCCTTCATCTCCACATATTTGCCCGGGGCACTGATGCCATCCTCAAATGTGAGACCGCCGGTTTCGGTGACGGGGACGTTCATAAAGAAGTTGATGTTGTGGGTGATATCGCGCTTGCCGATGCCGTATTCCGGGTGTTCGGCCACGGCCAGCATCCAGCTATCCCGGCAGGCGTGCATGCAGCGCTTTTCCAGGCTATAGCGCACGGTGTTGCTCTCAGTGGCACAGGCGCCACCTAGGGTGTCGTGGCGGCCGCAGGTGTCGGCGGTGATCTCCAGCATGGGGCGGTTGAGGTTGGTGCGCAGCACGCTGCCGGCGGTGAGGTAGACGTTGCCCTGTTCGCGAATGGTGTCCATGGCGCTGTAGCGCTCGCTGGGATCATCGGCGCTGTAGAAGAGGGTGTCGGCGGCCTGGTTGCCTTCCAGGTCGAGGATGCGCAGGGTCTGGCCGGCGAGCAGTTTGCCGATGTAGTAGTCGCCGGCATCGATCACCTGGCGGGCGCTGGCTTGTTCGGGCAGTAGGTTACTGGTTTTCATGGTGGCGGCTCCTTAACCCTGGCCCAGGTGATAGAGGGCGTTGTTGGCGAAACCGCGACGGTTTTCCGGGCGGTAGTTAAGGCAGTAGTCGTCGTCACTGACCGGGGCGGCGGCTTCAATGCGCACGCCGACCGGCTTGGCTGGGTAGCTGGCCGACACATCCAGTGGATGCGGGCAGGTATGTAAAAGCACCAGGGTGTTCATCTCAAAGCGCAGGGTGATGTGGCTGCCGGCCGGGCTGTGGCCGGGCTCCAGGCGCAGGTCGCCGGATTTATCGGTGGCCACCTTGCTGAACAGATTGAGGTTGGCGGCCATATCGGCCAGCCCCAGGCCATATTTGGCCAGCTCCACCAGGAAGGCGTCGTGGCCGTTCTGGTGCCAGTCGTTGCGGTCGTGCTGGTAGTCGCGCTTGCCCCAGCGCTCGGCCACCAGGGCTGGGGTGCTGTTGCCGCACACGGTTTCGTGCCAGCCGAGGCTGTCGTCGGTGATGGAGGCGAAGATACGGCCCATATCGGAGTAGAGACAGTTGCCCTGGGTGAGTTTGAAGGTGTGCTGGCACTTGAGGGAGTCGGGGGCGTTGTAGCGTTCCAGCAGGTTATCCGGGTTGTAAAACAGCATACCGACATTGGCGCCGCCGTCGAGGTCGGTGAGGGTCATCTGGGTGCCGCGACGCAGGCGCAGGGACCAGTGGCCACCGGCGGCAATAGTCGTGTTGTAGGGTTGATTTGGCATAGCATTTCTCTCGATCGCGCCCTGGGGGCGCGTCCAGCTTGGGTTATGTACCCGGCCCGAAGATCGGTTTTGCCGAGTGGTTTTAAAACGTTTGCCTTGGTTACCGATGCAACTGCTGATAACGCATCTGGTAACGCCAGTCCCCTGGATCAGGACGATCCAGGCAACTCTAAGAACGAGGCACACGGACGTGCCTCCACGGGTCAACGACCCGTGTGAGTCGCGGAAGAGCCAGCAAACTCACACGTTTGCGCCAGCGCTTCTGCGACGTCAGTTACAGGGATCAGGACGATCCCTGTAACTCTAAGAACGAGGCACAAGGGCAGATAACCGCTCCTGCGTTATCTGCATACACGCCGTCCCTGGCGATAAAGTGCCGCCACTGGTCGCAGACCAGTGGAAGTCCCAAAAACGTCAGCAAACCCACGCGTATTACCGTTCCCTTCGGTCACTCGCTCTTCGAGCGTGGTCTCCGCTGCGCTCCGGCTCGCCAGCGTTTTTGCGACGTCAGTCCCTTGGATCAGGACGATCCTGCGGACTCCAATAACGAGGCACAAGGGCAGATAACCGCTCCTGCGTTATCTGCATACACGCCGTCCCTGGCGATAAAGTGCCGCCACTGGTCGCAGACCAGTGGGAGTCCCAAAAACGTCAGCAAACCCACGCGTATTACCGTTCCCTTCGGTCACTCGCTCTTCGAGCGTGGTCTCCGCTGCGCTCCGGCTCGCCAACGTTTTTGGGACGTCAGTTGTCTGGATCAGGACGATCCAGACACCCTAAACAGCCACTACAATAGGCTCCGGCGTTGGGTTCAGCTCCTCGTCGATCACGGTGTAGGTGGCGTCGTCCACCTTGCCCACCGGCAGGTCGTAGGTGATGCTGGCGCCGTAGCGGTTGGGTGCCTGGGGGTCGGCTCGCAGTTTGTCGAATACCCACAGGCGGGTGCCCAGGTAGAAGCCCTCTTTGAGGTCGTGGGTGACCATAAATATCGTCAATTTGTGCTCCCGCCAGAGGCGCTGCACCAGGGTGTGCATCTCGGCGCGGATACCCGGGTCGAGGGCGCCAAAGGGTTCGTCGAGCAGCAGAATGCGCGGCTTGCCGAGCAGGGCCTGGGCGATGGCCAGACGCTGTTTCATGCCGCCACTGAGCTCGTGCGGGTACTTCTTGAGGGCGTGGCCAAGGCCCACCTCCTCGAGGATGGCTTCCGCTTCGGCCCGGGCCTGGCGTTTGGCGGCGCCAAACAGGTAGCCGGTGAGGCCGCGCTTTTGAAAGGCCTTGGCTGCGATAACGTTGTCGAGCACCGACATGTGCGGAAACACCGAATAGGCCTGAAAGACGATTCCGCGCTCCGGGCTGGGCTCGTCGGGGATGGGCTGGCCGTCGATCAACAGCTGCCCCTTGCTGGCCGATTCGGTGCCGAGCAGCAATTTCAGAAAGGTGCTCTTACCACAGCCGGAGGCGCCCACCATGGTGATGAACTCGCCCGCCTCAACCTTCAGGTTGAGCCCTTCCAAAACGACGTTGTCGCCGTAGCTTTTCCAGAGATTCTTGGCTTCAATCACGATCTACTCCTTGGGTTAGCTAGGGCTCGACTCAGCCGTTGTTTTGAAAGTGCCAGGGGAAGAGGCGGCGGTTGCTCCACGCCAGGATCTGGTCGACCAGGAAGGCGAGCAGGGTGATCCAGGCGACGTAGGGCAGGATGACATCCATCGACAGGTAGCGGCGCACCAGGAAGATGCGGTAGCCGAGGCCGTCGGTGGCAGCGATCGCTTCGGCGGAGATGAGAAACAGCCAACCGGCACCCAGGGAGAGGCGCACCGATTCGATCAGCCGCGGCAGCAGCTGCGGCAGCATCACCCGCACCAGAATCTGGGCGGAGTTGGCGCCCAGGGTTTGCGCCTTGACCAGCTGTTCGGCGGGGATCTCTTCCGCCCGGCGTTGCATGTCGCGGGCAATAAAGGGGGTGATGCCGATAGCGATCAGGATCACCTTGGAGAGCTCACCCAGGCCAAAGACGATAAACAGAATTGGCAGAATGGCCAGCGGCGGGATCAGTGAGACCACCGTCAGCAGCGGCGACATGCCGGCGCCAATCATGGGCAGGGAGCCGGTAAAGAGGCCGATCAGCAGGCCGAGCGTGGCGGCGATCAACACCCCTTTGGCCAGCCGTTGCAAAGAGCTGAGGGTGTCGGCCCAGAACAGGTACTCACCGGTGCGTTTGCTCGGCTCCAGGGCCATGCGATTGATGGCGTCACCCATCTGGCTGGCTGAGGGCAGCAGTTTGTCGTCCGGGTTGGCGGCCAGGCGGGCGTTGGAGCCGACCGCGTAGAGGATCGCCAAGAGCACAAATGGCAGCAGTGCCAGGCCCAGTTTCAGGGGTGGTGTCGGTTTCAGGTTGATCAAGCGTTTCATGGCATCTCCCAATGGTGTCGGGGAGCCCTGGGTGGCTCATCCTGAGCCCGCCCATGCTGGAATGACTGTCGCGAAGTTAGCGGCAACTCCCTCTGCCGCTGGCGTGACCGGGACTAGAGCTTGCCGTCGGCGGCCATCTGCATGTAGGTCGGGTCGAAACGGAACTTGATGTTGCCCTTGTCGCCGTAGACACCGGCTGGGGTCTCGACACCGATAAAGCTGGCGTCTGGTGCGCCGTCGCCCAGAATACCGTGTTCGAAGGAGAACTCCGCCACCTTCTGCATGGTGCTGGTGAGCTTGTCGCTGTTGGTCAGCTCCAGCGCCGCGGCCGGGGTGTAGAACATTTGGGTGCTGGCCAGCTGGGCGTCGTAACCGGCGAGGTCGGTACCGGAGGCGTCGGCCATGTAGGTTTTGGCGGCGGTGGCGGCGTCATCACTACCACTCATGGTGGCCATAATTTCGTACCAGGCGCCGACCAGGGCTTTAGCCAGTTTCGGGTTGGCCTTGAGGGTTTCGGTGTTAATCACCAACAGGTCGATGATTTCACCGGGAATCTGTGAGGAGTTGAACACTTCGTGGCTGTCGGGCATGGCGGTGATTTCCGACAGCAGCGGGTTCCAGGTGACCACCGAAGTGACATCCTTGGTGCCGTAGATGGCGACCATGTCGGCGTCGGAGGTGTTGACCACGGTGACGTCGCGCTCAGACATGCCCACCGATTCCAGGCCGCGGGCCAGCAGGTAGTGAGAGACGCTCAGCTCTACCAGGTTGACGTTCTGGCCCTTGATGGCGGCCAGGGAGTCCTTGCCTTTGAGCACTACACCGTCGTTGCCGTTGGAGAAGTCGCCGACGATCAGCGCGGTGGAGTCAACGCCGCCGGCGGCGGGAATGGTGAGGGCATCCATGTTGGTCATGGTGCAGGCGTCGAATTCACCGGCGGTGTATTGGTTGATCGACTCGACGTAGTCGTTGATCTGCACCACGTCGATATCGATATCGTATTTGTCGGCCCATTTTTTGACGATGCCCTGTTCGGCACCATAGGCCCAGGGCATCCAGCCGACGTAGATCGACCAGCAGATTTTAAAGCTGTCGCGGGCAAAAGAGTGGCTGGAGATAGCGGTAAGACAAACAAGTAGCAGTAGATGTTTTTTCATGAGGTCCTCTCATTTTTTGTCGGTAACACAGGCTGTCGGAACGCAGGAGTACTCTTGGCAGCAGTGCCAATTAGTCTCCCGGGCTTTTATCCCGCCGTGTAACCTTCAAAAGCCAGGTTGGTGCAAAGCCAAACCGGGCTGTTGAGAGGTCGAGCGCTCTCGGACCAGTCGCTGGTAAAGGGGCATTGCCCTGTTACAGCCGGAACCCTAGCGCTCCATTTTGTCGAATTGTAGGCCGTCTAACCAAGAGTACGGTTAACTTTCAACCAGCAGGTAATGTGCCAACAGGTAAAAGCGAGTAAATCGGCGATGTTTGGCGGATTTGCCGCCCCTGGATGGTCAGATTATGCACCATTTGTGCGCTATTTCACCTTTTTCGTCTTTTTCTGGTGCCAGCTGTTAGATTTGTCACTGCCACCTTGTTCGCAGTCGTCAAAATCTACCTATTGCGTCTAGAATTAAAAGATACTCAAGCGTTTACCATTAGGCGATTAGAAAACAATAAGGGACAGGGAGATAGCATGGGCCGAGCTCATTGCAGCGGCTATCCGGGAGGGGTCTATAGTACGCGTGCGCACCAGTAAGGGATTTACGCTGCTGGAGCTGTTACTGGCTTTGGCCATTGGCGCTGTGTTGGCGGCGCTGGCGACCAACTCCTATCAGCGCTATCGCGAGCGGGTTGACCTGGCACTGGCGATTGCCGATATCACCACCATCTCCCAGCTGTTGGAACGTTATTATGTGGTGCATGGCAGCTTTCCGGCCTCTCTCGAAGAGGCCAAGATTGGGCTGTTCGATCCATGGGGTAACCCCTATCAGTACACCAATATCGCCCTCGCCAAAGGCAAGGGCGACCTGCGCAAAGATAAGAACCTGGTGCCCATCAATACCGACTACGACCTCTTCAGTGCCGGCAAGGATGGCCAAAGCCGTTCACCGCTGACCGCCAAGGTGAGCCAGGACGATATCATCCGGGCCAACAATGGCTCCTATATCGGCCTGGCGGGTGATTTCTAATGGGGCAGTGGTCTTCCTCCTTCTTGCGCTCCAGGCTAGCCCGCCGCACCTTTATGCTGTTTGTCGTTTCCGCGCTGGTGCCGATTCTGATCTTCTCCTCTCTGGCGACCCAGCAGGTCGACAGCCTCTTTTACGCCCAGCAGCGCAAGGAGTTGCAGCGCTCTGCCAAGAATTTTGGTCTGCTGCTCTATGAGCGCATCAGCCTGCTGCGCAAAGATGCCGAGAATCGCCGCCGGCAGCTGGAGAGCCAGGTGTCGATTGGTGACTTTCGCCTGCAGGACGAACAGCAGCCGCTGTTTGCCCGAGTGGAGCTGATCTCGCTCTCGGATGGGCTGCGCTTGCAGCAGTTGGAGCGGCAGTTCCCAGTCGATTTTGTACTGCCGGCAGCCGGCAGTGGTGAGCCCGGTGGGCTGTGGGTGGATGTCGACCGCCAGCCGTGGCTGGTGAGCCGGGTGCAACACCGGGCCAATGGCTACCTGTTGCTGCTGCAACCGGCGCACGACTTTTTGTGGGATGGGCTGAGTGACTACGACCTGGGCAAGCAGTTTTCGATCTACAACGAGCAGCGCCAGCTGCTGTTTCAGAGTGAGGCTGAATTTGACCCCGAGCTTGACGATGTGGATCAGGCGTGGCCGCGCAGCCGCTGGAATCTGTTGCTCTCTTTCTTTACCGACGAGCCGGTGTGGGAGGTGGAAGTGGTCGGCCCGGCGGCGGCCTCACTGCTCAGCCTGACCGAGTTCCAGCAGCTGTTCCGCCTGATTACGCTGTTGGCGGTGCTGCTTGGCATATTTGTCAGCCTGATTACCATTCGCCGCAACCTGCAGCCGATTGAAGCTCTAAGCCAGGGGATTAAACGCATTAACGACAACCAGTTTGGCGAGTTGGTGGAGATTAAAAGTGGCGATGAATTTGAGCTTTTGGGCAATACTTTCAACTCGATGTCGGTCAAGCTTGGCCGCCACATGGAGGCGCTGCGCTCGCTGACCAATATCGATCAACTGATTTTAAATCGGTTGGTGATTGAAGATATTGTGCAGCTGGTGTTGAGCGAGGGTAGGCAGCTGCTGGAAGCCGATGCCATTCACTTTTTTGTCGCCGGGGATGAGCGCCTGACCTTTACCGTCTTTTCCAGCCGGCGCCAGCCGGTGGAGCTGACCATCTCTGATTTTGTGCTGGCCTCACTGCACCACCCGGGCCGGATCAACTCCGTGGAGGAGCTGCGCCTGCCGCCGGAGCTGAGTCGGTTGGTGACCGATAACGCCTTTTTATACAGTGCCAATCTCTTGAAGGAGGGGGCGGTATCGGCGGTATTGATGGCTGAGTACCAGCAGGCGCCGAGCGAGGATCTGTTGGCGCTGGCTGACTCTTTTGTCGATCATATCGCGGTGGCGCTTAGTCACGCTGACTGGCAGAAGCGCCTCTTTCACCAGGCCAATTACGACGCGCTTACCGGGCTGCCCAACCGCTATCTGTTTGCCGACCACCTCACGGTGGCCATCGAGCAGTCGCTTAAAAGCCAGCAAAAGCTGGCTCTGTTTTTTGTCGATGTGGATGAGTTTAAGTCGATCAACGACGCCTTCGGCCACGCCGCCGGTGACCAGCTGCTGCGCCAGATTGCCGGGCGCCTGGCCGGTTTGGGTGGCCAGGGGCGGGTCTACCGGGTGGGCGGTGACGAGTTTGTGCTGCTCTATAGCTGTACCGGCGTTGAGCGGCAACAGGTGGTGATCGAGACCGGTGAGGTGGCCGAGTGCCTGCGCGCCGAGGTGATGCGGCCCATCCAGTACGAGGGTAAACAGCTGGCGTCGTCGGTGAGTATCGGCATTGCCATCTATCCGGACGACAGCTTCTTCGCCGAGAAACTGCTGAAGTTTGCCGACCAGGCGATGTACCAGGCCAAAGCACTGGGCCGCAACCGCTACCAGTACTACTCGGAAATTTACCGCAGCTCCGCCACCGAGCATGGGCAGGTGGTGGCAGACCTGCGCCAGGCGCTGGCGGGGGATGAGTTTATTCTGCTCTATCAGCCCAAGGTCGATCTGCTTACCGGCCGGATGAAGGGCTGCGAGGCGTTGATCCGCTGGCTGCACCCGAAGCGGGGCATTATCTCGCCGACCGAATTTATTCCGCTGGTGGAGGCCCATGGGCTGATGGAGGATTTGGGTCGCTGGGTGATCCGCACCGCGGCCAAACAGAAGGCCGAGTGGCGGGCAGAAGGGGTGGCGATGGGTCGCATCGCGATCAATATCTCTATCCACCAGATTCGCAATGTCAGCTTCTATAAAGACGTGCTGGCCTATTTCGGCGAGTTCGACTGCCGGGGCGACGATTTTGAGTTCGAAGTGATCGAAACCTCTTACGTGGATGACTTCCACAGCTTTAAAGATCAGCTAATCGAGCTGCAGAAGCTGGGGGTGATCTTCTCTATTGA
Source organism: Halioxenophilus sp. WMMB6 (assembly GCF_033283405.1). Classification (NCBI taxonomy): domain Bacteria; kingdom Pseudomonadati; phylum Pseudomonadota; class Gammaproteobacteria; order Alteromonadales; family Alteromonadaceae; genus Halioxenophilus; species Halioxenophilus sp. WMMB6. The sequence continues at coordinate 124,469 of NZ_JAWMQR010000013.1, forward strand.
TGACTACGGCACCGGTTACAGCTCGCTGTCGCGCCTGCTCAATCTGCCCATCGATACCATCAAAATTGATAAGTCGTTTGTCGATAACATCGCCACCGACCCGGTCAGCTCGGCAATTGTGGAGTCGACCATCAATCTGGCCAAGGCGATGGGGCTGTCGGTGGTGGCCGAAGGGGTGGAGACCCCTGAGCAGCTTGCGCGCCTGCTGCAATATAAATGCGATGCGGTGCAGGGCTTCCTGTTCAGCCGGCCGGTGAGTGCCGCGGCGTTGGCGAGCTTGGTGGATACCCATTTTATGGACGCCGCCTATTCTATTTAAGGGGCGTGGGTGCTACAGGGAGTAGTAGTTGGTCACCGCCTCGCGGGTGACAATCCCCATTACCTCTGACTCCAGTGCCAGCTGCCGCGGGTTTTGCACGTAGATGGCATCGGTGGACTCCGACTTCATCAGTTGATACGCCTCGAGCAGGGTGGCCTGTTCGTGGATGGGCGGCAGTGGGCTCTTCTGCCCGGGGATCTCCAGCAGATTGATCGCCTCCGCCAGGGTTAATACCGCCTCCGGAGCCTTCTCCAAAAACTTGGCCAGATCGGCCGCCTTAATCAGCTGTTTGGGTTTATCGACCTCATCACTCAGTACAATCCAGAGCGGTTTGTTCTCCAGCAGCTGGATAGCTTCGCTGTAGTCGATGGCGCTACGCGCTTTGACAAAATTGGTGGTGAGCACCTGAAAGACGCCGGCGCGGCTCAGTTCCGAGGTTAACCCGGTAGAGCGGAATGAGCGACCCTGCAGGCGCAGCAAGGTTTGGAAGATCCCCTTGTTGCCGGCGCCGAGACGGGTGCAGAGGCAGGCGATGACCACCACCAGCATGCTGGGAAAGATGGTGTTGGGGTTGTTGGTGAGCTCCAGGATGGTGATCAATGCGGTCAGCGGCGCATTCAGCACCGCGCCAAACATGGCCGCCATGCCCAGCAGCACGTAAAAGCCGACGCTGGAGGCCTGTTCGTCATACAGCCAGTGGCCACCATAGCTGAGCGCCGCGCCGACCACGCCGCCAATGAAAATGGTGGGGCCGATCAATCCCCCGGGGATACCAAAGCTTAGGCTGATGCCGGTGGTCAGCAGCTTGGCGATAATAATCACCAGCAACAGCTGCAGGCCCAGTTCGCCGGCCATGGCGGTGGCCAGGGTGTCGTAACCCATGCCGAGCACCTCGGGCACTTGGGTGGCGACGGCAGCGGTGAAGAGCCCCGCCACGCTGATACGCAACATAATCGGCCAGCGGGCGACAAAGTTGCCCAGGCTGAGCAGCCGCGAGTAGATGATGGCCACGGTCCCGATCGCAATACCCGCCAGCATCATGTAGGGCAGCTCGGTAAAGTGCGCCAGGGGCACGCTCTGCACGTAAAAAACGCTGTCGGCGCCGAACGCCAGGCGGGAGAGCAGGCTGCCGGCAAACGAAGCGATAATAATGGGGATAAAACCGGCGATGGTGTACTCCAGCAGGACCACCTCCATGGCGAACACCACCCCGGCGAGGGGGGTGTTGAAGGCGGCGGAGATGGCGGCGGCGACACCGGCGGCGACCATCACCCGCAGGCTGTTGTTGGGGATCTTCAGCCACTGGCCCACCAGGCTGGCCGAGCCGGCGCCGAGATGGACGGCGGGCCCCTCTCGGCCCACGGATTGGCCGCTCACCAGTGACAGCACGCCACCGGCAAATTGCACGGCGAAGTGCTGCCAGGGCAGGTGCCCCTGGTGGTTGTGCAGTCGGTCGAGCACATGCGTCACACCCACCTTGTGTAGCCGGCTGGGCAGCAGCTGCATCAATAACCCCAGCAGTAGCGCACCGAGCAGCGGTACCAGAAAGCGGCCGGTGACCCCTAGGCTCTCGAAATCTTCCGGGTGGCCAAGCCAGGCGGTGAGGGGCAGAACGATGCTGGCGCGAAAGATGATTATCACCACTGCGGCGGCGACACCGGCTACCAGGCAGAGGATGGTCAGCTGCGGCAGTGCATCCAGATAGGAGAGCTGGCGGCGTAAATTGTGTAGCCGTGGCCGAAGAGTGCGGCGTTTGGGTGTGGCCAAGGTGGATTTCCTTCAATACAACGATCAGTGGTGGTCTGAGCCGGATTTTTCTGAGTTTCTGTGAATATAGTCAGAAGCTTGGCTTTAGCTTTCCGGTCTTCGGTCTTATTATAACCCCCTAGTATAAAACGTTTGAAAGCGAGAGGATTTTATGATCAGGGCGGGCATAGTTGGCGGCACTGGCTACACGGGCGTTGAGCTCCTGCGTTTACTTGTCAGTCACCCCGAGGTGGAGGTGGCCCAGGTGACCTCTCGGGCTGAGGCTGGTATGCCGGTGGCGGAGATGTTTCCCAATTTGCGTGGCCTGCTCGACCTCTCTTTTACTGCGCCCGACAGTGCCAGCTTGGCCGAGTGTGATGTGGTTTTCTTTGCCACGCCCCACGGTGTGGCCCAGAGCCAGGTGCCGGAGCTGATAGCCAGCGGCACCCGGGTAATCGACCTCTCCGCCGATTTTCGAATTCGCGACCCGGAGCTATGGGCCAGTTGGTATAATCAGACGCATGGCTGCCCGGAGTTGATCAGCCAGGCGGTTTATGGCCTGCCGGAGCGCAACCGCTCGGCCATCGCCGAGGCCCAACTGATCGCCTGCCCGGGTTGCTACCCCACAGCCACCCAACTGGCGGTGATTCCACTGCTTGAAAACAACCTGATCGATCCCTCGCGCATTATCGCCAACGCGGCTTCCGGAGTGAGTGGCGCCGGCAAACAGGCCAAGGTGGCCAATCTGTTCAGTGAGGTGGCCGACAGCTTCAAAGCCTACGGCGCCAGTGGTCATCGCCATCTGCCGGAGATCGAACAGGGGCTGCGCGATGCCCAGCCGCAAGGTGCGGCGCCAGCGCAGGTCACCTTTGTGCCCCATCTGTTGCCGATGATTCGCGGCATTCACGTCACCGCCTATGCCACCCTGCTCGACTCGGCGACCGATGTGCAGGCGCTGTTTGAGGCGCGCTACGCCAATGAACCTTTTGTTGATGTGTTGCCTAAAGGTTCGCACCCCGAGACACGCAGTGTGAAGAGTTCCAATATCTGTCGCATTGCCCTGGCACAGCCGCAGGGTCGGGATACGTTGGTGGTTATGTCGGTCATCGACAACCTTACCAAAGGGGCCTCCGGTCAGGCGGTACAGAACATGAACATTATGTTTGGTTTTGAAGAGACCCTGGGCCTGCGCGCAGCAGCCCTGTTACCTTAGTGGAATGGTTGGTTTGATTAAATTTGCTTGTGAGACGTTGTTCGATTGAATATGGCTGACCAAAAATCGGCCTCCTCCGCGCGCATGGTGGTTGTTCCGCACCGGCCTTGGCGCACGCCATTAATGTTATTGGGGTGGGTGCTGAGCATCCTGGTGACTATCGCCATCGCCAGCTTCACCACCAGTGTCTACACCCGTGCCCGCATTCAGGATCTTGAGTTACTCAACCAGAATCTGGAAGTGGAGCTGAGCCAGTTTGAGGCGGATGCCGAATCTCTGCGTCAGCAGGTAACCAATTTTCGGATGAGCTCCGACATCGACAAGATGGCGGCGCAGGATGTTCGGCAGGAAATTTTACGACTACAGACGCACATCACGGAATTGGAACAGGAAATCAGTTTTTATCGAGGGTTGATGGATCCAAGCAGCACACAGCAGGGTTTGGGCATTGGTAAGGTGGAGCTGTTTGCCACCACCGAACCAAGGCGCATTCACTATCGTGTGGTGGTGCAACAGGTGGCTGCGAATCACAATCTGGTGAGCGGCAATTTGTCGGTCGATATTGTTGGGCGCCTCGACGGCCGAGCGAAGACTTTGCATATTCAGGATTTATCTGAGCAGATTGACTCAGACGGTATTAAACTTAGGTTTAAGTACTTTCAAACCATTGAGGGAGAAATGCTGTTGCCTGAGGGCTTTGAGCCCCAGAGACTGGAGCTTGAGGCGAGCGCCTCGAAGCTGGGCAGCATTTCCGAAAAAATTGACTGGCATGTGCAGGAGTTATAATCATGTTTGGCGGTAAAAAAGTTTCAGAAACCACGAGCGGTTCTCCTGGCACTACCACCCTGATTTCAAAAAATACCGAAATTGTTGGTGATATGGTGTTCAGCGGCAATCTTGTGGTCGAAGGTAAGGTCAGTGGTAATATTCTGGCGGCGGCGGGCAGTAAAGCCAATCTGCGCCTGCTGGAAAGCGGTGAAGTGCACGGCGAGATTCGCGTGCCGACCATAATCATCAACGGCAAGGTGAGTGGCGATGTCTACTCCAGCGAGCATATTGAGCTGGCAGCGCGCGCAGTGGTGGACGGTAACGTACACTACAACCTGATCGAAATGGTGAAGGGTGCGCAGGTGAATGGAAATTTGGTGTTCAGCAAGGTAACAGAAGGGGCAGAGCCGCAGGGCCGCAGTGGTCCCGTTACCAAGCTGAAGCCTATGCCGGAGCCCGCGGACTTGAAAAGCGTCGATGCCAAACCCATTAATGCATAGTCTTTTCGTTTTTATTTGAGGTAAGCATGGCGTCAGGTGTGCAGTTCCAGGATGTTGGCAGTAACCAGCTTCTTCACGTTACCGCCAATGCTGTCGGTAAGGTGCGCGAACTTATTGAAGATGAAGGCAACGCTGACCTCAAATTGCGAGTTTATGTCACTGGTGGCGGTTGTTCCGGCTTCCAGTACGGCTTTACCTTCGATGAAAAAGTCGCCGACGATGACTCCATCGTGCAGGTCGATGGTGTGGGCGTAGTGGTTGATGCGCTCAGCTACCCCTTCTTAAGCGGCGCTACGGTCGACTATGAGCAAGGATTGGCAGGCTCTCGCTTTGTGGTAACCAACCCCAATGCCGCCAGTACTTGTGGCTGTGGTGCTTCCTTCTCTATCTAATATTCTTCCACTTCGCTATGGGGCTCTGTTATTGGGGCTCTTTACGCTGTGTTGGCTGGCTCCCCGCAGCTATGCTCAGGAAGAGCTCCCCGCGGTAACGCTGTTTGCTGGTCAACACTGGCTGGCCGGGGTCAATTCCGACTCCCCGGCAGAGCTTGAGCAGCTGTTGTTGAAAATCGAGCAGCTGTTTGCCATGGAGTCTGAAATCGGTGAGTACGAGCCGGTGGTTATGGTGCTGCATGGGCCGGAAGTGGCTATTTTCCTACGCAGTAATTATCAGCAAAACAAGCATCTTGTGGATTTGGCGGCACGGCTCACAGCGTTTAATATCGTCGATATTCGGGTTTGTGAAACACGCTTGGCTGATTTGGGCGAGCCACGGGAGGGGTTGGTGCCTTTCGTCGATACTGTGCCCTTTGGCCCAGCGGAGATAAACCGGCTGCTTAACGAAGAGCACTACGTCAATTTTTAGTGGCGTTGCCCAAGTAAACGCCACCTAACACCAGAAATTGGTCGGCGCCGGTCACTGCAGGGTGGTTGCCGGCCAGGCCAGCCAGACGTCGATGAGCGAGCCAGGCAAAGCCACAGGCCTCCACCCAGTCGGGCGCAATGCCAAGATCATTGGTTGTGGTTACCGGTACCGGTGCCAGCAGCTGACTCAGTCGTTCCAGCAAGGTGCGGTTGTGGGCACCGCCACCACAGATAAATACCGCCTCCCCAAGAAACTCCCCCTTGATACCCGCCACAATCGATTGTGCAGTCAGCTCCAGCAGAGTTGCCTGCACATCTGCCGGTCTGGGGGTGGTGGGTAGTGCTGCCAAAAGCTCATTCAGCCAGCCGAGGTGAAAATCTTCTCGGCCAGTACTTTTGGGTGCGGGTAGGCTGAAGAATGGGTGTGACAACAGGCGATCGAGTAGTTCGCTAATGACGGTTCCGGAGGCGGCCCACTGGCCATCCCGATCAAAAGGCTGTTGTCTATGCTGATCAATCCAGGCATCCATCAAGGCGTTGCCTGGGCCAAGATCAAAGCCTCGAATATCGCCGGTGCGGGGCAGCCAGGTAACGTTGCTCATACCGCCGATGTTGATCAGCGTCCGGTTTTGTTCGCGGCTCTGAAAAAATGCCTGATGGAAGATGGGCGCCAGTGGTGCCGCTTGACCGCCACCGGCCATGTCCATACGGCGAAAATCGGCAACGGTATCGATGCCAGTGCACAAAGCGATGATATTCGGATCGCCAATCTGCAGAGTGAACGGGCCGCCGTGGCTGCCGCTGGGCCGATGTCGTATCGTTTGGCCGTGACTGCCAATGGCTTTCACTTCGGCTGCATCGACACCCGCTTGTGTTAGCAGGCTGTTGCTGGCGCTGGCAAAGTGTTGGGCCAGTTGGCGGTCACAGGCGCCGAACAGGTCGATGTCCACCTGCTGGTCGTGGCAGAGGGTGAGTAGTTGCTGCTTCAGGGGCTGTTGCAGGGGATAGCTGAGTGCACTCAGTAGTTGAGTTTGATGCTCGGAAATTTCGACCAGGGCAGCATCGATGCTATCGATGCTGGTGCCGGACATAAGCCCGACGTACAGTTCCCTAGTCATTGCACGCTTTCAAAATCGTCTTTTAAGGCAAGCTGTGTGTTGGCCATGTAGCCGAGTTCGGCCAGCAGCGGCTGAGTTTGCTGTGCAAAACGGAGCATTTCTGCTTCGGGGACCGATTTTGCTTTGGGGAGCGCGACGGTAACGGGGTTGCGGACCGCGCCGTTAACATAGAATTCGTAGTGTAGGTGTGGGCCGGTGGCCAGACCGGTAGATCCAACATAGCCGATAATTTGGCCCTGTTTCACGCTGGTACCTTGACGAACGCCGCGTTGGAATTTGCTCATGTGGGCGTAGCGGGTTTGGTAGGTTTGTCCGTGTTGGATGGTGACTACGTTGCCATAGCCGCCGTTGCGACCGGCAAAGATCACCTTGCCATCGCCTACGGCACGAATAGGAGTGCCGGTGGGAGCAGCGTAGTCTGTGCCTTTATGGGCGCGAATGGTGTTCAGTACCGGGTGCTTGCGGTTCAGGTTAAAAGGTGAGCTGATGCGCGCGAAATCGACTGGCGTACGCAGAAACTCCTTGCGCATAGACTGGCCATCGGGTGTGAAGTACTGGCTGTCGCCTTTGCTGTCGGTGTAGCGAACCGCGCGGTAGGTCTTACCTTGATTGATAAATTCAGCGGCCAGAATATTGCCGTTGGCGAATTTTTCCCCGTCCAGGTACTGCTCCTCGTAGAGGACCTTGAAGCTGTCGCCTTGGCGGATATCGAGTACAAAGTCGATATCCCAGCCAAAAATATTGGCGGTTTCCATAATCATGCCATCGTCCATGCCGGCTTTCGTGCCTGCCAGGAACAGGGAACTATCAATCGTCGCGGTACGGAAAACGGACTGGGTCTCGGGCGTGCGCACCAGCTCGTTAAAGTCGAAGCCCTGTTCCTGGCGGTCGAAGGTGTGAGTCACCAGGCGGTTGGGCTGATAACGCAGGGAGGCTAGGTGCTGATCGGCGTTAATTTGCATCTCCAGGGTCTCACCTGGGCGCAGCTTGGTAAGCTCCTTGGCTTGTTCGCTGCCGCTCACAAACAGGTAAACCTCCCGGTCACTAAGGCCGGCGCGGTGGAATATCAGAGTGAGGTTATCGCCAGATTTAACGGTAACTTCCTGCCACGGCAGGCTAGGCACGGGGGTGGAGTTCAGTTCACTGTTTTCAACGGCGATCGCCTGTTCGACTTCAGGCACCAAAATGGCGTTCGCATCCTGTGTGGAGCTGTTTAAACTCTCCAAGTTGGTGCTGAGTTCTTGGCCGGAAGGGCTTAAGAGGTTTTGTTCGGGTAGCGCGCTGGCGTCTTCGAAGTTAAGACTGCGAATGGCCTCGGCGTGTTTGGATGGCCAGAGGGCAAGGGTTGCGGAAAGGCAGACCGTCAGCCCGCTTGTGACAAGCAGGTGGCTCTTCGGAAAATGTATCCAGCATGAATCAATAAAACTTTTCATTGTCTTATCAGACACTTACAGCAGTTTCTTAACAAGTGAGTAAAATTGTAGTACGAGTTTTTCGTTTATAACAGAAAAATTACGTTATTACATCTAATTCTGTGACTCATAAGACGGAATCCTCCTCAAACTGAGAAACTTGTTTTTATTTGATAATTCGGTATGGTTCCGCCCGCAATTTTCAGTCCAAATCACGTTTTTTCCTTAGTGTATCGAGTACGCAATGATGTCCGGCCAATTCAATTTACTTGAAGATCTGCAAGCCCGGGGGCTGCTTAACCAAATGACCGGCGAGGATCAGCTTGCTGAGCACCTGGTGGCTGGTGGTCGAACGCTCTATTGTGGCTTTGACCCTACCGCCGATAGCCTGCATATAGGCAGCCTTGTGCCGTTATTGACGCTGAAGCGTTTTCAACTGGCCGGTCATAAACCGATTGCGCTGGTTGGAGGTGCCACAGGACTGATTGGCGATCCAAGTTTCAAGGCGCAGGAGCGAAAGCTAAATACGGCCGATATTGTCGCTGAGTGGGCCGGCAAGATCAGGCAGCAAGTAGCGCAGTTTGTGGATTTTGAGGAGAGTGCTGTCAAGGCTGAGGTGGTCAACAATCTGGACTGGGTGGGCGAGCTCAACCTGATCGATTTTTTGCGTGACGTGGGTAAGCACTTCTCTGTTAATAACATGATTAACAAGGAGTCGGTCAAGCAGCGTTTGGAACGGGAGGGGGCGGGTATCTCTTACACCGAATTTACCTACATGCTGCTGCAGAGCTATGATTTCGCCGAGTTGTACCACCGGCACAATTGCACCTTGCAGATTGGCGGCTCCGATCAGTGGGGCAATATAGTGGGTGGTGTTGACCTGGCTCGAAAATTATATGGTGGGCAGGTGTTCGGGCTGACCCTGCCGCTGGTGACCAAATCCGATGGGACTAAGTTCGGCAAGACTGAATCAGGCACTATCTGGCTCAGCCCGAAAAAGACCTCGCCTTACATGTTTTACCAGTTCTGGATAAACACCGCCGACGCAGATGTATACAAATTCCTGAAGTACTTCACCTTTTTGCCGGTAGAACAGATTGACGCGGTTGAGGCCGAAGATGCCAAGCGCGAAGGGCGGCCTCAGGCGCAGGCGCTGCTGGCTAAAGAGGTCACGCGATTGGTTCATGGCGAGGCGGGCTTGGTAGCTGCAGAGCGTATTACGGAAGCGCTATTCAGTGGTAATAGTGATCAGTTGGATGAGGGTGATCTGGAGCAGCTGGCCCTGGATGGCTTGCCGACGACCACTGTCAGCTATCCGGAGGTGGCGAACAAACCGTTGACCACCTTGTTGACTGAGTGCGGTATGGTAAAAGCAGGGCGGGAAGTGAAGGATGCGCTCGGTCGAAGTGCTGTATGGGTGAATGGCGTCGCTAAAAGTGAAGTGGACAACCTCGCTTCCGGCGAAACTTTTGCTCAGGATTTCTCCCGATTCGGGAGCTACTTTTTAGTCAAGCTGGGCAAGAAAAAAGCGCATCTATTTGTGCTTGAGTACTAATTTTATTTAAGGCCAAATTTTACTTGCCAATGGGAATGGCCTTTCGTATAGTTCGCGCCCTCGCTTGGGGGCTGTATTTCACCAGGCGAAGTGAGCTGAGGTTTTGTGTGTTGCAACGTCCCGATGGGCTTGCGTCACGCCGGAAAAACTTTCCAAAACAAAAGCTTGCACAAGGGTTTTAGATGCGTATAATGCGCATCCCTACGTTGGAGCAGGGGTTCTGAATCGGCCTTAAGGTTGGGGTCAGAAAGGAAGCTGCAACGGGCTTAAGAGCTGAGCTTTTAAG
>NZ_JAWMQR010000014.1:0-96725 GCF_033283405.1 Halioxenophilus sp. WMMB6
GGCGGTCTTGCCAGCTCGGACAGCGGAAAACGTCGACCGTCTCGTTGCATTCGCGCCCTCCCTGGCGCTCACCCTGCAGGCGGCTGTGCCGTGCTTACGGGCTTCCTGCCCGTCAGTCCCGCTCCAACTTCTTATTGTAAAACTCCACTTTTTGAACTTTCGGCGCGCTGTTTGGCGGTCTTGCCAGCTCGGACAGCGGAAAACGTCGACCGTCTCGTTGCATTCGCGCCCTCCCTGGCGCTCACCCTGCGGGCGGCTGCGCCGTGCTAAAGTGCCTCTGCCCAGTTGTCGCCAGACAATGTCCGCTTCGTGATTTTGGTTTCGGCTCAGGAACTTTGAGGGTTCACCCAACCACACTAGCGGCCGGGTGGAGTACTGCCGGGTTGGCGGCCAGGAAACTAGGCTGAGGCGGACAGAGGTTGGTGTGTTTTGTGGGCGGCTATGCCCTGCAGATGAGCTAACAGCCACTGATGAAGTGGGGCATGTGATGCCCGGTCGTGCCATACGGCGACCAGTTCGAATCCGTCGGGCAGGTTGTCGGCGGGAAGTTTCTGGAGTCGATCATCAGGTAGTAGGCGCGAGGGGAGCAGGGCGACGCCGTCGTTGGCAGCGATGTAGGCTGGGGCTAGGCTGACCGATGGCACCAGCAGTGGCGGTTGATGGCCGTTGTTAATGCCCTGGAACCACTGCTCGCAGACCCGGGCAAAGCGATCCTGGGGCTCGCTCACGATCACCGGCGGGCGATTTAACAGGGGGGAGTTGTCGGTGCCTGGGCGGGTAGCGGGGTTGCGTTTGCTGGTGACACACACGTATTGCTCGTGCAAAAGGCTTACGGATGCTAGGCCGGTTGGGGCAAGGGCTGCATCACACAGGCAGAGGTCAAATTGACCTTGAGCCAGGGCTCTTTCGAGATCGTTGGTCGCCAGGGATTTGATCGTCAGGCGCAGGTGCGGCGCTTCGCTCTTTAGAATTTTCACCAGGTCCACCAGCAGCACCTGTTGTGCGTAATCACTGGCGGCAATGGTGAAACTATTGCTGGCGGTGGCTGGATCAAAGGCCTGGGGAGTTCCCACATGTTCCAGTTGGCCGAGCACTTCCCGTAGAACCAAGCCCAACTGTTCGGCGAAAGGGGTGGGTAAAACGCCATTTTTGGCGCGCACAAAGAGTTTGTCGTTAAAGGTGATACGCAGTTTCTTTAGCTGTTCGCTAACAGCTTGCTGGCTGACATCGAGCTTATTGGCAACGCGGGTAAGGTTGCCTTCCTCGAGCAGGGCCAATAGCAGCTTCATCTGTTTTACATCGAAGGAGTCCAATGCCATGGCGCTCAGCGTGTTCCTCTATTACTGCAATTCATACGAAATCGGGTAGGGGCCGAGCTTAGTGCAATTCCTGGCCGGAAAGCAGGCGCATCTCATGACTTTGGGAGATGATCGCCATTCTGTGACCACTTGTCGCCGGCACTGTGAAGCAGATCACCTAATTGGTTGAAATATTTTGAGCGATCGTTTCCAGTAAATTTACCCATAGCGCGCGGCATATTTGTTATCATGGCGTTCATTGCACGTCTGTCCTGCTGTTCGGGCTTGAGCCTGCTTGCGGTGATTCCATCCGAAGATAGATCCCAGCCACCTAAACTAATCGTCTGCCGCTTCAGTGGTACTTTTTTGGTTTGTGTGGCCATCGGGCGTGCGGTTCATCTATGACTTCACAACCTCTTATCAATGTTATGGCCTCTGCTCTAAAACTGTCTGACCTGCACAAAACCTACGCCAATGGCTTTACCGCACTCAAGGGTATTACCCTGGAGGTGGCCCAGGGCGACTTCTTTGCCCTGTTGGGTCCTAACGGCGCCGGTAAATCGACCACTATTGGCATTATCTGCTCGCTGGTAAAAAAGACGGCGGGGTCAGTCAGTGTTTTTGGCCACGATATTGATCAGCAGCCAGCCCTGGCCAAGAAGATGCTGGGGGTGGTACCGCAGGAGTTCAATTTTAGCCAGTTTGAGCGGGTGTTTGACATAGTCGTCAACCAGGCGGGTTACTACGGCATACCGCGCCACGAAGCCAAGAAGTCGGCTGAAAAGTACCTGGTGCAGTTAGGCTTGTGGGACAAGCGCTTCAACCAGGCGCGCTTGCTCTCCGGTGGTATGAAGCGGCGTCTGATGATTGCGCGGGCTCTGGTGCACGAGCCCAAGCTGCTGATTCTGGATGAGCCGACGGCGGGGGTCGATATTGAGCTGCGGCGCACCATGTGGTCCTTTTTGCAGGAGATCAACGCCCGCGGCACCACTATTATTCTCACCACCCACTACCTGGAAGAGGCCGAAAGCCTGTGCCGTAACGTGGCGATTATTGACCATGGCCACCTGGTGGAGAACACCAGCATTAAGGCGCTGTTGAAGCAGCTCAACCGGGAGACCTTTGTGTTTGATACGCGTACCGGTCTGGCGGAGTCCATACAGTTGAATGGCTTTACCGCCAAGCGTATCGACAACCACAGTTTTGAAATCGATATCGAAAAGGGGCAGTCGCTGAATGAGGTGTTTGCCTGTCTCTCTGAGCAACAGATTGAAGTGTTGAGTATGCGCAATAAAGCGAATCGGCTTGAGGAGTTGTTTGTCCACCTGGTGAATGACAACAAAGCGCGTCAGCAGGGAGGTGCCGCATGAGCTGGCAAGAACAGTTAATCGCCTTCTGGACGATACTGCGCAAAGAGGTGCGGCGCTTTATGCGTATCTGGGTGCAGACCCTGTTGCCGCCGGTGATCACCATGAGTCTCTACTTTGTTATTTTCGGTGCTTTAATCGGTTCCCGCATCGGCCAGATGGATGGCTTTGATTACATGTCGTTTGTGGTGCCCGGGCTGATTATGATGGCAGTTATCACCAACTCCTACGCCAATGTGGTCAGCTCTTTCTACAGCGCCAAATTTCAGAGTTTTGTCGAAGAGTTGCTGGTCTCTCCGACGCCCAATATCCTGATTTTGCTGGGCTACATTCTGGGTGGTGTGGTGCGCGGCTTAATGATTGGGCTGATTGTCTCGCTGGTATCGATGTTTTTTACCGATCTGCATATTCACAGCTATTTCGTCACTTTCGCCATTGTCTTTTTAACCTCAGTGCTGTTTTCCACGGCGGGCTTTATTAACGCGGTATTTGCCAATTCGTTTGATGACATCAGTATTGTGCCGACCTTTGTGTTAACACCATTAACCTATCTGGGTGGTGTCTTCTACTCGATTAGCCTTTTGCCCGGGTTTTGGCAGAAGGTGTCGATGCTCAACCCGGTGCTCTATATGGTGAACGCCTTTCGCTACGGCTTTTTGGGCATCTCGGATATCAATATTGGTTTGGCCTTTGCGGGCATTGGGGTGTTTATCGTGCTGTTGTTCAGCTATGCCCTCTACCTGCTGAACAGTGGCACTCGGTTGCGGGGCTGATATGGCTGTTGATCATCACACTCCGGCGGGCAGCGGCTTGGGCAAAGAGACCGAGTACGCCTCTCTCTACGACGCCAGGCTGCTCTATCCCATCCCCCGGGCGACAGCCCGGCAGTCGCTGGGGATTGGTGAGCCATTGCCTTTTTATGGGGTCGACCTGTGGACCGCCTGGGAGCTCTCCTGGCTCAATAGCCAGGGGCTGCCGCAGGTGGCGGTGGCGGAACTGGCTGTGCCCATCGACTCCGCCAACATTGTGGAGTCGAAATCGCTCAAGCTCTATTGCAACTCCTTTAACCAGACCCAGTTCGCTGATTGGTCCTCGGTGGCGGCCACGATGGAAAAAGACCTGACGCAAGCGACAGGCGCGCCGGTTGCTGTGCGGCTGATGACCTTAACGGAGGCCGAGGAGTATTACCAAAAGGGGCGCTTTGAGGGGGCCTTCTGCCTGGATGAGCTACCGGTCACTATCGAGCACTATCATCCTGAGCCGGCACTTTTGCGGCTCGATTCGGCGCGGGCCGAGGTGGTGAGTGAGTCGCTGGTGAGCCACCTGTTGAAGACCAACTGCCCGGTCACCGGCCAGCCGGATTGGGCCAGCCTGTGGCTCAGTTACACTGGGCCGGCTATTGATCGGGAGTCGCTGCTGGCGTTTATCGTCTCTTTCCGAGAGCATCAGGATTTTCACGAGCAGTGTGTGGAGCGCTTCTTTCTGGAGATTCGCGATCGCCTGCGGCCTACTGAACTCTCAGTTTATGCCCGCTATACCCGCCGCGGGGGCCTGGATATCAACCCCTATCGCAGCAGTGACAACACCCGCCCAGCCCCGCTCCGTCTAGTGCGCCAATAGGCGCACCGGTAGTCGTGCCGAAACCCGTTTAGTACATGCGGTCGCGCAGGGATTCGAGCGCCTTTTCCAGATCGTCCATCACCCGATCGCGATCGTAGTTGCGGACCTTGTCGAGGTCGAGCTGCATGGAGAAGCCCTCCAGGCTGGTCTCCAGATAGCTCTGCTCTCCGCCCAGGTTTTTGCGCAGATCGATTACCTGATAAACCTCAATGGGGTAGCTGAAACCCTTGGCTTTGACCATACCTTTGTTGGTGCAGAGGATGGTGTCTTTCACCAGCGCCCAGGATTCGTGGGAGAGCAGAATCTCACCGGGTGAGGCGGCCGATTCCAGGCGGCTGGCGAGGTTAACGTGGGTGCCGAGCACGGTGTAGTCCTGGTAGTAGGCCTTGGCGCCGAAGGTACCGACGGTACAGAAGCCGGTGTTGATACCCATGCGGATCTCCAGCTTGCGCTTGATACCCTGGGCCAGCCAATGGTTCTGTAGCACCTTCATGCGCTTGCGCATGGCCAGCGCCATGGTGACGCAACGCAGGCAGTCTGCTTTGGCACCCCGGGTTTCGTTATCGCCAAAGATCACCATGATGCCGTCACCCATAAACTTATCCACGGTGCCGCCATAGTGAGCGATGATTTTGGTCATCTCCGTCAGGTAAGTGTTGAGCAGCGCCGCCAGCGTTTCCGCTTCCAGCTCTTCAGAGAGGGCGGTAAAGCCCTGGATATCGGAGAAAAAGATCGTCAATCGCTTACGATCAGTTTGTAGCATCTTGTCGTTTTCGGAGCTGACGGCTTGCCAGACGGTGGGAGAAAGGTAGCGGGAGAGGCGAAAGGCGCGGGTTTTACTGCGTTCCAACTGCTCTTTTTGCAGCTCCACCTGTTGGCTGAGCGAGCGGTTGCGCATATTCATATAGAGGCCGCTCAGCACAATATAAACGCACACGCCAATCAGGCTGGTGGCGGAGACATTCACGCTGCTGGTTAGTACCCACACCGGGGTATAGACGAAGGCCCCCAGTCCAGCACCGAAGATAAATGCCAGGTTATCTTCCAGCCACTTCCGGCTACCGCCGTGCATGGCGGCATTGAACTGAATAATAGTGGCAAACAGCACCGTGGGTAGAATCTGAAAATCGACCAGACACAAACTGGCGCCGATTAGGGTGGAGTCGGTCCAACCCAGTCCGCGCTCCAGCAGGAGCTCTTTGCCGGCCAGCAGCCGTTTGGCAAAGAGGCCGGAGAGGGCCAGATAGATAAGCATGATGACCGAGAGCGACACCGATAACAGATCGAACTCCGGCCAGGAGCGATAGGAGATCAGCGTGCCGACAACAGAAAAGATAATCAGCGTTCGAAAATAAAACTGGCGTTGGGGGAGGGCCCAGTAGTCCGATTTTGCAGGTTTATCCATAGGGTGGGGAGATTCCGAAATAACTATTGGGGCTCGATTAATCTGCGCTCAATGGACGGTGGGCGAAACGCTGGACTGATCTGAGAACAGTGGTTCAAGCCGGCATAAACAGCAGGGCTGGAGTACCTTGGGTTCCGGGTCAAATCAGGCGGGTAACTATACCCCGTTCGCCACAAATATGTCTATTTCCCACGCTTTTTCACAGTGGCTCACCGGCTGTGACAACCGCTAATTTTCGCCCAGGTGTAACTGGGCCAGCAGTTGCTCAATTTCTGCTTCCTGCTGGCGGACCAGTTTGCGCAGTTGCTCATTTTGGTTGACCAGCTGTTGCCGTTCTGATTTGGTTAAACTGCCTGGCTCCAGGGCCGCGGCACGTCGCTGGTGTTTGAGCTGTTCTATTTTAGAGTTGGCTAACTCCAGTTCTTCTTCCAGTAACCGGATACAGCTCTCCGACTCTTTCAGATACTGCCCCTGTCGCTGCAGTTGCGAGGATAGTTCGGTCACCATCTCCTGCATCTCCTCCGGACTGCCAATGGATAACAGGCGTGTCTGCAACTCTTTAATGGTGCGCTGCTGCTTTGCCGCCAGAGTGCGCAGGTTGGCTAAGTCCTGGGCTTTGTCGAATTCGGCAGCCTCGGAGACACGTGTGCCGTCGTCTCGCTTTCCAGAAAAATTGCGGAAGCGCTCCAGCATCACCTCCATGTTATCTGGTCGGCGGCCGCCGGCGGCCTCGACTATGAGCTCTTCCAAACACTGTTCGATATTGGGGGCGAGGGCTTGTGAGGCATCGCGCTTGGCGAGCCGGGAGAACATCTCTTTATAGTAGTTGATCAAGCCACCCAACTTGCCTTGCAGTGTGGCCCAGTTGGGGTAGATGCTTTCGTCATCATCTTGCGCTTCCAGCTCGACTGAAAGCAGAGCATGGCGAAGGGCAAGACTCTGGCGTTGAATGGGGTGTTTGGAATCGAGGTAGGTCTCGATGTTGGCGCTGCCGGGCAGCTCTTCGTGAAAGGCCTGGGTGAGGTCTAGTTGCTGCTGTAACTGCTCGCGATATTTGGCCTGCGGTGCGCATGCGGCGGCGGCATTTTCGGCCACCAGTTGGGTGTTGTCCTGGCGTGCCTGGTTGAGCTCCTCTACCAGGGATTTGATCTTCGCCCGCAGTTTGCGCACAAGGTTACGCAGACTCCGGATGTTAAACACCAGGAATAGACAAAGCAGCAGCAGTAAAATGTAGAGTTCTACCGCTCCTGCAATTAACCATTGTGATATCTGCATTCGGTTACATTCGTTCCTGCACGCTATCAGCCGATCTCGTGCCGCAGTACTGTTTTGATTATGTTGTTACCGCTTAGCTGCTCGCGGTTTTGGTTAATTGAACTTCTCTCAACGCTATCGGCGGGGATCGTGAAATGTTGATTTGCATTCGACCCTGGGCCTTGTGACGTGGCCCGGCTTGCCGGATATCCCTGAGACCCAAAAACCGAGCCAGTACTGATACATATTAGCAACAGAATGCGACATAAGAGGATTTTTTGCTTGGATATCCGAGTCTTAGGATTATCCCATCCCTTCTGCCGACAAACGTTGATTCCAAGGTCCTCTTTGCGTATAGTTGCGCCCTCGCTGAGGTGGCCTGTAGCAGATTGCCCCGAGCAGACAGATTTTGGTGAGGTGTCCGAGTGGGCTTTACGGGAATTAGGGAAGCACAGCTTTCCGCCGTAAAGCGCGAGGCAGGACGCCGAGCTGGGTGAGCGACAGGGAAGTTACTTGCGCAGAAGCAGATTTTGGTGAGGTGTCCGAGTGGGCTTTACGGGAATTGGGAAAGCACAGCTTTCCGCCGTAAAGCGCGAGGCAGGACGCCGAGCTGGGTGAGCGACAGGGAAGTTACTTGCGCAGAAGCAGATTTTGGTGAGGTGTCCGAGTGGCCGAAGGAGCACGCCTGGAAAGTGTGTATGTCGAAAGGCATCGAGGGTTCGACTCCCTCCCTCACCGCCACTATAAAAAAGCCCGGCTTAGCGCCGGGCTTTTTCGTTTTGGCATCGAGCTGAACATAAGTCAGATTGCCACCGGGGTGATCCCGTCTTTTGGGCGGTATCCCAAGCAACCTTCCCTGGTGCCTGGTTCCGGCCGGGCCCTCCTTGGCCCGGCGTAAACAGCTGCCAAAGCAGTGCTTTGGCTCGCAGGGCGACCGCTGTTTACTCCTCCCTCACCGCCACTATAAAAAAGCCCGGCTTAGCGCCGGGCTTTTTCGTTTTGGCATCGAGCTGAACATAAGTCAGATTGCCACCGGGGTGATTCCGTCTTTTGGGCGGTATCCCAAGCAACCCTCCCTGGTGCCTGGTTCCGGCCGGGCCCTCCTTGGCCCGGCGTAAACAGCTGCCAAAGCAGTGCTTTGGCTCGCAGGGCGACCGCTGTTTACCCCTCCCTCACCGCCACTATAAAAAAGCCCGGCTTAGCGCCGGGCTTTTTCGTTTTGGCATCGAGCTGAACATAAGTCAGATTGCCGTGGGTGATTCCGTCTTTTGGGCAGTATCCCAAGCAGCCCTCCCTGGTGTCTGGTTCCGGCCGGGCCCTCCTTGGCCCGGCGTAAACAGCTGCCAAAGCAGTGCTTTGGCTCGCAGGGCGACCGCTGTTTACCCCTCCCTCACCGCCACTATAAAAAAGCCCGGCATTAGCGCCGGGCTTTTTCGTTTTGGCATTGAGCTGAACATAAGTCAGATTGCCACCGGGGTGATTCCGTCTTTTGGGCAGTATCCCAAGCAACCCTCCCTGGTGTCTGGTTCCGGCCGGGCCCTCCTTGGCCCAGTCTAAACAGCTCAAACGTGAATAAGCCCTCGCTTCAATGCTGATACCGCCGCAGCGGTTATATTGCGCGCTCCCAGTTTCTTTGCCAGCTTTCTGGAGTGATAGTCGACGGTGTGAGAGGAGATATTCATCTGTACCCCGATTTCAGCTTTGGTTAGGCCCTGGGCGGACCACTCCAATACCAGACGCTCTTTGTCGGTTAGAGCCAGGTTTTGCCAATTGAGCACGCGGCTATAAAGCCGCCAGATGCGGGTGTAGAAATGCTGCGCCAGCAGATTGATCGTCTGCGCTACGGCCGTGGCAATCGGTTCCAGCTTGCTGCTGCTGAAGAGATCCAAACTGGCGACTGTGCCACTGCCGCCGCGCAGGGCGATGGTCATCCGGTCGTAGAGACCCGCCACTTCCGTCTGTTTCAAAAACTTGGCCTGATTAGCGGTGAGGTGTTCTGCCCGTTTCAAATCGTTCAGGGTCAGTACCCCTTGACCATAGAAACAGTGTTGGTGGAACGGGTCGATATGATCGAACTCTCCCCGAACATAGTCGGATAACCAGGGGTTGGCGATGTTGGTAATACAGGCGCGCATTGCCGGCCTACCGAGGGCGGCGTGGTTGGTTAAAAGATTGAAACTGGCTTGATCATAGCCCAGAGCCTCCAGCTCCATCATCAACCGATTAAAGAGTTCCCCTTGGGAGCTGATCGTCTGGCTGTCCAAAATAAACTGATCTACGGTCATCACTGCTATTTCCTGCAATCTTATCCTCTAGGGAAAATTAAGGTGATTACGTAGTATTGAAAACGACATAAGTAGAGAGTTATCGAGACTTAAGCGTTATAATAGACAAAATTGCACAAAAATAGCCATAACTGGCTGATTTTTTTGTCTGTTTTCTACACAACAGGGAGTGTTGTCCTAATGGTCGAGGGATCGCGTCAACGCGGGATACGGGCGTCTCGTAGAAAGCTGGATAAGGCACTGGCTGACGCCGGCTTTAAAACTCAAACCGCTCTCGCCACCAAAATTGCCGATCTGGAAGGTAGTAGCTCGGTTCCGAAGGATTTGGTTAACCGCATCTTTCGTGAAAAAGCTGTTGATATCCAATCTCTGGAGCGGGTTGCCCGAGCGCTGGGGGTGGAGTCACATACGCTTTACCTGACCGCCGATCAATTGCCAGCGGCTGAGGTGCCCGCGGAGATTGGCCGATCCGCAACGCAACCAGAGGAGCTGCCGCGTACAGGTCGAGAGCCAGTGCTTGAGGCCACACGAAACCGCCACAATCTGCAACTTACAGTCTTCTCTCTGATTTTTTTAATGAGCCTGCTGGCCGGCTCGTTGGTCTATTGGCTTTATATGCCACAACCGCAGGCCGGGGATACCCTCTCAATTGCCAGAGGGTCAACCATTAAGAGCCTGGTGTTGTTCGTGCCAGAGCCAGAACTGCTCGGTATCGCCCAGGCCCTGGCGGGAATCCTCTCAACAGAGTACACCACCAGTGTGGTCACCCCGGCCATGGTCAGTGCCCCCCTCACATCATTCAATATTGCCAGCCGCTACCAGACCGATGCGGTGGTGACGCTCTCTGGTCGCCGATTGGGCCACTTTTGGTTAGTGCAGACCCTCTTTTTTGTTGAGAGCCAGGAGCAGGCTGTCGGTGCAAATGTTCTCTCCGTTTATCAGGCGCGCCTGAATAGCGCTAAGTCGGCCGAGCAGATTGCCGGTAATTTGTTGGTTGCGCTGCGTGGCCAGAGCTTCCCCCGGCTACTCTCCCTCCGAGCCCAGGAGCATCTCTTAAGCGGCATTGTGTTATTGGACAAGCGGGCCAGCGAGATCAACCTCAAACGAGCCGAGGACCACTTCAAATCGGTTTTGGCGGAGGCGCCTGGTTATGCGCCGGCTCAGGCTGGACTCTGCCTTGCCTATGTGAACGGTGTTATTTACGGCAATGAAAAGCAGTTGTTGGCTAGCGCCGATAAGGCCTGTGCCTCCGCGAGCCAAATGGATGCCAATGGTTTTTGGGTGCAGGTCGCCAACGGAGAGTTACAGCGCCTGCAGGGGAGTTACGCTGATGCGGTAGCCACCTTGGAAGGGCTGCGTTCCGCCTGGCCCAAGGATCCGATGGCGCTTACTTATCTGGCGCGCAGTGAATTTGAGCGATTTCGCCGGGGCGACGGCAGCCAATACGCTGAAAGTGCCATCGCCAAGCTACAGCAGGCGGCGGATTTGGCCCCGGACTGGTGGCAGGCCTTTAACTACCTGGGTCTGTTTGCCTATCTGTTTGGCAATGTCGATCTCTCGATGAGCGCCATGTCGGTGGCGGTGGAGCTGTCACCCAATGAGTTGGCATTAACCAACCTCGGCACTCTGTACCTGTGCCGCAACCACCTGGAGCAGGCCAAACATTACTACGAAACGGTGCTTGCCATTGAACCGAGCTCTTACTTGGCGCATTCACGCCTCGGCAATCTCTACTTTTATCTGGGTGACTATAAAAAGTCTGCCAGGTATTTGAAGGCGAGTGTGGAGAGCTTCGATCAAGGGGCCAGCTTGGGAACCCACGACAACTGGGGGGCGCTGGGAGACAGCTACCTGTTCGCCGGTGAAACGGAGTTGGCCGTTAATGCCTATAAACAGGCGGCGCTGGTTCTGGAACGAGCGACGCTCAAGGTGGAGGCCGGGTTAATCGACAAGATATATCTCGCCTACTATTACGCGCGCTTGCACCAGCTGGCGCCGGCTCAATTCTCCAAACAGGTAATCCCATACAGCGCTCTGGAGCTCTGGCAGGCGTTGGATAACTCGGTGGAGGCGAGTGCCCTGCTACGCCTGGCCGCGTATCTGTTTATGGCCGGCGAAACAGAGCCGGCGCATGAAGTTTGGGAGCAGTTGCAGAGTTGGTGTGAAGTATACGCCCATAACCCTTTGCTGGATAAAGCCGGTGGGGTGGGTTAAGTATTCCCTTTAGCGCTTTCGACTCTGGTTACCCAGCGCGGTGCTAATAGAAACAGCCCCCAACTGAGCAGCCAATAGAGAATCGCCATCAACGATAAGGTTTTCGCAGTCAATGCGGTCTGTTCGAAGCCACCGGTAAAGTTAAATAAATTGACGGCGACGGCAAATTGAATGGCACAAACGACCCAGTAGGTTAGCTTGTTAAGAGCGACACGGTCGGTGACTTTAAGGCCAAGCCAGGCCGCAGAGAGGCCCATCGCCGCGCCAAAGCAGAGATCTGCAGGCCAGTGTACACCGACGGCAACGCGCGAGAAGGCAACCAGCGCGGCCAGGGCAATGAGCAGCAGGCGCACCCAGGTGGCTGGAACACAGCGCCACAGCAGTGCCGCCAACATAAAGATTGTGGTGGTATGGCCAGAGGGCATGCTGTTTCTGCGGAAGGCCGGCCCAATAATATGGAACAGTTCGCGGTCCAAGACATTGGGCGGTCGCGGTATTTCCAGCAAATGCTTGGCGATTTGCAGTACCAGGCCACCGAAGAGGCCGGCGACCAACACAGCCAAGGCCAAATTGGGAAAGCGGAAGCAGAATAGTAGTCCCAAGGTAAAGGCCACCATGGCATCGCCGAACAGGGTGATGTTTGCCCATGCCGCATCGGGCAGTAGTTGGTGAGCCCAATGATTCCCTGCCAGGAACAGCGTGTGTTGATTGGTTGTGGTAACAATGGCGGTGCCGACACTGGCGAACAGCAGGGCCAGCCAGAGCAACCAGGGATCATCGCGACTGGTCTGGCGCCATACTGCAGTTCGGGCTAGAAAGTAGCTGTCTACTGTAGAGAGCTGGTGTGTGGTGTTGGACATTAATATTCCCATCGATAGAGGGCGATACCGCCGGACTGAGCAATCAATTGCAGTTGTGCTTGTGGAAACGCCTGCTGCAATCCCGCCAATTTATCAATGCGCAGGAAGATGGTATCCCCCGGTTGCGGGTCGTCTCTGGGTACCACCCGTCGGCTGTAGACACTGAAGCTCGGCATATTGACTTTGTAGGCCACCAGGCGCTGCTCCGGCGCCAGGGTACGGGCGATGCTGGCCAGCTCATACACTGGCTGCTGTTGGCCGGCAACGATGGTGGGCATGAGTACAAAGTTGCTGGCCGCCACTACCAGTCCCGCCAGAATAAGCAGGCGGGCAGATGAGTGCGCATTGCGGCTGAGGACGATAACCGCAGCCAACAACAGGGCTAGCGCTACCAGCCAGTAGTGGCTGGCGAAAGCAGCCCAGCCAAGCGCGGCAGTGGCGGAGTCGTAGCCCTCGGCTTTGTCGGCAAGCGGCTTTAGCGCCAGCGGCAGGGCACAGATTAGGACGGCACTGATAAAGGCAATGACCAAATCCCAGCGGTTAACAGACTCCGCACTCTTGCTCCACTGCACGGCCATGGCGATAAACACCGGTACCAGCCCGTACAGCAGGTAGTGGGGCAGCTGGGTTTGTGAAAAGGAGAAAATGGTAAAGGTGATTAAAAACCAAAAGCCAAAATAGAGGGTAATTGGCTCGGGCGCACGCCAGCTCAGCGTGCGCAGCTGCGGTAACAGCTTCACCGCCTGGCGGGTGTAGGGCAGCAGTAAAAACGGCAATAGCAGCAGGTAGTAGGCTGGGTTGCCACCATGGCTCTCCATGGTGCTACTGAATCGCTCCAGGTTGTGACCCAGGTAGAAGCCCCGGAAGAAGTCCCAGCCCTGATCGAGGTAGACCGCGATGTGCCAGGGGATAATCACCACCAGGAAGGTGAGCCAGCTGGCCGGGTGCAGGCAGGCCAGTAACCATATTTTAATATCCCTGCGCCAAGTCATGGCGGCTAACGCGGTCGCCAGGGGCAACACCACGGCCACTGGCCCTTTAGTGAGGAAGCCAAGGCCCATCAAGCCACCAATGATGGCCAATGCCGGCCAGCTATTCAGCGCTTGGCCACCCTCCTGTGCGGCGCAGGTTTGCGACCAAAAGCGATAGATCTGAAAAAAGGTGGTGGTTAATAACAGGTTCAGTAGAGCATCGGCCGTGGCCGCTTTGGCCATCACACTCACCAGGGTGGTGGTGACCATTATCCACACCGTTAGTGCCGCCGCCCGGGTGTTGAAAAACTCCTTCACAAAGCGGTAGATCACCAATAGCCAGAGGCCGGCAGCCAGCAGAGAGGGCAGCCGGAAGGCAAAGCTGTTGATGCCAAACAGAGTCGCACTGACGGCTTGAAACCAATAGATGAGGATTGGCTTGTCGTAGCGGGGCACACCATTCAAGTAGGTGGAGACCCAGTTACCGGAGGCGAGCATCTCCCGGGTTGCCTCGGAAAAAGCCCCCTCATCGAGATCAAACAGAGGGCTCCAAAAGGCCAGCCCCACCAGGCTGATTAATGCCACTACCACTAGCGTGCTGGGGGCCAGCAGCCAGGCGTAGGGGCTATGGTCGAGATGAGCAGTTACCTTACTGCTCATGCTGGCTCCAGGTTCGGTCGCCATTGGCCGTTGCCGAGCGGGTGGGGTAGTGCACGGGTTTGTTGCGTGCCTGCAGCTCGCTCAGAATGCCGGTGGTAATCAACTGAATACTGGTAATTACCAACAAAATGCCGGTGAACAGTAACGGTCTACCGCCGATATCGGCGCCGGTGAAAAGCTTCAGGGCCAGCAGGTAGAAGAGCATCAGTGCACCGATACTGCCCGAGAGCATGCCAATACCGCCGAAGAAGTGGCCGGGACGACGGGCAAAACGCATAAAAAAGCGCACCACGATCAAGTCCAAAATCACCCGGTAGGTGCGCGACAAGCCGTACTTGGATTGGCCGGTGGTGCGGGCACGGTGGTTGACGGCCAGCTCGCCGATGCGGGAGGGATCGGTAACGCCGGAGACCCAGGCGGGAATAAAGCGGTGCATCTCTCCCATCAGGGTGATCTGCTTGATCACACTCGCCCGAAAAGCCTTCAGGCTGCAGCCGTTGTCCTTGATGTCGATACCGGTGACCTTACGAATTAGCAGATTGGCGATGCGCGATGGGAGCTTGCGATCAAGTTCACTGTCTTGGCGGTTCTTGCGCCAGCCGGCGACCATATCCAGATCTTTGCCGATGAGCTCTGTAATTATAGCGGGAATATCCGCAGGGTCGTTTTGTCGGTCTCCATCCAGGGTGACGATGATATCGCCACGGGCGTTGTCGATTCCCGCCTGCATGGCCGCGCTCTGGCCGAAGTTGCGGGAAAACTGAATCAGTACCACATGGCCGCCCAATTGCTGGCGAGCCTGGTTCAACTCTGCTTGGGTACCGTCGCGGCTGCCATCGTTGACGCAGATCACCTCCCAGGGGCAGGGTAGGTTTGTTAGCGCCTGTTGCAACTCTTCCAGTAGGGCCAGGCAGTTGCCCTGCTCGTTATAAAAGGGGATTACGACTGAGAGGCTGTGCCCTGCCAGAAGGGAGGCTGCGATCGTCGGATCACTGTTACAAGTCATGTTCACCTACAGGTTGTTTAGCCGTTACTACCGGGATAAGCGAGCAGAAGAGCGCCATCAGAGTAGTGCTTGCGAAAAGAAAGATATGAACGTTGATGGCCACGGCCAGCCAGTCTGCACTGAAGCCCTCAACCAAACTGATACCCGAATAAAACGCCGCCTCGAAGGAGCCCGAACCCGCAATGCCGTGGATGGGCAGTATGCCGGCCAGTTCACTGGCGATGGCGCCGGCAAGGGAGGGGATCAGTGGCAGTGACGAAAAGAGTGATATCGCGATACAGACCGCCAGCAGTTTACTGAGCCAGGAGGCTGCGGTGATGGCGATTAGTTGGAGCTGTTGCCGGTTGGAGTGGGGCGCCTGCTGAAGGAGTGCTTGTAGGGCGGTGTTCAGCCAGCGAAAACGCGACAGCAACGGCGGCAGACTCCGGTGTTGACGGTTCAGGGCCAGTAACCATTCGCCAAGCGCCAGCATCAGAGCGACTGCAACCAGTGCGGCAACACCCAACAGTGGCTTGATAAGCAATAGCACGCTAGTCGTCACCGCCGCCATAAACAGCAGATCCAGCATGCGCAACCATACCAGCTGCGATACCGAGTCCAGCGCTGTAACACCGTAGTAGCGTTTCATTAAGATAGGGAAGGCCGCCTCGCCGAGGCGCATGGGTAGCAGGTTATTGGTAAATTGGTGCCAGGCTGATAGCTTGATCATTACGTGAAAACGGCTGCTAATCCGCTCTTTCAATAGCCAGTGAATGCGCAGGCCACGCAACAGATGGCTGGCAATGATCAACGCCACGCCGATCATCGCTTTGGGCTTATCCAGCTCCTGCCACGCCTCTGCCAGTGTCGCCCAATCGAGCCAGTGATCGACTACCTGGAGTAGAAGGATGAGGACGAGGGCTCCCAGTAACCACTTCCATGGGTTCAAGCCCGGCCAGCTTTGCTTGGTTGAATTGTGTGCGGGCATAGCGCTAACGAAGCCGAGTTGTTTGAGCATTTTTGGTGGTCATTCTTTACTGAAAACGGTTTTGCCCAGCACTGCTGTTAAGAGGGTAGGGTTGCATAACTGGGCATCGACGCTCTTTCAACTCCTCTGGCGCTTCTGTCGAGCGATTGTATATCGGGTTAATCGTGATTTTTGACAGAGCCAGACCAAAAGTTGCCTCCCTTCACAGCTGCATCCTTTGTTTGGCTCGCGATACTATTATGCTATTTTGACAGAATTGTTTCGGTAACGAAAAGTCGTTGTCAAAAAAGTGTTACTAGGCTGTAGTATTCTCTATTCGCCTTAAAGTTTTCTTAAGGGTGGATGAGGTATTCTTACAGCAACGCTGTTCTTCGATACCAGCCGGTCGCCTATTTCCAACCACATCGTCAGATAATTGGCATGATGTCTGAGCACGAACTACAAAAATTTTTCAAGGGAAAATCGGTACTCGTTACTGGGGTTGCCGGGTTTATCGGTTACTGGGTGGCCGAGTATCTGCTTTGGTGCGGTGCCAAGGTGGTGGGTATCGATAACCTTAATGAATATTATGATAGCCAATTGAAGCTAAGCCGCCTGGCGTTGTTGGAAAAGCACAGCCATTTCGTGTTTCGGCGGTTGGATCTCAGTGACGGTGCTAGCCTCAAAGCACTGTTTCCTGAGTTTGACTTCGATTTGGTAGTGCATTTAGCGGCCCAGGCGGGTGTTCGCTATTCAATCGATAACCCTGACGCCTACACTGAGTCCAATCTGGTTGGGTTTATGAACATACTGGAGGCGTGCAGAGACAACCCTGTTGATCACCTAGTGTATGCCTCCTCGAGTTCAGTCTACGGCAATAGTAGCGAAAGTATGTTCACTGAGGAGCAGGCGACTGATCGGCCAGTGAGTTTGTATGCTGCTACTAAAAAGGCTAACGAGGCACTGGCCTACAGCTATGCCCATCTTTACCAAATTCCGACAACTGGCCTGCGCTTTTTTACGGTCTATGGCCCTATGGGGCGACCGGATATGGCGTACTTTAAATTTGCCGAGGCCATCCGCCAGAAGAAGCCCATTGATATTTACAATGAGGGAGACCTCTATCGCGACTTTACCTATATAGATGATATTGTCGATGGCCTGGTAAAAGTTGCGCTAAAACCCCCCGCGGCCAGTGGCGGCAATGCACCCCACCGCATACTTAATATCGGCAATAATAAGCCGGTTAAACTCTCTTACTTTGTCGAACTGTTGGAGCAACTGCTTGGTTGTGCTGCCGTTAAAAATTATGTCGGCATGCAGGCGGGGGATGTTTACCGAACCTGCGCCAACATCGACCGTATCCATGCATTGGTTGGCTTTACGCCTGCGACACCGATTGAAGTGGGCCTGGAGCGCTTTGTTGAGTGGTTCCGGGAGTATCGGCAACTCTAGTTTCAACAGGCATGGTTTGCGATGACGGAGCTTGATAACACGCCACACACCCCTGCCTCTGTATGGCAGAGCGTTGGTTTAAGCGCAGTCTGGCGTAGCCCGGTTGTACTCTTCTATAGTCTACTTTTGTTGGCATTCTGCTACCGTTGTTACCTTATCTGGCAGCCCTATGTTGGCCTATTTTACGATGAGATCTACTACTACCATTGGTCATTAAGCCCGGATCTCGGTTACTACTCCAAGCCGCCAATGTTGGCCTGGTTGATTGGGGCGTTCACCTCTATTGCCGGTGACTCCAAAGAGGTGATTAAATTTTCTGCACTCTGTGCCTGGACGCTAACCAGCTGGGTTGTCTATCGGATAGGTTCTGATTTTGGTGGGAGGCACAGCGGTGCCGCCGCCGGCCTGCTCTTTTCCAGTATGCCCTTGGTGGGTTTCTACAGCCTGTTTATTACCACGGATTCTGTGCTACTGCTTTTTTGGTCGCTCAGCCTTTGGCAGCTGTTGTGGGCTTTTAAAACCGGGGCGCTCTATCGTTGGGCTTTAGTGGGGCTCTTTGCTGGCTGCGGGATGCTGAGTAAATACAATTTCGCAGTATTTCCTCTCACGGTTTTTATCTATCTGTTACTCAATCGTGAGCGGCGGCCGATACTGTCGCAAGCGGGCCCTTGGCTGGCGGTGCTTATCTCCGCTGCGCTGTTTTCACTCAACGTCTATTGGAATTACCAAAATCATTGGGTCTCTTGGCAGCACACCGCCGAGATCTCACAGTTGTCGGGCAATTTGATTCATCCGCTGAAATTGCTTGAGTTTCTGGTGAGCCAGCTGTTTCTGTTGGGCCTGGTGAGCGCCTATCTGTTGTGGCGTAACTGGCGAATGGTAGCGAGCCTTATCCATCAGCAGGAGTGGGCCAGAGTTGTTTTGTGGCCTGGTGTTGGCCTGTTGACCCTCATCGCTGTGCAGGCGCTGTTTAGCCGAGCCTTTGCCAACTGGGCTGCGCCGGCACTGATTAGCGCGGTGCTGCTGCTCGGCGCTGTGTTGCGGGAGAGGCCGAAGTCTTTGATGGTGGCGGTTGTCTGTAACTGGCTGCTATTGGCGATTTTTTATCACTACCCGGTGCTACTAAAGCAGGCTGGCGTTGAGTCGACCACCAAGAATAATCCATATGAACGCGTGCTGGGTTGGGATGAGCTCGGCAATCGCTTGCAGCACTATAAAGCAGACTATCCCGCAGCCGTGCTGGCGAGTGACTCGCGCAAGCTGCTGGCCTATTTCGGTTACTACCTCTATCCTGGCAGCAATAATTTTGCCTATTGGAACGAAGACGCTGGCCACATTCAGGATTACTACGATTTAAAAAATAATTTCAGTTATTGGCAAAATAACGATAGGCAGGAGTTTCTTTTTCTGACCAACAGCCCAGTAGCTGCACCGTTCATAGAACGATTTATGGACGTTCAACTATTGGAAACAATTCAAGATTATCATGTTACATCTGGCAAGCTCTTATATATTTATTGGCTAAGAGGGTTTCATGGTTATGGAGAAATGGTTCCTAAACAGTAGAACTCTAATACCGCGTTTGGATGTGGTCTTGTTTTTTGTAACAACGATCGTTTTTATTCTGTGGCCTGAGATCGATCTGTCCGTCAGTAGCACCTTTTATCACCACGGCTTTAATCTGGCCGCTCAACCGGAAGTGGTATTTATCTACCGCTTTTTCGCTAAAATTCACTTTCTTTGGTTGCTTATTCTGTTGGCCCTGCTTCTGCTCAGCCAATGGCAGCTAATTATTAAGCGGGGCGCCAGTAACTGGCATAAACTTCGGCAGGCTTCTGGTTATCTGTTTGTATCACTGCTGCTGGTGCCTGGCCTGCTTGTTAATACACTGTTAAAAAACAACACCACTGGGCGAGCACGTCCTGGTGATATTACTATTTTTGGCGGTGATTTACCCTTCACTGCACCACTCACCTATTCCGGCGCCTGCGATACTAACTGCTCCTTCGTCAGTGGTCATGCCGCCATTGCTTTTTTTACGATAGCCTTGGCCTGGGTGTTTGGTGATAGACGCTGGTATGTGTTTGGCTTTGCACTTGGTTGTTTGGTTGGGCTGACGCGCATTATGCAAGGAGGCCATTTTCTGAGTGATGTGGTTTTTGCTTATTGGGTGGTGCACTTTGGTTGTCAGTGGTTGGCTGAGTGCTTCCGTTTGGATCCAATTTTTCATAGTCCAGCTACCACCGCTTACCCGCTGCCGCAACTCTCTAATCGATAGCAGAGTAGTTATTGCCCGCCTTAATTAACTGTGCGGCTAGATATGCCAACTTGGTATTGGCTATGGTTGACGTATCTCAAAAAAATAATGTCTCCCAGTAGTACCTTAACGGGCATGTTGTACTCAAAGGTTGGTGAGCGAGAAAAGGTGGGATTTGGCAGTGTAGTGTTTGGTGTGTAGTTCGCTCTAACCTTTTTCTAAATGCAATGCATAGTGATTTCAGGAGGGAGTAACCATGAGTTTAGTACCACGCAATTCACTTTGGGATATCGATAACTTCTTCGACTCTTTCTTTGCCCCCGGGGAAGGCGCTGCCGGAGTGTTCGCACCGCGGGTAGATATCAAAGATAAAAAAGATCACTACGAAATTCGTGCTGATCTGCCAGGCGTTAAAAAGGAAGACATTCACGTTACCGTGCACAATGGCCTGCTAACCTTGGATGCCAAAATGGAGAGTGACGAGAAGCAGGAAGAGGGCGATAAAATCATTCGACGTGAACGCCGGTTTGGTAGCTACCAGCGCAGCTTCAATTTGGGGCCAGGTGTGCAGGAGAGTGATATCAGCGCTCAGTTTGAAAATGGCGTGTTAACCTTGCAGGCGCCGAAGGCACAAGAGTTGCCACCCACACAAAAGAAAATTGAGATCAAATAGTGATGGACGCTGCTGTGGCCAACTCTGATGGTTCAGCCCAGCGTAGTGGTAGAGCTGGAGCAGAAGAGTTGTAAGCAGCAGCGCTTATGACTGGCTAGCGGGAGCCGACTTCCTGTTCGTAAGTGCAGTGAGTACCGGCCAGTTCGCTTAACCCCACCAAATCGATGATGGTGATGTCCCGCTGGCTGACCGCGATGAGCTCCTCTTTTTGGAAGCGTCGAATCAGGCGGCTAACGGTTTCTATGGTCAGACCCAGGTAATTGGCGATGTCAGTGCGTGACATGGAAAGGCGGAACTGGGTTGCTGAGTAGCCGCGCTGAGAGTAGCGGCTGGAGATGTTGATGAGCAAAGCGGCCAATCGGTCTTCGGCTGAGCGTTTGCCCATCATTAACAGGAACTCATTGTTGCTTTGGATCTCTGCCGAGAAGAGGTTATAAAGCTGCTGCTGCAGGGCTGGTACTTTCTGTGACAAGGTGTCCAGCTGAGCCTGGGGTAAAAAGCAGACGCTGCTGGTCTCTAATGCCTCTGCGAAGGTGTTGTGAGTTTTGCCGTGATAAGCATCAAAACCCAAAATTTCACCAGGGAATGCAAATTCTGTGATCTGACTATCGCCGTTGGTGGCGATCACAACTGATTTGAAGCTGCCAGAGCTAATGGCGTACAGGCCATCAAAGTGGTCGCCTGAGTGGTACAGCGTTTCGCCGGCGTGGAGTACCCGTTTCTGCTGGACAATCCCCTCAAGATGATTGATGTCCTCCCCGGATAGGGTGTGGGGCAGACAAAACTTGCTGACGGCGCAATTGCTGCAGCGAACGTAGTTACTGTTGGCCATAGCGTTTTAAAATCCTAGGCGGGTGCGGTAAAGGGAGAGTGTACAAAAAAAATGGCGAGAGTGCATGCCTTCAAAGAAGGTAAATCGTAAGTAGCTAATAAGCAAGTTATGCGGGCTAAATGGCGCCCCTATCGCATGAATGGTTAACTAGTGCGCCAAGTTGCTATCGAACAGTGCTGCCAGCTCGGCTGCGAACCAGCGCCCTGAGCCGGTCAGCCCAAAGCTGTTGGCATCATTTTGCAGTATGTTATCGGTTTTTAGGCAGTTCAGCACTGCCATCTCATCGGCAAAATAATCATCAAATGGCTGCTGCCACCGCTGTTCAAAATCTCTCTTGCTAATACTTTGATTACAAAGAAGTTTTTCGGCTACAAACTGACGAGCCCGGTCATCCTCGTTGAGATACAACCCCCGGCTAATCGAGTGGTTCTGTTTAACCACCTGTTTGGTGTAGTCGCGCAGGTGGCGCTGATTCTGCCACAGGGCTGACGGTGTACGGCTGATCGCCGATTGGCCTATTCCCAGTTGAAAATCAAAGGGTTGGCTGCCGTAGCCCCGGTGAAAGCTATACAGAATGCCGTGCTCGGCAGCGTTATAGAGTGGGTCGGTGTTGCGCATAAACCCAACAGCGCCGAGTGGTGCGTAGCCTTGGGTCAGCCAGAACTCTGCCGCCAGATTTTGCAGGCTCACCAGTGTATTGGAGTCAGGTATCTCAGCTTCATTGAGTTGGGCCTGGGTTTGAAAGGTCGCCGGCTCGAACTGAAAGTGGCGCATAAACACACGTGTCGGCTGAAGCCTGGCAACCTGCTTTAAGGTGGCAGCGAAGCTGGCTTGCGTTTGGTAGGGGAGGCCGTAGAGCAGGTCGATGCTAATCAGCTTGATACCAGCCTGACGGGCGGCTGCGACCGCATCCTGTACCGTTTGGCCGGTATATTTACGGTTGGTGGCCTGCTGGACATCCACGTTGAAGTCTTCCAGACCAAATTGAACACGATTAAAGCCCAGACTTTTGATGAGTTGTGCCATTTCAGAATCGAAGAAGCGCGGGTCAATTTCGATACAATAATCCCGGTCGGGGCTAGTCGACACACCAAATTGGTCACGTATACCGCTCATCAGCCTGCGCAGCTCATCGGCCAACAGAAAGGTGGGGGTGCCGCCACCAATATAGAGCTGTTTTAACGGTGATTGGGTGAGTGGGGTGTCATGCAGAGCCTCGCCATACCACTGGATTTCACGCCGGAGCATATCCACATACTGTGCAGCCAGACCATATTGGCGGGTGACAACGATATTGCAATTGCAGAAATTACATACTTCGCGGCAGAAGGGGACGTGGACACACACAGCAAGCTGCCGGCACTCACTGCTTATGTCACGCAGGGCAGCGGCATCCAGGTTGAAATCCGTGAGCCGGTCAACGAGTGGTTGTATGGCTTGGATGCCTGGCAGATTGTGCAGTTTTGACCATATGTCTGTTGCTGGCGGGGAGAATGTGGCCATCGAAGTACTAATCCTAATTATCTAATAGACGCTCTCTGGGCCGTCACTGTTTGGCTGGCCCCCCTGCTTATGCGTCACGCTTTTGTGAATCTCTGCTTTCACTTGCGCGCCGCAATCGGCGGTTATCGTTATTATCCAGAGCAACCTTGGCTCCTCGCAAACGCTATGGGCGCCTATCCTGCGTCCATCTGCTCTAAATCAATTGCCAAGTTACTGTAACTACTCCCCACCACAACAGGTTGACATGTGTCAAG
This sequence comes from Halioxenophilus sp. WMMB6, assembly GCF_033283405.1. Classification (NCBI taxonomy): domain Bacteria; kingdom Pseudomonadati; phylum Pseudomonadota; class Gammaproteobacteria; order Alteromonadales; family Alteromonadaceae; genus Halioxenophilus; species Halioxenophilus sp. WMMB6. Next base: position 22,861 of record NZ_JAWMQR010000014.1, read on the forward strand.
CCCCTGGGGGCGCCAAGGCGTAGTTTGCAAACTGTGGAGAGGGCGAATGACTTCTCCAAAATTGCCGGCTGCGTCCGGTAAAAGAGTAGCAAGCCAAATCGAATTGAGGGTTCAAAAATGTATATTGATACCGTTGTTTTGTCTGGGATTATTGTTGTTGTTGCCACTGCCGCCGTGGTGATCTATGCAACTAAATTTATGGTCAGTCATATTCGTGAAGAGTTGCGAAAAAACCCACCGGACGCACCTGCCCATAAATAGTTAAGCGGTTGATTGGTATTTTCGGGTAGCCGAGTACGTCGGGAAATGAGCGCATAAACTTGAACACTTGTATTGTTTGCGTGTAGCGCTAATTAGCACGGCTATTTGGGGAAAGCGGGTGAATAACTGTGCGCAATCCCTAACATGAATGTCGTTAAAATCGAATCCAGGTGTTACCGCTGATCGAGTTCCGGGTTTGGTCAGCGAGTGACCACTCCTATCTCGCCCGTTGTCTGAATCTGGTCTGAGTCGATAGTGCTCTTTACTGTACGGAAAATGGATAAGCCCGGCCGATTTAAATACCAGCGGGCGACTTCGCTGTTGTGTAGATAGAAATCGTTAATAGTAGAAAGAGCCGTTAATAAAAAGCAAATAGTGGTAACAAACCATTCACACGCTTCCGTTGCTATTTGGGGATAATGGTCGGCTTGAAATATTGTTCGGTGATAGCCCCGCCTGAGTGAGGGTCCGGGGCTGGCGGTTTAATTAACTGTTGCGTGGCAAACGGTGTAATCCATTGGCCTGCTATTAAAAATCACGCTGATATTGGCGGGTGTACCGCTTGCCAGTGACGGGCGATATCCAAACGGGTGGCTACCCACACTTGCGAGTGCTGCTGCACATAATCGAGAAACCGCTTGAGTGCCATCGCCCGTCCAGGGCGGCCAACCAGTCGGCAGTGCAGGCCGATATTTAACATCTTCGGCGCGGTTTTTCCCTCTTCGTACAAAAAGTCAAAACTGTCTTTTAAATAATTAAAGAATTGATCGCCGGCATTAAAACCCTGGGGCGTGGCAAAACGCATATCGTTGCTGTCGAGGGTATAGGGCACGGTCAATAACGGCTCTTCAAAATCGTAACACCAGTAGGGTAGGTCATCGCCGTAGGAGTCGGAGTGGTAGGCAAAGCCACCGTACTCGGCGACCAATAAACGGGTATTGGGGCTGTCGCGACCGGTGTACCAGCCGAGCGGCCTGCTGCCGGTGACCTGGGTGTGCAGCTCAATGGCCTGGGCCATCATCTCCCGCTCTTGCTCTATTGCCATGTCCTGATAGTGGGTCCACTTCAAGCCGTGACAGGCGATCTCCCAATCGGCCTTGAGCATCGCCTCCACCGCAGCCGGATTTTTGGCCAGTGCCTGGCCCACACCAAACACCGTCACCGGCAGCTGTCGTTCAGTGAATAGCCGGTACAGACGCCAGAAGCCTGCCCGGCTGCCATACTCGTAGATTGACTCCATGCTCATATGGCGCTGGCCGGCAAAGGCCTCCGCACCAATAATCTCCGACAGAAATCGCTCCGAAGCCGGGTCGCCATCGAGAATGCAATTTTCCCCTCCCTCCTCGTAGTTGATAACAAACTGCAGGGCGACGCGGGCATTGTTGGGCCAGTTGGGTGCCGGGGTGGTGGCGCCGTAGCCGATAAGGTCGCGAGGGTAAAAACTCATTGCTGTTCTCCGTGGGTGGCTCGTGGCCGATCTTCTGTGGCAATCATTCGCTTGTAGGGCGTGAGGATAATATTGGTGCCCGCTGGTGGAAAGTGCGACTGTTTTGCCTTAGCTTGGTGCGTGCTTAGCCGGCTAGTCTGTCCGCCAGGGGGCTATCCGCGTTACCATTCAAAAAATTGACCAACTAGACAGCTTTGGCACCAAGCCTGCTTGCGATATGGCCAAGCTTAACCATGAAATTAAAAATTGGGGGAAACCAATACATGAGAGGAGAACAAACGGTGACATTCTTTAACCGCTATGGGGTACTGGCCGTGGCGCTATTGGTCGGTCTGTTGACTGCCTGTGGTAAGCCAGCTGAACCAGAGGCAACCACCCCTGTGGCAGAGGCCACCAAGCCCATCGAGGTGAAAGTGGTGGTGGTTACCATGTTTGAAATTGGCGACGACAGCGGTGATACCGCCGGTGAATTCCAGCGTTGGAAGGAGCGCGCCGGCCTCGATACCCAATTTGCTTTCCCGCAGTCGCACCACGATCTCTATATGAACACAGAAACCGGCGTGCTGGGTATGGTGACCGGCATGGGTACCGCCAAATCCACCGCCGCCATCATGGCGCTAGGGCTGGACCCACGCTTCGATCTGACCCACGCCTACTGGTTAGTGGCGGGCATCGCCGGTTTCGACCCGGCCGACGCCTCCATCGGCTCCGCCGCCTGGGCCGAGTACCTGGTGGATGGTGACCTGGGCCACGAAATCGACGCGCGCGAGATTCCAGAAGATTGGCCCACGGGTTACCTGGCGCTGTTTGCCAAAGGTCCCTATCAAAAACCCAATCCTCCCAACCAGGGTGAAATGTTCCACATCAACGGTGGCCTGGCGCACTGGGCCTATGGCTTGACCAAAGACATTGAGCTGCCAGACCAGGCGCCCATCGCTGAATTGCGTGCCGCCTATACCGATTTCCCCAACGCCCAGAAGCCTCCCTTTGTACTGCTGGGCGACAACGTCTCCGCCATGACCTTCTGGCACGGCGAGTTACTGAATGAGTGGGCCAACCAATGGGTGAAATACTGGACGGAAGATAAGGGCGAATTTGTCTCTTCGGGTATGGAGGATACCGGCACTGCTCAGGCGCTCTTCTACCTCGACCGAGCCGGTTTCGCCGATTACGATCGCTTGATGGTGCTGCGCACCGCCAGTAATTTCAGTATGCCGGTGCTGACGGGGCAGAGCGCCGTGGAGAGCTTGACGGGCGATGGTGAAGATTACGCCGGGCTCGATATGGCACTGGAATCTGCTTATATCGTCGGCAACACCGTGGTGAGTGAAATCCTCAACAACTGGGCCACCTATAAAGCCCGTGTGCCTGGCAGTGAAGAGTAGGGGGCGGTGATGGCTGATCTCTCCGACTTGATTGCCCAGCTCCCCAAAACCGAGCTGCACATACATATTGAAGGTTCGTTGGAACCGGCGATGGTGATGGCGCTGGCGGCGCGCAACGGCGTCACTCTGCCGTATCAATCCGCTGATGAGTTGGCTGCACTATACGATTTCGACAACCTGCAATCCTTTTTGGATCTTTACTACCAGGCGACCGATGTTCTGCAAACCGAGCAGGACTTCTTCGATCTCACCTGGGCCTACCTGGAGCGCTGCGCCGCCGACCGGGTAGTGCATACCGAGATCTTCTTTGACCCACAAAGCCACACTAGCCGCGGCGTCAGTTTTGGCTCTGTAATTGGTGGCATCACCGCCGCTTTGGCCAAAGGCGAGAGTGAGCTTGGCATCAGCAACCAGTTGATTATGTGTTTCCTGCGCCACCTGCCGGAAGAGGATGCCCTGGCCACCTGGGCGATGGCACAACCCTACCTGGCGCAGATTGCCGGAGTTGGGTTGGACTCCTCTGAACACGGCTTCCCACCGGAGCTGTTCCAACGGGTGTTCGCTAAAGCCAAGGCGGCGGGGTTGAAGTGTGTGGCCCACGCCGGCGAAGAGGGGCCGGCCGAGTACATCGAACAGGCGCTTGATCTGCTGCACGTGGACCGCATCGATCACGGTGTGCGTATCACTGAAAGCGAAGCGCTGATGACCCGCGCGGTGGATGACAACATGGCGCTCACCGTCTGCCCACTCTCCAATGTGCGCCTGTGCGTCTACCCGAATATGGCCGACCACCCACTGTTGGCGCTGCTCGATAGAGGCCTGCGGGTGATGATCAACTCCGACGACCCGGCCTATTTTGGCGGTTACCTCAATCGCAACTATGCCGCAGTGGCCGAAGCCCTGCAGCCGACGGCGGCGCAGTTAATTCAGTTGGTGAAGAACAGCTTTCTGGCAAGCTTTCTGCCTGCTGAGCAACAGCAGCACTGGTTGGCCGAAGTGGATCGCATCTCTGCTTCATTGAGCTAGGGCGCTGTGGTTCGACTGCTACCAGTTCATCTTAAAACTTGACCAAGTGGACAGGTTATGACAAACTGCCGCTCGAATTTTAAACAATGGCTTCTGCCTGCGAGAACGACATCCCATGCTGCCCGCCGCTCCTGAATTCGTCTATCTGTGTGAGACGTCCGAGCGGCTCTCGGCTACTGCCACTCCCGGCGGGCCACTGCAGGGATTAACCCTCGGCGTCAAAGATCTGTTTGATATCTCCGGCCTACCCACGGCGGCGGGGAATCCTGATTGGCTGGCGACTCACCCAACACCAAACTCTACCGCCCCTGTCGTACAGCAACTGCTTGCGGCAGGGGCACAGCTGGTTGGTAAGACCCTCACCGATGAACTGGCCTATAGCCTCAATGGTGTGAATATTCACTACGGCACTCCGCTGAACCCCAAGGCGCCCACTCGCCTGCCGGGTGGCTCCAGCAGCGGCTCGGCGGTGGCGGTGGCCAAGGGGGTGGTGGATATTGGCCTGGGTACTGATACCGGCGGCTCCATCCGGGTGCCGGCCAGTTATAACGGCCTTTATGGCCTGCGCCCGAGCCATGGTCTGGTCAGCCTAGAGGGCTGCATGCCCCTGGCGCCACGTTTTGATACCGCCGGATGGTTAACGCGGGATTTGGCCACCCTGGCCCAGGTGGCGTCTGTGTTACTGCCACCGCAAACGGCCCAGCCGATGACGGAGCTCTGCCTGCTGCTACCCGAAGGGCTTGCCCTCTGGCAGCCCATCGCTGAGTGCTTGGCCAGCGCACTGGCTGGCCAGTTTGAGCGGGTGCGGGTGGAGATACTCTCGGCTGAAATGATGGCCACCAGCAGTGCCCTGTTCAGAACACTGCAGGGCTACCAGATATGGCAGACTCACGGCTCCTGGGTGAGTGAGCACCAACCCCATTTTGCCGATGATATCGCCGATCGATTTGCCTGGTGCCAAACCATCACGGCCGAACAGCAGGCTGAAGCCGAACAACAGGCGGCACAATTCTGCCGCGACTGGCGCGACCGCTTTCTGCCCAACCCGGACTCACTGGTTATTCTGCCGAGCTGCCCGGGGGCAGCACCGCTGCTGGCAATGCCGGCGGCAGCGCTCGCCAATTATCGCAACTTACTGATGGGCTTAACTGCCCCCGCCGGCTTGCTGGGCAGCCCACAGCTAAGCCTGCCGCTATTAACCGATCAAAACGCCCCCTGGGGATTGTCGCTGCTGGCCCTACCCGGTGCTGATCAGGCCCTGATTAACACCGCCCAGGCACTACAACCGTTACTGACAGAGGTAATAACAAACTAAATGACCAACGTAGCGTTTACTGCGCCGCATCATCAGGCGGCCGAAGTTGGCTTGAGCGTTCTTAAAGAGGGTGGCAGTGCCGTCGATGCGATGATCGCCGCCGCCGCCACCGTAGCGGTGGTATACCCGCACATGAACAGCCTCGGTGGCGATGGCTTCTGGCTGATTCAAAAGCCGGGTAAGGCCCCTGTTGCCATCGACGCCTGTGGTTATGCCGGTAGCCAAGCGACCCTGGCAGCCTACCAGGAGTCGGGTATCCCCGACCGCGGTGGCCGGGCGGCGATCACCCTGGCGGGTACGGTGGCCGGTTGGCATCTGGCCCGGCAGTGGCAGGGTAGCCGCCGTTGCCTGCCGTTGCAGCGGTTGTTGGAGCCAGCCGAGCAGTTGGCGCGCGGGGGTATCAAAATTACCGAGAGCCTGGTGGCCGCTTCGACCAAGACCTTTGAGGCACTGCATGGGGTGACGGGCTTTGCCGAAACCTACCTGGACCAGGGTAAAACCCTCACTGCCGGCAACACCCTCTGTAACGCCAAGCTGGCCGATCTGATCGAGCACCTCTATCGTTCGCAATTGCAGCTGGAAGATTTCTATCGCGGCGATATCGGCCAGACCTTGAGCCGTGGCCTGGCGGCCGCCGATAGCCCCATTACGGCGGATGATCTCGCCGCCTACCAGGCGGAGCTGGTAACCCCGTTGATGGTAACCACCGGCAAGGGGCAGCTCTACAACATGGTGGCGCCCACTCAGGGGGTCGCCTCGCTGATGATTCTGGCGCTTTACGATCGCCTCTATGATGCCAGCTGGAGCGAACTGCAGCGGGTGCATCACCTGGTGGAGTGCACCAAGCAGGCATTTATTGTGCGTGATCAGCTGGTCTGCGACCGCAGCCGTATGTCGGTGGCGGCCCAGGAGCTGCTCGGTGAGCCACGTTTGCAGGCGATGGCCGATGCCATCTCGCCCAACCGCGCCGCCCCCTGGCCCAAACCCGCTGAACCGGGTGACACCGTCTGGATGGGCGCGCTGGATGCCGATGGCACGCTGGTCTCGTTTATTCAAAGTATCTACTGGGAGTTTGGCAGTGGTTTGGTACTGCCTGGCACTGGCCTGGTGTGGAACAACCGCGGAGTCAGTTTCAAGCTCGACGGCAATCACCACAACCACCTGGCGCCCGGTATCAAACCCCTGCACACCCTCAACCCAGCCCTGGCCGTGCTTAACGATGGCCGCCGTTTCAGCTACGGCACCATGGGCGGCGAAGGGCAGCCGCAAACCCAGGCGGCGCTGTTCGCCCGGCATATCTACCACGGCTTGCCATTGGACGAAGCGATTGCCCGCGACCGCTGGCTGTTGGGTCGCACCTGGGGCGAGACCAGCACCAATCTTAAGATGGAGCAGGGGCTCTTTGATGAGCTGGCCGAATCGATGACGGCCATGGGCCACGAAGTGGCGCCGGTACCTAGTGGCAGCGAAACCATGGGCCACGCCGGCGGCATTATCCTCGCCGAGGATGGCTCGCTGCAGGTGGCTACCGACCCGCGCAGTGACGGTGCTGCACTGAGCGCGGTGGTTTAACCAGCCACGCTGCCTTTTACTGATTTCTGTTTAACCCTTTTCGACCGTTTGGTGAGTAGCGTTGTCACTTGCCGCTGTAATAGGAGGCCAATGTGCCTGATCTGATGGAACTGCTGCCGGTGTTGGTAGCGCTGATTTTTACCGGAATATTCGCCGGCGTGCTAGCTGGCTTGCTGGGCGTTGGTGGGGGCATTGTTATCGTGCCCGTGCTCTATTTTGTCTTTCAAGGGCTGGGGGTGGATGCCGCCTCTGCCATGGTGGTGGCCACCGGCACTTCGCTGGCAACCATTATCCCCACTTCTATCTCCTCCATTCGTGCTCACCAGAAGAAGGGCAATGTCGACTGGCTGCTGCTCAAGCGCTGGGCGCCGTTCATGATTGTGGGCGTGGTGATTGGCAGTTATCTGGTGACGGTGGTTAACGGCCACTTCTTCAGCCTGCTGTTTGGCATTATTGCCGTGCTGGTATCGCTCAATATGCTGTTTCGGGCCAAGGCCAAACCTCTGGCTGAAAGCTTGCCACCCTTGCCTGGGCAGGGCTTGATCGCCAGTTTGATCGGCTTTTTCTCGGTAATGGTGGGTATCGGTGGTGGCACCCTGGGGGTGCCCACGCTCACCGCGCTCAATGTGGCGGCCCACCGGGCGGTGGGTACCGCCGCCGCGTTTGGCCTGTTAATCGCTTTGCCGGGAGCGCTGATGATGCTGATTAAAGGCACCACGCCTGCCGCCGCCCCGTTTGGCACCTTCGGCCTGGTGAACCTGCCTGGCTTTATTGCCATTGTGCCGTTGACCGTGCTCTTTGCCCCGATCGGCACCAGCCTGGGGGCGCGCCTGGACGGTGTTATGTTGAAGAAAGTTTTTGCCGTGGTACTCGGTTTTACCGGGGTGCGTATGTTGTTTCAGTTAGCCACCCAGTATCTGTAGCGGTGGTTTGGAGTATTTATGTCTTTTGCGATTAGTGATTACGACCAGATCAATCCCCCAGCCCGTTTGCTGATGGGGCCGGGGCCTATTAATGCCGATCCGCGTGTGTTGCGGGCTATGTCGGCGCAGTTGGTGGGCCAGTACGACCCCAGCATGACCGACTACATGGGCGAAACCATGGCGCTCTACCGCCAGGTATTTAAAACCCAAAACCAGTGGACGCTACTGATCGACGGCACCTCGCGCGCTGCCATCGAGGCCTGCCTGGTATCGGCGCTGTCACCCGGTGAACGGGTGTTGATTCCCGTGTTTGGCCGCTTTGGCCACCTGTTGGTGGAGATCGCCACCCGCTGTGGGGCCGAGGTGCACACCATCGAGGTACCCTGGGGAGAGGTCGCCACCGCCAGCAGTATCGAAGAGGCGATTATTAAAGTGAAGCCGACCCTGCTGGCGATTGTGCAGGGCGACACCTCCACCACCATGCTGCAACCTCTGGAAGAGCTGGGCGCGATCTGTGCCAAGCATGGCGTGCTGCTCTATACCGATGCCACTGCCTCGATTGTGGGCAACCCGCTGGAGACCGACGCCTGGGGTTTGGACGCCGTTTCCGCCGGCTTGCAGAAGTGCCTGGGTGGCCCCTCTGGCAGTGGCCCGATTACCTTAAGCACTAAATTTGTTGAGCATATCCGTAAGCGTCACCACGTCGAGCAGGGTATTAAAACCGACGACCACAACGAGGGGGAGGGGGCTCGCATCCGTTCCAACTACTTCGATCTGCCGATGATCCTCGACTACTGGGGCGAAGAGCGGCTCAACCACCATACCGAAGCCACCACCATGCTCTACGGTGCCCGCGAGTGTGCCCGCATTGTGTTGCAGGAGGGGTTGGATGCCATTATCGCCCGCCACACCCTGCACGGTGAGGCCATGGCGCGCGGATTGAAAGCGATGAATCTGGAGCTGTTTGGCGACCAGGCGCACAAGATGACCAACGTTGTAGGCGTATACATTCCCGCCGGGGTCGATGGCGATGGCCTGCGCAAGGCGATGCTGAGCGAGTTCGCCATTGAAATCGGCACCTCCTTTGGCCCGCTGCATGGCAAGATCTGGCGTATCGGCACCATGGGTTATAACGCCCGTAAAGATACGGTACTGATGACACTGGCGGCGCTGGAGTGTCTGCTGCGCCGGGGTGGTCACAGGTTCCCGGCCGGTGCTGGTGTCGATGCCGCCATGAATCACTACGGTAGCTAGTAAATGGTGATTCGCGAGCACTACCTGGAAGCCAGCCGGCGCATACTGGAGCGCTGTGAGCAGCTGGCGGCCATCTCCGCACTGCCGGACGGCATCCTGCGCACCTATCTCTCCAACGAGCAGGCGCGGGCCAACGCCCTGGTTGCCAGTTGGATGGAGGAGGCGGGTATGACCACCTGGGCTGATCCGGTGGGCAATCAGTGGGGCCGTTATGAGGGCACTAGCGAGGATGCACCGGCGCTGATTATCGGCTCGCATCTGGATACCGTCCCTTACGCCGGGCGCTACGATGGCATTTTGGGGGTGCTGGCCGGCATTGAGCTGGTCAGCGAACTCTCTCAGGCGGGGCAGCGCCTGCCGTTTGCCATTGAGGTGGTCGGCTTTGGCGATGAGGAGGGCACCCGCTTCGGCACCACGCTGATCGGCTCCAAAGCCCTGGCCGGCGGCTGGCAAGCGGAGTGGTTAACGCTCCAGGATAAACAGGAGATCTCTCTCTATTCCGCCCTTAAAGCCTATGGCCTGGATCCCGAGCAGTGCTCGCAGGCGGCCCTCGACCCCACGCGGGTGATCGGCTACTGGGAGATGCATATTGAACAGGGGCCGGTGCTGGAGGCGGAGGAGTTCCCGGTGGGCGTGGTGACCGGTATTGCCGGTGCACGCCGGGCCAAGATCCGCCTCACCGGCCAGGCCGGCCACTCAGGTACCACGCCCATGCACCTGCGCCGCGATGCGCTGGCCGGGGCGGCGGAGATTACCGTGGCGGTGGAGCAGATTGCCCGCCGCATTGAGGGCGATGTGGTGGCCACCGTGGGGCAGCTGTTTGCCCGCCCGGGGGCGGTGAATGTTATCGCCGGTGATGCCATTTTATCCCTGGATGTGCGCAGTCAGAGTGACAAGGTGCGCGACCTCACCCTGGAGGCGATCAACGACGCCGCCGAAGCCATCGTCGCCCGTCGCCAGCTGCAGATATCCTGGAACCACACCCACAGTGCCGAAGCGGTGCTGTGCAACAACCAATACCAGTCACTCTTTGGCGAGGCGATTGAGTCGGTCTCGCAACGTAAATTGAAGCCCAAGTTTCTGCCCTCCGGCGCCGGTCACGACGCCATGGCCATGGCTGCCATCTGCCCGGTGGGAATGTTATTCCTGCGCAGCCCGGGGGGGATCAGCCACCATCCCGATGAAGGGGTAATCCCCGAAGATGTCGCTCTGGCCCTGGCGGTCTTCTCCGAAGCCCTACGGAACTACGCGGCCAGCTACAGCCCGGCCTGAGCAATCGCCGCCGGTGCGGCCGGTGGCGACGATTCTCTTCTATACTTTTTAGGTCGTTTCTTTTTCCGGCCGTTGTTGTCGGCAGTGGCATGGCGTGCCTGCGGGTAACGCCCTGCCACTGACTATTCGATCGGCAACTCAATTCCGGTTTATCTGGGGGCTCGACTAAACGTCGCTGGGTGGGGCATAGCTTGGCTGCCCATTCGATGGGAGTGGTGATTTTTGGCCAGCAAAGCGTAGTAAAAATTGGCTGAGGATGATGTTTATGTCTGAACAATGCAGCGCTCAGGGTGAGCTGCCACTGCCCGACTTGCCGGGTTTTGATTTTGCAGAGGCCGTGCTGCGCTTAAATGGCAACCAAAAACTGCTGTTGCGGCTGGTGAATAATTTCTGTGACCTCTATGAGCAGTCTGGGGAGCGCTTTATCGAGCTGCAGAGCAAGCACGCCTTTGACGAACTCGCCGAGCTGGCGCACCAGATAAAAGGCTCGGGGGCAAACCTGGGGGCGCAACAGATTGCCAGTGCGGCCGCTGCGATTGAGAGCGCTGTAAAGCAGAGTGAGTTGGCGAACATCGATAGGCTTATTCAACACTTTATTGCTGTAAACAGCTGTCTGCCACAACTGCGCGAGGCTTTGCAGTCGCCCGCCAACGCCATCGCGCAAACAACTCATAGTCAGTGCGTCGAACCGCTAACGGAAATCAGCCGGGAGCAGGTTTCTGCCCTGCTCGCAGCCATTAAAGCGTCGCTGAACATCGATTACACTGCCTGTGAAAAGCGCATCGCCGATTTGCAAAGATTGTGCGTGAATAGTCGTTACGCCCCGCTGGCCGAGCGGGTGGTAAGCTGTTTTGCCGAATTTGAATACGATGAATTACTGGTTGCGGTTGATAATTTTTTAGCGGAGTAAGCAGGGCTACGGTTACTACGGAGAGGTCGAGACGATTAACGTCGCCTCACCGGCCCGGTTCACGGCTATCGCATTTTTCGCTAAACTAGCGCCCCGTTTTTCACTTTTTTGGTTACTGCGTGTCGCCACGATATTAATGCGTGGTGGTCGAAGTGGGTGGTTGCTAGTCTGTAGCCGCTGTCAGTCAATGCCCCGTTTAATTTTCAAAGAAACTTCTTATGCAGCCACTCGATCTTTTAGTTGTTGAACGTGTTATCGCCTGGTTGGAAGAGGGCGAAAAAGTGTGGCTGTGTACGGTGTTGTCCACCTTTGGTTCCGCGCCGCGGGAGCCGGGTTCCATGATGGCGGCCTTGTGCAATGGCGAACATATCGGCTCGCTCTCCGGTGGCTGTGTGGAGGATGATTTTCTACAACGGTTAGCGGCTGGGGAATTTAATCAGGCCTGTTCGCGGGTGCTTTATGGCGGCGCCGATAATGTTCGTGAACGTGTGCAGCTGCCCTGCGATGGCCAACTCAGTGTGTTGATCGAACTGCTGCAACCCACCTCTGCCAATATTCAACAGCTGCGCGAACTGCACGCCACCATGGTCGGGCAACGGGCGCTTATCCGACGGGTGTCACTCGCCGACGGTGAGTGTCAATTGCAGCCGGTACCTGGGCCTGGGCCAAAGGCGATGGTGGATGAAGCACAGGGTTTGGCGTTTATTCGGGTGGGCCCCGTCACCCGGTTGATTATTGCCGGCGTCTCGCCCGTGAGTGTGGCCTGTGCCGATTTCGCGCAAAGCTTGGGCTTTGAGGTGATTGTTTGTGACCCGCGACCGGAGGTGCGCGCGGAGGTAACCGCCAGTGCCGTGCAGTGGCAGCCGGTTATGCCGTCGCTGTTTATCAGCCAGCCCAATAACTGCCACGCCGACACCGCCATTGTGGCACTAACTCACGACCCCCGCATTGACGACCTGGCCATGATTGAAGCGGTCCGTACCGAGGCCTTTTACATCGGCGTAATGGGCTCACTGCGTACCTCGAAAGCGCGCGCGGCAAGATTGCGCCGTTCCGGTGGTTTAAATGATCAACAGATTGCCCGCATTACCATGCCAATTGGTTTAAACCTCGGCAGCCGAACGCCGGCGGAGATAGCCCTGGCGGTCATGGCCGATATTATTCGTGTGCGACGCGGTATTCGGCGTGACGCGCTCTGATTCCGTGTTGGCGGTGGTGATGGCCGCCGGTTTTTCAGAGCGGTTTGGCACAGCGGATAAACGACTGGCCCAATTTCACAACGGGCAGGCCTTACTGGCGGCAACACTCGCCAAGCTTACCCCACACTTTTGCGAATTGTGTGTGGTGCTGCGCCCGGAAGATAATCCCCGTGAATTGGGCTTACCGGAAGCGACTACCATTTTGTGGAGTTACCATGCCGCGCAGGGGCTGTCTGCCTCGATTGCCGATGCCTTTCAACAAATTCTTGCCCAGGAAAAATTTCATCCCTTTAGTGCCGCCGCGGTTTTTCTGGGTGATATGCCCTGGATAACATCGCAAACCCTTGTACAACTACTCAGCGTCTGCGCTAAAGAAAAAATAGTACGGCCAATTTATAGCGTGCCGGAAAAAGGCTTTTCCGTCGGCTTGTGTTCTGCTGCGAAGGATCAAGTTGAGGGCGGTGAACCCGGCCACCCCGTTATTTTTGGTCGAAGTTATTGGCCGGAGTTGGCCGCACTGACGGCGGAGCAAGGCGGCATGGCGGTAATAAAAAAACATCGAAAAAATTATCGCGAGGTAGCGGTTACAGACCCGGGTGTGGTGACTGATATTGATTACCCGGAGGATCTAACTCGCATAAAGCCGATAAGCGCGGAGAAAGCCAACCCCAACGCTGAGTAACATCGGGGTTGGCGTATGGCCAATTAAGCAGGGACTTTTTTCGCAGTAAATGCAAAGGAACCCATAAACCCGGCTTTCACTTTGCCACTCATGCTGTCGCCGGTTACAGAGCCTTTAAATTGCAGTTTCAACTTCATGGGCTTACTGATTTTACTGGTCCAGAGGATCTCACCATTGGCCGCTGTGTAATCGATACTGTCGAGTGCGGTGGTGGTGCCATCACCGGTCTGTTCACCCATTAATTGACCTCCTTCCGAGCGCAGCGAGAGCATGCTCTCCATCGGCCCGGTTGGCCCTTTCACCACCACACTCCACTCGCCGTCGACACTGGCCGGGGCACTGGCCGCCGCTGCCGCTTCGGCCTGGGCATTGGCGTTGACTCGGGCTCTAATCTGTTCAGCGCCGCGGGCATTCATGTAGGCGGGCAGGGTCTCCCAGCCGCGCACGGTGGAGGTGGAAAAGAGATGGGCGTTGCTCAGATCGATATCCCACTCGGGGTAGCGTTTTAACAGCTCTTCCATAACCACGCGCCCTTCGGTGCGGGCCAATACGTTGCCTATGCAGGTGTGAATACCATAGCCAAAGGTACAGTGGGCGGCGCGGTCGCGATAAATATCGAAGCGGTCCGGGTCAGGGAACACCGAGGCATCGCGGTTGGCAGAGGCGGCAATTAACAGCACTGTGCTACCGGCTGGGATGATCTGCCCCTGGTATTCGACATCTTCGGTGACGTAGCGCGCAATGTGTGGGCCGGGTGGTTCATAACGGAGAATCTCTTCCAGGGCATCGGGAATGAGGCCCGGGTTTTCCACCAGCGCACGGCGTTGATCGGGGTGTTCGGCCAGAATTTTTCCGGTCCAGCCAATTAATTTATTGGTGGTCTCGTTGCCGGCACCGGCCAGCATGTTCACAAAGCTGAGCAGCTCTTCGCGGGTCAGCTTGCGTTTCTCGCCCAGATCGTCGGTAAACTCGACGCCGAGCAGTTCAGTGATCACATCATCGGCCGGATTCTGTTTCCGCCAATCGATATAGGCCTCGAAGCTCTCATTCATAACCAGGGCATCGCCGACATCCATCTGTTGGCCGGCCACGGTTGCCAGCTTGGCATCCACCTGTTCGCGTACCGATTGAAAATCCTCTTCGGGGATACCCAATAGGGTGCCGATTACCCGCATGGGCACCTGGGTGCCGAGGTCGGCGATAAAATCGAATTCGTCGCGCCCAGCCAGATTGTTCAGGCAGTCGACGGTGATCGCCCGTACCTTCTCCTCCATGCCGAGCATACGCCTGGGGGTAAACATGCGCTGGACGATGGTGCGATAGATGGTGTGGCGTGGGGGATCATCAAAAATGAAAGTACCTGGCGGCAGTTTGGCGTTGGCTTTAATGATCTCCAGAATTCCGCCGCGGGCAGAGCTGAAGACCTTGTTGTCGAGCAACCCCCGCCGTACATCTTCATAGCGGCTGAGGGCGTAGAAGTCATACTGCTCGTTGTAATACACCGGTGCCTCTTCGCGCAGGCGTTGGTAGACCGGGTAGGGACTTTTTACGATGCTGGGCAGGTAGGGATCATAGTAAAGCGGATCGGAGAGGGTAGTGTTCATGACAGTCACCTTATTATTGGTGTCATAAAGATGTCACTAATTGAGCGGGGCGTCAACTACCCAAGTGGTAAAGAATGACAGGTAATTTTTTATAGGCTAAAAAAGCTCAACGCTCTCGATCTTCTCTTTGACATCGATGGATTGGTGCAGCTTTTCGCTAATCTGCTCGGCCAATGCCGCCAACTGCTCATCCACCGCCACGCCGCGTTCGAAATTCTCCAAGCCGGCTTCAACCGCCTGGCTGATAATGTTGAGCAGACTGTTCTCCTGGCCTTCGGTCAGGCCACAGGAGAGAAACTCAACGTTCACGTTTTCGACCATGGAATCCAGGATCTCGACACTGCGTAGCTTCTGCAGTTTCTGTTGGTTGGTGAGCGATTGCATGGAGGATTTGAACTCCTGCATCAGTAGTCGCACATCGGCCGCCAGGCTTAGTGATCGGAACTGGTTGTTGGCGCTCTCCAGCACCAGCATCAGGTGGTCGCGCAGGCGTCCAGCCCGCTCTTCGTCGTCGATGGGGAGATCTTTAATGATTTGCGTGATGTTTTCAAAATTGAGGATCAACCGATTACCTTTTTGCAGGATACGGCCGCTATCTTTCAGGCGATAGAGCAGTTCCCTCTCCAGCGCCGACATACCGGCAGCACTGGAGACATTGATATTCTCATCGGCCAGCCGAATTTGGGCGATGCTGGAGAGGCCAAAACTGGCGGTGGTGTCGATGATCAATTGCGCTAACTCGAGAGCGTCCACCGCACTAAAACTCTGTCGTAAAAAGTTAATAATGATGGACTGCTCGCTGGCTTCCATGATCGCAGTCATGGCGGCATTCAGGGCGCTCTGTTTCTCTTCGCTGGCGGCAATTCGCTGTTGGCGGTTGTTGATGGTCAAGCGCACTTTTTGCAGCAGCTCTTCCGGCTGCACGGGTTTGATCAGGTAGTCACTGCCGCCCACCTCATAACCGCGTAACTTCTCTTCGGTGGTGTCATTAGCGCTAATAAAAATGACATCGATCTCTTGCGTGACCGGATTTTCTTTGAGTTTGCGGCAGGCCTCATAGCCATCCATTCCCGGCATGGAGACATCCAACAAGATAACTTCTGGCGGGTTGGGGGCGGCGGCCAGCTCCAGTGCTTTGATTCCGGATTTGGCAACGGAGAGGCTGAAATGGGCTTTGAGATTCTCAACAATAATCTGCAGATCGGAGGCGGAATCGTCGACCGCAAGTACCCGGCTTTCAATTTTTGACATAGTGGCCCTCAAAAGTGGAGCAAGGGTTCTAAGAGAGGATTTAGAACAGTATAGACAGGTCTGGATGATTTAAATAAACAGGAAGGGGTGGGTTGGGATGCTCATTCTGTGTGAACCGGTTGGCGGCGTTGGTCGTGGTTGTTTGCTATGTTTAATTGAGTGCCAAGTTGGCGTATTAAATGACATTTGATATTTCTCAGTGTGTTGACGAAATTGGGGGTAGTTTTACGGTAGATCGGTTTGTATTACTGATATATCCTTTTTGAAGGATTAACCGTTGATATTCCTAGTAATTCGTTACAACAGCCAATAAGGATAAGTTGGTCATGGCCAAGGCTAAATTTGATAGGACTGAAGTTGTACAAGCCGCTACCGAGCTTTTCTGGCGGCAGGGTTACAACGCTGCCTCTATGCAGGAGGTGTTTAAAGCCACAGGGCTTCAGCCCGGTAGCCTCTACAATGCCTTTGGCAATAAAGAGGGGCTCTACGAGGAGTCGGTACGCTACTACGGCGGCAAACGGGTGGAGTGGATTAAACAGACAATGGCCGAGTCGACGTCCGAGCTGGATGGCATTTGCTTAGTGATGAAGCAGATGATTGACGATGCGGGTGATGAGCTCTTTGTTGGCTGTTTTCTAATAAAAAGCCAGTTAGAGCTCAGTTCAATTGGCAACAGACGTCTGTCATCGGTGGTGGCAGAGCAACTGGCCAATATCCAAAATACTTTTTGTCAGGGCTTAAAGTCCCATTTCGATCACGCACTCGCTGTTGAGCGCTCCCTGGCTCTGATGTTGGCCTGCTTTAGTTTGAGAGTGGTTGGCTATTCGTCTCAACCGCGAGAGGTGCTGGAACGTGTTACCAAGGCCAATCTGTCTTGGCTGCCCTGGCATAAAGTCGAAGAGCCGGTGCTGGCCCATTAATTTTCTTTGGCCGGCGGTAATTCCTGCACGGGGGCATGCAATGGCGTGTGCTACTTGAGAGGGTGCAAAAGGTAGAGTCTACCAAGGTTGCATCAGGCGACTGTGGCTAAGGCTCTTAACGCGGCGGGGGCGGTTTTACCGAGGTTTTCTACGGCGTTGGCATCATTGCGTACTTTGGCCATTACCAGGCCGCCCTGAATCAGGGCCATCAGGTGTTCAGCTGCCGTCACTGCATTCAGGGCAAGATTTTCACTCTCGATAAACGTCTGTACGATAGGCTGGCTGGCCGCCCGCAGCTCGTCCAGGTTGCGTAGGGTAGCCTGGCAGATTTCCGAATCCACCGTACTTAATTCCAGCGCGATATTACCAATCAAACACCCTTTCACCTTTCCCTCTGCCTGTTTAAAGGCTTCGTTACACATGGCGGGTATTTTAAATATGCCGGTGATTTTGGCCTCGGGGGAGAGGTCTGAATTACTTAATGTGATCAGTTCCGCGATCAACGCCTGGGTGTATTTATCCATGGCTGCGATCAACAGCGATGCTTTGGATGGAAAGAAGTGGTAGAAGGTGCCTTTGTTAACTGACGCCTCTTCACAGATCTTACTGGTGCTGATAGTGCCGTAGCTCTTATCCAGAAACAGATGCGTGGCGGTGTTTACAAGGTGGGTGCGTGTGTCGGGGCGTGTGCTGGCTACCATGGTAATTGCATCTCACATTGGTCCATGCAGTGCCACTGAAACTCCCCGGGTAACTGGGCTGTGTTTATGGTCACTGAAAATTCTTACAGTTGACAATTTGTCACAAGTCTATCCCGCTTAATCGGTAAATCGTAACAGACCACCATTGAAATGCAAGATAACCAGATGTAATAAATGGCTTTTCCTTAAGGCATGCTGGCTACTTAAGACGATAAAATGGCAGCTAATAACTATTAAGGGCCATTAAAAAATTTTCTGTAGCCCGGTTACAGGCCGTACCTCTGTAGATCAACCGCTTCACTCAATTTTTGGGCGTCGAGGTAAGCCTGCTCCTGCGGTGACTTCTGCTCCAAGTTCTCTGCTTCGTTTGTGTAGAGGCTCTCCCGAATAGAATCGAACAGTGGGGTATTAAGCACCAGCGGGTAGCTGTTCCAACCCCGTTGGTGAATGGTACGCAGCGTTTCCTGGGCGTCGTTTAGCTGGCCCGCGCCAACATACAGACTGAGTCGGGCGATGTTTATATCAGTGTCGTCGCGGCCACCTGCGCTTGCTTTGTTGATTAACTCCATACCAGCGCGCAGGTGCGCCAGCTGCTCCTGGCCACGCTCGCGTGAGCCGGCAATCTGTGCCCGGTAGGCCAGTGTCTGGGCCTGCTTGAGAATGTCAAACGGACAGTTCTGGCTGAAGTTCTGTTGCGCTTGTGCAAAGGCGGCATCGGCGACAACCGCATCCCGCTGTAACCAGGCGAGTATCCCCTTGTAATACCAGATGCCAGCGCTATCGCACCCTTTAATAACATTGTCGGCCGCCCACTGTTCCGCTTCGTCTACCACTGTGGCCAGTGCCTGGGCATCGCGTTTGGCAACCGCCATCTGCGCACGTAAACCGAGCGTGGTAGCTGTGTTCAGGGCTTTGCCGCGGGCATTAATGTAGTGCTGCACGGGTTCATAGCGATGCAGGGTAATCAATGCCGTTACCACTGTCTGAGTGGCTTTATCGAGCAGGTCATCGCCGTACACCTGATTGGTAGCCTGATGCAGAAGGTCGCTGAATTGTCCGGTGGCGGCGAGGGCTTCCAGGTCGGCCTTGATCAAAGCTTCGTTGTGCGAGGTGCTGTAGAAATGGGGCGCCAGCTCGTGGGCATCGGCATAGCGGCCAAGATGGTTCAGTACCATCAAATAATTAAACTGTATCGATGGGTGCAGTGGGTCCAGGTTTAAGGCGGCCTGATACTGTTCATAGGCCTGGTTGATTAGGCCGCGCTTCAACAACGCTGTGCCCAACCACATGCGTGCCATTGAGTAGTTGGGGTTCAGCTCCACCGCCCGTTGGTAGTAGCTCTCCGCACCCTCGTCATCGCCCTGCATAATAGCCATTAAACCACGCGAAGCGTTGGCCTCGGCGTCATTGGAGTTGAGCTCTAAGGCTTTGTTGATGAGCGGCTCAGCTTGGGCTACGGCCTGGTCGTAACTGTGGCCAGCGTAATCCTCTGCCAGCAGGATGCTGTCGGCCAGTCCGGCGTAGGCGGGCCCATAGTTGGGATCAAGTTCGATGGCTTGCCGAAAGTAGAGCTGTGCCTGTTCAATTGATGCCAGCGTGCGTTTATTCCAGTGGAAGCGGCCGAGCAGGTAGTTGTCATAGGCCTGCACACTGGCGGGTAGCATATCGGTGGTGGCCTGGATATCGGCCTTGGCCAGTGCCGGAACCAACTGGCCGGCAACCTGAGTGGCAATCTCCTCTTGCAGGGCAAATACGTCACCCAGGCTGCGTTCATAAGTATCGGCCCAAATGGGGTGACCGCTGTCGGTATCGGAGAGCTGGATAGTCACCCGCATACGGGACTCATCCATGCGCACCGTGCCCTCCAGCACCGCTCGTGTGTTGAGCGCGCGGCCGATCTCCTGGATGGATTTCGACTGACCCATAAATACCTCCGACGAGGTGCGGGCCGCCACGCGAATGCCGCGGGTGCGAATCAATTTGTTGCGGATATCTTCGGCCAGGCCAACGCTGATGTAGTCGTTATTGTCGGTGGTGCTGAGGCTGACGAAGGGTAGAACGGCGACATCCAGTGGTGCAGCCAGATGGAACTCTTGCTCAGTCCGGTGGTTGGTTGGGGCATTAATGGAGTGCGTCACCTGGGTCAGGGTGGTGGACAATGCCTCTAATTTTACGCCTCTAATGTGCCACACCAGAACACCAATCAGACTCGCCAATAACACCAGTAGGAGTCCCCTACCCAGCCCTGATTGCGGCAGCCAGGCGAAACGGCGTCTCTTACTTTTGGTTTGTGGGAGTGGCTTGCTGGCGCTGGTAGTTGTGTCGCTTTCGGGGAGGAGTTCGCCCGCTGGATAGGGGGTAATCAGCAGGCTGTAGCCGCGCTTGGGAATGGTACGAATGAAGCGGCGTTCGCGACTGGTATCGTTGAGGGCTGAACGCAGTTCAGAAATACAGCGGGTGAGAACCTCCTCGCTCACCACAACGTTGCTCCAAACCTGGTCGAGCAGTTCTGCACGGCTAACCACCTGGCCGTGGTGGTGGGCCAGGCAAACCAATACTTCCATAACTTTGGGTTCGATATGGAGGCGATGGCCGTTAGTTTCAAAATAGCCGTGCTGCGGATCTACGAACCAGTTTTCCAACCAAAATCCGCTTGCCAGCCACTCTTCGTTGGCGTTAGTCACTCACGCTCCTTAATTATTTTTCCAGAGCCAACCGCATTCAGCACGGGGCTGACTCCAACATCGCAATCACCCATTCGAGTAGCAGATGTTACCGGTTTAATCGCATTTTTGATGAAAAATTTACCGTGCGAATCTTTTCCGAAGGATTTCTCAGCATTCTTTATCTCTCCCGTTTGATGCATCAGTAAAGGCAAAGGTTTAGTTAGCCGCTGTGCGCCACTCTGTGCCTCATGAACAGATGGGGTACGGGACGATGAAACAGGGTGCATACCGGAAAATAACCAGTTGCGCGCTATGGGTGGCAATTGTGGTTTTGCTATCCGCCTGCGCAAGCAAGCCGATGGTGAGCCAGTCGCCGGTGGCGAGGGCAGTTGTAATTCAGCAAAACTATGCCACTGAGCTGGCCGCCGTGGTGGCGGCAGCCAATCAGTTTAACCCGCTCTCAATTGCCGAAGACAGGGAATATATGGGGGCGATTTATGAGTGCTCCGAGGGCTTCGTCTACAGTGTCGGAGCGGGTAAGGTGGCGGCTGGTAATGTTTCCGTAATTCTCAACACTCCGGCGGGCTGCGATATGGTCGCCTTGTGGCACACTCACGGGGCGGAACACTACAGCCATCGATTTTTCTCGGGTATCGACACCCGCCTGGTCGAGCGGGTCGGAATGCCGTTCTACATGGCTGACTACACCGGTGCACTGCGGGTGTTTAACCCGGGCGATAGAACCCTAAGCTTGACCAGAGCGCGGCAGATGGGCTTGGGAGAGGACCGGGATTATGCGGAGGGCAGTAGAATCCAAAATACCGCGGGTAACCAAATTCAGGTGGCCACCCGTTGATAAACTTCGCCCAGCCCACATTGCCAGTGCAATCAGGCCGGACGCCAGCGCTTACTGAATAATTTTTATCACCTCGCCGGCGTAGGGTTCGCCGCGCGGATAGTAACCGTTAATCAGGCGCAGGTTCTCCTCGCCGTACTGGCCGAGCTTGAGATCATTGGCCAAGCGGGCAAAGGTGGTGTTCTCGTTGGCAACCACATATTTAATGGTTTTCGAGTGTTTGGCGGTGGTCTTCACCGGGGCGGTGGGTCGCACCGGTTGAAAGCTGCGAATACTGGCCAGGAACAGGGCGTCGTAGTCGACCTCGGGTTGAGGGTTGGTGACTTTGCCTTCAAACAGGTAGGCGCGATTCACCTGTACCAGTATCGCCACACGGCTCTCCTGGCCACCGTTCTCCTTGATGCCGGTATGGCCAAGCAGGCCATTTTGGCTCAGGGCTTCAGACTGCTTGAGCAGTTTGACATCAAAGCGGTCGCGCAACAGAGATTCAAAACTGGCACTGGGGTTAACCTTGGCCACCGTCAGGGTGAGGCTGGCGGAGCTGTCGGCGGGGGCGCCGATGATAGCCGAGCCCTGGTTGGCTACTGTCCAAGCCTCTGGGTAGAGGAGGGTAAAGCCCAAACGGTTGTGGGTGTAGCGATTCTCTTTGTTCTCCTGATTGGCGGCTGCTTCGGCGGCCAGTTTTGCTTTGCGATCCAGATTATCGCCCCAGATCAAACCATCGGTGTGTTCCCGGAATGCCTCTTCATTCAATACGCCACTGGCGGTACTGTCGCCACGCGCTTGGGCGATGGCCTCCTGCAGCCGTTTGTCGCTGCGCGGGTGGGAGGAGAAAACGCCATGGTAGGAGGCCGCTTTGCGGCCGGCATCCCGCGCCTGTTGCTTGGCAAAGCGCTCCTGGCTTTTGAGCAGCGCCAGCACATCAATCATCGCCTCCGGCGAGTAGCCGGCCCGTTCTAAATATTCAGCGCCAAAGCCATCGGCCTCCAGCTCCATGTCCCGGCCGTAACCGGCCAGAGCCGCGTCACTCCATTGGGCGGCGGCGGAAGCGACACTGTAGCTGCCGGTGAGAATGCCGGCGAATACAGCGCCGACATCGCGACCGGCGGAGGCTGCCTGTTGCCGCACGTGGTGGCGGGCGGTGACGTGGCCAATCTCGTGGCCCAGTACCGCCGCCAGCTGTGCCTCATTTTGCAGATAGGTGAGCAAGCCACGGTTAACGTAGATGTAACCGCCGGGCAGGGCAAAGGCGTTGATGTCCGGGCTGTCGATTATGAAGAAGTGGTAATCCAAATCGGGTCGGTCGCTGGTGGCGGCAACGCGTTTGCCTACTTCGGTGACATAGGCATTGAGATCTTCATCCTCATAGAACGCCATGGTTTTGGCGAACTCTTCGTGCATCTCCTGGCCGATTTTGATCTCTTTTGCTTCCGACATGGTGACGGTATCGAGATGGCCGGTGGCCGGATTGAAGGCGCAGCTGGCGAGGGTGAGCAAACCACCGGTAAGCACCAGGCTTTGGGCCAGGTTGACCAGTCTCAGGTGATCTGTGAATTTCATATCAGCTCCTAATGACGTGGTTAGTGTTGGTTGGCAAAGAAGCCCTTGAGCTGCTCGCCGAGGCCTTTACAGGCGCTGGTTTGTACCCGGGCGATGATCGGAATGGGGACGATCACCGCCGGCATATAGGAGGTGCCCGAGGCGTCGGCACTGATCTGGCCCTCGGTCTCCAGTTTCTGGTAATCCCACACCTCGGCTTCGTAGTCGGACTCCTTCTCCCAGGTGCCAAAGCCAAAGCAGCCGGCACCGCCAACGGTAATAGAGCAGCCAATCGAACCGCTGCTGTCGGTGGTTTCGGTGTTGCCGTCAATCCAGATGATGTAGCGCACCTTGTAGGTGTCCATGGCGGAGGCAATTTCCGGGCTTTGCAGATAGCGCTTTAAGTCGCCCACGTGCATGGGGGCGGTGCGCGGTTCAAACCAGGGGTAGAGGGCGTCGACAAACTTCTGCTCGGGAACCACCGTCAGGCCGCTGCTGCCACTGGCCAGGACGTCTCCCACACAGTCGACCAGGTCGGGCTCAGTTTCGTAGTCACTGGAGTGACGCCGGCCGAGCACCACCACCGACTGATTGTCGTCAATCTCGATGTAATTGGGGGCGATGCGGTGTTCATCGATGGTGATGGTGGTGCAGCCACCGGCCAACATCAGCAGTGGCAGTACCATCAGCCCCAGCCAGTGCTGTTGGCTGCGCGCGGGTCTGGATTGGGTGGCTGGCTGTGGAAAGCTCATAGTTAACTCCTGGGTGGCGCTATTGGCCCGTATCGGCGGCTGTGGTTGACGCCGACGCTTGGTGCTCCTCAAGCCAGGAGCGAATCTCAGGTACCCGGGCGAAGCCTGTGGTCAGACTGGCACCCAGATCGCGGAGTGCGACCACCACCGCCTGGTGCATCGCCTCCTCTTTCGATTGTAGGAAAGCGCTGGGGGTTTTACCGTAGGCGCTCATGATCCAATCGGCGACCAGTTCGCCATCCGGGTTATAGACCTGCATGTTGTATTTGATCCATACCTCGTAAATATTGATGCGGGTTTCACGGGGCGAGGAGTATTGAAACTCGTTGATTTTGGGTATCAGTAATAGGTCTATTTGGGGGTAGTTCTTGGCTTCTTCCACTGTTTTGAGTGAAATACTGTCGCGAAAGAGCGGCTCAAACACCTCTTTAAAGAGGTGTTCATGGGCTTCACCGACCCCAATCTGCCAGCGGTCGCGGGATTTGGACTGCTCCTCATAGACGAATTTGGTCATCTGCTCGTCGTAGACCACCGCCATGGTGATATCAATGGGTGCGGTTATGGGTTTCGGGAAGTCGGCGTCAACCACCAGGGCGTTGGTACAGCCGGTGAGCACGGCCAGTGCCGGCCATAACGCCCAGCGCCGGCAGCGCAGAAGGGGTTGCATTATGGTGGTGAAGATAGTGATCAAGCGAAAGCTCCACGGGTTGGCGAATCGGTTTAGGTTAACGGTGATCATTGAGCCCCACAAAGGTACCGCCATTGCGTTTAGTCAGCTCGCGCATCAACGTGGCGTAGCGAATACCGGTGGTTTGCATATTAATCGGCCGGCTGAACTGCACGGGGAAACCCACCGCGTGAATCCGCACCAAGCTCTCACCCTCCCGGTTCTTGCGATTGATACGCTCCACGGCATTGATCACATCGCGAATGGAGCGGCCGGTAAATTCATCGCCCATCACATACAGGCTGATCTTTTTGTCCGGGTCGTAGTAGGTGCTGATCGCCTTTTCGATGCCCTCCACCGGGCTTGAGTTACTGAACGGGTTCCAGGTGGCCAGGCGCTGGATAATCACATCGCGGCGGCCGGGGGTGTCGGGAATCCACTTGCCTCGGTAGTTGGTGAACATATAGTCGCCCATATCGTTCATCACCTGGATACCCTTCACGTTGGGGTAGATATCCAGAATGTTGACCATCTCAGTGATCATTCTGCCCCAGGCGTAGTTGAACATACTGCCTGAGGTATCGATGATAAAAATGATGTATTCGCTGTCGACCGGAATACCGCCAATAAGGTTGTTTTTACTCTGGTAATTCTCGCCCAGCAAGCGCTGCATCTCCGCAGTGAGGGATTGCAGAGCCACTTCGAGCTGGCCGCGCTCGTCGCTGGTGTCCGCTGCCTGGGTGCTCAGTTGGGCATAGCGCAGTTCGGCGGCGCGCATTTCGGAGCGGAGAATGGCGATGCGTTTTTCCACCTCATCGAGCTGTTCGTGTTTGGCGGTGGCTTCGCGATTGAACACCTGGGTTTCGCCGCGCAGGCTGAACAGCTGCTGCTGCAAGTTGGCGATCATCCCGTCCAGCTTCACTTCTGACTGCTCCAGAGCCGTGGGTTCCACATTTTTGGTGATCATCAACAGCAGCACGATGGCGCCAAAGCCGCAGCAGACCACATCCAAAAACGCCATGCTCGACTCCTCATTGGAGCGGCGTTGTCTTCGAATAGACATAGGTTAACGCCTCGCTTGGTGGGGGCTGGTCATGGCCAGTCCACCGATGGTGTTAAAAAGGAGCCCTCGGTCACCATGGCCAGGCGCCAGTAGTCGGAGGCGGCAAATGGGTCCCCCTCCATGGGCAGCAGGATGGTGTTTACCGGAATCCCCCGGGGCAGCAGCTCAACCGCCTGCTCAAACAGCTTGCGGCGATCCGGCCCGGTGATGGTGTTCTTTTTGGGTGGGCCCTTGCCAAGGGTGGGCAGGCCGTCGGTAATGATAAAGATGTTGTCGGGCAGCGGCTCCAGATCTGCCAGCGAGATAAAGGTTTTATAGAGGTTGGTGCCATTTTCCGGCACCACCTTGCGCAGGTTGTCGATGACCCGCTCCAACTGCGCTTTGTCTTCGGTGCGCAGCCACTTGCCTTCGGAGTCGACCAGGGGCGCGTGCGCCCGGGTATTGAAGTTGTAGATCTGATAGTTGGTCCGTTCCGGCAGCTGTGCCACCAGCCACTCGACAATGCCCAGCGCCTGCTGCCACTTTTTCGAGCTGATTTTGGTGGCATCGTCCATATTGCGGCGGCGAATAATATTGACGATGGTCTCATCGAGCATACTGGCGGAGCTGTCGATCAGGATCAGTACATGGGAGCCACCCAACTTCAGGCCGGTGAGGTACTGGCGGTTACCCTCGCCGACAAAACGGCGTACGTTGTTGCCCTTGTCGCGGTTCTCCTCTTCAAGTTTCTTTTTCTCCTCCTCGAGCTTTTTCAGCCGCTCCTGCAACTGGGAGATCTCATCGGTGGCGTCGTCACGGGTGAGGCTGGCGATGTTGGCACGCACCTTGGTGAGATCCTCGTCGATTGTGCGGGCCATACCCTGGGCCTCGGCCAGGCGTTGGTCGACCTCGGAGACGGTATTGCGCGCCCGCACCATATTCTCCCGGCCGGTTTTGATCTCCTCCTCCAGCATGGAAACCTCGGCCTGGAGGTTGGGGTAGAGGTTTTCAGCGCGGGTGTCGACGTCGTGCTTGATGATTAAAAAGATAAGGGCCACGGCGCCAAAGCCGCAGGACATGATATCCAGGAAGGAGAGGCTGAATGTGCTGAACCTCCGCTTTTTGGCCATATCAGTGCACCTGTATCAGGCGATACTCAAGCTGCGCATTGGCCAGCCGGTCGCCGGCCTGCAACTCGGTGCCGGCCACAGCGGGCTCCCCGTTAAGGGTGCAGTCGGGGCTGCTGTGGCTGAGCAGTGTGCGGTCCTGGTGGCGTTCGAGCCGGCAGAGGCTATCTGCGGGCGGCTGGCTGCTGGCGCCTGGCTGCTCGGCGTCGAGCCAGAGCTCGGTAATGGCGTAGGCGCTGTTGCCCAGCAATACATGGGTGGCCGGCGCGTGCTTCTCGGCGGCCGGTGTTGCGTGGTGCGCCGGCAAAATAAGATGTTCGGCAAAGGCTACCCCTTCATCTGGGTCGTCCACCACCAGTTGTGGCAGCAGGTGTTGGCACTGCTCGCTCACTGTGTCGGCGCCGAGCAGTTGGCCGCCGGCAAAGCGCTTATCCAGGCTCTGCAGGGCCGCCGCCTGGTGGCTGAGCAATAGCCGGCGGCCGCTCTGTTCGCTAATGGCCTCCAGTAGAGGTTCCAGAAAACGGCGGCTGGCCTGCTGCAAGGTGGCAAAACCGGTGGTGATGGAGTAGTCCGCCACGGTCAGTTTGGTCTCTCCGGCCAACAGTGCCCGCTGCCACTCATCCAACTGGTTGTAGAGGGTCTGTTCGTGTTCGGCCACATGGCGCGGGTTGAAGCGGGTTTGGCGAATGAATTCATCACTGATGGCCCTGACCCAGGCATCGTTCAGTTGGGCTCGGCCGCAGCCGGCAATCAGGGCGCTGTGCACCTTGCTCGCTTGGCGGTCGTGAATATCGATGCTGCTCAACACGCTTTGATGGAGGTGCATATCGAGGTGCAGGTAGCGGCCATCGGCCATAGCGGAGCTACCCACCAGAGCGGCATCAACCAGGCCACACACCTGCTGCTGCAGGCTCTGGCAGATACCCAGCAACAGGCTGAGTTGTTCATCGCTGAAGTAACCGGGCAGAACGATCAACAGATTATTGCTGCCCAGGCCATCGAACAGTGCCCGCAGCTGATGGTAGACCAGGTCGGCGGGGTGTTTGATCAGGGCGCTGGCGTTGGCCAGGGGCTCCAGGCTTAACTGATTCCAAAATTGATTGTTACTGGCCAGGGGGCGCAGCCGAAACTGGCTCTGGGCATCTTCCCCCAGGGTTAACCACTGTCCTTCAAACAGGGCGTAAGCGGGGCTGACCCGAGTCTCCTCCGGGTGGTTGAGGCGGATACCCTGGTCGTTAATTTCGAGTGTGGCGATTGTGTCTGCCATTGGTGCCGGTGTCCTAGTCGCGAACCGTCAGAAAACGGAGCAGGTTACGATCGCAGTAGTTTTCGGTGTCGAGCACCAAGCGCTCCTGCATCAGCTGCAACTGGTGGGAGAAGAACATCACCACAATACTGATCACCAGGGCGATAAAGGTTGAGTTAAAGGCCACGCCCAGGCTTACGGTTACGCCGGCAATATCGCCCTCCACCGCTTTGTGGGCCTGGCCCAAGGCCTCGCCAATACCGCGCACGGTGCCGATAAACCCTATGGAGGGAATGGCCCAGGCGATGTAGCGCACCATGGCCAGTTCGCTGTCGAGCCGGTCGGATTCGGTTTCGCAGGTCTCACGCACGGCGTTGGCGGCGTCGGTGACACTTTTGGAGGAGTCGAAGCGCTGCAGGGCTTTGATCAGTGCCCGCGGCAGCAGCATGGGCTGCTGCTTGTCCGGCAGCGCCTGCAGGGGCCGGGAGAGATCCCGGGCGTCCTCGGGCAGCACGCTGGTGCCCTCGCGTAGGTTGAGCAGAGAGGCTTGCAGCAGGCGCCGCTCCAGCACCACCTCACGCGCCTTGTAACCCATAATGGCCAGGGACCAGAACAGCAGAATAAAACAGGCCTCCTGCTCGTAATCTTTCAACACCACAAACATGGAGCGCTGGGCGACATAGGGCTCACCCTGGGCCTGGCGCTCCAGCTGCTGCAGCACCAGTGCGTCGGCCTGGGGGCGGATTAAGGTGACGTAGATACCGTGCACTAGTATCGCCGCCGTGAGCAGGGCGAAGAGCTGATAGAGAAACTCGGTGGATGAGTTGCGCTTCATTGCATCTCCTTAGATGTCAACGGGGAAAGAGACCGAGAGGTCTTCTGAAATCTCTTCCGAGGGTACAAAGTCTTCGTAGTCGCCGCCGGGTTCAGTCGGGGCCGGGTTGGCATTAGCCTTGTCAGTGCCACTGTTACTGGTGGCCGGTGGTGCTTCGGCCGCCTGGCTGTCGGGCTCTTCTGTTGTTTGGGCCAAGGCCGATAGTGAGCCCATCAGGCACAGCAGCAGGGCGGCCTGGGCCAACCGTGCTCGGCGGTTCCCTGGCTGATTGCCCACTCTGTTCGTGCTCATAGTGTTCTCCTCATAGCCGTTGTGCATCGGGCGTTACTCCACATAGCGGGCGATGCGGAAGCCGACGCTGTTTTTCGCATCTTTGCCATAGTCGCGGTAGGAGAGGCGCAGGTCGGTAATGCCGCCACTGGCCCAACTGGCGCCGCGGATTACGTGGTAGTCACCTTCGGCAGGGCCGAGCGGATCCAGCTCCGCCTGGCGTGATAAGCCGGTTTTAATAAGGTAGAAATCGTGAATCCACTCCGCCGCATTGCCGTTCATATCGTACAGACCATGCTGGTTAGCTTTAAAAGAGGCGACCGGTGCGGTCACCACATAGCCGTCATCATAGTCAGCCTGGATGGTGCCGAGCAGTGCCGCGGCATTGCGATCACCGATATTGGCGGCACCGGCCGGTGGCGGCAGGGTGGGGCCCCAGCTGTATTTCAACATCTCGCCGTCGGCGTAGCGGGCCGACCAGGCCCACTCCGCCTCGGTGGGCAGGCGGTAGCCGGTGGCCTGTGGGTTGAAGCCTTTCAACTCATCGCCATCGATCTCGTAAAAGAGCGGTAAGCCCTCTTTTGCAGACAGCCAGTTGCAGAACTGGGCGGCCTGTAGCCAGCTTAAGTTAACCACCGGGTTGGGATCGTTATTGAGGCTGTTGCCACCCACGTGGCTGGAGGTATGCGCGGCCAAAAACTGATGAAACTGGCCATTAGTGGTTTCGGTGGTAGCCATATAGAACGCCCGGCTGAGCTCCACCTTGCGCAGTACCTCGTTTGAGCGGCGGCCCTGCTCCCGGCGTGAGGAGCCCATCTCAAACTCGCCTTTGGGGCGGAACAGACGCAGCTTTTGACCGAGACTGGTGGTTATCTCCGGCTTAACCTTCTCCCACTTCGCCTGTTCGATGGTTTTCAGGTCGGGCCGCAGATACTGGGCCAGCCCCGGGCGGGGCAGAATGGTGGTGGTGAAATCGACATAGCCGTCGCGGCTGATTTTTACCTGGTGCTGGCGCGCCGGTAGATTGAGTGTCTGGTTGGCGCGGCCACTCAGGCGCCCATCGACGTAGAGCAGGGCGTCCTCGGGGGCGGCTTTGATGGTCACCTGGCCGAGCAGCACCTGCAGATCCACTGCCACCTGCGTGGTTTTGCCGGAGGCGACATCGACACTGCGCGCAGCGGATTGGTAGCCATCTTTGAAGAGGTAGAGTGACAGGCCACGGCCAGGCTCCACCGGCGCTTCAATTGGGGTCTGGCCGACGTACTGGCCGTTGATGGTGACGCTGGCGCCGCTGGGTTTGGAGTTGATCGCCAGCAGGCCATCGATCTTGTCGAGCTGAATGACACCGAGATCTTGGGCCACCTGCGGCTCAATCGTCAGTGGGTAGAGCTTGGGCTTGAAGCCCGCCATTTGCAGGGTGAGCTCTTTATCGCCGGCGAGGATCTCAACCGTGGCCGGGGTGACCCCCAGTACTTCGTCATCGAGCACTATCTCGGCGCCACTGGGTTCACTGGCCAGGGTGATTTCGGCCCAGGCGGGGGTCAGTTCCACGGCCAGGGTCTGCTGCTGTTTGAGGCCGATAATCTCAAGCTCACCGGTCACATCCTGGTAGCGCTCGGTGACTATCTGATAGCTGTGTGGCCCGGCGGCGATGTCGGCCAGAGGGGATTGGTTGTCGCCCAGCAGTTCGCCATCAAGGTAGACATTCGCCGCTGCCGCCGGGTTGGTGGCCACCACCAAGCTGCCAGGCAGTGGTGTCAGGCTGACGGTGACGGTTTGCAGATCTTCCCGGTTTACCACCAAGGCTTGCTGCTTGGGGTAGTAGAGCTCGTGCACGGCGGTGAGAGTGTAGTCGCCGGGCAGCAGCAGAAAGTTATCGCCAATACGGAAACTAAGGCCACCACTGACCGCCACTTCGGCATCGATGGGTGCGGTGGTGACAATAATGGATTTGGCTGCCACCAAAAACCAGCCGATCACCAATACCACCAGAAAGAGCGCAGCGATCACCAGGTGCAGTGGCTTAACCTGTAACTTACGGCGGCTGGCGACAGCGGTGGTGGGGGTGAAGGTGGTCGCCTGAATCCGTTTTTGCGGCGCTTTCGGTTGGTCACTCATGGTTGCTGTGCGGAGTCCTGGCGATTGGTAGAGGTCGGGTTAGAGGCTGGCGATCTTTTCGTCGCATTGAATCTGAATCACCAGCGGGTTCTGGCTGCCATCGATGGTGAACTCTTTGCGTACATCCCGGTAGCCCGGGCGTGAGCCGACCAGCACATACTGGCCCGGCTTCAGGTCGAGCGCGTGCTCTTGGAAAGCGCCCAGTGCTGCCACCCGGTAGAGGGTCACCTGGGTTTCGTTATCCGATTGCAACTGCACCTGCACTGGCGTTTGCGCGGCCTTCATGGCCGCCGCCAGCGAGTTGATCTGGCTTTGCAGTCTGGGACCTGGGTTGGCGATGGAGCGGGCGTCGGCCAGGGTTTGGCCGGCCTTGGCGTAGACCTGGCTGTCGGCCAGGCGCAGCGGTTGCGCCAGCAGTGTTTGTATGGTCTGGTCGAGCTGCAGGCGGACATTGGCCTTCAGCCGGGCAATTTTGGTATCAACCACGCTCTCGTCAACGGCCAGAGCCAAGTCATACTCCGCCACTGCCTGTTGCCACTGTTCGGCTGCCATATGGTTTTCGGCGCGGCGCACGTGCAGCGCAATCTGGCTTAGGCTCTGGCCGTTTTGCGCCTGGGTTAAGGCACTGCTGGCGTCGGCCGCCCCCGGTTTGATGGCCAGCGCCTGTTTGAAGGAGTGGATTGCCTGCTCAAACTGATTGGCTTGCAGGGCACTGTAGCCGGCGGACATCTGCTCGGCGAAATTGCGCTGGGCGAGGCGTTGGTTAAGCTCAGCCTGTTTCTCCGCCAGAAAGGTAGAGCTGGGATCAAGCGCCTTGGCCTGCTTCAGTTTGGCGGCGGCTTGGTCGAGCTGGTTTAACTGAATGGCCTGATCGGACTCCTTCGCCAATTGCAAAACCTGTGCGAGCACCTGGGCTCTGGCCAGTGCTGACTGCGCTTGACTGTGACTGGGGTCGATAGCCAGCACCAGCTCCAGCGCTGTCTGCGAGGTGGTGGGGTCGAGGTCGGCCAGTGCCTGCAGGCCGAGGGCAAGATTCTCTTTGAGTACCTGTTGGCTCTGGCTGAGCAGAGCATCGAACTGCTGGTCGGTGGCCAGATACTGTTGCTTGGCCTGTTCAAATTGCTGCTGGCGATAGTACTCGTCACCACTATTGGCGGTGGCCATGGCCTCGGCAAAGGGTTGCTCCGCCCACTGTTTGACGTTGCTCTTTTCCAAACGGCGCTGTTTATCGAGCAGTTCGGCCAGTATGTCCTGGGTTTCGCGCCGCTGTTTGCTGAGTTGGGCTTCCGTCCAGGGGGATTCCGCGGCAGTGGGGGAGGGTTTGCTGGAGGCTGGATTCTCAGCGGTGGTGGTAATCGGTTGCACCACAGCTGGGTTGATCTGCCGGGGTAGCCAGAAAACCACCACGGCCAATAAGAGCAGCAGCGCGCCCAACGGTAACATCACCTTCGGGTCTAGCCACCAGGGTTTAACTTCCGGTTGCAGGTTTTCTGCTTGCGCCCAGGGAGCGGCCGTCGCTTTGCTGTCTGAGTTTGGTTGAGTCATCGTTACCTAATGGACTATTGCACTTGTCTTACAAGCGGCACTATCACCGATCCTTGGTTTATGGTCGGTGCTTTTAATTATAGGTTGGCCTGGCTACTAAAACGGTTTGTGGGGTGTAGAGTGTTGCGGTAAACGCTTCGCCCGTCGACCCCTATTTTTCACTGCTTGGTTTTGCCTGGCTGGGCTTTGGTTAAGCCGACAGCGCGCTATTCAGTGGTCACCCCCCCGGTTTCCAGCTGATAGATATCGCGCAGCATTTTGCGCCACTGCTGATATTGGTTTTCGACACTGCCGGTGAGTGTGACGGTGCGATCCTCCAGTTCGAAGAAGTGGGGCTCGACATCGGCCTCCAGTGAGTCACCGAGCTCCTGCAGGGCCTCGACATGCATTTTGCTGTCGGCGCGCTTGTCGAAGCCTTCTTTAATTAGGTAACCACCACCGGCAATACCGATCTGCCCGGCGGCCCGTGTGCTGCCACTGCCGCTGCCGGCAGCCATCACACCGCCCACCACAGAGGCAACACCTGCGATGGTGCGGTTGATCGATTGCTGACGCAGCTCGCGCACGGCGATTACCTCGTCGTAAGTTTGGCTGCGCCACTCTTCATAGGGGGCCTCCATCTCACGCACAAAGGAGCCGTAATACTCTTGCAGGGTATCGATGAACAGATAGTCGCGTTCACGAATATCGCGAATGCGTTCGAGCATGGGGTCGTTGGCGGCGGGTAGGCGCTGCACCTGGTAGACGCCATTTTTATCGACATGGATATGGCTGTTGAAGGCCTCTGGTGAGAAGTCGCGGGCGAATTTCAGCTCGCTGACGGTGCGCAGTTTGGTGAGCTGCTCTGCGGTTTGAGATTGGCGGTAGGTCAGCAGGTCGTTGGCGATGCGGTTATAGAGGCCAACAAAAGGGTCGTGCTCAATACCCGACCTGGGTTCGTAGCTGTAGTGGCTGGCCACCTGTTCATATTTCTTATCCAGCCACTCGACGCCAGAGGCATCTTCGGCGTGGATTTTTAGCTCCAGGCGCTCGCCATCGGAGGAGAGAATTTTGCCGGTGATCACCAGATCGACTGCGGCGGTGTCGTCGGGTACCACCCGTACCGCACCCCAGCCGGCGCTCATCTGCATGGCATCCATCAGTTGCACGGCGAAGTAGTGGCTTTCGGCCCGGCGGACTTCAGGGAATATGGGGATCAGTGGGTCGTCGTCCATATCCTCCAGGCCCGGGTCGAAGACGACAATGCCGACGTCGATCAGTTGTTGTTCGGGAATGGCTTGGTTGACCACCGCCAGGGGCGTCTGTTGGGTGGTTTTGACCACAGTCCGTGAGCAGCCGGCTGCGAGTGCCATGATGAACAGGGCGGATACCAATGCGAAGGTGGTACCGAACGGACGACCATCGCGGGGCTTTCGAAGAGTGGTCATAGTTGGCATTGAGATCCTATTCCGTTCTCCCAGGGAGACTCTACGGGTTTTCGTTTTTGTATTTGCGATACTCATCCCACAACTTTTCACGCAGGGCCGGATCGGTTTCGCGCATGGCCGCTTCGCGAATCTGGCGGGCGACGACGTCGTCATCACTGCCACTGGGAATATCCGCCGGTGGTGGCGCAGTGCCGGCATGTTGGTAGTCGCCGGGGCGTCCGGAGGGGGCTCCTGCGGGGATCCCGCCATTACCACTGCCACTGGAGGTCTCGTAAGCGCTGCCAGGGCCTTCATCTGAGGGTTGGCCAATCTCATCGAACAGGGGGCCGGAGCTCTCGTCTTTCAGGTCATCCTCACTGCCGCGGGCGTTGGCGCGGTTGGCGATATACTCTCGCTCCTTCAGGATCATGCCGTCGTAATCGCTGATCGAGCCTTGTAATACCGATTCCATTTGGGCGACACGCTCTTCGGCGCTCATGATCGGGCCGCCGCCACCAGCACTGCCGGAATCTGTAGCCGCACCGCCGCCACCTGCAGCGGAGTCGGCTTCAGCGGCTGCAGTGGCGCCGCCGCCGGTGGTTTCGGAAAGATCGATATCATCGGATTGGGATTCGCTGTCGTCCAGGCTGGGAGCCTGCTCGCTGCGTTGATCGCCGCTGCCGGAGGCGCTATCGCTGCTGGCGGTGCGGTTTTCGTCACCCGCGTCGCCACCATCACCGGTTTTGCGCTCGCCAGTACTTGAGGCGGTAGCCCCTGGCGAAGAGGCGCCACCGCTTGATACCGTGGTGCTGCCGCCGGGGGAGCTGGCAGTCGGCCCGCCGCTCGGACCACCACTGGGCATACTGCTTGATGAGCTGCTACTGGCGGTACTGCCAGTGCTGGGACTACTGCTCGGGCTGCTACTTGAACTACTGCTGGAGCTGCTGCTTGAACTGCTACTAGAGCTGGAACTGGGAGGTGTGGGGGTGGACGACTGCTGCTGACTGGTTTGTGCACCACAAGCTGTGAGAAGAACCGTGATCGCGACTGTGCCGGCCAGGTGCCAGGCGGTGTTAGAGCGCATTTGGGTAACCTCTTCGGTTTAGTAAAGTGCGACTGATTTTCGGTAGTAGCATAACCAAGTTGAACACAAGCTGAATCAATTTTTGTCGGTGGCAACCGCCGTCGATCATCTCTTTCAGAGGTGTGCCGGCCGCTTGCCATGCCGCGTCAGCTACGCCCGGCCGGCAGTAGGGCGTTCAGGTTTTGACCAAGGTTGTGGAGGAAAGTTTGCATGAATCCAGCCAAACCTGCCACCGGCTGCTGCCAGCCGGTTGTTCAATCGACCAGAGTCTATCGTCGATCACCCCAAAACAACGTGAATGTTTTAAGACTTGGGAATGATGTAGCGATGCACGATACCGACTGTATCGACGGCTTCGCCATTCTCGAGACGGGGCCGGAACTTGGCGATTTTCAGGTTTCTGCGCACCATTGCCCGGTTGCCGACACTATCGTTCGGGCCGGCTTCGAGAATATCAATGTTGCGAGTAGTGCCCCTGGCGGTGACATCGAACTTCACCACCACATAGTCGTGCGGACGATTGTTGTCGTGGGCCTCGGTTTCCAAGGTGGGTAGATCGGGAAGTGCTTTGGGGGTGGCAAACAGGGTGGTGCCAATATCAACCAGCTTTTCATTGGACTGCAGCTGGGAGTAGGCCTGCAGGTACTCGTCCATGGCCGCGTTGGTGCGATCGAACAACATATACCAGTCACCCAGCTGTACACGGGCTGCGGCCAAGTCGGCCGGATTGGCTTCGGGGGCGGCTTCGTAGATATCGATCATCTGCACAATGGCCTGTTTGCCATTGTAGTAACTGTTCAATATGTAGTGGTCGAGCCTGGCTTTGCGCTCTGCTTCCATCTCCTGATTAGTGCGCATGGTCATGGCGGCGCTGTTACGGCTCTCCTGGGCTTTGAGTGTTGCCAGGTAGTAGTTGGAGATGGCCAGTCCTTTGAGCGGCTTGATCATCTTCAGGTCGTTTTCGCCGTAGTTGTCGTGAATGATATCCACCGACATGCTGAACATCTGGTAGGCGCTCATCAGATGGTTGGCCATGGCGCTTT
Organism: Halioxenophilus sp. WMMB6; assembly: GCF_033283405.1. Lineage (NCBI taxonomy): Bacteria > Pseudomonadati > Pseudomonadota > Gammaproteobacteria > Alteromonadales > Alteromonadaceae > Halioxenophilus > Halioxenophilus sp. WMMB6. Next base: position 58,779 of record NZ_JAWMQR010000014.1, read on the forward strand.
GGCCGAGGGAGAAGGCATTGAGGTGCCAATAACTCAGTTTATCGAGCACGGGCAACATGCGCGGATCATCGGCGCCAAAATTGCGCTGGTGGAGCCAGAAAAGATGGGCGTAGCGTTTGGTGGCCTCTTCCCAATCGCCCATGGCAATTTGGCTGTCGATCAGGTGCTCGATCATGGGTACCTGATTGAGGTTATAGAGTCCTTCATTGATTCGCTGCACATGAATGGCGCGCTTATAGGCCTCAACCGCATCTTCGTGGCGGCCATGCTCCTGATAGTTGGTCGCCAAAGCCATTAAATGTTCGCTCAGCTCGGCACCATAGGCACCCTGCTCAGACTCAATGCGAGAGATCTCGTCGTAGACATCATCATTGGTCGAGAGGCTGGCCGTATAGCCGGTCGAAGAACCCAGCCCGGTGCAGAGGAGTAGGGCCAATAGCCCGGTGAATTGGAAGAATCTAGTGGATGGTAATTGGATTGGTAGCGGGAACTTATTCATGATTCTAGAACCCTTCAACTTTATTAATATTACTTATCGTATGTTCGCAGAACCTTAGTCTGAGCCGGTACCCTGGCTCGGTGTGGATAGTGATTCGGGCTCAATGATTGCGCTGCTTTGTGCGGGGCGGATCTTCACAGCGCCTCTTTTTGCCATCGTTTGCAGCCAATAATTCTGTGCACCGTTTGATTAGTCCTTTGGCACAGCCGCAAATTCACCCCCTATTTAAAAAATTATAGACTTTTCACGGCAATTGCTTATTGCTTTAAGCCATTAACATAGAAGATATCGTCACATCCGTGTGCGAGGCGGGTCGCCCGGGAAGAGCGCACTTGCAACTGGTAAAGTTTATGCCTGTCCTTTGTTGTCACCGCGCTGGCGCGCATTATTGCGGTTTAATTGAACATTATCTGCTATGACGTAAAGCAACAGTGTTACCAGATCATTTAACCGGCGTCTACCAGCACAAGAAATTTAGATTAATTTGTAATCAGCAATTTTTCCCAAATTAGAAAACAGTTTTACTGTTGGCGACTCGAACCGCCCTGGAATTGAAGTTCCTACCGAATTGGGCCCTGTGGTATATTGCGCCGCACTTTAACGGTTCAGCAATTAGGAATTTGCATGGCGACATCTAACCCCTCGACTCCTTCCCCAGCCTCTGTGCAGGAGGTCGTGTTACGTTTCAGCTGTAAGGATCAACCCGGGATTGTCGCCGCCGTTGCCAACTTGTTTGCTCTGCAAGGTTTTAATATCCGCGAGTCCTCTCAGTTTGAAGATCCGGGCACCGGTAAATTTTTTATGCGCACGGTGTTCGGCTCCTGCCAGGGTGCTAAGGAGTTGAGCCAGATCCGTTCCGTGTTTCAACCACTGGCGGCACGCTTCGATATGGCCTGGGAGCTGCACGACTATGCCGCGCTACCACGGGTAGTGATTGCGGTATCAAAATGGGGTCACTGCCTGGAGCATCTACTCAACTCCTGGCGTCGGGGTGCACTGCCGATTGATGTCGTTGCTGTGGTCTCCAACCACCAGGATATGGCGTCGCTCTGTGATTGGTATCAGGCACCATTCCACTATCTGCCAGTCACGCCGGAAACCAAACAGCAGCAGGAACAGCAGATACTCGATTTGATGCAGGAGCTGAACGCCGACTTCCTGGTGCTGGCGCGCTACATGCAAATTCTCTCCGACACCTTATGTGATGCCCTGACTGGCCGCGCCATTAACATTCACCACTCGTTTTTACCGGGTTTTAAAGGGGCTCGCCCCTACCATCAGGCCCATGCCCGCGGCGTTAAATTGATTGGTGCCACGGCCCACTACGTCACCAAAGATCTGGACGAAGGGCCGATCATTGAGCAGGCGGTGGAGCGGGTGACCCACGCCAATACGGCGGAAGAGCTGGTTGAGATTGGACGTGATGTCGAGCGTGTCGTCCTTTACCGGGCGGTGTTGTGGCATGCCCAGCACCGTGTTCTGCTGAATGACACCAAGACCGTGGTATTCAATCGTTAGCCAAGTCGCTGACGGAATTTGTTGTTGCAGGGCCCAAGCGACCACTCACTTAAGAGGAGGCAGCAGTTCATGGCATTTGGCCTAATTATCATTGGCGATGAGATTCTTTCCGGTCGCCGTCAGGATAGACAACTCCCGATCTTGATCAAGCTGCTGAGCGAGCGTGGTTTGCAGTTGGGTTGGGTGCAGATATTGCCGGATGAGATGGACGTTTTGGTTGCCACCTTTCGCCGCACCCTGGCTCAGGGCGATACGGTATTTTGTACCGGTGGCCTGGGTAGTACGCCTGATGATCTTACCCGCGATGCTTTTGCCCAGGCGTTGGGGGTGACGACTGAAATCCACCCGGAGGGTCGTAAATTGCTGGAGGATTTCTCCAGCACCCACCAAATAGAGCTGGCCGAAGAGCACTGGCAGCTAATCACCTTTCCCAAAGGGGCGGAGCTGATCGTCGATCCGATTCACAAAGTCCCTGGCTTTGGCATCGCCAATCACTACTTTATGCCGGGCTTTCCCGAAATGGCCGAGCCGATGATGGCCTGGGTGTTGGATAACCACTATGGCGGGCTGGTCAATCCCGATTACCAGGAAGATTCGATTCTGGTGTTGGAGGTATTTGAAAGTCATATCACCGATCTGATGGAAGCCATGCTCGCGCAATTTCCCCAAACCAAACTGTTCAGTCTGCCGATGATGGTTGAGGGCCAGCGCCAGGTCGAGGTTGGTTTTAAAGGCCACAAGGCCGAGGTGGAGCAGGCCTTGACGCGCTTTAAGGCCGAGCTCGATGCACGCCAGATCGAGTGGCGGGCGCTCTAACAAAAAAACCGGCCAGAGGCCGGTTTTTTTGTGTGGTAAAAGTAACCTTAAAACGATTTACTCGCCCACAGCCAGAACTTATCGGTATCAACACTGAAATCATCCGCGCTGTACTGAGCGTATTTCACACCGGCTGAGTAGCCCTTGCCAAATTTGAAGGCGTATTGCAGGTCCAGTTCGGTGCCCAGCTCATCCAGAGTGGCAGAAGCTTCATCGGCATCAAAGGTGTGGTACACCGCTGTAACACTGCCAGGGCCGGCTTTGACATCCACAGAGATGTAGGTGTCGACGATACCTACGGCCGGCGTGTTGAGGAATTTATCGGCCCAACCATTAAATTTGTGCAGGGTGGCCAGCGGGGTGGCGAAGCCATAGGCACCATCGTCGGAACCCAATACCTCATAACCCAGCTTGGCGGTAACGATTGAGGCTTTAACACCAGCTTCCACCAGCAGGTAGTCAGCGTCGGCATCGGCACCACCACCATCCAGCTCCTGAGTGGCAAATTCCAGGGCATAGAGCACCGAGAGGCTGTCACTCACCTTGGCGGTACCGCTAAAGCTGGCGCCCAGGGTATTGATATCGGTGTCAGAGTCGTCGGTACCCAGGCTGTAGTAGTAACCCACCACTTTACCGACCGGTGTTTTATAGCTGGCGTTGAACAGGAAGTCTTCGGAATCGATATCCGCGGCTTCGGCAAAAATACGGTTGCGCTGGCCGATGTAACCGGCGAAGAGGCTCAGTTCTTCCGTGGGGTTGTAGGTGACGGTGGCGGCATCGAAGGTTTGGCGGTCTTGACGCCAGCCGACGTGGCCGACAAATCGGTGGCCATCCAGCGTTATCACCTGGCGACCAACTTTAGCGGTAACGCCACCGGCTTTGTACTGCACCAGCGCCTGGTCCAACTCTGTGGTTTGTGGGTCGGCGATTACGGAATATTCGCCCAGGTGGAACCCGGTTGGGCCAACGGTGTAGTCGTCCACACCGAACACGGGACGGCTGTCTTCGAACTCTGCCAGTAGCGAGAAACCTGAAGCCTCTCCGGATTTAAAGCCAATTCGGGTACGCAGGGTTAGTGCCTCGGCATCATCGACGGCGTTATCCTCTTCCACTGACTCAAAACGCAGACGCAGGTCACCGTAGGCTTTGCCCGCTTCCAGCATATCGGTCAATGGGTCTGCCCATAGGCTGCTCGATACCCCGCAAGTGGTAACCGTGATAGCAGCGGCCAGAAGTGTGTGGCTCATTTTTTTCATTTTGTTAATCTCCAAAAGAGTGAAACCTAAGAGTTGTGAAGGTTTGTTCTCGTGCAACTTTTATCGTTTTAATGTTTTGCTGGATGTTGGCCCGTTGGCTACAGCACCCAGCGGAAACATCTTTTTTTAATTTTTACTACTCTTTTTACTGCCTCTTCGCTGCTGGTTCTGGCTTGGCCAGTAAAGCGGGCCACCAGCAACACCACTTTCCATATGCAATAAAAGCTCTGTTGGGAGAGAAATATCTCGCCCAAGTTGCCAGTGTTAACGTTTTGGAAAACGGCGGCTGGCTTGAGTCGGGTTAATGGCTGGAATTGACTCAAGCCAGCTGTTTACGGGTTGCTTAGTTAGGCCGCAGCATGTTTCTCTGCGGCTGTTGTTGTAGTGGGAATTTCTACCTCGACAACCGCGCTACTCTTTTTTGCTGTGGGAACGTCTTTTTTCGCGTGCCGCTCGTGCAGGAATTTCAGCACCTCCGCCCGGTAATGGTTATAGGTGGGGTCGTCCGCCAGTACCAGTCGTTCGCGGGGGCGTTCCAGATCGACTTTTAAGATTTCACCAATGGTGGCGGCAGGACCGTTGGTCATCATTACAATACGGTCGGAGAGCAGAACGGCCTCATCGACATCATGGGTAATCATAATGACCGTGTTATTCAGTTCTGCCTGAATCTCCATTAACGAATCCTGCATGTGCGCGCGGGTGAGTGCATCCAGGGCGCCGAAGGGTTCGTCCATCAGCAGCACTTTGGGCTGCATTGCCAGTGCCCGGGCAATACCGATGCGTTGTTTCATGCCGCCGGAAATTTCGTCGGGCTTTTTGTGCTTGGCATGTTCCATGTGCACTAATTTCAGATTGTGTTCGGTCCATTCGTGGCGTTCGGCTTTGCTCTTGCCTTTCATTACTTTATCGACCGCCAGACGGACGTTGTCGTAGCAGGAGAGCCAGGGAAACAGCGAGTGGTTTTGAAACACCACCGCGCGGTCCGGCCCTGGTTGGCGGACTTCCTTGCCTTGCAGAATAACGCCGCCTTGGGTGGCATTGTGCAGGCCGGCAACAATATTGAGCACCGTTGATTTGCCACAGCCGGAGTGGCCGATCAACGAGATAAATTCGCCTTGTTCGATTTTCAAATTGACATTATCCAACGCTTTAAAAGAGCCGTTCGGCGTTGGAAATTCAATGGATACTGCAGAGATGTCCAAATAGTGGGCTGACATGTCAAACTCCTTGAAATTGATTGCGCACGTGATTAACGGATTTCTTGCGTTTTATCGTGAGATACCACTTTCTGTAGAGAAAGCATGATGCGATCGAGGATGAAGCCGATAATGCCGATCACAAAGACAGCTACTAAAATTCGGCCCAATGAGTTGGAACTGCCGTTTTGAAACTCATCCCAAACGAATTTACCAAGGCCTGGGTTTTGCGCCAGCATCTCTGCCGCAATTAATACCATCCAGCCCACTCCGAGGGAGAGTCGCAGGCCGGTGAATATCATTGGCAATGACGCCGGAATGACCACTTTAAAAATTTTGGTAAACCAGTTGAGGCGTAAAACACGACAGACATTGATTAAATCCCGGTCGATGGTGGAGACGCCGACGGTGGTGTTGATCAGCGTTGGCCACAGCGAACAGAGGGTGACAGTCAGCGCTGAAATAATAAATGATTTGGCGAACAGCGGGTCGTCAGAGACATAAACCGCACTCACCACCATGGTGACAATAGGCAGCCAGGCCAAGGGTGACACCGGTCTGAATATCTGAATGAGGGGATTAAGCCCGGTGTAGATCATGCTGTTCAGGCCACAGATAATCCCCATCGGTATAGCGATTAAGGTGGCGATAATAAAGCCGACAAAAACGGTGTAGAGACTGGTAAAGATCTGATCGAAGAAAGTGGGCGCGCCGGTATAGGGGCGTATCTCTTTGGCCTCTTTACCTTCGGCAACACGTTTTTCATTGCGCTCGTATTGGCGTTGGTAAAAATCGGCCTCTCGTTGCCGCGCCGCTTGGTGTTCATCGCGCAGGGATTGAAATTGCTCCCAGGTTTGCGCAGGACCAGGCAGGTTGCCGAGGCTGGTTTCAATATTTTTTGCCGCCACGTTCCAAACGAACAAAAAGACGATCAGGGCAATCAGCGGTACACCGATGGCGGTGACCAGTTGCTTGATCTGTTCGCTGGGATTTTTACCGGCAATTAAGTTGGCAATAGGAATAAACCAGACTAACCCTGTTAATTCAAAAAAATGAATACTGCGATTTAACATAGTGACTCACCCATCATAACTCTGTGTTGGTAAAGGGACCTATCACTCGCTTGTGTGATTGTGTCCGCCGATTTTGAAAGGTCTGTTGCCTTTTTGATCACTCTGTTTAGGGTTGGCCGGCAGGTAACCTGCCGGCCGGGTCTTTGCTAAAAGCTTGCTTATAAAACGGTGTCGCCTTTGAGGCCGATTGGGAACTTCTCCAGGTATTCGTTGGGCTTGTGGCCGTCGTAAGTAATACCATCGATGAACTGGGTTTGCGGGGCGCGGTAGCCGTCGCTGCCGAAGGGGAAATCTTCACGTTTCATTTTGCCCTCTTCGATCAGCATCTCCGCTGCTTGCATGTAGATCTCGGGTTTATAGACCTTTTTCGCTATGTCCATGTACCAGCTGTCTGGTTTGGGTTCGGCAATTTGGCCCCAGCGACGCATCTGAGTGAGGTACCAGATGGCATCGGAGTAGTAGGGGTAGGTAGCGTAGTAGCGGAAAAAGACGTTGAAGTCTGGTACATCGCGTTTATCGCCTTTCTCGTACTCGAAGGTGCCGGTCATGGAGTTGGCAATCACATCGTAGTCAGCACCGACATAGTTGGGCAGTGAAAGAATTTTTACTGCTTCGGGACGGTTGGCGTTGTTGTTTTCATCGAGCCATTTGGCAGCGCGAATCAATGCTTTAACGACCGCCAGGTGGGTGTTGGGGTTGGCTTCGGCCCACTCGGCAGAAACACCAAATACCTTCTCCGGATTGTCTTTCCAGACTTCGTAGTCGGTAATAACCGGTACGCCAATGCCTTTGAATACCGCCTGTTGGTTCCAGGGCTCACCGACGCAATAACCGTAGATGGTGCCGGCCTCGAGTGTGGCGGGCATTTGCGGTGGTGGTGTTACGGAGAGCAGGGCGTCGGCCTGGATGGTGCCGGAGGTGTCGTCTTTATGCGGGGCATAGAAACCCGGGTGAATACCGCCTGCCGCCAACCAATAACGCAGCTCGTAGTTGTGGGTGGAAACGGGGAACACCATGCCCATTTTGAATGGCTTACCTTCAGCCTTGAATTTTTCCACAACCGGTTTCAGGTAGTCGGCCTTGATGGGGTGGATTGGCTTGCCATCGGCATCCTTGGGTACGTAGGGTTTCATCTGCTCCCAAATATCGTTGGAGACGGTGATGCCGTTGCCGTTTAAGTCCATGCTGAAGGCGGTAATAACGTGTGCCTGGGTGCCGAAACCAATGGTTGCGCCCAGGGGTTGGCCAGCCAACATGTGGGCGCCGTCGAGCTGCCCATCGATAACCCGGTCGAGTAATACCTTCCAGTTAGCCTGAGCCTCCAAGGTGACGTACAGACCTTCATCTTCGAAATAACCTTTCTCGTAGGCGATGGCCAATGGCGCCATATCGGTCAGTTTGATAAAGCCGAATTTCAGGTCTTCTTTCTCCAACTCCAGTTCGCCAGAGAGTGCAGGCAGAGCAACCGCCAAACCGAGGGTTGCTATTGAGGCGGAAATTAAATTTTTCAGGCAGTTAAACCGCTGCCGGCCAAGCATCTGGTGGATCATCGAATCGCTCCTTGAGTAACTGGTAAGAGTTATTAGTGTTCATTCGTGTTACCTAAATAGGGGCAAAACTCTTGCCAAGCTGCAAATTAAGCCATTTTTAATAAAAATAGTGTGTTAAATCAGTGGGTTGTAGAGGCGCTGTCGCCTCTAATCGGCGCGAATGGTAAATTCACAAAAGCACTAAAATGGTGTTGTTTATATTTATATGGATCATTATGGTGAATTAATGATCATTAATAATGATTACAAATGGTGCATAAGTGGATGCTTGTCGATTTAATTTGGGTTGTTTATTTTGCTTTTTGGTGAGATTAAAAATTGGGTTGGGTGAGATCATACTGAAAAATGAGTTATTTTGGTGCGAAATGAGGTTGTTTCGCTAGCTGCAGTTCTGCTGGGGTGTTGATATTAAAGAAGGGGTCTGCGTCACTTTGGGTGAAGTCGAGGATGCCGTGGCGGCACTGTTGCAGCCAGCCCAACAGGCTGGCTTTGGTGGTGGTTTGCAGGTGTTGCGCTAGGCGATCGCTCAGTTGGCTGGACCAGAGGCCAATGGTGGGGTGGATCTTGTTGTGGCTGGTCACCACCAAACACTCGGGCTTTAGCAGTTGCCAGGTGGTTAATAGCTGCGGCAGCAGGTTATCGGGCAGGAAGGGGGTGTCGCAAGGGCAGGTGAGTAGCAGGCTGTTGGGGTGTTGCTGGTGGCTCCACGCCAACGCCGCCAGAAGAGCTGGTAGTGGCCCGCCGTGATGGCTATTGGCGTCGGCGATGGTGGGCAAACCCAGTTGCAGGATCTCCGGCCGTTGATTGGCGCAGACCACCCACTGCTCGACCCCTTGCTGTTCTAATTTATCGATGGTGCGGGCCAGCAGGGTGCGGCCGTTGAGTGTCAGCAGCGGCTTGCATTGGTAGCCCAATCGGCGGCCTTCGCCTCCGGCCAATATTGCCGCATTGATGATCTCTCGTTTGATATTTATAGCTCCATTCGGTGATGTCTTGTTATCGCCTTAAGTTAAGCGGTGTAATATGAGCCCGGCTGCCGCGAGGTTTATGCAGCAGCTCGTCTGCCCAAGGAGTACCCATGACAGAAGATTTACACTCACTTCGCCGCGACTACAAGTTAGCAGAATTAAAACGCGAAGATTTGTGCGCTGACCCTATCGAGCAATTTGATCTCTGGTTAAAGCAGGTGATTGATGCGGGGATCAAGGATCCCACGGCAATGGTCGTGGCCACGGTCTCCGCCGATGGTCAGCCCTCCCTGAGGACGGTTCTATTGAAGCAGGTGGATCAGGCCGGGTTTGTCTTTTTTACCAACTATGCCAGCCGTAAGGCAGAAGAGATTGCAGCCAACCCCAAGGTTGGGCTGCTTTTCCCATGGCATTTCATGGATCGGCAGGTGAAGGTGTGTGGCACGGCCACCAAGGTGAGCGCTCTGGAGTCGCTGCAATACTTTGCCTCGCGCCCGGTGGAGAGCCAGTTGGCGGCCTGGGCATCGCGGCAAAGTAAGGCGATCACCTCCAAACAACTGTTGCTCGGTCAATTGGAGCGTATGAAGGCAAAGTTTGCCCACGGTCATATCCCCTTGCCGGATTTCTGGGGCGGTTTTCGGGTGGTGCCCCATGAGATCGAATTTTGGCAGGGCGGGGTGAGTCGCATGCATGACCGTTTCCAATACCGTTTGGATGATAAGGGCGAGTGGCAGATAGAGCGCTTGATGCCCTAGTGGGCTTTGGTTTTTCTGTGAGTGTGAGGTTGGCTATCGGTGGCTGCTGGGGCGGGTAACGTGACGGATGTAAATGAGGTATTGGCGGCTAGCAAAGTCTGGTTGCAGCAGGTGGTGATTGGCTTGGGGTTGTGCCCATTTGCCGCATCGCCCTGGCGCGAAGGCCGGGTTGAGATCGTGGTCAGCGAGGCCGTGGAGCCCGATGTCATTCTAACCGAGGTTGTGCAGCAGTTGCGGCGGCTGGAGGCAACCCCTGCAGCTGAGTTAGAGACCACCCTGCTGGTAGTGGCTAACGGTTTTGCCGATTTTGATGATTACAACCAGTTTTTGGATGTGGTGGATGCACTGCTTGAGGCCTACCATTGGCAGGGCATTTTCCAGGTGGCCAGTTTTCACCCCGACTATCAATTCGCCGGTGAGGCGCCCCAAGCACGCAGTAATCTAACCAACTGTGCGCCCTATCCTATATTCCATCTGTTGCGTGAGCAGAGCATCAGTGCGGTGGCTGAGCAGGTGGATGATCTCGAGGCCATCCCTGAGCGCAATATTGCCAAACTCGAAGCTATGCCTCTGGTTCAGTTGCAGGGGCTCTTTCCTTACATCAAGTGGTTGTTTGGCGCCTAGTCGGTTGGCTCGGCGGGCGGCATTTGATAGCGCTCGACAATGGCATTAATGGTGCCGTCAGCTTTTAAAGCCCGCAGTCGTTCATTGATCCACTGTTGGGTGGCCATGGGCACCTCTCTGCTCATGATCAGGGTGACCGGTGGTGCGTGATCCAAAGGGTAGTTGTAGAGGTGATTCGCCCCCAGGTGATACTTGCTGTTGACATAAGCCATGCGGGGGTAGTTGCCCAGATAGTAGTCGCCCCGGTGCCGCAGCAGTAATTCCATCGCGTGGCGCTGGTTTTTTGCTTCCAGTACGTTCATGCCCAGGGTTTTCAGTTGCTGTACCAGGTGGTCATACTGAAAGCCCTTTATCGTTACCAGTATCTTGTTTTTGATATCGACCTTTAACTGCTGAATCTGATTGGCTGGGTCGACGCTCATGAGGCTGTACTGATAGGGGAACAGGTCTATCTCAGACATCACCTGCTGGCTCCAGGAGGGATCGGACTGCCAGCTGCGAAAGCCGTAGGAGATCCAACAGCCTTTGCTGGCCTGATAGATGTCGCGTTTGATTCTGGGGGCGGGTTTGATCACCGTTTCCACTGTGATGCCGCTGTCGGCAAAGATGGCAAACACGATATCACTGATAATCCCTTTGGCGGGACCGCTGCCATGTGCTATCTGATACGGCTCGACTGCACCTTCATATATAAGATAGTTAATCGATTCGATTTCACTGGCCTGGGCAGGGGCAAGGAGGCCGGAAACCCAGAATAGGAGTGGCAGGAAGAGCAGGCTAAGCGAGAGAGTGCTGCGATTTTTGGGGGATTCGATCCCGCGCCTGAGATTTAAAGTGGTGAGGTGTTTAGTGGTCACGGTACAGCTATGGTCATCTATCAGTGGCGTCAAAATACTCTAGCAAGCTATTGGCTTGGTGGGGAGAGGATAGCCCAATACCTGTAACTTATAACAGTTTAACCGGTTGAAATCAGGCGCAAAGCGAGTAGAACCTCCAAATATAACGGTTTCCTAATGTGCATCCTTGCCGCTTTTGTCTGTGTTGCCGCGCCTGTCGCCTCAATTTTCTTGTTAACTCCCTTTCAGCTGACGCCTCCTACTTCCTCTGAGCCCACCAAAATGTTTTCAACCTGAAACATTACTGTAATAAACAGCCCTTACAGTACACCCAAATTTTGGTGTAACGGATTGATCTGCCCGCCTTAACAGGGACTCCGCAATTCCAATCAGCCATTTAGGCGCATCACTACCTTAGACAGACAACATCAATGAGGTGTCAATGAAACGGTCGCTAATCAACGGTTTAGCCGCGAGCGCACTGGTGCTTAGTTCGCTCACAGCCAAGGCGGCTGATGAGCTCGTAATTTACGTGTTCAAAGATGGCGAAGCGGCGGCTGACGTTTCGGTAGTGCTGGATGGTCAAACGCAAAAGCCGCTCAAGCAGGGTGGTGTTGCCACGTTTGATTTAGGCGAAGGCGGCCATAGCGTGCAGTTGATCCAAAATGGCCAAACCATTCACAGCTTCCGTTTTGACAGTGCCCTGGGCCAGTTAACCGATATCAATGTGGCCCTGTCGGCCGCCAGCAAGCCGAAGGTAGCGATCGAGTCTTTCTATAAAACCGAAACCGCGACTGAAAAAGCCAAGGCGCCTGCCGGTTTCCTACAGGGACAGATCAACTCAGCTGGCAGCCCCGTTGCCGGTGCAGAGATTACCGTTGATGGCACCAGCTACTCAGCTATCTCCGACGAAAACGGTCGCTACGAGTTGGAGTTGCCGCGTGGCCTGTACAACCTCTCCATTACTCACCCCGATATGCGTATGGTCGAGGCCAAAGATGTACGGGTGGTTTCCAATGTTACCAAGGGGTTGATGCTGACCATGCGTGCCAAGAGCGAAAGCTCGCCGTCGCTCAGTGTCGCCATGCCGCAGATTGAAGAGGTCACGGTACTCGCCAAGTACAACCCCAATGCCTTCGGCGAGAGTGAGCGCTTCTCGGCCAACGTACTGGATACCCTGGGTATTGAGCAGTTGGCCCGCTTTGGTGACAGCGAAGTTTCCGCCTCAGTGGTGCGTTTGCCTTCGGTTACCATTCAGGACGACAGCTTTGTCTTTATTCGTGGTTTGGGTGGGCGCTATGTGACCACCACGCTCAATGGCGCCACCATGCCAAGTACTAACCCCAACCGCCGTTCGGTACCGCTCGATCTTTTTCCCAGCAACATTGTCAGCCAGCTGGATGTTAAGAAGACCTTTTTGTCGGAGATGCCCGGTGAGAGTACTGGGGGTAATCTGGTTATCAACACCCGTACCTTCCCCGATGAGGGCGCCGGTAAGCTCTCATTTAAATTGGGTTACACCGATGGCTTGACTGGGGATACTGTCTACTCTGACCCTAGCTCTGGTGATTTTGATTATCTAGGGGTTGACGATGGTTCCCGTCGTGAGCCGCTCGATGTTGAAGCTATCTCCATTGTCCTCGACCCCGTATTGCAACTGGGTCTGGATCCAACCACCGACGATGGTCATGCGCTGGGTAATGATTTTGATGTGTTGTCCGATCAGGTGAAAACACAGCTGCGCCAGGTTGCTGCTTTGCGCTTGACCGATGGTTTGGATCTAGACACCACCACTGCTACACCCAAGGTTTCGCTGGGCGGCAACTTCGGCGATCTGTTCTACATCGGTGAAAGCGAGCTGGGTTACTTCGGTGCGGTTAACTATAAGAGTGGCTGGGCACAAAAAACTGATGGTGTCTCGCGCACCTACTCAGCCAGTGGCCGGGATGTGCGTGATGACTTCGCCTTTGAAGAGTCAGCCCTACAGGTTGATGTGAGTGCACTACTCTCGGTTGGCTTGAATGTTGGTAATAACTCCTACACCTCCAACAGCATTGTTTCTCGTGTAACAGAGAACAGTGTTCGAGTTAAAGATGGTGACGACGGCGATTCCGGTAAAACGGTATATGGTTACAGCATCGATTGGGAAGAGCGGCAGTATCTGTCTGAGCAAGTTACCGGTGAGCACTTCCTGGACGACGCAGGTGATTTCACTACTGAGTGGCAGGCGACTGTCAGCCAGACCCGCCGTTATGCTCCTGACCGCCGTGAAGTTCTGTTTACCGAGGAGGTTGTTGGCCAGCCCTACTCTCTGACCTTGTCCAATTTACTGCGTCGTTTCGACGACATGTACGAATACAACTACGACGTCTCCAACAACTACGATTGGACTATTTCCAGTGGTGGTGATTTTGATCAGACGGCTAAGTTTGGTTGGCAGTACATCTACCGCGAGCGAGATTCTAAGTCTTCCACCTACGGTTTGACCTACACCGGCAGCGACCCCGATTTTGATCTGGCCGAAAATCGTCTGGTCTCGGATGTGGTTAATCAGGACAACATAACCGGTGACCCGGCAACTGGTCTGGCCTTTATTGATCGTACTCTGGCAAGTGACAGCTACAAGTCCGATATGACCATGACCAACGCCTTCCTCTCATACGATCTTCTGCTGAACAGCCAATTCCAATTTGTGTTGGGTGTGCGTTGGGAAGATTTTGAAATGGAGACCAATACCTTCAACCTGACTACGGGCGAGCCCACCGGTAAAGATAGTCCGTTGGAAGATGATGTCTGGTTGCCGTCGATCAACTTTAACTGGCTCTACTCAGAGCAACAGCAAATCCGATTGGCTTTCTCAAAAACTGTAAGCCGTCCGGATTTTAAAGAGCGCTCTAATGCGACCTTTTACGATAAAGAGCTGGACGCCCGGGTACGCGGTAATCCACAGCTGGCAATTTCTGAAGTGCTCAACGCCGATTTACGTTGGGAATACTACTGGAACGATACCGAAAACGTCAGTGTGGCCTTCTTCTACAAAGACTTCAGTGACCCGATTGAGCGTATTGTTCAAACGGCTTCCGGTACCGCCGGCAACACGCGAACGTTTGAAAACGCGGTTGATGGTCAGTTGTCTGGTGTTGAGGTGGATGGACGTATCGATTTTGCGTTGAACGAATCACTTTCTCAATCGCTTTTCGTCGCTGGCAACGTCAGTTTAATTGATTCCGAGGTGACCACGCTGGATGGCAAAACTGCCGATTTCCAAGGCGCTCCGGAATATACCTTCAACCTGATTCTGGGTTGGGACGATCTGGCCAATGACCAGGAGCTGACCGTCCTCTTTAACCAGAACGGTAAGACGGTAATAGACCGCGGTGTGAGTGGCCGGGCCGATATTGTTAAAGAGCCTATTGCGGACCTGAATATCAATTACAAAAAAGGCTTCGCGGAAGATTTCAACTTCAGTATGAAGCTGAAAAACATTTTGAATTCGGATGTTGAATTGACCCAAGACGGCAAAATTTATCAATCCTACAAAAAAGGTGTCGAGTTTGAAGCCGGCATCGACTGGAATTTCTAACGACAGAGCAGTTGGAAAAAGCAAGACCTAAAACTTACTTTAAAATACGTGACATGCTAGGAGATGTTATGGAACTTAAGAAACTAGTGCTGGCAACAGCAGTATTTGGCGCTCTGGGCGGGTTATACGGCTGCTCTGGAGACGAAAAAGCGATCATTACTATCGATGATAACAGCGTTACCACCGATAACAGCACCACCACCACTACGACTACCACGAACACTGGTACCGATACCGCCAACGCTGGCTTTTACGATGATGAAGCTGCTATTGCTGCTTCTATTGCGGCTATCCCCAACTCGTTCGAGAAGACCGTTTCCATTATCAACCCAGCGACTGGTGATGAGGTTGCGGTAACTGCTGTGCAGCTGCCTTCTTCAATTGTTGTTGACGTAACTCTGGACGCAGACGTTCTCTATTACATGGCCGATCGCGTTACTGTGGGTAATGGTAATGAGTCTATGTCTGACACCGATGGTACTCTGGCTGATAGCTCTGCCGTGCTGAACGTAACCATGACCATCGAAGCAGGTACTCGCGTACTGGCTGCCAAAAGCACCTTCGCCAACCTGTTGATTACTCGCGGTTCAAAAATCATGGCAGAAGGTACTGCCGACGCTCCGATTATCTTCTCCTCTGATGATACCGACTTCGACGGTTCCAGTGAGTGGGGCGGACTCATCATTCATGGTTACGGCCTGCACAACGAGTGTGCTTATCCTGCTACTCCAACCGCATGTAACATTGACGCCGAAGGTGAATCTGGATTCTCTGGTGGCCACGACAATACCGACAGCAGCGGTGTGTTGAAATACGTTGTTCTGGCTGAGGGTGGTTATGAGTTCGCTCCTGGTGACGAAATCAACGGTATCTCACTGGTTGCCGTTGGTTCCGGTACTGAAATGGATTACATACAAGTACACAATAACTCTGATGACGGTATCGAGTTCTTCGGTGGCGCGGTTAGTGCCAAGCACTTGGTATTGACCGGCAACCAGGATGACACTCTGGACTGGGATGAAGGCTACGTTGGTAACCTGCAATATGTTCTGGCTATTCAGTCTGCTGCCACTAATGGTAATACTATCGAAGCAGATACCTTTGGTAGTGCTGACTTCCTGTCTGAGCCAACCATCATGAACGCCACCTTCATCGGTAATGGTTCGCAAACCTACCTGCACCGTTTGAAAGAGGGTACTGGTGCTTACATTCACAGCTCTATCATGACTGGTGCCAGCGGTACTATCGATACCTGTATCGATATGCAAGGTGCGGATGCAATTGCCAACGCTTCTAACGGTTCTATCATCTACAACCAAATTATTGCGGATTGTACCACCTTCGAAGAAGCTGATGGTGTAGCCACTACCGCTTTGGTTGATAGCGGCCAAGCCACTGCCATCTCTTCAGTTGCAGCATCTCTGGACAGCAACTATGCCTCCACGGCTGCCGAAGCCACTGGTGTTTCTGCGGTGACTGCGTCTGACTACAGCAGTGTTGCCAATGATGCATTCTTTGATGCTACTACTTTCATTGGTGCAGTTAACCCGGATGGTTCTGACCTGTGGTTCCAAGGTTGGATTTTGGATGGTTCACTTTAATTGCCAGCCAGTTAAAGTAGAGCAAAGCCTTGCCTAATGGTGAGGCAAAAAAATCCCCGCAATAGCGGGGATTTTTTATTTATGGGAAGGGTTATTTGATATTAACGTTGCCGCTAACGGTGGAGATGCTGATATCGCCATCGGCGTCGCCTACAGAAAATTCCAGTGAGTTGCCCATCCAGCGTTGTCGGTCTGGTTTGTCTTCGGTTAAATCGTTGGTAATGTCACCGCTCATGGTTTCAATTTCGATTTTGGCGCTAAGGACACTCAAAAATGAGACGTCGATATCGCCGCTGACAGCGTTATATTTTAAATGTGGGCGTTTGTCGGTGTGAGTTTTGGTATCGATATCACCGGAGACAGAATTAAATTCGCCCTCGGCTAACTCTCCCATATTGTTAACCTGTATATCACCTTGTACTGATTCCAGTTCGATGCGGGTGGCGAAGCCGTTATAGTCGATGTCGCCGCTGACCGACTCGGCGAAAACAATACCTTCGTGATCCTCAATGACAACGTCGCCATTGACGGTTTCCAGATCCAGGCGCGAGCGATTACCTGTTATTTCGATATCGCCGCTCACTGTTTCAATTTCAATTTCGCCGGTAACCGCGCTAATTTTAAAGTCGGTGGAAAACCCCTCTGCGTCGATGTTGGCTTTGATGGGCATATAGATGGTGAGGTTGCTGCCACGGCTTCGGCCCCAGCGGTCGTCCCATTCGGCTGGGTGGGAGGGGGAGTCGACCACAATTTTTACCGAGTTGCCCTTGACTTCAAAAACAAACTTCTCGGTTTGGTCGTCCAGTCTGCCTTGTACACCCACTTGGTTTTTGTCCCAGCTTTTTATGGTGATTGAGCCGCGCACATTGTCGATGTGGACCGTGGGGCTGCTGCTGGTCTCTTTTACTTCATCTACATCCAGGTTGGGCAATGTGTCGTTTGCCGCGTACACCATAGCGGGTATCGCCAAAGCAATTAGGTAGGCTAGTTTGTTCATTGCGTTATCCTCAAAGCGCTGTGGTGTTGGCTCGGTTAAGAAGATTGATCTGTTGTTTGGAGAGGTCTAAAAACTGCCGGTTAAGCACCGGATCATTGGGGGCGGTCTTCAGGGCATTTTGTATTTGCGCCAAGGCGGCCTCGATGATGGCGAGATTCTCTCGAATAACGATCTGCTGTTGTGCCTGGGCACAACTTTGTGCCATTTGGTAGCTCACGGTTTGAGTTGCCAGGGCGGTGTCGGTGTGCGCCGGTTGATACTCGGCGCCGGCTAGCTGCTGGCGTAACTCCTGATTTTGCAGTTGACTGAATAGGGCGCTGGCCAGGCCAAGCACGCCCACCAATAATGAAGCCGCCAGGCTGGTGTTGCGCCACCAACCCGGGCCCGAGTGACTGGGAATGCGTGCCTGGATTTCTGGCCACAAGTCGTTCTGCGGTGCTAATTGGCTCGGCAGTTTGGCGAGCAGCTGGTCGAGCTGCTGGTCGCCGATGGTCTGTTTGTTACTCTCTTTCATAGGCTTTGCTATAGGTTGATTGTGAGTACAAGTCGTTGCCTGGATTTTGCTTCCGCTGCTTTAGGCCAACCAGGTTTTTAACGCTGATCGTGCTCTATGCAGTTGTGCCTTACTGGTGCCAACGGCGATGTTGAGCATGTCGGCGATCTCCTCATGGGTGTAGCCCTCAAGGCTATAAAGCACCAATACTGTTCGTGCGCCATCGGGTAGCTTGTGCATGGCCTTCTCCAGATCGCCGTCCAGGTCCAGGGGACGGTCACTTTCGCCAAGTTCGGCTACTGTTTCGATATCATCCTCAAATTTGGCTTTGCTGCGCCGTAAGCTGGAGAGCACTAAGTTGGCCGTTACCCGGTAGAGCCAGGTTCCGAACTGGCTTTCACCCTTGAAGCTGGAGAGTTTGTTCCAGGCGCGCACAAAAGCATCCTGACAGAGATCCTCTGCCCAGTGGCGATCTCCGCACAATCGCAAGGAGAGGGCGTAGACACGGCCGTGATGCAGTCGGTAGAGCTGCTCAAAGGCTTTGCTGTCACCCTTTTGTGCTGCCTTTACCAGTTTCTGTTCGAATCTGTCCAATGGGGTTTCCGGATATCCTTTTTTGACTTTGACGACAGGGCGGAATGCTTTGGTTTACTGGTAGGACTAAAAAAGTTTGGTGGGGAAAATTCGCTGATGGGTGCGAAAACAAAAAAGCTGGCATAAAGCCAGCTTTTCTGCGGTTGAGCGTGTAAGGCTTAACCTGGGTAGTCGCGTTTGGGGTAACCGGTGTAGAGCTGACGTGGGCGGCCAATTTTGTAGGCGCCGCTGATCATCTCGTTCCAGTGGGCAATCCAACCAACAGTACGACCGGTGGCGAAGATCACGGTGAACATTTCGGTAGGGATACCAATGGCCTTCATGATGATGCCGGAGTAGAAGTCGACGTTCGGGTAGAGTTTCTTCTCAACGAAGTAGGGGTCTTCCAGAGCGATCTCTTCCAGGCGTTTGGCAACCGCCAGTAGTGGATCGTTGATGCCGAGTTCAGCCAGAACGTCGTCACAGGTGGCTTTCATTACTTTGGCGCGTGGGTCGAAGTTTTTGTAGACACGGTGACCAAAGCCCATCAGTCGGAAAGGATCGTCTTTGTCTTTGGCTTTGGCGACAAACTTGTCGATATTTTCTACGCTGCCAATCTCTTCCAGCATGTCGAGAACCGCTTCGTTAGCGCCGCCGTGTGATGGCCCCCAAAGGGCGGTGATGCCAGAGGCGATACAGGCAAACGGGTTGGCGCCGGAGGAGCCGGCCAGTCGGACGGTGGAAGTGGAGGCGTTTTGCTCGTGGTCGGCGTGCAGCAGGAAGATTTTGTCCATTGCTTTGGCCAGAACCGGGCTCACTTCAGGATCTTCACAAGGGGTGCCAAACATCATGTGCAGGAAGTTTTCGGCGTAGCCCATTTTGTTGTTGGGGTACATGAAAGGTTGGCCGAGATGATGTTTGTAACACATGGCTGCCAGAGTAGGCATTTTGGCGATCAGGCGGTGAGCAGAGATGGCGCGGTGTTCGGGGTTGGTGATGTCTAAGGAGTCGTGGTAGAAGGAGGCCAGGGCGCCGACGGCACCACACATCATCGACATCGGGTGAGCGTCATGGGTAAATCCGCGGAAAAAGCGGGACATGGACTCTTTCACCATGGTGTGGTGAGTGATGATGTCTACAAATTCGTCTTTTTCTTCGGGGGTTGGCAATTCGCCATTAAGGAGGAGGTAGCAGGTTTCGAGGTAGTCGGATTTTTCGGCTAGCTGCTCAATGGGATAACCCCGGTGGAGCAAAATTCCGTTGTCACCATCAATATAAGTAATTTTAGATTCACAGGCGGCTGTTGAAACAAACCCTGGATCATAAGTGAAGAAACCTTTGGCGGTCAGCCCGCGCACATCAATAACATCAGGGCCGGTGGAGCCTGCATAGACTGGCAGTTCCATTTTTTCGTCCAAACCCTCGACCGTAAGGTAAGCTTTCTTATCAGTCATAACGGACTCCTGTTTCAGCAATTAGATAAAGCCTGTAGGCTGCACAACATTCAAACCTATTCTATACCACAGCCTTTTTAGTAAAGCCATGCTTGGATAGGTCCGGTATAACCTTGACTAGGTGTGAGTAAAACCCAACAAGGGGATAAGGGTGGGTGGCCCCGCTGGGGCAAAAGCACTATACGGTCCTCGGCGCGAATGTCAATTGGCGCACGAAACATGCTGTCTTTCTGACTATTCCTCCCGGCTGCTATGGGTACAAAAATTACCCAGCTGTTTGGGGCTATTCAATATACACAATTGTTCTGCTGGTTTAGCGGCCAGGGAGTCCCTCAATATAGAACTAGAGCGAGGATTTTCAGGCGATCACGTAGGGATTGCCAGGCTTGGCATTTGCCTGAAGCATTGATGGTTGCCCGGCAGGGGAGGGGGGTGTTGTTGTTGGGTGCTTGTGCTGGGATGGCTGGTCTGCTGTTGGTTGGTATATATAAAGAAGCAAGAGAAAAGCATGGCTGGGATTTGGGTAACCGGGACAATCGTTGAGCCTGTGGATAACCGGTTAAATACTTATTAAAGCCTGGATGGCGTTGGTTATATTTGCTATATGGCTTCCAGATCCAATTGTAATTTCGAAGTCATATATCTATAATTTCGCGCGGTCTTTAGAGGGGGTGCACTCGGCTCTCTCTGAGTTTTTCATTGTGGAATTGGTGGAATAATGAGCGTTATTCTTCGGTCAACCCTGCAATGCGACTCGTCCCACCGGCGTGGCAGAACAGCCTTTCCCGAATCGGCTGCCAACTAGGTAGCGAAATAAAAAGGTAGCATTAACCGTGAACAAAAACAGACCTGTAAATCTCGACATATCCACGATTCGCCTTCCCATTACCGCTTATGTTTCTATTTTGCACCGTGTTTCCGGCGTCATTTTGTTTGGCGTTGTTGCGTTGCTGTTATGGACACTCAATGCAAGCTTGAGTTCAGAAGAGAGCTTTGTAGAGCTGGCGGACGTTCTGGGAAGCCCTCTGGTTAAATTCATCGTTTGGGCCAGTTTGTCGGCTTTAGCCTATCACCTGGTTGCCGGTGTTCGTCACCTGATCATGGATATCGGCATCGGTGAGAGCAAAGAAGGTGGCCTGATGGGCGCCAAATTAGTAGCGATTTTCGCCGCAGTATTGATTGTTTTATTGGGGGTCTGGGTATGGTAACAGCAGTCACTAGTTTTGGTCGCAGCGGCCTGTACGATTGGTTGATTCAACGGGTTAGTGCCGTTGTTCTCGCGGCCTACACCATCTTTTTGGTGTTATACGTTCTTCTTCATCCAGAGCTGGATTACGGCCAGTGGAAATCGCTCTACGAACAGCTGTGGATGCGAGTTTTTAGCCTGGTAACTCTGGTTTCAATAATTGTTCATGCCTGGATTGGTCTGTGGTCGGTGCTGACTGACTACCTCACAGCGCGCACCATGGGTGCCAAGGCTGTGGTGGCGCGCGTGCTTTTGCAGGTGATCCTGGGTGCTGTAGCTGTAACCTACACCGTTTGGGGTGTAGAGATTTTGTGGGGACTCTAAATCATGGCAAACATGCGAACTATCTCATTTGATGGCATTGTGATTGGCGGCGGTGGTGCCGGCATGCGTGCTGCCCTGCAAATGGCTCAGTCCGGTTTTAAAACGGCAGTAATTACCAAAGTATTTCCTACTCGCTCGCACACGGTCTCTGCTCAGGGTGGTATCACCTGTGCGATCGCCAGTGCTGACCCGAACGACGATTGGCGCTGGCACATGTACGATACCGTTAAAGGCTCCGACTACATCGGTGACCAGGACGCTATCGAGTACATGTGTTCTGTAGGCCCAGAAGCGGTATTCGAACTGGAGCACATGGGTTTGCCATTCTCCCGTACCGAAGAAGGCCGTATCTATCAGCGTCCGTTCGGTGGTCAATCTAAAGATTTCGGTAAGGGTGGCCAGGCTGCCCGTACCTGTGCCGCCGCCGACCGTACCGGTCACGCGTTGCTGCACACGCTCTATCAAACCAACATCAAAAACAACACCGTATTCCTGAACGAGTGGTTCGCTGTTGATCTGGTGAAAAACCAGGATGGCGTAGTGACTGGTGTGATTGCTATCTGCATCGAAACCGGTGAGACCGTCTACGTAAAATCCAAAGCGACCGTATTCGCCACCGGTGGTGCCGGCCGAATTTTCGCCTCTACCACTAACGCCCACATCAATACTGGTGACGGTGTCGGTATGGCTCTGCGTGCTGGTGTACCGGTGCAGGATATCGAAATGTGGCAGTTCCACCCGACTGGTATCGCCGGTGCTGGTGTACTGGTCACTGAGGGTTGCCGCGGTGAAGGTGGCTACCTGATCAATAAGGACGGCGAGCGCTTCATGGAGCGTTACGCACCTAACGCCAAAGACCTGGCTGGCCGCGACGTAGTGGCTCGCTCCATGGTGTTGGAGATCATCGAAGGCCGCGGTTGCGGTCCGGAAGGTGACCATGTATTCCTGAAGCTCGACCACCTGGGTGAAGAGGTTCTGGAGAGCCGTCTGCCTGGTATTTGTGAGCTGTCTCGTACCTTTGCTCACGCCGACCCGGTTAAGGTGCCAATCCCTGTCGTGCCTACTTGTCACTACATGATGGGTGGTATCCCAACCAACATCCATGGCCAGGCACTAACTCAAGATGCCAACGGCAACGATGTTGTCATTCCTGGCCTCTACGCCTGTGGTGAGATCGCCTGTGTATCGGTACACGGTGCCAACCGTCTGGGTGGTAACTCCCTGCTTGACCTGGTGGTCTTCGGTCGTGCTTCTGGTCTCTTTATTGAGAAAGCGCTGCGTGAAGGCATCGAAATGCGCGACGCCAGCGACACCGATATCGATGCGGCTATGGCTCGTCTGAACAAGGTGAACGGTTCCAGCGAAGGCGAAAACGCCGCAGTCTTGCGCAAAGAGCTGCAAACCATCATGCAGAACCACTTCGGTGTATTCCGTCGTGGCGACTACATGCAGGAAGGTATTAACAAGCTGGCGTCACTGCGTGAGCGTATCGAAAACGTCTATCTGGCCGACAAGAGCAACGCGTTCAACACTGCCCGTCTGGAAGCTCTTGAGTTGCAAAACCTGCTTGAGACCGCTGAAGCCACTGCCATTGCGGCAGAGGTGCGCACAGAGTCCCGTGGTGCCCACGCGCGTGAAGATTTCCAAGAGCGCGACGATGAAAACTGGCTGTGCCACTCTATGTTCTTCCCCGGCGAGAAACGCGTTGGTAAGCGTGCCGTTAACTTTGCGCCTAAAACCGTTGAACGGTTTGAGCCGAAAGTCCGTACTTACTAATTTTGGGAGTAATAGATATGTTGAAAGTTGAGGTTTATCGTTACAACCCCGATACGGACGAAGTGCCTTACATGAAGGCGTACGAAGTCGATACCGGTGGCAAGGATCTGATGGTCCTTGACGTGCTCGAGTTGATCAAGGCTCAGGATCCAAGCCTGGCTTTCCGACGCTCCTGTCGGGAAGGTGTGTGTGGCTCTGACGGTGTGAACATTAACGGTGTTAACGGTTTGGCCTGTGTTAAAGCGCTTTCTGAGTGCGTTAAAAACAACAAACTGATTCTGCGTCCACTGCCTGGTCTGCCGGTCATCCGCGATCTGGTGATCGATATGACTCAATTCTACGATCAGTACAAGAAGATTGAGCCCTATCTGCAGAACAACTCCCCGGCACCGGCCATTGAGCGTCTGCAATCCCCTGAAGAGCGCGCCAAGCTGGACGGCCTGTACGAGTGTATTCTCTGCGCCTGCTGCTCTACCAGCTGCCCCTCATTCTGGTGGAACCCCGATAAATTCATCGGCCCGGCCGGTTTATTGCAGGCTTACCGCTTCCTGGCAGACAGCCGCGATACTGAAACCGCCAAACGTCTGGCCAATTTGGATGACCCGTTCAGCGTATTCCGTTGCCACGGTATCCAAAACTGCGTACAGGTTTGTCCGAAAGGTTTGAACCCAACCCGCGCAATTGGCCATATCCGCAATATGCTGCTTAGTTCAGCAACCTAATTGGCCCATCTCGTACCAAGGTCGAGTGGCCCTTTAGATAAAATCCGTCTAAGGTAGTAGGTGGATTTGGGAGCCCGGGGGTTTGAACCTGGGCTCCCACTCCTGAGCTCTAAAAGCTCGTTGCACCCTTTAGGGTGGAGTGAGTGACGAAACTGGCTGGTAGTAGTGCACAGGTTTATCTGTTCTGGGTGAACTGAAGATTTACACAAGTTGGGCAAGACGAGAGACAGGAGTGCTTTTCGTGGAGGTTTTACGAAGGGCACAAATACTTTATCGATACCTGGGTGAGCCGGAATCCGGCCTATCTGTAACTGTAAGGCGAAACGCGCTCTAAAACTCATTCCCATTAAAAGTGATTTTGATCTCTCCCTTCTAGAGCCAGATCAAAATTCGGCTGAGAAGCCGTTTAGAACGCCTATAGATTAATTGCCAAGGTCTGCCCGCCGAAGTTCGCAAAGACTTCCGGCGTTGGTCCGTGACATTTTAGCGCCTCTTGCAGGTAGAGAGCCCGTAACCATGGTGGGCAGAATGCAAGATAGCATTATGGAAGCGCTTTGGCGTACTTCCCATATCTCCGGCGGTAACGCCGCTTATGTTGAACAGTTATACGATACCTATCTCCATGATCCAAACGCTGTAGCCGAAGAGTGGCGTTTGTACTTCGATCAGCTCCCCCGCGTGGAGGGCGTGTTAGACGCCGATACGCCCCACTCTATTATTCGTGAACAATTTGCCCAGCTAGCCAAAGAGCGGATTAGAACCCATGCCCCCTTGGGCAGTGGCTCCATCAATCTTGAGCACGAGCGCAAGCAGATCAAGGTGGTTCAACTGATCAATGCCTACCGCTCGCGCGGTCACCGGGCAGCACAGATTGACCCCCTCAATTTACAACAAGAGCGGTCGGTACCCGACCTCGACCTGCACTATCACGGCCTTACCAATGCCGATCTCGACACCGTATTTCAGACCGGAGAGTTGATGATCGGCGTCCAGGAGGCGCCTCTTAAAGATATTATCAGCGCCCTCAAAGAGACCTACAGTGGCTCGATTGGCTCGGAAATAACGCACATCAATGATGCCGCCGAGCGCCAGTGGTTACTGCAACGACTGGAAACCGTGCGCGCCAACCCGCGTTACAGCCGGGATGTGAAATTGCGCCTGCTCGATCGCCTGACGGCGGCGGAAGGACTGGAGCGCCACCTCGACAGTAAATACCCAGGTACCAAACGCTTCGGTCTGGAGGGCGGAGAGAGCTTCATCCCATTGCTGGATGCGCTGATCAAGCGAGCCGGTGCCTTTGGTGCTAAGGAGATCGTGTTGGGCATGGCCCACCGTGGCCGCCTCAATACACTGGTTAATATCCTCGGTAAAAACCCGGCGGCACTGTTCGATGAGTTCGAAGGCAAGAAGTTGGTTGATACCTCGGGCGATGTGAAGTACCACCAGGGCTTCTCCTCCAACGTGATGACCCAGGGTGGTGAAGTGCATCTGGCGATGGCTTTTAACCCATCGCATCTCGAGATCGTTTCGCCGGTGGTTGAGGGCTCCGTACGTGCCCGTCAGGATCGCCGCAACGACCCAAGCGGCAACCTGGTGGTACCTATCTCCGTGCATGGCGATGCCGCCTTCGCCGGCCAGGGTGTGGTTTTTGAAACCTTCCAGATGTCGCAAACCCGCGCCTATAAAACCGGTGGAACTGTACACCTGGTAATCAATAACCAGGTAGGTTTTACCACCAGCCTGAAAGAGGACGCCCGTTCCACCGAGTACTGTACCGACGTTGCCAAGTTCGTTGAGGCACCGGTCTTCCACGTCAACGGTGATGATCCGGAAGCGGTGATTTTTGTTGCCCAGCTGGCGATGGATTACCGTTACGAGTTTAAAAAGGATGTGGTTATCGACCTCGTCTGTTATCGCCGTCGCGGTCACAATGAAACCGATGAACCGTCATCCACTCAACCGGTGATGTACAAGCAGATCCGTAACCACAAAAGCACTCGCACACTTTATGCGGAAGCGTTGGTAGCCGAAGGGGTGCTCTCCGATGAGCAGGCAACCAGTATTGCAAACGAATATCGCGCCAAGCTGGACCGCGGCGAGTCGGTGGCTGATGGCCTGGTCTCCGAGCCAGACAGCTCCATGTTTGTCGATTGGAGCCCGTTCCTGGGCCACGATTGGACTATTGCCGGTGACACCAGCTACGATTTGCAGAAACTGCGTGATGTTGCCAACCGCCTGTGTGCCATTCCCGACGGTATCCAGATCCAGCGGCAGGTAGCCAAAATCTACGAAGATCGCGTCCGCATGGCGGCCGGTAGTCAGGCGCTCAACTGGGGTATGGCGGAACTGCTCGCCTACGCCACCATTCTTGAGCAAGGCTACATGGTGCGTATGACCGGACAGGACTGCGGCCGTGGTACCTTCTCTCACCGTCACGCGGTGGTACACAACCAGAAGGACGGCACCAGCTATACGCCACTGGCCAATTTATCGGAAAGCCAGCCCCGCTTTGAACTTTACGACTCGTACCTGTCGGAAGAGGCGGTACTAGCGTTCGAATACGGTTATGCCACCACGCAACCCTATGGCCTGGTCATTTGGGAAGCGCAGTTTGGTGACTTCGCCAACGGCGCACAGGTGGTGATTGACCAGTTCATCACCAGCGGTGAGCACAAGTGGGGTCGTTTGTGTGGCCTGACTATGTTGTTGCCGCACGGTTATGAAGGGCAGGGGCCTGAGCACTCCTCGGCGCGTTTGGAGCGCTTTGTTCAACTGTGTGCCGAGCACAATATCCAGATCTGTATCCCTACGACGCCCGCACAGGTGTTCCACATGCTGCGTCGCCAGGCGATTCGCCCCATGCGTCGGCCGCTGGTGGTGATGAGCCCCAAATGGATTTTGCGTCATCCACGTGCGACATCCACCCTGGAGGAGCTGGCCCAAGGCACCTTCCGCAATGTGATTGGTGAGGAGATACTCGATCCCGCTAACGTCAAGCGTGTGGTGATGTGCAGTGGTAAGGTCTACTACCATTTGCTAGAGGCGCGCGAGGAGCAAAATATAGACAATGTCGCCCTGGTACGTGCCGAACAGCTCTACCCCTTCCCGGAAGAGGAGGCCCTGGCCGAGTTGTCCCGTTACGAAAACCTGCAGGACATTGTCTGGTGTCAGGAAGAGCCGATGAACCAGGGAGCCTGGTACGGTATTCAACACCGCATTCATCGGGCTTTGGCAAAGCTTACCAAACAGCTGCCCCTTAAATTTGCAGGTCGGGAATCATCCGCCGCTCCGGCTGCGGGTTATATGTCCACCCACGTCGAGGAGCAGAACCGCCTGGTACAACAGGCGTTGACATTGGACTAATCCAATACCGGGCGGCTTGTCCGCCCACCTAATCCATAGGCAAACGCGGGTTTTACACCCGGCATCCATGAACTGACAAAGTAGTATCTTGAGGAAGATCAACGACAATGACTACAGAAATAAAGGCGCCTACCTTTCCCGAATCGGTACAAGACGGTGTAATTGCAAATTGGCACAAACAACCCGGCGACGCTGTTAGTCGAGATGAACTTCTGGTGGATATTGAAACCGATAAGGTGGTGCTCGAAGTGGTAGCCCCCGCCGATGGTATCCTGGGCGAAGTTCTTAAAGGTGCTGGTGAGGTAATTCTCAGCAACGAGGTTATTGGCAAGATTGTTCCTGCCGATGGCTCATCCGCCGCCCCGGCCACCAGCGCAGCAAGCACCGCTGCACCTGCCGCTGCCACTGGTGAAACTGTTGACCTGAAGGCACCAACCTTCCCGGAATCTGTACAGGATGGGGCAGTCTCCACCTGGCATAAAGCGGTCGGTGAGGCCGTCACCCGCGATGAGCTGTTGGTTGATATTGAAACCGACAAGGTTGTACTGGAAGTGGTTGCTCCGGCCGACGGTGTGCTCTCGGCAGTTTTAGCCGAGCAAGGTGCCACGGTAACCAGCAATCAGGTAATCGGTCAGATCACCACTGGCGCTGGCGCCACGGTTGCGGCGGCGGCCTCGGCACCGGCTGCTGCCAGCTCCGACGGCGAAACACTCGCCAGCCCCTCGGCACGTAAGCTGGCCAGCGAAACCGGCGTTAACCTGGATCAGGTGGCCGGTACCGGTAAAGATGGCCGTATCACCAAAGAAGATGTTAAATCCGCAGCCAGTGCGCCGGCGGCCAAACCGGCTCCAGCACCGACACCTGCCCCGGCTGCAGCTCCGAAAGTCGCCCCGGCGGCACCGGCGTTGTCGGGTGGTGAGCGCGTTGAAAAACGGGTACCGATGACCCGTCTGCGTAAGCGTGTAGCAGAGCGTCTGCTCAATGCCACCTCCAGCACCGCCATGTTGACCACCTTCAACGAGGTCAACATGAAGCCATTGATGGATCTGCGCAGCCAGTACAAAGATCTGTTTGAAAAGACCCACAACGGCACTCGCCTCGGCTTTATGGGTATGTTTACCAAAGCCTCCTGCGAAGCCCTGAAACGTTTCCCGCAGGTTAACGCTTCCATTGATGGCGACGATATCGTCTACCACGGCTACCAGGATATCGGGGTGGCGGTCTCTACCCCCAATGGTCTGGTGGTGCCCATTTTGCGTGATGTCGATGACATGAGCATCGCTACCATCGAAAACAGCGTGCGCGATTTCGGCCTGCGTGCGCGCGACGGTAAGCTCTCTATTGAAGAGATGACCGGTGGCACCTTCACCATTACCAATGGTGGCGTGTTTGGTTCGCTGCTATCGACGCCCATTCTTAATCCGCCCCAGTCCGCCATTCTTGGTATGCACAAGATTCAGGACCGGCCGATGGCCGTCAACGGTAAAGTAGAGATCCTGCCGATGATGTACCTGGCTCTCTCCTACGACCACCGTCTGCTGGATGGTAAAGATGCCGTTCAGTTTTTGGTCGCAATCAAAGAGATCATCGAAGACCCCGCTAGAATGCTGCTGCAAATTTAAGTTTGGGTCGCCGGGCGAGCGCTGGTAACAAGCCTGTTATGCGCTCGCCCCACAATTAAATCTATAAAGTCATTTGCAACGCTAGGAATTCAATATGTCGGAAAAATACGACGTTATCGTCATCGGGTCTGGTCCTGCGGGCTATGTTGCAGCCATTCGAGCTGCTCAACTGGGGTTAAAAACTGCTTGTATTGAGAAATGGAAAGATAGCAAAGGCAAAGGAGTCAACGGTGGCACCTGCTTGAACGTTGGCTGTATTCCTTCTAAGGCGTTGCTCGACAGCTCTCACAAATTCCACGATGCCCACGCCGCCTTTAAGGCACACGGCATCTCCACCGGTGAAGTCGCCATCGATGTGCCCACCATGGTCAAGCGCAAAGATCAGGTGGTTAAGCAGATGAATGGTGGTATTGCCGGCCTCTTTAAAGCCAATGGTGTTACCGCTCTGTATGGTTCTGGCAAGCTGTTGGCCGGTCGCAAGGTTGAATACACCGATTTCGAAGGTAACACCAGCACACTGGAAGCCGAGAACGTCATTTTGGCTTCCGGCTCCCAGCCAGTCGCCATCCCGGTCGCACCGGTCGATAACGATGTGATCGTCGACTCCACCGGTGCCCTGGAGTTTTCTGAAGTGCCGAAGCGCTTGGGTGTGATTGGTGCCGGTGTGATTGGCCTGGAGCTGGGCAGCGTGTGGAGCCGCTTGGGTTCGGAAGTGGTCCTGCTTGAGGCGATGGACAATTTTCTGGCCACCATGGACCAGGAGATCGCTGGCATGGCCCAGAAGATCTACAAAAGCCAGGGGCTGGATATCCGCCTGAGCTGCCGTGTTACCGGTACTGCCGTCAATAATGGCGAAGTTGAGGTGACCTACAGTGATAAAGACGGCAATGAAGCGAAGCAAACCTTCGATAAGCTGATTGTCTGTGTTGGCCGTCGTCCCTACACCGAGGGCCTGCTGGCCGCCGATAGCGGCGTCAACCTGGATGAGCGTGGCTTCATCTATGTCAACGACCTCTGCTCCACCAATGCTCCAGGTGTCTGGGCGGTTGGTGATGTGGTGCGTGGCCCGATGCTGGCGCACAAAGGTTCGGAAGAGGGGGTCATGGTGGCTGAGCGTATCGCCGGCGAGAAAACCCTGATCAACTACGACATTATCCCCAGCGTCATCTACACCCACCCAGAAGTGGCCGCTGTCGGTAAAACCGAAGAGCAATTGAAAGCCGACGGCGTACCCTACAACAAGGGTACCTTCCCCTTCATGGCCATTGGTCGTGCAGTGGCCGCCAACGAGGCGGACGGTATGGTTAAGATTTTGGCCCACGCCGAGACCGACCGCGTATTGGGTTGCCACATTGTTGGCCCAGCGGCCTCTGACCTGGTTCAATCCGTGGCGATGACCATGGAGTTCGGTGCCAGCGCCGAGGACATTGGTATGACCGTATTTGGTCACCCCACCTTCTCCGAAGCGGTGAAAGAGGCGGCCTTGGCGGTCAACGGCCACGCTATTCACATGCCCAATCGCAAAAAGCGATAGTAATCGCTGTACATAATGGCACCGGACCGCTACCTTTGCGGCTCGTAACCGAAAACAGCCGGTAATGGATGCACCGGCGCAAACATAATAGGGATAATTGCTCAGGCCACGAGAGTTCTGGGTCGGCCGGTTAGAATTAGGCACTGGTCAAAAAAAGGATATCTGCGCAAGCCACCGAGGCAGTTTTGGGTGTTGTTAATCACCAGAGTTGTTGCGGGTGTTTGCCCAGTTATTGCAGAGACGCTCGGGCGCAGGAGGCGAACTCCTGCGGATGTCAAACTTGTTTAGGCGGGAAGCTGGCAACAGTCGAAGGCCAAACAGAGTCAACAAAACGGAATAACGTCATGAACTTGCATGAGTATCAGGGCAAGCAGCTGTTTCGCGAATACGGTCTGCCTGTATCCCAAGGTATTGCGGCTGAGACCGTCGCAGAAGCGGCTGCTGCTGCAGATGTAATTGGTGGTGATAAATGGGTGGTAAAAGCCCAGGTTCACGCCGGTGGTCGAGGTAAAGCTGGCGGCGTTAAGCTGGTTAGCTCTAAAGCTGAAATCGAAGAATTTTCTAAAAAGTGGTTAGGCAACCGTTTGGTTACCTATCAAACAGATGAAAAAGGTCAGCCGGTCAGCCGTATTCTGGTTGAATCCTGCACCGATATCGCCAACGAGCTGTATCTGGGTGCCGTGGTAGACCGCTCCAGCCGTCGCATTGTATTTATGGCCTCTACTGAAGGTGGGGTAGAGATCGAAAAAGTGGCGGAAGAGACTCCTGAAAAAATCCTGAAAGCCACGGTTGATCCGCTGGTTGGCGCTCAGCCATTCCAGGGTCGTGAGCTGGCTTTCCAGCTTGGTCTGGAAGGTGCGCAAATCAAGCAGTTCACCAACATCTTCCTGGGCCTGGCAAAAATGTTCCAGGAAAAAGACCTGGCTCTGCTGGAGATCAACCCTCTGGTTATCACCACTGAAGGCAACCTGCACTGCCTGGATGCCAAAGTTGTGATCGATGGCAACGCCATCTACCGTCATCCAGAACTGAAAGAGATGCACGATCCTTCCCAGGAAGATGCCCGTGAAGCACACGCTGCCCAGTGGGATCTGAACTACGTGGCTCTGGAAGGTAACATCGGTTGCATGGTTAACGGTGCTGGTCTGGCCATGGGAACCATGGATATTGTTAACCTGCATGGCGGTAAGCCTGCCAACTTCCTCGACGTGGGCGGTGGTGCAACCAAAGAGCGTGTTATCGAAGCCTTCAAAATTATCCTGGCCGATGACGCTGTTAAAGCCGTTTTGATCAACATCTTCGGTGGTATCGTGCGTTGCGACCTGATTGCTGAGGGTGTAATCGGTGCGGTAGAAGAGGTAGGTGTTAAGGTGCCTGTGGTTGTTCGCCTTGAAGGTAACAACGCAGACCTGGGTGCCAAAGTTCTGGCTGACAGCGGACTCAACATCATTGCTGCAACTAGCCTGACCGACGCTGCAGAGCAAGTTGTTAAAGCGGCTCAAGGTTAATAGGGGATAGCACAATGAGTATTCTGATTAACAAAGAAACTAAAGTGATCTGTCAGGGTTTTACTGGCGGTCAAGGTACCTTCCACTCTGAGCAAGCCATCGCTTACGGTACCAAAATGGTTGGCGGTGTTACCCCCGGTAAAGGCGGCACCACTCACCTGGGTCTGCCTGTGTTCAACACCGTGAAAGAAGCGGTTGCGGCCACAGGCGCCGATGCCTCAGTTATCTACGTTCCGGCTCCCTTCTGTAAGGACTCCATCCTGGAAGCGGCGTTTGGTGGTATCAAGCTGATTGTTTGTATCACTGAGCACATCCCAGTTATGGATATGCTGGAGTGTAAAGTGAAGTGTGACGAGTTGGGCGTACGTCTGATTGGCCCTAACTGTCCTGGTGTTATCACTCCGGGAGAGTGCAAAATCGGTATTATGCCTGGCCACATTCACCTGCCTGGTAAAGTGGGTATCGTCTCCCGCTCTGGTACCCTGACCTACGAAGCGGTTAAACAAACCACCGACTTCGGTTTTGGTCAGTCTACCTGTGTTGGTATCGGTGGTGACCCAATTCCGGGCTCCAACTTCATTGATATCCTGACTCTCTTCCAAGAGGATCCAGCAACCGAAGCCATCGTAATGATTGGTGAAATTGGTGGTTCTGCTGAGGAAGAAGCGGCAGCGTTTATCAAAGAGAATGTTACCAAGCCTGTGGTTTCCTACATTGCCGGTGTGACTGCACCTCCTGGCAAGCGTATGGGCCACGCCGGTGCCATCATCTCTGGTGGTAAAGGTACTGCTGATGAGAAATTCGCAGCCCTGCAAGGCGCCGGTGTTGCCACCGTGCGCAGCTTGGCCGATATCGGCAAAACCCTGAAAGAGATAACCGGCTGGTAATTGCGAGATACGCAATAGCAGTTGGAAAAAAGGTGGCTTTGGCCACCTTTTTTTATGGCTGTGGTGTTGCAAATTTGGACTTTCTACCGGTTTGTCTCAGGTTGGATGGGGGTGGTTACTGGCATTCGGATGGATTAATTCGGGTGCGGAGAAATATTGCTGTTGCCCGCTAAAGACTAATCCATATGTGCATATTTTTCTAACCCAGGATAAGCCACGTAACCGCTGCAGGTATTGGCAAGTTGTCGGTAAAGCTCTAATGCGGGTTGCTCCTCATTCAGCAGATTATAAGAGAGCATTAACCAGGTCAGGGTAGAGGGGTCGGTGCTCTCCTGCAAAAGCGTTTTGGTGCTGGCTTTATAGTGCTGGCTGCTCTCTGCTGACATTGAGCCTGTCAGTGTGGCTGTTGCTATTTTCGCGTAAAGGCTTTTTGCGGCATTGGTCTTGGAAGAGTCTCCCTGTAATTTATCGTTTTCGGTTTGAACAATAACCTTACGATAAAACTCAACAGCAGTTTCTGCCTCACCCTTATTGCGGTACGACTCTGCTATACCCATAAGCGCATCGGTCTGGCCGTCACCACCATGGTAGTAAGTGGTTTGTAAATAGCTCTTCATTGAGTCGATGGCGTGGTCAAAATCTCTGTTAAATAGGTAGATCGAACCAATTTGGTAGTCGATTCTGGGGTCTGAGCCGCTGATGGTTTTTGCCAGAGAAAAAACATCCCAGGCTTTGTTCAAATCCCCATAGCAGAAGTGCATAACAGCCAAGTTGTTGGCGTTACTGAAATTCAAGTCAATTGCCAAGCTCTCTTCAAACGATGCAATGGCTTTATCAGTTTCTCCCATCAGGTAATAAATTCTACCGGTGGTATAGGGAATTCGCCAAAACACCGTCTGCTTGGTCAAGTTGTGGTTCAGAACCGAAAGCGCTTCTTGATATAGGTTTGGGTCATGCGTTTGGTTGGCCTGTGCGGCATAGCTCTCTGCTAACCCTATTTTTGAATCTATGTGGTTGGCGTTAATTGAGAGGGCTGTGGTGTAGGCGGTAATAGCCTCATTTAAATGGTTTCTTCTGCGTTGTAACTCGCCAAAGGCCGATAGCGCTTCTATATTTTTCTGTGTGGTATTGTTTATTTTATTGCACTCTATTTCAGCGCTATCCAAGTATTTTTTGTCAAATCTAACAAGGCTCAGTTTTGACCAGGTGCTACATAAGCCTGCTCGTGCTTCAATAAATTGTTCATTTTTTTGAAGGGCCCTCATGAAGTAGGTTTGTGCACTGGCGACGTTCTCTTCCGTCCATGGTTTATCAAGCAGTGCCTTACCGGTGAGGTAAGCTAGAATGGCCTCCTTGGATAAAACATTTTCAGGGCGTGTTGGATCTACATCGGTTGTGAGCTGCTTGTTGATTTCTTTGGAAAGACTTTTAATGAACCTCTGTTGTGATGTAGGAATCAAATCGCCAGACCACACCAAGGATGAGATAGCAGTTGTACTTTCCTGGTTGACAAGGTTTACCAATAGCCCATGATGGCGCCCTTTCTTAAAGAGCTCTGCTTGCAATAAATAGTCGGCGGCTAAACTTTTTGCCAGCTGCCAAGGTGGTTTGTCGATTAAATCAAGAGAGATGTCTACCTCTGTGAATGCAATTTGGTTGTTCGAAGTTCCGATAATTTCGCTTGCGAAGGTGTCGCTTGGAAAGTCGTCGTTGTTTAGCAGTGCTATTGAAATATTTTTTGAGTGCGAGGCTTGTTTGATGAGGCTGTTTTCACTGCTTTTTTCTGGCTGTGGATTTTTAGTGGGAGCCAGAACCACGATGGCGATAAGAACAATGCTAAAACCAATAACCCACAAGGATTTTACTATTAATTGTCTGTGGTGTGCTCTCTGTTGTGTCGCATTCTCATTCTGGCTTGGTAACAGCTTTGTGGCAGGGTTTATGTTTTCTACCTGCTTCTGTGTTTTTGAAGGGGCTCTTTCAAAGGGGGGCTCTTCTGCAAGCGAGTTGCTGGAGTCTGCATCTATTGTATCGCTGGATAATGACGCTGTTTGAGTTTTGAGTTCAGATTGTTGGTGTGCTGGTATAAGTGGATTCTGTATGTCGGCAGCGGTTAAGTAGAGTGTATGGGCCTCGACTCCAAGTGCTCGTGCAACGCGCTCCAAAGATTTTGGGTCTACCGCCTGTTCTCGAAAAATTCGGCTAACTAAGCTGGTGGGGCTGGTGTCGCTGTTTTCCAGGTCAGCGATGCGGTCGGCCAGGGCACCTTGAGTTTTAATGTTAGCGTTAGATAAAGCCTTGTATAGCTTCACTTTAGAGGCGCGTATGCCTCTTTTTCTAACAACTCCATTTGTGCTCTTAATGGTCATCGCAATTAAATTTCAGCTAGTTAAATATATTCAATACTCAGTGTTCTTTCCTACTTTCTGTACAGATTGATTGCTTTGCATTAATAAAGAATTAGTAACTTAGCTGACAGCCTTTACGTTTTTCTTACATTTGGCGCCAGCTGGTCAGTGCTGGGTTGTCGTGTAAAGAATCCAGCGTGCTCTTTGTGACGTTTATTTTCACTGAAATAGCTAATCACCCGGTGTCAATTTACGCCACTGGTTGTGTTTCGACGAAGGGAGTGTGAAGGAAATCCTTGGCAGATGCTACTCACTATCCTTGTGCTGTTTTGCCTGTTACTAAGTAGTTGTTTTTAACTACGCGATATCGTAAATGTCGTGACTTTTCTCTGTGGGTGAACAGCGTTTCTCTACTTTTGCTCACCACTTTCTGCATTTTTGTTGGCGTCATAAAATCGTCATCTACAGCATCTCTGAAAAATATAATGACTATTTGTGCGACAGGTGTCAACTTTTGAAATCCCAGTTAACAGTTTTTAACTGCCATTAACTGGCACTTACTCGATTTAACTGCCCAATGAATTTTCCGTTCACTCTTCAATAATAGAGCCCTTATAGGAGTGCCTTTACAATTACTAACTATTAGGGGATGACGGCCATGGGTGTGCCACGTCGATTCGGTCAGCAGGGAGTGCTTGTTCCTATTCTGCTACTACTATTTTCTTTTTTTATCTCTGAAGCGGCAGTTGCTCTGAATATAGACGCTGCAATTACCAACGATCCGGCAGAGCCAAATAGTTATCTCTATTACAAGGTAGTTGTTGCTAATACGGATGGCGTAACTCGAGATTCGGTAACGGTTTCGACAACAATTCCCGCCACAACCTATTTTAATGAGGCAGCGGTTTTTCCTGCATCCACGGGCACCTGTTCATCATCACAGTGTAATACTGGTGAGACTGCGGTTTGGTCACTTGGCAGCATGGCCAATGGTGAATCGAAGGTCATTATTATTCCTCTGTTTGTGCAATCCACTGCGGTGGATGGATCGAGCATTGATATTACTTTCGACCTCGCCCATGCCAGCGATGCCACGGCGGGCTCCAGTTCGATCTCCTCCACCGTAAATGCTGCGCCGACTGCGCAGGTGGTGGTCTCTTCAGCCAAACAACTTGTAGAAGCGGGTGATGAAGTCACTTTCGAGGTGAGCTTCGGTAATATCGGTGCCAGTGCCATCAACCCCGGTACTTTAACCGCACTATTACCATCGGGTACCACCTTCTTGAACGCCAGTGACGGCGGTACGCTCTCCGGCTCCACCATCACCTGGGATTTAGGTGTCGTTAATTCCGGTACCAGCGGCAAACGCTTATTTACCGCGATGGTTAGCGGCAGCGCAAACGATGGGATGATGTTGAGTACCGATGTTGCGTTTAGCAGTGGTGGTTCCACATTGGCAACTGGTGGCGAAATTCTGGCTGTGGATTCGGGTATCGATCTCGATCTGGATGTCACCGTTACCGGCGACAGTATGCACGGTGATCAATTCAGTTACTTCCGGTATGTGGTTTCCAATACCGGAAGCAGCAGTCTGACCGGCGTGGCCTTGCGTGTGATGGTGCCGCAACACTCAGCCTTTGGGGCTACCGACTCTGTGCCGGTCCCCACTGGCTGCTCCTCTTCCGTGTGTGATGCAGGAGAGTGGGCTGTGTATGAGATCGGGCAGTTAGATGCCGGTGAAACTAAAGTATTTGTTTATCCTCTGTACGATTCCAGCCCGATTGATGGTGAGCCAATGGTGACCCACGCTGTGTTAGTGGATGGCAGTAATGATTACATCCTGGGCACTAAGCCAACCGTACTTTATGAAACCACTACTAGCTTGGTATTGAGTACTGCGGCAAGTAAGCAAGTGGTAGCAGCGGAAGAGGTGTATGAGTATGAACTCAGCTATGGCAATCGAGGCGGTAGCGCAGTTCAAGATTTAGTCTTAGCCATGACCTTGCCAGCCAATACCACATTTGTCTCAGCGACTGATGGCGGTGCTGAGAGTGGCGGAGTGGTAAGTTGGGACCTCGCCACGTTGAACACCGGCGTAGCCGGCAAGCGTTTTGTCACTGTGCAAGCCAATACTGGATTAGGTGATGGTGAAGTACTGGTCAGCAAAGCTGAACTCAATACCGCTGGCCCATCGCTGGTTCGAGCTGGCGAGAGCGTAGTAATTCGCGAGGGAGTTGATCTCAACCTGGATGTCACGGTAACCGGTGACAGCATGCACGGTGACCAATTCAGTTACTTCCGCTATGTGGTTTCGAATACCGGCAACAGCAGTTTGGCAGATGTGGTGTTGCGGGTAGTGGCCCCGAACCGGGCAGCGTTCAGAGCGTCTGCCTCCTTGCCAGTGCCCACCGGTTGTTCTGCCTCGATTTGTAATGGCAGCGAAGCGGAGTGGGGTGTTTATACCATTGGTCAGCTGGACGCCGGTGAAACCCGAGTGATCTCTTACTCGCTATTCGATGAGAGCCCCATCGATGGTGAACCGATGGTGACCCACGCTTTATTGACCGAAGGCAGTGGTGACTACACGCTGGGAGTAAAACCCACCGTCCTTTATGAAACCACCACTGGCCTGGACTTGAACACCTCAGCGAGTAAGCAGGTGGTTGCCGCAGAAGAGGTGTTCGACTACGAATTGAGCTACGGCAATCGAGGCGGTAGCGCTGTTCAAGATTTGGTATTAGCTATGACGCTACCGGCCAATACCTCCTTTGTTTCGGCCAGCGACGGTGGTACCGAAAGCGGTGGCGTTGTAACTTGGCCTC
>NZ_JAWMQR010000015.1:0-40124 GCF_033283405.1 Halioxenophilus sp. WMMB6
CTGTTTTGCTTATGGGCCAAGATTGCCGTCCTGGCAATCCTGACTGGTCGCCGCTATCCGCTGGCGCAAGCGCGTGGGCTTGCTGGCGGATTAACGGCTCGCAGGCGCTTTCAGCGCCTGGCAACACCTCCTGTGTTGCAGGCACTGTTTTGCTTATGGGCCAAGATTGCCGTCCTGGCAATCCTGACTGGTCGCCGCCAGCCGCTGGCGCAAGCGCGTGGGCTTGCTGGCGGATTAACGGCTCGCAGGCGCTTTCAGCGCCTGGCAACACTTCCTGTGTTGCAGGCACTGTTTTGCTTATTAGCCAAGATTGCCGTCCAGGCAATCCTGGCTGGTCGCCGCTATCCGCTGGCGCAAGCGCGTGGGCTTGCTGGCGGATTAGCGGCTCGCAGGCGCTTTGAAGCGGTTGGCAACACCACCGGTGTTGCAAGCCCTGTCGGGCAGAGATTTCTGGTAAGGCCAGCCAAGCGGGCTATCTTTACCTAAGCGGCGCGTAGTCGCCGGTCGCAAGAACATTTCTATTTTTTTGATTTAAAGACGCCAACCAACGGAGAAATACCATGACTGTACTTTCCATGACGGATCTGGATTTAAAGGGAAAGCGCGTATTAATTCGCGAAGATTTGAACGTACCAGTCAAAAACGGCAAGGTCACCTCGGATGCCCGCATCCGTGCCGCCCTGCCCACCCTCAAACTGGCAATGGCAGCCGGTGCCAAGCTGATTGTGATGTCCCACCTGGGTCGCCCCACCGAAGGCGAGTATGAGGAGGAGTACTCCATGGCGCCGGTGGCCAGCTACCTGAGCGAACTGCTCGGCTGCGAGGTTCCGGTGATAAAGGATTTCCGGGCCGGAGTCGACGTCGCCGAAGGTAGCCTGGTGCTGCTTGAGAATGTTCGCTTTAACAAGGGCGAAAAGAAAGACGACGAGAGCCTCTCCAAAGAGTATGCCGCCCTGTGCGATATCTTTGTGATGGATGCCTTCGGTACTGCCCACCGCGCCCAGGCCTCCACCCACGGTGTCGCCAAGTTTGCCCCCGTCGCCTGCGCCGGGCCGCTCCTGGCCGCCGAATTGAACGCCCTTGAGAAGGCCCTGGCCAACCCCGCCCGGCCCATGGTGGCGGTGGTGGGTGGCTCCAAGGTCTCCACCAAGCTGGAGGTGCTCGAAACCCTCTCCGACAAGTGTGACCAGCTGATTGTCGGCGGCGGTATTGCCAACACCTTCCTGGCCGCCGCCGGCAAGCCGGTGGGCAAATCTCTGTGCGAGGCCGATCTTATCCCCACCGCCCAGGCGTTAATGGCCAAATGCGATATTCCTCTGCCCACCGACGTGGTGGTCGGCAAGGAGTTCTCCGAAACCGCCGTCGCCACCCTTAAGGCCGCCGACGAGGTCAGTGAAGACGATATGATTTTCGATATCGGCCCGGATACCGCCGCCGCTTTCGCCGCAGTTTTGCAAGAGGCCAAAACCATTATCTGGAACGGTCCTGTGGGTGTTTTTGAGTTCGACCAGTTTGGCGAGGGCACCAAAGCGCTCTCCATGGCAATTGCCGCCAGCGAAGGCTTCTCTATTGCCGGTGGTGGTGATACCTTAGCGGCCGTCGATAAATACGAGATTGCCAACAAGGTCTCTTATATCTCCACCGGTGGTGGCGCCTTTCTGGAGTACGTGGAAGGCAAGGTGCTCCCCGCCGTGGCAATTCTCGAGCAAAGAGCCAAAGGCTAACCCCCGACCGGCCAGCCACTCATAAGGTGGCTGGCAGGCCCCTGAGCAGACAAGCGCGTTTTATGAGTACTGAACCCAACACCTCCGCCGCCGATACCCAAATCAGCGAAACTCCAATCAGCGACAGCCCGGCAAGCGAAGCCTTAGCGGTCGAAGCGCCAACCACAGAGTCCGCACCCGCCGCAGAAGCGCTGCCTGACATTCAGTTGCACCACAGCGCCAATATCACCCCGCCGGCAGCGCCGCAGGTACGCATCGAGCTGCCGCGGGTGTTGGATCTGGGCTGCGGTATTTTGGCCCGCCTGGTATTGCAGGCGCCCAAAGAGAAGAGCAAAGCGCTGTTTAAGCGGTTAAAGGCCGGTGAGGTGATCTCACTGGGTAATTTAACCCTGGGGGAACAGGTAAAAATTCAACTGAAGCTACTGCTCGACCACAGAGCCTATGAAGGCCCCGGTTTTAACAGCGAGGTGTTTCGCGCGTCGGTCGACCAGCTGATTCACAAAATTGCTCCGCGCCTGCGCGCTCGCCAGGATCTCAGTATCCGCAGCGACAACCAGGGTTCGGTGCTGTTTGACATCCCAGCCGGGGTGCGCGTGAAGGGCCACCTGAATGTAATGATGGTGGTGCTGGATCTGCAGATACCCGGTGAAATCACCATGCGCCTCAGCTACTTCGAGCCCAGTCAATTCCAGGTAAAAGAGTAACGGCGCCAAGCCGCACGCACAGCTCAACAACAAAACGCCCGTCCCGTTGCGGGCGTTTTTATTTGGCGGCCACCAAGCCAGTTCATCACATCAACAGCTGTCATCACCGCTTATTCAGCCAAAACTCGACCACCACGCAAATTCAGCCACAAAACACTAGGTGCCATGGGCTGGGCCGGGCAATTGTGCTATACAGTCGTGCCGGCCACGGACAAGCCAGACAGGTTGGTGAAAGCCAGCGCTCAATGAATTTTAAAAATCGATAACAACTAAAAAAGGGTGCCCGATGCGAAAATTGGCTTGCTGTTTTGCTGTTATATTTTTGGTTGCCTGCTCACCCCAGAGCGATGAACCCGCCGTTTTAACCCATTCCGACGACGGTACCATTTATAAAAATGACTATTTTCAGTTGCAGATAAAAAAGCCCAGCAGCTGGTTCGCCCAGGACCCGGCCGACACCATGAAATTAAATCGCCAGGGCGCACAGATGATCGCCGGTGATGACAAGGCGATGAAAAACCTCATAGCAGAGAGCCTCAATTCCAGCCTGCCGGTACTCGGCTTCTTTAAATACCCACCCGGAGCCCCCGGCAAACTCAACCCCAACATCATCTCCGTGGCGGAGAATGTCGGCCTCTATCCCGGGATAAAAACGGGGTGCGATTACCTGGAGCACGTGCGCGCTGTTTTCAATAGAGCCGACATGGCGGTGGAGCTCAGTGACAGCTGCATGGCGCGTACCATTGGCAAAGCACAACTGGGCTACCTGGAGCTGCGCATGAATCTCAACGGTGTTGCCGTGCTACAGCAGCTCTACGCCTGCATCAAAAACCAACACGCCCTATCCTTTACACTGACCTATTTTGATGAAGTCAGCCAACAGGAGGTCGATGCCATTTTTGAGACGCTCTATTTAACTTGTGGCTAGCAATGCTGGCCAACTCAAACCCCTACCATTAACCCGCCACCAGCACTAGCCATAGCGGCGATAAATGGGTTATCAACTGCCACACAGGACGTGTTAACCATGCACATCAGGAACTCTATTTTAGCCCTGCTTATAGCAGGCTTTATCGGTTGCGCTTTTGCCCAGAACAAGACCAACAACGAGCTGTTAACAGCCACAATCGACGACACCTTTGTTCGTATTAATAACAGCAGCGCCAATCTCTTTTACGTTGCCGCCATCAATGGCAAGTCGGTCAGTAACGGTCACAAAAAACTAATTGGTATTCACGCGGTCCGGGCTCTGACCTGATTCCAGCCGGAGCAACCCGCTCCGTGCCAGCAACCCCCATTTCGCTCACGATTGTCGCCGAAGAATTTCGCGCGGTAGCGCTCTTTAGCTCGGCCAAACAATCGGTAACCGCCAACGTGCAGTTTTTACCTGAAGCCGGTGGTCGTTATCTGGTTAAGGGTGAGGTTTCTGAACAGGGATCGTCCGTCTGGCTTGAGGACCTGTTTGGCAATATCGTCAGCAAGATAACCACGTTTCGCCCGAACAGCCGACCGAATTCCATACGCCCTGCCGAACGGCCGACCATCACTTCGCGGACCAGGCCCCAACTGTTTCAGGCCATTACCGGCGGCGAGAGCGTTGCTACCGTAGTGGCCAAACTGGGCGAACCCGAGCACATCGAAAAACAGGCGGCCAACCATTTAAATCGTCGACCGTCACAAATTATTTATCAATATCAAGGTCTGGGAGGGATCGCCTTTCTGGCCGACAGCAGTACACCTTTAGGGGTTTACTACGTACTGCCGCTCGCGGAGCCGACGCCGCTAATAACCCTCTGGCCGTCAATGGTGAAACCCTGGTTCGCCTGGCCAAAACCTACTACCGGCAGGAACAACTCACACTGCAGGAGCTGGATTTAATTGCCGCGAAAATATGGAGCGCCCGCAACGCCGAGGACAATTACACGGTGGATGGTTTGGCCTGGCTCTGTAAGACACTCGCGAAAAGTCAAAACGGCCGCTACCGTGAAATTCTGCAACAAGTGGCTGAACAGGGCGGTACTCGTAAACTGAGGGGCCATGCCAAAAAAGCAGCAGCTCAATTGCCAACCGACGAACCGGTGCAATTTAAGATTGGCACCCAATCAATGTGAACTAAGCGCTGCGCCTGGATAACACCTTGCGCGGCCGCT
Source organism: Halioxenophilus sp. WMMB6 (assembly GCF_033283405.1). Classification (NCBI taxonomy): domain Bacteria; kingdom Pseudomonadati; phylum Pseudomonadota; class Gammaproteobacteria; order Alteromonadales; family Alteromonadaceae; genus Halioxenophilus; species Halioxenophilus sp. WMMB6. Next base: position 4,579 of record NZ_JAWMQR010000015.1, read on the forward strand.
TTAATTAACACCACCACTAAAACTCCACCAAACGCTCGACCAAACGCTCCTGTTGCCACAGGCTTAAAAACTCCTCCCCCAAGCGCTCACTGGCCGCCGCACATTGGCGCCAGATTTTTATGCGTTCGTCATCACACCCCAGGTAGTGTTTAAAATCGAGCCGGTCGGGCAGGCGCTGATTGGGCAGGCTGGCCATAAACTCGGCACTGGGCGCCAGCAGTATCACATCCTCCACCAGGCTGCCCTGGCCGTAGCGACTGCGGTTGTTTTTATCGAGCCAACCGGGCACCAGGTGATCGTAAAAATGGGGGTAGAGAATCAGCCCCGGCTGCCGCCAAAAATGGCCGGGCACCGGGTGGTAGTCCACCAGGCCACCATCGCGATAGACCCCGGCCGGCGCCCCGGCAATATTTTTCTCCGGTGGAATGACCAGTGGAATTGCCGCCGACGCCATGGCCGCCGCGCGAAAATTATCGGTGGTTAAGGCGACGGTATGAGTGGTGAGGCCGTCGCTCCCGGTGATGGCGGGCGGCCGCCTGGGGTCATAAAAAACGGTGCGCTCCAGGTAGCGCCCCAGGTGGCGGCGGTTAATCTGATTGGCCAGCTTCACCTGGCCAAAGCCCAGCGCCTGAGCCACCTTACTGTCGCCCGCCAACAACCCTCGGCAACGACTGGCGCCCATCGCCAAGTGCAGCTTGGGATTATTCAATATTGCGTGCGGCGCGCCCTCACCCAGCAGCTGCGCCGCAATTTTATCGGTTTCCCGGTTGATAGCGGCCTGAGTGATTTTTTTATCGTAGCGCTGCTCGATATAGGCGTTGGCCAGGGTGGTTAGCGCCGCCACCGGCTCCGCGCTGGCGGTGGCCATCAATTTCCAGGCGCCGATGGAGGTACCATACAGGGCTACCGGCTGCGCCAGGCGCGGCAACCACTCGGCGGTGATGGCCCTATCCAGGCCGTAGATGGCCAGCCATTTGGCGGCGCCAGAGGCACCAAAAATAGCCGCAATATCGCGCGGCTGCAGCCCCTGCTCACGGATATGGGCGGCGGCACGGGCGCCCGCTTTAATGACCAGACTCTTCATCGACCTGCTTCTTCTGGTGAGGTTGTGATTGCGTGGTTTTATCCGGGTGAAGTACCGGCCCCGCCTTCGCAGAGCCGGTGATTGTCGCGTGCAGGCGACGGCCGCCGGGCGTGAATGAGCGAACCACCCGGCCTAGCGCGGGTGCAGCCAACCGGGCAGCATGGAGTAGGGGTCTACCTGGGCGGCGCGCTCCGGGCTAAAGCCATGGGCCTCCAGCTTATCGAACAGGCTGGCATCATTAACGCCATCGAACAGGTCGGTACAACCACCCAGAAACTCGCCGCCCAGAAAGATCTGCGGCAGGGTGTTCCAGCCGGTGTGCTGGCGCAGCGCCTCACGCAGCTGGCTGCCCCGCATACCCTGCTGGTAGGCAACGGAGTCTAAATCCACCGAACGGTATTCGATGTTGAAGTGCTTAAACAGCTTGCGCACACTCCAACAGAACTCACACCACTCCAAGGCAAACAGCACCAGGGGTTGATCGCGGTCGTTGATAATCGCCTGAAACTCTGCCAACACCGCTTCCGGCACTGGCTGATCGACCAGTGGCGCCGCGCTGCCGCCACTGTTGTCGAAGCGAAAACGCTCGGTGGATTGGGAAATCAGAATCTCCTCGGTGTCCATATCGACGTTGATCTCGTCAAACAGCGGTGTCGAGAGGTAGCGCTCGCCGGTGTCGGGCAACATGCAGAGAATATTGCTGCCCGGTTTCGCCCGCCGGGCAACGGCCAGTGCTGCAGCGAAGGTGGCACCGCTGGTGATGCCGACAAAAATCCCCTCCTCCCGGGCCAGCCGTTTGGCGTAGGTGAGGGCATCGTCCCCGGCCACCGGCTCAAACTCATCGACCAGGTGCTGCTCGGTCACCTCTTCGGTGAGCGGCGAGATAAAGTCCGGCGACCAGCCCTGCATCAGGTGCGGACGAAACAGCGGGTGACTCTGCCCCTGGCTGCCATCGGCGTTGCGCGGTTGGGCAATACCGCTGGCGAGCATGGCGGAGTTATCCGGCTCGCACACCACCACCCGGGTGGCCGGTGACTCCGCCTTCAACACACTGGCCACACCATTCAAGGTACCGCCGGTGCCAAAGCCACTGACCCAGTAGTCGAGGCTCTGCCCCTCAAAAGCCGCCAGAATCTCACGGGCGGTGGTGCGCCGGTGAATATCGGCGTTGGCCGGGTTTTCAAACTGCTTGCTCTGCCACCAGCCATGCTTTTTGGCCAGCTCCTCGGCCTTGGCCACCATGCCACTGCCCTTTTCGGCCGCCGGAGTAAGCACCACCTTCGCCCCCAGAAAACGCATCAGCTTGCGCCGCTCAACACTGAAGTTCTCGGCCATGGTCACCACCAGTGGGTAACCCCGCTCGGCACAGAGCATAGCCAGGCCAATGCCGGTGTTGCCACTGGTGGCCTCAACGATGGTCTGGCCCGGTTTCAATTCGCCGCTGGCCTCAGCCGCTTCAATCACCCCCAGGGCCAGGCGGTCTTTCACCGAGCCCATTGGGTTGAAGGACTCCACCTTCACATAGAGATTAACCCCCGGCGGGGCCAGTTTATTGATACGCACAATGGGCGTATTGCCAATGCAGTCGCTGATGCGTTGATAGATTTTTGCCATTTTATTTTTCTCATTTTTAAGCCTGGCTCACGCCCTAAATCGGAAAGGATAACGCAATGGCGCGACCAGTGTCAGGCTTATTGGCACTAACCGGCACGTTCGCCGGCAAAAAAAAACCGTTTTAACCACCAGGGTTAAAACGGCCAAACAGAAGGTTACAGCAGCCACCGGCCTGCCGGCTGCACCGCTTCTGCAGCACAACCGAAAGGCCAGCTCATTACGATTTCAGATCAAAGCGATCCAACTGCATCACTTTTACCCAGGCTTTGACGAAGTCATCAACAAATTGTTGCTTGGCATCATCGGCGGCGTAGAACTCGGCCACCGCGCGCAGTTCGCTGTTGGAACCGAAGATCAGATCCACCGGAGTTGCCTGCCACAACACCTTACCCGTTGCGTAGGCTTTGCCTTCATAAATACCGGCGTCGTCGGTTTTGTGCCACTCGGTATTGAGGTCGAGCAGGTTAACGAAAAAGTCGTTCGACAAGGCACCCGGTGTTTGGGTGAATACGCCATTGGCGGACTGACCATAATTCACATTCAGGCTGCGCATACCGGCCAGCAGCACCGACATCTCCGGCACGGTTAAGGTGAGCAGGTCAGCCTGATCAATTAACGCTTCGGTGGGCGACAAACCTTTGGCATCGACAAAATAGTTGCGGAAGGCATCGGCGGTTGGCTCCAGTGCCGCAAATGCAACCTCATCGGTTTGCGCTTGGGTGGCATCGGTACGGCCCGGCACAAAAGGTACCGCCACTTTGTGGCCGGCTTTGGCCGCTGCATTTTCAACAGCCACAGCACCACCCAGCACAATTACATCGGCCAGCGAGACCTGCTTTTTACCCGACTTATCGTTAAAGGCTTTCTGCACGGCTTCGAGTTTGGCCAACACCTTGGCTAACTGCTCGGGCTCGTTGACCGCCCAATCTTTTTGCGGTGCCAAACGCAGACGTGCACCATTAACCCCGCCACGCATATCGGTACCGCGGAAGGTGACCGCTGCCGACCAGGCGGTTTTAATTAATTCAGCATCGCTGAGGCCGGAATCACTAATGGCTTTTTTCAGCTTTTTAATATCGCTTATGCTCACCAGTTTGTAATCGGCCGCAGGTACTGGATCTTGCCAGATTAATGCCTCTTGCGGCACCATGCTGCCCAGATAACGGCTGCGTGGGCCCAGGTCGCGGTGAGTCAATTTGAACCAGGCCTTGGCGAAGGCGAGTTCAAACTCTTCCGGGTGTTCCAACCAACGCGAGGTAATGGCTCGATAGGCTGGATCTTCCCGCAACGCCAGGTCGGTGGTGAACATCATCGGCTGATGACGGGTGTTGGGGTCGTAGGCATCGGGCACCAGGCCAGTGCCGGCATCACCCACCGGTTTCCACTGGGTAGCACCAGAAGGACTCTTGGTTTTTTCCCACTCAAAACCGTAGAGGTTTTGCAGGTAGTTGTGCGTCCAGGCTACCGGGTTAATGGTCCAGGCACCCTCCAAACCACTGGTGATGGTATCGGCACCTTTACCACTGCCGCAGCTGCTTTTCCAACCCAGGCCTTGAGCTTCCAACCCTTCTGCCTCCGGCGCAACACCGACACATTTTTTCGCGTTGTGGGCACCGTGGGCTTTACCAAAGGTGTGGCCGCCAGCGATTAATGCCGCGGTCTCTTCGTCATTCATGGCCATGCGACCAAAGGCTTCGCGAATTGCTTTTGCCGCCGCTAACGGATCCGGGTTGCCGTGTGGCCCCTCCGGGTTAACATAAATCAGCCCCATTTCGGTGGCCCCAAAGGGGCGCTTCAGCTCGCCTTTGTTATCCATTCGGTTGGAGGTAAGCCACTCATTTTCGGTACCCCAGTTGACGATCTCCGGCTGCCAGTCATCTTCGCGGCCGCCGGCAAAACCAAAGGTTTTAAAACCCATCGACTCCATCGCCACGGTACCGGCCAGCACCATCAAATCACCCCAGGAGAGCGCGCGACCATATTTCTGTTTTACCGGCCACAACAGGCGGCGGGCCTTGTCGAGGTTGGCGTTATCGGGCCAGCTGTTTAATGGGGCAAAACGCTGCATACCACCATCGGAACCGCCGCGGCCATCAATGGTGCGGTAGGTACCGGCACTGTGCCAGGCCATGCGAATAAAAAATGGGCCGTAGTTGCCGTAGTCGGCTGGCCACCAATCCTGAGAGGTGGTCATTAGTTGAGTAATTTCCGCTTTCACTACCTGCAGGTCCAACTCAGCAAAAGCTTGAGCGTAATCAAAATCGCCACCCAACGGGCTGGATTCGGCCGCGTTATCGCGCAGCGGTTCCAGACTAAGGCGCTCCGGCCACCAGTAGTCATTGGTTTTTACAGAGTCATCCGCCTGAGCAATACCCGCCTGCACCGTGGCCAGGCTAATTGCGGCAATTAATGGTAAAAGTGTTTTGCGTCTCATAGTCATGCCTTAATAGTTTTTGCAAGCTAATCGGCGATCCACTCTCTTAATTTTTAAAAAAATATAAAACAGAGAGATCTGATTAATCGCCACTTGCCAGTGATTGATTAAAGAATTCTGCCGGGACATTCTTTTTATTTATTGACCACTTAACCAGACAATTAAAATTATCCAGCCAATAGCTTTTAGCAAAAGGCAACTTTCAAAAAAAGCGTCCAGCGGCGATTATGACCACAACGAGAGGGCGTAACACGCTATCGGGATTATTGAGATAATTAATCACCTCTGCACCAGAAAAATTCTGGGACAAAAATCAGAAAGCGTAGGACTTTTCTAAAAACGGACTGAGAAAAAAAATTATTTAGCGGAAACGGAGATGCGAAATATAGAGAAAATGGCTAATTGCTATTTTTAATAAAAACAATAAAGGGATTTTAATTGGGCTCTTCAATTTGCATTAACAACCAGCATTACCACCACCACTCGCCCCTACGGAGTCGTTCTAAAAAATTACCAGAGCGGCAGCTGATCACCTGCTTGAGGTGGTGGTTGAAAACGGCTGGTATTGAGCGGTGAGTGGTTGCCCTCGCCACCGATGCCCGCTCGCTTTAAGGCAACGTTAAACCGTTTGTTAATCAGCTCGGCGTAGACCCCTTCACCCGTCATCCGTTTGCCAAAGCGGCTGTCGTAGAGCTTGCCCTGGTGCAGATCGGCGATGCGGTTAAGCACATGTTGGGCGCGATCGGGGTAGTGATTAAGCAACCACTCCCGAAACAGCGGCAATACCTCATTCGGCAGACGCAACATAATGTAAGCCGCCGCCCGGGCACCGGCCTCGCCCACCGCTGCGACAATAGTTTCCAACTCGTGGTCATTAATAAACGGAATAACCGGAGCCAACAGCACCGTCACCGGCACCCCCACGCGCGTCAATTCGCGAATCACATGGAGCCGCTGTTCGCCACTGGAGGCCCGCGGCTCGAGCAAACGTTTTAAGGCGTTGTCGAGCGTGGTAACACTTACCGCCACGGAAATTAACTGTTTAGCTGCCAGCTCCGCCAGCAGATCCAAATCCCGGAGAATCAAACCGCTTTTGGTGATCAGCGAAAGCGGCTGATTGAAATCGTTGGCCACTGCCAACAATTGCCGGGTTAACTGCCACGATTTCTCGATGGGTTGGTAAGGATCGGTGCTCACCCCCAGGGCAATCGTCTCGCAACGGTAATTGGGATTGCGTAATTCCCGGGCGAAGAGTTCAGCGGCATTGGCCTTGGCGATCAGTTTGGTTTCGAAATCCAAACCCGGCGACAGCTCCAGATAGGCGTGCGTGGGCCGTGCAAAACAGTAGATGCAGCCGTGTTCGCAGCCGCGATAGGGATTAATAGAGAGACTGAACGGAACATCCGGTGAACTATTGCGGGTGATTAAACTTTTTGCCTGTTCAACTCTAACCTCGGTTGGCGGGGCAGCGAGTTTCGAAGAGCCCCCTTCTACCAACGCTTCTGCCTGCCCATCAATCAACTCGATAGAGGTGCTACTGAAACGGCCTGGCATGCGACTGGCGGTACCGCGGCCTTTAATCGGCGAATCACTCATTGCCGCACCCTCCTTCATTGAGCTCGCAATACTGTATTTTTGTACAGCATGATAACAGGTTTTATAAACCGAGCAATTTTGCAGCGCTCTCGATTGGGCAGGCCAGCTCGAAGAAATCACCGGTGTGGCGTAAATTAACCGGCCACAGCCCAATTCAACCCCAGGGAGCCCATGCTCAAGCCACCCCCTACCCTCACCACCCAGCGCCTTCGACTGCGCCAGTGGCAGGCGGATGATCACGCCCCCTTTGCCGCGCTCAATGCCAACACACAGGTGATGACCTACTTTCCCAAACGCCTTGCCAGCCACGAGAGCAGCCACCTGGCCGAGCGTTTACAACAGGCGCTGATCACACAGGGCTGGGGCGTTTGGGCGCTTGCCTTGGCTGAGAGCAACCGCTTTATTGGCATTGTCGGTTTGCAGCAATTAAGCAACGACCTGCCTTTTGCCCCAGGGGTGGAGATCCTCTGGCGGCTACACCACGACTATTGGCGACAGGGTTTTGCTGTGGAAGCCGCCAGCGCAGTACTGACCTTCGCCTTTCAGCAGTTACAACTGAGCCAGGTGGTGGCCTTTACCGCCGCCCTCAACCGCCCCTCTCTGGCACTAATGCAACGCCTCGGGATGAGCAATACCAATGCCGATTTTCTGCACCCCAAGCTGGCACCGTCACATCCGCTGGCAATGCATCGCCTCTACCAGATTCGGCGTGAACAGTGGCTAGTGCCAACGACTGACATGAATATTTTTTCGTGAGTGCTGCGTGAGGAAAAAATCAACCACCAGTGGTAAATTAGCCGCTTCACTGCCTGCAGCCATCGACACCCGGCAGTCAAATTGCATGTATGTAATTGCCACTCGCCACAGAGCTACACCACTATGACGCCAGTGCAATATCTCCCACTCAGCGAAGTTAGCCCGCAACAGATTTTACCGTTGCTGAACCAGTCAAAACTGCGCAAGCATCTTATTGACCACCCACTGTTTGACGAGGCTTCCGCCGCCGAGTGGCTGGCCGAAAAAGTACAGATGGATAGCCAACCCGGCTGTCGGGTGCGCGCGCTCACCGACGGCCAGCAGATTATTGGCTGGTGTGGTATTCAACGCGAAGCAGGGGCGTTTGAGCTGGCGGTGGTGCTGGCCGACAGCCACTGGGGTTTAGGCCGATCGATCTTTATCGAACTGCTCACCTGGGCTAAAAAATTCGGCCACGAGGAGCTCTATCTGCACCTGCTGCACACCCGGCCGGAGTACAAATTCCTTACCCGCCGCGCCAAAAAGGTGGAGCACACCGAGATTATGGGTAGCCAGTTCACCAGCTATCTGATCAGCGTTAACCATAAGGCCTGATCGAGCCCAGAGTGGCGGCCAGCATAACCATTGTCCAAACCCGCTTGATTAACAACACGAGAAACGCAGAGTGCATCCCAGTAAGGTCCGCCGCGACCAAATCAGAAAGCTGACCGACCTGCCCAATGTTGGCCCCGCCTGCGCCGCCGACTTGCAGCTATTGGGTATAGACCAGCCCGAGCAGCTAGCCGGCCGCGATGCCTATGAGCTCTACTTCCAGCTGTGCGAGCTGACCCACTGCCGTCAGGACCCGTGTGTGGCCGACGTCCTGCTCGCCATTATCGACTTCGTCGATGGCGCCGAGGCCAAACCCTGGTGGCACTACACCAGCCAACGCAAGGCTCATTTCCAGCAATCTCAAAAGTCGTAGACGGCAGCACAGGCAATTTAACCCAGCCACCGCTGTAGCTTAAAAAATTTCGATTAACGTGGGGTGATTAAGATGGGACGGGCTGTCGGCTCAGTGGCCGTCGGCCAGCTTTTGTGAAAAGTCGATATCGTCGTAATCAACCACCTGGTTACGCCCCGACTCCTTGGCGGCGTAAAGGGCGGTGTCGGCTTTGTGCAGCAGTGTGCCGACAGTATCTTCCAATTCCAGATGGGCCACACCGGTACTGGCGGTAAAACGCAGGTCGCCCTCCGGCATGGCTATGTGCAACTGCTCCACATCGGCACGCAAACGTTTGGCCAGCTCCAAAGCACCCTGTCGACTCTCGCTGAGCAACAACGCGAACTCCTCGCCACCCAGTCGACCAAAAATATCGTTGCCGCGAATACCAGCGGAGATGGTTTTGGCGAAGGCCTGCAAGGCTTCATCGCCCGCCTTGTGACCGTAGCTGTCGTTGATGACTTTGAAATGGTCGATATCGATCATCAACAGACTGAGCGGCTGCTCCTTGCGCCGTGCCAAACTGATACGCAGCTCCGCTTCGCTGATAAAACTGCGGCGGTTATGGATGCCGGTGAGTGGATCGGTTTTCGCCTCGGCCTCGGCCAGCTGTTTGGCCGTTTCCAGTTCTTTGGTGCGCTCCTGCACCAAGTTTTCCAGCTCCATTTTCGAGTGTTCCAACTGCAGGGTGTACTGCTGCTCGGCCAGCTCTTTCGTAATACGCAAACGCTGCACCTGGATACCAATGGCCGCCATGATGGTAAGCATCTCCACAAACGACGCCACCGGCGGCCAGTAGTAGTTCAACGGCGTATGGGCCACCCAACCAATATCGCGCAGCGCCTGCACCACCAGGCCCACCACCAACAGCATCCAGGCAAAGCTGAACACCGCCGCCTCGCGCGAGCCCTGGTGCCAGCGCAGCAGTCCCACCAGCGACAACACCGGGTAGAGCAGCAGCGCAATGGTGATGGAGATGATGGTCAGCGCCGTCTCTTTGAACAGCGCGCAAATAAAGAGGAACAGGGCATTGCCCAACATGGCCAGCAGCAGGTAGTCGAGCTTGCGGGCGTACTCGCGGGTTTGCAGAAACATGCGTGCGAAGATCAGCCCGGAGGCGATGCTGAAGGCGCCCGCCATCGACATATAGCTCCAGTGGAAGTGGTTGGTAATTAAATATTGGTGGGCATAACCGAGGATGGTGCCCCAGGAGACAATTTTGGAGATGGAGTAGGCGGTGTAAGCGTAAAACGCCTTTTCGCCGGTGGCGATGCCCGCCACCAGAGCAAACACCGCCATCAGAAAAAAGCCACCAAACAGAAACGCCACCGAGCTGGTTTCGAAGGTGTGCTCCTCCTGCAGCTTGGCCGGGTCCCAAATACGTAGGCTGGGAAAAACAAAGCCGAGTTTATCCGAGCCATAGTGCACCAGATACTCCCGTGAAGCGCCCGGCGGCAACACCACCTCAAAGACAAACCGGTTGTGAGGGATGGCGCGTGCGCTAAACGGATCGGACAGCGAAAAACGGGCAATTTCACGGTAAGCCTCTGCCACCCCGGTGTGTTTCTCGTAGGCCGCCAGATCAATTAACTGGTGATCGACATATTCCAGGTAGAGATGCAGCGTTCGATCCGAACTGTTGTGCAGTACAAAATGGGACCAGAAGGCACCGGGCTTTAAGCCGGTGGAGCCGGCCGAGTCGAGCGGTTGAAAATCACCGGCCAGGTAGTGTGCGTTGGCGCTGGCGACATCGGCGGTGGCTTCGGGGTCGTGCCAGATCTCCTGCAGGCCCGTCTGTTGTTGGCCGCCCTCCTCAACGCCAACCATTAGCGACTCGCCGGCGGCGGGTATTCCCGGCCAAAAAAGAAATAAAGACAACAGCAGGCTAACCGAATAAGTTAACGACAGAACTTTAGGGGTGAGGCGTGATGGCGAGGCTGAGAGCAACTGTTTTTTGTTGTTAATCATCGGGCAGATCAGCGCCTATAACGGTTGGGCTTTACCGGCCTGTCACTGCTTAGGCGGATATTATTGGACCCTGTCCCAAAAATAAGCGGCAAGAATACTATAAGTTGCAGCAGGGTCCTAGCCATGGCCCACACCTCTCACCCGAAGACAACGAAGGTTTCAGCAGGAGGCTGCCCCTATGAAGATGGTCTACACCAATGAAAATCGGTTTCTGGTGGCCAACGCCAAAAATATTCTTGAGGCAGAGGAGATCCCGGTGTTTTTGAAAAATCAGTACGCCAGTGGTGGCCTGGGGGAGTTGTCCGCGTTTGCAACCTGGGTGGAACTGTGGGTGAGCAATGACGCCGACTATCAGCGGGCCTGTACGATTATCGCCTCCGCCCTGAGCGACGACGATACCCAGGAGTGGCACTGCCCCAACTGCGGCGAGAGCAATGATGCCGCCTTTGAATTTTGCTGGCAGTGTCAAACGGAATACCAGCCCTGACCGGCCGGCCCGCGGCAACGCGGCTTCCTAGCCCCTGCTCGTGCATTGCCGGCAACGCTGAGCTACCATGGCCGCCACTGCTGCCACGGTGATTCTCCGGCTCTTCCGGGGCCCGCTCATAGTCATAACAAAGCCCCATGCCCTAACGATCTATGCCCTAAACAACCCATGCCATTACCGAAGTCAATTCCAGCGCTCCCGTGGTTCCATATCCGCCGCCTCGCCCTCTACGCCCTGGCTGCTGTATTTGCACTACTGCTGGTGCGCCTGGTCACCGACACCTGGCAACTGCCGGCCACGGTTGGCCACTGGGGCTCACTGCTGGTTCTGGCCAGCGGGCCGCTGCTCTTCTTCTGGTTGAACCGCAGGAATCTGCTGAAAGACGGGACATCGAGCCCGCCGCCAACCTCGGTGAGCGACGGCCATTTTGTTATCGGCCATGCTGAACTGGATATCGCCACACGCCAATTGCGCTTTCACCAGCAACCGGCCGAGATCCAACCCAAGGTGTTTGATCTGCTGGTCTACCTTATTCAGCAGCGCCACCGGGCGGTAAGCAAAGATGAGCTGTTTGATCAGATCTGGCCGTCGGTGGTGGTCTCGGAGGCGTCGTTAACCCAAACCGTCAAGCGGGCGCGGGATCTGTTCCGCAAGCACGGCTTTGAGCAGGATATTATCCGTACCGTCTCCCGCGTCGGTTATCAGTTCGACTACCCGGCCATCACCGGCCAGGCAGCGGTGCCCGAACGGGTCACCCCGGCAGACGCCAAGCCACCACTGTTGGCCACGCTCGCCGCCGCTGTTATCTCTCTGCTGTTGCTGCTGGTGGCCTGGCACCCACCGCAATCGCCAACCGCCACCGCACCGGCGGCTGCATCAGATGCCGAGCGGGCCCGTTCGCTGGTGGTGCTGCCGTTTACCAATCTCACCCCCGACCCCAACTTCAGCTACTTCACCGATGGCCTCACCGAGACCTTAACCAACTCCCTCACTCAGGTACGCGGCCTGCGCATCATCGCCCGTACCTCGGCCTACACCGTCGGCGCCGAACCAGAGGCGTTTGCCGCCATTGGTGAGCAGCTGGGGGTTGGCCATCTGGTGATGGGCAGTGTCCAACGGGTGGGCGAGCAGCTGCGCATCAGCACCCAGCTGATTCGGGTGAGTGATGGCTCCCAGGTGTGGGCCGAACTCTACAACCGGCCGCTCGATGATGTCTTCAGCCTGCACGACGAGATCAGTCACGCTATTGTCACTCAATTAGCGGGGCGACTGAGCACCGAGCTCGCCGCCCCCAGGCCACAGCCGGCCACCGTTCCCGCGCGGCAATCGGAGGCCTATCTGCTGCTGTTGCGCGGGGGTGAATATCGGCGTGACGGTAGCAGCGATAGCCTGCAAACCGCCACCGAACTGTTCCGCCAGGCACTCGCCCTGCAGCCCAACTACGCCGACGCCATGGTGGCCCTGGCCGATGTGATGCGCGAGCGCACCATCCTCGGCGAGCTGCAACCGCGCGAACGCTATTTCTCGGAAGCCCTCTCCCTGGCCACCCAGGCGGCACAGCTGGATAGCCAAAACGCCGACGCCTGGGTGCAGATTGGCGAAATTCAGCACCGCCACTTTTGGGATTTCACCGCCGCCCAGGGTTCCTTCCAAAAGGCGCTGGCCGCCAACCCCGGCAGCGCCGCGGGGCACTCGGCCTACAGCCGCTACCTGAGCAAAGCCGGCCACTATCAACAGGCGGTGGCCGAGGCGCGCATTGCTCTCGACCTGGATCCGCTCTCCACCCGAGCCGCCTCCTCGCTGATCTACCGCCTGATTCGCGCCAAGCAGCTTGATGAAGCCCGCACTCTGCTGGAGGTGTACAAGCAGCGCCACCCCAACCACTCCGCCATACCCTGGCTGGAGACCAACTGGCATATCCGCCAGGGCAGCTACTCCGAAGCACTGCAGTGGAGCGCCCTGGAGGAGCTCGACTACCTGCGCCTGTCGCTGAGTGCCATCACCCTGCAGCAGTTGGGTCGCACCGATCAGGCCCAGGCGGCACTGGCGGAGTTGATCGCCAGTGATGGCGATGGTGCGGCCTTTCAGATTGCCGAGGTCTACGCCCAGTGGCAGCAACCGGAAGCCGCCTTCGAGTGGCTGGAGCGCGCTTTTCGCCAGGGTGACCCGGGCCTTTCGGAGCTCTACTCCAGTGTTAACCTGGAAAATCTCTACCGCGACCCCCGTTTTGCCAACCTGGCCAAACGGGTTGGCCTACCCACCATCCAGCTCAATTCACTCTAAACTTGGCCACCAAAGATTTTATTTACGCCATTTTTAATAACTTAAGCGCCAATTGTGCGATGTCATGGAAAAGTCATCGAATGGTTGGCGCTTGATTAGGACTGTGACACGCCGTTTCCGAATACTCACTCCCCAAGCCGAGAGGCGAAAAACACTCTAATAAGATCCACGGGAGATAATCATGAAACGCATTACCATACTGGCCTACGGCCTGATCAGCTACGCGCTCTTTTTCGTCACCTTTCTCTACTCTATTGGCTTTGTCGGCAACCTCTGGGTACCGCGCTCGATCGACTCTGAGCCGACCCTGCCACTGGGCTCCGCCCTGTTGGTCAACCTGGGGCTGCTGACACTGTTTGCGCTACAACACAGCGGCATGGCCCGCCCTGCCTTTAAACGCTGGCTGACCCGCTTTATTCCTCAGGCGGCGGAGCGCAGCACCTACGTGTTGTTATCCACCCTCTTCATGGCCGTGCTGATGCTCTTTTGGGCACCGCTGGGTGGTGGCATCTGGCAGGCCGAGAGTCACTGGGCGATTGTGCTGCTCAACAGCCTCTATTTAGCCAGCTGGGGTCTGCTGCTCTACGCCACCTTTCTGATCAATCACTTTGATCTGTTTGGCCTGCGCCAGGTGTGGAGCGCCTTTCAAAAGCAACCGTCCAAGGAGCTGAAATTTGTCACGCCCGGGCTCTATCGCCTGATTCGCCACCCCATCTACCTGGGCTGGCTGGGCATCCTCTGGTTCACCCCCACCATGACGGTGACCCACCTGCTGTTCGCGGTAGGCGCCAGTCTCTACATTCTGGTGGGTATCCAGCTGGAAGAGCGCGACCTGCAGGCGGCGCACCCGGAGTACGCCCAGTACAAACGCAAAGTACCGGCGCTGGTGCCCTCTTTTAAACGTCGTCTGAGCAGCAGCCACACCTCTACCGCGGCCTAACCAGAGCGCTCGAGCCACCGGCTCGAGCACCTCTCGAAACAATAAACAGCAAGCAGGAGAGACCATCATGTTGACCCCAACTCTGCGTCTGACCCCAGACAGCCTTACCAAAATCGGTTACGCCGGCCTGATCTTCTTCACCATCAAGGGGCTGCTGTGGCTGCTGGTACCCATCGCCATTGCCACCTGGTTTTAGCCTCCAACGCAACCGCCGCACCACCGAAGGGGTTCTCGCAACCCCTTTTCGCCATTTTTGCCAACCCTGAACAAGTAATTAGCCGCCACAGCCTGTATAACACCACACAATCGTCATCAATCCGGCCTAGGGTTTGACTCGGCCGCTGCTGCGCCGAGTCCACAAACCGGCTGTCGTATCGGCAACGATTCACCACCAATAACGACCATCAATAAGGAGAACGGACTATGAAGATTTATACCAACGCGGCAATTGCCCTGCTTGTGGTTGGCAGCCTGAGTGGCTGCAGCAAATCGGAAGAGCCCACCGAGGAGGCAACCTCTGCCGTCGAAACCATGCAGGAGGAAGTACAGAAAACCGCAGACGACATGATGGAAGCAACCGAAGCCATGGCCGAGAAAGCGGAAGCCATGGCCAGTGACGTGGCCGACGAAGCGGCAGAGACCTACGCGGAAACCCAAGCTGAAGCGGAAGAAGCGATGGATGATGCCGAGCAAAAAATCGACGATTTAAAGAAAGCCATGCCGATGTCTGGCGACGAGTAAACCGCCAACCGGCAGTCACTGCACGAGCGCCACTGCCCTAACGGGCAATGGCGACTCCCACCTCCAACGCTTCAAACCAATCCAGAAAACGCTTCACATCGTCGCCTTTAAAAACGCGGCCGTGCTGCGGCGCCATCAGCTCAATATCCAGCTTGCGGACGCGATCAATCCAATCCTGCTTGGCGCGGTTGGAGGGCATCCAGCGCTGGTGAAACATCTTCATCTTACTGGTGTGAGCGGTAAAATCGTCGACAAACAGCGGCGCATTCACCGCCTCCAGGGCGGCGCCCACATCACCACTCATCAACACCTTGGCGTGGGGATCGTAGATGTGGAAGTTGCCGGATGAGTGCAGGTAGTGGGCGGGAATCGCCTGCACCTCGACACCGCCCACCTTGATCACACCGCCCTCATCGGGAATGGGGCGGTAGTCGATATGGTTCATGCCAAAGTGCCGGATGAACCCCTCCCACAGCCAAGGCGCATGCAGACGGGCTTCTGGCAGCGCCTGATCCCACAACCCCAGCGACGAGATGATGTCCGGGTCCTGGTGTGAGGCAAACAGATCCTCCAGCGCTGCCAGCGGCACCTCGCGCAGCACCGCCGCCAGCATGGGGGCAAACAGCTCAATGCCGCCCGGGTCGAGCAGCAGCGCTTTGCCTCCGGCCATGATCATATATTGGTTGGTGTCGATGATCTGTTGGTCTTTATCCGGGTCGCGACCAAACATCAGCCAGCGCGTTTTATCACTGGTGACCAAGGTTTTTGTTTTCATCGTCAGTGATACCCCTTCGCTAAATTTTCCGTGGCTGAATTCAACAGCTGTTGCGCCGTCTTCAGGTGAGCGCGAATCTCATCGGACGAGAGCGTGATATTTTCGGCAATCACCTCCAACTGAGGCTGAAAGCTGCCCGCCTGGGTGGCCTCGATTTTCGAGGTGCTGGCAATGATGGCGGCGGCGCGTATCTGTTGTTGCGCGTCCTGCAGCTGGCTGGAGAGCTTTTTCAGGCGCGCGCTAAACTCCTGGTCGATCGACTGTTGCCTGGCGGCGGTGGTGCGACAAGGCGCATCCAAAGTGTGCACAAAGGCGGCGTCGGCGGCACTTGCCTGCACCCGGTGAAATTGCGTTAAAGCCCGGGTTGCCCGCTCCCGCTGGCCGGCCAGCATCGCCACCGCCATCGCCTCGCGGTTAATCGCCTGGGCATAGGTGATGGTATTTTCGGCCAGCTCTTCAATGTAGGAGGTGATCGCCCTGAAACCGGCCGACTGCTGTCCCGCCCGGGCACTGATGGCGTGGGCGTTCTTAGCGGTGAGTGAAAGCTGCAGCGCCACCTTAGTGGCAAAGTAGAGTTCGGCTGCCACCTGGGCTGCCAGCACAAAGGTATTCTTGCGCTCCATCGAAAATTCCTTAGCAGGATGGAGGATTCAATCGGATTAAGCGTGTTACCGGCCGAAATTCTAACAACCGCCACCGTCAACAAACCAGCAGGCAGATCAAACCAGCGGCTCTGGGCTGTGAAGATTGGCGACAGTGTGGGCATCGGCCGAAGGGGGAAAACCTTTAACAGCGCCAGTGAAAAGAGGAGAGAGGAGGAGTCGAGGCTGGGGAAGCCCCGCAACCGCGCTTTGGGTTAGAGTTTAAAACAGGGCGGGCCAGTTACCCCGCCCCCAACCCAAGGGGTTGCAGCGGCGGGGTAACTGGCCCGGCCAGCTAGCTTTGCCGCCAGATCTCAGTCAGTGGTTTACGCGGCGAGGGTTTTTCCCGCTCCTGTAATACCGGCGGTAATTTATCCGGCGCGGCGATATGGCCAATGGCAAAACCCATTAACACCTGCTCTTCATCACTGTTCAACTGCAGGTAGTCGGCCACTGCCTGATGTTGGATACCCGCCAGGCCATGGCTGTACAAGCCCTCTAAACGCAGTTGCAGTGCCATCGACATCCAGGCGGCGCCACAATCTAACACGTAGGTGCCGTTGGCATTACCGTTGTGGGTAAAGTGCTTGCGACCCACCAAAAACCCAATCACCGAGGCGTCTTTACACCAGGCCTGATTGGACTCCACCAACAAGCCCAGGTAGTCGTTAAAGGTCTCGTCGGTGCTGGTGTAGAAACACCAGGGCTGCTCGTTAAAGGCCGACGGTGCCCACCGGGCCGCCTCCATGGCCCGGGCCAGAACATCTTCCGCCACCGGCTCACCGGAGAAGGCGCGCGGCGACCAGCGGTTGACGAACCATTCACTAACACCGACCAGAGCATCCCGGCCTATTGTGTGTACACTCATTGTCTTTTCTCCAAAATCATACGGTTGGGAATCAATTCGGCACAGCGGGCAGATCAAACCATAACGCTTCAAAATCATTACGGGTAGCGCTAACGGAGACGGTTTTAGCTTCGCTATAACCCAAACCATCGCCGGCCTGTAACTCGCGCCCATCCACCAGAGCACTGCCTCTCACCAGGTGCAGATAACCGTAGCGTGCGGCCGTGGTCAGCACCTGCTCTTGCCCGGCGGCCAGACGCAGGCGATAGATGGCGGCATCCTGATGGATAGTTAAACTGCCCGCGTGGCCATCGGGGGTAACCAGGGGCGTTAAGGCAGAGGTCTGCGCCAACTTGAGCTGCTCATAGCCGGGTTTTAGGCCGGTGAATTTCGGTTTGATCCAAATTTGCAAAAAGCGCAGCGGCTGGCTTTTCGAGGCATTAAATTCCGAGTGGGTGATGCCGGTACCAGCGGTCATGCGCTGCACTTCTCCGGCGGGAACCACAAAGTGGTTGCCCATACTGTCGCGATGCTCAATCGCCCCTTCGGTGATGTAGGAGATAATCTCCATATCGCGGTGGCCGTGGGTATCGAAACCGGCACCGGCCGCCACGTAATCGTCGTTAATTACCCGCAGCACCGAAAAACCCATATGTTTGGGATCGTAGTAACCGCCAAAAGAGAAGGTGTGTTTGCTGTGCAGCCAGCCAAAATCAGCGGCACCTCGTTCGGCGCCGGGTCGGTAATAGTCCATCGTGCACCTCCATCAAAAGTTTTAAGTCAGGTTGCAGAGTAACAACCGGGTTGCGTGAAAAGAATTGCAATAATTTCTTTAAGTCGTTCGATAAATTCGAATGGTTAGCGCGGTTGCTCGTCGCCATTGCAGGAGCGCAAGCGCAACGGCTTCAGGTGAGCAGGCGCAGCTGGGCCATAAAACTGCGCGCCGCCGGCCCCAGTTGGTCGGCATCAAAATAGTTGAGATAAAACGGTGCCCAACGATCCAGGGAGTCTGCCAACGGCAGGCGTTGCAGTTGCCCCCCAGCCAACGCCTCGCGGATATGCGCTTCGGGCAGCCAGGCAAACCCCAGCCCGCGCCGCACCAGATCGATCGAGCTCTTCAGGTGGCTGACCGTCCAGCGCTGGTGAGCACCCAGCCAGCCGAAATCGGCCTTTTGATGGGCAGCGGAGTCACGCACCACGATTTGCCGGTGGCGTTTGAGATCCTCCAAGGTCAGCGGCTGGCTCTGCTGCTGCAGCGAGTGGCTGGGAGCGCTCACCGGAATAAACCGCACCTGGCAGATCTCTTCGTTGAGCCCCTCACTTTTGGCGATGGGCGAGAGCCCCACCACCGCCGCACCACTTTTCACCAGCTCATTGGCACCGGTCAGCACCGTCTCCAACAGCTCGATACGCAGCAGGGGGAATTCACCGGAGACCCGCTCCAGCGCCTGGATCAGCTCATCCGCGGGAAAGGCCTCATCGACGGCGATGGTTAACCGGGTTTCAACCCCGGCACTGAGACCGGCCGCCACCGCCTCGACCTTGGCCGCCTCCTGCAGCAGAAACTCCGCCCGGCGCAGCATCAACTCACCCGCAGCGGTTAGCTGTACCCGCCGGCCATCGACGGCCAGCAGCTCTACGCCGAGGCTGGCCTCCAGTTTGTGGACCGCGTGATGAATCGACGACTGGCTTTTGTGAATGGCCTGAGCCGCCTGGCTAAAGCCACCGTGCTCGACCACGGCTTGAAACATTCGCCACTGCTCCAGCGTCGCTTTCATCCCCCTGCTCCTCTCATGCAAAACCCGCCTTCAGGGAGGCGGGTTAGTTGACCCTCTAGCGGCGAGCTTTAGTGGCGCGCCAGCTATCGATACTGAAGCGACCAGCGCCGTGGGCGGCTACGACCAGGAAACCGCCGGCAATGGCCACGTTTTTGAAAAACATTAAAAATTGGATCTGATCGGCCAGATTGTTGTGGAACATTGCCGCCGTTACCAGGCTGAAGCCGGCCAGGGCAAAGGCGGTAGTGCGCGTTAACAAGCCTGCGGCAACAAACAAGGCACCAAACAATTCAAAAGCGATCACCAGCGGCAGAAGCGCGGCTGGCACACCACCGGAAGCCATGTAGGCGGCATTGGCATCGAAGTACTGGATTTTGTTGATCGCCGCCAGAGCGAAGATCACTGCCAAGCCAATGCGACCGGCCAGATCGGCCGCTGCCGGCAGCCAAGCGCTGCTGATTTGGGGGGTGGCAATTGAATTTTGTGTGGTAACGGAATTTTGTGTGGCAATGGCTGAACTGCTCATATCGGTAACTCCTAAGTCGCTGTTGATTGGATAGGAGCAGATTAACGTTCTCATTATTCGAATAAAATTTCTTTAATTAGCGCATATTATTCGATTTATTAGAATGTAACAGGAATCTTCCGAACGGGAAACCAGCGGTTGTGTCGTAGCGGAGTAGCCGAGCGGTTAAATTACTGCTGCAGCTCTCGCGCCAGATAACCGATGCGAAAGCCACCCCAGTGGCGGCCGTTCACCACAATCGGCACCGACAGATCGTGCACCACCTCGCCGGTATCGCGCTGGTAGGTCTGCAGCAGAGAGGGTTGCCGGTTCTGGCCACAGCGCAGGCCGGTACGATCACGAAAGATACGCTTGGTGCGGTTGTTCTGCAGGTCGGTCTGGTAGTCGCCGGTCAAGGGTTGGCTGTAACGCTGGTTGTGGGTGGGAAAATAGCCGTTGTTGTCCACCGCCCCTGCGTAGAGAACCTCCGGGTGGTTAGCCAGTATCGGCTCTTGTATGGCCGGCAGTTGGCGGTCGGTAAAGCTGTCAAAGCGGGTGCGGTACTTCACCGGGTCGGTGCCGGCAATCGGTTGATAATCGCGGTCGAACAGATCCTCTGTGGTGATGCGGCCCTGCTCGATAGCCTCTTCAAACAGCAGGCCAATGGCTCTGGCGGCCTGCTCGGCGATAGCGCGAATATGATCGTGGCGGGTGTCTATGTTCAACGAGCCAACGCGGCTCAGAATGGTCTCGGCCAGCTCCGACAGACGCAATCCATCCACCTCCGCCGCCCGCGAGAGCTCGCGGGTGCGCTGCAGTTCGGCGCTGATATTTTCAATCGCCTCGGAGACCTCCGCCGAGGCGCGCACCTGCTCCTCCATGGCGCTGCTGATCTCCTGAATGCGGGCCTCACTGCCGCTGGCATCCACCGCAATCCCCTGCAGCGCGGTTGTGGTTCGCTCAACGATGCCGCGCACAACCTGCATATCGCTCTCCAGCCCCTGCATTACAGCAGCGGCCGCCTGTGCCTGATCGTGATTCTGCTTGAGCATGGTGGCGATTTCGCCAGTGGCGGCGGTGGTCTGATTGGCCAGGCTGCGCACCTCATCGGCCACCACCGAAAAGCCGCGGCCAAACTCCCCGGCCCGGGCCGCTTCAATCGCTGCATTGAGGGCCAACAGGTTGGTCTGGTCGGCAATTTTGTTAATCACCTGGGTGATGTTTTGAATATTTTCCGCCTGACCGCGCAACACCTCCAAGGCAGAGGCGACCTCCACCGCCGTGTTGCCCATGGCGCGGCAGCGGGCGTTGAGGTCGTCCAGCTGTTGCCGCCCCTGCTGACTGCTGGCCGCCGATTGCGTGGAGTAGTCACCCGCGGCCACCGCGTTACCGGCAATGCTGCCGGTGGTACTGGACATCTGTTCGGCGACTACGGAGATACGCTCGGCATTGGCCGACAACTCGGCAATGGAGTGGGAGAGACTGCTGACAAAATAGGAGATTTTGGCAGAACCTATCGCCTGCCGGTCGATATCCTCGGCCAGACTTGAAAAGCGCAGCCTGAACTCCTGGCTGGCCGGGCTGGTGTCGTTATTGGTTGTAGGGCTCTTTGGTTGCAACCGGCGGTAGAACACCGACACTGCCACCGCCACGATGAGCACCGCGCCCAACAGGGCGAGTAGCTGCAGTGCCAGTGACCAGTGGGTGTTTAAAATTCGGTAGCCAACATAGGCACTGATTAGAGTGGTGCCGGCAACAAACAGGTAGAGGCGCTTGGTAGGCATAGCGGTGTTGTGATCACTTTTTTGTCGTTATGGTTGTTGAGACGGTCAGTGGCATAAAAAGCTGCCAACCTATCTTAGTAGTTATAGACAACCGCCACCCCAACGCGCAATTAGCCAATAGTATTAAACACAACCTGAATAACTGTTCAATTGTAGTAAACAGCGGACAATCGGTTGCAATCAGCACGATTGGCCGCAGTCGCGCCGGCGGTGCTATCATGCCGCGGCACGAATAATCAGGTACGACAATAAATATGATGCAGCCCTCTTTACTCTGTCTCAGCACACACCTATCCACTCCCGACCGCACCCCCATCTACCGACCGCTAAGCACCACCTGGGGTGGGCTCAAACGGCTATTGCCAGCGCTGTTGGCGATTGCCCTGATTGGCTGCGACTCCGGCCCGGAAGAGCTGGCGCCCGACCAGCGCCGTATTCCCAGTGAGCTGCCGGCAGAAACTCGGGCGGATTTCCGTAAACTGCCGCTGCAGGGGGCCGAAAATTTTCGGGATGTGGGGGGCTACGCCACCGCCGATGGCGGCCGGGTGAAATGGGGGGTGATCTATCGCTCCGATGCCCTTTCGGAACTGACCAGTGACGACCAGCGCTATCTGCAACGGCTGCAGCTCAAATCTGTGGTCGATTTCCGCTCGCCCGAGGAGGTGGCCGACGCCCCGGATCAGCTCGGCGATAAGCTCGCGCCACTCTGGCGACCAATGCCCATCACCGTTAGGGAAGCCAACACAAAATTAATTTCAGAGAGCCTGCGCTCCGGCAACGCCACGCGCGAACAGATGCAGCAGTTTCTGATTACCGCCAATGAAAATTTCGTCACCGACTTTACGCCGCTCTACAGCGATTGGCTGCATTCGCTGCTGAACGACAACAACCTGCCCACCGTTTTCCACTGCACCGCCGGTAAAGATCGCACCGGCTTTGCGGCGGCGATTTTACTGCGCACCCTGGGTGTCGACGCCGAAACCGTTATGCAGGACTACCTGGCCACCAATTTGTACAACCAGGAGTATGTTGAGAAGAAACTGACCATGATTAAATTCGCTTCGTTTTTTCAGATCGACACGGAGGTGCTGCGGCCGATATTCAAAGTGGAGGCGCCCTACCTGCAGGCGGCTTTTGCCACCATCGATGAGCAGTATGATTCGTTCGACAACTATCTGCGCGAGGGACTGAAAATCACCCCCGAGGAGCAGCAGCAGTTGAGTGCCCGGCTGGTGGACTACTCGCTGCCCTAACACCTGGGGAAAAGGCACCCTGGAAAAAGGCCCCGGCAAAAAGCGCCTTGGCAAAAAACACCTCAGCAAAAACCGTTAATGGTGCGGCGAGGCCGTCGATACCGCTATGCCCGCCTGGTGCAACTGTTCCGCCAAATAGGGGTCGCCACTGTTGCGCCAGCGGTAGTAGAGGTTGATCGCATCGGCGGCATCAAACAGCGTCTGTTTAATGCAGACGCGGGCAATCAGCTGCAGCAGAGTGTTGAAGGTATTGGCCAGCTCCTGAAAGACATGGCGGCTGTGCTGAGCGAACTCGGCCAGATAGTCGTAGGCACTGCCCCCCATACCGACAAAGTACTCCTGGCGAATACCGCGGCGGGCAAATTTTTCTGGAAACAGAGCACCGAGAAAGAGGGACATATCGCCCAGCTGTCGCAAAATCAGGCAGCGCTGCCGGCGGTCTTCGGCCTCACGGGCATCCTGGTAGAGCAGTGCCAGCGGCCGAATGGAGAGACGCCCCTGCTCGTAATTGAAGAACTGATCACTCTGGCCAAACCGGGCCAGCATGTTGCCCAGATACCAGAGAGTATCTTCCTGCGGTACCGGCGCCAGGGTGCCGCTGACATCCGTCAACCGCTCGCGAAAATAGTCGGCCAAAATCATAACAAAGGTTGGCTGCTGTTCAGACATTGAATCCTCCCAATGATTGATCACTACCCCATTGAGCCGCAGCTGTTACCCCCGGCCACGCTCCAATAGCACTCGGCCACTCCCTCACGGCTCGGCATCAACCGCAATTATCTCTGCAAAAAGCGCTCCCGCATTTCGGGCTCGCTTTGCACGCCAATTCCAACGGGTGATAGCCGCGATAAGAATTATTCATGCACAAACGGCACATTAATCTGGCCTCACCCACAACCATTCGCCACACTAAAGATCGCCCCAAGAGCGATCGTTATTGGCCAGAAAATGGCGCACTGCATCCGAAGGGGTTCCAAAAGAGGAGTTCCAGAAGAGAGGTTCTAGAGAACGAGATCAAATAGATAATTCAGGAGGAATACCATGCAGAACTGGGATGCCGAGCGCTACCAACAACACGCCGGTTTTGTCGCCGAGCAGGGCGAGCCGGTGTTGCAACTGCTGGCCGCCAAGGCAGGGGAGACGATTTTGGATCTCGGCTGCGGGGATGGTGGCTTAAGCGAAAAAATTGCCGCCAGCGGTGCCCAGGTTGTGGCGGTGGATGCCAGCGCCGACATGGTTGCCAAAGCCCGCACACGCGGTTTAATCGCAGCGGTCGTGGATGGTACCCAGTTGAATTACAACCGCCAATTTGATGCGGTTTTCTCCAACGCCGCCCTGCACTGGATGCTGGATGCCGACGCGGTACTGGCCGGTGTCAATCGCGCGTTAAAATCCCGCGGCCGGTTTGTGGCGGAGATGGGTGGCCACGGTAACGTGGCGACGCTGGTCGATGCCCTGCGCCGTGAATTTGAATTAAATGCAGACTACGGGCCGTGGCAAAATCCCTGGTACTTTCCAACCGCTGAAGCGTATCGCCTTAAATTGCAGCAGGCGGGTTTTAACGTGCGTTCAATTACGCTTTTTAAGCGCCCCACCACACTCACCACCGGCCTGAAAAATTGGTTGTCTATTTTTTGCCAGGGCATTACCGACTCGCTCTCCAGCACTGAGCGAGCGCAGCTTTTTCAACAGGTGGAGGCGCGTGTTCGGCCGCAACTTTTTCACGCCGGCCAGTGGCAGGCCGATTATGTGCGCCTGCGCTTTTTTGCAGAAAAAAGCCATTGATTTTTTGTGGTGTGACTGGCTTACTGCCCGCTAATAATCGGCCATAAATCTGTCATGCTGGCCACCAAGCCAAACAGCAATAACCAGTCAACGCAGCAATAACCAGTCAACGCAGCAGTAACCAAACAACAAAGGCCGGCAACGGCCAATAATAAATTGGGAGAAGTGTATGTTTAAGCGGCGCCTATTGGCCATCACCCTGGCTGCCACCTGCGCAGCCCCCGTCTGGGCCACAGACTACTCCAATGTGATATTTTTTGGCGACAGCCTCACCGACTCCGGCACCTACATCGGGCAACCGGACATTGCCGGTATCTTTCCCATTGAAGGGAAATTCACCACCAACCCCGGCCTGGTCTGGTCGGAACTGGTTGGCGCGCAGCTGGGGATTATTGTCGCGCCAGCCAACCAGAGCGGCACCAACTATGCCGCCGGTGGCGCCCGGGTGAGCGAGCAGCCCGGCTACCCCAACAGCGCCCTGGTGCCCTTTATCCAAACTGCCCCCTCCGTCAGTGATCAGATCACCACTTATCTGGCCAGCACCGGCGGCCAGACTGACGACCGCGCCCTCTATACACTCTGGGCCGGCGCCAACGACCTGTTCGCCCTGCAGGATGGCGATGCCGCCTACAATGCCCTGCCAATGAGTGACGTGGCGGCCAATATGGTCGATGAAATAGCCCGCCTGAAAGATGCCGGTGCCAAACACATTGTGCTCTTCAACCTGCCTGATATCGGTGGCACCCCCGCTGCCGTTGCCGACGGCCCCGCCGCCCAAGCCGAGGCTTCGCAATTCACCGACGAATATAATCAGGCCCTCTTTGCCGAGCTTGCCGCCCAGGGCATTAGCGTAATCGTTATCGATACCTACCATATGCTGCAGTTCCAGCAGGCCAACGCCGCCGCCTTTGGTATCACCAACACCACCGACATTGCCTGTGCCGGGCAACCCACTTCACTGGTGTGTGGTGCTGGGGAGTATCCGGCTGGCGCCGATCAAACCTATACCTATGCCGATGGCGTCCACCCCACCAGTAAAACCCATGAAATTCTGGCGGACTTTGTGCTGTCGGTATTGGCCGCGCCCCAACAGGTGGGGCTATTGGCCGACAGCAGCCAAGTGCTGCGCAGCAACCTGCATGACCAGCTGCGCCAGCAGACCCGCAAAGGGGCTGCTACCCGTGAACAGCAACAGCGCAACCTCTGGTTGGCCGCCGCCGGCAGCGCCCTGGAGCGCGATGCGGCAAACAACGACCCAGGCACGGAAGAGGATGGCTACCAGTTCGCTTTGGGGGTCGACTTTCAGGTGAACGAGCAGTGGGTGGTCGGCGTGGCGGTAAGTGCCAACGATAGCGACAGCGACTACGACCGACAGGCGGGCGACTACAGCATCAGCGATGTCAGCCTAAGTTTGGTGGGCCAGTGGCAACAGTCGGCCTGGTACGCCTTTGGCGCCCTCACCTACGGCAAGAGCGAATACGACACCAACCGCCGCGTCTCCCTGGCCGGCGCCAGTTTCAATGTCGATGGCAGCACCGATGGCAGCAACACCTCGGCCATGATGGAGCTCGGCTATCAAATCAGCTTTGGGGTGATGACTACCGGCCCAATTGTGGGCCTGCTCGGCCAGGAGCTGCGCATTGATGGTTTTGATGAGTCCGGCGAAGCGGTGTTAACGCTGGGCTATGGTAACCAGAAACGTAACTCCCTGGTCGCTACTCTCGGCTGGCAGGCCGAACTGGACTTCGACGCCATTAAGCCCTACGCCCGGGTCACCTTCGGCCGCGACCTGGAGGACAACGACCACAGCGTCACCATTACCACTCTCTCCCTGCCCGAAGCCATGCCCTATCAGATGCCGGTCTCCGGCCCCGGCGAGACCCGTTACAGTGCCGAACTCGGCTTAAGCGGCCTGGTCTCCGACACCATAACCTATCAGGTGGGGGCAGTGAGCCACTTTGGCCAGGACGAGCAGAGCGATTGGCTGGTGGGCGGTGGGTTAACCTTCGCCTTCTAGTGCTATGGATGACCATAAAGCGATAGAAAAAGGAAGCTCTGCCATGTTACTGACTTACCTTGCCCACTTTATCGGTGCCATGTTTCTGGTAAACGCCATTCCGCACACGGTATTTGGTGTTTGTGGGCGTCCCTTTCAGAGCCCGTTTGCTTCGCCACCTGGTGTGGGGCTCTCGTCACCGGTGGTCAATGTGCTTTGGGGGGGAATTAACATGGTAATCGGTTGCGGATTGCTGCTCTTGGTGGGGGAGTTCAACCCCGGTCAGTTGGCAGACCTGGCGATTACCCTGGCCGGTGGCTGGCTGGCGGCCTTCGGACTGGCCCGATATTTTGGCCGCTTCTACTTCTCAGCCACGCCCGCCGACAAGCAGTAGGCATTACCCTTTTGGCCGGCATCGGGAACCGACCAAAAGCGCTCATTAATTTCGATCGATCAGGCACAACCACCACAGCCTCCACCCACCTGGCAGGGGGGGACGGAGTTTTTCAGCGCCGTGGCTTTCACCACCTGGCCACCGTTGGCGAGGCGTTCCACCGGCGCATCGGCGGGGGTATCCCCCATCGCCAACCCCGCCAGGGAGACCAATTCACCCCAACTGGTCAGTTTGATCTGCATGCTGTGGCTAACTTCCACCACTTGGTTGTTGGTACTGCATAGGTAGTCGTAGGTGGGCATAGTGGATCCTAGTGGTTCGGTCAGGCCTGATCGTTAATGGGTTATTAATGGGGCGACATCTTGCCAAGTTAAGGGAGTGTCGCCTTGATGTAGTCCAAATTCAACCAATTAACCACTTATTCTTCAGGGTAATTGGAGGCCTCCCACGCCTCGGGCAGGATTTCCGACTGCCGGGTTTTTGGATTGAAGCCGACGTTGGTGGAGTAGCCCTTGGCGGAGAGGCGGCCGTTGGCGTAGATTTCGGCGTCGATGACCAAGCTTTTGGTGCCCTTACGGGAGCACCAGGAGACCACCTCTATCTCATCCCCATACTTGCACTCATGCAGATAATCGAGGTGCAGATCGGCCACCACAGTGGTCACCAGGCGACCCATATCCTTAGCAAGCAGATTGTAAAAATCGAGCCGACCCACCTCCATGTAGGTGACATAGGTGCCGGCCGAAATATGGCCCAGGGCATCGGTATCGGAGTAACGGGTCTGAATTTTGGTGCGCACCACCGGTAACTTCATGGCTAACCTCTACTGCGGGTTCATTGAAGGCGCCAAGGATAGTGTCTAGCCACCCCCAGGGACAAGCCACAGGGCCAGCACTCATGGCGCCACTACACCTGTCTGGCCAACTCCAGCACCCCCAGGTCGACCTCCAGCTCCTCGGCCACGGCCTCTGCGGTGCGCCGGTCTTTGGCGATGAAATCACCGGCGCTGGCCACCAACCGCTCCACGGAGCCGGAGTTGAGCGCCAGCCGCAGTACCTCACTGTTGCCACTGCAGTGGCTGATGGCCCGGAATGCCTGTTGCGGATGGAGACCGAAGCGTTCCATCAGCCGGGAGGCCTCAGCCACCAACGCCAGCTGCGCGCCAAACAGCAGATTATTGATCAACTTGGTCTGCTGACCGGACCCCAGAGGGCCAATGTGCAGAATGGGATCAGCGTAGCAGGAGAGCACCAGGCGGCAACGTTCCAGAGCCCGAGCCTCGCCGCCCACCAGCAACGTTACCTTGCCCACACGGATATCGTGGGGGCCGCCGCTGATGGGGGCATCCAGCACCACCGCCTGGCGGGCAGCGGCCGCCTTGGCGATCGCTTCGGTGGTTTTGGGGCTGCCAGTGGTGTGCAGCACCACAATCGCGCCACGGCGCAGATGATGGCAGAG
Organism: Halioxenophilus sp. WMMB6; assembly: GCF_033283405.1. Lineage (NCBI taxonomy): Bacteria > Pseudomonadati > Pseudomonadota > Gammaproteobacteria > Alteromonadales > Alteromonadaceae > Halioxenophilus > Halioxenophilus sp. WMMB6. The sequence continues at coordinate 32,680 of NZ_JAWMQR010000015.1, forward strand.
ACCATCCGGGCCCAACAGTAGCTCACGCAGCTGTTCATCATTGTAGAGGCAGACCAACAGCAGTTCGGCCCGTTCAGCGACGGCACGAGCGCTGTCGAGCACGTCGGCACCCAGGGCTGAGGCGGCATCGTTCACCTCTGCCCGCCTGGCATAGCAACAGACGGCCAGCTCGGCCAGACATAAGCGTTCCAGCATGGCCATACCGATACGGCCCAAACCGATAAACCCGATTTGCATGATTATTCACCCGGGGGGATTGTTATTGTTATGGAGAGCCCGACCGCCCGGATGGAACTTGGTGTGCACCTAGTCGAGGCTGGTCAGCAGACTCTTATCATAGGCGTGCAGCTGCTCAAAATCACCCTGGCGGATTCGCTGGGGCCAGTCGGGATTGGCAAGCAGAGCTCGCCCCAAAGCCACCAGATCAAACTCACCCGCCGCCAGCCGCTCCAGCAGCCCGTCAATGGCTGCGGTATCGGCCGCCTTGAAATCGGTGGAGCCCTCTTGCAGAAAGTCATCGTTCAAACCGACACTGCCCACGGTAATGGTCGGCCGGCCGGTGAGATGTTTGACCCAACCCGCTAAATTGAGCGAGCTGCCTTCAAATTCCGGCTGCCAAAAGCGCCGTTGGGAACAGTGGAAAATATCCACGCCCGCCTCACACAGTGGCTGCAAAAAGGCTTCCAGCTCGGCGGACGTCTCCGCCAGGCGGGCGGAGTAGTCCTGCTGTTTCCACTGTGACCAACGCAGAATAATGGGGAACTCCGGCCCCACCAGCCGTCGAATGGCACTGATAATCTCCACCGCAAACTGGGCTCGGCCGCGCATATCGCCACCGTAGCGGTCGCTGCGCTGGTTCAATTCGCGCCAGAAAAACTGGTCGATGAGGTAGCCGTGGGCGGCGTGGATCTCCACCGCGTCAAAACCGAGCTGTTTGGCATTCACAGCCGCTTCGGCAAAAGCCGCCACGACAGCGTCGATATCATCTTGGCTCATGGCGTGGCCGGTCACCTTGCCGGGCATAGCCATCCCCGAGGGACTATAACCCGGTGTGTCGCCCCCCGGGTTCACGCCCGCCCGGCGTACTGCGCCCACGTGCCACAACTGGGGGGCAATTTTTCCGCCCTCGGCGTGCACCGCGTCCACCACCCGCTGCCAGCCGGCCAGTGCCGCCTCGCCATAGAAACTCGGCACATTGTCATAACCGTGGGCAGCGGGATGGTCGATGCAGGTACCTTCGGTAATAATCAGCCCTACCCCGCCGGCCGCGCGCCGACGATAATAGTCCGCTACCTGCACACTCGGTACATTACCGGGTGAGAAGCTCCGGGTCATGGGGGCCATCACAATGCGGTTGGCCAACGTCAGATGGTGATAGTGGAAGGGTTGAAACAGGCAGTCTACGGATGGCATGGTCTCTCCAATGGGATCGATTGATTGGCTGCATACGGGCAACAAGGATCACTGGCGATGAACTATTGGTTGTTTAAATCGGAACCGGATGAGTACAGCATCGATGATCTGGCGGGCGAGCCCACTGGCCAGGGGCGCTGGGACGGCATTCGCAACTACCAGGCCCGCAACCTGCTGCGCGACCAGGTACAAGTGGACGACCCGGTATTTTTCTACCACAGCAGCTGCAAACAGGTGGGTATTGCAGGCATCGCCCAAGTGACCAAGGCCGCCTACCCGGACCCCGCCCAATATGACCCACAAAGCCCCTACTTCGATGCCAAAGCCAACACTGAAGCACCACGTTGGTACTGTGTCGATCTTCGTTTTGTCAAAAAGTTTGAAAACCCCATTAGCCTGGCCCGCTTGAAAGCCGAACCGGGGTTGGCCGCCATGGTGTTGCTAAAGCAGGGCCGTCTGTCGATTCAACCGGTTACCGACGCCCAGTGGAATACAATTCTGGCACTGACGAAATAGCATTAGAGGCCGGAAGCAGTAACAAAAACAGCGCCACCGGTTAGATCAGGCTGCGGCTCACGGTGGATTCAAAAATCTTATCGGCGTTGCCTTCAATGAAACTGTCGAACAACTCCCCGTTCAATTTCGGATAGCGGCGGGCAAACTCATAAAAACAGGAGGGAATGGCATGATGATCACCGCTAGCAAAGCAGTGGTCGATGGTATCGGCCAGGGTGGACGACTGCTCCAAGAGCACCTGGGGTGAGCCTTTTATCTCCCCACCCACGGTATTCAGGCGAAAGCCGTTGCCAACCAGCAACGCGTTAATCGACTCAATACTGGTATAGCGCTTGAGGTGGTTCACACTCACCGTAAAGTGATTTACCCGCAAACCCATGGTCGCCAGCCAGGCGGCGTATTCACTCTCCAACAGCAACTCCTGGTAGGCACCAAATTCCAGTGGCTGCCATAAACAGCCGCGCCAAAACAGCGCCGGGGCCAGCTCAAGTTCTGTGGGAATCTGCGCCGTTAGATTGCGCAGTATTTTTTGGCTACTGGCAGAGAGCTCTCTGATTTGCAGTTCGCTTAAAAATATTTTGGCTGCAGTACTCTCGGTGCGGTGTTTGTAACAGCGGGCATTTAATTTTTTTTGTTCGAAGCGGAAAGCACCATAGGCCTGGTAGCCCAGGTCAGCCAATACGGATTCCAGGGCAACCAGATTAATCGCACTCTCGCTAAAGGTGCGAAAGGCAACATGATCATTCACCACCGGCTCCCCCAACTCGGCCAATAACTGATGAATGGCCAGCGCCTGAGGCGTAACCTCGGTGTAATTTTGCCAGAGGGATTGAAAGAATCCGTCGACGCTGAATGTTTGAGCCATAGCCTCCGCCTCACTTGTCGTTATAGTCGCCATTTCATTAGGCCCGGCTTGGCCAATAGTGGCGTGCCTGGCTGGCGATAGAAATAGAGGTAATGGCTGAACTATAGCAAGGCGTTGAAACAATTGGCTGTCGAAATGGCCGGCTGGCACCAAAGATTCTATTTCTCCGGGTCATTGGCAACAAACAGTGTGCGGCAAACCACTTTATTGTAGATTTAACCGCCAACCAGTTATCGTTGACCCGCGCTTCGAAACGCCCAATCGAGATCAATGCGGCACCAGTGCAAACGCCCGAAGGCTGACACTGGCGCGCACCCGCTTTACAATGCCCGGCAGTTTTTAGCCGATGATGCTGCTCACCAGGGAGCCACCATGTACCAACGAGTATTAGCGCTACTTTTGCTTGTCTGCCTGCCCATAACCGCCTCAGCCGAGGTTAAACCCTATCTGCTGGGCGAGATTGGTATCGCCGATACCGACTATGACACCGACTACTTTTTTGATCTGGGTGGTGGTGTGCAGCTGGGGAGTTTTGTCGATTTGGAAGTCGCCTACAACCGTTTTGGTGACGTCGGCCCCTTCGGCACGGGGGTATCCTCCTTCTCCTACGGCGCCAATATCGGTTCCCGCGCCTCTGAGGATGCCCGCTTCTTTTTTGTGGTGGGTGGCGAACAGCTCAAGGTCGATGGTTCCGCCCGTGTGAATGGCTTTCAATTCAAGATTAATGAGACCAGTACCGAGCTCTACGGCGGCATCGGCTTCTCATTTAATTACGGTGCCGGTCTCCATTTCCGAACCCGCATTCTGGTGCACGACTCCGCCGACCTGCTAACCTTCAGTGCCGGCTTTATTCAAACCTTTTGAGGCGATGAGTTTTTAAAAGTGGGTGGCGTCAGGCGCAACACCTTGGCTCCACCGGCCTCATCAAGTAGGCTATGCACTCCCTTGCTTAAGGCTAACGCCACCGGCATAAAAACTAATGACAAACAGTGGGCGTGAGCTATCGCTAATGATTGCGTCTAGACGCACGCCCGCGTAACCGTACGAAGTAGTAAATTTTATGCTGCGTGAGCTTTTACTCAGTTACCCCCGGCTTTTCTCTACCATTCAACTCGCCTGTGCTGCCCGCCGACTCAACCGTTGGGCATTAGTTGTCACCTTAACCCTGGTCGCCAGTCAGGCCACCGCCGGGTCACTCTACCTGCCGGTAAAGCTCTCACCAGAGATCGAAAGCGCCGTGGAGCGCCTGTTTGTCGCGGCGGATATGCCCCTGATCAAACGGCCTATCCCAGTGAAGTTGGTGCAGCTGGCGATCACCAAAGCCGCCGATAAAGATCCACAACTGGCCAATAGCGTCGGCCGCTATCTGGAACGTTACGCCGAACAGGCAGGCAGCACACACTCCAGCCTAAGGGTGAGCCTGAACGATGGCGTGGATGCCATACTGCCCAACGAGCGCGGCTTCTCCACCGATAGTAGCTACGTGGTCAGTTCCGCCGGTTACCTGGTGCTGAACGACTACATCGCCCTTAACCTGGGGGCCGTGGCCGGCGACCGCAGCTTTGGCGACGACCTCTACCTGGAGGGCACCTTCGCCTCCCTGGGCTGGGATGCCTTTCAGGTGGATCTCGGCTGGCGTAGCCACTGGTGGGGGCCTACCCAGGAGGGGGCCATGCTGCTCAGCAGTCAGGCCCCTGCGATGCCCGGTATTACGCTTAGCAATGTTGAACCTTTCAAGTTACTGGGCTTTAGCTACGAACTGTTTATGGTACAGATGTCGGAAAGTGACAAAATCGAGAGCGCCGCCAATCCCAGTGTGAAAGTGACTGGCAAACCGAGAGCCTTTGGCGTGATGCTGGCCGTGCAACCCTTTGATGGCTTTGCCGCCGCCTTCAACCGCATCCTGCAATATGGCGGCGGCGACCGACCGGATGGCTTGGGGGATGTGTTCGATGCCTACTTTAGCCCCCGCAAAGAAGACAACGTCGGCGTGGTGGGTAAGGACTTTGGCAATCAGGTCACCTCCTTCACCACCAGTTTCACTTTTCCAGGCAAGAAGCCTTTTTCGATCTACATGGAGTACGCCGGCGAGGACTCCTCAGCGCCCACCAAACAGCATTTGGGTAATACGGCCTTGACGTTCGGTATTCACCTCCCCTATCTCACCAAAAATCTGGATCTCTCCTACGAATACACCGATTGGCAGAACGGTTGGTATACCAACGCCAATTACGGTGATGGCTTAACGAACGAAGGGGTTCTGATCGGCCACTGGGCCCTGACTACACGCGAGCTCCAACCCTCCGTACCAGGTAAAGCCCACTGGCTGGGCGCTATTTGGACCACCGAAAGCGGCAACACCCTCAGCCTCGACTATCGCCATGTTGAACATAATAACCTGGATGGTGTTTACGATTTCGACCCGATCGACCAGCTACAACTGGAGTACGCCCGCGCCTTTGGTGCTCTTATTGGCGGCGTTACCCTGACCACGGGTAACGACGCTTGGGGTGACTCCTATTCTCAAATTTCAGGATTTATTCGATGGTAAGAATTGTTTCAGGGCTACTCTTTCTGCTGCTGCCACTGCCGCTGTGGGCAGAAGTTCAGGTCAGTGCCGGCTGGCAGATTTACGAAGTGGGCTATGACGCTGGCGACTCCGAACTGGGCGCCAGCGAACCCGATGATTCCGGCTATACCCTTACCGCCGTCGCCCACCGCCAGTTTGGCCAACAGGGCAACCACTATTTTGGTACCGGTATAACCGTGGCCGATATTCTGGGTGACACCATGCTCGGCTTCCGAGCGATGGATTATCAATATGAGTGGGCTTCGCGCTATCGCGCCGGGATGTTTTTTGGCGCGGCCAGCCTCGATTCCGGCAGCAGCCAATCAGGTTACTATTTCGGTTTTAACTTCAGCGTGCTTAATCTTGGGGTAGAGGGGCTGGATGCCGCATTCGAGTACACTCACGGTGACGGACTGGGCCGGGACACACTCTTTGCCGACGACCCACAAATTGAAAAACCCGACTTCTTCCTCGACTTTAATACTCTTTCCCTGAGTATCTCCTACCGCTTTAAATAGCTCATCGCGCTGGCTACCGATTAACCCATAGCCAGCATGTGCTGTTAACGTTGGCTTTTAAGGTAATCGGCAATAGCAAGGATTGTCTCTTCAAAGCTTGCGTTAATGGTTGCACCAGAGGCATCCAAGGCACCGATCATCATCAAGTTGTCACTCATTGCAAAGCTCTCAATCGAAATGCCATCCGGATCGACATTCGCACCTGGTTTCAGCTTAAAGAAGCTCACCACACGCTCGTTATATACGCCCGGCTCTTCCTCGGCACCGTAAAAGGGCTTAGCTTCGTAATAGGCAAATACCGGTTTGCCCAAGCCGCTGGCATAACCCATCTCAAAGGCAGTACCCACATCCATACTGGGCCCACGAAAGCGGACCATATTGGCCAGAATAAAATGGGCTTTGTTCATCTGCGCGATATTGGCTTGATAGATACGAATACCCGTCGGGTAGTCAGGTTTGAAGTCCGGGATCTCATTATCGAGGGGGTAGAGCCCCTCCAATCGAAAAGGCCAGTCGTATTGACTGTTCATCGCCTCAATCATCTGTTTCTTCTCTGCACCCGCCGCCACCGGCTCGCTCAGAAAAACCTCAGGCCCGGCCAGATAGATGTAGTAGGTAGGCTTCTCTTCGGCCACGGTTGCAAAACTCAGTAGTAATCCAAAAATAAATGGGCAGACAGCCAACAGGGCGTTCATGCTGCGGGTCATGGTCGATTATTCCTTAGGTAAAGTCAGTAAATAGGCTCGCATCAACTATAACGCCCAACCTTAACAATGCCTCAGTGAACAAACCACCTCGCTTAATTAATTTAGTTGAGGTCAGCGCATAAAAAAACCCGCACAAGGCGGGCTTTTTTTATCTTAAACAAATTCGGGCATCCTGCCCTTACCCCTGCGGGGCCAGCCTCCGGCTGTGGAATTTATTACTCGATGATTTTCGCAACGACACCAGCGCCAGCGGCATGGATGCTGCGCATGCAATTTTTGCATGGAACAAAAAACTGCCAACGGTACGGCCACGTTTACTCCGGGCATCCATGCCCTACGCCCGTCAGGCCGCCCAATCGGGCGGTCTGATTTGCTCTCCTGCAAATCGGTCACGAAGGGCGATCCGCTCAGGCGGCCGTATTGGACGCCGCTGTAACCACTCGATTACTCGATGATTTTCGCAACAACACCAGCGCAAGCGGCATGGACGCCGTACCATTGGCAGTTTTTGCATGGAGCAAAAAACTGCCAACGGTACGGCCACGTTTACTCCGGGCATCCATGCCCTACGCCCTTCGGGCCGCCCTATCGGGCGGTCTGATTTGCTCTCCTGCAAATCGGTCACGAAGGGCGATCCGCTCAGGCGGCCGTATTGGACGCCGCTGTAACCACTCGACTACTCGATGATTTTTGCAACAACACCAGCGCAAGCGGCATGGACGCCGCGCATGCAGTTTTTGCATGGAGCAAAAAACTGCCAACGGTACGGCCACGTTTACTCCGGGCATCCATGCCCTACGCCCTTCGGGCCGCCCTATCGGGCGGTCTGATTTGCTCTCCTGCAAATCGGTCACGAA
>NZ_JAWMQR010000016.1:0-17131 GCF_033283405.1 Halioxenophilus sp. WMMB6
CGCACCGGGGTGGTGGGCGACCGCCGGTCGCCCCTACGAAGGTGGGATTATTGCAGGTATTCATATTGCGTAGGGGCGATCGGCGATCGCCCATGCGGGGTTGAATTCACCGCACAGGCGTCGTGACACACCGGGATTGTGGGCGACCGCCGGTCGCCCCTACGGGTTTGGGATTGTGGTAGACGCCGTAACCAGGCCTACAACCCCTGCCAGATTAAGCGGTGATCTTTTTCAATCTCCTCACTCCAGGTTGCGCCTGTCTGATGCCCGGGGTAGCGCTCGGGCACACCCGCGCGACTGGCGTAGTCGGGCCACTGGGCAACGGTGGCGACCACCTCGGCCACTATCTGTTTGGCTTTCGCCTCTTTAATGTCGGCGTGCCTGGCGGTTGCCATTAAATCACCGAGGGTGAAGCCATCCCGTTTGCCGTTGATGGTCATTTGGTGGGAGCTGGTCCAGCCGGCGCCGTTACAGTGGGTGATGTCGTAGGCAGGTGACAGCGTCCAGTGGCCGCTCTTGTCCATCAGGAAGGCGATATTCTTGGTGTGGTCATCCTGGTTGCGGGCGACCACGTTAAATACCATCCGCCTGAAAAATTGCTCAAACTCGGCGCGCTCCAGGCGCAGGTCGCGCATTACACCCATGGCCTGTTCGTAGGAGTAAGCACCGGCGCTGTTAAAATCGTAGTGCGCTATGCCGCACAGCGAGTGCATGTGAATTTTTTCACCGCCCTCTTTGCGGTCGAAGCGTTTGGTCATGAAGTGGGAGCGGCCATTTTCACTGAAAATTCTCGATTCAGCCATAGTCACGCCGCAGTCGATCGCCATCAGGTAGTAGGCGTATTCCACCAGGCTAAAACCTTTTGGGTCGGCCAGAATTTCGTGGTCTCTATTCTCTTCCACGCCATCAAATTTCAGCAGCCAATAACTAAAACCGGGTTCGGTTTTTATCTGGCCCGATTTCACCTCATTGGTAGTTTTGTTCCAGGCGATCACCGCTTTGGCCCGGGCGCCACCGGCCGAGGTGCCCACCGAAATAATCTTTTCCAGCGACTCCTTTTTGGCTTTGCCATCGCCATTCAGGTCAACCGCCATCAACCTTTTTTGGCTGAGCGCCTCGTTGGCCAGGCCGACCAGTTCGGCAATTTCAATGGGCAGCGACTGCTCCGGCTTGCCGCCGATGGCCGGCTCAAACTCAATGGCGCCCATGCCCCGGGAGCCGATGTAACAGAGCCGCTCCACCGGGCTGAAGTCGTCTCTTGAGCGGCCCTGTTTCTCCAACCATTGGTCAATCAATTTATTACCGAATTTATCGGGCAGGGAGTCGGCCAATAGCCCGGGCAGCCCCTTAAAGGTCTCCCGGTTGAGCGAGCCAAACGAGTAGGAGTGATTACTTAACGGCATCTTGATGGGCGACAGCTCTATGCCCGACGCCTGGAACGGCTCGGAATATTCGAAATAGCCGCGGTTGTTCGACCAGATAATGGTGCCAATCTGCCGGCCCCACAGCACCACCTCGGCGATATCTATCTTCTCTGCTGCCACTACTCTTCTCCCCAGGTCCAGGCGCTATCGTTATCGCCCGCAGTGGTACTACGACTTTTTTTCGAGGCCCGCTGCCGGGTTTTACCCTTGATATTCTGCTGCCGGACAATCGCCGCCGCTCTGGGTGGCGGCTCGGGGATAAAACCCTCCAGCTCGGCCAGCATATCCAGGGCGCGCAGTACCGCGATAATATTGAGCAGGCCAACGCTCTTCTTGCCCTTCTCTAAATTGGAGATGGTTTTCCCGGTCAGGCCGGCCTTACTCGCCAGTTCAGCAACACTCAGGTCGCGATTGAGCCGGGCGGCCTTAAACCGCTGACCAAGCGCCTCAAGCACTATTTGGTCACTTACGTGATCAAAATCCATAACAGCACCTATAGTTCTATATAAACACTAAAAATGGCGTTAAAAAGAACTATAGTTCTAGTTTTTAGGAGAGTCAATAAAGGAACTATATTGCCAGTTAATGGCTATTTCCGCCAATAAATGGAACTTTAATTATACTTATCAATTATGCAGTAGATGGTTCTCTTTCGTTTACCGGTTATCGCCCTGGGAAACCCCTCCAGTGGGACACTCCACCCATAGGCGCTACCAGTCGGCCAGCCCCAATGCCGACGACTTTTATTAGCGGGCGATAAACCTTAAAATTACGCCCCCCAAGATTGGTTCACCAGAGCAAATAACGACAAGCACAAGGAGGTTCGCCGTTTAAGCGTTGAGATAGAGTGTTTATGATTCCCAAGAAGTACACCCAGCTGGTTTTTGCCTTTTTTATGGCGTTGTTTATGTCTTGCCTGATGTCCATGGTGGTGACCCTATTGAATATCGGCTTTGTGGACGGCCTCTTCTTTATTTGGCTGGCCGTTTGGGCCAAGGCCTTTATGGCGGCCTACCCGGTAACGCTGTTGATCACGCCACCGGTCAGGTTGATGGTGCGACTGTTGGTTGAAGAGTAATTGTTAGCATTTTTAATTTTTCTTAATCGGGTTTCGCAATTTTACCAACCAAGCTAAACCTCGCGGGCTTTGCTCTCCCGCTTTCATGCGGGGCCGGATTTAACCACACCGGCGCCGTGACGCCCCAGGTCTGTGGGCGACCGCCAGTCGCCCCTACGGGGTGAGGATTATTGCGGGGATTAATATTTCGTAGGGCAGATAACCGTTCCGAATCGTCGGACCGCTTCGTATTCTGCATTTACCTGGGGCGGCCTTCCGTGTCCATGGCGGTCGCCGGTCGGCGATCGCCATTCACACACTTTAATCACTCGCTCTGCTCACCCGCCTTACACAGCTGCAACACCCAATCCCGCAGCTTCACCAACTCGCTCTCGTCCAACCCCTTATGGGCCTTTTGCAACAGCCGGGTGAGCTGCACCTGGTCGGTTTTGCTCAAATTCTCCAGCCGTTTGGTAAAGGTGGTTGTGCTCACTTCGGCCAGGCTGCGGTCGGCGTGGGTGCGGTGCAGAATCATATCGAGAAAATCGATGGCCCGGCCAAGCACCACAAAAATCAGAGTGAGCTCTTTCATGGGGCCGGCGGTAACGGTTTCGCCGGCGATGGGCAGGCCGTTGATATTGAGTTTTTCCGGGTTGGCGGTGGCGTAGAGAGAGGCAGCACCGGAGAGCAGGCCGCCGATTAAGGCCCCGGCCAACAGGGAACTGCCGCCCAGGCCGATATCCACCACGGCGCCGGCGGCGGCACCGGCCGAGGCCGAGAGGGTAACGATTTTCTGCCGGTCCAAGCCGTACAGATACCAGTGGCTGCTATCAAACAGATCCGGATAGTCGAGGTTCAACTTTTCGGCGTGAGTTTTCATCTCCGGGTGAGCGAAGAGCACCTGCAACTGGCGCTGCAGGGTCGCCTCGATTTTACGCAGCCGGTTTTGGTAGTCGCCTTTTAATTTCTGTTGCAGCTGCTCGCGCACAAAGGCGGCGGGCACTTTTATCTCCGCCACGTAGCTCACCATCTGCTGCACCTGCTCGGCCACCATAAACGCCCCCTGGCGCTCCAGCTGTTGGAAGTAGCCACGCAAGGTTTTGATGGTGGCCTCTATCGCCGGGCGCCAGGGTTCGTAGAGCTCAGCAAAGGCGGAGAGAATCAGCAGCTGCTTTTGGTGATCAGCGGTTAGCGGGTTAAACACCCGCACCACACTAAAATATTGGCTCAACGCCTTCTGCCACTCGGCGACATAGGCCTCGCCACCAATAGGGTTGATCAGCGCCATGCGCGGGTTGCCCGTCCACTGCAGAATGGTCATCTCCGCTTCAAACTCGGGCGAGTAAGGCAGGGAGCCATCCACCACATAGATAATGCCGGCGCCGTCCAGAATCGGTTGCAGCAGCTCCACCTCATCGCGAAATTTACTGTCCGGCTGATTGCTCTCCTGGGCAACAAACGCGGCCACGGTCTGGCTGCGCTCGGCGGCGTTGGCGCCGTGCTGTTGCAGCCAGGCCAGCACCTGGCGCGGGCGTTGGAAGCCGGGGGTATCCACCAGGCTGTAGTGGGTGTAGCCGTCGATATTGAGGTTGAACTGTTGGGCGTTGGTGGTGGTGCCGGAGATCTCCGAGATCTTCACCGCATCCTGGCGGGTGAGGGTGGCAACAATGCTCGACTTACCCTTGTTGGGGTGGCCGACCACGGCAAAAACCGGCTGTTGGGCGGGCTCAACCATGGTTCACCTCCGCACTCGCCTGCCCCTCATAAAGCCGCACACCCACGCGCTCGGCAAAGAACTGCCACGACTTGCGCTGCGCCGCCAAGCGGGGGTTTTCACCCTCAGCGGAAACCGGCATCGGGAAAAGCACCAGCGCCACCTGATTAGGGCGGCTCTGCAGCAGGCTGATGCAGTCGGCCAGCTCGCCGGTGGGGGCTTGCAGCGGGTCGACCACCAGCCACAGCGGCAGCAGCGACTGGGCCGCCTCGGAGGTGAGCCAGCGTTCGTCTTCCGCCCAGTCGCCGCTGCCCAGGTTTTTAATGGCCGGCAGAGGCGAACGGGCCTGCTGCCAGGTGATCAGCTCCTTGCCGGCGGCGGGCAGGTTAACGCTGATCAGCTCTGCTGTGGGCGGCTCCACCGCCAGCGGGTTGCGGCTCACCTGATGCTGCTGGGCCACCATAAACTGTTCGATATCGCCAGCCAGCTCGATATTGCTTTTCAGCCGCTGGCGCAGCCGCTCGCGCAGTAAAAAGGCCAACAGCACCCGCGGCAAAATACCATAGACCATCACCGCCATTACCATGGTCTGCCACCAGCTCTCGGGGTTTACCTGCGTTGCCAGCGGCACTTCGGCGCTGTAGCGGCTTAGGCTGATCAGCTCCGCCGAAGGGGCCGGCACCACGCTCTGCCAGGGCCAGCTGATCAACGCCATCAGCCGGGCCATGGTGGCATCGTCGGTGATCAGCGTGGACGACCAGCCGAAGCGATAGTCCTGAAAGGTGGCCAGTACAAAAAAGGCGACCAGTGCGGCCACGGCAAACAGCATGGCAAAGCGCTGCAGCTGCCAGAAGAGCCAGGGTAGCAGCAGCTCTCTATAGGGGGCGAAGGCCGCGAGCTTCAGCCGCTTCAGCCAGAAGCTCAACAGCGGGTGGCCGGCCCAGTGGCCGCGGGCGGGGGAGAAGAGGGTGAGGTAGAGGCTGGTTAGGGTCAGCAGCAGCGGGCCAAAGGCAAACAGCACCAATGGCCACCAGATATTAATGGGCTGGCTGCGGCCCACCGCCAGTACACCGGCCATGGCGCCGAAGCCCAAAATCACCACAGCCAACGCCGCCAGGCGCAACAGCCCCAGGGCAGGCATTGCCGGCGGGTGTTGGCTGGCCCACCGGTTTAGGTAAGCCCGTGGGGTAAGCGAGGTGGAGTCACCGGCCACCTCGGCCAGGCGGCAATCTCCCTGCGCCACAAACTGGCGGAAGCTCAACCAGCGAAACAGCGCCTGGGTAAGGCCACCGGCCAGGAAGAAACGGGTGATCGCGGGCTGGGAGTTGGGCGCGCTCATTGCGTGGGTTTATTTGCCTTTCTGTTTGGTCACTATCGCTAACCGGGTAACGCGGGTCACTACCGGTTGCTGGAAGGGGGATGATACTGCGCAGCGCGAAGGGTGCAAAGTTAGAGCGCGGTTAATTGGACTATTTGCGCTGGATAGCGCTGAGCCCCGATTTAATCGGCCGGGCGTACCTCCCTCTGCCACGCCTGCCAATCATTCCAAATTTCCGTAATCTCCCCAGCAAAATCCGAACCTTGCGACAAGCCACCCAGGCTGACCATATGGCTGGCAAACACTTTGTATTCGAAGGTTGGTTCGGCATTGGGATACCACTCTTTTACGGCCGCTAACAGTAGCCACCAAAACTGTGGCACACCACCGGCAGCAGCAATTATCGACGGTTGTATGGCGAGCGTTAGTGCCAGCACCAGCGAGTGGTTGGAAGCGGCCGGTGCTTTAAATTCCAAGTGGCTACTTAGATACTCCGCCACACAGGTTTCGATAAATTTTGCGCTCATAAAATATCCCCTAGCAGTTAACCACCAGTACTGGTCATTGCATTGTTAATCAACCGTCACCAAAACTTAGATCTGTTTATTGATCAGCGCTTTCGCAATAAAACTCAGCTCACTTCTAAAATTAGTGGGCGTCTCGCCGTAGTATTTTGTAAATTGTGAGGTGAGGTAGTGGGGCGTGTCGTAACCCAATTGCTCGGCAATTTTCTTTACCGGCCAATCGCTGTTTTGTAGATAAAAGGCCGCCCGCTGCAAGCGCACACTTTTAATGTATTCGCCGGTACTCTTACCGGTGTGCTCGCGAAACACGCGGCTGAATTGCGACACGCTTAACCCGGCCAACTCCGCCAACTCATCCAGCGTCGGCCAGTCGCCCTCTGCGCGAATGCGGGCCAATGCCGGCAGCAATTTTTGCGGTACCGACTCTTTTTCACAGCGGCCAAGCAGGGTAAGTATTTCAAAGGCCAGTGACGACGCCTTGATCATAGCTTCGATGGCGTTGTTGGATCTGGCCGCCCCTATCGCGCGAAACAGCTGCTGCATATGAGCCATATCAGAAATACGAATGGGCGTATCCAGCGAGACACCGGCGGCATCGATAACACTGAACAGAGAGGGCCCCGTTAATACGATAAAACGTTTAACGCAGGGTTTTTCAGAAGTGGCGATAAACTGCTGAGGTACACCGGGGCGCATTAACACTGCTTCGCCGGCGTGGACTATCTGGCGCTGCTCCCCTTGGACAAAGGTCATCTCCCCCCGGCACACCAGTTCGACATTAACGGTTCTGGCCAGTTTGCGTTCGTAGTTATAGCCCGGCCGCACCACGCCATGGCCATACAACTCCATAACGATAGGTAGATTTTTAATATCTCCGGCAGCCGCCAACTTGGGCCGCCAGTAACTTTTCATAAAACGATTAAACTGGGTCATAAAACATTAAACAGGCCAGCTAGCTGATGATCGGATTGTGTAACAGGCGTGCACGGATCTCGTATTCCTGGCCGGCCAGCCCACCCTTACCATTAACTCACGCTCTTGCGCCGAAGCTCGGAAAAGGCCGCCAGCGCTGCCGGGTATTGCGCCAACCCAGGGTGGCAGCCACTGAATTTTTATAACATACGCCGATTATCTTTCGATTTTAGCCCAGTCATGCGGCTGGTAGCACCCTGAATTGCACCCGCCCATAACGGCCGGCCGCGGACACATCGATAACAAAGAGGACATGCAATGCGCTTAATCAACAGCTTCACCCAGTGGTTTCTTTTATCGATTATTCCCTTTGTGATTATCAGCTGTGGTGGCACCAGCCAGAAACCTTATACCACCAGCAACCAGGTGCCGGTCTCAAGCCAACACTTTTTAAATAACCCCGATAACTTCCAGTTTGTTGTGATTGGCGATCGCACTGGTGGCCACCGCCCGGGGGTTTATGAAAAGGCGGTAGAGAAGATTAACTACCTACAACCGGAGTTTGTGATGTCGATGGGGGATTTGATTGAGGGTTACACCGAAGACCAGGCCGCGTTGAATGCCCAGTGGGATGAGTTCAAACAGATAACCGCCAAGCTGCAGATGCCGCTATTTTATGTGGTGGGCAACCACGATATCAGCAACAACACCATGCAGTCGATATGGCAACAACGCAACGGCGATGACTACTACTCGTTTGTTTATAACAATGTGCTGTTTATTGCACTCAATACCGAAGACCCTGCCGTTGAGCTGCCCAAAGCCATTCAGGAAAAACAGCTGATGCTGGAGCAGATGATGGCCACCAACGCCGAGCAGATGCAACAACGTATTTTAGCCAACAGCAGTAATCACCCCGACGCCGCCAAACTGCCGGGCAGTGTACACATCAGCGATGCTCAGCTTGCCTTTGTCGAGAAGACCTTACAGCAGCACCCCTCGGTGCGCTGGACCATGCTCTTTATGCACAAACCCGCCTGGATGTACGACGACCCGCAATTTGCAAAAATCGAACAGCTGCTGGCCAGCCGTCCCTACACCGTGATTGCCGGCCACGAACACTACTACCACTACTCCAAACGCAACGGCCGCGACTACATTGATATGGCCACCACCGGCGGTATCTGGCTGAAGGATGGCCCCGGCCGCTTTGATCACCTGCTGTGGGTGACCCTAACCGATAATGGCCCGGTGTTTGGCAATATTATGCTGGATGCAATTTATGGCCTGGCGGTAGAACCGGTGACACCCGCCGAGTAGATTGGGATTATTCGGTAACATTAACCGCGCAATTTAGGGGCAGCCAGCAACCAGCCGCTGGCTGCGCACTCACCATTAACCTCGCTCTAATCGCACGAATAAAGCACAGCATTACAGAGTGTTAATCCAACCATGGTTTACCCCCGGCAGGCCGAGGGTAGGTACTGCTGCTCTAAATCCGTTTTATTATCACCCACGGCGGTCATCCCGTTTACCGGCTCATCGTAGCCGCACAACCAGGCGATGGGGCTTTTCGGGCTGCCGGTGACTACCGCCGGCCGAAAGGTTAACACCTTGCCCTGCAGCGGTTGCGAGACCTTATTGCCCAGGGTGACATGAATGGCCCCGCCATCGACCTGCACGCTGGTGATGCGGTTACCGATTAACATTTGCGGCTCGGGGATGCCGGCGCTGGCGTTATCGGCCGGAAAGACCAATTTCTCGACATAGTAGTTGGTCACATTCTGGCGAATAGTCGCCGCCATGCTCAGCGCCTCGACCATCTCACTGCGCTGCACATATACTTGGTAAGCAGGCAGGGCGACCGAAGCCAATATGCCGATAATCGCCACCACAATCATCAGCTCAATTAAGGTAAATCCTTTTTGGTTGTTCATACTGCATCTCCCAGCATAAATAGTGGCGCATAGGCGCTGAATAAAAAGATAAACACAGAGGCGGCCAACAAGCCGGCGACGATAACAGTGAGCGCTTTCATCTGCGCCTGGCCACACTCCAACAGCTGCCGCAGCTCCCCCGCAATTAACGCCTCGATCTCCGTGGCAAGGTCCATCGGAGTGGTTTTGATGGCCAGTAGATGACGGGCAATAGCGGTATCGCCGGGCGCCGGGCCGCCATACATGTGCAGCGGTGCCTGCAATAACTCTATAAGCCGCAGGTACGACACCCGGGTATTGCTGAACAGCAGATATTTGAAGACCGGGCTCTGCTCTATGCCCGCCTGGAACTGAAACATCTGCTGTAAACGGTGGCCGACCAGTAGCGCGGCCATCAGCACTGCGGCCACTAATGCCACCAACCAACCCCAATAGTCGCGGTAGTAAACGAGAAGCGCGGGGACCTGCACCTCCAGGTTGGTGAAGGCGTTTACAAAGGTAGGCGCAACCTTTAACTGGTAAATGGCCACCACCACAAAATAGACCAGCGCTATAGCCAGCAGGTAACTGGTAATCCCCTTGAACTTCATCAGTTCGTCCGCAGGGCGGGTGAGCTTCAGCCGGCCATAAAGTGTTAACGCGGCGACGGCCGCTTCGCGGTTGGCCAGAGCGCCTATTTTATCGAGTATCCGCCTGGGCCAGCTGTTGGTAGCCATTTCGGCACCATAAAGGCCACACACCGCCTCTTGTTCGATTCTGGCCAGGCAGTCCGAGACAACCTCCCGCTCGCCACAGGTCACCGCTGCCTTGCGGCAGAGGTAACCAAACCTTTCCCATGTCATAAACAGTCCACCCTTACTCTCCCTTGGAATTGTGGTAGTGCGCTTAACAGGCCGATTTACGCAGCGGCTATATCCGTGGTACCGGTGGATTTTGGCTCAACCCGCGCCCAACAAGCTTTGCCCAATAACTTTTGCCCAATAAGCTTTGAAGGACAAGCACACGCTTTGCTACACAAAAAATTTAACGGCCGTGAATTTTAGGAAGCGCTGATATAGCAAAAGCCCCAGCGGCTACGGAGCGGCTGGGGCTTTTGTTTGCCGAATGGCGACTTTCACTGAAGCGCTGCTAGCGGTGAAGGGCTGGTTAGCGCCGAGTGCAACGGCTGGACTATCTGCCCGGCAAGCCGTTTTGATACTTATCCCAATTGTTCACCAGCTCGTTAACCACACGGCCACCCACCTGGTAGATACCCTCCAGCGCGGGAATGTAGCCGGCAAAGTCCTGCGGCCCCTCGCGCACCAGTTGCTCGGCGGCGCTGATACCGGCCGGCGGCTTATCAAAATTGCTGGCACCGCGCAGCAGCAGCACCCGCTCCGGGTCGATCTTGCCGTGCTGCGCCAGGGCCGCCAAGGCAACCATGGAGCCGGCATCGTTGGTGGAGGTGGTGCGGAACTCAGCCTGGCCATCACTCATATAGTTAACCCACTGATGCGCCCAGCCATCCATTAAATCGCCCAACCAGAAGGTCTCGGCCGATAACATCGCGCCCACCTTAACGGCGGATTTTTGCTGGGCGGCCTTTTGGGCGTATTCCGCGCGCACCTGTTGCATCTGTTTCGATTCCGGCAGCACTTCCGCTTGGGTTAGCTGATAGGCCCAATTGAGTAATTGTTGGTTTAATTTAAATACCGTGCGCGAACGGTTAAAGGTAAAACTCTCGTCCCAATTGCGGGCGTTATCGGAGGAGTCCTCGGCCACTCTCGGTTGCGGGTAGGGCTGGGTGGAACCGGCCGGAAAGTATCCGCTGGGCCAGCCTTTAGGAATTTCCCGGGCGTCGATCTCATGGGCGACATCGCCATTGATAATAAAATCCGTCCAGACGATATCACCAATGGTACCGTTCTCCGGCGAGGTGCCGGCAATACCGCTAAATAACCAGTAGGATTGGCGCAGATCAAATTTGGCATCCAAGCCCAGTGCCGTAATATTGACCGCCGGATGCAGGCTGTTGGGCCCTATTTTAAGCGCGATGATGGAGCCATCGGCATTGGCCCAGGCCTGCTCGAACGCACCCGCCACATCGATCCGGCGCGACAGGCCCAATCCCTTCAGCCAGTAGTAGAGCTCACCCGGCTTGGCCGCCTCTCCCCAATAACCCTTTACCCCATACTCCTTGCTGGTTTCAAAATAGCCGAGAATAACCACCTTCGGCTTGATCACCTCCTCAGCAAAAGCCACCGACGCTGCCACGCCGGAAAACAGCGAGCAGAAAAGAGCCAACCGCATGAGCTTGTAAATTCGAAATTTCACGTTATTACCTTCTTGTAAATTATTGAGAGAGAAGCCAAGGCGACGGCCTTAACCAACCCCATAAAAATCTGAGCCATCGCCAAACTCTGCCCAGCCGATAAGAGTTATTGTGCAGAGAGGGGATAACACTAGCACAGACGGTGCGCGCTAACACATTACGGCCGGTTAGCAGCTAATAGGGTCTATTTGAGTGTGGGCAGTTCAGTGGGTTATAGCCGGAATGTGATGCGTAGTAATGGCAATACAGGTTTTTGGTGGTTAACATTTGCCACAAGGCACAGCCACCTTCAAGCAACACAATAACAAGCCGTCATTTCGTCATCTCACCGCGGGCGAGCTGCCCTGTTTTAATTTTATAGGGAAGCCATATTGTAAGGCTGCAATATTTTTATTATCGTCGCCTGCTGAGTTCGCCATTAGCATCTCTCTTAGCAGCATTGCACCCAACTATTTTTTCAATATTTTTTTCGAACAATTTGGCAGTGGTTTTATTACTGACTGACCGTGCAGTTCAATATTTACCCTTAATTAACGCCACTCTGGTGTTGATATGGCAGCTTTTTTATCTACTCAACTTCATATCTATAATTGCGATAGGCTTATTAGTTTTTATTACTAGTTCCTCAACGGACAACGCCATAATATCGACCGGTTATTTTAAATTGTGGGAGTTTTATTCGTTTCTTTTCGCATCTTTCTTTGGTGTTTTATTGTCAGCCTTTAAGCACCTTTCTTTTTTAGCTCCCTACTAATCCAATAAGACGCAATAAAAATATCAAAGGGAGGAAATTATGAACATAAAACAGATAATCGGAATGGTCGCGCTGCTCGCCACGGCAACTCTCGGCTCTTCAGCGGTATTTGCCGACTGCCCTCGCAGCGCCGGCATGACTGAAATCACTGTGGTACCGGGCAATTCTGGCAGAATAATGAGAATTTGTGTGAGTGATGCTGCTATTGATCTTATCGGCGGGGAGGGCGATACAGTAATACGAGCCGCGTGCCCAATCGATATTATCGACCTTATGGAGGGCTATGATTGGGAAGGTAATGAAACTGCCGATGAGAATCGGGATTGGCGGGACACCCCAGAGGAGGACTCGCTTGTATTTGATTGGGAAGCCCGCGCCGAAGGTGCGCGTGATGGACTGCTATTGAGCAGATGGCTTTGGGGTACCAACACTGGGTCCATAAGAGCGCGGGTAGACGCCCTCGACGTTGAAATCGCTTTAGCTAGCCCAGATGAAGCTAAAGCCTGTGCGGTAGAAATTGTTTATATCGTCCTTACCGGACTTGGCCAAATTTATACCTATGTACCCGATTTTGAGCCTTAGCAAATAGATGGGGTAGATCTTGCTTTGTGCCTACTCTCTTACATTAGGTAAAGAAGCTAAAAACAAGAGCTGCCCCTTGTTTTGCATTCATGAAAGATTAGTTTTCTTTTTATCGACATTTATTTGTGGGATACATAATTAACCTATCACCACACGCTCGATATAGTACCTACTCTTCCATAAGAATTTTCATCATCTCTTCATGATGATCTAGGAACTCTTTCGTCACTGCATAGTGCTCGGTGTCTTCATAGGCAATTTCATAGATACCCTCCTCAGAGAAGTGGTAAATCTTTGCTCTTGGGTAGGCAAGCAGGATGGGTGAATGGGTGGCGATGATAAATTGAGAGTTCTCTTCCACCAGTTGGTGAATTGCGGAGAGCGCCGCCATTTGGCGGGCAGGTGAGAGGGCGGCTTCGGGTTCGTCCATAATATAGAGGCCGTTACCCCGAAGTTTGTTGAGCAGTGTGGCCATAAAAGACTCCCCGTGTGACTGCTGGTGCAGCGACTTTCCGCCATAGCCATTCAGATAGCCAACTTCATCCATTAATGTGGCCACATTATAGAAACTCTCCGCACGTAGAAAGTAACCATCCTTTGGGCGCTTGAAGCTCTTAATGCATTTGAGATAGTTGTGCAGATCCGAATGGGTTCGGCTGGTGGAGAATTGAGAGTTTTTGTTACCACCCTCGGCATTAAAGCCCTGGCTAACCGCTATGGCTTCAATCAATGTCGATTTTCCCGAACCGTTCTCACCCACAAAAAAAGTGACGTCTGGGTGGAACTGCAGTTGGCCCAGCTCTCTAATCGCGGGAATGGAGAAGGGGTATTGATCAAAATCATCAATTAACTCCCGCTTTAGCTGGATCTCTCTTAGGTAGGGCCTGTCTTGGAAGCTCATATTTTACCTATTTGCGAAACTATGTAGAACAACACACTTACTAACCAGTCGTGATCAGTCAAAGATTAATTGTCGTCTCTATAAGCCTCTGCCATTACTCCTCAACGATAGAGATTACGCCCTCAGATACTGAGTAGAGCTCATCACCTGCCCTTACATATAGCGCAATTTTCGCCAGGTTACTCTCCTGCACGTGAAATTCATTCGGTTCCGGCTTCAAATGGGTCACAAACATTCCGACTGTGTAAGCTCGCGCAGTGCCCATATTCAAACAGCCATTGGTAGAGCTTGTGAGGCTCGAAACATCGACCAGGTTATCGGCAATGTCGCCTACAAAATGACGCCCAATGATTACATTTTTACTGCTTGTGGCAATCAGGTAAAACTTTGAACGCTCCGGTAGAATATAGGCGGTGTATTTAAACCCCGGACAACCACTCGCCTTGAGGAACGACTTTACCTCTTTATAGTTCGCCAGCTTTTTAAGTTTGGTAGAGGCTTTCGACTGCACCGATTGCGTTAGCTCATTGCCAAGCGCGGCGGCATCTTCCAGTGAACCCGAATGGACCAATGCACTGAATACAATTAATGCGATCCCTAGTAGTTGTTTCACTGTATTCCTCTGTATAAGAAGTATAGCAAGCTAGGGTATTCCCTCAGCTTTAGTCTCTCTGTTAGCGGATTATCGATAAGAATAATTTTACGACCATATTTCCACACTCACTTTGAGTGGAAACTCCCATGCAGAAGACTCTTTATTGATCGTCTCCACCAACTTTTCAGCAACAGACTTTTCCAAACTCAGCAACTTAGCCACGCCGTCATTGTCTATTTTCAACATCTGCTCTACTGCGGCGTCTTGTTCTAAGCCAAGATAGTCCCTTAGCACCGCTACAACAAACTCCATGGAGGTTACAGCGTCGTCTTCTATTTTTATGGCGTAATCACCACCGCCGGTTTGAACCGCTGCTTTAAGCTGGTCGGGTAGAGGGGTGAGCGTCCGCTTGCCGTGATATCCCAATAAAAACCCAGGACTATAACCGGTTGTCACCATAGTGCCTGAAATATAGATAGCCAATACACAAATTAAAAATGTATCTATAAGCTCAAATCCCCAAGTAAATCGTTCATGCACTACTACCATTGCCACTACCGGCAGCAGGGCACACAACAGTATGAACCCGGCTAAAAACCTGAATGGCATCCCTAATTTTTTGCAGTGCTTTCGGTTTAGTTTACTCATATCACTGCATAAATTGTCTCAATTCACGCTACTACGACTTACCAATACTATTCACAAGTAACCTCTTCGTCATTGATCTCAACAAGCCGTAGGTTGGCAAAGGCCATTAGAAATATGGGGTACGGCCAGTGTTCAAAACCCGAGCCACCGGGTATTACCGGGCAGCTGGAGGTGTATTGCAGCTCTTCTGCGTCGAAGGTCATCATACCCAACTCATAGCGTAAGAATTTTTCAAATGGATTATCCACTTGTAGCAACATATCGGTACCATCAGCCATGGATGGCTCCTGCCAAAACTTCATGGTGATGGTTTTTTCTGGGCTTTTTACTTCAGGCACAACCACCATATCGACCAATCGATCGCCTTCGATAGTTGCCTCGATAAATACATCTTCCCCTGGGTAGAGGGTAATCAGATCCGGTTGCACGATAGGTGGGTCGATTGCACCCCTATACTCGTAACTGGAGCCATCTTCCATCTTTAGTTTGAACTGGGTGTTCTCCCGACAGGCGGTCGTTTTGCAATATTCGAGCAAGTCCGGTGGCGTGTTCTCCAGTGTGCCCTCTACCAATTGATCGTGTGCCCCCTGAGTGGAGGTCCCGGCACAGGCACATAAGAGGAGCGCAGGAAGGGTTAATAGTAGCTTTTTCATATTGTTGTTATACATCCTGTAATAGTTAACTCGCAAAGCTTCCTGGATTTATGAACTTAGTGAGTTACAGTTTGAAGTGGTAGATCACCGTAAGTTCTGCTACAGGCGCTTCCAGGTTAAATCTCGACGGGGGTAGGTATTTGGCCTTGCTTAACGCAGATACCGCGATGGATTCGAATACATCAGAGGATGATTCAGCAACCGCTACATTCTGCACACTGCCTTCCGCATTAACATCGAAGGTTAGCCTTACAAAACCCTCCTGATGATTGCTGTAGGCTTGTTTAGGGTAGGGGGCGGTGACGAAAACAATCGGCTTATAATCGCCGATCCATTCTGGGTGGGCTTGGGGCCAGTCTTTACCGGCTGCGAAGTTGCTACACGCTGTTAATATTAGCGTCAAGAGCAGAAGTAGTTTTTTATGCATGGTTTCCTTTCCTCGATGATTCCACTTTTCTCTATTAATTTGCTTTGGCCGGAGTTCTTACTCCACCTATTTATTTAATTTCAGCACCACATCTGT
Source organism: Halioxenophilus sp. WMMB6 (assembly GCF_033283405.1). Classification (NCBI taxonomy): domain Bacteria; kingdom Pseudomonadati; phylum Pseudomonadota; class Gammaproteobacteria; order Alteromonadales; family Alteromonadaceae; genus Halioxenophilus; species Halioxenophilus sp. WMMB6. The sequence goes on from NZ_JAWMQR010000016.1 coordinate 15,854, forward strand.
GGCATTTGTCTTGCGGCCACCGAAGGTCAAAGGCACTAAAGCCCCTGAATACTTGCTTGGCACCACAATGCGGACAAGACAATCGCAATGCATACAACGCGAGCGCCAGCGACCAACCAATTGCGAGCCAATAGGTCCAATTGCTTAGAGTGAAAAAGCTTTCTTGCTTAAAATCGATCCCGAATAGTTTGTTGATTACTATGAGCACAAGCTGAATTATGAGCATAAAGATCAGCCGAAGCTTATATTTGTTCACACAATCGATCCTATTGATTAACCACTTAGCTCCAAGATTTCCGCCGAAATACCACAACCTTCAATCACAATAATGCCAACCGCTATAGGCAGCTTAAACCGTCTTGGCCCGGCCGAACCTGGGTTAAAGTAGAGCACGCCATCCTTTTCCTCATTAACGGGCTGATGAGAGTGACCATAAACCACAATATCGAATTGGCCTTTTGGTTGGAGATCCAGCTCTTGGATATTGTGGAGCAGATAGATGCTCTTGCCCTCTATCTCTATCGCCTTATTTTCTACAATCTCTTCTGCCCACCCGTCTTTATCGACGTTGCCTATTACCGCTATAACTGGCGCGATTTTCTTAAGCTTTTCCAGTACGGAATATTTACCGATATCACCTGCATGGAGAATGACATCACAGCCATCGAATAGATCGTATACTTGATCTCGCACTAGGCCATGGGTATCTGAAATGACGCCGATTTTTGTCATTGCTCTCTCGACACTGTGTTCGGTGGTACAGAGAAAATAAAGGCATTAACTAATAATTTGACGCGGCATCTATCACTAGTTAAAGACTCAGGCCTTACATTTGACAGTGGGCGTGAAATGTAAGGCCTGACCCCCTTGGTTTTTTTAGCGGTGCCTAAATCTCGCCGCTTCAGTTTCTACGTGCTGCCCCACAAGCTGCGGCACAGGCTATTTAGCTACGTGCTTTTGCCAATTGGAACCGCGAAAAGCGAACGGTTTGTACCAACCGAATACCACATTGTTTATTGCTGGCTGTTGGAGCGTGGCAAATGCTTTCAGAATAAACCACCAGCTCAGAACCCCAGCCCATTAACGCCGTTATAAAGGGCCGACTGGAGCGCAGCGTAAGGAGGTCCAGCCCGAAACGGGCGCTCTTTGATAACCTTGTATGGTCAAATTTCCCCATTAATTAACATTCCTTTAAAGTGAAGCCCCATAACTAGCGGCAACTAGTTATCGGAGTCCCAGCCCGATGATGCACAGATCCTAGAGATCGTTAACAAGCGT
>NZ_JAWMQR010000017.1:0-16652 GCF_033283405.1 Halioxenophilus sp. WMMB6
GTACCGCCCCATACTTCGGCACAAACGCGTGTCAGCGCTGCAGTCAGGGTTGTTTTACCGTGGTCAACGTGACCAATGGTGCCCACGTTTACGTGGGGTTTACTACGTTCAAATGTTTCTTTTGCCACTTTGGATTCCCTCTAGAGTATTTAAATTAATAACAAACGATTAAAAGGTATTCTTTGCCACGATTTCATCAGAGACATTTTTTGGCGCTTCCATGTATTTATCAAACTCCATGGTAAAGGTCGCCCGCCCCTGGGTAGCCGAACGCAGGTCGGTGGCATAACCGAACATTTCTGCCAACGGCACTTCCGCTTTAATTACTTTGCCCGATGCACTTTCGCCCATACTGACAATCATGCCGCGGCGGCGGTTCAAATCGCCAACCACATCACCCATGTTCTCTTCCGGGGTTACAACTTCGACTTTCATGACCGGCTCCAACAGTACTGCACCACCTTTTTGTGATAACTGTTTGGTCGCCATGGATGCAGCGATTTTAAAGGCCATTTCGTTGGAGTCCACATCGTGGTAGCTGCCATCGTAGAGTGTTGCCTTTAAACCCAGCAGAGGGTAGCCCGCCAGCACCCCGTTTTTCATCTGCTCACTAATGCCCTTCTCAACCGCAGGAATGTACTCTTTGGGCACCACGCCACCGACCACTTCGTTAACAAACTCCAGACCTTCCGAGTTGATATCTTCAGCCGGCTCAAAACGCACCCAAACGTGACCAAACTGACCACGGCCACCAGACTGACGGATGAACTTGCCTTCAATTTCACAGGTGTTGGTGATCCGCTCACGGTAGGCCACCTGCGGTTTACCGATGTTGGCCTCCACGCTGAACTCGCGGCGCATACGGTCGACGATGATATCCAGGTGCAGCTCGCCCATCCCAGAGATGATGGTCTGACCGGTCTCTTCATCGGTGGCCACACGGAAGGAGGGATCTTCCTGAGCAAGCTTGCCCAGGGCAATGCCCATCTTCTCCTGGTCGGCTTTGGAGCGCGGCTCCACCGCCACGGAGATCACCGGCTCGGGGAAATCCATGCGCTCCAGAATAATTTTCTTCTGCTCATCACACAGCGTATCGCCGGTGGTGACATCTTTCAGGCCAATAGCGGCAGCGATATCACCGGCCAGTACCTCTTTGATCTCTTCGCGCGAGTTGGAGTGCATCTGCACCATTCGCCCAACGCGTTCTTTCTTACCTTTAACAGAGTTGTACACCGCTGTACCGCTCTCCAATTTACCGGAGTAGACGCGGAAGAAGGTTAAGGTACCCACAAACGGGTCGGTGGCAATTTTAAAAGCCAGTGCGGCAAAGGGGGCGTTGTCGTCAGCTTCGCGGGTATCGACCGTTTCACCATCGTCCAAGGTACCCTCGATGGCTTTTACTTCCGTCGGCGAGGGCAGGTACTCAACAACGGCGTCAAGCATCGCCTGCACACCCTTGTTCTTGAAGGCCGAACCACCGATTACCGGGACGATATCATTGGCCAGAGTACGCGCACGAATGCCGGCCTTGATCTCCTCCTCGCTCAGTTCACCGCCCTCCAGGTATTTCTCCATCAGCTCTTCGTTGGCTTCCGCGGCCGCTTCGATCATATTCTCACGCAGCGCTTCGCACTCATCGAGCAGATCTTCAGGGACCTCGCCATACTCAAAGGTCATACCCATGTCCTCCTCATTCCAGAGGATGGATTTCATTTTGATCAGATCAACCACACCTTTGAATTGATCTTCGGCACCGATGGTCATCTGCAGAGGCACAGGGTTTGCCCCCAGACGATCTTTCAGCTGCTCGACCACACTTAAAAAGTCGGCACCGGCGCGGTCCATCTTGTTAACGAAAACCAGACGTGGGACTTCATACTTGTTGGCCTGACGCCAAACGGTTTCGGTTTGCGGTTGCACACCGGAAGAGCCGCACAGTACTACCACGGCACCGTCCAACACCCGCAGCGAACGCTCCACCTCAATGGTAAAATCGACGTGCCCGGGGGTGTCGATAATATTGACCCGGTGTTGATCAAACTGCTGCTGCATACCCGACCAGAAACAGGTGGTCGCAGCCGAAGTGATGGTGATACCCCGCTCCTGCTCCTGTTCCATCCAGTCCATGGTGGCGGCACCATCGTGCACCTCACCAATTTTGTGGGACAAACCGGTGTAAAACAGTACGCGCTCTGTCGTGGTGGTTTTACCGGCATCCACGTGGGCACAGATACCGATGTTGCGGTAGCGTGCTATAGGTGTTTTACGAGCCAATTTTACGTCCCCCAAAAGTGTTGTTCGTGTAGTGAGCCCCGGGGTATACACCTGGACTGTCGTCAACAAATCAAATGATCGCTTTGATTCTTGCCCTCGGCTAAAAAATCAAATGAGTAGGCTGGATGTCAGAGGATTTTTTAGCGGAGATCTTGAGCTTTTGGCCCAATTAACGGGTAGAGACCCGATTTTTCATCCTGCCCAACGGTAACAGATTGCAGGATTTTAAAACCACAAAAGGCAGCGAGTATCGCTGCCTTTTGTGACAAGTTTTTTAAGCGGGTTGAAAAAACGCGCTTAAAAACGGTAGTGAGAGAACGCCTTGTTGGCTTCGGCCATGCGATGCACGTCTTCGCGCTTCTTCACAGCTGAACCTTTACTTTGTGAGGCGTCAATCAATTCACCGGCCAGTCGAGCAGCCATGGACTTCTCACCGCGTCCGCGAGAGTACTCCACGAGCCAGCGCATGGCCAAGGCGGTGCGACGAGCCGGGCGCACTTCAACAGGCACCTGGTAGGTAGCACCACCTACTCGGCGGGACTTTACTTCAACCAATGGCGCGACGTTTTCCAGAGCTTCATCAAAGATCTCGATCGGATCTTTCTTCAGCTTGGTTTCAACGATTTCAAGCGCACCGTATACAATTCGCTCGGCAACGGATTTTTTACCGCTGACCATCACGATGTTCATAAATTTCGCCAAGGTGGTGTTGCCGAATTTTGGATCCGGCAATATTTCACGCTTGGCGGCTACGCGTCTTCTTGGCATTGTTAGCCTCTCTTCAGGATTTTCTAAGACACCGCTCTCTCACAACTTTCACTTCCGTTACATTATGAGCGCGCTTAGCCTTACTCAGTTTCGTACCCGCTAAGCCCTAAGGCTTTAGTGAGTAACACCGAAAAAACGGATCAGGTACCGTTCCTAAATACAACTTACTTAGGACGCTTGGTTCCGTATTTGGAACGAGCTTGTTTACGGTTGTTTACACCAGCAGTATCCAGGGCACCACGAACAGTGTGATAACGCACACCTGGCAAATCTTTTACACGACCGCCACGAATCAGAACCACACTGTGCTCCTGCAGGTTGTGGCCTTCACCACCAATGTATGAAGAGACTTCAAAACCATTGGTTAAGCGAACACGGCACACTTTACGCAGTGCTGAGTTTGGTTTTTTCGGGGTAGTAGTGTAAACGCGAGTACAAACGCCACGCCGTTGTGGGCAGGCTTCGAGCGCACGTACGTCGCTTGCTACTGCTTTACGTTTTCTCGGCTTACGAACCAACTGGTTGATCGTTGCCATGAAAAATAAACTCCAGAATATAAATTGTGTGATGCGCCTAAAAAGCAAGGCTTTGCCATCACGTTAACTTGCCTTCCGCTATCCTCGCCAAACCTCGGTCTTCGAACAAATAACGGACGCCCCATGGAAAATGGGTGCGCAATTATAATGAGCTAAAACTGGTAACACAAGGACATTGAAGGCTTTTCGAGCAATCACTCCGCTTTCGACCAGGTCAAAGGCGATAGCAGCCACTCATAAAAAAGCCCCCAAACGGGGGCTTTTGGGGTCGATCAAGCGAGCGACTTAGGTAGCACTGGACTTCAGTGCTTCGGTTAGAGCTGCTTCGACCTCTTCCGCACTCGGCCCTTCCTGGTTTACCTCTTCGGCACGTCGCTGACGACGTTTCTCGTGGTAAGCCAAACCGGTACCGGCTGGAATCAGACGACCCACAACCACGTTCTCTTTCAGGCCACGCAGGGTATCCACCTTGCCGGTCACAGCGGCTTCGGTGAGTACACGGGTGGTCTCCTGGAAGGAGGCCGCAGAAATGAACGACTCGGTAGCCAAAGAAGCTTTGGTGATGCCCAGCAGTTGTCGCTCGAAGGTGGCTGGCTGCATGCCTTCAGCGCGCAGACGCTCGTTCTCTTCCAGCACAACAGCGTATTCCACCTGCTCACCCTTCACGAAGGAGGAGTCACCCATCTCCAGGATCTCAACTTTACGCAGCATCTGACGCACGATGGTCTCGATGTGCTTATCGTTGATGCGTACACCCTGCAGACGGTAGACGTCCTGGATCTCGTTGGTGATGTAGTGGGCCAAGGCCTCTACGCCCTGCAGACGCAGGATGTCGTGCGGGTTGGAGGGGCCATCGGAAACCACCTCACCCTTGGCCACAGCTTCACCTTCGAACACCGACAATTGACGGTGCTTTGGAATCAACTCTTCGTAGTGGGTGTCGCCATTTGGCAGCACCTGACCATCGGTCGGGGTAATCACCAAACGACGCTTGCCTTTGGTCTCTTTACCGAAGGAGATGGTACCGCTGATCTCCGCCAGAATAGAGGGTTCCTTCGGCTTACGCGCTTCGAACAGGTCGGCCACGCGGGGTAGACCACCGGTAATATCCTTAGTACCACCCGACTCTTGCGGGATACGGGCGATAACGTCACCCGCTTTCACCACTTCACCGTCGGAGAGGCTCAACAGCGCCTTGGCAGGCAGCATGTAGTGGGCTGGCTGATTGGAGTTGGCCAGAGTCACTTCATTGCCATCGGCATCGTACAGGGTTACCGCTGGTTTCAAATCCTTACCGGCCGCCGGGCGTTCGGCTGGGTCCATGACCTCAATGGAGGTCAAGCCGGTCAGCTCGTCGGTTTGACGACGAATCGAGAGACCATCCTCCATACCGGTCAGGCGCGCGGTACCACCCACTTCGGTGATGATTGGGTGGGTGTGTGGATCCCATTTGGCCACCACCTGACCACCATCAACTTCGGCGCCTTCAGTCACACTGATATTGGCACCGTAAGGGATTTTGTAACGCTCGCGTTCGCGACCGTTGGCATCGGCCACGGCCAGCTCACCGGAGCGGGAGACCGCCACCAGCGTGCCATCTTCGCGCTCTACCACCTTCACGTTGTGCAGGCGTACGGTACCGCCCTGCTTAACCTGAATACTATCCGCCGCAGAGGCACGGCTGGCCGCACCACCAATGTGGAAGGTACGCATGGTCAGCTGAGTACCCGGCTCGCCGATGGACTGGGCCGCAATAACGCCGACCGCCTCACCGGTGTTGGCGCGATGGCCACGGGCCAGGTCGCGACCGTAACACTGGGCACAGATACCGTAACGTGATTCACAGGTAATCGGTGAACGCACAGTAACCTCGTCCACGGCCAGCTCTTCAACGCGGGTTACCCACTTCTCGTCGATCATTACGCCGGCTGGGATCAGAATCTCATCGCTGCCTTCGCGGATCACGTCCTTGGCGATAACGCGGCCAAGGATACGATCACCCAGGGACTCGATAACGTCACCACCTTCAATTACTGGTGCCAAGGTCAGGCCAGCGTCTGTGCCACAATCGGTTTCGGTGATTACCACATCCTGGGCCACGTCCACCAGACGGCGGGTCAGGTAACCGGAGTTTGCGGTTTTCAACGCGGTATCGGCCAAACCTTTACGTGCACCGTGGGTCGAGATGAAGTACTGACCAACGTTCAAACCTTCACGGAAGTTCGCCGTGATTGGCGTTTCGATGATCGAGCCATCGGGCTTGGCCATCAGACCGCGCATACCGGCCAGCTGACGAATCTGAGCCGGGGAGCCCCGGGCACCGGAATCGGCGTACATGTAGACCGAGTTAAAGGAGGCCTGCTCTTCCTCTTCACCGTTGCGGTTGGTCACGGACTCTTTGGAGATACCCTCCATCATCGACTTGGCAACCAGGTCGTTGGCGCGGGACCAGATATCGATAACCTTGTTGTACTTCTCGCCCTGGGTTACCAGACCGGAAGCGTACTGGGCTTCAATTTCGGCCACTTCGGCGTCGGCTTTGGCAACGATCTCTTCTTTGGCCGCGGGGATCTCGAAGTCGTTAACACCAATAGACGAACCCGATTTGGTGGAGTACTCGTAACCGGTGTACATCAGTTTGTCGGCAAATATTACGCTCGCCTTCAAACCAACGATGCGGTAGCAGTAGTTGATCAACGCCGAGATCGCCTTTTTCACCATGGGCCGGTTGACCATCTCGAAAGGCATACCTTCCGGTACGATCTCCCACAGCAGCACGCGGCCGACAGTGGTTTCAACGATCATGGTGGAGAAGACCTTCTCTCCGTCCTCGCCCTTCACCGCCTGGGTGACACGACACTTGATACGCGCCTGCAGGTGAACCTTCTTGGCGTTATAGGCACGGTGCACTTCCGACGAATCGGCAAATACCATACCTTCACCCTCGGCGTTCACACGCTCACGGGTCATCCAGTAGAGGCCCAGTACCACGTCCTGGGAAGGCACGATAATCGGCTCACCGGAGGCCGGTGACAGAATGTTGTTGGTGGACATCATCAATGCCCGCGCTTCCAACTGTGCCTCGATGGTCAACGGTACATGCACCGCCATCTGGTCACCGTCGAAGTCGGCGTTGTAGGCGGCACACACCAGCGGGTGCAGTTGGATCGCTTTACCTTCAATCAGTACCGGTTCGAACGCCTGAATACCAAGACGGTGCAGGGTCGGCGCACGGTTGAGCAGTACCGGGTGTTCGCGGATCACTTCGTCCAGGATATCCCATACCACCGGCTCTTCACGCTCGACCATCTTTTTGGCCGCTTTAATGGTGGTGGCCAAACCGCGCAGCTCCAGCTTGCTGAAGATGAACGGCTTGAACAGTTCGAGAGCCATTTTCTTCGGCAGACCGCACTGGTGCAGTTTCAGGGTCGGGCCGGTAACAATTACCGAACGGCCGGAGTAGTCCACACGCTTACCGAGCAGGTTCTGACGGAAACGACCCTGTTTACCTTTGATCATGTCGGCCAGAGATTTCAGCGGACGCTTGTTGGAGCCGGTGATGGCACGGCCACGACGGCCGTTATCCAACAGGGCGTCTACCGCTTCCTGCAGCATACGTTTTTCGTTGCGCACGATAATATCGGGCGCATTCAGATCCAACAGACGCTTCAAACGATTGTTACGATTAATAACACGGCGGTAGAGGTCGTTGAGGTCAGAGGTGGCAAAACGGCCGCCATCCAGTGGTACCAAAGGACGCAGGTCGGGTGGTAACACGGGCAGAGCTTCCAGCACCATCCACTCAGGTTTGTTACCCGAGTTATAGAAGGCCTCCAACAGCTTCAGACGCTTGGATAATTTCTTAACCTTGGTCTCACTGCTGGTGGAAGGAATCTCTTCACGCAATTGCTGAATTTCGCCTTCGATATCGATATCGCGCATCAGCTCCTGGATCGCCTCGGCACCCATTTTGGCCTCGAACTCGTCACCAAACTCTTCCATGGCTTCGAAGTACTGTTCGTCGGTCAGCAGCTGGCCCTTCTCCAGCGTGGTCATACCTGGATCGGTGACCACGTAAGATTCGAAGTAGAGCACACGCTCAATGTTGCGCAGGGTCATGTCCAGCAACAAACCGATACGGCTCGGCAGGGACTTCAGGAACCAGATGTGGGCAACGGGGCTGGCCAGTTCAATGTGGCCCATGCGCTCACGACGGACCTTGGCCAGGGTTACTTCCACGCCGCATTTTTCGCAGATAATGCCGCGATGCTTCATACGCTTGTACTTACCGCACAAGCACTCGTAATCTTTTACCGGGCCAAAGATCTTGGCGCAGAACAGACCTTCACGCTCTGGCTTGAAGGTTCTGTAGTTGATGGTCTCCGGTTTTTTCACCTCACCAAAAGACCAGGAACGAATCATGTCTGGTGAAGCCAGACCAATTCGAATGGTGTCAAACTCTTCACTTTGTCCTTGGGACTTCAGTAGGTTCAGTAAGTCTTTCAAGTTAGCCTCCCGCGGGCTCGCGTTGTACGCCAGTAGCACCTGTTAACCGCTTGCGCGGTCTACCGAGCAGGGGCCCCATTAATTTCTTGGGAACCCCTGCGTTGGGATTTTGTGCATTAGCTGTCGTGATCCAGCTCCATGTTGATACCCAGTGAGCGGATCTCCTTCAGCAGTACGTTGAAGGACTCCGGCATGCCGGGCTCCATGCGATGGTCGCCATCGACAATGTTTTTATAGAGCTTGGTACGACCGACCACGTCATCGGATTTGACCGTAAGCATCTCTTGCAGAGTGTAGGCAGCACCGTATGCTTCCAGTGCCCAGACCTCCATCTCCCCGAAACGCTGACCACCGAATTGCGCCTTACCACCCAGCGGCTGCTGAGTAACCAGGCTGTAGGAACCGGTGGAACGGGCGTGCATTTTGTCGTCGACCAAGTGGTTCAACTTCAGCATGTACATGTAACCAACCGTGACAGGGCGCTGGAAGGCATCGCCGGTACGACCGTCGTACAGAGTACGCTGACCACTGTCGTCGAGGTCGGCCAAACGCAGCAGCGCTTTGATCTCTTCCTCTTTGGCACCATCAAAGACCGGAGTGGCCATTGGCACACCGCGGCGCAGGTTACTCGCCAGCTCAAGCACATCGCCATCGCTCAGCTGATCCAGCTCCTCTTTGTTGTAGGCTTCGCCGGTCAGGTTGTAGACCTCGTGCAGGAAGCCACGCACCTCAGCAACCGCTTTCTGTGCCTGAATCATCTGATCGATCTTGTCGCCCAGCCCCTTAGCCGCCATACCCAGGTGCATTTCAAGAACCTGACCAACGTTCATACGGGACGGTACGCCGAGCGGGTTCAATACGATATCCACCGGCTCGCCATTTTCGTCGTAAGGCATATCTTCAACCGGCATGATCACCGAGATAACACCCTTGTTACCGTGACGACCGGCCATCTTGTCGCCCGGCTGGATGCGGCGCTTGATCGCCAAGTAAACCTTAACGATCTTCAGTACACCCGGAGCCAGGTCGTCGCCGGTTTGCAGCTTGCGTTTTTTGTCTTCAAAGCGCTCATCGAGCTCTTTGCGGCGCTCTACCAACTGAGCTTCAGCGCGGTCGAGCTGCTCATTCAGCGCATCGTCTTCCATGCGCAGTTTGAACCACTCGGAGTGCTCCAGGCCAGCCAGCAGTTCGTCGCTGACCAGATCACCTTTTTTGACGTTTTTGCCGCCGGAGACCTTCTGGCCAACCAGCGCTGATTGCAGACGCTCAAAGGTGGCGGTCTCGACGATACGGAACTCTTCGTTGAGATCCTTGCGCACCTTGTTCAGTTGCGCGGTTTCGATCTCTTTTGAGCGCTGATCTTTCTCCAGGCCATCGCGGGTAAAGACCTGAACGTCGATCACCGTACCCTTGGTGCTGGTCGGCACGCGCAGGGAGGTGTCTTTTACGTCTGAGGCTTTTTCACCAAAGATGGCGCGCAGCAGTTTCTCTTCTGGGGTCAGCTGGGTTTCACCTTTCGGTGTTACCTTGCCCACCAGGATATCACCTGGGCCAACTTCGGCACCGATGTACACAATGCCCGACTCATCCAGCTTGGCCAGAGCCGCTTCGCCCACGTTGGGGATATCCGCGGTGATCTCTTCACTGCCGAGCTTGGTATCGCGCGCGATACAGGTCAGCTCCTGAATGTGGATGGTGGTGAAGCGATCCTCCTGTACAACCCGCTCAGACACCAAAATGGAGTCTTCGAAGTTGTAGCCGTTCCACGGCATGAAGGCGATACGCATGTTTTGGCCCAGAGCCAGCTCACCCAGGTCGACAGAGGGACCATCGGCCAGAATGTCACCGCGGGCAACACTATCGCCGGTTTTAACAATTGGGCGCTGGTTGATGCAGGTGTTCTGGTTGGAACGGGTGTATTTGATCAGGTTATAGATATCCACACCGGCATCGCCAGCGGTAACTTCATCGTCGTTAACCTTCACCACAATGCGGCCGGCATCAACGCGGTCGATAACACCACCGCGGCTGGCTACCACACAAACACCGGAGTCACTGGCAACCACTCGCTCCATACCGGTGCCCACCAGAGGCTTCTCGGCGCGAAGGGTAGGTACCGCCTGACGCTGCATGTTGGAACCCATCAAGGCCCGGTTGGCGTCATCGTGTTCCAGGAACGGGATCAATGAGGCCGCTACCGATACCACCTGCCGAGGAGAGACGTCCATGTACTGAACATCTTCTTTTGGCTTCAGGGTAAAGTCGCCACCGGCACGAACGGAGACCAGGTCTTCGATCAATTGGGCCTTCTCGTTCAATTTGGCGGCTGCCTGGGCAATGATGAATTGTGATTCATTAATTGCTGACAGGTATTCAAACTCGTTGGTGACCACACCATCCACCACCTTGCGGTAGGGGCTCTCCAGGAAGCCGTAGCTGTTGGTACGGGCGTAGGTAGCCAAAGAGTTGATCAGACCAATGTTTGGACCTTCCGGAGTTTCAATAGGACAGACGCGGCCATAGTGGGTCGGGTGCACGTCGCGCACCTCAAAGCCGGCACGCTCACGGGTCAAACCGCCTGGGCCCAAGGCCGAAACACGGCGCTTGTGAGTCACCTCAGAAAGCGGGTTGTTCTGGTCCATAAACTGCGACAACTGGGAAGAGCCGAAGAACTCTTTTACCGCAGCGGCAACCGGTTTGGCGTTGATCAGATCCTGTGGCATCAGGCCTTCGCTTTCGGCCATGGAGAGTCGCTCTTTCACCGCGCGCTCAACACGAACCAATCCAACACGGAATTGGTTCTCGGCCATCTCTCCTACGGAACGGATACGACGGTTACCCAGGTGGTCGATATCGTCCACCACGCCATTACCATTGCGGATCGCGATCAGGGTTTGCAGAACCTCTACGATGTCGTCGTTCGACAGCGTACCTTCACCGGTATCTTCGACGCGACCAAGGCGACGGTTGAACTTCATACGGCCAACCGCAGAGAGGTCGTAACGGTCTTGACTGAAGAACAGGTTCTGGAACAGACCTTCGGCCGACTCTTTGGTAGGCGGCTCGCCAGGACGCATCATGCGGTAGATTTCGACCAGCGCTTCCAGCTCACTGCGAGTTGGATCGATGCGCAGGGTTTCTGAAATAAACGCACCGCAATCCAGTTCGTTGGTGTAGAGGGTGTTGAAATTGGTAACGCCAGCAGCACGCAGCTGCTCCAGGGCGTCTTCAGTTAACTCGGTGTTACACTCAATCAGAATCTCACCGGTGTTGGTATCGACCAGGTCAGTGGCCAGGGCACGACCAACCATGTAATCGGTCGGCACCACCAGCTCTTCGACACCCGCCTTCTCCATTTGACGAATGTGGCGAGCGGTAATACGACGCCCCTCTTCTACAATCACCTTGCCGGAGGCATCTTTAATATCGAAGCTGGTAACGTCACCACGCAAGCGCGATGGGATCAGCTTCAGTGAGTACTCACCGGAATCCAGCACGGTAAATTCGTCAGTGTCGAAGAACATCTCCAACATCTCTTGCGACGAAAAGCCGAGGGCGCGCAACAGTATGGTCGCGGGCAGTTTACGTCGACGGTCGATACGGACGTAGACCAGGTCTTTCGGATCGAACTCAAAATCGAGCCATGAGCCACGGTAAGGAATCACACGGGCGGAGTAGAGCAATTTACCAGAGGAGTGAGTTTTGCCCTTGTCGTGATCGAAAAAGACGCCGGGTGAACGGTGCAGCTGAGATACGATGACACGCTCGGTACCATTGATAATAAAGGTACCGTTATCAGTCATGAGCGGAATTTCGCCCATGTACACTTCTTGTTCTTTAATGTCTTTAATGGTTTTGTTGGACGACTCTTTGTCGTAGATAATCAACCGAACCTTAACGCGCAGGGGCACAGCGTAGGTAACGCCCCGCAAAATACATTCGTTTACGTCGAATACCGCCTTGCCCAGCTGGTAGCTAACATACTCCAGCGCGGCATTGCCAGAGTAGCTGACAATGGGAAATACGGATTTAAAAGCCGCGTGCAGGCCGATATCAAAGCGCTCTTCAGGAGAGCAACCAGCCTGAGTGAATTTTTCGTAGGAATCTAACTGAATTGCTAGCAGGTAAGGAACATCCATCACCTGTGGCAGCTTGCCAAAATCTTTGCGGATGCGTTTCTTCTCAGTAAATGAGTAAGCCATCTGTATACCCCAGCTTGTCGTCGGAGAGGGCAGTCTTAGCCTTTTGGGCACTATGCGCCTGTTCGTCGCTATGACGTTATTAGTACCGTTTAACCCACGGCCGGGTCGGTCTGTTTAGTTTGGCGAACACCAGTTTATGCAAAATCAGCTTTTGCAAAATTGTGTTACCGAAACTACCTGGTGGCCTCTGCTCGCCTGTAGTGTGTTATGGAAGGCCCACAACTGCAGAATTCCGTCAACCGAAAACGGCAAAAGGGCCGGCAGGTTTAACCCGCCAGCCCCGCGTCGATTTTAACAACCGACGACTGTCATGAAAGACTGTTGCTTACTTAACCTCAACAACAGCACCAGCTTCTTCAAGCTGCTTCTTGACGTCTTCTGCTTCGTCTTTGCCAACGCCTTCTTTGATCGCTTTAGGAGCGCTTTCAACCAGGTCTTTGGCTTCTTTCAGGCCCAGACCGGTGATTGCACGTACCGCTTTGATGACGTTAACTTTCTTGTCGCCAGCGCTAGACAGAATTACATCGAATTCAGTTTGCTCTTCTGCAGCAGCACCGGCATCACCACCAGCAGCTGGAGCAGCAACGGCAACAGCGGCAGCAGCAGAAACACCAAACTTCTCTTCCATAGCTTCAACAAGCTGAACAACGTCCATTACGCTCATTTCGGCGATTGCATTCAAAATATCTTCTTTAGACAGAGCCATGACTCAGATCTCCAAATTTAAAAAATTGATTAACTCGTAAATTCAACGAACCACTAATCACGCTGCCAATTGTGCCGGGGCACAATCTATTAAGCAGCGTCTTGCTTTTGATCGCGTACGGCAGCAACCGCTCGGGTAACCTTGGCAGGCACTTCGTTGAAAGTGCGAGCCAGTTTGGTAACCGGAGCCAGTAAAGTTGCAGCCAAAGTAGCAAGCGCCTGTTCGCGGGTCGGCAGTTTGGCCAGCACATCGATATCGGCTGGAGTTAACTGCTGGCCACCAACAGCCAACACTTTCACTTCAAATTTGTCATTCGCTTTCGCGAAATCTTTGAAGATTCGTGCCGCTGCACCGGGATCTTCCATAGAAAATCCGAACAGAGACGGACCCACCAAAGCGTCGTTAACACACTCGAACTCAGTACCGGTGAAGGCACGTTTGGCCAAGGTGTTACGAACAACACGGAGGTTCACGTTATTTTCGCGCGCCAGTTTACGCAAAGCTGTCATCGCAGAAACGGTTACGCCACGCGCATCCGCCACTACCAATGACAAAGCATTAATAGCGGTCTCGTTAACGTCGGCAACGATGGCCTTTTTGTCTTCGAGTCCTAATGCCACAATGTTTCTCCTGGATTAAATCGATGTTCAGCACAGGCCGCGCAACGATTTATTGGATAAAATTCCCAGCCATTGGCTGGAAACCCTTTCGGTGATCGAATCCAGTAGCTCTGTAAAAAGAAACTGATTCGGGTATCACCGTCTGCGTAGGCTTGAGAACAACCACAGAGATGCAATGGCTGGCTCATCAATTAAGTAAGGGGCCGCTCACCTTTAAGCAAAGTGATAGCTCCCTTACACCTACGGTCTTTGACGGCTGCGCCGTACTCAGCTAACTAACGTTAATTGAGCCCAACACAGACCCCAAAGTTCAATGGCAGCCGAAACTGCCGAATTTTTAAACGTCCAAGCTTGCTTGGTCGATGGTTATACCAGGACCCATAGTTGTGCTAAGAGATACCTTACGCAGGTAAACACCTTTTGCAGTAGAAGGCTTGGCCTTTTTCAGGTCAGAGATCAGCGCTTCCAGGTTGGCTTTAATAGCCTCAGGCTCAAAAGAGATACGACCGATACCACCGTGGATGATGCCGCCCTTATCCGCGCGGTAACGAACCTGACCTGCTTTGGCATTCTTAACCGCAGCCACGACATCGGGCGTTACGGTGCCGGTTTTTGGGTTTGGCATTAAGCCACGTGGACCGAGGATTTGGCCCAACTGACCAACAACACGCATGGCTGCAGGATCAGCAATAACCACGTCGAAATCCATCATGCCGCCTTTGATTTCAGCAGCCAGCTCGTCCATACCGACAAACTCAGCGCCGGCCTCTTTGGCGGCGTCTGCAGCAGCACCTTGGGTAAATACGGCTACGCGCACATCTTTACCGGTACCATGCGGCAGGCTGGTCGCACCACGTACGGCCTGGTCGGATTTACGAGGATCAATACCGAGGTTGATAGCAGCATCAACTGTCTCGGGGAATTTTACAGTGGACAGCTCTTTAAGCAGGGCGATAGCTTCATCGATGCTGTAAGTCTTGGTGCTGTCGACCTTTTCACGGAATACTTTTAAACGCTTGGACAATTTTGCCATCTTACAGACCCTCCACATCCAAACCCATTGCGCGGGCAGAGCCGGCAATAGTACGCACCGCTGCATCCATATCGGCCGCAGTCAGGTCCGGCATTTTGGCAGTAGCGATCTCTTCCAGCTGCTCGCGAGTCACAGTACCAACCTTGTTGGTATTGGGACGGGCACTACCGGATTTAATCTTGGCCGCTTTTTTCAGCAGGAAGGACGCGGGTGGCGTCTTCATAGTGAAGGTGAAACTGCGGTCGCTGTATACGGAAATTACAACAGGGACAGGTGAGCCCGGCTCCATACCTTGAGTCTGGGCGTTAAACGCTTTACAGAACTCCATGATATTCACGCCGCGCTGACCGAGCGCTGGACCTACTGGCGGACTAGGGTTAGCCTGACCAGCAGAAACTTGCAGCTTAATATAAGCTTCAATTTTCTTTGCCATGATGAGTACTCCTCGTTATGGGTAGTAACGCCTCGGGCTTATTGGCATAAACCGTCACTGGCTCCCCGGTTATTTCGTCGAGCTTTTTACCGACGAGTGAAAGCCGAATCGGTGACTAACCGACCCGGCTAAAAATCCAATTAGGCTTTTTCTACCTGAGAAAACTCCAGCTCAACCGGCGTGGAACGACCAAAGATCAATACCGCTACTTGTAGACGGTTCTTGTCGTAGTCCACACCTTCAACAACACCATTGAAGTCATTGAATGGGCCATCGACCACGCGCACCATTTCGCCCGGCTCGAAGATTGTTTTCGGCTTCGGCTTCTCGCTGGAGTCATCAACTCGCTGCAGAATGGCCTGTGCTTCTTTCTCAGTAATTGGCGCAGGCTTATCAGCCTTGCCACCAATGAAACCCATCACTCTGGGTGTATCTTTTACCAGATGCCAAGTGTCGTCGTTCAATTCCATCTGTACCAGCACGTAGCCAGGGAAAAACTTACGTTCACTTTTGCGCTTTTGACCAGCGCGCATCTCAACGACCTCTTCAGTGGGCACTAACACCTCACCAAATTGATCCTGCATGTTCAGACGCTCTATACGCTCTTTGAGCGCAGCGGCGACCTTCTTCTCGTAGCCAGAATAGGCATGTACCACATACCAACGTTGAGCCATGACTTAACCTCTTAACCTAAAATTAGTGAGGCAATCCAGCCTAGCAGCGAATCGAGCCCCCATAAAATTAGAGCCATGACAAAAACTACCGCCACGACAATAAGCGTGGTTTGGTTGGTCTCCTGTCGAGATGGCCACACCACTTTCTTGACTTCGCTCTGTGCCTCACGCAACAGCGACCAGACAGCGGCACCTTTTTGGGTGTAGGCAGCGATTGCCAGCACCACAACCACACCCACCAACAAACCTAACCACCGATAGAGGTCGGGAACCTTCTCAGCAAAATATTGGTAGCTGAATATTCCGCCCCCAGCAATGACAAGCACCACCAGCCACTTGAGCGTATCGAGCCGGTATACGGGTTCTTGCGCCTTGCTACTCATATCTTGTCACTATTTAGGTTTTGCTTTGCGGACTTTAAATGGCAGGCCAGGAGGGACTCGAACCCCCAACTTTCGGTTTTGGAGACCGATGCTCTACCAATTGAACTACTGGCCTTTTATTTTATAAACACAAACGCCTCGCGAACCGCGAGGCGTGTGAAATCGAACTAATCTCGCGACTACTCGATGATTTTTGCAACAACACCAGCGCCAACGGTACGGCCACCTTCGCGGATCGCGAAGCGCAGACCTTCATCCATGGCGATTGGGCAGATCAGGGTAACAGTCATCTGAATGTTGTCACCCGGCATTACCATCTCAACGCCTTCTGGCAGTTCACAAGCACCGGTTACGTCGGTGGTACGGAAGTAGAACTGTGGACGGTAACCCTTGAAGAATGGGGTATGACGACCACCTTCATCTTTACCCAGCACGTAAACTTCGCCTTCGAACTTGGTGTGTGGAGTGATGGAACCAGGCTTGGCCAGTACTTGACCACGCTCTACTTCGTCACGCT
>NZ_JAWMQR010000018.1:0-6150 GCF_033283405.1 Halioxenophilus sp. WMMB6
CCCATCCCGAACTCAGTAGTGAAACGACGCATCGCCGATGGTAGTGTGGGGTCTCCCCATGTGAGAGTAGGACATCGTCAAGCTTCTATACTAAAACCCCGAATCAGTGATGGTTCGGGGTTTTTCTTTTTTACGTCGCTAAGTACGGGAATAAGTAATGCGAGATGGGGCTATGGTGGCTTGCAGGGCACTGGTTGCCTCGGCGTATGCTTGTTCTCGGCGAGAAAAAATTGAGCTATAGCCTCTTTTTGCGCTCTGGCCCTATTACGCGTGGAGCTATCCGTTGCTGGAAATACCCGGTTTTTCCGTTGTTTCATGGTGTCACTAACTGGCCAGGCTTGCTGATTGCGAACGCGTTGGGCGTACTTACCTTGCAATGCGCTTCAGTCTTTGGGTCTAGGGCCATCAATGCTGTTGAAGTCTGGTAGCATCAGTTTGCAATTTGTTGACCAATAGTTTCTGGGTGCTAGTTACAGGCGCCATCCGGTTTCACTCCCTGGTCGCCGCTTTTCCCTGTTTCTCTGCTAATGAGGTATTCTTGGTTCTTTGCTTCAGTCGATCTGTGCATTTCTATCGGGAAATGGTGGCAATACATTGAGTCTTTGTTCATGAAATATCTTTTAGGTGACGCGCCTCCCTCTCTATTTGATTCCAGTGCCTATCTCGAACGGGCGATTATTACCCCGTCCGGACAAACGATTGATTTAAGCTCTTTGTCGCCATTACTGCGCGTGCTGTTAAGTACTGACGGGACGGTAACCAAGTCTTTGGAGGCAATTTTTTGGGAGCCTGTGCAGGTTCGGCTGGTTTCCCAAGGTAATGTGCAGGTTGCGCGTGATATCAATTTGTTTGAACGCAATGTTCAGTTGGTGGGGCTGCACAGTTCTGTTAAATATGCTTATGCTCGTTCCTTTATGAATGAGGCGGTCATGCCCTCGTCTTTGATGGAGGCGTTGCATCACGGTGTGCACGGTGTTGGCTGGTTGTTACGGCAGATGAGTGCTGAGCAGTATCGAGCTGTGGTTGAGATTGGCTATACCCATGAGTTGCCGATTAACGAGCAGCCTAAAGGTTTCGGTGAATCGATATACCGCACCTATTGCATCGTTGTGGGCGGGCAACGCTTGATGCAGATTACAGAACACTTTCCACTCGCTCTGTTTCTATAGTTAACGGTTAAGCGCTAGATGCTAGTGGCTTTGGCTGGATTGTGCATAGGGCAGTCCGTCGCCTGGCTTCTGTTCAGCAAAGTGCGGGTGGCCGCGTTTTAAATCTTCTTATTTCGTAGGATTCATGAACTCTACATCAAAATCATCAATGGGCCGGTTAACAGTAAACCTGGATGCTGTGGTGGCCAATTGGAGGGTGCTCGCACAACTGGGAAGAGGGGCGGATTGTGCCGCCGTGGTGAAAGCAAATGCTTATGGGCTTGGCGTCGCACCTATCGCTAAGGCGCTGAATGACTCCGGCTGTACGGCGTTTTTCGTCGCCACCGCGGCTGAGGGTGTGGAGCTGCGCGGTGCCATTGGTGGCGGAGCGTCAATCTATGTATTGAATGGTTACCAGGCAATTGAAAGTGATCTCTTTGGTCGTCACGCCTTGATGCCGGTAATCAACAGCTGTGATCAGCTTCACCAATGGTTTCTGAAAGGGCAGCCGGATGCTTATGCGGTAATGGCGGATACCGGCATGAGCCGATTGGGGATGAGCGCTGAGGAGCTGTTAGGTCAGTTAAAAAGCCTTCGTGCAGATGGGCGTCTCGCGCCGCATTTATTGCTCTCTCATTTAGCCTGCGCCGATGAGCCTGCACATGAACTCAATTATGTTCAGTTACAAAGGTTTCAAACGGTGGTTGCCGAGGCAAAAGCATTGCAGCCGGCGTTAAAGTGCAGCTTTGCCAGTACCGCAGGCATCTATCTTGGCAGCAGCTGGCATTTCGATCTGTTGCGTCCGGGCATTGCTCTTTACGGTGGCAGCCCGGATCCGACGCAGCCCTTGGCACTGAACAGAGTGGTGGAGTTGCAGCTGCCAATTTTACAGGTGCGTACGCTTAAGGAGACGGCAAGCGTCGGCTACGGAGCGGCACAGACGTTACCTGCTGGTGCTGTGTTAGCGACAGTTTGTGGCGGTTATGCCGATGGCTTGTTACGCAGCCTGTCGGGCCGCACCTTTGGTTATTTGGGTGGAGTGCGGGTGCCGATGGTTGGGCGAGTGTCGATGGATTATTGTGTTTTTGATATCTCGAATGCCATCGAAAAGTTAGGCTTTAATGCTGTCAATGAGATGGGTGCCGTTGAGATTTTGGGTGAGCACCAAAGTGTTGATGAGCTCGCAATCAGTAGCGGCACACTTGCCTATGAGGTGCTAACCAGCCTGGGTAATCGCTATGCCCGGGTATATCAGCACAGCGGAGTCGCATTATGACCAATGCGACGATCTCCCCTGCCTCGTGGGACTCTCTCATGGCTGTTGTCGAGCTGTTGGCTGATGGTCGCGTCTGTTCGGGGGAGTTCTTGGGTGCGCGTCTCGGTGTTAGCCGCACGGCAGTTTGGAAGCAACTGAAAAAGCTAGAGGGTATTGGCTTGGTCGTTGAGTCCATTCGTGGAGCGGGCTATCGTCTGCAGCATCCGCTGGATTTGTTGGATGCCGATACCATGCTGGCGAGCGAGCCCGGGCTGGACGATAGCGGCATCGACATTCACCTGCTGCCGGTGGTTGATTCCACTAATACCTGGGCGGCGCAACGCCTGCGCGATGAGCGCGTGCCGCCGTCCGGGGTGGTGCTGTGTGCAGCTGAGATGCAGCTGGCGGGGCGTGGTCGCCGAGGTCGTCAGTGGGTTAGCCCATTTGCCAGTAATCTCTATTTTAGTTTGGGAATGCAGAGCGGTCAGGGTATCGCCCTGTTCGAAGGGTTGAGTCTGGCGGTTGGGGCTGTAATTCACCGTTTTTTGACTGAGCTCGGCTTTAGTGGGTTGGGTCTTAAGTGGCCTAACGATATTCTGTTTAATGGCCGCAAACTGGCTGGCATTTTAATTGAAATCGACGGCGATCTGGCGGGTAACTGTAATCTGGTGGTGGGTGTCGGCATCAACTGCGCAATGGGCCGTCTGGATAAGAGTGCCTACGAGCAGATCGACCAGCCCTGGGTAGATCTCAATACCCTGGCGGTCTCTCAGGGGCTGCAATTGCCTTCCAGATCCCAGTTGCTGGCTGGCTTGGCTCTGCGTGTTGGGTGTTTGATGCAGGAGTTTCCCGCGATAGGATTCGCCGGGTTTAAGGCCGCATGGGCGGGTGCAGATTGCTTTCTCGGTCGGGCCGTTGTGGTCAAAACCGGCGCTGAGGAGCATGTAGGTATTAGTCGCGGGGTTGATCAGAGCGGGGCACTACAAGTCGAAATTGATGGTGTGATTCGCCTCTTCAGCGGTGGAGAGGTCAGCTTGAGGTCGCAATCGTGATTCTTGAGGTGGACCAGGGTAATACCCGCTTCAAGTGGCGAGTGCGTGCTGGCGACGATCAGATCGTGGCCTTTGGTAGCGAGCTAAATAGTGAAATTGGCAATTTATCCTGGTTGCGGCAACTGGAGGCGGTGTTAGCTGGGCGTGCTTTGCAGAGTGTTGCGGTCGGCAGTGTTGCCAAAGTCTCCTACCAGCAAGATCTTCTCGATTTGTGCCGGCAGCATCTGGCAATAGAGCCTATGCTTATGACGGCGGAGCGGGAGTTTGTCTGGGGTAATTCCCGGCTCCTGAACAGTTATGCCGATGTGAAACGAATGGGGGTTGATCGTTGGGCGGCGATGGTCGCGGCTGTCTGTGAATGGCCGGGTGATGTTTTGGTGGTGGCTGATGCTGGTACAGCTATCAATGTCGAGGTGATTGCTCCCGGGGGCGAGCATGTTGGCGGTTATATTGCTCCGGGTTTACAGATGATGCAGTCCTCCCTGCTGACCAATACCGGGGCGATAGTCATGGGGGCAGAGGCGCGTGAGCGTCGTCAGCAGCCTGGCACTAATACCGCAGAGGCAGTCGGGCATGGCGTTTTCAATGCTGGTTTGGGGCTGATTGAGCGAGCTCACAATTATGCGCTGGGTAGGTGGCGCGAATCGACAATAACATTAATACTGACTGGCGGTGATGCGCTGGTGCTGCATGAGGCGCTGACTCAGGCTCAATTGCGGCCAGATTTGGTGTTGGACGGCCTTAAGCATATGCTGCGAGCCCATCAGTGCATCGGTTCCACGGGCGAATAACTAACTAAAGTGGCCAAAATTGCGATTCATTTTCTTTAGCTTGTTAATCCTTAATGTCGGCTTGGCGGTCTATGGCTTTGTGGTTATGCCGGGCAAATCACCAGCGGCTGAAAGTACGCCGGCCAAATCATTGGCCAGTGTGCGTATTCCGGAGCAACCGGTTAGTGCCGGCTCTACTGCAAATAGTGGCTCGTCCCGCCTGTGTGCCTTCATCGGGCCATTTGAAAACCTCGCCCAGGGCGACATCTTGGTGGAGCGCCTGGCCGCGCTGGAAGTTAGCTCCCGTCTGCAGGATGTGGCGGTGCCGACCCAAAAAGCTTACTGGGTTTACTTGGCGCCCATGGTGACCCGAGAGGAGGCGCTGAGGTTGTTGTCTGAGCTGCAGGCCCAAAGTATCGACAGTTTCGTTATCCCCAAAGGTAGTTTGGCTAACGGCATCTCTCTTGGATTGTTTAATGAGAAGGCTCGAGCGGTGGCTCGACAGCGGGATATTGTCTCTCGTGGATACGCCGCACAAATAAAAGAAGAGCTTCGCACCATTCAGCAATCCTGGGTGGTAGCCGATGCAGAAACCGCCTCACTATTGGGTTCTAAAGCGTGGGCTGATCTGCTCGATGGGTTGGATGAAATAACCTACAAACAAAATTACTGCCCAGATGTTGCATCCTTGCAGTAGTTTCACTAGAATCGCGCCTCCACAAAGCATGGCGACCAATGTACGGCTGCGTGTTAAGTGATGCTGGCGTAGCTCAGTAGGTAGAGCAGCTGACTTGTAATCAGCCGGTCGGGGGTTCGATTCCTCTCGCCAGCTCCAAAAATTTCCTTGTGATTTGTTAGCTAAGCCAGTGATTCCTAAAGGGAAATGGTTGACAAAATGCGAGGTGAGGCGGAGAATACCGGCCTCTTTTCGCAGGGGTTCCCGAGTGGCCAAAGGGATCAGACTGTAAATCTGACGCGCAAGCTTCGGTGGTTCGAATCCACCCCCCTGCACCATTATTCGACGGGTCGAGTTAAGTAAACTCGGGACGATGGCAGCTGAGGCTGTCGAGCCAATAGGGTCTGTAGTCCTTTTGGTTGGGTCGCCGCTGAGTTCGAAGGCATACCGTGCTTAAGAGCGTCGCGACAGCGGTAACCCTAAGAGAGTAGGCCAAAAGCCGCTGTTTACTCTTTGAAGAGTTTTAAGTGCTTAAGCTTCTTTGGGGCTTAGGCTGCTTGCGTGGTAGTGGTTGGTTTGTCAGGTTCGAGCTGACTTGCTTCAAGCCCTTTGCATCGACCTTCATGCGGCAAATGGAAATCAGTGGCCTTCTGTCTTGCGGGGCGGGAGGCTAGGAAGCCCACCCTGGTGTGGTGTTTCAAATTGCTTTGAGCCTCTTAGCTTTCGGTGATGGGTTGAGGTGGCTATTAGCACAGTCTTTTGGCTGGCTAAAAGGTGAGTGCAGCGGGCATAGTTCAGTGGTAGAACCTCAGCCTTCCAAGCTGATGATGCGGGTTCGATTCCCGCTGCCCGCTCCAAAAAATTGGGTGGCTTTGGGGTGACCAAAGCGCTTAATAGTGCAAAGCTCAAGTAGCTCAGTTGGTAGAGCACACCCTTGGTAAGGGTGAGGTCGGCAGTTCAAATCTGCTCTTGAGCTCCATTTTAAAAGCCGCAGGCGCAACCTGCGGTTTTGACTATTTAAGGTCTGAGTTCGACGACTTGGGGCTCTTAAGTGTTGTGGAAGGTAAATTGGGGTCAGCTTTTCTGAACCTAGCCCACGTCCCTGTTGAGGAGAGTTTGCAATGGCAAAAGAAACATTTGAACGTAGTAAACCCCACGTAAACGTGGGCACCATTGGTCACGTTGACCACGGTAAAACAACCCTGACTGCAGCGCTGACACGCGTTTGTGCCGAAGTATGGGGCGGTAC
>NZ_JAWMQR010000019.1:0-3916 GCF_033283405.1 Halioxenophilus sp. WMMB6
CAATGTACCTAGAAAGATATTGGCCGCTTCTAGCGTCCGACTCGGCCACGACGATTGCTACTTCTTTAATCATACTTCTATCTGAAAGACCATTAATATCATTTTTAAGCTGGGCTAATGCGCTACCAGATTTATCCCAACCTACTTTGTAGCTGGTAATCAAGAGGCTCGATTTATAGAGTGTGAATCCAATACACACGAGCGACACAACAATTAATAGAATACTTAATTTTTTCATAGGGCTTCTAACGCCTGTAGCACCTGCACGAACTGTGGCGGTGCCGTTGTGTTATAAGCGCAGCGAACACAAAAGGCGCCGCCGCAGTTTGTGTCTGGTGCCTACAATTGTTAGGCAAATTTATGGACACCCGAAAACCTTATGCCCACTAAATGTGTATCTAGCTTTTTCTCTACGTAGTTTAAAGCGGTCATTAATATATCCTACTTCACCAGAATCAGTTAATACTTCCGGGATGATGTAATGCTTTACATCATGGCACTTTATAATTTGAACTTCGCTTCCACTCTTTAGCATTCCAATTTGATCGGTGTTGTTGAGCGCTCCATCTAATGACAGGTAGATTGCAATATCTTTTTCCGCTATAGCATAAAGATAATCACCCAAATAGAAATAACCGCCCACCAAAATAATACAGAATGATATGAATATTGCCGCAATAATCTTCATGATTTTTTATGTGGCCTAACGCCCAAGCTCACCGGCAAAATAAAGCTGCATAGCGAAGCGGCGCAGCTTTATTTTGTCCGAGTGCAGCGCCTTGTTATGCATTCTATCTCATTGAGTTCCACTGCCCTGAATGAATTGCGTATGTATCAACCACTGACTCATGATCATCTACGATATGAACACATATCTCATTAGCTAACGGTGACCAAATGGATTTTTTCAGGCTATCGAGAGAAAACCCTTCTTCTAGGAAACTTTTTTGCCAAACCTTATTCCTCGAATTCCATCTGTAACCACTTGCCTTCAATTGATCTTTTATTGCATAGGTCGCACCGTTGTTGTACTGGTTAAGATTTCCTACTCGAACTGTCACGCGGCTATTTTCATCTTTAACGGGAGGAAATTCTTCCCAGCAAATGTCCTGCAATGCTTGCCTGGCCATTATGTCTTGGAGGAAAGGCGAAATACTTTTATTTTCAGTTAAGATGATTAAGTTATCTACCGCACGGGTAAGTGCCACGTAAAACAGCCTCCTTTCCTCTGAAATTATTTTATCAATGCTATCCCCGAGAACTCGTAAAAAAATCCAATCAGGATGAATAAGTGGATAACTTCGTAGAACAGCATCAACAACAACTACCGCATCATTTTGTAGCCCCTTATATTTATGAGCTGTAGATGTTGAAATTCTATCTCTCAATTCTTCAGGAAAATATGAGCGTATAAGGTCACAATAGGCATCAAGACCGTTTTTCCTGCGAGATTGAACAGCATCATAATTCACGTACCACGGCAATGTGTTTTTTCTAGACAGTAAAACCACATTTTTGTCGGTAGCCAACAATTTTGATACAAGCCTCAGTACTGCGGGTGTAATTTCATCACCATTGTGACGCTCCTTTTCTCTATCAGATGGGATGTAATCCTCAAGGTTACCGAACAGAATTGTTCCGTTGTCTGGCTTATATGACTCAGCAGGTTTTCCAAGTCCTTCCATTAAGGCGTTGCCAAGTGACACAATTGATTTAGATGATCTGTAATTTGTCGAAATGTACAGCTCACAGGAAGGAGAAAAGTAATGTTGGAAATTCTCATAAAACTGTAAGTCTGACCCAGCAAACCCGTTTATAGCCTGCCAGTCATCTCCAACACAGAAAAACTCTATTTGATCATTTTGAGATCGTATCGCTTCTACGAGTTTAAGAAATAAATCAGAGAAGTCCTGATACTCATCGATAAACATATATCGAATGTCCGATAAATCTCCTTTTCCTGATTTTCTCTCAAATATTGATTGCCCTTCACGTATGCTGCTGGCGGCTCTCTGCATTAACCCGTCAAAGTCTTCTTCGCCAGTTGCACTTAGACGTTCGAGGTATGCAATATAAAGGTGTTGTGCAATTTTTAAGAACTGTTCCTCAATAGGGCTCAAGTCACTACGCGAATCTACAAGGTCTGTCAATTGCTTCGGAGTAAGAGATAGTTTTCTACATCGCTGGATGAAACCAACCGCTGTACTTGTAAACCTGTCTATTGCCCTATCTTTGATCCTATCCCATATTTCATCCTCAGTTAGAGGCGAGCAATTGATCCCATAATCCTCTAAAGTCTGCTTGAATGCGTTGAAAAAATTGTCTCGCCCAATGGAAACATCGCTAGGTGTTATTTCTACAAGCTTCCAAGAGTGATTTTGTCTCCAGTACTTTCTTTTCTCTTCCGTTAATTCATCATAGTCAGGGTCTCCACGCAACCCAAAGTATTCAACAATCAGCCCGCTTTCAGAAGAAAGAAATATTGTAAAATCGGGCCGATAATTAACCCCATTCCACCAATAATTTCTTTCATACTTATACGGGATATCATGTTCAAACAAGAAGTCTGCTATAAGTTTCTCTCCATGAGACTTTAGATACTCGCCACGAAGACTGACATTCGGTAATGATCTACGATATTCGATAAGTTCGCTTTTTCCTAGATCATACCCACCAGAAACTATTCTTTCCCAGTCAGATCGGAAATGTTCAAGCATCAATAAGCGAATTTCATCTTTGTATTTTGGGTCGCGCAGAAAATCATCGATTACATATTGAAGTGACCGGCTCTTAGCTAGGGAATTGCTAGCGGGGTCATCATAGAGAAGAGCTTCTTCTGGATGAACAATCGCATAGGCTAAAGCATGAAATGTCATCACATGGGGGATACTACCCCCAAAATATTTCTCAAGCCGTTCCTTTATTTCTTCTGCTGCTTTTCGATTAAATGCAAGCAGGATTAGTTGATTCGGTGGAATACTGCAATGTCTTTGCAGGAAGATAGCTCGGTTAACTAGTGTTGTTGTTTTTCCACTACCAGCACGGGCTATCACTTGAATATGCTTTCCGTGTGTTGCAACAGCTTGCGCCTGCTCGTAATCAAGTTCTGCGTTATTATTTTCGCTCACCCATGACTGGACGAAACGTGTTTTCTCGGACTCGTATAAATCGCCTGAAATAAGATCGTTATAGTTATCTTCATAATATTTATCTGTGTAAAGGAAATTCTCCTCAAAGCAATCCCTTATTTTTGCAAGTGCTTTGTCTATTTCGCGTTGTTTTCGTAGTTTTTCCTCAACAGAGCTAATTGCATCGAGTGGAATACCTGAAAATTTTGAACCTGAAAACTCAACAGTACACAATGAGCCACTTATATCTACTAAGACACCTATACCTACATCTGGTCTCGTCAAATGCTCGACCCTGTCTCCTGGCTTCATGCGATTCCTAGCCTTTTATGCATAACGCCGCCAGCAGTTGCCGCTGGAACAGAGCGAAGCGGCGTGTAAGCGGTCAACTGGCTGGCATTGTTAGAACAAGCTCTGAAGTTCGAAAGTTTGCACTGCCGAGCACCACTGCTTAAAGTTTGGACCACTTTGCCCGCCGCCACGATTAAATTATGCAGGCCACGAAGAACGAAACTGCCCAACGTGACTTACCCCTTATACTTTCTACTAGCTACCACACTTTTGTAGCTGTTTATTCACGCGCAATTTATTCAGATTGCACCGACAAATACTTTCCGGCCACTGCTAACTTTCCATTTGCCCAGAATAACCGAGACAAAAATGTTCTAACGCCCGCAGCATGGGCCGACTGAAGCAACGCGTAAGGAGGTCCAGCCAAATACCGAAGGTATTTGGAGAACATGCCTGCGATTGTTATGCATGATAAACTTCCAAAACATGCCTGATTT
>NZ_JAWMQR010000020.1:0-3910 GCF_033283405.1 Halioxenophilus sp. WMMB6
AAAAAGGTCGCTATCGTTGCCTGCATGCGCAAGTTAATCACTATGCTTAATGCTATGGTTCGCGACGATGTTGCTTGGGCTTACTAAAGGTAAATTTAACTGGGTTGACACCACAGTCGCTTGTTATACGGCATCTTGATCAACCTCCCTTTCTCGCATGCGGCTAAAAGCAGGTCACTAAGTCCAACTAATTTTATGAACAATTTTAGCTCTATCTCCATTCAATTCTCTTTCTCTAGCGACCGTGGCACTTTTTGTACTTTACACCGCTTCCACAAGGGCATGGCTCATTACGGCCGATTTTCTTGGCGCGTGTAGGTATTGTCGTATCTACCGATTGAGTCGGATTTACTGTTCTAGTTCGGTGGCTCATGCGTTTGGCATCATCAAAGATATGCGCATTCGTCTCAGTCCTTTCAGAAGGAGCATAAACTTTAAAATGTTGAGCCTTCTCATGAACGCATCCTTTACCAACCTCAATAAACACACCAACAACCTGTGGCGACTCCGCACACAGCGCAACTGCGCTTGCTTTGTCATTTATCTTTTCCCATTCAACATCTTTCCCGGAGCTTTGCATCCAGACAAATAGTGGTTGACCATCACCAGCAAATGCGAAGTAACGTGCGGGGTACTGTTCTAATGTTCTACCTATATCAGAGAGCATTTTTGAAAGATCTTGACGTGCTTTCTCACCATAGTTACGGATAATGCTCTCAGCTGAGAGCCATCCTGGAGCACGGGTAGTGTCAAGTGCTTCGAGCAGCTTCAATAACTCATTCGGGAACTCCTGGGTCGGCATTGGCTTGGTTTCCCAATCCTCGCCCTCGAAGCTCTTGTCGATGATATTACTCATACCATCCCAAACCACCAAATTAGCTTCTTCGCCCTTTAATTGGTCTGCAATATCTTGATCAAATCTGTTCTTGGTTATGTAAGCGCCAAGGTGATCAAACTCGTCAAACAAATGAGAGCGCCTCATTCCAGCCACCGCTTGCCGTACTTCCATGTAGTGTGCAAACATTCCTGGTGTAGGCAGGATACGCTTTAGAACAAACAAATCATCAATCGACATTGATACAAAAGCATGTTTCCCGAGAAGCGGTTCAACCTGAGGCAAATCCTTGCAAAAAGAAGAAAAGGGCGAGAATGACTCGACTGTCAACCCAATGGGCACCATCACACGATAATCAGAGAGGCGGACTCGACCACACTCTTCATATTTTCCGTCAGCTAGATTGTAAAGCGGAACCTCATCCGCAGAACTCAGATAATTAAAGAAACGCTCGCACTGTCTGTAAGCCTTAAGAACCAAGTCCTGTACGGACTGTGCGTGCCGCTTAAAATCGAGCGCAGGCGAAGCAATAGTTGCCGCTGCACCTGCTTTAGCTTCAACGAGGTAGAGCACATCATCGACTAGGACTAGGGTGTCATTTTCGGACCACTGTCTAGTCACTGGATCCTTGTAATAAACCTCTTGGTAGACTGTCGCCCCTGGTAGCTGATCAGTGAGAATGTCTGGAAACGCTCCTTCGCTCATTATTTTCTGGCGGTCTTCGAATGCTTTTTTGTAGTCAGGTTTTTGCTGCAAGAGATTAAAAAGAAGTGCACGGTATCCTGCGTCTCGGGTAAAACAGGGATCGACAGCGTAGTAGTCCGAACCAAGTTGGATTAAGGGTTTTTTGCGGGCGGGTAATGTCCTGTAAGGGGTTCCTGAAAAGTCGCCTTCAGCGAAAAACTCAGTCTCTTCACCACGTTGATACGCCAGGTCAGCCAATAACTCCGTTGGCAATTTCGTGTGACGACTGACGTTAGCAATGCCGCCCCGGAGCATGTCTTCCATGGCTAGTCCTGCAGCTTTCGAAAGATCCGCATTTGCCGCAACCCATGCCTCCATAACATCTTCAAGTGGTTTTTCCTGCTCCTTAGCAAAATCCTGCGCAGCTTCGAACTGCCTCAGCATTTCATCCATGGCATCCGCTTGCCCCGTACGGGTAGCATTGGCCATATCTTGGAAGCCTTCCCCTATCTCAGTAGCTCCGACTCCATAAACCTCTTTAAGGACTTCATCGTGCGGTGCAAGCACGTAACGGTAAAATTCACCTTCTAAAACCTGATAACGGTTCCCCCTGAGCAAAATCCAAGTCGATTTTGCGTGAAATTCGATATCTGCCGTGTTAGGACCAAAGTCCTTGTTTTCTGTATCAGCAGAAGAGCCCATGGCGAAGAACATTGCTTGTTCTTGCAGTTTTCGGCTAAGTGCGAACAACTCGGTGCATTGCGCTTCGTCGAATTCAACTTCGTCGGGAGCAGCGTCTGATGCTAGAACGGCGTGTACGTACTCAAGCAGAAACTGCGTTTCATTAATCGTATCACCAGGATCATTAGTATCGCTTACTGCCGATGCCTCATCACTTCCCGCCATCATTTTCATCAAGCGCTGAGCGTAGATGTAACCAAGAAGATCTTCAGGTGGCATACCTACAATTAAGGCACGCATTTCGGCAGCAGTTGTTTCCATATTTTTCAACAGAGTGGCAACCGCTTCTTTCCGTTTTTGTTCAATAGTTAATGCTGTCATGATTGATCGTTAATCAACGAGAACTCCGGGGGCTGTTTGCTCATTTAAAACACTCTTTAGGTGAAAATGGGAAATTGAGCGCGGCGCCCTACTGTTGCCGTATAACGCCGCCAGCAGGGGCAGACAAAGCGCGCAGCGGTTTGGCTGTCCCTCTGGCTGGCCTTGTTACACGTATTTGCTGAAGCTCATTTATTTAACATTTCCGCTAAAAATGAATCTTTACCGAGTGAGTTAATAAGATCTTCTTTTGCTTTGCCCTTTGTTTTTACAGTCAGCATGGTTTCATCTTTCATCCAGCGCTGAACACATACACTATATTCCTTGCCACCGATAGCCATGTCGAAGATGAGGCAGTCATCCTCTGGATCATTTTTATATGGAGACATTGAAGCTCCGTGCTCTGCGGCAAAACTTTTAGCTGCCTCATAATAAAGGTGCTTGAGAATAGTTTCTTCTTGCCCAGTTGCTATCAATCGCCGAACCTCGAACATGATGACTCGATTTCGCCGTTTCTTTTTGGTCAACACCAAATAAACGACATATGCAGCAAGTGCAAACCAACCTGGAGGGAAAAATATCGAGATGATAATTAGTGCAATAATTACAAGCATTGTGACTCCTTTGTTTTTACGTGTAACGCCTGTAGCACCTGCGCAAACTGTGGTGGTGCCGTTGTGTTACAAGCGCAGCGAACACATAAGGCGCCGCCGCAGTTTGTGTCTGGTGGCTACAATTGTTAGAACTGTATACTACGTTCCATTTGAGTACGAGTAGCCACAAACCCTAAGCTTTCATAGGCAGCAATAGCACCACAATTTGCAATGGAAACATCTAGGCGAATCGAACGTGCACCTTTTTGTAATGCCCACTTTTCAGAAACAGTAATGAGTTCTTTGGCTACTCCACTTTTACGATGCTCTGCATGTACATAAATTGAATCAATATAGCCTTGTGGGAGATTATAAAACCACTGAAGACAAACCACGATAGAGCCGATAGGTACTCCATCCTGCAAAGCAGTGAAGCCCGCAATATCCTCGCTGCCAGTTATCCCAGCAATACTAGACCTCATATCACGTTCTAGGTCGTGGGTTATTGCTACACCTGGAAATGATTCCTGAAAAGCAACCTTGTCCCCCTCGAGATAAAAATCTAAATCCCTTCTAATGTCAAAATTATGAATTTCCATCTCAGTACCAATTTGTTCTAACGCCCGCAGCATGGGCCGACTGAAGCAACGCGTAAGGAGGTCCAGCCAAATACCGAAGGTATTTGGAGAACATGCCTGCGATTGTTATGCATGATAAACTTCCAAAACATGCCTGATTT
>NZ_JAWMQR010000021.1:0-3846 GCF_033283405.1 Halioxenophilus sp. WMMB6
AAATGAGGCTATGGCACAGGCGTATCGCAGCGGCCATTACAGCTTAGCTGAGGTTGGTCGTTATTTTGGGGTGAGTTACGCAACGGTAAGTAGGGCGGTTAAGGCGTTAGAGTCGGTTGTGTGAAATGTAAGGCCTGACCCCTATGCCTCGCACCCGCGTATTCGAAACGTGACAGTGGAAGGGTTCGAAGTGAAGCTGGAGGAGTGGGCCTATCAAACCGATGGCAGCCACGGCAGTGAGTTTATCAGTTATCTGGTATCTACGCCGGGTGTGCACACCTTAAGTGTGGGTGGCTCTGCTATTCAAATTGAGGCAGGCGTGCACAGCACGGCTACGGCCACTACCACCAATAGCCAGTTTGATACGGTCACCTTTACCTCGGCCTTTAGTACCACACCGGTTGTTTTCGCCAGCCTCGGCAGCACCAACGACCCTGACCCTGCGTTTGCCCGTGTGGGTAACATTCGGACCAACAGTTTTGCAGCGGCTATAACCGAGGCGGATGCGGATGACTATGTTCGCAGTGCCAACGACGATATCCACTGGATCGCGATAGAGGCTGTTGCTGGGACCGTGGATGGTAGTAGTACAACGTTGCAGGTGTTGGTGACAGATGTTGCTGTTACTGACAGTGGTTACGAGCAGGTGGTTGACCTCAGCGGCGAAGATCTTACCCGCTTGATTGTGGGCAGTAAGATGCAAACGAAGACCGGTGGAGATTCAGCGGTTGCCCGCTACGACCAAACGTCACTTACGGCAACCGGCGTCACCCTCTATTCCCAGGAGGAACAGTCACTCGACAACGAAACCACGCACACCACAGAATCGGTTGGCTTACTGTTGGTTGGGGGACAATAAGATGCAGGGAATTAATATTATTATGGAAATTGGAAGCCAGCTGACTATGCGCTCTTTCATTAAAATTGCCCGCTGGGTTGGAACAACACTGTTCAGTACCTGGTTTTTGCTAGCGAGCACACTGGTGCAAGCTGATAGTAAGCTCTACTTTGTGCATAACGATCATTTGGGCACGCCTCAGGTGGTAACGGACCAGGCGCAGAACGTGGTTTGGCAGGCGGATTATGAGCCGTTTGGGGCGGTGAATGAAGAGGTTAACGCGTTGGATATTGAGACGCGGTTTCCTGGGCAGCATGCGGATGAGGTTAGTGGGCTTTATTATAACTACTATCGGGATTATGATCCGGAGATTGGGCGATATATTCAGAGTGATCCCATTGGACTCAATGGTGGGATTAATACTTATGGGTATGTAAATCAAAACCCAATTATATATACCGATTCTATGGGACTTGCGCCCGATAGAGCATGCTTGATTGCGTCATCTGCAGCTGGGGCATTTAGCGGCAATCGAGTCGGTTCCACCATAGGAAGCTTGTTAGGCGGCGTCGGTGGAACTATTGTAGAGCCGGGAGGAGGCACTTTACTCGGTGCCTCAGGTGGTTCAGCCGCTGGCGGTTTATTGGGTACTGGGGTTGGTACAGGGCTTGGGTTTGCTTACGGTTATTTTAGATGCCCAGAAGATCCGGAGGATGCCGGACATGATGCGGCTGATGAGTTGGCGGACGATACTGATTGTCCCAGTGCCGATACTGATAGAAATGGACCAAATTGCGCCGAAATTAGATTGCAATGTAAGGACAAATGTATTGAAAAAGCACTTGACTATGGGTTAGTTGGTAACAACTCTGGGCCATGGATTGCAAGATGTGAAACCACCTGCTCAAGTGCATTGGGTTGTAGTCCACACCCCTACTAATTTAATAGGTTAACCATGAACAAAGATTTTGCTGAAAAGTTATTAGGTGAGCTTCTTCAATGCCACGAAGCTCTTGGAAGAGTAGAAGTAAGTGCTAGATCTATAGAGGATAAGGATCTTCAAAGAGCCATGCGTAAAGCAATTATGTTTTCTGCTTCATATCTTTATACCGAGGCGATGGGAAGAATAATTTCGCGATATCCCGAACTCGAACCATTTCCTTTAAACGGGGTACAACCAAAATCAGAGTAATCAGATAGTGTACCCTGTGCTTGTATCTGTTGGTGCTCCGTCTTTTTTTGAAACTTTAGCGAATCTATAAGGAGCTAATAGCGGGGTTTCTTTTAGCTCTTTCTTCAACGAGCAAGCGCTGGGGTCAGGCCTGAATGGCACTTACTTAAGGCTAAGGTATTGATTTAAATTAGAAAAAGCTGGTCCAATGGTGGAGCTTCACCTCGCCAAAGATTCCACTCTCACCAAGGGGCCAGCTTTCTATGAATGCTAAACATATTCGATGTAAGCAGCAACGGGAAATAATCCGGTCAGAAACTTCTGCGCAAAATTCGGTAAGCTTTTTCAATTTGCTGACAGCTCCAGAGTTGTTCGACACGCTAGAAGAGTTATTGCCGGAGCATCGTGAGCGTTTATTTCCACCAACTGAAACGCTATCGCTGTTTTTGGCACAAGCCATGCAGTCCGACCGTTCGTGCCAAAGGATCGTTAATGAATCGGCATTATCTCGAATCGCTCATGGGCTCAAGCCTTGCAGTAGCTACACCGGAGCCTATTGTCGCGCACGCCAACGGCTGCCTACTGACCTTGTTTCGTCGCTGGTAAGAACAACGGGACGCTTATTAACTGAGAACATAATCCAAGATTGGCGGTGGCAGGGCCGGTCTGTATATATTATTGATGGCACGACAGTAACTCTGCCCGATACACCTCAAAATCAACGGGCGTATCCACAGCAAAGTGCACAAAAGCCGGGGTTGGGTTTTCCAATCGTACGAATTGTTGGCGCAACCTGTTTGGCTAGTGGTGCTGTATTAGATGCAGCCATGGGGCCTTACAAAGGGAAAGGCGGCAGCGAACATGCGCTATTACGCTCGATACTGCCTAGCTTTAAAGCAGGCGATATTCTTTTGGGGGACTCACTTTATGGTAGCTACTATTTGCTTGCCGAGTGCCAAGAGCGCTCGATAGATGTAGTCTTCGAACAGCAGGGTGGTAGAAAGCGCAAGGTTGATTTTCGAAAGGGCAAGCGGCTGGGAAACAGCGATCACCTAATCGTCATCACAAAGCCGAAACAACGTCCTGATTGGATGAGTGAAGAATGTTACGACAATTTACCTGAAGAACTAGTCATCCGGGAATTGAAAACTAAAAATAAAATATTGATAACGACTTTGTTGAGTGAAAAAGAAACATCAAAGCATGCATTAAAGGAGCTATACCAAAGTCGTTGGCACATTGAGCTGGATATTAGAAATATCAAAACCACCATGGGTATGGAGACCTTGTCATGTCGAACACCAGAAATGGCTGAGAAGGAAATGTGGGTATATTTATTAGCATACAATTTAATTAGAATTATTATGGCGGAATCAGCAAAATTAGCTGGTGTGTTACCGCGTATGCTGAGCTTTAAACATACCGTTCAGCTTTGGTTGATTTGGAGTGGGCAATTGCATTCGTTTGACCCCAGTCAGCAACGAAAACTGTTTCAACTTATTGCACAACAGCAGGTAGGCAAAAGGGCTGGCCGCGTTGAGCCGAGAGCTATAAAGCGCAGACAAAAGCCTTATTCATTGCTAATGAAACCACGCCTTGATGCACAAAGGGACATTAGGCTACATGGCCACCCACCTAAACAACGTGAGTGGAACAGGCCTGGGAAAAAACAGAATATAGAAGGTGTATGCGCTTAAGTAAGTGCCATTCGGGTCAGGCCTTACATTTGACATTCCGCAAAATTACTCTAGCATAGGCCAGAAATCTCTCTAAGAATCCGGAGTGGGTTATGGCGAGGCCTCTACGAATTGAGTTTGCTGGCGCGTTGTACCATGTG
>NZ_JAWMQR010000022.1:0-3094 GCF_033283405.1 Halioxenophilus sp. WMMB6
CCCACGCTTGTTAACGATCTCTAGGATCTGTGCATCATCGGGCTGGGACTCCGATAACTAGTTGCCGCTAGTTATGGGGCTTCACTTTAAAGGAATGTTAATTAATGGGGAAATTTGACCATACAAGCGCATCTTGTCGGACTGGTTTTCCGCTTCGCTACAAACCAGCCGCAAATGCGGGCGTTACGTGTACTAGAACCATGAATCAAGTATTTGGAAATTACGAAGTTACGTTAAGAGATGAGCCAGTTTACTCTCGTAATTCAGCTGACAATCCGAGAGCCTATAGTCACGAATACTGTCGCAGTGATGAGTATCAACATGTATCTGCACATGGTGTAATTGTAAGGGAAAACGGCGCGACGTTAGCTTCCGCAATATTGTTGGGGGTTGGTGGTGCTACAGGAGTTAACGAAAACTCAGTGGCATTTGACGGCGAATCTCTTTATATGGCCTCGGGTGATGCTCTATATTCACTTTCCTTACCTTCGCTCGAATTGAACTGGTGTGTAAAAGTCGATTTCGCTACATGCTTTGGTGTTTTCTGGCTTCAAGATAGGAGCTGCCTTCTTACGTGGGGCGAGCTAGAGATTGGATGTTATACCCAGGCGGGTGAAAAAATGTGGAGTTCATCTGGCCCAGACATATTTACCGAGGGGCTAGAATTGCACAAAAACATTGCCATCGTGACGGACTTTAACGGTGATGTATACAATATAAATTTAACTGATGGTGAAATATCAAGTGCAAACACGTAACAAGGCCAGCCAATCTGACCTCCGTAAACTGTCTTCTTTTTTGCAAAAAGAAGCAAAAAAGTAGCCAATTCACTCCGGCAGTTGCTGGCGGCGTTATACACAAGAATGATCGAGCTCGAAGATGAATTGGGTTGCTATAGGATTATTGATTTTTTTAAGTGCATTTATCAGCGGCCTGATTTCGAGCCGCGAGTATTCTGACTCCAAAGCTTTCCTGCTCGGGAGTTTTTCGATGCTTTGTGTAGTCTTGGTAGTGTTCACCGGGCTGTATCTATACCAAAAGGTTAACGATGGAGTCTTTTTGCTTAGCAATCTGGTTATCTTGGGCGGCATTGCTGTTAGTGTCATAACCGGTATTCGTAGTGTTTACCCAGGGTTAAAGTAAAGTGTATAACAAAGTAATCATGTCGCCCGCGCAGGGCGCGGGCTGGGACAGCCTACTCGCCGCTTCACTCTGTTCCGGCTGCCCCATATTACGGCGTTAACTGTCTATGAAGCTCTGGAAGAAAATTGCATTTTCGTTGGGTGTTCCGGTAATTGGCGTTCCGCTAGCAATAGCCGGTTTATTTATTTACGCAACAAGCGATATGTGCGGGAATGAAGTATATTCACAAGTTGTATCTCCCGATGGGAAGCACAAGGCGGTGGTGTTTCAAAGAGACTGTGGTGCAACCACAGGTTTTAGCACCCAAATTTCTATTATCGACTTTAGCGATGATCTGAAAAACGAGGGCGGCAATATTTATATTATTGACGGTCATCCGAAAAACGTCTCGCCGGGCCTAAAATGGCTGTCTAACACTGAATTAAACGTAGAAAGGAGTCTGAATGGCTCCGAATACAAAGCCGAATCAAAATGGGGCTTTTTCAATAAAATTAGTATCACTTATGGCGCAGGCAACAGTTAACAAGTTTGTCAAAAGGACGCTCCTGGCGTCGCGCCTTTTACAAAAGCGTTATACGTAAGTACCGAATGAGCAGCGTAGAAAAGAAAAATATACTTTACTCAACGCTATTTATGGCAGCGGTATTAGTGGTTCTATCCGTCTTTGCATCTGTTCCATATATTTATAGTGCATGTGCTTTATCTATCTGGGCAGCTATTGGTCATCTTGTAACTCTCGATGATGATATGCCTGGAGAGTGGAGTAACATGGAAGGTTCTAGAGCGGTTTGGCGTAATTCACTTATACAGCTTGCGGTAAAAGTTGTGGTAATGCTTATCCTCATTGTTGTAACGCTGGCGTATCCAGAACTAAGGAAGTATGGTGCGTAATAGCATGAAAAAACGTATAACAATCTAATCAACGCCCGCCAGCAAGCTGGCTCGGACCTCCACTCCGGCGCTTTGCGCCTGCGTTGCGGCCCGTTATTAGGGCGTTAGAATATTTGTATTTCTGTTGTCAGAGGCAAACGGAAAGAGTGTAGTACACGGAATATATTGGTCCGTGCAATTTTGAAAGGTAGTGCAGTTACTATCAGCTACCGAAAAGTGGTAGCTGGTCAATTGCTAAAGTGGTGGGCCAGGCTTTGCAGTTTTGCTCTTCGTGGTCCGCGAAAATTAATTAGTAGGTTTGGGTATGGTGGTCCGCATTTTTAGCGGTAAACTTTCGGCCTCAGTGCACGGCAAGGTAAAGGCACTTATTCTAACAATCGCAGCCATGTTCGGCCGCGTTGCGGCCTGGACCTCCTTAC
Source organism: Halioxenophilus sp. WMMB6 (assembly GCF_033283405.1). Lineage (NCBI taxonomy): Bacteria > Pseudomonadati > Pseudomonadota > Gammaproteobacteria > Alteromonadales > Alteromonadaceae > Halioxenophilus > Halioxenophilus sp. WMMB6. The sequence continues at coordinate 2,454 of NZ_JAWMQR010000022.1, forward strand.
GCTTCGCTTCAGTCGGCCCATGCTGCGGGCGTTAGGTGTCGGTCATGTATCGAACCATAGGTGGAGTTTCATTGATTCTCGTAGTGGCGATTGCCGCTTTATGGATAGTCATTGATGGTAGGAGCAAGGATATTGAGCAGTTGAATCGATTTGCGGCAGCTGGTAATTCTCAAACACCTCAAATGATTGATTCAATCACAAGACTGGATTCGGTATCGGTAGAATTTCCAGCGGTAGTTTTTCATTACACGCTGTTGCTGCCGGCCAGCGAAATTGATATCGAAAAAGTAAAGGAAAGCAATATCAACTGGTTTAAAGATCAAGCCTGCGGAAATTCAGATGTTCAAAAAAGCATTCTTGAGCCGGGCTATGAAATAGTCCGCACCTACCAAGATATTGAGCAACACCATGTGTTTCGTATGAGCTTAGGTAACAGTCTGTGCGGTCAAAACACCTAACAATCACAACCACGTTAGCCCCTTCGGGGCCGGACCTCCACTCTGCGGCTTCGCCGCTGAACCTATACCACTTTAGTTGACAGTATTTTCTGTCAATCTAAAGGGTAAGAATATGGGGCAAACTAGAAAGCGTCATTATGATCGATATACGCTAGAATTTAAAAAGATGGTTGTTAAGCTTGC
>NZ_JAWMQR010000023.1:0-3006 GCF_033283405.1 Halioxenophilus sp. WMMB6
CATAGGTGTAAGAGGCGAACCCGGGGAACTGAAACATCTAAGTACCCGGAGGAAAAGAAATCAACCGAGATTCCCTGAGTAGCGGCGAGCGAAAGGGGAGTAGCCGATTGTTATTGTGTTAGTGGAACCATCTGGAAAGTTGGGCGATACAGGGTGATAGCCCCGTACACGAAAGCACAGTGATGACATATTAAGTAGGGCGGGACACGTGTTATCTTGTCTGAAGATGGGGGGACCATCCTCCAAGGCTAAATACTCCTAACTGACCGATAGTGAACCAGTACCGTGAGGGAAAGGCGAAAAGAACCCCGGAGAGGGGAGTGAAATAGATCCTGAAACCGTGTGCGTACAAGCAGTCGGAGCAGACTTGTTCTGTGACGGCGTACCTTTTGTATAATGGGTCAGCGACTTACTGTCTGTAGCAAGGTTAACCGAATAGGGGAGCCGTAGAGAAATCGAGTCTTAATAGGGCGTTAAGTTGCAGGCAGTAGACCCGAAACCCGGCGATCTACCCATGGCCAGGTTGAAGGTGCCGTAACAGGCACTGGAGGACCGAACCGCCATCTGTTGAAAAAGATTCGGATGAGCTGTGGGTCGGAGTGAAAGGCTAATCAAGCCGGGAGATAGCTGGTTCTCCCCGAAAACTATTTAGGTAGTGCGTCAGGTCTTACCCTCGGGGGTAGAGCACTGTTTGGGCTAGGGGGTCATCCCGACTTACCAACCCCATGCAAACTCCGAATACCGAGGAGTACAATCCTGGCAGACAGACGGCGGGTGCTAACGTCCGTCGTCGAGAGGGCAACAACCCAGACCGCCAGCTAAGGTCCCCAATTACAGTTAAGTGGGAAACGATGTGGGAAGGCACAGACAGCTAGGAGGTTGGCTTAGAAGCAGCCATCCTTTAAAGAAAGCGTAATAGCTCACTAGTCGAGTCGGCCTGCGCGGAAGATTTAACGGGGCTCAAACTGTAAACCGAAGCTGCGGATGCACTTGTGCATGGTAGGGGAGCGTTCTGTAAGCCGCTGAAGGTGTGTTGAGAAGCATGCTGGAGGTATCAGAAGTGCGAATGCTGACATGAGTAACGATAAAGGGGGTGAAAAACCCCCTCGCCGGAAGACCAAGGGTTCCTGTCCAACGTTAATCGGGACAGGGTTAGTCGGCCCCTAAGGCGAGGCTGAAAGGCGTAGTCGATGGGAAACGGGTTAATATTCCCGTACTTTTTGTTACTGCGATGGAGGGACGGAGAAGGCTAGGCCAGCGCGGCGTTGGTAGTCCGCGTTTAAGCTAGTAGGCTGAGATCTTAGGCAAATCCGGGATCTTAAGGCCGAGAGGTGATGACGAGTTCTTCTTTGAAGAACGAAGTGGTTGATGCCCTGCTTCCAGGAAAAGCTTCTAAGCATAGGTAACAAAGAACCGTACTCGAAACCGACACAGGTGGTCAGGTAGAGAATACCAAGGCGCTTGAGAGAACTCGGGTGAAGGAACTAGGCAAAATGGTACCGTAACTTCGGGAGAAGGTACGCTGCTGACGGTGAAGGACTTGCTCCGTAAGCTGTTGGCAGTCGAAGTGACCAGGTGGCTGCAACTGTTTATTAAAAACATAGCACTCTGCAAACACGTAAGTGGACGTATAGGGTGTGACGCCTGCCCGGTGCCGGAAGGTTAATTGATGGGGTTAGCTTAGGCGAAGCTCTTGATCGAAGCCCCGGTAAACGGCGGCCGTAACTATAACGGTCCTAAGGTAGCGAAATTCCTTGTCGGGTAAGTTCCGACCTGCACGAATGGCGTAATGATGGCCACGCTGTCTCCACCCGAGACTCAGTGAAATTGAAATCGCAGTTAAGATGCTGCGTTCCCGCGGCTAGACGGAAAGACCCCGTGAACCTTTACTATAGCTTGACACTGAACTCTGAGCCTACTTGTGTAGGATAGCTGGGAGGCTTTGAAGCGTGGACGCTAGTCCATGTGGAGCCGCCGTTGAAATACCAGCCTGGTATGTTTGGGGTTCTAACGCTGGCCCATTATCTGGGTTGCGGACAGTGTCTGGTGGGTAGTTTGACTGGGGCGGTCTCCTCCCAAAGAGTAACGGAGGAGCACGAAGGTTGGCTAATCCTGGTCGGAAATCAGGAGGTTAGTGTAATGGCACAAGCCAGCTTGACTGCGAGACTGACAAGTCGAGCAGGTACGAAAGTAGGTCATAGTGATCCGGTGGTTCTGTATGGAAGGGCCATCGCTCAACGGATAAAAGGTACTCCGGGGATAACAGGCTGATACCGCCCAAGAGTTCACATCGACGGCGGTGTTTGGCACCTCGATGTCGGCTCATCACATCCTGGGGCTGAAGCCGGTCCCAAGGGTATGGCTGTTCGCCATTTAAAGTGGTACGCGAGCTGGGTTTAGAACGTCGTGAGACAGTTCGGTCCCTATCTGCCGTGGGCGTTGGAAAGTTGAGAAGAGTTGCTCCTAGTACGAGAGGACCGGAGTGAACGAACCTCTGGTGTTCGGGTTGTCATGCCAATGGCATTGCCCGGTAGCTACGTTCGGACGGGATAACCGCTGAAAGCATCTAAGCGGGAAGCCTCCTTCAAGATAAGCTTTCCCTGGGACCTTGAGTCCCCTAAAGGGCCGTTTAAGACTAAGACGTTGATAGGCTGGGTGTGTAAGCGTTGTGAGGCGTTGAGCTAACCAGTACTAATTGCCCGTGAGGCTTGACCATATAACTGAAGGCATTATCTGAGCGATAACGATAATCGCGGACAGAGAAGCTGGTTGCTAGTGAGAGTGGCGAGTTCAGGTGAGAGCCGGAGCACGCACAGTAATATCAGACTTTATCGACCACCCCTATTAGCTGGCGTTGCGAAAGGCAGCGACGGCAACCGAATTGCTTGACGACCATAGAGCGTTGGAACCACCTGACCCCATCCCGAACTCAGTAGTGAAACGACGCATCGCCGATGGTAGTGTGGGGTCTCCCCATGTGAGAGTAGGACATCGTCAAGCTTCTAT
>NZ_JAWMQR010000024.1:0-2020 GCF_033283405.1 Halioxenophilus sp. WMMB6
ATCCCTGTATCCGAAATCAATCGCGTCGAAAAATTACTCAACAACCGCCCCAGAAAGTGCTTAAATTATCGAACACCCTATGAAGTCTACAGAGAGGCCCGTGGTGCACTTACTGATTGAATCTGGCACTACAAAAGCATTTAATAGCAAAACCGAGGGAATACCTATTCCGATGAGAATGTGTACTAATATTTTGCGATCTCCTATTCCATTTGCCTAACGCCCGCAGCATGGGCGTAAGGAAGTCCAGGCCGCACGGCGGCCGAACATGACTGCGATTGTTAGAATATTATTTACGAAATACACTAGTGTAATGGCCTAAAAATAATATTGAGGGCAAAGTACCAAGAACAACCTATACATGCGATTGACAACAATAGTACACCCACCTCTTGTTTTCTACGCCTAAGGAATAAACCATAAATGGACGTTACGACACCGACCAAAAGCGCTAAACAACTTAACGGGTAAATACCTAAAACTACCCAAAATAAAGAATCCTCGTGCTTACCTAACAGTTTTATCCATGTTGTTTTCTGAACGGCAACCAACGTTACACCTATGAATGATTGTAACAGCGACCATAAAACCAGTGCTTTGAGTGCAAACTTCATTACTATCCGAGTCAGGTGGAGGCCGCGCTTATTGTGGCCAGGCGACATTGATTGATTGTTAAGTGCTATTTGGACAGAAAATAGGCACATATAGCCACCATTGGGATGAGCAACCAAAATACAGGTGATTGGTACCACCTTATTGGTGAGTTGTCTGGGCCTTCGGCACGCGTCCTTAGAACATTAACTTCAATGAAGTAAGCAAGCGCGGCAATGGCCACTGAGGCCGCTAACAAGGCGACCCAGACTCCAGCTGAAACCCCCTCAGATACTCCCAAAAGTTCTCGAATGATCGGCCCCGACATAGCCACCGGAATAATCCAAATGGACTTTTTTAACACTTCGATATTCATAATCGGGCGTGCACTTAACGCCTTTGTAACAGGCATTTTTTGTGAAGTGGAGTTTTGCGGTATAGTGGCGAAGCCACCGCAAAACGGAGCGTAGCAAAAAAAGTCCTGTTGACAAACTTGTTAGAACATCTTGGTAAGCCCTTAATCCCAAACGAACCCACCCCAATTAATAAATTGGATTGATAGAGCTAAAATTGACCCCCCTACAGCGATAGTATATAGACGTGCTATACCCTTAGCCTTGAAAACTCGATATATAGTTACTACACAGATGGTTAGCGTGGTTATTAATGCTACAAACACACCAAATGCCGCAATATATTGAATAAGGTCATACGTAGTACTGATGACCGCAACTTGGAAAGATCCTGGTCCGCGATAACCACCTTGAGTTAAATAGAGAGTGTCGATACCAATTGGAACTACAAACCAAAAAACACAAACCAGGCAAACTAGATAACTTTGAAAGCTCTCTCTTTTTTTCCGAAAAAAACCAGAAAAGTTAATAATGAAAATGGCAAACCTGAAACAAATAGTGGAGTCACGACAGAGTAAGTCGCGCTGCCCACAGCCTGCTTCCTGAAATACACTTGGGTTAAAACCACTACCGTACACAAAATCAGTAGTATCGCAGTTATGATATGGGTACGTTCTGAACGATTCTGGGCCAAATTTCGTAAATTAAACACAGCTACTGTCAGCAGGGCGAAATATACCAGAGGCGATAGAAACACCGTCATCTGTGAAATTCCAGCCTCGGTCCATCCCAGAGTATACGTCCGAACAATGTAATCAAATCCGGCTACTGTTAAGGACAATATCCCTATAATCGGTAATAATTTTTTATGGATGCTGTTTGTACGCATAAGTTCTAACGCCCGCATTTGCGGCTGGTTTGAAGCGCAGCGGAAAACCAGTCCGACAACATGCGCTTGTATGGTCAAATTTCCCCATTAATTAACATTCCTTTAAAGTGAAGCCCCATAACTAGCGGCAACTAGTTATCGGAGTCCCAGCCCGATGATGCACAGATCCTAGAGATCGTTAACAAGC
>NZ_JAWMQR010000025.1:0-1897 GCF_033283405.1 Halioxenophilus sp. WMMB6
GTATATCATTGAGTACATTGAATTTTATAATCGAGAGAGGTTACACAGCACATTAGGCTTTCAATCACCTATGGAATATGAAAGTCTATGTGCATAAAAAGTGTCAACGAAAGTGGTATAGGATCACTCTGTTCCGGCTGCCCCAAAGCAAGGCGTTAGGTTTCTGTCGAGAATGAAGAAATATTTATTAGGATTTTATATATTAATCATTTCTGTGGAAGTATATTCCACGGCCTATACGTGGGGTACCTTTGAGGAGTGGGATAAAAGAATAGATTCTGCTGTGATGTACATAGAAGCAGAAAATACAAATAAAGAATCTGAACTCTCCAAAGAGGAAATAAAGGAAGCTGTACATGTAATCGGATTCATTGAGGGACTACGAGACGGTTATATGATGGACATGTTCGTTCAGCTAAGGAAGGAACATGGGCAAAATGTTCCTAACGAGGTGCTAGATAAAATGCCTCAAGGAATATGCATGAACCAAGCATATTTCGAAATAATTGAGAGTCTAGACAAATTTTTAGCGGCATCTAGTTATCCTAAAGACGCAGAGTTCATGGCGGTCTTCCTTGAATTCGTAGAGAAACAGTATCCATGCAAATAAAACCTAACAAACCAGCCCAGCGCGCAAAAGCCACTAAAAGCGTGGCTTTTGCTGGACTCGTTACGCGATGCTCCACTCGCCGCTGGCTGGGGCGTTAGCACTCTACATAATCGAGAAAGCTATGAATTTAAAATACGTTATTCCTATATGCTTATTGGCGGGGTGCGCATCAAACTCAGGTGTGGTGCCAATGGGCAATGATACCTACATGGTTTCTCGTCAGGCTGCTACAGGCTTCACTGGTATGGGCACACTTAAAGCTGATGCAATGCGTGAGGCATATGTGGAATGCCAAAAAACGGAAAAGAGCGTGGAGGTTCTAGAATCCATTGATTCGAAGCCGCCATACATATTTGGCAATTTTCCCAAAACCGAGATTCGCTTCAAGTGCGTAAATTAGAAGCCAGCTCAAAACTAAAAAGTGCTAACAAATCGGGGTTGTCGCCGTTGGCTGGGACGCTCCTGACGTCGCGCCCCAACCCGAGGCGTTAGGCGAAAGAGAGAGTTATGATTACAACCATAGTCATCGTAGTATTTGTTATTTTGGTGGTTGCATATTTCATGGGGCGTGATGAAGAAGAGGCTCCTGATGAAAAAGTTAATTCTTCTCCTCAAAAAATCCCAGCTAAACCCAAGCAAGTATTTGAAGTGGTGAAAATTGATAACCCTACGCTCTCTATCCCAGAAAGCGAGTCTATTCCAGACCAAGAAGTCGAATCATACAGTGACGAAAACACAACATATAATGTCTCGGTCTCTGAAATGACTTGCACCTGTCCTGATTTCAAGAAACACAGGAAAGGAGTTCCTGTTAATGACCCTCGTCGTGCTTGTAAGCATTTGTACTGCGTATTGGAAGAAAATAACCTTCTATCAAATCTTAGTGAACTAGCCCTAGCAATTTTAGAAAGCCCATCAAAAAACAAGAAACTCACAACAGTCAAACTATCTAGCGGTAACGAAGTATCAATATGCCACGGTGGTAATGAATGGGTTGACGTATTTACCAGAAAGCGAAGAAAAGGAGATTCTGGTGGTCTTTATTCAGGAAAATATGACCGCTTCGGTTTCAATATAAATGAGCAGCGATGGTCGTATGGAGATGGCCCTCCAGGAGCAAGAGAAATAAAATCAATTTTAAGTCAAGTGCTGTGACGCGCCTAACAAGCGACTGTGGTGTCAACCCAGTTAAATTTACCTTTAGTAAGCCCAAGCAACATCGTCGCGAACCATAGCATTAAGCATAGTGATTAACTTGCGCATGCAGGCAACGATAGCGACCTTTTT
>NZ_JAWMQR010000026.1:0-1830 GCF_033283405.1 Halioxenophilus sp. WMMB6
CCACGCTTGTTAACGATCTCTAGGATCTGTGCATCATCGGGCTGGGACTCCGATAACTAGTTGCCGCTAGTTATGGGGCTTCACTTTAAAGGAATGTTAATTAATGGGGAAATTTGACCATACAAGCCGCTCAAATTCGTTACGGCCACAAAAAGCGCGGCCTCCACCGGGCTCGCTACCGCTCGCCGTTTAGCGGGGCGTTAAAAGTCTAAAATTACATCTTGCCAGTCCCTCCATAAAGGTATATTTTCTATACCTATGTATTCTTTTGAATTTGACCCAAAGAAGAGTGAATCTAACCAGAAAAAGCATGGGATTGACTTTGTTCAAGCCCAAGCTGTCTGGCAAGACCCTGATTTTATTGAAATTATGGCTAAGTCAGAGGACGAGCCCAGGGCCTTGGTGGTCGGCATGATCGGCGGGAAGCATTGGTCTGCCATTATTACCTACCGTGAGGATAAGATTCGGATTATATCTGTCAGGCGGTCCCGGGAAGCTGAGGTGGCACTGTATGAAAGCTAAATCACTGGATAAGAAATTCGACGATAACCAATCGGATATCGTCGATGAGCTTGATCTATCAACAATAAAACGCCCCAATCAAACTCAGAAGCGAGTCAACGTTGATTTTCCAACCTGGATGATTGAGTCCCTCGATAAAGAAGCTTCACGTCTAGGTGTCACGCGCCAGTCCATTATCAAGGTATGGCTTGCTGAACGTTTGGAGCAATCAACTTTTAACAAGTCAAGCAACCGGACGCAGTAAACTGCGCCGGTTCTTGAGGCGTTATGTGCCTTCATAGCCTCTGCAGTCGAAAACTAACATTCGAACTATAAGGAAGTAATATGGCTAGCGTTATCGCTGAATATCAAAGGTTTTTGGAGGTGTTAGCAGTCAGACCTGTAGATGATGATATTCGTCGAATGGCAAACCTAATATATTCAAATCTTCCGCACTTAGCACAGGTGGGCGCTGTTCGTAGAGCTCGATCATCACGATTAGCTCCGATTGCAATAAACCAATTTACAGAAACCTCCCCAGAGTTACCTGAATTTAATAATATTAATGCTGATCGCCATAATGTTGGCCGTCTGCATCAGTTAACCGTATACCGGGTCAAGGGGTCATACCGGGTCAAGGGGTCAGGCCTTACATTTTACACCGACTGTCAAATGTAAGGCTTGACCCTCAAACTCAAACCGTTCCACTCCAAAACTACCTCTGTGCCGGGCGTTATAACTAAATACTTACCAAATATGCACATCGATGCCAAGAAAATTAAGATTGTAAAATTAATAGGAATCGTACTATCCATTTTCTATTTTGTTTTCTTTTTATGGGCGATGCACTTTTCAATTCATCCCGAAGCTGGATATGAAGGGTCGTACATAGCAAAGCTGCCAGTGTTTGAATTGATGCTTCTAGTTGGTATTTATATTCTCATGGGACAATATTTATATTGTAGGTGTATCGTAACAGATACTATCAGTAGGAATTGGTGGAGCATATTTTTAAATTCTTTATGGTCCATTGTTGGTGCGTTTTTGGTTTTTTTTGGAGTGTTTGGCCTTTGAGTGCAAAGGTTATAACAAGGCCAGGCACAATCGCCCACTTCGTGGGCTGGACCTCCGCTGTGTTGCTTGGTTTGTACTTTAACGCTACGCTAGCACAAACCAAGCAACACAGCTCCGGCCTGTGCTGGCGGCGTTAGAAGTCAGAAAGATGCGTACCGGAATTGAAATTATTGAGGACTTGCCAGGAAGCGGAGAGCCAGTTACTCGGCACAATTGGTATCAGATCCGTTTGAAACTCTGGCTTCATAGGGGCGA
>NZ_JAWMQR010000028.1:0-1315 GCF_033283405.1 Halioxenophilus sp. WMMB6
CTGAACCTATACCACTTTAGTTGACAGTATTTTCTGTCAATCTAAAGGGTAAGAATATGGGGCAAACTAGAAAGCGTCATTATGATCGATATACGCTAGAATTTAAAAAGATGGTTGTTAAGCTTGCAAACAACCCTAGCGTTATGGCCAAAGATATTGCAGATACACTCGGCCTGCATCCTGTCATGGTCTATCGCTGGCAAATGGAGTATCGCCGAGGTGAACTTAGAGGTAATCCTCTGGCTGAAAGACAAAAGATTAAGGAAACGCCAGTGCCGCGCCCTAGCAAATCCAATAAAGAAAAAGAGGCTGAGCAGAAATTGCGCGAAGCTGAAAAGCGCATTCGAAAGCTTGAGAAGGATTTGGCTCAAAGAGAAGATGAGTTAGATCTATTAAAAAAGGCCGAACGGTTCTTCGTAAAGACAAAGTAAAAATCTTCGAACTCATCGAGAAGAATCGTGAAGGTAGAGATGTTCGTAAATTATGTGATCTCTATGGGGTGACACGTGGTGGCTACTACGCTTGGCGTAAGCGCTCAATAAGCCAGCACCGACAATACGATCTTGAATTGATGTCAGCTATCACTGAGGTGCACCAAGGCTTTAAGCGTGCTTATGGTGCGCCAAGGTTACACGCTGAATTATGCAGGAAAGGCTTTTCCTGCAGTGTCCGCCGTATTAACAGGCTGATGAAAGAGCTTGGTATTAAGGCATCGACAACGGGGCTCTATGTGTGGAGGCCCGGACAGCATCAATTTTATGCAGGAACGGATAACGCGCTAGCAAAAGCTCCTCCTGCTGACGCTCAAGGTGTCCAGTGGGCTGGAGATTTTACTCATATTAGAACGGGTAAAGGCTGGCTCTACCATGCTGTCGTCATTGATCTTTTTAGCCGTAGAGTCGTCGGTTGGTCTTTTAGTCGGCAGCGTAATACGGAGCTTACCAAGAGCGCATTGATGATGGCTTTGTCTCGCAATGCGGTATCATCCGGCTGCATCTTCCACTCTGACCAAGGTGTTGAATATGCGGCGCATGAATACCGTGAGCTTGTCGAGTCAGCTGGCTTGACGCGTAGTATGAGCAGAAAGGCTACACCGCTAGATAATGCCGTAGTTGAATCCTTCTTCCATAGCATGAAAGCGGAGCTGATACATCAGGTTCAGTTTGATGATCAGATAGAAGCAACTGCGTATATCATTGAGTACATTGAATTTTATAATCGAGAGAGGTTACACAGCACATTAGGCTTTCAATCACCTATGGAATATGAAAGTCTATGTGCATAAAAAGTGTCAACGAAAGTGGTATAGGATCAC
>NZ_JAWMQR010000029.1:0-1189 GCF_033283405.1 Halioxenophilus sp. WMMB6
TAACAAGCGACTGTGGTGTCAACCCAGTTAAATTTACCTTTAGTAAGCCCAAGCAACATCGTCGCGAACCATAGCATTAAGCATAGTGATTAACTTGCGCATGCAGGCAACGATAGCGACCTTTTTATGTTTTCCTTTTGCCACCAGCGCGTGGTAAAAGTTCTTTAAAATATTGTTACATTGAATAGCGCTGAGCATGGCCATGTACATCGTTTTACGGATAGCGCCTCGTCCTCCGTAAATTCTGCGCTTGCCTTTAAGCTTTCCGCTGTCGCGATTAATAGGTGCTAACCCCGTTAATGCAGCCGCTTCTTTGTTGTTAAGCGTGCCTAGCTCCGGGAAATCGGCGAGGAGGGTGTATACCATTGTGCGACCAACGCCCGGTACAGAGAGCAAAAGATCTCGCTTATGAGACCAGGCCGACTCTTTCTGGACGGCAATATCGAGCCTGTTTTCAACCCACTCGATCTCCTTCTCGATGGCTTTAAGAATGCGCTTGTGCGAAGCCTCCATACGCTTACCCATGATTTGACTTCGGTTCTTCTCCTGCACGAGTAGGTCAATCAATTGCCGGCGACGCGCGATTAGGTCCTTGATTACGCGTATATTTTTGCCTTGAACTTGGCTAACACGGGGTTTGACCCGGGCTCCGAACTCGGCGATTACGGCCGCATCGATTTTATCTGTTTTAGCCAATTGGTTGATGGCGCCAGCATACCTCCGAACCTGAAGGGGCTGAACGACAACAACGGGTAATCCTTTATCAAAGGCGCTATCGACTAATGCCAGCTCGTACCGGCCAGTAGCCTCAACCACCAACCGTTCTACCTTGTAGCGATTAATACGAGTAAGCGACTGCTTTATGCCTTCAGGCGTGTTGTCCGCTTGCCAATGTAACTCTCGTTCGTATATGTGGAAGTCCAGCTTGAACTTACCGATATCTACACCAATGTTGACGCCCTGTTCACTCAAATTGCGAATTGCCATAGGAACTCTTCCTTGCTAGATTCGGGCTCGAAGCCCCCTCGACTGTTCGAGTTAAATTATCGGGTCGGAGTCCCGCCCACGCTTGTTAACGATCTCTAGGATCTGTGCATCATCGGGCTGGGACTCCGATAACTAGTTGCCGCTAGTTATGGGGCTTCACTTTAAAGGAATGTTAATTAATGGGGAAATTTGACCATACAAG
>NZ_JAWMQR010000030.1:0-1053 GCF_033283405.1 Halioxenophilus sp. WMMB6
GCCAGATTCAATCAGTAAGTGCACCACGGGCCTCTCTGTAGACTTCATAGGGTGTTCGATAATTTAAGCACTTTCTGGGGCGGTTGTTGAGTAATTTTTCGACGCGATTGATTTCGGATACAGGGATTGAGCTAAAGTCTGTTCCCTTTGGAAAGAAACGGCGAATTAAACCATTCACCTGTTCGACTGAGCCTTTTTCCCAGCTATGATATGGCTCACAGAAATAGGACTGTACATTGAGCGCTTCGTTGATGTCTTGGTGAAAAACATTTTCTGATCCGTTGTCATAGGTAATTGAGGTAACCAGATGTTCTGGGTGATTGGCCAGTCGGCGGATAATCGACTTTTTAGTTTGCTCCGCTGACTTGTTGGGCATAAAAGAGATGTTAGTCAGACGAGTGTTTCGCTCGACAATAACATTCAATCCTGACTTGCGATCACCGCCTACAATTGTGTCGCTTTCCCAGTGACCAATGGATTCACGGGAATCTACATCAGCGGGCCTTAGGCTGATTGGAGTACGGTTTTTTATGCGTTCTTTGGGTTTTCGGTAAGGGTATTTTTTGCGACGCTGAATGTGTTTCCTGGCTAATGTTTCTGTTAATTCGGGAGTCTCGATATAGATAAACTGATAAATAGCTTCGTGGCAAACATAGTTTTCAGGGTCGAACTCTCGTAGCCGGCCGGATATGATTTCAGGACTCCAACCTTGATTCAATTTTTCGATGACATATGTGCGAGTTTGGGGTGTTTTCAGGCGAAACCGTTGTGCACGATTTTTCATTCTGGCCTCATAGAATTCCTGTGCGCTACGGAGGTAATAATGTTCGCCACACCAAAGGTTTCGCTTGATCTCACGCGAGATGGTGGTGTGAGACCGATTGAGACGCCGTCCAATCTCGCGGTAGCTATGCCCCTTGTTCATCCAGTCTTTGATTAGGGTTCTTTCTGAATAGGTAAGGTGTTTGTAGCTCATAAAGTAGTTCCGCTGTATAAGACCAGTTGATTACAAAGCTACAGGATAAGGTGGTGCACTTGATTTTAGAAATCGGA